>NZ_JACJSG010000005.1 GCF_014697625.1 Anabaena azotica FACHB-119 | reverse complement strand
GCTGCATGGCCTGTCATCGGTATCTGGTTTACCGCGTTGGGTGTAAGCACAATGGCGTTCAACCTGAACGGTTTCAACTTCAACCAGTCCATCATCGACTCACAAGGTCGTGTAATCAACACCTGGGCTGACATCATCAACCGCGCTAACTTGGGTATGGAAGTAATGCACGAGCGTAACGCTCACAACTTCCCCTTAGACTTGGCGGCTAGTGAAGTTGCTCCTGTTGCTATCAGCGCTCCTGCTATCAACGGTTAATTATCGCAGACAAAGCAATAGTTTCACTGTGAATTAAAAGCGCTCTCCCATAAGGGAGGGCGCTTTTGATATTTGAGTATTTATGAAGTTGCACCAAAAGAATCATGTAGAGACGTTGCATGCAACGTCTCTACAGTAAGGAATAAATTCCAACTTCATATTGCAACTTCATCAAGAAAAGGTATAGTAGCTTGCTACAAAGATTTTATAGCTCATATGATGTTATGAGCTTATTTTCAAATAGTAATTTAGTTTTACTTGATACACCAAATGGTTGCATAAAGACCACGAGCTTCCACCCGTACATTGTCTTTTTTGAAGCCTGATGCCAGCATGATATCTTCAAGTTCTGAGACTGAAAAAAACCGAAACACAATGTTAGGAAATGGTTTGAGAAAAGTCGTAGCAAACAGCTTACCACCGGGAAGTAAGACTCGGTAAATATTGCGAATTCCCTCAAGAGCATCCTTCCAGCAGTGCATAGCAGCTCCAGTATATATGGCATCAATAGAATTTGATGCTAAGGGCAGTGCTTCCACATCAGCACGAATAATAGTTATCTGAGATGGTGATATACCGTCTATTTTCATTTTTTGCTGCAATTGTGCCAGCATTAACTCTGAATAATCCAAGGCAATTATATGTTTGTATCTTCTTGAAAGCGCCAAACGTCGTGCCATAATGCCTGTGCCACAACTAATATCTGCTATAATTGTGCCGCTTTGACCGAAAAAGTCTGTAACTAGACGAAATTCAGTATCAATACCGCCTAAGTTACGCAGTCCCACAGCCCAAATTGGCGGCAGAATGCGTTCGTATAAAAAAGGAATAATAGGCGATCGGAATAATTCTGTGCGTAGAGGTTTGGTATTTGCCGTCTCTTGTTCAACTGCGCCAAGTACAGCAGATGGGGTCAAATCCATTATCAGGGAAGGCATTTTTTCTACTTCCTGGCTGAAATAGTTCAAGCAAGCTTCACACTGCACTGGTATTTCAACTGTTGGTTTGTAACAAACAGGGCAAGCAATTATCTCCTGTAATCTGGACATCACTTTTCAACTCGGCTTGTTAGATGAGTATAACTGACAACTGACAACTGATAACTGATAACTGACAACTGACACTGTTACTCAAAGTCGGTTAAAATATGACAGTTGTATTCTGCCGCGAACGTTGATAGAGCGTTATACTCTGCCCGAAATGGGCAACCTGTGGACTGAATTTTATAAACTAAAAACCTGGCTTCAGGTGGAAATTGCAGTCTGTGAAGCCCAAGCGGAATTGGGTTACATTCCATCTGCTGCTGTTGAGGAAATCAAAGCTAAGGCAAATTTTGATCCGAAGCGGGTACTGGAAATTGAGGCGGAAGTCCGTCATGATGTCATCGCCTTTTTGACAAATGTCAATGAGTATGTAGGTGAGGCTGGACGTTATATCCACCTGGGGTTAACTAGTTCAGATGTATTAGATACGGCTTTAGCGTTGCAATTGGTGGCTAGCTTGGATGTGTTGGCGCAACGTCTGGAAGATTTAATTGGGGTGATTCGCCAAAAGGCACGGGAACACCGTTACACGGTGATGATTGGGCGATCGCACGGTATCCACGCTGAACCGATCACCTTTGGGTTTAAGCTGGCTGGTTGGTTGGCTGAAGCCATACGCCACCAACAACGCCTGAAGACTCTCCGGGAAACGATCGCCGTAGGTAAGATTTCTGGTGCGGTGGGAACCTACGCCAATATCGAACCCCGCGTAGAAGCGATCGCTTGTCAAAAGCTCGGACTCAAGCCAGATACAGCTTCTACACAGGTGATTTCCCGCGATATTCATGCTGATTTTGTGCAGCAGTTAGCCCTACTCGCCGCTTCTATTGAACGCTTTGCTGTGGAAATTCGCAATCTCCAAAAAACAGACGTTCTGGAAGTTGAGGAATTCTTCTCCAAAGGGCAAAAAGGCTCTAGTGCTATGCCACACAAGCGCAACCCCATCCGTTCAGAACGGTTGACAGGGATGGCGCGATTAATTAGAAGTCATGCCGGCGCTGCTTTGGAAGATGTCGCTTTGTGGCACGAACGGGACATTTCCCATAGTTCTGTGGAACGGGTAATTTTGCCAGATGCTTGCATTTTAACGCACTTTATGCTGGTAGAAATCACCGATTTGGTGAAAAACCTGCTAGTCTACCCAGAAAATATGGCGCGGAACCTCAATTGCTATGGCGGTGTGGTGTTCAGCCAAAAAGTGCTGCTGGCATTGGTAGATAAGGGACTTAGCCGGGAAGAAGCCTATGCGATCGTCCAGCAAAACGCCCATGCTGCGTGGAACAAGCCAGAAGGCAACTTCCACGATTTAATCACTAAAGATCCTCGTGTCGGTAACATCTTATCACCTGAAGAAATTGCCCTGTGTTTTGACCCACAGCAACATCTCAAACATTTGGATCAGATTTTCCAAAGGTTGGATATTTAGGATTGGGGACTGTCAGTTAACAGTTATCAGTGAACAGTGAACATAACTTGATAACTGATAACTGTTAACTGTTAACTGATTATGCTGCTACAGCCTCTTTCTTCACCGTTGCAGGTGTGCTTTGAGTCAGTAAGTGAGTGTATAACTTACTCAATTGGGAGGCTACACCATCCCAGCTAAAGGTGGTTTCGACTCGCTGACGAGCTGCTGCACCTAGTTCATCTCGCCAGGTTGGGTTGGAGAGGATGCGGTCGATAGCTTTGGCAAAAGCTACTTCATCCTGTGGCGGTGCAAGTAAACCAGTAACTTCTGGTACTACTGTAAACTGCAATCCGCCCACATCACTGGCAACTACAGGGGTGTTACTCGCCATCGCTTCGATCGCCACTAAACCAAAGGGTTCGTAGTGGCTGGGGACGACGCAAACATCAGCCGCCGCGTAGTAGTAGGGTAGGATTTCATGGTCTAAACGACCAGCAAAGGTGGTGCAATCGTTTAAACCTAGTTCATCCACAATACCAGCAATGCGATCGCGCTCAATACCATCGCTTTGACCTGGACGGCTACCGCCACCAATCACTAGCTGTAGGTTAGCTTCACCTCTCAAGCTAGACTGGGCTACAGCCCTGACTAAAGTTTCAATACCTTTACGGGGGTCAAAGCGACCTACATAGAATACCATTTTGGCATCAGGCGCAATACCCAGTTTTTCCCTGGCGACAGACTTTTCAATGTCGCCAAAATTATTAATATCTGTACCGCAAGGGATCATATCAATCTGCCCTTGCTGGGAAACTAAGGTTTCCATGTGTTCCCGTTCTTGAGGACTGGTGGCGACTACTCGGTCTACAGTCTCTAAACAAGTTTTTTCTACTTCTAATCTCTTAGTAGCAATGGCGGGTATATCTGCAATTGTTTTATATTTAATCGCCCCTAGAGAGTGATATGTATGCACCTGCACCAACTTTTGACGCTTTTTCAACTCCATACCCACCCAGGATGACAACCAGTAGTTTGTGTGAATGAGTTCGTAAGTATAACCTTGACGCTCTTGGAAGCGTTGCAATTCATCGACAAATTCTGGTAAGTACCCAAATATATGATCTCGTCCAATGAACTCAACCGGCCCTGCTGTTAACCGAATTGTGCGGCAATTGGGACTATGTTGAACGATCGCAGCTTGGTCGGGACTGATGCGGCGAGTGAACATATCAACTTGCCAACCCATTTCTGCTAGTGCATAGCCTACTTGCCGGACGTATACATTCTGGCCACCAGCCTCTTCTTGACCTATTTCTACAGCTGGGTCTCCAGAAACGGAAATCAGTGCAATCCGATGTTTGTTAGTTTGGAACATAGTGAGCTTCACCTCAAGGCAACTAGTCCTGTCTCAAATACCTGATGATTGAGTGCAGGTTAAACGAAGCGTAAAGCTACCAGCCAAGGACACTGACGACAGACATTATTATTAAAAATGCTGTTCGTTCAATCTCCTCTCAACGCCGACGAAGTTAGCTGACGGGCTAGAACTGAGAGATGTTCTTTTTGGATAATCCAAAATACGCCCCGAATTTGGTTCCTCCGCTCCTTATCTACCCCAATCTTTAGGGCAAATAAAGGATTAGGCTGACTGATTAACATTTGCTTAATACTATACTTGCCATTGCAATTATAGTCAATAAATCACACAAAAAAGTGTCTTGAATTGCCTCTAAACTATTTGCTGACACTTTAAGGAAAGTCTCATAAAATAGAGGAGAGGAAGCAATCTTTGGCTAGAAAATTCATTTTCTACACTCATGATATTAACCGCATGATATCGGGTTGAGCAACTTTCTCTAGAAATATTTCTCCCATAGTATTAATTTTGTACTATTTCCATTAGCATCTGTCTTCAAACAGGTAAGAGGGAGTAGAAATTGGTGCGGACAGTATAATCTATCGGCTATTGTCAGGCATTTGCGACCATTCAGGCAACACTTATAGTCTTGGCTTGGAAATACATAAACCTATTACCTTTTCTTTTTAATAGTCTGGTGCGATCGCTAAAAACGAAAATTTTTCAGATATTTTTATTTATTTTAAATCTTAAAAAAATATTAAGCGCAAAATTATAGTTAATATCGTTTGTAGTTATAAATATATCTAATATCAATAAATAAATCTTACTTTTGGATATTGACAGATGTGCCAATTTATTAAATTCTCCAGATAAGACAAAAATATATATCAAAAGACATAATTACAGTAATTATGTCTAAATACTTGTATTTTTATACTTGCTTTTTAAGAGCAAGCTGCTAAAAATAGAGAAGGGATTTGAAAATCTCATAGTCAATTTCGATCATTTGACCCTTCTACGCTAGTCCGCTCAAGCGGACTTTTTTGTTATTCTAGGGGACAGGGTACAGGTTACAGGTAACAGGAAAAATTCTTTACTTTGAAAAAACACTTATGGCAATAGATTGAGAAAAAATTGAACGCAGATGTTGGCGCAGCAAAGGCTGCGCCAACATCTGCGTTCATCGGCGGTTTTTTATTTAAATCTAATGCACTACTTTAGTCTTGCCACGCCAGTAGGGTGGGCATTGCCAGCCCTTTCAACGCGAACAAATGAACTACGCGCATCAAAGGCTGAAACCCGCTCCCAGACTAGGGCAAAAAATGATGCTTGTGGGCTATCAATGCAATTTTAGGCGATCGCAAATTCAAAACGGTCAATTTATTGCATCTGAAATGGAGCATTTTTTTAGAGAATTTCCCGTGAGTCTGATTATGCAAGGGTTAATTGAGTGTATATTTTGGGCAGAAATATAGTACAAATGAACGCGTTGAAAGGGCTGGGTGGGCATTGCCCACCCCTTGTGTTACCTTTCATCAACGTACAGACTCAACAATCACCATGATTGTAATTAAACATAACAGAAGAACTCCCAAAGGTACAAACACAATTCGTAAAACATCAACCAGCATACTATTGACCTGGAAAGTACCTAAAACTGTAGAAATAACGTAGACAATAGCAACGCCAAACAGCATCAACAAAAAGTATTTTATTGACTTACCAACTAAGCGAAATAGGAAGGTATCTTTATTTGTGGTCATGACTTGACTCTCGATTCGTGGTGGGTATATTTTTTCCAAGAAAAAACTATCTATCTCAGCGAAGAAATTGCTGGTTCTGACTGTGGTTGATTGTCTTGCTTTTCCCAATTAATTAATAATTGCGATGCAATAAACAAACTCAACAACAACATGACTATCGAACCAAAACCAGAAGGATATCTATTAATTTCTCGCTCGACACCACATTTGAGGCAGACATATCTATTGGCATTGTTGCTATCTTGAGCAAATGGGCAATTACCCTGATTGCAGTTATGATGACAATCTTTATTCAACATGATTTAACTCCTGTAGGGTGGAACAGAAAATAATTATTTACACGCTCTACAGAATCTAGTTAGTTAATATCTACCGCTTGTTTAATTAAATAAGTGCTGAGTTCCTAGTTTATAGTCCCTAGTCACTTGTTGATTAGTCAGCCAAAAGTATTAGCTGGACTACTTCACATCTATCTTCAACCGTATATCTCCTGGCAATTAACTTAACTTTGCCTGTATTAATTACAAGCATAATACACCTTAAAGAAATTTGCAGTTGGATAAAGTAAGAGATTTACTACCCTACTAGGTAGGAAAAAGTAGTTTGTGGTATTGTTGGTGAGAGAGAAAGGCTGAAAATATAGTTATAATTAAGCACAAATGCTAAATTCAGGGATCGATGGGTGCAGAAGAAGCTCTAGAGCTTTTGGATAGTTTGGTTCTGAATACAACAGGAAAACGTCTCGATACAGCGCAAAGAAAATTATTGCGTAATTTATGGGAGGACGAAAGACGAACTTATCAGAATATTGCTGAGATTTGTGGTTATACTGAAGCACATTTGAAAGCAGTTGGTGCAGAATTGTGGCAAATATTAACAAATGCCTTGGGCGAAAAAGTCTCGAAATCTAACTTTTTTTCAGTGATTCAGAGATTCGAGCGATCGCACCTCAAAGGAGGAAGCTCTACGCCAACAATCTCGCCTATTTTAAGCCCAGTCGCCAATAATAGCAAGCCACAAGAACTGGATTATAACTTTGTGGGGCGCGATCGCGAAATAGCCGAACTGAATCACCATGTCATGCGCGGCGCGAAAATTATCCTCATCCAAGGTGAAGGCGGCGTTGGCAAAACTACCCTAGCGCGGCGGTATTTTAAAACTCAAGGTTATTATTTCCTAGAGTTGTGGATGGCTAAGGAAAGCCAAAATATTGTTTCTGTAGAGAGTGTGGTTGAGGAATGGCTAAGGGTTAATTTTAATGAAGAACCGGGTAAAGAGTTTGGTATTAATTTAGAGAGGTTGCGGCGCAAGCTGCGGGATGAAACCCGCAAGATAGGGGTTTTAATTGATAATCTTGAGTCGGCTTTAGATAGAAACGGTCGATTTATTGCTTCTCGTCGTCCTTATGTAGAGCTTTTAAGAATGTTAGCAGATCCTAGCATTCAATCAATCACGCTCATAACTAGCCGTGAACGCCTGTATGAGTCTGGGGTGGATGTGACTTTCTATCCACTGGGTGGTTTAGATGAGTCTACTTGGCAAAAGTTTTGTGCTAGTTGTCAAATTAAATCTAGTTCCACTGCACTTAGTGAAATGTGCAAAGCCTTTGGTGGGAATGCTAAAGCTATGCAAATTATCAGGGGGACTATCACTACAGATTTTGAAGGCGATGCGGATGTTTATTGGCGAGAAAACAAGCATGATTTATTAATTGAACCAGAACTAAAAAATTTAGTTGCTAGTCAATTTGACCGTTTAGAACAAATGGATAGTGAAGCATATCATTTGCTTTGCCGTTTGGGATGCTATCGCTATCAAGATATCACTCATGTCAGTATTGGGGGACTGCAATGTTTACTTTGGGATGTTCCAGAAGCACAAGCTAAAAGAGTAATTAAATATCTTACAGACCTTTTATTGATAGAATTTCGGAAAGGGAAATATTGGCTACATCCGGTGATTGCCACAGAGGCGATCGCTAGGTTAAAACAAAGTGGAGAATGGCGCATTGCTAACCAAAAAGCTGCTGAATTTTGGAATAATAGCATTACCATAGTGGCAAATCCCCAAGATGCTTTGATGGCATTAGAAGCTTATCATCACTATATGGCAATTGGGGATTTTGAACAAGCTGCTAATGTGATTATTCTCGGAAGAGCAAATAAATGGGATAACCGGATATCTATGGGAGTTTTATTTAACAGGTTGGGTTTATTGGAAACCTTAATTTCTGTAATTAATCCCTTGATCCAGAAATTAGATTCTGACTACCATTTAAACATATTGTATAACCTATTAGGTAGAGCGTATCACCAAATAGGTAATATTAAAGCGGCTTTGGATTGCCATTATAAATCTAATGAAATTGCCGAGAAACAGAGCTTTCTGCAAGAGAGAATATCTAGTAGCTTTAATTTAGCACTCTGTTACACAGACTTGTGGGAAATTGACAGAGCCAGCCAGATTTTTTACTATGTGAAGAATCTAGCAGCAACAGACAAAAATTATTATCAATATGTTGTTTATTCTCTGTGTTGTCTAGCTTATTTAGATTCTTCTGTGGGGCAAAATGAGAATGTCAGACCTATGCTACAAGAAGCACAAGCAGGATTAGTAAACGATAGATTAACTTCTTGGGGTATAGGGACGAGTTTACTATTTCTGAGCTTGACTTATAAAAATTTAGGCTTGATAGAAACTGCTTTGGAAATGTGCCACCAAGCTATTAACCATTGTCGGCAAAATCAGTTTAGTTTTTTAGAAGCGAGGGCTACATCTTGTTTAGCCTCATTGTATCGAGAACAGGGCGAGTTTACGGTAGCGATCGCCAAACATCAAGAAGCGATCGCCAATATGAACACGGTGTCCGATAAATGCAACTTAGCCAAAGCCTACTATCAGTTAGGATTAACTTATCAAAGAATGGGTGATGTTAACCAGAGTAGAGAAACATTCAACAAGGCGATCGCTATTTTTAATGATATGCCAGCACCTAAGCAAGTAGAGAAAGTGCAAATCGCAATGGCGCGTTTAGAATATAGTTAGATTTTACATCAAATTAAATTCTTGTGGGGTCGCCCCAATTGTATAAAATGGAGTAAAACCAATGCCTAACCCAGATAAAAACGAAATCAAAATCGACCCTGGAACTGTAGTTTTAATTGCTGGCGCGTTAATACTTTTACCTTTGCTATTCGCGGGATTTTGGCAATAATTTTAGTGATAGTCGGAGACAGGTGACAGAGTTAAAACTTTTTTGCTGTCTAAGTTTTCTCATTTCCTGATCTCTTAACTGTCTTAACTATTGCGATATAACTATGCAACAGCCTTTAAATTGTATCTGGGTCAATATTTAACTCTCTTAGTTTAGCTGCTAAACGTTCAGCTTTTTGCTGTGCTTGTTGGGCTTGTTGCTGTGCTTGTTGCGCCTGTTGTTGTGCTTGTTGCGCCTCTTCCTCTGGTGTGAATACTAATTCCCCATCTGCTGTAAAAAACCGCACAAATCTTTGATGAACTCCCAAATATAAACCTAACTGCTGACTCCATAAAAATCCTTGCGCGTTTGCTTGTAGAGGTTGATATTGTCCATCTACTAAGTGAAATCCGGCAAATTCTTGTGTATAAGGGTCGAACCAAAAATAATCAGGTGTACGGTAGGTATCTTGATAGATGGTTTTCTTTAAACCTTTATCTGTTTTAGCTGTTGAGTCAGACAAAATTTCTAAAATTACATTGGGATATTTACCATCTTCTTCCCACACTACCCAACTTTTGCGCGTTTTACGTTCACATCCCAACACGACAAAAAAATCTGGGCCTCGGAAATATTCTGATTTAAGTTGGTGTGGACTGTAGTAAATCGTCAGGTTTCCCGCCGCATAAAAATCATTTCTATCTCGCCACAGCCATTCTAGACATTGAAAAAGTAAAATTATTTGCCGTAAATGTAGTTCCGTTTCCAAGGGCGGTTCGTCACTCCATAAATCACCAGGGGGAAATATTACATCTTGCGAGATGTTGTCTTGTGATTCTAATTCTTGGGCAATGGTCATAGAATCAATTTGGTGTCAATTATTGGTGCGATTATTTTAGCATTTATGATAATGTTGATTAACCACAGAGGCACAGAGAAAATATCTTGACTTTGCGAAATGATCTTGTGCTACACTGTAGTTTATCATCAAACCTCCAACGAGATAGCTGCAATGAAGTAGTCATGAAGTAATGTTGCGTCTGGGCAACAAATGTCAAAACCGAATCAGCAAAACATATTTGACAGTTTACTTCCCCATAGTCATGAGCTAACAGAATTTTCCAGAATCATATCTATATTTAGTCGCTTGGTGAATTGTTGCGGCTAGGTTTTTTGTTTGTCTAATCTACCCGTCATTTATTGCGGAGACGGGTGGAATTTTGCCTATTGAGGTTTGAGAATAATGCAGAAAAAATCAATATTAATAGCTGAGAATCTCGCTTATGAACTCAGCTTAGAAAAGACTTTGTTTCAAGGGGTTCATGTCAGTATTGAGCAAGGAAACCGCATTGCTTTAGTTGGTAGCAATGGTGTTGGTAAATCAACTCTCCTGAAAATACTTGCAGGTCAAATTCATCCGCATATCGGTTCTGTAATGGGGCATGGTTCTGTTTACTATTTGCCACAAATTAGCACTATCAAGGAAGAAATCACGACAAATACAGTATTAGATTTCCTAACTTCTATATCTGATGAATGGTGGCAAATTCAGGAGATTTTACAGACGCAATTCCATACAGATATTGACCTATATCTTCCAGTTAAGAATTTAAGCGGTGGTGAACTGACAAAGCTATTCTTAGCAATTGGTTTATCTAAACAACCAGATTTGCTATTACTTGATGAACCAACAAACCATATGGATTTACAAGCATTAGAAAGTTTGAGGCAATTTCTGATAAACTTCTCTGGTGCATTTGTGATTGTTTCTCACAAACCATTTTTTCTAGACCAAGTGACAGATGTGACTTGGGAATTAACACCTGTTGGGTTGCAAGTTTACGGTGGTAACTTTTCCTATTATCGAGAACAGAAAGAGATAGAATTAGATGCAGCCATGCGATCGCACGAAGTAGCCAGAAAGGAACTTAAGCGTGTCCAAGCGACGGCGATACAGGAACAGCAGCGTGCAGCCCAAGCTCAACGTAACGGTAGAGCCAAGTTACTCAATGGTAGCATCGATAGAGCCGCAGCCGGAACGATGAAAGCAAAAGCGCAAGTTTCCGCCGGAACTGCGAAAAAGAACCATGAGGCGGCTGTAGCTAAAGCTACTCAAAAAGTTGCAGAGACTAAAATTAAAACTCACAAGGTGACGAGCATCCAATTAGAGGAGAAAAATCACAAGCGCAGAAACTTAGTTAACATCGAAGGTGCGAATCTTTGGATATCAGAACGTAAACTGATTGAGAATATACAGTTAAATATAGTCACTGGCGATCGCATCTCTATTATCGGTGCAAACGGTTCTGGTAAATCCAGTTTGGTCAAAGCAATTTTAGGCACAGATACACATACAACCTATTTTCAGTCCGGTGAAGTTTCCCTTGCACCTAACCTAAAAGCAGTGTATCTTGACCAAACTTACCAGTTAGTCAACCGCCAACAGACAATTTTAGAAAATATGCAGACTGCTAACCCCAGTCTCAACTATCAGCAACTACGCCAACAACTAGGACACTTCCTGTTTAAATACAATGATGTCCACAAAAGCGCGTCTGTATTGAGTGGTGGTGAATTAGCCAGACTAGCGATCGCTATCATTAGTATCTCAGAAATTGACCTGTTAATTCTTGACGAGCCAACCAATAACCTAGATATAGAAACCACCCAACAAATGATCTCAGCCATCAACGAATATCAAGGTGCTATTTTGGTTATCTCCCACGATATCGACTTTATGAGCCGAATTAACATCACCCAAAGCTTTCAATTAAAAGCACAAACCTTGCAGAGAACCACATATTTACCCAGTCAACCAGAGCAATTTTATCAAGAATTACTCTAATGTTTGTAGTCAGGACTAAAGTCCTGACTCACTCATCACTAAAGTGCTTACTACAAACAAAAATTTATATTCTTTTAATACTCAAACCAGTAATTTTAATTAGATGATTATATATCTATATAGTTACAATTATTAGATGTGGAAACGGCTAACTCAACATAACTACGCCAGAAGGAAGCCGTAAAGCATACGGGCAAGTTATAATCTTCTTGCGGATGAGCGTAACAAAAATTTATGAGTAACCCTCTTGTACAAGCCTTTTTCGTCGGTAGAGCTGTAGCCGAAGTCCTCAACGAGCGTCTAGAAGTCGCCGTGACAGATGCTTTGAGTGAAATCGGTAAATTCGATGCAGAAGCCAGAGAACAGCTACGTCAATTTACCGACGAAGTGTTAGAACGGGCAAACCGAGCCTCTGCGGCGGCTGGCGCAGGACAAACAACCACAGGTAGCGGACAAACTGTCGCTGAGTCAGTTGACTTACAAGCCAACATTGACGAATTAAGAGCAGAAATTGCCCTATTGCGTAATGAGTTACAACGTTATCGCAGCAGTTCAGTGTAGATTTGGTCATTAGTCATTAGTCATTAGTCATTAGTCAAGACTTACAGACAAATGGCGTTTTACAAGAAACAGTTTAGGGATCAGAGTGTCTTTTCTTCCAGGTGATTCAGTAACAAACCAACGGTACGCGCAAGATATGGAAACTACTTATTCAGATAAGGCTTACCGTTGGAATCGGGAAAACTACTCTAGCAAGCGGCGCTTTGTGGACATTTGGTCTTTTGTCTTGACCTTAATGTTCAAACTTTGGCGATACAACAAATCTTGGAGTTATCCTGGCGGTGTCACGGAAGCAAAACAGGCTGCGCGGCGTAAAGCACAAGCAGTCTGGATTCGTAATACTCTGCTGGATTTGGGGCCGACATTTATCAAAGTCGGGCAGTTATTTTCTACCCGCGCAGATATATTCCCCAGTGAATACGTAGATGAGTTGGCAAAGCTACAAGACAAAGTACCAGCATTTAGCTATGAGCAAGTAGAAAAAACTATTGTGCAAGAATTAGGGAAAAAAATTCCCGAACTCTTCCATAGTTTTGAACCGATACCTTTAGCAGCAGCTAGTTTAGGTCAAGTACACAAGGCTGTGCTACATAGTGGTGAGTCTGTGGTTGTCAAGATTCAACGACCAGGATTAAAAAAGTTATTTGAAATAGATTTACAAATTCTTAAGGGTATTGCCCATTACTTTCAACGCCATCCTAAATGGGGGAAGGGACGAGATTGGATCGGGATTTATGAAGAATGTTGTCGCATTCTTTGGGAAGAAATTGATTATCTCAACGAAGGGCGAAACGCTGATACTTTTCGCCGGAATTTTCGCGGACATGACTGGGTAAAAGTCCCCAAGGTGTATTGGCGCTATGCGTCGCCGCGAGTGTTGACGTTGGAATATCTGCCAGGGATTAAAATTAGCCAATATGAGGCGCTAGAAGCCGCAGGTTTAGATAGAAAGGTACTGGCGCGTCAAGGCGCTCAAGCCTACCTCATGCAACTGCTGAATAACGGCTTTTTCCACGCCGATCCTCACCCTGGAAATATTGCTGTCAGTGCCGATGGTGCTTTAATTTTCTACGATTTTGGCATGATGGGGCGGATTAAAGCCAATGTCCGCGAAGGGCTGATGCAAACGCTGTTTGGCATAGCCCAAAAAGACGGCGATCGCGTAGTCCAGTCTCTCATCGATTTGGGGGCGATCGCACCCGTAGATGACATGGGGCCTGTGCGGCGATCGGTGCAGTATATGCTCGATAATTTCATGGATAAGCCCTTTGAAAATCAATCGGTAGCTGCCATTAGTGATGATTTATACGAAATAGCTTATAATCAACCATTTAGATTTCCTGCAACTTTCACCTTTGTGATGCGTGCCTTTTCCACTCTAGAAGGGGTAGGCAAAGGCTTAGATCCAGAGTTTAATTTTATGGAAGTTGCCCAACCATATGCAATGCAAATTATGACCGATATGAATGGTTCAGACGGCAATACTTTCCTCAATGAATTAAGCCGCCAAGCAGTCCAAGTTAGTACCACTGCTTTTGGATTACCACGTAGATTAGAAGATACCCTAGAAAAATTAGAACGCGGAGATATGCGTGTGCGAGTGCGTTCTATAGAAACAGAACGACTCCTCCGGCGACAGGGTAACATTCAAATTGGCATCGGCTACGCTTTGATAATCAGTGGATTTACCCTTTCAGCTACTATTTTGTTAGTAAATCATTATGTATGGTTAGCCCTGCTAGCTGGCTTCATCGCCGCAGCAGTTGCAGTAACACTGATTCGATTGCTGCTCCGCCTCGACCGTTACGACCGAATGTATTAATTTTTGTTTGCAGTAAAAATTTATGAAACTCAACTTCACGGGTCTGAGCGATCCGGGTCTTATTCGTTCCAATAATCAAGATTATCACTATATCGACCCGGAAGGGCGATTTTTCATCGTTGCTGATGGTATGGGCGGTCATGCAGGGGGTGAAGAAGCCAGTCGCATCGCGACAACGGAAATTCAAGCATATTTGACATCTAATTGGGATGCTCCTGAGCCATCGCCTAAATTACTAGAACAAGCTTTATGGCGTGCTAACGCAGCCATTGTTCAGGATCAGCAAAGTCATCCTGAACGCGCTGATATGGGTACTACAGTCGTCGTGGTCATGTTCCGTGACGAATCTTGGTGCGCTCATGTTGGTGACTCCCGCCTGTATCGGTTGCGCCAGACACAGCTAGAGCAAGTTACTGAAGACCATACCTGGGTAGCCAGAGCCATCCAAGTCGGCGACATCACCGCCGAGGAAGCCAGGATTCATCCATTCCGCCATGTGTTATCCCGTTGTTTGGGTCGAGAAGACCTACATCAGGTCGATGTGCAACCCCTAGATGTGAAAGCAGGCGATCGCTTACTCTTGTGTAGTGATGGTCTCACAGAAGAACTAGCTGATAGTGCGATCGCCGATCAGCTGCAACAATCTTCAGTCTTAGAAAAATCCGCCCATTCCCTAGTTGAAGCAGCCAAACAACAAGGAGGTCACGACAACATCACCGTCGTCCTAGTCGCCCTCGAATAGTCAACAGTCAACAGCTAAAAGCTATTGACCAAAGACCAATTTAGTAAATATACTCACCAATTTGTTCAACCTGAGCATTTTTTCTATTTGCAACTTGATAAAAATACTTTTAGCCAACAAAATCCCAATTTGCGGCTGAGTTTATCTAAAATTTGTCGGTTGACATCTTGCACATAATAAAGTAAGACGCATATAATGCGATCTTAATACTAATGATTTCTTATCCTGCCGTTAATCTTCTCATTCAGAGAAGTTTTCGGCTTAAGAGGTCATTTTAGGTAAACTATGACGCTTTTAGTTTACACACTTGCTTAGGTATTTGTTCACTGTTGACGGTTAACCGTTGACAGTCAGCAGTCAACAAGAAAAGATGTGTAAATGAAATGCGTAAGCAAAAATGGTGACTTTACCTTAAATCTGCCAAAACAGACTTGGGTAATATACCAGTAGGCTCAAGTGCAAAGCAAAAAAACCAAAACTTACCCATTAAGGATGTGGGCAAAACTGTCAAATAATTGTTATCTTTCTTAATACAGAGGAACAATATAGGGCAGGCACTATCACAAGTCCTATTCCTGTGGGACTTCTCTGACCGACATAACTTTTACACCTTGTCTATTAGGAGTCTGTTATGAACCAACCAATTCAACTGTCCTTGGAACAACAATTCAGCATTCGCTCATTTGCTACTCAAGTGCAGAATATGAGCCATGACCAAGCGAAAGATTTTTTGGTCAAGCTTTATGAGCAAATGGTTGTCCGCGAAGCCACCTATCAAGAATTACTCAAGCATCAGTGGGGCTTAGATTCTGGCTCCACTATGGCATAGAGAAATTTGTGTCGCAGTGGGCGACCTCCTTCTCTTGCTCAGTTCCAGGGCGGAAAAGAGCTGGGGATGTTGGGGCGTCAACTTTCGACAAAATCAACTCAACACTAAAACCAATAACTCAAAACTAAACATGGCATTTACTTAATTGCCAAATATTATTTACACTTAACTTGTTTAGCTCTGTAGCTATTAATCCACTAGTGCTAGTAAATTTTCTTGATTTAACTCCTGTTAGTTAGATTGTACTTATGACCATTCAATCTTTGAATGCTGTAAGCCTGAATACCCTGCTTAATATTTAATCAGGAGCTTCTGTTTTCACTAACACTGTTGATTATTATATTTATTACGAATAAGGCTTACAACCTAGTTAGAGATTTATTTTATAAAAGTTTACATATTAGTAATCATCTGTAACAATATAGAGGCGTTTAGGCTATAGGATTTACGCAAGTGTCATAATCAAACTAACTGTAGGGTGCGTCAGCCCCAATAATTTCGTACATATTCAAGGATTTTCCACATCTGACGCACCCTACCCCAAGTGCCAGTTGCGTAAATCTTGAGCTAGAGTGACTAGCTGATCTATCAAAAAATAGTTGTAATTTATAGGCGTTGTTGGATAAGTTAGAAGACTTCACCTCCTGCCTTGCTACCCTTGGGGGGTTGGCTTAACCGCATAGGTTAACTGGAGTATCTGTATCAATAGCTGCCAACTTTGCCAATATTTGGGGTTTAATCTTTTGGTATTCCCCTTTGAGAAGGTTTTTACTCGTTTGGGGATCACCATATGATACAAATGTTTTAGCCGTCGCCATCCACTGTTGCAGCCGTTGGCGCTGAATAGGCGCGATACTAGCAGTTAAAACATGAGAACAGCGATTTGGTGATTCCCGTGCAAAGAAAAGTAAACGATAGTCCCCAGTTTTGACTAATAACTTGACTATTTCTTGACTAACTGTAGTTTTGAGATCAAGATAATAGGGCAACCATTTAGCCCCATGTTGACGATTGTAGATTACCGTTATCCATAAAAGCATTGGGTGAGGTGCTGTGATGAACAAAAATTGATTGTAACGAGTGCAACTCAGGCGTTTGAAAATTTCTGTTTCTGACAGCATCACCCATAAAGCGGGTAGGGTTTCCCCATTAAATTCGATAGGTTGAGGAAAAACAATATCAGCAATTGGTTTATTTTGAGGCCAGGAAATGTTGTAAGTAGTTTTTTCCTTTGATAAAAATGGTTGGGAATCAACATTTGTTTCTAGTTTAGGTGCAGCGTTCAGGGTTAAGGTAGTGGTAGAGCGATAGTCATTGTGATTATCTTGCCTAAATGACTGTTGAGTCAGTTGCTGTTCCAGAGACTCTAAAACTTCCAAAATTTCCCCAATATTTTGCGGACGTTCTTTCGCTGTCTTAGCTAAACATCGCATGATTAAACTTTCTATTTCTTGAGGAATTGCTAACTCACAACCAACATTCGTAATAGTACGTGGCGGTTGCTGGTGATGAGTTTTGTACCATGCACCAAAAGAATGAGTAGGTGCGACTAGCGGCAAAGTGCCTGTGAGCATTTCAAACATCATCACACCTAAACTGTAAATATCTGAGCGATTATCTAATTCTTTACCCTCCATCTGTTCGGGCGAAGAATAAGCTAGTGTTCCCAGATAAAATTTTGTTTGGTCGACATTTGATTGTAATAATTTAGCGATACCAAAATCTAGAACTTTCACCAATTCGCCAAAACTTGGGTCTTGAATTACTAGAATATTACTAGGCTTAATATCACGATGAATAATTGGGTACACCTTACCATCAACTGGAATACCATCGTGAGCGCACTGTAAACCCAAACAAATTTGTCGTGAAATACTCACGAACCTGGACAAAGATAGATTTTGCTTGCGAATTACTTGGCTGAGGCTTTTTCCTTGTAAATATTCCATGACATAGAAAGGAACTTTATTTTCATCTACGCCATAGTCCATTACGCGCACAACATGAATACTTTTTTGCCCCAGTAAAGCACAGGTTTTGGCTTCTTGCTCAAAGCGTTCTTGCAAACGCATTTTTTCATTTTGCATCGATAAAGCAAGAAATTTGACTGCAACAGGAACCCCTCCCAACAAAACATCCTTAGCACGATAAACTTTACCCATCGCTCCAGAACCAATTAACTCCTGAAGCTGGTATCTATTGCCAAGAACACGATTCATGTTGGGGTCTGACATAGAGAATTGGATTCCAATATTCAACAAGGGGAAGGGTTTTTACTGTTCTTTATTTTCAAAATGGATTGTTATGTAATCAATTACACAACAGGATATAAAAATCCCTCTCTCGCCTAGTCTCTAACCTTTAATCCTCTTCTTCAAGGTAGGAAAAATAGATAGATATATCCTCATAAGGATGTTGTAGTTGGGATTTTTATATAAATCTAGTCTGCCCAAATTTCGGTAGCTAAATAACTCAAAGTACACAAAAACTTTACGAAGATGGGGAAAGGGGAAGGGGGAAGGGGGAAGCTTTCAAGGGCAGGTTTTTTACACTTCGACCCAAAAACACTGATTTTAGGGTGTAAGGGTATAAGGGTGTAGGGGTGTAGGGGTAGATGAAAGTCTGATAATTTCCTGAATCTTATAGTCCTCACTGATTACTTTATGAAAAACCTGCCCTTAAGAGGAAGGGGGAAGGGGGAAGGGGACTGGGGGAAGCAGAGGAGCAACCCACCCCTAGCCCCTCCCAGGAGGGGAACGGAGCAGAGGAGCAGAGGAGAACAATAACTGTCAACTGTCACCTGTCACCTGTCACCTGTCACCTGTCAACTGTCAACTGTCAACTGACTAATGACGCTCTAGGCTGGCTTCCATTGTGCTGGTTAAAAAATGACCTGACATCACACCGCTACTTAAGTAGTAAGAATCTTCACAAACGCGGTGCATGGTTTCAAATCCGCTACGGCGTTGCCGATCGCTCATCACCCAGTAACGCTGTACAATTGTATCTAGACCAATCCAACCTTCGCCTTCCACTTGTCCTAAAATACTATGTTGGAGTAAAAAAGTATATTGGCGCTCTCCTTGATGCAAACGCCCCTTATACTGTAAAGAAATTTCTGGGCGATCGCTACCTGGAAATACGAGTTTTGCCGCCATACTAAACCAATTATCCCGATTCCAAGCCACCAAAATCATACCCCTAACAGTGATGGGCAGATCATTCCGTTCTAACCAACTGCCTTGGATTTTCCAGCGCCCTGGTTCTAATAAAAATGTGTGACCCACCGTTGTATCTTCCTCGCCTTGATCAGTTGACAGTTGACAGTTATCAGTTATCAGTTGACAGTTATCAGTTGACAGTTGTCAGTTGTCAGTTATCAGGTTATTTCCACACTGTCCACTTTTCACTGTTTACTTTCCACTTTCCGCTTTTCACTGTCCACTGTCCACTGTCCACTGTCCACTTTTCACTGTCCACTGCTGATTAATTTCTCCCAACAGAACTTCTGCCGGTGCGCCTGTGGCTGTTGGTAAGTTGCCGGGGATACCTAGTTGTCGCCAGTAGGCGAGGACAGCAAAGGCGATCGCTTCTTTAAAATCTGCGTTTAAGCCTGCTTCATCAGTTGTTAAGACGGGAATCTTGTCTAAGGCTAGTTGTAATCTTTGCTTTAAGTACAGGTTACGGCTACCGCCACCACATAAGAATACAAGCTGTGGCATTTGTGGTAAAAAAGTCCGGTAGCTGTGAACAATGGAAGCTACAGTTAGTTCTGTGAGTGTAGCTAACATATCGGCGGGGCTGAGTTGGTATGGTTCCGCGTCTTGGAAACATTGGTTGAGGTAAGCTACACCAAATAACTCCCGACCTGTAGATTTAGGTGGCGGTAAATGAAAATATTCTTGCGTCAGCCATTTTTCTACTAGGGGATGGCAAGGAGTGCCACTAGCAGCCCATTTACCTTCTTCATCATAAGTTTTAGTACCACCACTGAGATGCTCTACGGCTAAATCTAACAGGCTATTGCTTGGCCCGGTATCCCAAGCGCGAATTTGCGACAGCCAGTTATCGGTACGGGGTGGGATATAAGCGACGTTACCGATACCACCTAAATTTTGAATACAACGACTCTCATGGGGATGACTCAGTAAAAAGGCATCGACTCTAGGAACTAGTGGTGCGCCATGTCCACCAATAGCAATATCCGCAACACGGAAATTACTGACAGTGGTAATTCCTGTTAAATAGGCAATCAAAGCACCCCGACCAAGTTGCAGGGTATATCCCAGGTTTTTCTTCCCCTCTCCTCCTGGCTCTGGTGGTCGATGATACACAGTTTGCCCGTGAGAACCGATTAAAGTTGCTGGCTGATGACCTGTTTGAATGTTTTGGGCGGCTTGGGCAAAAGCTCTGGCGATCGCATCATCTATTTGTGCTAATTCCCACATAGAAATAGCTTCTCCTGCACAAATTGCTAATATGCGTTCTCTTAAGTCCGCAGGGTAAGGATAGGTTTGTCCTGCTAGCAACTCAACTTTGATATCTAAATCTTTACCAGTAATTTCTACTAGGGCTGCATCTATACCATCTACAGATGTGCCACTGATTAAACCGATAACGCGCTTTGGGGGGGCAGATGCTTCACTGGGAGCCATGAGACTGTTGATAAGTTTTGCTAATCGCAAGTTGTAGTTTAAAAGATGCTTGCCTTTTTGTCAAAATTCACGGGATCTGGAAAACCCCTCTCCAAACCTCTCCCCTGCAAGGAGAGAGGCTTTAATTTCTTCCCCTTCCCTAGTAGGGAAGGGGGCTGGGGGGTTAGGTCTGGCGTTAGCTTTTCCACATGATGTGAAAAGTCAGAGCGGTTAGAGGCTAGAGGTTAAGGTTTTGGCTGTGTCTTCTCAATCTTGTTTGGATTTTGGCGATCGCACCCAGATTGCTTTGTGCGACTTCTTGTCGTCATTTCTTGCCCAAGTGCGATCGCCTTCTCAATTTGCTATACATTGCTTCTTAAATAGGACTTACGCATAAAAACGAAAAATTAAGGGTTTGGGCAAGGGTGTAGGGGTATAGGGGTGTAAATCTTTAAAACCCTTACACCCTTACACCCTTACCCCCCTACACCCTGTTTCAACAGATAACCTTGGTGCGTAAGTCCTGTTAAATAAGCTTTCTGTGAAGATTTAGCTGATTTCCATATTATTTAATTATTGTTTAATCTTTTCTTAATTCTGTTGTGACAGTTTGATGGGGATAACTGCTAAAAAAATACCTCAGTTATCTGTAATTTTACATAAACAGGATAAGTACAAGGGAAATCTGCTGTGCTGTTTTTTTCATGTGTAATTTCTTCTTTTTTACAGCGATCTATTCACTGCAAGTAGGGCTGTACATTACGTCATCAAACATCAATCTTTCATGGAGAATTACTCATGGCACTAACAATAGGAAGCATTGCATTTGTTGGGTTTAACGCAGATGGCAATGATAATATTGCGTTTGTTGCACTAACGGACATTAATCCCGGTGAAGTGCTTATTTTTGAGGACAACGAGTGGAACGGTACTAGCTTTAATGACACTAACGAGGGTGCATTTAGCTGGACGGCAACAAGTCTAGTTCCGGCTGGTACGATTGTGCGAATTGATAATATTGGCTCAGGTACTATTACCGCTAGCACTGGGACAGTTGTCACGCCTGTATCTGGACGGGGAAGCAATCGCGGGATTGCTGCTGATAATGAGGTAATTTACGTATATCAAGGTGATGCTAGCTCTCCCACCTTTATTACTGCGATCGCCAACAGTGGATTTACTTCTACAACTGGACTGTTGACGAATACAGGCTTAAGCGCGGGAGTCAACGCCCTTGATTTATCTACCGTTGACACAGGGGCAGATATTGCCGCCTACGTAGGAACTCGCGGTGGACAAGCTAGCTTTAGTAGCTATTTGCCACTCATCAATAATGCAGCAAATTGGGTAACACAAGATGGGTCTGGTGATCAGAGTCTTGATAATACTACCCCAGATTTGCCTTTTAGCGCCGTTGCCTTTACTGTTGGTTCTACTACCCCCTCAGTTAATCTCTCACTCAGTACTAATACAGGTTCGGAAGCTGGTCAAACGGTAATTACTATTACAGTCACCGCTTCTAGTGCAGTGGTAGGTAATCAAACTATCACCCTTGGGGTGGGGGGAACTGGGATTACCGCAGGTGACTACAGCCTTAGTAACACAATCATCACAATTCCTAATGGACAAACTTCCGGTTCTGTCACCTTGACTGTTGTGGATGATGTGTTGGTTGAAGGCACGGAAACGGCTGTGCTGACAATTAGCAATCTTTCTGCGGGTATTGCTTTGGGGACTACCACAACTCGAAACATCACAATTACAGATAACGATACCCCAAAAGTACCTACAGTCAGTATTACAGCAACTGATGCCAACGCCGCAGAATCTAGCACCACCGTTAACAAGGGTAGCTTCACCCTTACCCGCACCGGAGATACTACCGCCGCGCTGACGGTGACTTACACGGTGGGCGGTACGGCGACGAATGGTATCGATTATAACGGGCTGACTGGTTCAGTGGTTATTCCTGCGGGACAAGCATCCGCTACAATCACTATTACCCCAGTGAACGATGCGACAACCGAAGGTAACGAAACTGTCACCCTTACCTTAGTGGATGGAGTCAGCTACGATTTGGGTGTAGCTAATGCCACCGTTACCATTGCCGATAATACCGCAGGTACACTTAAGAAAGTTGGTAGCTTTACTAGTGCCAATGGGGCGGAGATTTCCGCCTTTGATCCGGTGAGCGATCGCTTATTCGTAGTCGCAGGTAATACCGTTGAAATCTACAGCATCAGTAACACCGGAGCGCTGACAGCCGTAGGTAGTTTGAATCCTGGCTTGACTGCGCCGGTTGGTACGGAAATAATTCCTAACAGTGTGGCAGTCAATAATGGAACGGTGGCAGTTGCCTATGCAGTTCGCAACACCACAACCGGCGCTCAACTTCCCGGACAAGTTGCCTTTTTCAATGCGGCTGATGGTTCCTTCTTGAAGTCGGTACAAGTAGGCTACCTGCCAGATATGTTAACGTTTACACCCGATGGGAAGAAAGTGTTAACGGCAGACGAAGGAGAACCCAACAGCTACGGACAAGCTAATTCTTTTGACCCAGAAGGGTCTGTGAGCATTATTAACTTGGAAAATGGGGTGGCTAATGCCACGGTGCAAACTGCTAGTTTCACTGCATTTAACAGTCAAATTGATAGCTTGAGAGCATCTGGTGTACGGATTTTTGGGCCGGGTGCTACCGTCGCTCAAGATTTGGAACCCGAATATATCGCTTTTTCTGGAGATGGGACAAAAGCTTATGTCACCTTGCAAGAAAACAACGCTCTGGCAATTGTCGATATTGCCACAGCCACAGTGACTGAGATTAAACCCTTGGGGAGAAAAGACCACAGCTTACCAGGGAATGGCATAGACCCCAGCGATCGCGATAATGGTATTAATACTCGTCAAGTTCCCGTGTCTGGGTTGTATCAACCAGATGCGATCGCTAGTTATACGGTGAATGGGCAAACCTATTATATTACCGCCAATGAAGGCGATGCCCGTGATTACACTGGTTTTAGTGAAGAGGTACGGGTAGGTAGCAATAGCTATACCCTCGATGCGACTACCTTTGCTGATGGGGCAACTTTGAAGCAAAATGCTAACCTGGGACGGCTCACAGTGACGAATGCTACAGGTGACACCGATGGGGATGGGGATTTTGACCGCATTGAGGCATTTGGTGGGCGATCGTTTTCTATCTGGGACAGCAACGGTAATCGGGTATTTGATAGCGGCGATCAGTTCGAGCGAATTACGGCTACTCAAGTGCCTAGTTTGTTTAACTCTGATGGTAGCTTTACTTCCCCTAACTTTGATAGCCGTAGCGACAATAAAGGCCCTGAACCAGAGGGAGTTGTGGTTGGTGTGGTAAATAATCGCACCTACGCTTTCATCGGGTTAGAACGCACGGGAGATATCATTGTTTACGAAGTTACTAACCCCAATAGTCCGCAATTTATTGAGTATATCAATACACCAGAAGATATTGGCATTGAAGGTTTAACATTTATCTCGGCTGCTGATAGTCCCACAGGAAAAGCGTTGTTGGTAACAACAAATGAAGTTAGTAAAACTGTAGCTGTGTTTGAATTTACACCGCCTGTGCGAATTAGTGAGATTCAAGGCAGCAGTCATATTTCCCCTTTCAATGGACGGGGTGTCAGAAATGTTCAGGGTATTGTTACAGCGATCGCCGCTAACGGTTTCTACATCCAAGACCCCAATCCCGACGACAATTTGGCAACCTCTGAAGGGATATTTGTTTTCACAGGCAGTAACTCGTCCATTCTCAGCGCCCGTCGGGTGGGAGAGGCTGTGTTGGTGAGTGGGACGGTTTCCGAGTTTCGTCCAGGTGGTAGTGCTAATAACTTGACTGTTACCCAAATCGGTAATAACAACAATGTGCAATCGTTGACTGTGAGTGCTTGGACAGATGCACCCACTACCACAATTACCCCGACTGTATTGGGTAATGGTGGGCGGACGATACCAACTCAGACAATTAACAACGACTTTACCACCCAAGGCAATGTAGAAACAGGGGGCGATTTTGACCCCATCAATGAAGGTATCGACTTCTACGAAAGCGTGGAAGGGATGCTAGTTCAGATTAACAATCCAGTGGCAACTTCCCCCACTGGCAATTTTGGGACATCGGAAGAAATCTGGGTGCTAGCAGACAATGGGGCAAACGCCACTAGCCGCACATCGCGCGGTGGTAGCTTGATTACATCCACCGATTTCAACCCAGAACGGATACAAATCGATGATTTGATTAATGGGGCTGTGACTTTACCAGATGTGAATGTAGGGGCAAAACTCAGTAATGTTACAGGTGTGGTTAGTTATGATTTTAATAATTATGAAGTGCTAACCGCCTCTTCCCCAACGGTAGTACAACCATCACCACTGCAAAAAGAAGTCACAAATCTCACTGGTAGCGCTACTCAATTGACTGTGGCTACCTTCAACGTAGAAAATCTCGACCCTGGTGATGGTGATGCGAAATTTAATGCCATAGCAAATGCAATTGTGAATAATTTGCGATCGCCTGACATCATCAGTTTGGAAGAAATTCAAGATAACAACGGCCCAACCAACGATAGCGTCGTGGATGCTAGCGCTACTTACCAAAAATTGATTGATGCGATCGCGGCGGCTGGCGGCCCCACCTACGAATATCGGCAAATCAACCCTGTTGATGACCAGGACGGCGGAGAACCTGGAGGTAACATCCGCGTCGGCTTCCTGTACAACCCTAACCGGGTTCGCTTTATAGAACGTTCTTTAAGACGGATAACCGATACCAACTTGGAAGATGGAGATGCTTTCGCCAATAGCCGCAAACCATTAGTGGGTCAGTTCTTCTTTAATGGTGAAATAGTCACGGTGGTAGGGAATCACTTTAATTCTAAAGGTGGTGATCAACCGTTATATGGCCCCAACCAACCCCCCAACCTCACCAGCGAAGTTCAACGCAATCAACAAGCCACCATTGTTAAAGACTATGTTCAAGGCATCTTATCAAAAAATCCCAACGCTAATGTGATTGTGGCGGGTGATTTGAACGACTTTGAGTTTTCCCAACCAGTCAGCACTTTAGAAAGTGGTGGCTTAAATACTCTAACTGAAACCTTACCAGAGAACGAGCGCTATACCTATAACTTTCAGGGCAACGCGCAAGCACTAGACCACATCCTGGTGAGTGACAATTTATCCTCCCTACTGGATGGCTATGATGTGGTTCACATCAACTCTGAGTTTGCGGATCAAGTCAGTGACCATGACCCGGTGGTTGCCCAATTTAATATTGAGGTAGGTATCACTTTAAATGGTGGTAATGGTCAAGACACCCTCAATGGTAAAAGCGGTAACGACACCATTAACGGTGGCAATGGTGATGATGTCTTGTATGGCAACCGAGGAAATGATACCTTAATAGGTGGCAATGGTAACGATGTAATCTGGGGTGGTGCTGGTGCTGATTCTCTCAACGGCGGCAATGGTAACGATACCTTAATAGGTGGATTGGGTAAGGATACCTTGACTGGTGGAAGCGGAAGCGATCGCTTTGTCTACAATGCCTTTAATGAAGGGACGGATACCATAACTGATTTCACCACCAATCAAGACATTCTGGATTTACGCGGTGCATTCCAATCTTTGGGTGTAACTTCTGTTACCAGCGACTATTTAAGATTGGTTCAATCAGGTAGCAATACTTTGGTACAGATTGACCAAAATGGCGCAGTAGGTGGGGCAATTTTTAGTACGTTAGTAACTTTGAATGGGGTGAGTGCGAATAATTTAGCGATCGGTACAAACGTTTTGGTGTAATATCAATTCGCCATTTGTCAGTGGTATTGCTTACCAAAATCATGATATGGTGGGCAATGCCCACCCTACTTTTCCTGTTCCCAGTCCCCAGTCCCCAGTCCCCAGTCCCCAGTACCTTGTTCTGATTTAGATGTAATTATTTCTGTAGGTCGTAAAACTTTTTCACCGATGAGAAAACCTTGACGGACAACTTGAATAATTGTTTGGTCTTCTACATCGTTTCTAATTTCCCGGTCTACTACTCGACAGTAATTAAAATCGGGTTGGTCACTGTGCAATTCTATAGGTTTAACTTGACGTTTGCTTAGTACACTGAGAAATTTACGATTAACTGCGCCGACAGATTTGGGTAAGTGCTGGATAAATTCTGGGCTGGGATCTTGGTTATTTTCTAAGTATTTTAATAGGGCTTCGAGTGCATCTGTAACTTCTAAAAGTTCTAATAATAAATCTTCTGTATAGGCGGTAGCTTGAGTTTGTTGTTCTCTTAAGGATTGCTGGAGTACAGTGTTTTGCTTTTGTAAACTGCCAAACTCTTGTATTAACCAGTCACGTTGTTCTTGAGTGAGAAAGTAACGGTTGGCGATGAATGCAGTTACATCTTGGGAAGATGGGGATATTTCCGGCTGAATACCCAAAAATTTGGATTTCAGCCAATTGGTAAGTTGCAGGTAAAGTGAGGGTGATTCAGACACGGGAAGTTTCTGTGGATAACATCGGTAAGGTTTTGTTCGCCCAATCTTGTAGTTGGGGATGGGGTTGATTGACTTTGTAGTATCATTAACTAATGTATATTCAGTTTTTTTAATTGCGTAAATTTCCCATCTAAAGCCTTTGGATATTTTACAATCCTCATAATTTTAATACAGTAAATACCCACATTATGTTTTAATAAAATGTGGGTTTACATTGTCGGTTTTATTGGCAATAAACAGAGCTTTGATCAAAGAGGTTTAGGAGGTTGTTTGAAAAGTATTATTGCTGACATCAAAATCTTAAAGACCTAACCCCCCTTCCCTACAAGGAAATGGGGATTTTAAAGCCTCTCCCCGCGTCGGGGAGAGGTTTGGAGAGGGGTCTTAAGTATATTTTGCACCTTTTCAAACATCCTCTAAGGAGGCTATGAAGCTTATACAGCCAGCAATTTAGCTCTATGGTTGCCTGTCCCCTATCCCCTGTTGCCTATCTGGGCGAGTGTACCAATATGCCCAAGCAATCAAAACTGCCTGAAATGGTAATCTGGCAATGTAGAGTAATTGGTTGTGAGGAATGCCATCGACTTGAATATTGTGGATAGTCATATAGATGTTAGCAGGGAAGACAGCAATAAATAAAGAAATCAATCCCCATGCGACTGCAACACTAACGGCGGGAATCATTAAACCAATGCCACCGAGAATTTCCAAAACACCGCTAAGGTAAACTGATGTGAAAGGCGGAAATGGTGGCGGGACAATTCGGGCATATTGCTCTGGTCGGAGAAAATGAGTTATGCCAACGATGATGAGACACACGGCAAAAATCCCCCGGAGTAGTTCTTTACGGTGATAGGCTTGGTCAATTACAGAAGACATAGACAGATAGAGAGTGTACTGACCACATGGTAGGGATTGCTTTGCGATCGCACTTCTACCTAAAGTTAGCTATAAGTCAATACAGTCCCGTTAAGACTAGATAGAATGGCAAATTTGATTTAACATCCTGATTTCTTCCTTCTCTTCGAGAGGCTGCGCCAACGGTTCCCAACGGGTACGGCGTTTATCGGCGTTTATCGGCGGTTAATTATTCTTATCTGAACCGTATTGAGCTATAAGTTGGGAAGTTGCAGAAATAAGTTGTCTCAGAAAACCCGGTAAAGCATTACTCAAATCTTGTTTTGCCCTTGGTTCGAGAGAAGCAACAATATGCTGATATGATGTCATGCACTCATGTGTCTAATGTCCAGGCTTTATGCCATCGTCTAATGGGCGATCGCATAAATAAAAAAATAGATAAATTCGAGCTTATAAAACTAGACAGCTATTAATATTAGCTCTTAAATTTCTTGGTCATGATAGTTTTTTTCTATCAAATTCATAATTTCGTCAAAATCTTTTATTTTTATATTCTCAGATGTTTCTGAGAGTTTTTCTATAATCATACGAAGCCTTTGTCTACAACACTCTGGATCATTTTCTTCACATCCCAGGCATCCTCCTCCAAGTGGTTCTTCTGATTTTTGGTCAATACCAGGTAGTAGCATTAATCTTTCTTGAATTTTTTTTCTTCTAGTCTTTATTTCATCTTCATTATTTCCCTCTTCTATGTTTTCTAACGAGTATTCAGAAGATACTGTCATTTGCAATATTGCCTCTGTTATTTGCTCAATGTTCATCATTTTTTTATAAAAAGCTTAAATGTTCTACGAAGAGATATAGTTTTGACAAATTTTCTTAACTTTTAAGAAAGTACCATCGTCTTGCTTGAACAAGCCATTCTTAAGATATCCTTGTAGTATATCACAATTATACAAAAGTAATTTATCTACTTTGTTGTTGTATTTATTAGGTAAATTTGGTTTACCAATAAACCATAATTTCACTGTTGTATCATCGCTAGCAGAAACAATTAAGTGGCTATTTTTGTCAGGACTAAAATTCACTTCTTCTACAGCATTTTTATGTGCTTCAATACTATCTAATAATTGACCATTGAAATTCCATATTTTAATTAATCCATCCCCCCCGGCAGAAGCAATTCTTTTCCCTTCAGCATCTACACTTATATTATTTAGACTGTCCTTGTGTTCGGTATTGAATGTTTTTACAGGTTGCTGATTCTCTAAATTATCTAATCTTGCTATATTCCATATGTTGATTTCTCCATCGTAATCACTAGATACAAGAAAGTTATTTTTCGGGGAAAATTTTATAGAACTGATTAGACCTGAATGTTCTCCCATGATTGTAACTCTTCCAGTTTCGATATTCCATATTTTTACAAATTTCTCATCTGTAAAAGCAATATGTTTACTATCAGGAGCAAAATCAATACGTCGAATCAGGTGATCACTTATATACTGTTTGTTAAAAATATTATTTTTTGCATTCCACAGAATAATAGATTTGTCCCTACTCGCAGAAGCAAGAAAATTACCATCTGGGCTAAATGCTATATCATATATAGCATCTTTTTGTTTTTCTAAACTCCTTATATAATTACCATTTTCATCCCAGAGAATAATTTTTCTATCTGCGCCTGCTGAGGCTATCATATTATTTTTCGGACTGAATTTAACGCTATAAACTCTACTTTTATGCCTCTGCATATTTTGGAGCATTTTTCCATTGATATCCCATAATTTTACCGTTTTGTCATAACTAGCGGAAACTATTTTTTTGCCATCAGGACTAAAGTTAATGCTAGTAACTGCTTTGATGTGCCTTTCCAGTCGATTTCGCTCTCTTGCTCCCAATAGGATTTTTTCACTTGATTCGATATCAATAGTATCTTCTAAGTTTATTTCTTTCATCAAATCTAGTGCTTCCACAGTCTTGAGTAAAGCTGATAACTGATCTTGAGAGTCAAAAAACGTTTTAGATACTAAAGTTAACGCTGTTAATTCTCCTATCTTTGCCTGTTTAACTTCACTCTTCTGGCTTTTAAACAATATTACTCCAAATGCTATAAATGAACATAATAGCCATACTAAAGCCCAAGTTCTTTGCTTTTCAGCTTTTATTTTTGCTTTAGCCTCATGCAGCTTTTCTGACTCAGCTTTGGCTTTAGCTTCAGATGCTTCCCGCAATTTTTTTTCCTGCTCAAGCTCTGCTATTATTTCTTGCTCACGTCTTTCAATGCTCTTACGCAAAAATTCTGCTTCCTCTGGGATCAATCTTGGCTGATGCTTATTTACCCATTCAGAAATCACAGCTAACTTTGCCCCAGTTAACAGTGCATCATCAGATTTATTAAAACTTTCTCGCCACTCCTGACAATCTTCTTCTAAAGCGCGACTGAGACGAATATTTTCTCGATTTTCTGCAACCCAACTATTGAGTAATTTCCACTCAGATAATAGTGCTTCATGAGCAACTTCTACAGTTCTTTCATCAGTAATAATTAAGCGTTGTTGAGAACCTGCTAGCAATCCTACCACTTTTTGTAGTTGCTGTGGTGAATCTGCAACTGCTGTTAATTTCTCCCAACTTATACGCCTTCGGGTTACTTCCCCAGCTTCGCCTAATTGCACCAATTCCATAAATAGATGGCGCGTAAATTCTTGATCTACAGGTGTTAAACTTTGATAGAAAATTGTGGCTCGTTTATCTAATGCGCCTTTAACTCCACCTATTTCTTGATAACCTTGACGAGTCAAAAGTGGCTGTGGTGATTCTGGCACTTCAATACAAATTCGCCATAGCTCCTTGAGAGCATATTGTAACAGAGGTAATGCTCCCGGTTGTCCTAAAACATCAGCAATAATTTGTGAGAGTAAACCAGCTTCAAAATCCACGCCATGCAATTTTGCTGGTTTTTCAATTGCTTCTTCTAACTCAGAAACAGACATCGGTGTCACAATAAATGATGTAGGAGGGACGCTGTTAATCAGAGAAACAACATCTGAATATTCAGCACATCGATTTAAAAAATCACCACGAATGGTGACAATTATTCTTGTTTCTACTTCATTTTTGTTGACTTCTTGTACTATTAAATTGATAAAAGCTTGGCGTTCTGCCTCGTCTTGACAAAGAGTAAATATTTCTTCAAATTGATCAATTAACAATACATAGGGTTGATTTTGCTGTTGCTGTCGAGATAGGATATCTACTAATTTACCTAGAGGATGTTCTCCGGGGGTAAAGGATGCTATTTCCCATTGACTGCTTCCAGGTAGGCGATCGCTTTTTAATTGTGGTAGTAATCCAGCTTTGACTAAAGAAGATTTTCCACTACCTGAATAGCCGATGACAGCCACAAAACGGCTATCTGCTAGGCGCGAAATTAAGGTGCGGACTGCTTGTTCTCGTCCACAGAAATATTTTGCTTGCTCTGCTTCAAAAGCATACAGTCCACGATAGGGATTCTCTTGGTCAAAAGCAACTGTATTTTCTGTAGAAATATCGATTTGGGGATATGTCACTAGGGTAATCGAACGTCCCCAACCCATGCGAATAGGTTCCTGTACTGAACCTTTGAGTTCTTGGCTAACAAAATCAAATAAGCGATCGCCACTTATTCTCCCACTACTTCCCGCATTTTCATCGGCTAACCCCTCAATCACTGCACTTGTGAAAATGCTGTATTGTTGGCTTTTCATGGCTCCCGCTCTTTCAAAGCCACGACAAGCGGTAATTAAGTAATAATCTTTTTGCGAACTGAAAGCAGTTAATGTCCGTTCAATTAATTGTCTTTCTAGAAAATAACCGCTATGACAACAATCGAGTAGCATTACCAAACTGCTCAATTGTGAATCTCTAATTAATTCATTCAGGCTATCCAGAGAAATTCCATATTTTTGTTCAATAATTTGGTTTTCCTTCAGTTCAACCTGACAATCAGAACTTGCTAAATATCCCGTTTGTTGACCTAAATTATCATAAATAGTAAAACCATGTCCACTAAAATAAATTAGCGCTTCATTGTTAGTTGCTTGTTCTAATAAAAACGTTCTCAATTCTTGACCAATTTTAGCACCAGTAACTTTTGCACTGACAACTTCATAACCATTTTTTTCTTTATTCCAACGCTGCGGTAGTCTTTGAACAGACTGGAAATCACCATATTTTTCTAGCAATTGTGCTACAGCTTCAGCGTCATTCGTAGTTTTCGATAAACCCGGTAATGAGGGGCTGACATACTCAGCGATGCCAATAACAAGGGCATACCGTGCCATTTAACATACCTGGAAAGAATAGTTTTGACAAACATATGTAGATGATAGTATTAATGATAACATTAGTACATTCAAATTTAGCAAGCTGAAGTCTTTTAGAAGAATTATTATACAGTAATAAATTTTACCCAAGGAAGATTATGTCAGACGTACAGCAAATATTTTTCGAGGCAGACGGAACACTTGAGCAGATAGACATTAGCCTAACTGCAACCGAAACAAATCTTGAAATTGAGGATTCAGATGATGGTATAGAATATAAAGATGTGCGAACAGATGCGATCGCTAAAATGCAACAAGCTCGCCAAATGATTAGAGGTTATACCCTCTATGCACTTAGTGCTTTTAAAGACTTCCACGCAGCAGAAATTGAAGAAGTAACCCTCAAATTTGGGATTAAAATGGGTGGCAAAGCGGGTATTCCTTATATTACAGAAGGTTCTGCCGAAAGCAATTTGGAAATTCAAGTTACGTGTAAGTTTCCAGAAAAACTGAAACCAAATTCAGCAAATCAGGAATAAATTTTTACACATCCTCCTAACTCGACTTTATCCAAAATTAATGGCAAAAACTTTTTCGATGTCAATGATTCTTAGTGATATCCGAAAAGTAAAACTTTTGCTATACAAAGGTTTCAGCTTATGTATCGACTAGAAAATGGATAAAGTCGAGCTTAAAGGATATCAGGACTTACGCAAGTGTCACAATTGGTGGTAGGTGCGTGACGCTACAAGTCTCACTACTACGTTCAAATATTTTCGCAGCGTCACACACCCTACGAAAAAATATGCCAGTTGCGTAAGTCCTAGATATTTTAAAATTATTCCACATATAAAATTAGTAGGACGGGCAAGATGCCCATCTTACTAATTTTATAGGGCTATAAGAATCATCCCTGAATTCAACAATAACCAAATTAAATATTTAAATCTTTTAAAGCCAAACGAATTTGTTCCATACGCCTGCGGTTAACACCAAGGTCTGAGTCACCGATGCGAGAGGCCGATCGCAGATGAATGACTGACTCATCAGCAGGTAAATAAAATTCTACATCATCAACAAACTTGAAGATGCGGCTTTTAGAAAGAGCGTGGATGTAACTATCTGTCTGTTCTACAACCTCTGTACGCGGAACAACGCTAAGAACTTTGAGTAAGATTTCTCTTGCTTGATCCCGGCTGACATGATAAGGAATGGGATCGATGGCGTGTTTGGGATCAGCATTTTGACTAACAACACAATTTGGGGAAGCTGGACAAGCACTGAGATAACCGTTATTCACTCCTAACCCAGAAACAGCAGCCCAAGTAGGTACAGACAAGATTACACTACTCGTCAAGAAGAATGTTGCCAAAACAATAGTTAATAAAAATTGTTGTGCGATCGCTTTCAACAGACGGAACATATTAACAATCCTCAGAATTGGTCATTAGTCATTAGTCCATAGTCAACAGTCAATAGTCAACAGTCAATAGTCCACAGTCCATAGTCCACAGTCCATAGTCCACAGTCATTAGTTTTCCTCCCCCACTCCCCCATCTCCCCCCACTCCCCCCACTCCCTCATCTCCTCCTCTTCCTCTCCTTCCACGTCCCACCATAAACATAAAAGGGGTTATTCTCACTCACTCCCACCCAACATTGACGACAGACGAAAATCCAATTACCGTTTTCCTCAAATTTCACCCGATACAAAATCGGTGCAGTCAAACTGCACCGATCGCACATCTTAACTCGATTCGCATCTGACATGATCCCTCACGCCAACGCTGAAGCCTGGGGTTTGGCAAAAATCATTCTTCCGGCTGAGGTTTGCAAGGCGCTAGTCACTACGACTCGCAATTCCCCTCCTACATAACTGCTACCTTCCTCAACGACAACCATTGTGCCATCGTCTAAGTAGCCTATGCCTTGACTGGGTTCTTTGCCTTCCTTAAGAATTTTTAAGTCGAGGTTGTCCCCTGGTAAATAGGTAGGACGGACTGCATTTACCAAGTCATTAACATTTAACACTGGCACTTTCTGCACGCTGGCAACTTTTGATAAGTTGTAGTCATTGGTGAGGAGTGTGGCGTTGATTTCTTGAGCAAACCTAACTAATTTAGCATCGACTGTAGAAATATCTTCATAGTCAGATGGATTAATCAAAATGCGGTCTGGGTAAGCTTCCCTAATACGGTTGAGAATTTCTAATCCTCGCCTTCCCCGTACCCGCTTTTGGTCTTTACTAGCATCAGCTACTTGCTGTAGTTCCAACAATACAAATTGGGGGACAATAATTTGTCCTTCTAAAAAGCCAGTTTCTAACAGCGCCTCGATGCGACCATCGATAATACAACTAGTGTCTAAAACTTTGGTATTGGCAGGTTTTAGCGTCCCTTCCGCGACCATTGTTTCCACTGTATTGGGGTTAATAAATCGTAATAAACCCCGCCCGTGGGTGTCGGCTAAATTCATCCCCGTGACAGAGAGGATAATACTACCAACTACTGCCACCAATGGTTTAATAAAACTAAAGTCGGTGGGAATAGGCAGTAAGAATAAAGGCGCTAGCATTAAGTTGGCTAGCAATAATCCGATCACTAAGCCAATGGCACGAGTTAAAATTACTTCCAGAGGTAGTTCTCGAATTTGAGCTTCTAGGCGACGGTATGTCGTTTGGAAACTTAAGCCAACAGCACCACCAATAATGGCGGCAAAGACAGCAACGGTTAAGCGTAATGCTTCTAGATTCGTGACTCGATCTAACGTACCATCGGGTAGTAGTTCGGTGCTGTAGAACCCTATTCCTGCTGCTGCCAGGATGAATGAGAAAATAATAATGGCATCAAGCATGATCTTGGTTTGTTCCTGCGACTGTTTTACCTGATAAAGTCAAGTATTTTTAATTTCATCGGTAAGAGAGACTAATTATATTGACTTAGACTAGGGTTTTATGCAGGCAATATCTGCAAATATTATAACCAAAGTGATTTACCTCCTGATTTGTCATAGCTACGTCATAAATCGATAGAAACCTGTAAATTAACAATTTATTTTCATTATTTCTAATTTTGCGTTAATTAAGTTTATTCTTGTTCATAAATATGCAAAAAGTTAATGATCTTTGCCTTGCTAGTTCTGCCTATGTACACATTCCCTTTTGCAGACGGCGATGCTTTTATTGTGATTTCCCCATATCTGTTGTAGGCGATCGCCAGCGCGGAGAGACTTCTGTTACCATTTCCAAATATGTAGATGTACTTTGTCAAGAAATTGACATTACACCTATCCTTGGTCAACCCCTCAAGACCGTCTTTTTCGGTGGGGGTACGCCTTCGCTCTTATCAGCACAACAGTTACAAAAAATACTTGTTACCCTAGATAAGCGGTTTGGGATCACCTCTGATGCAGAAATCTCTATGGAAGTAGATCCAGGCACATTCGATCTAGCACATATCAAAAGTTATAGTAGCGTCGGTATCAACCGCGTCAGTTTGGGTGTACAAGCCTTTCAAGAGGAATTGTTGAAATTAGCAGGGCGATCGCACTCGGTCAAAGATATTTTTGCAGCTGTAGACTTAATTCACCAAGTTAAGATTCCCGAATTTAGCATAGACTTAATTTCCGGTTTGCCGCATCAGTCTTTAGATCAATGGCAACATTCCCTAGACACAGCCGTAAAAATTGCACCCACCCACATATCTATCTATGATTTGACAATTGAGCCTGGGACAGCCTTTGGTCGTTATTACAAACCAGGAGACAACCCCTTACCTACCGATGAAGCCACTGTAAAAATGTATCAGATGGGTCAGCAAGTTTTAACTGCGACTGGTTATCAACATTATGAAATTTCCAACTACGCCAAGCCTGGACACCAATGTCAACATAACCGCGTTTACTGGGAAAATCGCCCTTATTACGGCTTTGGGATGGGTGCGGCGAGTTATGTAGAAGGGAAACGCTTTACTCGTCCCCGTAAGACTAAAGAATACTACCAATGGGTGCAAGAATTGATCGCCAATGAGGGTGTGATTGATTGGGAAGTAACACCAAAGGAAGATGTGTTATTAGAAACATTAATGTTGGGGTTACGCTTGGCTGAGGGTGTAAGTTTAGCCGCACTTACCCAAGAGTTTGGCGAACAGAAGATACAAGAAATTCACCAGTGTTTGCAACCTTATGATCAGCAAGGTTTAGTGCAAGTTGCGGGTGAAAGGTTGCGGTTGACTGATCCCCAAGGTTTTTTAATGTCTAATGTAGTGTTAGCAGATTTGTTTAGTAAGTTGACAGTTGACAGTTAGTAGGGTGCGTCAGTATGAAGATTTTCTTGGTATGGCTAGGGTTTATCGTAAGTAGCGCAACCTACATTGTCAGGACTTACGCAACTGGCAAAGTAGTAGAGTGCGTCAGATGTGGAAAATCCTTGAATCTGTACGAAATTATTGGGGCTGACGCACCCTACAGTTAGTTTAATTATGACACTTGCGTAAGTCCTAATTGTAAAGATTTTTATCTGGAAGTCCCTTATCAGTTGTCAGTGGGCAATGTTCCCTAAAACCATAATACTTAAGCGGTTTCCAGACTATACCCTATACCTGTACCCTGTACTCTGTTACCTGAAATACAAATTGAATACTTGATTACTACAGCTTAAGCGTGATGTTATTGACTATAGGTATATGTTTCACTGGCTAGCGTAAAGATTCACCTTTACAGGCAAATTTTTACCTACAGCATACGGAGGTTAAATGTCAATACTTAAAGCTGTTAACAGCATTGAAGAACGTTTGCAAATACAACGTTTACAGGAACCAACGCGCGTAGTTACTTCTACCGTTGGGAGTGATGTGGTGAAAGGGTTGACTCAAACAAGCAAATCTTTACCGCCTTGTTACTTTTATGATGACAGGGGTTCTGAGTTATTTGAGCGCATCTGTGAGTTACCAGAATATTACGTGACACGCACAGAAACGGCTATTTTACAACAGTATGCGGGTGAAATTGCCAAAATTACTGGTGCTTGTGAATTAGTAGAACTGGGTAGCGGCAATTCTACCAAAACTCGGATTCTACTAGACGCTTATCAGCAACTAAATTATCCTCTGCATTATTTACCAATTGATGTCTGTGCAGGGATTTTGGAAAGTAGCGCCAAGCAGTTACTACAAGATTATCCTTCCTTAAAAGTTTACGCCTTAGCGGGAACTTACGAGTCAGCGCTGGCACAACTCACAACTAGAAAATTATCTAGTAGGATGATCTGTTTTATTGGGAGTACGTTAGGTAATCTCAACCTGCAAGAGTGTGATGTCTTTTTATCACAAATTAAGACAAGCTTACAAGTGGGTGAATATTTCTTGTTGGGGATAGACTTGCAAAAGCCAAAGGAAATTGTGGAACCAGCATATAACGATAGCCAAGGAGTAACCGCAGAGTTTAATCTCAATATGTTAGAGCATTTGAATCGGCGGTTTGAGGGTGATTTTGATACGACACAGTTTGCACATTGGTCGTTTTATAATGAGACGGAAAAGCAGATTGAGATGCACTTGAAGAGTGGGCGATCGCAAACAGTCCATTTAAAATCTCTCAATCTCACCGTTAATTTTGCCCCAGGTGAAACCATCCTCACCGAAATTTCCCGTAAATTCGACCTTGACACCATCAAGCAGCAACTCGCAGCCAAAGGTTTAACACCCATCCAAACATGGACTGATCAAAATCAATGGTTTGGGTTATTGTTGTGTCAGTTGCAAGCGTAGATAGTACCAATTCTTAATTCAAAATTGAATGAGCCAGATTTTACTAAGTTTCTCAGTATAAATCTGTTGCTGAATTTGGGAAAATGAGTATAACTCAGTATTAGCGCAAGGTTAGCCCTGCGCTTTTTTTACACAGTTAAAATCAGATGTGCATCAATACTTCAACTTCACAAGCAATACTTGTAGGCTGAGGAATAGCCAAGCCATCTTCTAGCATTCCCTCTATATGAAACTCAATAGCTTCAGCAATCATTTGTTTTACTTCATCTAAAGTTTCACCTGTAGCCACACACCCAGGTAAATCAGGAACATAAGCAGAATAATTATTTTCAGCTTTTTCAATCACGACAGCGTATTGCATCACGTTTTTTCCTTACAACTGTGCTTGTCTCCATATACTACTTAGAGTACCTGGGGCTAAGTCATCTGACAATTTACCCGGAACTGTTACTTTACCAGCTTTATCAGGGTGTTTGAACTGGCGATGACTACCTTTTGTTCTGGCGAGATACCAACCATCAGTCTCTAGTATTTTAATAACTTCTCGGACTTTCATGCTATCACTTCTCTGTAACAATAAAATTTTTGTTACAGATATAATCGCTAATTAAGAATTAGAAATCAATAAGATTTTCCTTTTTTGCAGAGTTTTCTCATTTGTCAAAAATTTCCCATTTTTGCAATCTTATATGATATGTGAAAATTTATTATCCAAACTTAGATATCAACCAATAGGATGATTACCAGGATTGACTGCATGAATAAATTCACTACCTGATTTTGGTCTACCGCGTTTATAACTGGCTTCCTCTGGTTTACCCCATCCTAACTGTAAAACTATTTCTAAAAAGTTAGGGTTCTCCCATTTCCATAAAGTAGCCCATTCTGTTCTCTGTACAATTCTTTCCACATCAGACAGAGAAATAAGTTGATGTTGTTTGTTATTATTAAAGCTCAAATATAAATCCATCCCGGAAGAGACTTCATACCAAAATTGTAAAATAGAATTTCTTGCAGCTTGTAATATCTCTAAATCGCTGCTTAAAGCAATTAATTGAGTATCAACTTCTGGATAACGTAATACTTTGCCTTTTACTGATACTTCCTTCCACACAATACCAGAAACTAGATATTCTCTTTGATAGTCATGAATGGCATTTTTAAAATCTTGATAAGCAGTAAATTTTTGTAGTCCATCTGTTCTGATAAACTGGTCAATTACAGGATTGCCAGAAACAGTTATTTCTAACTTTAGACGTTCTCCTTTAAGGCAAGCTTGACGTTCAGCCGCCAATATTTGGATTAGTTCTTCGGTAGTATAAACCTTTGACATCAAAACACGCTTAATTGGTCATTAGTCAACAGTCAACAGTCAATAGTCCATAGTCAATAGTCCATAGTCAATAGTCCATAGTCAATAGTCTATAGTCAACAGTCAATAGTCCATAGTCAACAGTCAACAGTCAACCGAATATTCATATTATCTCTTGCCATTATGGGGAATGCAGTAACGCATATCACTAAAAATTAGGGCAGACCAATTTTGGTCTACCCCCAATGTTACTTGGCTAACTCACTACTGAACTCGTTGAACGATCGCCTTTTTAATTGTACTGATTCGGTACGCGGCAATAAATCAAACACTTCCCGCAGTTTATCATCGATTTCTTCATAAGGCACTTGACCTTTCTTATTGAAGACTACCTCCCCAGACTGATTAAACACTACAATCTGCGGCACACCCCCAGAATAGTAATATCCTGGTTCGGTGGGTTCGTAGGTCTTTTTAGGCAGAAAGGTATCAACACTAATAGGAATAATCTCGGCGGCTCTACCGTAAAATTCTTGTATCCGCGAAATCACGATCGCATACTGTTTACAGTCTTTGCTGTCATCCAAATAGAAAGCCAAAACTGTCGGTTTATGTTCTGCTAAGGATTGGGCTAAGGTAAATTTAGATGGTACTAACGACCCATTGCCAGCATAAACTACAAACATATTCCCATCATAAAGGTCATCGTTTATACCAGCAAAGGCTGGCTGCATCCCTAGCATTAACAGAAACATAAGCAAAAACAGGCATTTAGTCACCAACCGCCGCCAGTCAGCAATCTGCTTATGTAAAAAATCAAACTCAATACTACTCATCAAAAAGAACCTTGCAAGCTACTGTTTGTCTTCGGTATGTGCTGAATTAGGCAACCTGGGCTGGATATATAATTACGCCCGTATACTATTTTTTAAGATAGCGCCTAGTGGGTACTGTGGGTAGTTGACAGTTGACAGTTATCAGTTATCAGTTATCAGTTATCAGTTGACAATTGACTATGGACTATGGACTATGGACTATTGACTAATGACTAATGACTATGAAAATTATAGATAGGCTGCGTTTGGGTTTGGCGGTGTCGGTGGCGAAAAGCGTAACTTTTTTGGTGCGATCGCTGCGTCTGGGTGCTGCTAGTGTATTACCAGGGTCAATTGCTCGGCGAATTGAACCCCGGCTGTTACAATTGTTGAGTCAGCAGGTGAAAAATGGGGTCATTATCATCGCTGGTACTAATGGTAAAACTACTACGGCGCTGCTGTTACGCACGATATTAGAAAATAAAGGTTATCGTGTCTGTCATAACTCCACGGGTGCAAACCTGGAAAATGGGTTGATGACGGCTTTACTAGAAAGCACTAGCTTGGTGGGGACTCTGGATGTCGATTATGCGATTCTGGAAGTAGACGAGAATATTGTCCCCAAGGTATTAAAGCCACTCCAACCGAGAATTATCCTCTGTTTAAACCTGTTCCGTGACCAACTTGATAGGTACGGCGAAGTAGATACCATCAGCAAGCGGTGGACTAAGGTTATTTCGACGCTTCCACCGGAAACCGTGGTCATTCCCAATGCTGATGACCCTACATTATCGCTTCTCGGTCAGCAGTTACAGCAAAAGGTCTTATTCTTTGGCTTAAATGAACCAGAACATTATTTAGAAGCTATCCCTCACGCTGTTGATTCTATTTATTGTCCCCAATGTGGACATCCTTTAAATTACCAAGGCGTATATTTGTCGCACCTGGGAGATTTTACTTGTCCGAGTTGCGGTTTTAGTAAGAGTCAACCAGCGTTAGCCAGTAGCGAATGGTCGCAAATTCTTGTAGGTTTGTACAATAAATATAATACCTTAGCAGCCACAACCGCCGCCATAGAATTAGGTGTGGATGAAGCGACAATTAGAGATACTATTAATAATTTCCAAGCCGCTTTCGGTCGTGCGGAAGATTTAGTAGTTGATGGTAAACGGGTGAGAATTTTATTATCAAAAAATCCTGTGGGAACGAATGAAACAATTCGCGTCGTCACCCAAAGCACAGATAAAACCACATTATTAGTATTAAACGATCGCACCCCCGACGGTACAGATGTATCTTGGATTTGGGACGTAGATACAGAAAAATTAGTCGAAAGAGGAGGAACCTTAGTCGTCAGTGGCGATCGCGTCTATGATATGGCGCTACGTCTGCGTTATAGTGAAAAGTCGGCGGATAGTAATCTTAACTTAATTGTCGAAGAAGACTTACGTCAAGCGATCGCAAAAGCCTTAGAACAAACCCCACCCACCGAAACCCTCCACATCCTCCCCACCTATTCAGCCATGCTAGAAGTCCGCGAAGTTCTCACAGGAAGGAAAATTTTGTAAATTTGATAGGTGACAGGTGACAGTTGACAGTTGACAGTTGACAGTTGACAGTTATCAGTTATCAGTTATCAGTTAACAGTTAACAGTTATCAGTTGTCAGTTGTCAGAAGGCTTCTTCCTTTACCCCTTCCCCTTTCCCCCTTCCCCCTTTCCCCTTTCCCCTTTCCCCTTCCCCCTTCCCCCAAACATGACACTAGAATTAACTATCGGTTGGCTATATCCTACATTGATGAGTACCTACGGCGATCGCGGTAATGTGATTACTATAGAACGTCGCGCCCAATGGCGGGGATATAGCGTGAAAGTATTACCCCTAGACCAAAACGCTACCGCAAATGATATTAAATCTGTAGATGTCATAGTTGGTGGTGGCGCACAAGATAGACAGCAAGAAATTGTCATGCGCGATTTGCAAGGCGCGAAAGCTGACGCAATGCGTGATAAAATTGAAAATGGCACACCAGGAGTTTTTACTTGTGGTTCACCCCAGTTATTGGGACATTATTACGAACCAGGGTTAGGACAGCGTATTCAAGGGTTAGGAATACTTGATTTAGTTTCTATCCATCCAGGTGAGAATACCAAGCGTTGTATTGGTAACTTAGTAATTGAAGTTACAGCCAGCCGTTTAGCGAAAGATTTAGCAGAAATGACGGGAAGCAAAGCCTATTTAGTAGGTTTTGAAAATCACGGTGGTCGGACTAAGTTAGGTAAGGTAGAAGCTTTAGGAAAGGTAGTTTATGGTTTAGGAAATAATGGTGAAGATGGTACTGAAGGCGCATTTTATCAAAATGCGATCGCCACTTATTCCCACGGCCCATTGTTACCCAAAAACCCCTTTGTTGCTGATTGGTTAATTCAAACAGCCTTGCGCTTAAAGTATCAGCAGCCAATTACTTTACAACCTTTAGATGATACCTTAGCTGTGCAGGCAAGGGAAGCAATGTTTAAAAAGTTGCAAGTTAATCTGCCAAAATCTAGTTTAATAGCTAAATAATAAAATTATACCGCAAAAATCTTGACAACAAACCGATTATCTGTTCGGGCGCACAGATGTGCGCCCCAACTAATAAACTCGCCCCCATTCTGGCTGATAAGTTTGCAGCGCCCGCATATATTGGGCGCGTTCAAAAGCGCTAGGGTTAGGACAGTGTTTTTGACTCATGCTTCCCTGGAGTTGCTCTACTGACTCGTATTCGTGTTTTGCCATCCATTGGTGCATTTCCTGTTCAATACACCTGATATGATCTATGCCATGTCTGAGTAAAACAGAACAAAGCATAGTAATATTTGCCCCAGCCATGAGCATTTTTAAGACATCATGGGCGTTATGAATACCACTGGTAGCAGCAAGGTCAGCATTAATTCTACCGTAGAGGATGGCAATCCAACGTAGAGGTAAACGCATAGCTTGGGGTGTGCTTAAAAGTACATGAGGCTGTACTTCTAGGGTTTCTAAGTTAATATCTGGCTGGTAAAATCGATTAAATAACACCAAAGCATCAGCCCCAGCATCATCTAAACGCTTGGCGATGTTTGCCATATTGGTAAAATAAGGACTCAGCTTCACTGTTACCGGAATATGCACGGCTGCTTTGACAACCTTGAGCATATTGATATAATTCTGCTCTATCTGTTCGCTAGTTAATTCAGGATCAGTATGGACAGAGTAAATATTTAACTCTAAAGCGGTTGCACCTGCTTGTTCAATCATTCTAGCGTAGTCAGTCCAACCATCCAAGGAAGAACCATTGAGACTGGCAATAATGGGAATTTTTACCTTTTCTTTGGCTTCGTGAATGAGATTTAAATATTCTTCTGGGCCGAGGCGAAAAGTTTGATACTGGGGAAAATATGTTAAGGATTCAGGAAAGCTTTCAGTTCCGTAAGTTAAATGATCATGTAATTCGTAACTTTCTAAACTTAACTGTTCTTCAAACAAGGAAGGTAATACCACTGCGCCTATACCTGCATCTTCCATCCAAAGGATGTTGTCAATCTCTCCAGATAAAGGAGATGCTGAAGCTACAAGTGGCGATCGCAATCTTAACCCTAAATAATTAGTTGTTAAATCCATCAGTTATATCTCTGTTAAAAAATCTATGTATGTAGGGAACAGGAGTTAATAAACCTCATGAGTAAATGTATAAGTTAAAAGCTTATATATTGAACTTAAGCCCAAAACTTGAGGAACTTGTGAAGAAGGTTGCTGAGTTTTCTTTGAGAAAGCACTCTTAGGACTTACGCAAGTGTCATAATTGGTGGTTGGTGCGTGACGCTACAAGTCTCATGACTACGTTCAAATATTATCGCTCCTCACACACCCTACAGAAAAAATATGCCAGTTGCGTAAGTTCTAACTAAGTAACAGATATCGACTTCAACCCCTGATTTCTACTAATGACGTAAATATTCCCAAAAGCTCAACTCTAGTAAATTGTATGTGATAAAAGTCACATTACATCAGTCATTAAGATTTACCAAATGGCTAATTGTGAAAGCCATAACCAAAATTAAATCTGGGGATAGGTTGTATGACATCCCTAGAATTATCGCCAGAAGTTTTGATTACTATTGCTGACGAAGCACTCTATGTAACCAAGAGACAGGGAAGAAATCGCACTGTAGTAAAAAAACATTACATAATAAAATCCCACACCCAGATAATTTTAGCCAATTTCGATAAATTCCTCACAACTTCCTCAAATTTATTCCATAAATTATGAGTGTAGACGAGTTAGCAGTCGTTGAAAAATTATTTCACAACTGCAATTACCGAATATTTTCATATTTGATGGCATTTACACAGATTTATTTTCCTCTATCACTAAAAATAAATTAATGAAACATTTTTTCTTAGTTTGTCAATTTTTAAAACAACCTTTATTGGCATCTACCACAGTTTTAAACCCTATTAAGTTTTTTCACAATTACTATATCCGCCAAAAACTGGAAAAATGTTGGAAATACGACTCAGTTAAACTACTAGAGCGATGTTGGCATCTTAATACAAGGCTAACCAAACCAGATTAATTGAAGTCAATTTAATTCCTATCAAACTCCTCAAAACTGACAACTCACTATTAAAAAGGTGATGACAATGGATACTGTCAGAAAAATTAATAATGAGTTAGCGATCGCCGGACAAATCACAGCAGAGCAGATCCAACAAATCACTGAAGATGGTTATAAATCAGTCCTGAACCTGCGATCGCCTGATGAAAAAGGGCTGTTAGATAATGAAAAATCTAAGCTAGAGTTTTTAGGCTTAGGCTATATTAATTTGCCTATAAAATTTGAAGAAATTAATCATCAAACTACACTGCAAATTTTACAAACAATTAACGAACTGCCTAAGCCTGTTCTGATTCATTGTGATAACTCCATCCGTTCATCAGTTATAGCACTTTTATACATCGCTACTAAACAAGGTATTACATTTGAAAAAGCTCTAGAATTAAGCAGCAATTTAGGGTTATTGTAATTCTGGCTCTTATTTTTCACTGTAGAGATTGGTATGCCAATCTCTACATCATTGATTTGATGCAAATTTATAGAGAATTGATATAGTAGGTGACAGGTGAGAGCTTTAAAAGCAGCTTGGTATATGGATTTTATGATTTATCTCTGTCCTAACCTATTAGGGGACTGCTATATCAGGAATTAGCTAATAGATAACTGGATAATAAACTCTGTCCCTTGCCCTGGAGTGGAATTAACCTCTATACTCCCACCATGTTTTTCAACTATAATTTGACGAGCGATCGCTAATCCTAAACCAGTTCCTTTACCTACAGGCTTAGTAGTAAACAAGTGATCAAAAATTTTCTCCTTCACTTCGGGATTCATCCCTACTCCATTATCTTGAATTTGGATTAACACAGCTTTTTGGGCTTCATCGAGCTTAGTCATGATAGTAATGCGATTGGGATTGGCTTTAATCTCATCTGAATTGCGTCCATTATTGGACTCTTCCAACGCATCAATAGCATTGGCTATCAAATTCATAAATACTTGACTAAGTTGACCAGGAAAACAATTGATGAGTGGGATATTGCCATAATTTTTGACAACTTCAATCGCTGGACGACTATATAAAGCTTTCAGACGGTGCTTGAGAATCAGAATGGTACTGTCGATAATTTCCGAGAGATTGCAAGGAATGGGTTTTTGGTTATCTGCTCTAGAAAAAGTACGCAAACTTATGCTCACATCATGAATACGTTTTATCCCCTCTTGCATCGAAGCAATTAAGTTAGGCAAGTCTTCTCGCAGATATTCTAAATCTACTTCTTGCACTTTTTCTTCAATTTCTACCACTGGTTGAGGATAATAGTTTTCATACAATTCAATTATATCTAATAAGTCCCGTACATAGTCACTCGCGTGTTTTAAATTGCCATTAATAAAACCTACAGGATTATTGATTTCATGTGCTATTCCTGATACCAAATTACCCAAAGTAGACATTTTTTCATTCTGCACTAATTGCAATTGCATTTGCTTCAGTTCAGACAGGGAAGATTCCAATTGTTTGGCATAGTTTTGGGCTTGCTGATAGAGTCGAGAATTTTCTAAAGAAATAGCAGCTTGAGATGTAATTAAATTCAAAATCTTGACGCGATCGCTAGTAAATGCACCTGCAACTAGTCTATTTTCTAAGTACAAAATTCCCATGCTTTTACCCTGGAATAAGATAGGGCTACATAATATTGATTTTGGTCTACGGCTTTGAATATAAGGAATTAATTGATATTTGGTTTCAGAGATAACATTATCTATTATGAGAACTTCTTGAGTTCTCGCAACATATTCAACTATGGAAGTTGGGATATCTTCACTAGCTGTCACCGGAATTGATTGCACTATAATCGAGGAGTTTTCTACAGTATTAATTGCTTCTATGAATAACTCATTATCCTTAAGTAAAATCAAACAACCTTTTTGAGCAGCAGCATTTTCAAGAATTATCCGTAAAAGCTTGTCTAGCAGTTTATCTAAAACTATCTCGCTGCTAATTGCTTGCGAAGCTTTGAGTACTGTAGCCAAATCTAAAACACCATTGTTGCTAGTTGTTGTTAACGAGTAACTGACTTTTGTTCCAGTAAAAGTTTTGTTTATATCTACTGTTGATGTCTTCACATCTTCACTACGGATAATTAAATTACTATAGCGTTCATCCAAGTCTTGTACTTTTGCTATAGCTCCCCAACGAATATAACCATAGTAAGCTTCAGTCATGTAAATTTTGGCAATTTTTTCTTTACCCAAATCTATATAAAACTTGGCTGCTAGTTCATTTGCTAAAGCTTCTTCTTGGATATAACCATTTTTCTTAGCTCCTGCAATAGCACTGTCATATAAATCTGTTGCTACTTGCACTTTACCCAATACTCTTGCTTTTTCCGCTTCCACTAGCTCATATTTATGCAAAAAGTTACATGGTGCATATCTTGCCCATTTTCTCATTTGCTTCTGGTTAGTTGCTACTTGTTTTAAATATTGCTTTTTCTGCAGTGGTGAAGCTTGATTACAGAGTGCAGTCATTGCGAGAGAATAATAAAAGTTGTTAACTACATAAATCAGAAATCCTACGCTATCTGCATGAGTTTTTTCTACTAAAATTGCATTTTCTATCGCTATTTCATATTCTTCAAATATATAATATATTATGGTTTTACAACCATAATATAAACCTTTAAAAGAATTGTTTTTTACTACTTCTGATGCCATTGTATTTTCATCAAAAGCCTCACCGATTAAGGTAGATTTTTTTAATGACCTTGCCAGTAAATTTAAAGCTGCTTGTCTGAAAAAGCCTATAACTGCCGCTAAGGATTCAAGCTTTAGCTTTTGCATTAAATCTACATAGCTGGATATTTTCTGCTCTACCGTTTCTAAATTTTCTTCAGAAAACAAAGCATGGTAGCCTGCTACTACGGCACAATAACCAGCATTTTCAATATTTCCTAATTCTAATCCACTTTGCATCCCTTCTAAAAGTGACGCTATTGTATCTTTAAGAGGATCTTTATAAAATCTAATCGCTCCATTATGTACAAAATAAACGGTGGCTTTGAGTGAATTAGCTTTCATATTTGAAAGCAATTCAACAGCTAAATTTCCTAATTTATATCCTGTTACAAATTGGTTAAATTTGTCAGATAAAATAGTAGCGTAAGCTGCATAACCATAAGCAGAAACAGGTGAATTACCATATTTTATAGATAGCCTGACCATAGCCAATACAGCTAGTACAAATAGAAAAGATCCTGCTTGACTAGCAGCTGGAACAATTTGCAACAAAATTTGCATTGCTGCTAGTTTATTAAGATCAGACATTTCAGGTAGTAAAGCTAGGTCTTCTATAGGTTTACCTATTAATGTTACTTTTGTCTTAATTAAATCTGCTAAAACGTTTAATCTTGTGGGCTTTTCTGGTAATATAACTCCTAATTCTTTAAGAGCTTTTACACCAATCTCTAGAACTTTTGGCATTTGATTTTGCGCCATGTAAGTTAACATTTTTACTTCGTATAACTTAACTTTGTCCAAAATACTATTTGCTTGCTGTAGTGCCAAATCGCCTAAATTATGAGATTTATCGAAATTACCATTTAAATACTCTATTTCTGTAGCTTCAGTATATAAATTCAATGTTAAGTCATAGTATTGCTGCCAACTATCTGCTGTCAAAAGTTCTAACCCTATATTCAAATATCTCGCAGCAGTATCATAAGCAGTGGCTGCTTTAGCTTTTTTACTAGCAAAAAGATTAAGTTGTGCTAGTTCAATTTTTTCAGATTCTTCAGTCAAGATATCTAAACCAACATTCAATTGATTAACAATATCTAAAATATTCTCTGTCAGTGATTCAGCAGATGTTTGTTTTAGTAATAACCGACCTATCTGTAAGTGAGTTCCTTGTTTTTGGTTCTCTGGAATCAATGAATAAGCAGCTTGCTGAATGCGATCGTGTAAAAATTTATAACTAATTTGCTGGGAATCAAAAGTTAGTTTAACAGATTCCTCATGTTCAAAAACTAAAGGAATACGGTAAGCATCACTCAAAGGCAAAATTAAGCCACATTGCAATGCAGAGTAAAGTTCACTTGCGGTATTTGCCGGAGATTTGCCCGCAACAATAGATAAAATATCTAGAGAAAATCTATTACCAATACAAGCTGCTAGTTTTAATATTTCTTGGGTAACTGTTGGCAAGCTTTCAATTCTGCCGGCAATTAACTCTATGATACTTTTATCAATAATTCCAATTGTTTTGATTTTTTCTATGTCCCATTGCCATAAAGCATTTTTAAAGTCAAATTCAAAGATTTTTTTCTGATATATTATGAGTAATAGCTGCGTTAGAAAAAATGGATTACCTGCTGTTTTATTATAAAGTAAATCTACTAGTAAGTTGATTTTTTGGGATTTTCCATGCAGTGCATCAGAAATGATTTGATAAAAATCTTCAAAAGCAAGAGCTTGTAAAACAATGTTAATAACAGGAATGTTGTTATTCTTAATATCTTCGATTGTTTGCATTAAAGGATGTGTAATGCTAACTTCATTATCTCGATAAGCGCCAATTAAGAGTAAATATTTAGTATTACGGTCACTAATTAGCAGTTGGATTAATTTTAAAGTAGCTGAATCTGCCCATTGTAAGTCATCTAGAAAAATGACTAAAGGATGCTCCTTTTTAGCAAAGACGCGAATAAAGTCTATAAAAATACGATTGAAGCGGTTTTGTGATTCTGTTGAACTTAATTGAACTACTGCTGGTTGTTTACCTATGACCAATTCCACTTCTGGAATTACATCAATGATCACTTGCCCTTGTGACTGCACAGCCGCTAAGATTTGATTACGCCATATTTTCAACTTTAGAGCATCTTCTGTGAGCAATTGCCGCATTAATGAACTAAAAGCTTGAATCAAAGAGGCGTAGGGAACATTACGTTGAAATTGGTCAAATTTACCACTAATAAAAAAACCTTTGGCGTGAGTGATGGGTTTATTGACTTCATTCACTACGGAAGATTTACCAATTCCTGAATAGCCCGAAACTAAGATAAGTTCACGGTTTCCTTGACTAACTCGCTCAAAAGCTTCTAAAAGTGAATTAACTTGAGTTTCTCTACCGTAAAGCTTTTGCGGAATGAGCAACTGGCTTAAAATATCTAAACGACCAGGTATAAAATCACTGATTTTACCTGTGGTTTCTAACTGTTTCTGGCAGATTTCCAAATCAGCTAAAAGTCCTTTAGCTGTTTGGTAGCGGTCTTCAGCATTTTTCGCCATCAGTTTCTTAACCACAGACGAAATAGCACTAGGAATTTCTGGGTTTAATATTTCAATGTCTGTAGGTTCTTTAGCAATATGACAGTAAACTAGCTCTAGGGGTTCAGAGCTTTGAAAAGGTAATTGCCCAGTTAGGATTTGATAGAAAGTAACCCCAAGGGAATAAAAGTCACTGCGATAGTCAAGGTTACGGTTCATTCTCCCGGTTTGTTCCGGGGACATATAAGCCAAAGTACCTTCTAGTTGGTTGGGGTTAGTTAGTTGGGGTATTTCTTGATCGAGGCGTGAGGCAATACTAAAATCAGTCAGCTTGACAACCCCAGTTTTTGGGTTAATTATAATATTAGCAGGTTTAATATCTTTATGAATAATATGACAACTGTGTACAGATACTAGAGTATGTGCAAGTTGAACGGCAATTTTGATAAAACTCTTTAAATCTTGTTTGCCTTGAATCAGCAGTTCTTTGAGAGAATAGCCATCAAAGTCTTCAAATACGATCGCTAGACGATTTTCGTGGCTCTCTAATTTTAATACTTTGACAACACCCGTTAAATCCAGGTTCTCTGTAATTTTATATTCATGCCGCAGACGAGCGATCGCTTCTATCGAAGGATAATCTGTTTTCAGAACTTTCAGGATGACAGATTGTTGGTCAACTTGCGACTTAGCCCGATAAATAACTGTATCATCTCCTTCATGGAGCATTTCGTTGAGGTAATAGCCGGAAATTGCGTCAGATGTCAACATTACTATCATCCTTCTGAGTTAAAAGAAAATTCTGTGTATTTATAATGCCCAAATTACTCTCCTAAACTCTCAAGAAACATAAGGGTGTAGGGGTGTACGGGTGTAGGGGTAAACCCCTGTGTTTCTGGAAACTAAATAAGCTAGGGTTTAAACACATCTGAGGGCAAAATTTGATTTAACAGTGAACAGTTATCACCTAGTAAAAAAGGAAAGAAGCAGCAAGGACACAGCCCTCGCCACCTCTTCCCCAAATAAGCTGAGAAACATCTAGTTTACATATTCAAATTAGATTCAAGTCTTGTGGGAGCAACCCTGCATTCGGTCGCCAGACTTGTAGCAACTGGCGTGAGGCATCTTGCCCGCCTTAGTTATGCAAATTAAATGTGAACAGCTGATTATGATAGATAACAGAACTTAACCATATTTTCTTCTTAAGGCCTAAACCTAGATAAGTTGGAAGTCCCATAATTTAGGACTGTTGGATTTTGCACTCGTCTGGTAGAGAAATTTCTATCAAAACTCGGTAAATACAGTCTCATTAGTTCCTTGTGAATTCGTGAACAGGAAATACCAGAACCTTGAAGAGCGTCAAGAGTATTATCTATTCTGGATCTAGGAGTACGATGGTGTACTTCCATTATAGTGCTGCGGTCTTGATATACTTTCTCTTGGAAGAAAGAGATCAATGGAAATAAGGGATTAGTTATGGGCAAACTAGAGAGCGCATTCAACCAGTTTTTAGGTGATATTTTTTGTAAAGGATAGCCTAACTCTCTAAAACACTCAAATATCTCTACATTGCTTAATTCCTGCTCTTTAGGCACAACGATATTGTAATTGCCGCCTGTGTACTTGGCATTAGAGGAAATATGGGCGATGACGGCAGCAACATAGTCCACTGGTACAGGAGTCCAATATTTTTCGGGCCAGTCTGGATACATACCCATTTCCATACAACCACTAACATAGCGGTAGAAGGTGTCGTTAAGGTTAGCAACTCCTGTTTGCCTGTGTCCAGAAATAAAGCCTGGACGGTAAATAGAGACGGCTAATCCTTTTTCTTGTGCCGATCTGACCATGCGTTCAGCCGCCCATTTTGAGCGTACATAGCCGCTCTCCATGCCTATAATTGGTAGACTCAAATCAATATCAAAATCTTCCACCACCTCATGAATACCTAATAATGAAGTTAATGCTCCATAAACAGACATGGTGGATACATAATGCAGTGTTTTGTGACGACGATGCGCGGCTAAAGCCAAAATATTCGCAGTCCCCTGTAGATTGGGTTTTTTAATGAGCGAATAGGGTTTGATATAACTAGTTTCAGCAGCTACATGATAGATTTGGTCAACTTCCTCAGCTAGCTTGTCAAATAATGGCTTTGGTAGTTGCAACTGTGGTTGTTGGATATCTCCAGTAATGACATCTATCTGCGTCAGTCTTGTTGTCGGTAGTTGATATTTAGTAAAAGTTGCACGCAACCTTTTCATTGCATCTGTATGACTTTCCGCCCGTACCAAGCAATAAATCTGACGATAGCAGCCTTTTGCCAGCAGTTCATCAAGCAAGTGTGCGCCAAGAAAACCTGTTGCGCCTGTAATTAATGCACAGTCATACTTAGCTTGTGGTGGTTGTTGCCAAATAGATGTATCCAAATCAGAGGAAAGTTCAGCTTCTGCTTGTAAGTCAATATGCCTATCACTAACTGTTATTTCGCTTTTGAGTGTCAACTGCTCTAACAATTGTGCTAAACCTGATGGTGTAGGATATTCATAGATTATGCGAGAAGGAAGAGTGACACTAAAATCACGAGCAACTGCATATAAGATATGAGCTATGCACAGTGAACTGCCGCCCATCTCAAAGAAATTAGTGTGAGCCTTGCAAGTTCCGCTAGGCAACTCTAACGCTTCATCAAAAATTGCCGCTATTTTCAGAGAGTTATTCGTCGCATCAGTTGGGAAATATGGTGTTTGGAGAAGTTCTGGTAAAGCCTTTCGGTCTACTTTACTGCGATTTGGTAATAAGGGTAATTCATCTAGGAAAACAAAACGTGTAGGCACCATGTAATCTGGTAGTTGTTCTGCGGCAAAGCGTTGCAGATGCTTTTCTGTCACAAACTTTCCGGCCTTGGGAACGATATATGCAACAAGCATCGATACGCCATAATTTTCCGGCAGATTACTAGTTTCTATTCTTTTAGTTCTAATTGCCTTGACTGCGTTTGTCTGTACGCTAGGATGCTGGGCAAGTATCATTTCAATTGCTTCTATTTCTATACGCTTGCCCCGAATTTTGATCTGATTATCATATCTACCAACATAGTGTAACAGTCCAGGTTCATGCGGATCTTCGTAAACAATATCACCCGTTTTGTATATTTTGCCCTCACCAAAAGGGTTGTCTACAAAACGAGTATTTGTAAGCTCAGGTTTATCTAAATAGCCTTGGCTTACCCCCATACCACCTACATACAACTCGCCTTTTTCACCAGGATGGCAAAGCTGAAGTTCTTCATCTAGAACGTACAGTTCTACATTTGGCAGCGCATAACCAATAGGGAGACTGATATCCTGTGGCTGAAATTCGTATATTGTGCAACAAACTGTTACTTCTGTTGGCCCATAGGCATTGAAAAAGCGGGTTTGGGGTGATACCCAGGCTTTGGCAAGGGATATGGGACAAGCTTCACCACCTACAACTACCGTTTGTAAATCAGCTAACTGATGGCGAAAAGATGTTAACGTTGCTAGTACAGAAGGGGGTAAAGTTACCCAATTAACTCTGTGTTTAGTGAGAAAGTTTGCTAAAACTTGCCCTGGAAGCATCTGTTCTCTTGCACCCAGTATCAATGTTCCGCCACCACATAATGCTGTGAATATTTCCCACACTGCTGCATCAAAACTAATGGAGGCAAACTGAAGTAAACGTAAGCCCGGTTTGATATTAAAAGTATGACAACTAGTCTGAGCCAGATTTCGTAAACCTCGATGGGTAAGCATTACACCCTTTGGTACACCTGTAGAGCCAGAGGTATAGATAATGTAAGCCAGTTGCTCAGGCTCTACTACTGGAGGTAATGCAGAGTCTGTAGTTACACTTTGCCAGACAGTGGGGCTGTCTACAAAACACATATGTCCATCACAACCACTCTGTCGCATCGCTGGCTCAATATCAAAAGCAAACTTTTGTTGTGTCAGAATTGTGGTTAATTTAGCATCAGTAATCATGTAACTGAGTCGCTGGCTGGGTAAGTCTGGATCAAGTGGCACAAAAGCTGCTCCTGCTTTTAAAATGGCATAGATAGCAATAATCATTTCAAAAGAAGGTTCTATACATAGTCCCACTAAACTGTTAGATTTGAGCCAACCCTGTGCGGTTAAGTACTGAAATAACTGTTCTGCACGCTGCTGTAATTCACCGTAAGTAAACTGCTGGTCTTCTATAACTACTGCTAGCTCATTATGATATTTTTGACAAACAATATCGATTAAAGAAACAACTGTTTGAGGCTTTTGTAAATCTTGAACGTTCATGTAATGACAGATGGGAATTTGATTACTAAAATGTGAAGTTACAGGTAGAAAAGTAGCAATGAGAACAATCAAATTTCTGGCAGAAGCTACAGAATACTGCACAGCAATGCAAAGCCATCTCTTTTTCACCAAAGGCATTTACCCAATGCAGAGTAGGTTCAAAAGAGAATAAAAAGAGGATTGACAAATTAGTTATTTCCTAATTTGCATAGAAAATTAATTACATAAGTCATTAAGTTTTTTTATGAAACTAGTTAATGATTTTTGCAGATTTTTTTTAACTATCTAGATATCAATCAAAATCTTTAACTTTTTTAAACAACTATCATAAACACTTATGTAGAAATGTTTAAGTATTGTTCAAAAGAAACTTCCCTGTTATTTCTCACTCAACAAATGTTTGAGTTAAGGCTTCATAATCTGTTTAATTTAACGAAATATTTTTTAATAAAAAAAATATTTTAATTCTTAAATTCACAGTAATATTACTTAATTAGTCTAATAATAGTAAACATCATTCAATAATGATGTTAATTGCTGTACTTTAAATTATAGCGTTTTTCAATCTAGTGAGGTGAATTTTTAAAACTACTTGTTTTGATATAAAAGGTTTGGCGTTGCAGAATAGAAATATGAATTAGCCGGGCTACGTCCCACTTCTCTAAGAGACGCTACGCGAACGCTAACATACAAAGACGCAAAGGTGCGAAGAATTAAGAAGGATATTTTTGGCTTTTCATACTCTGATTGAGCAACGCCAACAAACTAACTGTAGGGTGCGTCAGCCCCCATAATTTCGTATACATTCTGTGGATGTTCCACATCTGACGCACCCTACCCCAACTGCCAGTTGCGTAAGTCCTGACCAATTAAAGCAACCATATGGTGAATAATTAGCCGGACTTGATCTAACTACGTTTCCAACAACCTTTTAGAGCAACTTGTCAGGGGTAATAGGTAAATCACGGATGCGTTTACCTGTAGCATGATAAATAGCGTTAGCGATCGCAGATGAAACTCCTGTAATTCCCACTTCACCTACACCACGCGCCCCGCCTGGGTTGAAGTTAATATCGGGTTCACCGACGAAGGTTACTTGAATGCGGGGGATGTCTGCATGGGCAGGATAGTGATAGGTAGCTAAGTCGTAAACTACAGGGTAGCCGATATTGGGATCAAAATGGCATTCTTCCATGAGAGCTTGACCAATTCCCATAATTACGCCACCACGTACCTGAGAAGCGGCTGTTTTGGCATTGATGACTTTGCCAATGTCCATTACCGATACCCAGCGTGTTACCTGTAGTCGTCCAATTTCTTCATCTATGCTGACTTCACAAAAATGTGCGCCCCAAGATTGAAAAGCCCACTTCTTGGCTTCATCACCAGGTGCAGAGGAAGCTGTAGCTTCAAATGCTGCTCTCCCAGACTGACGCAGATTAGCCAAAGCTTCTGTTGCTGTCTTCGCTTGAGCATTGTTGAGGACTTGGGTACAGGCTGACATCACAGCCGGGACAAGGGATGCTGTCATTTGGGAACCACCAGCTAAACCACCATCAGGTAATAAGGAGTCGCCCAGTTCTACCTTTACCCGTTCCACTGGTAAACCGAGAACTTCGGCGGCTGTAGCAGCCACCACAGTGTAAGCACCAGTCCCCATGTCATTCCCAGAGGTGAGGATGTGGGCTGTACCGTCTGGTAATAGTCGGGCTTTAACTGTGGCTCTACCTCTCATTCCAGGGAAGGTAGCCGCCGCCATCCCCCAACCTATGAGTTTACCGTCACGGGTGAGCGATCGCACTTGTTTTGGTCTATCTTGCCAACCAAATTGTTCAGCACCTACTCGCAAACAGTCAGCAAAATGCTTGGCTGAAAATGGCAAGTTTTTGCGTTGATGTTCCTTTGTTTCATTTTTGAGCCGCAATTCCACAGGATCAAGCTTCAGTTGCCAAGCTAATTCATCCATTGCCGACTCTAACGCCCACATACCGGGATTTTCCCCAGGCGCACGCATAAAGGTGGGTGTACCGACATTCAGCACTGCCAGTTCTTGCTGGAGTCGCATATTTGGTACAGCATACATAACTGGGGTGATACCAGTACAAGGTTCGGTAAACTCATCTACAGGGGAAGTAGCGGATTTCGCTTCATGGTCAATCACTATTAGTTTGCCATCAGCAGTTGCGCCTAAACGCAGAATTTGTTCAGTTTCCGAGCGATGTCCACTGTTGGCTGTCATTTGCCGCCGACTCAGGACAACTTTTAGTGGACGTTTGATTTGCCGCGCTACCGCTACTGCTAAAATACCGTGAGGCCAGGGGAAAGCTTTGCAACCAAAGGCTCCACCAAGGAAGGGCGTAACTACCCTTACTCGCTCTGAGGGTAGGCCAAACAGTTCTGCATAGGTGCGCCCAGTCCCCATTACCCATTGACTAGGCTCATATATTGTGACTGAGTCGTTATCTGGCCAATGGGCAATAATAGCGTGGGGTTCCATCGGCGTGTGCAGTTCCGTGGAAGTCTTGTAGCTAGCTTCAATTTTGGCTGAAGCACTAGCGAAGCCTGCGATATTGCCTTGCTCAAACTTAAATTCTTCGCCAAATGCTGGTGGTGCTTCTTGATAGGTGGCTTTTTTAGCATCTACCAATGGTTTTTGGACTGTATATTCCACCTTCACCAAATGGGCGGCATCACGGGCTTGCTCGAAGGTATCTGCTACTACCAAGCCAATAATTTGTCCGCCATAGTGAACTTTGTTATCTGACAACGGCAACCGCGCCTCATAGATTTTTGAGGTGACAAAGTTGTTGCTGGGCTTAAATATCTTGGGCGAGTTTTTGTGAGTAAATACGGCAATTACCCCTGATGTCTTTTCTGCGGCACTGGTATCTATACTTTTAATTTGACCATTGGCAATAGTGGCAGTAATTAGATAACCATGAACCAAACCGGGAATTTGATGTTCTGCGGCGTAGGTGGCTGTGCCTGTCACCTTGGCTAGACCATCTTTGCGGTTAACACCAGTTCCAATGACTTTATTCATACTACCCCGCCTCCTTTGGCAGAAACCGTGAGTGCGCGACGAATTGCCCGTTTGGCTAATTCTACTTTGTATCCGTTGTGGCTTTGAGGTTTGGCTGGCTGCAAAGCGATTTCTGCCGCCTGTTGGAAGGTGTTAGCGTTAGCTGGTTTGCCAATTAAAAATTTTTCGGCTTCTGTTGGTCGCCAAGGCTTGTGGGCAACGCCACCCATCGCTAAACGGACATTTTCAATCCGTTCACCTGCCAACTCCAGCGCCGCCGCTACGGAAACTAATGCAAAGGCATAAGAAGTGCGATCGCGTAACTTCAAATAAACTCCCGATTTGGCAAAGGGTACTGGCGGTAAAATCACAGAGGTAATTAACTCCCCTGGCTCTAAATTGGTATCTCGTTGCGGTGTGTTTCCAGGTAGCCGATGAAACTCTGTAAATGGAATTTGCCTTTGTCCTTTGGAACCTGCAACTTCAACCACTGCATCCAAAGCAGCCAGAGCAACATTCATATCAGAAGGGTTAACTGCTATACACTGGTCGCTAGCTCCCAAGATGGCGTGCATCCGATTGATGCCCGTGGCGGCTGGGCAACCTTGCCCTGGTTGTCGTTTATTACAAGCAAAGGCAGTATCGTAATAGTAGGGGCAACGGGTACGTTGTAATAAATTACCGCCGACAGTGGCAACATTACGAATTTGTTGTGATGCGCCCGCAAGGATGGCACGGGCTAATATGGGGTAATCTCGGCGGATATCGACATTATCTGCCACTGCTGTATTGCTGACTAATGCTCCTATACGTAAACCACCGTTAGACAGCCGCTCAATGCGCTTCATCTCTAGGCGAGAAATATCGATCAGTTGCGATGGCTCATCTAAAAAAACTTTCAAGCGGTCTACCAGATTTGTGCCACCTGCGATAAATATGGCATCGTCATCTGCTGTAGCCTTCTGTATAGCTTCTTTGACGGAGGTGGCGCGGGTGTAGGTAAAGTTTCTCATGCCCTTGTCTCCTCTGGTTCGCTGAATATCAAATTGGCAAGCGGCGAGGGTGGGTTTTGTCCTGCTACCTGCTGCACTGCGGCAACAATACCGTTGTATGCACTGCATCGGCAAAGATTGCCACTCAGTCGTTCTTTGATTTCCGCTTCTGAGAGTTCAGCCAGTTGTGGCGGACGAGTTAAATCTGGGGTGACAACACTAGCGCAGCCGCGTTTGATTTCATCAAGTAAGGCCACTGAGGCACAAATTTGTCCAGGTGTACAATAACCACATTGAAAACCATCGTTTTCGATAAAGGCCGCCTGTACTGGATGCAGAGTATCGCCCTTTGCTAACCCTTCTATGGTGACAATTTCTTTTCCTTCCTGCATCACAGCTAAGGCTAGGCAAGAATAAACACGCTCACCATCAATTAATACTGTACAAGCTCCACATTGTCCATGATCGCATCCTTTTTTGCTGCCTACCAATCCCAGGCGATCGCGCAACGCATCTAGGAGTGTCACACGCGGCTCAATTGTCAGACTTTGCTGTTTACCATTTACATTCAATGTGACTTGCATATTGTCTTTAGCCATCTGAGAGCTGTCTTGTGCATTGCTGGTCTGATTGAGTAATGAAGGCGCTGCTATGGCTGTACCTGCTGCGGTTAGTGCTTGTCCTAAAAACCCCCGCCGCGATGTTTTTCCCCTGCCTTTTCTATCATGTTCCATATGTTATCCCCCTGGAGTAACAGGGCTTTAATTGTAGAAATGCGAAAATTTGATTCCTTTTTATCTTGCGGATTAGGTTACACAATAGATTTTAACTAAATAAATTTTTATTTCTTGGTAAGAATTTTAATTTTTATTACTTACATAAAAAGTCCGATAAAAATATTTATTTTATTACTAAAGCAGCTTGTTATTTTCTAATAAATGTGCATATTATAATATTGACTATGATAAACAAAATCAATATTGTTTGATCTGGAGAAAATATTTTTAACTGTCCCAATAATTTCGTACACATTCAATGATTTTCCACATCTGACGCACCCTACCCAACTGCCAGTTGTGTAAGTCCTGACCTAGTTAAAAGCTGCTGAATTGAAAAATCTGGCGATAAAATATTTCGGGAATTGTGCAATAACTATATGAACGAGTTACAGCAGATTTTACAAGCATTTACATATAGCCAAAAGTCGGGACAGCGTACTGCTTTAGCAACTGTAGTACAAACAAGTGGCTCAGTCTATCGCCGAAGAGGGGCGCGGATGCTACTGCTGGAAGATGGACAGATGATTAGTGCCATTAGCGGTGGCTGTTTAGAAGGCGATGTGTTTGAACGGGCGCAGTCGCTCATGTTTGATGGCGGTGAACCGATGGTAGTAAGATATGACACTACATCGGGTGAAGACATTGTGTTTGGTTTTGGTTTGGGATGTAATGGAGTGGTCGATGTTTTGATTGAATCGCTCAACAATGAAGCGCCTGCGGGTCAGATGTCTTTCATTGAGGATTGTTTGCAGTCTGGGCAAGTAGGAGCGATCGCCACTGTTTTTCGAGTAGAGGGAGTGTCAGATGTGACAATTGGCTCTCGATTGATGTTGAAATGGGATGGCAAGGTAATTAATGGGATTACCAACGCTGGCATTGCTCAAAAGCTAGAAAAAGACACTCGTGATATACTCCAAGAAAAACAAACTCGCGTACAAACTTATACCTTAAATAAAGGTCGAGTTGATGTATTGATTGAAGTAATTCAGCCATTAGTACCACTGCTAGTATTTGGCTCAGGGTATGACGTGATTCCTGTGGTGCAGTTGGCGAAACATCTGGGTTGGCACATTACCGTCATTGACGACCGACCAGGGTATCTCACGAGCGATCGCTTCCCCCAAGCTGACCAAATCCTCTGGTGTGAATCCGACCATCCCCAATCATACCAACATTTGCTGACACCGCAAACTGTAGCAGTTGTCATGACACATCGTTATCTGAGCGACCTAGCATTTCTCAAAACTCTGATTCCTTCGCCAGTGCGTTACCTGGGAGTATTAGGCCCAAAACGGCGGATGCAGAAATTATGGGATGATCTGTCCGCAGAAAATATCATTCCCACATCTGCACAAGCACAACGAATTTATAACCCTGTAGGACTAGATATCGCTGCGGAAACACCTCCAGAAATTGCCCTATCCATCGTGGCAGAAATTCAAGCTGTGATTGGCGGACGTAGAGGTAACTTTTTACGCGATCGCCCAGGCTCAATCCATTCTCCCCAAGAGCAACCATGTCTAACATTGGCATTATAATTCTCGCAGCAGGCGCATCCAAACGCCTTGGACAACCCAAACAGCTCTTAACTTACCAAGGTAAATCACTAATTCAACAGATCACCAAGGTAGCAATTGATTCACAGTGCCGACCCATCGTCGTCGTCTTAGGTGCTGGGGCGGAAATGATTGAGCCTCATCTGATAAATTTAGATATCCACATCGTTTACAACCAACATTGGTCAACAGGTATGGCTAGTTCCATTCGGTGTGGACTAAATGCGATTGGGGCGATCGCACCTGACATAGAAGCAATCATACTCATGTTGTGTGACCAACCTTTTGTGTCTCTCAACCTGATCAATCAACTGATTGGAGAATATCAAACCACACAATCTCCTATAGTCGCCTCAGAATACGGTGGTATCCAGGGAGTTCCCGCCCTATTTCACAAAACGTTATTTTCAGAACTAGCAACCCTCCAGGGTGATATCGGTGCGAGAAAAACCATTCGTCAGCATTCTTCCAGATGTTCCAGCATTCCATTTTCTCAAGGAGTTATTGATATAGATACCCTTGAGGATTATGAACAACTTCCAGAACATGGGAATGCGATCGCTAAGTGCAAATAATGTCCCCAATGACTCAAGGTTTTTGTGTGATGAATTATTCATTAAATATTTAAATAACTTAATAATAGTAAAAATACTGATGTAAGTAAAAAAATTCCGTATTTAAATTAACTTGAATGTTCCCTCGTCTGAAACCACACCATTGGAGCCATACCACACACACTTTGTGCTAGTTCCTGGCTCAGATTGGGGTGATGAGTCACCTTGGTTGGCTCAAATCGCTAGTGTACTGGCAAGTGAAGCGCCATCGGTAGCAGTGCTAGTCAATGGTGGGGAGATTGCTAAAAAGAATGTATCAGAGAACTTCAAAGCTAAACGGCCAGTACTGGCTATGGCTGGCAGTGGGCGATTAGCTGATACATTAGCCACCGCATTGCGTGGGGAAAAATTTGATGATCTGGCTAGAGAATTAGTAGCTATTGGGCTATTGCAGGCAATTGACCTCAAAGAGAGTTTTGAGGGACTGACTCAATTGATTAATGAAATGTTTTCTGCCCAAAACTGAACTTATCGGAATTTATCTAAAAATCACAAGGAGTTTGATATGTCTTATATTGACAAAGCGAACAAGAAAACTGGGCCTTATAAACTTCTAGCTCTTGATGGGGGTGGTATCCGTGGGCTGATTACTCTTCAAGTGTTAGCGAAAATTGAAGAGACATTGCGCCAACAGTTGGGACGTGATGAGAACTTTGTTTTAGCAGATTACTTTGATTACATCGCAGGTACAAGTACAGGTGCAATCATTGCCACTGCCCTTTCCAAGGGAATGTCTGTAGCCGAGATTCAAGAATTCTATGACAAGACTGGTAAGGATATGTTTGACACTCGTTTTGATATCCTCACCTTTCTAAATTTCCTCTCTTATAGGTACAATGATACAAACCTTGCAACACAACTCAAGGAAGTATTTGGAGAAAACACAAGATTCGGTAGCCAAGAGCTGAAAACTCTCTTGATGCTTGTCATGCGTAATGCGAACACAGACTCGCCCTGGCCCCTCTCCAATAACCCTAAAGCTAAATTCAACCAAGGGAAAGACTCTAACTTAGACCTTCCCCTGTGGCAGCTTGTTCGAGCCAGTACTGCCGCGCCAACATTCTTTCCCCCAGAGACAATTAAAATAGGTAAGAAAGAGTTTGTCTTCGTCGATGGCGGTGTGACCCCCTACAATAACCCAGCCTTCCAACTCTTCCTCATGGCCACTCTTGAACCCTACCAATTGATGTGGCCCGCAGGTGAGGACAATATGCTTTTAGTGTCTGTCGGTACTGGCATAACTCCTAACATCAATGAAGTAAAAGCCAAGGAGATGTGGACATTGTATAACGCTCAAAATCTTCCGCTTGCACTGATGCTTGCTAGTCAGTACCAACAGGATTTTCTGTGTCGTATTTTCGGCAAGTGTTTGTTAGGCGATATCATTGACACGGAAGTAGGCGATCTACTACAAACAAAAGGGCCTCTAGAATCAAAGCTGTTCACCTACTTGCGCTATGACGTGGAATTGACTCGTAAAGGATTGAATAAGTTAGGCTTGGATGATATCAAAGTAGAAAATGTCCAAAAAATGGATTCAGTGGAACATACAAAAGATTTAAAACGGATAGGACAAGCGATCGCCAAAACAGTACAACCAGAGCATTTTAGTAATTTCCTAGACTCACCAACTCCTGTGGCCACAGTAAGTTAAGGAGTTCCATAAAAATAAATCCCCAAGTTCCTGCTTGTGCATGGGCGTAGCCTTTACATCGTTCCCTTGTGAATTTGTTGGCGTAGTCGAATACTCGTTTTCATCAGTCAGCCCAATTTTTGTGTGTAAGACCTCGGCGGTGATTCAGTTTAATCAGACGGGGATTTATTTACTAATCAGTGCTTAACCGAGCTTGTAATATTTCTGCACTCACAAAACTTACGTAACTGCAAATTCATTTTCTGGAGAATACATCCTACTGTATGTGGCAGTTGCGTAAGTCCTAACTAATTAACCAGGGCTAGCAACTAATGACTGAATTTTTCGATGCTTTCATATCTTACGGACGAGCTGATAGTAAAGCCTTAGCCACAAAACTTCAATCTCGCTTAGATGAACATGGATTAAAAGTTTGGTTTGACTTTAATGATATTCCCCTTGGTGTAGATTTCCAGAATCAAATTGATGATGGAATTGAAAAAGCAAATCACTTTGTGTTTATCATTGCGCCACATTCGGTAAATTCAGAATACTGTCGTAAAGAAATTGAGTTAGCCATTAAGCGCAATAAGCGCATTATCCCAGTGCTACACGTGATGCAAATTAGTCGGGAAACTTGGCAGCAAAGAAACCCGAATGGCACAGAAGATGATTGGCAAGCTTATAAAGCCAAAGGGTTGCATGAAAGCTACCAGAATATGCACCCGAAAATTCGCGCTTTAAACTGGGTGTATTTTGAAGAAGATAAAAATGATTTTGAAAAATCCTTAGCAGATTTAATTAAATTACTCGAATCTCACGCTGATTATGTCCAGCCGCATACAAAATTTTTAGCCAAAGCGTTGGAGTGGGAGAGAAATCAAAAGCAAACAAGCTACCTGTTAGTTGGGGAAGAAATACAGCAGTCTCAAACTTGGCTGCAAAGACGTTTTAAAGATGAACAACCGCCTTGTATTCCCACCGATTTACATTGCGAATACATCACTGAAAGTATTAAGAATGCAAATAACTTGATGACTCAGGTGTTCTTATCCTATTCGGATAAGGATAGAGAGATAATGGAGAAAATTCGCAATAGTTTGCGGCGAGAGAACATTACGGTTTGGACGAATACGACAGATATTAAAACCGGGGAAGAATTTAAGGAAGCGATTAACCGTGGGATTGAACAAGCGGATAATGTAGTTTATCTGCTTTCCCCTGATGCAGTCAACTCTACTTACTGTCAGCAAGAATTAGACTATGCTTTGTCGTTGAACAAGCGAATTATCCCCTTACTAGTGCGAGAAACTGGGCCAGCGCAGGTTCCGCCAGCACTGCGAGATTTGCAATATATAGACCTCACAGACAACGTAAAAGAAGAAGATTACCACCTCGACCAAAGTCAACTTTTAAGGATTTTGCATGAGGATGCAGCTTATTACAACGAGCATAAAATTCTCTTAACTAAAGCCTTGAACTGGCAGCGACAGCAAAATAATCCTAGCATTTTGTTGCGGGGGTATAACTTGCGGAGTGCGGAAACTTGGTTAAAGGTAGCGCAGAAAAGAACAGAGCATCCACCCACAGCTTTACAAGAAGAATATATTAATGAAAGTTTACAGCAACCGCCATTAGAATCGCTGGATGTATTTATTTCCTATTCCCGTGCTGACGCAGACTTGGCGAGAAAGCTGAATGATGCTTTACAGACACAAGGGAAAACGACATGGTTTGACCAGGAAAGTATTGCATCGGGGAGTGATTTTCAAGAAGAGATTTGTCGGGGGATTAAAACCTGTGATAATTTTTTGTTTATTATCTCACCGCGATCGGTTAATTCGCCTTACTGTAAAGATGAAGTAGCTTATGCTAGTTCCTTAAATAAACGCTTTGTCACTTTGTTGCATCAGCAGGTAGATACAGCAGTTTTACATCCAGATTTAGCTAAGGTGCAGTGGATTGATTTTAATCAGAATGACAGAGATTTTAATGCTAACTTTAATCAATTAATTAGAACCCTGGATACTGACAGAGAACACGTCCACAGTCATAGCAAATGGTTGCAGAGGGCGTTGGAGTGGGAGCAAAATAATAGAAATGATGACTTATTGTTACGAGGTAGTGAATTTTTAATTGCTCAAAGTTGGTTGGAGAAAACTGAACAACAAAACAAAAAGCCAGCCGCGACTTCCTTGCACAAGGAGTTTATCGAGGTAAGTAAAAAGGCGATCGCAGCAGCAAAGGAAGAAGAACAAAAGCGACAAGCCGAAATGCTGCGTTTGCAGTCAGAGAGAGCGCAGGAAGCTGAAGCAAGACTAGCAGAACAGAAAAAAAGTGCTAAACGGCAAAAGTTCTTTCTTGTTAGTATTAGTATGGCATTGGTAGCTGCTGTTGCCTTTTGGTTGTCAGATCAAAGAGCAAAGACAGAGGCAGAAAATGCTCAAAAAGAGCAACTTAATTCTGTAAGTAAATTTTCCTTGTCACTGTCGAATCAAAAGTTCAAGTTTGATGCCATGCTTGAAGCTATTAAAGCAGGGAGCAAACTACAATATTTTGGAAAAAATACAATCTCCTCCGAAACTCAAAGCCTAATTTTAACAGCGTTGCAGGCGGCAGTTTACGGAAATGCCTTCAGAGAGCAAAATCGCTTAACAAAACATAATGGTACAGTTTTTAGTGTTAGTTTTAGCCCTGATAATCAGATGATTGCTACAGCAAGTGGAGATGGGAAGATCAAACTTTGGAGTCTTCATGGTAAGAACATCCTTACTATAAATTTGGGCGAAAATAGCAATGTCTACAGCGTCAGTTTTAGTCCTGATGGGAATACTATTGCCTCTGGTGACGGGGACAATAACGTTAAACTGTGGAACAAGGAAGGAAAGTTTCTCAAAACCCTCCCAGGTCATAATGCTGTAGTCAGGAGCGTAGTTTGGAGTCCCGATGGCAATATAATTGCCTCTGCCAGTGATGATAGCACTGTGAAACTGTGGAACAAACAAGGGCAGCCCATCCGAACACTCAAAGGTCATACAAACGCAGTTACGAGTGTCAGCTTCAGCCCCGACAGTCAGACAATAGCCACGGCTAGCAGGGATGGGAAAATTATTCTCTGGACGCTTGATGGTAAACAATCTAATATTTTTCAATCATTGAACTGTTGCCAAAAAAGTCACTCTCCTGTTAACAGTGTCAGTTTTAGTCCTGATGGGAATATGATTGTTTCGGGTCATGAGGACAGTACTGTTAAACTGTGGAGCAAGGAGAGTAAGTCTCCCCAAACCCTGATAGGTCATAATTCTAGAGTCAGGAGCGTAGTTTGGAGTCCCGACGGCAATATGATTGCCTCTGGCAGTGATGACAGTACTGTTAAACTGTGGAATAAGAATGGTCAGCTTATTAACACCCTTAGTGGTCATCAGGCTTCAATTAGGAGTGTCAACTTTAGCCATGACGGTGAGACTATTGCCACTACCAGTGAGGACAATACCGTTAGACTGTGGAGAAAAGCAGGTAAGAAACTGCAAATTATTCCAGGGAATGAAGCGGTGTGGAGTATGGCTTGGAGTCCCGATGGAAAAACGATCGCCTTTGGTGGTCAAGATAACACTGTCAAACTCTGTGATCAATCGAGGAAATGTACTGTTATCCTCAAGCATAATAATGCAGTCTCTAGCATCAGTTTTAGTCCTGATGGCAATACCATTGCTTCTGCCAGTAGAGACAGTACCATCCAACTCTGGTACAAAGATGGTAAACCACCCAAGACCCTTGAGGGACATAAAGGTACAGTGTGGAGTGTAGCTTGGAGTCCTGATGGCAATATCCTGGCTTCTGGTGGTCAAGATCAGACTGTCAAACTCTGGTACAAGGATGGTAAACCACCCAAGACCCTTGAGGGACATAAAGGTACAGTGTGGAGTGTAGCTTGGAGTGCCGATGGCAATATCCTGGCCTCTGGTAGTCAAGATCAGACTGTCAAACTCTGGAACAAGGATGGTCAACTACTCAATAACCTTACGGGACATAGTGGTGATGTTGCTAGCGTTAGTTTCAGCGCAGACGGTAAAATGCTTGCTTCTGGTAGTAATGATAATACTGTTAAGCTATGGAGTAAAGAGGACAACTTCCAAAAACCCAAAACCCTCAATGGACATAAAAGTGAGGTTTTCAGCATCTCTTTTAGCCCTGACGGAAATATTATTGCTTCTGCTAGTAAAGACAATACCATCCAACTCTGGAACAAAGATGGGCAGCAACTCCAAACCTTGTTTGCACATAATAACTGGGTGAGTAGCGTTGGGTTCAGTCCTGACGGCAGTACTTTGGCATCTGCTAGTTATGACACAAAAGTGATTCTGTGGAATTTAGCAGATTTACAGCTAGAAAAGCTCATGCAGGATGCTTGCAATCAATTGGGGGATTATTTGGAGTATAACGCCCCAGAAAAGGAAAAAGACCTCTGTAAGCCCCAAGACAAAAACACGTCTAAGTAGCACATATGGAGATTTTGAGTATTTTGACTGATTGACAAACAGTAAATTATTCTTATCGCACTTCTATGACAAATTACAACAGATAAATCCTGTAGAGACGTTGCAGGCAACGTCTCTACAACAACCAATAAATTGCATCTATAATATCAAGCTCGGCTAATTACTTATAAGATGGTTGTTTTGGTGGGTAATAGGTAATAGCTAATAGGTAATTGTTTTGAGCCATTACCGATTACCGATTACCGATTACCGATTACCAGCCCCCAAGATATGATAAGTATTTAAGCGAACTTGATATAACTAGCCATTTGTCTAGGTGACATTCTCCCCATTTTTCTGATGCTAGCTCTGCTGTGAAAACGGCAAGATATGAACATCAAAGAAAATTGGTGGAGAAAATTTATGTCTTCATTGTTAGCGTTGTCTAATAGTTTAGCCGACACAGTAGAACAGGCTGGTGGTGCTGTGGTGGCGATAAATGCTGGTACAAGGGTTTCCCCTAGTGGGATTCATTGGCGAAATGGCATTATTGTTACCTCTGACGAGTCGCTTGGGCGTTACGAGGAAATTTCTATCACTGTATCCCCAGGGCAAAGCTTACCTGTTACTTTCCTTGGTCATGATGCTAGTACAGATATAGCTGTCTTCCAGTTACAAGATGCCCAAATTCCCGTAGCCAAGATTGGCGATGCAGCTACGCTGAAAGTTGGTCATTTAGTCTTGGGTGTGGCTAGGAGTGGCGAAGGCGATATCCGGGCGGCGCTGGGGGCTGTGAGTGTGGTGAGTGGGGCTTGGCGGAGTATGAGCGGTGGTAATATCGACCAATTCATCCGTCCAGATATGACACTTTACCCTGGTTTTGCTGGTGGGGCGCTGGTAGATGCGGCTGGTTATGTGGTGGGGATGAACACTTCAGGACGGCGGGGGACGGCTTTGACTATTCCCGCAGCTACAGTAAATCGTGTGATTGACCAATTGCTGGCGAAAGGGAGAATTTCCCGTGGCTACTTGGGGGTGGGAATGCAGCCTGTGCGTTTACCTGAGAATCTCAAATCTGACTTGAATTTAACTGCAAATACTGGGGTAATTATTGTCAATATTGAAGCGGCTAGCCCGGCTGATCAGGCTGGTTTGCTACTAGGGGATGTGTTGGTGAAATTTGACGGTGTGGCGGTGACTGATACGGGTGATGTACTGGCATTACTTAATAATAGCGATCGCATCAACAAACCAGTCACCTTACAAGTTATCCGGGGTGGGGCGTTGCAGGAGTTAGATGTTGTTGTTGGTGAAAGCCAGGTGGTGGAAGAAGGCAGGAGGCAGGAGGCTAGAGGCAGAAGGCATGAGGGAGGTGGTAGAAGGCACAGGAGATAAGGGAGTGGGGGAGTGGGGGAGTGCTCTTAAGGGCAGGTTTTTCATAAAGTAATCAGTGAGGACTATAAGATTCAGGAAATTATCAGACTTTCATCTACCCCTACACCCCTACACCCTTATACCCTTACACCCTAAAATCAGTGTTTTTGGGTCGAAGTGTAAAAAACCTGCCCTTGAAAGCTTCCCCTTTCCCCTTTCCCCAGTCCCCTATCCCATTCCCCCAACAACTGGGTGAAAGTAAAAGGCACATCCTAGCACTGCGTAGGCGGCTAAGAGTAATGTTCCTTCTAACCAATTGGATTTACCATCAGAACTAATACTATTGGCAATTAGCACTGATACTACTACCGCCACTAATTCAAAGGGCTGGAAGTCTAAGTCCATTGGCTGACCAAGTATCCAGCCTGCAATGACTAGCACTGGGGCGACAAATAGGGCAATTTGCAGACTCGAACCCACGGCTACGGAAACGGAGAGATCCATTTTATCTTTCATGGCGACGGTGACGGCTGTGGCGTGTTCGGCGGCGTTACCGATGATGGGAACTAGTATCACCCCGGTAAATAGTGCTGTTAAACCTAGCTGTGAGGTGGCGACTTCCAGCGCATCGACTAATAATTCTGACTCTACCGCTACCAACAGAGTAGAAACTAACAACACAATAGACCAGAACATTACATTTGGTTTTTCATGAGACTCATTTTCTTCTGTTTCTGCTATGCCTACATCATATAAGTAGGCATGGGTTTTCATGGAAAATAGCAGTGTGAGGGCATAAACTAAAATTAAGATGATCGCCACTGCTAGAGATAGGTATTGTAGGGTTGATTCCCCGATGCCTTGGGCGGTGTAGTTCATCGCTGTGGGTAATAAAATGGCTATGACTGCTAAATTCATGGCCGAAGCGTTGACTCTAGCCACAATGGGCTGAAAGGTCTGTTCTTTATGGCGTAGTCCACCCAACAGCATGGCTAGACCCATCACCAGCAATAAGTTACCAATAATCGAGCCGGTGATACTGGCTTTGACAACATTCACTAGTCCAGCGTTGAGGGCGACTAAGGCGATAATTAATTCTGTGGCGTTACCAAAGGTTGCATTTAACAACCCTCCCAAGGTCGGGCCGACGACTACAGCAATTTCTTCTGTGGCTGTACCCATCCAAGCCGCTAAGGGCAGAATTGCCAAGCCTGCGGTGATGAAAACAGTCAAATCTCCCCATTCTAAATAGTGTGCGGCAATGGAAACGGGGATAAATAGCAATAGGATGAGAAAAACAATATTTTTGCCTGACATTTGTGATTTTATTTGAGCGATCGCTTACAGTTTTACTTGATCAATTCAGAATATACACATAGTAGATATTCAGAACTTTAGGATACTCTCAACTGTGTACAAACTTTCCCCGGAATTATACTGTTCGTGCTTGGGGATGATATTTGTAAACTATGGTTGCTATCTATTAAGCTTTGGCAATTTTTTGTTACGAAACTATAATATTGTTGTGCAATCTTACACCCAAAAATAGGTTTAATATATTAAAAGACAATTAAGTTTTTGGCATTGCCGAATTAAGGGATAATTCTTAGGGCGTGGCATCCTACCTGTTGGGGAAATACAACAAGCAAGATGCCTATTCCATCAAGCCAAGACAATCATCCTGCACTTTGGCAACGTCAAGCAAAAAACCCTTAGCTGAGGCGTGGTTCTATGGCAAATAATTTCCTGGCCTATAAGGGACTGATAAAACGTAAGTTATCTCGCTTTTAGTTGTTAACTGACAACTGTTAACTGTCAACTGTTAACTGACAACTGACAACTGACAACTGATAACGCAGATTTATTACCATAGTGAGACAGTTTTCTCAAAGTTTGAGCTGTATGCTATATCTATAGTTCTCCTCTATACCGGATTTTGCCCACAAACTATTGTAGTAGGGTTTGAATCGAGTATTTCCGGGATACGTATAAGTTTTTTGAGTTGGAATAAATATACATGACACCCGCACAACAACCAGTCAGCTCTGGTTCAATATCTACATCATCTATAACTACCCAAGATACTCACCACAGCGATCCCAATAATCAAGCTACTGGTGTGTATGTGACGGTGCATGGTCACTTTTACCAGCCACCAAGAGAAAACCCTTATCTAGACGCAATTGAACGCCAAAAGAGCGCCACACCTTTTCATGATTGGAATGAGCGCATTCATTGGGAATGTTACCGTCCCAATGCTTTCGCCAGAGTACTAAATGACCAGGGCGAAGTGGTGGGGATCGTCAATAATTACGAATATATGAGCTTTAACATCGGCCCAACGCTGATGTCCTGGCTAGAGCGCTACGATGTGGAGGTTTATCAACGGATTTTGGAGGCGGACGCAAAAAGCTGTCAACGTCTGCAAGGTCATGGGAATGCGATCGCGCAAGTATATAACCATATCATCATGCCCTTGGCAAATGAAAGGGATAAACGCACGCAAATTCACTGGGGTAAAGAAGACTTCAAAAGCCGCTTTGGCCGTGATCCCCAGGGGATGTGGTTGGCAGAAACTGCTGTGGACTATGCAACTTTAGAAGCGTTAGTTGCAGAAGGTATTCGCTTCATTATCTTAGCGCCATCCCAAGCGCAGAGATGTCGTCCTTTCCCCACAGCAAATGATCCCCGACCAGAATGGCTTGAGGTTGGTGGGAGTCAGATTGATCCCACTCGTCCCTATCGTTGCTATCTGCGTCGAGGTATGGGGAATAGTGATATTCCCTGTCCATATATTGATATCTTCTTTTATGACGGCCCCATTTCACGGGATATGGGTTTTAGTGATGTGGTTTATAATTCTCATCATTTTGCCGGACGCATTGGTGCAGCTGTGCGCGGGGATCATCGTCCCGCACAACTGATATCTGTAGCTACCGATGGGGAAACCTTTGGACACCACAAAAAAGGCACAGAAAAAACTCTCGCCTATGCTTTTACTCAAGAGTTTCCTCACCAAGGTTGGACGGTAACAAACTTTGCCCATTATCTCAGCTTGAATCCTCCCACTTGGGAAGTAGAATTAAAACCTGTGACAGCTTGGAGTTGCGCCCACGGTGTAGATAGATGGCAAGATGACTGTGGTTGTGGTGGCGAAGGTGGTGTTTGGCATCAAAAATGGCGGCGACCTTTGCGGAATGCTTTAAACTGGCTGCGGGATCAGTTAGTTGAGGTGTTCGAGGAATATGGAAATCAGTTATTCCGTGATCCCTGGCAAGCAAGGGACGAGTATATTCAAGTAATGCGCGATCGCTCCCCTGATAATATTAGCCGTTTCCTTGAGCGCCATCAAACCCACAAACTCACAGCCGCCGAACAAGTAGATGCTTTGCGTTTGTTAGAAATGCAGCGTCACGCTTTATTTATGTACACCAGTTGCGGTTGGTTTTTTGAAGAACTATCTCGCCCCGAAGGGACGCAAATTTTACGCTACGCCGCCCGTGCTTTGGAACTGGCGGGAGATGTCGCGGGTGTGCAGCTAGAAAAAGGCTTTCTCAAACGTCTAGGTTCAGCCCCCAGTAATGTAGACTTGTTTAAACATGGTGGCGAAGTTTATCGCCAACTGGTACAAACTGCTCAGATTAGTTTTAAACAAGTAGCCGCCCATTATGCTATTACCTCCCTGTTTAATCATCACAAACAGGTAGAAACAAGGCACACAACCCTTCTAGAACAGAAAAAACTTTCTCATCCCCATCAAAAACGGGTATATTGTTACACTGTCAATGAGATAGATTACCAAATGCAACGCATGGGGGCTTTAACCTTAGCGGTAGGTAATTTACAACTGGTGTCGGATATTACCTGGGAAAGCGAAAATTTAGTATTTGCTGTCCTGCATCTAGGCGGTTGGGATTTTCACTGCTGCATTCAACTATTTACCGGACGACGTGACTACAGTCAATTGAAAGAGAAGCTGTTTACCTCACTGCAACAAGCTAGCGCCGCCCAAACTATTTTGGCGATGACTCAAGTGTTTGGGACTGAAGCTTTCAATTTGCAAAATATGTTCGCGGAAGAACGTCATCGGATCATGCGGTTATTAAGTCAAGAAACTCTGACAAGACTAGACCAACTATATACTCAGGCATACCGCGATAATTATGGTGTGTTAATGGCGTTTCACCGTGATGAACTCGCCGCGCCCCAAGAATTGCAAGTGGCGGCGGAAATTGCTTTGGGGTATCGTTGTATGACAACATTGCGATCGCTAGAGCAAGATATTACAGAACCTCAAACCTGTTGGAATCACATAGTAGAATTAGAAGCGATCGCCACTGAAGCTAAACATCTGCGTTGTCGATTAAATATTCCTGAAGGCAAGCAGATACTAGAACAGTTAATTCTCCGCTTACTTTGGAGATTACTCCACGATGCCAACGGCAGTTTTAGCACAGATATACAATGTTTAGAACGGCTAATTAATGTTAGTTATCAGTTAAATATTGGTATTTCTCTACACCAATCTCAAGAACTGTACTTTAGTTGTTTACAAACACAAATAGTACCTCTGTGCTTGACTACCATTGCTAATCAAGAAGATGCTAGTCAATGTGTACAATTGCTCAAATTAGGGCAGAAATTAGCAGTTGATGTCAGTGCGATTTTGAGTCAGTTGAAGTAGGTATTAGGGGATGGGTGCTGAATACAAATTTTACCACCCAGCCCTAATAGTAATGCAAAAAATATTTGCAACACATAGATTAGGAAAAAATTGAACGCAGATAAACGCAGATAAACGCAGATGTGTAGGGGCGCACAGCTGTGCGCCCCCACAGAGAATGGATGTGTTGCCAAAATTTTTTTGAATTGGTATGAGATATTAGATTGTTAGTTAATGCCACATTTTAACCTTGCCACGCCACTAGTTAATGTGGCAAATATTTCGCCAATTGTTCTAGTAAAAGAGATTGGGCAGAGTGCAGAAAAAAGTGATCACCTGGTAAAATATGTAAATTAAAATCAGCATTTGTATGTTCTTGCCATGCTTGTAGTAAATCACAATCGACTCTTGCATCTTGTAAGCCACCAAAAACAGTGATGGGACAATCTAGCAGTGGTTCAGGATGATAAATATAAGTTTCTAAAACTGCAAAATCTGCCCTTAATACTGGTACAAATAATTCCATGAGTTCGGCATTTTCTAATACTGCGGGTGGTGTACCGTTAAAATGGCGTATCTCTTCGATAAAATTAGGTTCTGGTAGGTTGTGAATTGGTGGTTTTGGGTCAGAAATATGAGGGGGGCGACGACCTGATATAAATAGATGAACTGGGCTAATATCATACTTTTTGCGGAGTAGACGCGCTAACTCAAAGCTGACTAAGCCGCCCATACTGTGACCGAAGAATGCGAATGGCTGATCTAAATATGGATGGATAACTGTGGCGATAAGCGAGCTTAAGCCTTCGGCTATCGCATCCACAAGCTGCTCCATTCTACTATATGGCGGTAACATTATTTGCTTTCCTCTCCCTGGAAGTTCGACAGCACAAACTTCTACAGATGTGGGTAGAGAGTCAGGCCAAGTGCGGTAAATGAAAGAACTACCACCCGCATAAGGAAAGCAAAACAAACGCAAATGTGCTTGTGGGTTAGGACGGGGGCGAATTACCCAATTATAGCTTGATATATTTGTCTTCATCACCGTAAGTTATATCATGTTCGCTTAAACACTTATCATATCGTGAGGGTTGGTAATTGGTAATTGGTAATTGGTAATGGTAGAAAACAATTACCTATTCGCTATTACCCATTACCGACTAAACCAACCATATTATAAGTATTCATCCGAACTTGATATTAGCGCTGCTGTTCCCTAAATACAATTATTGTAGAGAAGTTTAACCTCTCTACAATATTAATTGAGAACTTAAGTAGAACGGACTAAATAAATCAAGTTTGTAGTAAGGACTTTAGTCCTTTTTTGAGGACTAAAGTCCTTACTACGAACCAAATTGTGATAACTTTACATTACTCAACATAGTTTGATTTGTTTTCGACCGCTTATTTATAATTAATTTTTACTAGATAATTCCTCCATTCTCTTTCTCAAACTTAGGGGTCTCATATCAGTCCAAACTTCTTTGATGTATTCTAGACATTCTGATTTGAGTCCGCTTTTACCTGCATCTCTCCAACCAAGGGCATTTTCCTTATCAACAGGCCAAAGAGAATATTGTTCCTCATGATTAACTACAACTTTATACATTGTTGTATCTTCTGAAGTTGTTTGCATCTTTTTTATCTCCTATTAGTGAACTAAAATTTCAAACAGAAGCACGGGGTGGTAAAAATTCTCCCATCCTTAGTTCGACTAAACTATCTTTAACAGCCTGAATGATGTAATTAATATCTTCATCTGTGTGCGCTGTGGATAAAAAACCTGTTACCCCTAAAAGGTGAACGCCTTTATCAAGCAGATGATATTTTAATAAGCTCATAACTACAGAAGCAGTAGAATTGTCTTCAGCAGATTCTAAAGATGCAGAACCAAAGATTGAGCCAAAGTTCGCCATTCTTAATGGTAGCCCTTCTACTGTAAAATAATCATTCAACTTACTAATAAATTGTGTTGTACGTTCATTCAATTTTTGATGCAGTGATGGGCCTTCACTTTGCAAATATTGCAACACTGATTTTGCCGCAGTCATTGCTAATGGATGCTTACAAAAAGTACCAGCAAAAAATGTTTTTTGTGTTTGAGGATAAGAATCATCGCCATAATTCCACATCCCCCCATCAATGGCATCCATATATTTACTTTTACCAGCAATTACACCAATAGGCATTCCACCACCAACAATTTTTCCATAGGTGGCTATATCTGCTTGCACACCAAAATAGGCTTGTGCGCCACCAGAATGAATGCGAAAGCCTGTCACCATTTCATCAAAAATTAAAGCAATTTCATTTGCTTGTGTTAATTCGCGTAACTGGTGCAGAAATTCCTTTGGCTGTAAAGCAGGTCTACTGGTTTGTACAGGAACTACTAAAACGGCTGCTAATTCTTGCTGATGAGTTTTGATGATTTCTAAAGATTCAGGATTGCCATAATCTAACACCAAAACATCTTTAACAAAATCTGGCAATACTCCAGGTGCTAAGGGTAGAGCATAGTGATTATCTTCTGCCTTATTTGCTTTAACTAAAGTGCCGTCAAAATGTCCATGATAAGAACGTGAAAATATCACAATTTTGTTACGTCCTGTAATTGCTCTAGCAATACGAAGAGCCGTCATTACAGCTTCTGTACCTGTATTGCTAAAGCAAACTCGCTCCATTCCTGTCAGTTGAGAAAATAACTCAGCTACTTCACCAACCAAATCTGATTGCAGACCAAGTTGAATTCCTTTATCAAGTTGACTAATTAAAGCTTCTTTAATAAAAGATGGGTTATGTCCAAAAAGATTGATACCCAAGCCCATGACCACATCTACATATTCATTATCATCTACATCCCATATTTTAGAACCTGATGAGCGATTAGCAACAATAGGATAATACATTTCTTTCAAGAGTAAATCAAACTCTCCTAAGTTTTTATCATCAGCTAAAAAGGGGCGAGAAGTTTGAGAAATCTGCTTTGATGTTTTTGTATGATAGCTGTAGCGGTTGATAAAATCGTGTAAATACTTTTGTTGGTTGGTAGTAAGTCCTGCCGTAGCTAGCAGTTTAGTTAAATTATCTGAATGTTGAGGTAATGTAACTTGTTGTGTGTTCATGTAATTCCTACTTTTGATTTAATAATTGTTGATTGCCAAGGTTTTAATGTTCTTCAATTTGCCACCTGATTATCCAAAAATCCCAGGTTCATTAAATGGGAAAAATAAACATTGAGTAACTGACTGTCTACAGGAGGACAAGTAATCGAAGTACCTACTAAGCCATTGATGACATTTTGGTTATCAAACTGTAAAAATCCTGAATGAGAATTTTCTTCTTGAGTTTGTTTTACTGGGAAAAATGGTACTAATGAAGATAAAGGATGCTCTAATGAGCCTTGAGTAATTTTGAGTAATTTCTCTCGCCACAGGTCATAAGAAACTTGCTCAATTGCATAATTTAAGGAGCGAATATGCTCAATAAGTGTATTTGAGTGGAGAGTTTGAGAATGTACTAAGTGGAAAGTTTGACCAAGAGATTTTTCTTGCTGGGATAGATGAACTATGGCTTTGCTGACATAATCTACAGGAACTATATTATTCCTAATGTTTATATCTGGCGCAGTTCCTAATTGCACACAACCTATGATCAATTTGTACAGAAAGTCATGGCGATTAAAAACACCAGTTTGGCTATGTCCAGATATGCGAGAGGGTCTGTAAATAGAGATAGGAATGCCTCTTTGTGCCGCAGTTTGGACTAATTTTTCAGCTATCCATTTAGTTTGACTATATCCATTGCTGGGAAAGTCATTTTCGTTCAGACTATCCTGTTCTCTAACTAACTTAACTCCAGATTCAACTTTGGAAGCTACAACACCAGAGCTAGAAATAAAATGTACTGGTTTGGTTTTGATTTTACTAGCTAGTCTCAGGATTTCTTGTGTACCCAGTACGTTTGCAGGTTTCAAAATTGAGTAAGGATAAATATGATTTACCCAAGCACCATTATGGTAAATAATATCAATAGTAATGGCTAATTTTTCAAACTCTGCTTCATTCAGTCCCAGTAATGGTTGAGATAAATCTCCAATTATCGGGGTAATTCTCTGACTAAAACTCTCATCCCAGATTAAATAAGATTCTAGCGTTTTTTGCAGTTTTTCCTTAGCTACTTTTAAATTAGTAGCCCGGACTAAACAATAAATATGTGTTTGATGTTGCAACAGTTCAAACAGTAAAAAAGCGCCTAAGAAGCCAGTTGATCCTGTTAATAAGATAGAAGTTGATGCAGTTTCATGTTTTCGCCAAAAAGTTGAAGGGTAAATTGTCGAATCAAGAATAGTTTCTTGAGCCAAGTTGATAATATTTGTTTGATTTAAATCATTGAATTCGGTGAGCGATCGCGCTAAAATTTCATCATCGACTTGTTCGGCTAGTTTTTGGGTAACAATGACACACAACTCAGCTACTGTAGGATTTACAAAAACCTCTTGTATGAGTAACTCCACACCCAAAGCATCCCGCATCCGCGATATTAATTGAGTCACCAGCAAGGAATGTCCACCCAAGGTAAAAAAGTTATGATGTATCCCAACTTTTTCCACCCTCAGCACTTGTGACCAAATTTCTGCTATTTGTGCTTCTAGGGAATTACGAGGTGCAACATAGAATTGCTCTATTTCTGCGTTAATTTTCTCTGGTGCAGGTAAGGCTTTACGGTCTACTTTTCCATTGGCGGTTAACGGGAAGTTTTGCAAGGGTATAAAAGCAGAAGGTATCATGTAATCTGGGAGTTTTTGTTGCAAGAAATGCCGTAAATCTTCTACTGATAAAGACTCTGGTTGTACTACCAAATAAGCTATTAAACGTTGGTCGCCAGCAACATCTTCCCTTACTGTTACTACTACATCTTTCACCTTTGGGTGTAGACAAAGTAAAGATTCAATTTCGCCTAATTCGATGCGGAAACCCCGCAGTTTTACTTGGTCATCTAAGCGTCCTAAAAATTCTAAAGTTCCATCTACACGAAAGCGCACTTGGTCGCCTGTTCTATAAAGACGCGCTCCAGGTTCATCATTAAAGGGGTGAGGAATAAACTTTTGAGCAGTTAATTCTGGTTGCTTGAGGTAGCCTCTTGCTAATCCCGCACCGCCAATATATAACTCACCTATCACACCTTTTGGTACTGGTTGTAAGTATTGGTCTAAAACATAAAGTTGGGTGTTAGCAATGGGATGACCGATAGGAATTGAGCTTGAATAATTATGGTTTTGCGGTACTTGATAAATGCAGCAACCTACCACAGTTTCCGTAGGGCCATATTCATTTATGAGTACAGTATCAGGGGCGTATTTTTGCCAGAAGTTAATATGTTGTGTAGTGAGGTTTTCCCCACCGATAATAAAAGCGTTTGTTCTACCTGCGGCTTCTTGGGGTGTTAATTGTTGACTGAGTAATTCTAAATGAGCCGGGGTGATTTTTACGAGGCTAAGATTACTTCTAGCTTTGATAGTTGGCGCTAGAGTTTCTATACCCTGATGTTCTGGAAGCAGTTCTACTTGGCTACCTACAAGTAAAGGGGAAAATAAACTAGTAATGGTTAGGTCAAAGCTTAAAGAAGAATGAACTAATGTACCTGAACCTTGCTCAACTTTATATGCTTGTGTACACCAGTTGAGATAATTAACTAACCCAGAATGCTCAATTAAAGTTCCCTTGGGTTTACCAGTAGAACCAGAGGTGTAAATTACATAGGCTAAATTATCAGCATTAGTTGGGCTAATGAGATTTACTTGTGGTTGTTGGTTGATAACTTCACTATCAGTATCTAGGCAAATAGTTGTGATATTATCTGCTGGGAAACTTGCGGCTAAACTGGCTTGAGTTAGCAACAATGACATTTGTGTATCTGCTAATATATATGCTTTGCGTTCTGTTGGGTAATTAGGGTCAATGGGTACATAGGCTGCACCAGCTTTGAGAATACCTAATATGCCAATGACCATTAATAAGGAACGCTCTACACAAATACCTATTAATTGTTCTGAACCTACGCCTAAATTTTGCAAGTAATGTGCTAGTTGATTCGCACGTTTATTTAACTCTTGATATGTGAGTTTTTGTTCTGCAAAAACAACAGCAATATTATCTGGTGTTTGCTGACATTGGGCTTCAAACCAATGATGAATACATTGATAGGGTAATGCTGAAGTTTGAGTATTGTTGAAGTCTATTAAAAGTTGTTTTCTCTGTGCGGTTGGGAAAATGTTTAACTGGGAAATGTTGGCTTGGGGGTTTTCAATAGCACTTTCTAACAAGCAGACAAATTGATTAGCTAGATTTTCAATATCTGCTATGGCAAATAAGTTACTATCATAGTGAAATTCTGCCTTTAACTCACCATCAACAGTCTGTACTGCTGCGAGTTTCACTTTAAAGCGATCGCTACAGACGTAATGCTGGTAAAGTGTGAATGTAACTTCCCCAGCTTTGTGGGGTTGAGGCGCGGCTGTAAACTCGAAGCAGAAAGGGAAGAAGGCTGTTGAACCATCTTGTTGACTCGCGTCCCAACTAAAGCTTTCTTGCCAATCAGACATTTCTGTGGTAATATGATTGACTTTTGCTATTATATCAGTGAAGCGATCGCCATCTTTTAAAGAGCAAGCCAAAGATAGATATTTAGCAAATAATCCTAAACTAGTTTTTAATTCTTCATAGTTGCGTCCATCGAAACCAGTCCCAATAATTAAATCGGCATTTCCTGTTAGCCGCCACAGTAAAATTAGCCAGCAAGTTAAGAGAAAGTTTGCAGTAGAGGTTTGATACTTTTGACTAAGTTCGTTAACTTTATTTGCTAATTGCTGATTTATTAAGGTGTAAAAAATCTTTGGGTGAAATTTATCTAGTTGTTCTTTTGGCTGTTCATTAATTAGTTTGTAACTTCCACACCTGGATATGTCTATTTGTCGCCAATATCTTCTTCCTATATCACTTTCTTCATCTGCTAATAATTCATTTAGCCAAGCAGCAATATCAGCATATTGTAAAGGTTCGTCTAAGATATCTTTATTTTGCGAACAGGCAAGATAACAATTACTAATTTCTGCGACTAAATTATTTAAAGATAGCGTATCTGCACAAAGCGCTGGAATCTTAATAAATAAAACGTTAACATTGTTATTAATAGTGAATAGTTTTGTGGAAAATAAATCTTCTTCAGCTTGATGATGTTGTGTCTCTACAATGAATAGTTCATCTATTAATTGAGATAACCTATTATTACTAATGATGGTTTCTTCTAAAAACAAAAACTTACTAGCCTCTATAATTTGCACAGGAATTTTAATTCCTTGGGGGCGATAAAACTTGGTACGGAGAATTTCGTTTCTATCAACAACCTTCTGCAACGCATCTTTGAGTACGTTAACTTGCAAATTTCCTGTAATTAAAACTGCACAACAAGCAAGATAAACAGAATTCTCTTGTTGTAATAACCAAAGACGCTTTTGTTGCGGTGAAAGTTGAAAACCTTGGACTTGAGCTAACATCTGATTAATTATCCTATTTCTGTATAACTTGTAATTTCGCCCATAGCTACAAATAGCTTTCTCTCACCCACAAATGGGTTTCTGGCGTGGGCGGCTAAAATATTATCTAGTAGTAAGAAGTCTCCTTTTTGCCAAGGAAAGACGACCTCTAATTCTTGGTAGACTCCGCAAATTTCTTCCATGACAGAATCTTCAATAGGAGTACCATCACCGTAATAACAGTTTCTTGGTAAATCTTCTGATTTGAAAGATGTAAATAGTGATTCTCTTGTAATGGTATCTAAGCAGGCTGGATGCCAATGTTGGGCTTGATTAAACCAGGATAATTCCCCTGTTTGCGGATGTTTGATAACGGCTGGGCGGATAGAAAAAGTCCGCAGACGATTTCCTGATTTCCAGGCAAATTTTATCCCATTTTGTTGACATTTATGTTCAACTTCTGTTTGATTTTCAGTTTGAAATACTGTTTGCCAATCAAGTCCTAAACCATCGCCATAGTTGCGAACATACATTACTTGCTTTTCAATAAAGATATCACGAATTTTAGGGTTTATTAATTGAAAAACTTTCCGACTATCCACAATTGGTGTTTCTCCTCCCTGCTGTGCTGGCTGACGACAACCAAACATAATTTTTAAGGGAAAGCGATGATTAAAAGAGTTTTCGTTATGCCATAATAACTTGCGATCGCCTGGATAAAAAACCGGAGTGTAAACATTCCCACTCACACTCTCACGGGGATGTTCTCCATTTTCATTGAAAAGTTCCCCGCAAACAGCTAGACCAAATTTTTCAAATTCTGGTGCTGTAATAATATTGAATCCTCGAAATAGAATAGCTCCATGTTGGTGTAGCTTATCTTGGATAAATTCTCTTTTATTATTAGCCCACTCGGCAATATCAATACTATCTATAGATGGCTTAATTACCAGAGGTAAAGTTTCGCCATTGATTAAACTAGTTAATTCTATTAATTCATTTACTGGAAAATCTACTGCTTTGCGTCTGGCTTTAATTTCTAACTTTTTCATTTTGCTTCCTCTGTCACAATTGGCGTATCAACTAATTGCCGTTTAACGGTTTTTAATTTACTTTTAAATTCTGCTTTGCGGGTTTGCTTTTGGATGATTTCTTGTGCATTATCACTTTTAATAAGAATTTCAATTATTTGGCTTAATTTTGCTGTTGGCTCTACTGCAACATGATTTAACAGAATTTCAAAATGTCTAACCATTCGCGCTATGGTACTAGGATAAAATAAATTCGTGTTATACTCTAACGCTGCAACTATTCCCTGTTCTGTTTCCACTATTTCCCAAAGTATATCAAGTTGAGTATTCTTTTTTTCAAACTGCAAAGGTTTAATAGTCAGTCCTGAAAGATGTAAATAGGAACTTGGTGTATTTTCGAGAATTAACTTTACCTGAAATAAAGGCGGACGAGCCATATCTCGGACTGGGTTTAAAACATCTACAAGCTTATCAAAAGGTAAATCTTGGTGAGCATAGGCATCTAAAGTTACTTCACGGACTCGTTCAAGTAACTCATAAAAAGAAGGGTTTCCTGAAAAATTATTGCGGATAACAAGTTGATTAACAAAAAAACCAATTAATCCTCTAATTTCTGGTTGATTACGGTTAGCAATATCAGTACCTATAACTATATCTTCTTGCCCTGTATACCAGTAAAGTAACGTCCCAAATGCTGCAAGTAAAATCATGAATAGCGTTATACCTCCGCCTTGGTAGGAAGCTTTCAGTTGTTCAGATAAAGATTTAGGTAGAACCAAACATTGCCTAGCCCCACTGTAAGTTTGTCTTGTTGGGCGAGGCATATCTGTAGGCAATTCAAGTATTGGTAATTGACCGCCGAGTTGTTGTTGCCAATAACTCAGCAAATTGTCTAATTTTTTTCCTTGCAAGCATTGACGTTGCCAAACGGCAAAGTCTGCATACTGAATTGGTAATTGCGGCAGTTGTGAGGCATAGTTGTGAGAAAAGCTGTCATAAAGGGTGGTAATCTCGTTAATTAACACACCTATAGACCAAGCATCAGCAGCAATATGGTGTATTGATAACAATAAAATATGCTCTGTTGCGCTCAGTTGTAATAAAGTAACTCGTAGCAAGTAATCTTTAGTTAAATCAAATGATTTTTGAGCTTCTTCATTTGCTAAACGCAAAACTTCGCTTTCTCTGTTGTCTTCAGAAAGGGCTTGTAAATTAACTATGGGTATTTTAAATACTGGAGGCGGTGCAATTACCTGAAATGGTTGTCCATCGACTACAGTAAAATTAGTTCGCAAAACTTCGTGCCGTTTCACAACTTCTTGAAAACTTTGTTCTAGTGCTGCTACATTTAGCTTACCTGTCAAACGCATAAATTGACAGATGTTAAATGATGGGTTTCCAGGCTGTAACTGATCGAGAAACCATATCCTTTGTTGTGCAAAAGAAACAGGAAATGTATTAGATTCTCGACCTTGATGAATTATTGGTATATAGGAATTAACTTCATTGTTTTTGTTGCTTAGTTTTTGCAATAGAAGCTGCCGTTTTTCGGGAGAAAGAGCAGCGATACGTTTAGCCAGGTCAGTCATTTTTACAAATTAAAATATTTTGATTAAAGTAGGGTGGGCATTGCCCACCAAAACCATAATACGGTGGGCAATGCCCACCCTACATTAATAATCATGCCAAGTATTTTTTGCCCTGTATTTCGTATAGTTTGAGCATCAGATAACCTCATTGCCAAGCCATCATTGCTTGCACTTCTTCTTCGGAAAGTTGTTCAATTTCAGCTAAGGCTTTTGCTAACTCCTCTTGTTCTGCTTGTGCGGCAAGTTTGTGTGCAATAAACTCAGCTAACTGAGCAATAGTAGGTGAGTTAAAAAATTGTTTGTATGGCAATTCAATCTGAAAGTTTTTACATAATTGAGCAACAAGCTGAGTGGCAAATAAAGAATCTCCCCCTAATTCAAAAAAGTTATCATGAATGCCTACGCGCTCAATAGCTAGAAGTTGTTGCCAAATTTCTGCTAGAGTAATTTCTAATTCGTTGGTTGGGGCAACATAAGCATTACCTAAATTAGGGCGGGGATGAGTTGTTCTAACTTGGTTAAGTTGGGCTAATTTTGCTTCTATTGATGCAGATTTATGAGATTTATTAGGCTGAAGCAGAGTTTGTAAATCTTGGGTAGATACAATTATTTGCGGAAAGTTACTACTAGATAATATTCGGTTAAATGCTTCGATACCTTCCTCCCAATTCATCCCTGCTGTTAATTCTTCCCCTGTGATATCTTTGTGCCTTTGCTCAACGGCAACTGCCATTCCTAAGCTGTTCCATCTATCCCAGTTAATAGATGTGATTAAATTACGATTTTGGGCAGATTGATAGTGAGCAAAGGCATCTAAAAAGGCATTTTCGGCAGTATAATCTACCATTCCTGATGTACCGATAAAGGAAGAAAGTGAAGAACAAAGTACAAAGAAATCAAGGTTTGTATCTTGGAAAATAGTATTTAATACTCTTGTTCCTTGGACTTTTGCTGCTAAAGCAGCAGAGGCTATTTCTGTTGTTTTGAGTTGCATCATACCTCCACCTAAAACTGCGGCGGCGTGAATTACTCCATTAATTTGACCAAATTGCAAATCTGCTTTTTTTATTACTGCTAACATTTGTTGATAATTAGCAACGTCAGCACTAACTATCATAATTTCTGCGCCAAATGCTTGGAGATTTTGCAATTTTTGGATTTTTTGGCTGATGACATCTTGTGCATCATGGGTTGATAGCCATTGCGTCCATTCCTCTGGTTGAGGAAAAGGCGATCGCCCTAGTAAAATAAGTCTAGCTTGTACAGTTTTCGCTAGATATTCGGCTAAAGCTAAACCAACACCACCCAATCCCCCGGTAATTAAATATACTCCTTTTGTTCTTAAACGCTGATTTCCCTGAATTGGGGTATCTATTTTCACAGCCTCAAAATCCTGTACCCAGCGTTGATTTCCTCGGTAAGCTATTAGTTGTTCGGGTGATAAACTAGAAGTTTCTGTTAGTAATTGCTTAATTAGTTGCTGTTCTTGCCAACTATTGGCTGTGGGAAGAACTACATCAATGCTGCTACAGGTGAGGTTGGGGTACTCTTGGGGAATGACTTTACAAGGGCCAATTACTAGTGCTTTTTCTGGACATAGTTTTTCCGAACCTGTGACTATTTGCAGATGGTTGGAGATGATGTGAATATGCAGCGCATCTTTTTGATAAAATTCAGCGATCGCTTGAGTGAGAAATAGTAAGCTGTAAAAGCCCAAGGACTCATACTGTTGTGGCGCTAACTCCTCTGCATACTCTGGTGTGACAGTCCATAAATGGATAATATTGGTGGGAGTTTTACCCAATGTACGGAGTTGTTGACACAAAAGCTTGTAGTCTTGTGGTTGTTCGGGGTTAATTGTATAGAGGCGATCGCTTTGACATTTGTATGCTTCCCCAACTTTGACAGCAATTACATCTCCACCTTCTAATATCAATTGCTTAACTATTTTGTCACCCAAACCGCAATCATCCATAAATACTAAGCAGCATTTTGCTTGAGTTTTATTGCTCTGGTTTGGTACATATTGAGGTAAGGAAACACGCTGCCAAGTAGGAAGATAAAACCAGTCAGTAATGTGAGGCTTTTTAGCTAATGAAACTGTATCTGCTTCAGTTTGTTTGCTATCAATATAGTTACTAAATGCTGGAGGTGCTGCATCAGTGGTACTAGCTTGTGCAATGAAAATTTCTTCTTTGAATACTTCAGTTTCAGAAACTACCTCAACTTCTACAAATCCTTGAGATTTTAATGCTTCCCGCCACTGATTTTGAGATAAGAATGGGTTGCCATAACTGCGTGATACATCCTCTAAAGGATTCATCAATAAACCATCTGTAATATCAAAATTTAGTTGAGGTTCCGTGATTTCCCATAGCAGTAATAAACCACCGGGAGCTAACAGCGATCGCACATGATTAAGGGTTTGGTTAATGTTACCAGTAACGTGCAAAACATTCACAGCAATTACCACATCAAAGCTGTGGAGAGTATACCCTTGTTCAGTTACAGGTTTTTCGATATCCAGAAACCGATATTCTACAAATGGGTAAGCACTAAACTTTTCTTTGGCTCGATTGAGTAATAAACCACCAACATCAGTAAAAGTGTAACTTGTTCTTTCTCCAGGTAAAACAGGTAATAAAGCTGTTGTGGCAATTCCTTGTCCACCGCCAATTTCTAAAATTCTCAGGTTGACATTTGCTGGTAATAACTTGACTATCTGTGCCACACTTGCCCGCATAATACCTTTTAAATATGTATCCAAAGGCAATTCTGTTTTTGTGGTTTCTGCTCTTTTTTTGCCTGCGGCGAAATACAATTCTAAAGGTTCTATTTGCCCTCGCAGTACAGATAGCAAATTGGCTCCACATTCCTCAACAATATCTATTACTTGTGGTGTGTTTGCCCACTTTAATCTGGCTATTTCTAAAAGATGATTGAGCGCATCAGTAGACAATGGTTGCAAGTTGCTATACAGTCCTTGCTCTTGCTGTAAATAACCATGTTCTACTAATACATCTAACCAGCGATGCAATAACTGTTGATAGCGCGGAATGATTCGACTTTGCTCATACAATTGCTCAAAAGAATACTTGTTTGAAGCATCTTGAAAAATATCTAAATTTCTCAACGCCAAGTTGATATAAGCAAGGCATAAATTATCTAAACAATCTTTATTAGTGAGATAAGTTTCCTGATTAAGTGGTTGTATTTGAGCGCAAGCCGGGATTTGTCCAGGTGCAACTAGAGATTGCCAAATTTCAGCAGTGGTGATTGATGAAAATTGTTTTTCTAATTGTGCTTTAAATCTCTGTTGTTGCGGTTCTACCCAATAACGCTGACGCTCAAAAGGATAGGTAGGTAAAGGGATATGATAGGGTTTTTCATAGGCATAAAAACTCGCCCAATCAACTTTTATTCCTTGCAACCACAGACGACCCAAACTATTAAATATAAATGCTACATCTGATTTTTGTTCTTGGGGATGGCGCAGCGAGGTGACTGTGACTACCTCTGGTAGTTGATGTTTAACAAATGTACTTAAAGTTCTACCCGGCCCTACTTCCAAAAATATGCGTTCTGGTTGCTGAATTAACTCAGCTATTCCTGCACTAAAGCGCACTGTTTGAGTGATATGTTTTGCCCAATAGTTGGGGTCTGTGGCTGCTGCTACACTCATCCATGTACCGCTAACATTGGAGATAAAAGGAATTTGGGGAGGATGCAGGGGAATTTGTCGTAACAACTGATTAAATGGCTCAACAACTGTATCCATCATCGGGGAATGGAAAGCGTGAGAATTGTGCAACCTGCGATAATTTATACCTTGCTGTTGTAACTGCTGTTCTAATTTGGCGATCGCATTTATCGTACCCGAAACTACACAACTTGATGGTGCATTACTCGCAGCTAGAGCCAATTCTGCCCCCAACAAGGGTAAAATCTCTGACTCCGCCATTTGTACGGAAAGCATCGCACCTGGGGGTAATTGCTGCATCAAACGTCCGCGAATTGCAACTAACTTTAAAGCATCTTCTAAACTAAAAACTCCTGCCAAAGTTGCCGCTACATATTCCCCAATACTATGACCAATCATAGCTTCTGGATGCACTCCCCAACTCATCCATAATTTGGCTAAAGCGTAGGCAATTACAAATAGTGCAGGCTGGGTAATATATGTCTGACTTAAATATTTGTTTGCTGTTTCTATCTGCGCGGTATCGGGGTAAATTACATCACGCAAATCAATATTTAAATGCGGTTTGAGCAGTTCCGCACAGTAGTCAAATTGTTCTCTAAAGTATGGTTCATTTTCATAAAGTCCTTGACCCATATTCACATATTGAGAACCTTGTCCAGGGAACATAAATACCACTAGATGATGGCAGGGTTTTTGATAATGGGTAAACAATTCTGGACTATTTGGAGATGTTAAAATGGTGATGGCGTGATTGTTATTTTGACATACAAAAATCCGCCGATGGTCAAAAGCTTTGCGACCAACTGCCAAAGTATAAGCCACATCAGCCAAATTTAAATCCTGGTTTTGTTGAAGATATTTTGTTAAATTAGCTGTAACATTTTCTAAGGCTGTAGCAGTTTTAGCAGAAAGTACCAACAACTGATACCCTCTCCCCTGCTCCTTGTTCCCCTCCCTGGAGGGGCTAGGGGTGGGTTGCTCCCTCTGCTCTAGAACAGGAGCTTCTTCTAAAATTACATGGGCATTTGTGCCGCCAATGCCAAAGGAACTCACCCCAGCACGGCGAGGAGTGCCGTTAGTTTGCCAGTCAGTCAGTTGAGTATTGACGTAAAAGGGGCTATTGGCAAAGTCTATCTGCGGGTTTGCTGTTTGATAGTGGAGGCTGGGAGGAATCTTTTTATACTTGAGTGCCAGGACAGTTTTAATTAAACCTGCTACGCCAGCCGCCGCATCCAAATGTCCGGTGTTGGTTTTTAAAGAACCTATGGCGCAAAAGCCAGTTTTCTCCGTATTTTGGCGAAAAGCTTGGGTTAAAGCCGCAATTTCTATCGGGTCGCCTAAAGATGTGCCTGTACCGTGGGCTTCAATATAGGTGATAGTTTCCGGTGCAACTTCAGCCACAGCTTGAGCCGTACTAATGACTTTTGCTTGACTATCAATACTGGGTGCGGTGTAACTAACTTTTTGTGAGCCATCGTTATTGATAGCGGAACCTTTAATTACTGCATAGATGGTATCTTGATCTGCGATCGCATCTTCTAATCTTTTTAACAATACAATGCCCAAGCCTTCACCACCAACGGTTCCCTGTGCTTGAACATCAAAGGCGCGGCAATGTCCATCAGGAGAGCCGATGCTGCCCTCTTTATAAAGATAGCCATTTTTTCGCCAAGCGCTAATAGAAACGCCACCAGCTAAAGCCATATCACATTCTCCATTGAGGAGACTTTGACAAGCTAAATGAACTGCAACTAATGAAGTTGAGCAAGCAGTTTGAATGGTATAACTTGGGCCTTGTAAATTTAGTTTGTAAGAAACACGAGTGCTTAAATAATCTTTATCGCCACCAATTGCTATTTGATGACCATCAACAGAATTGCGAATACTTTCATTTGTATAAACATTAAATAAATAACCACTCAAGCCACTACCAGCATAAACACCAATTGCACCAGCATAATTTTCACAGTTATAACCAGCATTTTCTAATGCTTCCCAAGCACATTCTAAAAATAGTCGATGTTGTGGGTCTGTAATTTCTGCTTCTTTGGGAGTGAAACCAAAAAATGAGGCATCAAATAATTCTGCATCTGCCAATACACCCCTAGCTTTAACATAGTTAGGGTGATTAACTAAAGCTGGGTCTACCCCTGAAGCTAAAAGTTCTTCGTTTGTAAAAAAAGTAATTGACTCAACACCTGTTTGTAAATTGTGCCAAAATTCTTCTATATTTTTAGCACCTGGAAACCGTCCTGATAAACCAATAATTGCTATTTCTGAACCAGTTTGCTGAAATTCGGCTGTAGGATACATTTTTATATATTTCCTTAAATACTTCTAATAGATTTCATTTTTTGGAGACGATTTCTTTGTTGTTGTTTAGCGGTTGTAATTTTTTCAACTTGCTTGTTTGTATTTTGAGTAGATGTAATTTTGTTTTGTAATTGATGAAGATAACCAGCTAAGGAATTGATGGTGGGATATCTAAACAAATCAAGCATTGATAAGTCAACTGCAAATATTTCCCGCAATTCACTATGAACCCTAAGCAGCAGTAAAGAATGACCACCGAGTTCAAAAAAGTTATCGTGAATGCCAACTTTGTCTATTTTTAAAGCTTTTTGCCAAATATTAGCAATCTTCTGTTCTACTTGAGTTTGAGGAATTACATAATTAGCTGCTAATTCTGGACGCAATTTTTCTGGTTTAGGTAACGCAAGCCTATCTATTTTGCCGTTGGGTGTGAGAGGTAAAGCTTCCAAAAAGACAAATGCAGAGGGTATCATGTATTCTGGCAATTGTTCTTGTAAAAAGCTTCGCAGTTGAGTAACTGTTAATGCTGAGTTTGACTGACAACTGACATATCCTACTAATCTTTTATCACCTTCATCTTCCCACACTTTTACAACTGCTTCATTGATGTGGGGATGTTGGTTTAATTTTGCTTCTATTTCGCCTAATTCAATCCGAAAACCGCGAATTTTGACTTGATAATCAACCCGTCCTATAATTTCAATTTCGCCATTAGGTAAATAACGAGCTAAGTCACCTGTTTTATAAAGACGTGTTTCTGGTTGTTGGCTAAAAGGATGAGGAATGAATTTTTCTGCTGTTAATTGCGGTTGGTTGAGATATCCTCTAGCAACACCTAAACCACCTATATATAGTTCCCCAGGGATACCAATAGGAGTAGGTTGGAGATAAGAATCTAATATATAAACTTGGGTGTTATGAATTGCTTTCCCAATGGGAACGGATGATAATTCGGCTTTGTTTTGGTGATGAGATAAATTGCTAATGGTTGCTACTATAGTTGTTTCAGTGGGGCCATAGGAATTGATTAATTCAACTTTTTTACTAACATATTTATTCCAAATTGCTAGATATTTTGGTAATGCCTTTTCCCCACCAATAATTACTAAACGTATAGTTTCCGGTAGTTGTAAACCCTGCTCTAATAATTCACCCATAATTTGATGCCAAAAGGCTGTGGGTAAATCCAACACAGTTATTTCCCATTTTTGACATTGTTGAAAAAAAGCTGGTATGGAACTCAACATTGTATCATTACGCAGCAATAAAGTAGCCCCTTGAACTAAACATGGGAAGATTTCTTCTGCGGCTGCATCAAAGCAAATAGAGGCAAATTGCAGAATGCGATCGCCCGAATTTATTTGATAGTTTTGACAAGCTGAAATAGTATAATTAACTAAAGAAATATGCTGTATTAAAACGCCTTTAGGTTTACCTGTAGAACCGGAAGTATAAATCACATAAGCCAAGTTTGTATCTGTAGCTTTCGTATTTAAATTCTTCTGACTTTCTTGAGCAATTAACTGCCAATCTGCATCTAAGCAAATAGTTTGAGCTTGATTTGCAGGTAGCCATTCTTTTAATCGCTGTTGAGTTAATAAAAGTGCTAATTTAGCATCTTCTAACATGAAAGCTAGACGCTCTTGGGGATAAGCAGGATCAAGTGGTACATAAGCACCACCAGCTTTCAAAATAGCTAATATGCCCACAATCATTTCTAAAGAACGCTCTACACAAATCCCCACTAAAACCTCTGGTTCTACACCCATTTTTTGCAGGTAATGTGCGAGTTGATTGGCTTTTTGATTGAGTTGTTGATAGGTTAAATATTCATTCTCAAATACCACAGCAACAGCATCAGGTGTTTTCTCTACCTGCGCTGCAAATAACTGATGAATACATAAGTTTTGAGTATAATCAAATTGAGTATTATTCCATTCTAATAATTGATTTTTTTCTGCTACTGTTAATAGTGGTAATTCTGCAATTTCTTGGTCTGGGTTAGCAACAATACCCGCTAATAAAGTTTGCCAATGACCCTGCATTCGGGTAATAGTTTCAGCTTCAAAAAGGTCTGTATTATACTCAAAGTGACCTATTAATCCTGCTTCGCTTTCTACCATTGTGAGGCTGAGGTCAAACTTGGAGGTATCGTTGTGAAACTGCAAAGTTTCCCAAGTCAAACCCGGTAATTCTAAAGTTTGGTTTGGTGTATTCTGAAGCTGAAACATTACCTGAAACAAGGGAGTATGGCTGAGGCTGCGTTGCGGTTGCAACTTTTCCACTAATTGTTCAAAGGGTAAATCTTGATGAGCGTAAGCGTCTAAAGCAACCTGACGCACTCGCCTTAATAATTCGCGGAAAGTTGGTCTATCATCTAGGTGAGTACGTAACACTATGGTATTGACAAAAAAGCCAATTAATTTTTCTATTTCTTCCTGGTTACGACCTGCTATAGTTGTGCCAATTAAGATATCTGTTTGTTGGGTATAACGATAAAGTAAAACTTTAAAAGCAGTCAATAAAGTAATAAATAAAGTAGCTTCTTCTTGTTGGGAAATTTCTTTCAACGCCTGGGTTAATGGCGATATTTTAAAAGATAACTTGGAACCGCGATTACTCATTATAGGCGATCGCGGATGGTCTAGAGGTAATTCTAATAAAGCGGGAGCATTGGCTAATTGTTCTTTCCAGTAAGATATCTGCTTTTCTAAAACTTCTCCTGTGAGGTATTGTTTTTGCCAGATAGCGAAGTCTGCATACTGAATTTGTAGTTCTGTCAGGGGAGAGGGTTGATTTTGAGAAAAGGCTTGGTAGAGGGGGATGAGTTCTTGCAGGAGGATGGCAAATGACCAGCGATCGCAGATAATATGGTGCATGGTCAGCAGCAATACATATTCTGTTTCCTCCAGTTGCAGCAGTTTCACTCGTATCAGTGGCGCTTTACCTAAATCAAATGGTTGGGAGGCTTCTTCAATGGCTAGGCTGTATACTGAATTTTCTCGTTCGCTAGAATTGAGAGATTGAAGGTTGATTATTGGTAGATTTAAGTTTAAGTTTGGGGTGATAATTTGGACGGGTTGTTCATTAACTGTAGTAAAACTTGTTCTGAGAGATTCGTGTCTGCTGATAATTTCATTTAAACTTTTCTGTAATGCAGGGATATCAAGCATACCCCGCAAGCGTAATGCTATTGGCTCATTATATAAGGGCTGATTTGGATCTAATTGTTCTAAAAACCATAGTCTTTCTTGGGCGAAAGATAAGGGTATTAAATCTGACTGTTGACGGCGAGGTATAGTATTGATTTGTAATTTACCTTGCATCAATTTGGCTAATAAGGCTTTTTTTGCTGCTGATAAATTAGTTTTTCTTTGTAGTAGTGAATCAGATTCAAGCATATTGCTACTCTCAGCAAGTTAAAGTAAGTAGGGTGGGCATTGCCCACCACCTGTCTTGTTAATAGAATATGAGGATGAGTTATGAAACTCCCAAAAGGCGTTGTGCTTCTTCTTCGGATAAATTTTCTATTTTTTCTAAAATTAGTTGTTCGACTTTCTCCGCTAGGTTGATAATTGTGGAAGAATCAGAAAATAAGCTATTTAAAGGTATTTCTACTGAAAATGTTTTTCGCAACTGGGAAATGATTTGAGTCGCTAATAGGGAATGTCCACCTAAATCGAAGAAGTTATCATCGATTCCTACCTGTTCTAAACCTAAAATTTGTTGCCATACTTCAGCAATAGTTTTTTCTATGTTACTGCAAGGGGCTATGTAAGGATTGCTGAGGTTAGGGCGGGGATGGAATTGTTGAGATAAATTGCTTTTGCTTAATTGTTTTTCTAATTTATCTAATTGCGTGGCTAAGTTTAGTTTAGCATGACTTTGTTTAATCTGTTCATCAATATTTTGTTTGCTAACTACTACTTGAGGTAGGCGACTATGCAAAATTCTGCTAAATATTTCTACACCCTCTTGTGGTGATATGGCTTGATTTAGATGCTCTTGACGGTGGTTTTTTAGTTCTTTGGGAATGGTTGTATTAACTAACATTCCTACTTCTTGCCAACCACACCAATTTATCGCTATGGTTAAAGGTTTTTGTTGACAAGCTTTACTTTGGGCAAACCCATCTAAGAAAGCGTTGGCTGCACAATAATCTACTTGTCCTAACCCCCCAAGAATTGATGTTAATGATGAGCAAAGTACAAACAAATCTAATCCTTCATCACAGAAAACTTTGTCAATTATTAAAGTACCTTGAACTTTAGGTGCTAATACCCTTGCGGCTATTTCCGGTGTTTTGAGTTGAATAATTCCACCACCAGGAACACCTGCGGCGTGAATTACACCGTTAATTTCTCCAAATTTTGCTAATACTTGTTGCTTCACAGACTGCATTTGTTCTAGGTTGATGACATCAGCAGTTAACACTAGAACTTCAGCGCCAATTTTTTCTAAATGATGCAATTTTTTAATGCTTTGACTAATAGTATTTTGGTCATCATGGGTGATTAACCATTGTTCCCATTCATCACGGCTGGGGAATTGCGATCGCCCAATTAAAACCAGTTTCGCCTGCACTGTCTCGGCTAAGTATTCTGCTATTGTTAAACCGATACCTCCCAACCCGCCAGTAATTAGATAGACTCCCCCTTGGCGTAGTGGTGAGTTCGCTAAATCGGCTGTCTCTAACTGAGTTTTTTCAAAAGTTTGTATCCAGCGATGCTGACCGCGATAAGCTACAGTTAAATCCTGAGAATTATTGGTCATCTCAGCTAAAAGTTTCTCTATCAGTTGTTTATTTACCTGTTGAGAAATTACAATATCAATGTGACGGCAGGTAATATTAGAAAACTCCTGACTAATTACTTTACAAGCACCTAATAAAGTTGATTTTTCTGGAACTAAATTCTCTTCTCCAGTCACATTGTGCAGATTATTAGTAATAACCATAATTTGCACTTCATCATTTATCGGCTCTTGTCCTAATGCTTGGGCGAGGAAAATTAAACTCCAAAAACTATCAACATTTGTCGAGATGCCCCAACAATGTACAATCATTTTTGGAACTTTATTCAGCAAGCATAGCTCTTGCATTAAAGCATCATAATCAGCCTTGTTTTGAGGATGAATACTATAAACCCCATCCCGCAACTGAGAAAACTTATCTCCTGCTTGTACAATAATCACATCTTGCCCTTGTTGTAATTCTTGAACAAGTGCTTCTCCTACCCCCAAGCTATCAACAAATACTAAGCATGGCTGCATTATCTGTTGGTTAATAGATGCTTTGATAGGGATTGTTTGTTTCCATACAGGAACATAAAACCAATCATTAATATCTTGAGAAATTAGATTAACTTTTGTTTGTGGTTCTATCCAAAATCTTTGGCGTTCAAATGGATATGTAGGTAGAGGAATACGGTAACGAAGCTGAGATTGATAAAACTCTGACCAGTTGATTTCAACTCCAGCTTGCCAAAGTTTACCAAGGGTGTTGAGTAAAACGGCTATATCTGATAGTTGCTCTTGGGGATGACGCAGAGAAGTTAATATAGTTTGTGATACTTCTAGCTGTTTTACTAAGTTACTTAATACCTTTCCTGTCCCAACTTCTAAGAAAATTTGCTCTGATTTTTTCCCTAACTCAGCAATACCCTCAGCAAAATAAACTGTTTGTCGCAAATGCTTTCCCCAATAGTCAGAATCAGTTGCTTGGGCGGTAGTAATCCATGTACCTGTAACATTAGAAATAAAGGGAATTTGGGGAGCTTTTAAACTAATTTTGCTGACATATTCTTGAAATTCCTCAATGATGGGGTTCATCATTTGGGAATGGAAAGCGTGGGATGTGTGCAAATTACGACACTCTACACCTTTAGCTAAAAGTTGTTGCTGTATTGCATTTATGGCTGCATGAGTTCCCGAAACCACGCATAAATTAGGGGCATTATTGGCAGCTAAAGCTAAATTTTCGGTTAATAATGGTTTAATTTCTGCTGCTGGCAAAAAAACAGCTAACATTGCTCCTGATGGTAGTTGCTGCATCAATTTTCCCCGCATTGCTATCACTGCTAAAGCATCTTCGAGGCTGAAAACACCAGCAAGACAAGCTGCTACATATTCCCCAATACTATGACCAATCATTGCTTGTGGGTTAACTCCCCAAGCCATCCACAATTTAGCTAGTGCATATTCAATGACAAATAATGCAGGTTGGGTAATAGCAGTTTGAGTTATTTGTTCTGTTGTGGTGGAATAGATTATTTCGCGTAAATCTAACTCTAAATAGGCTTTGAGTAGTTCACAACAATTATCAATTTGTTCCCGGAAAATAGCTTCTGTTTCATATAATTCCCGACCCATGTTGACATATTGAGAACCTTGACCAGGAAACATGAAAACTACAGCAGGCTGTTCGCTTACGAGAGATGATGTCAATTTTTCTGTGTCTAAAACTTTAACTGCATCTTCAATATTTTGACATACTACTACATGACGATGCTCAAAACTCCGGCGACCGATGCTGAGGGTATATGCAACATCAGCCAAGTTAGTATCGGGATGCTGCTGTAAATAATTAGCTAAATTTTTGGTGGCAATTTCTAGGGCAGAATTTGTTTTAGCTGAAAGTGGTAACAACTGATATTTTCTACCCTGCTCCTTGTTCCCCTCCAGGGAGGGGTTAGGGGTGGGTTGCTCCCCCTGTTCAATAACTGGCGCTTCTTCAAGAATGACATGAGCATTTGTTCCGCCAATACCAAAAGAACTGACTCCGGCGCGGCGTGGTTGTTGTGGTGAATGCCATTCCTTTAGTTGATTATTGACATAAAAAGGACTATTGGCGAAGTCAATTTGGGTGTTAGGTGAAAGGAAATTTAAACTAGGGGGAATTTGCTGATGTTTTAATGCCAAAACTGTTTTAATTAAACCTGCAACACCAGCCGCCGCGTCTAAATGTCCAATATTAGTTTTAACTGAACCTATGGCACAGAAATTCTTTTTTTGTGTATTGAATGAGAAAGATTTGTTTAAGGCGGAAATTTCAATTGGGTCGCCTAAAATAGTGCCTGTACCGTGAGTTTCTACATAGCTAATTGTTTGAGGATGCAGTCCTGATACTGCTAATGCTTCGGCGATGACTTTGGCTTGTCCATCAATACTTGGTGCGGTATAACCTACTTTGAGAGAACCATCGTTATTGACAGCCGTACCTTTAATGACAGCATGAATGCGATCGCCATCTGTGATAGCATCTTGTAAACGCTTACATACTACAATACCCACACCATTACCGTTGACAGTACCTCTAGCTTGAGCATCAAAGGCGCGACAATGACCATCGGGTGATAAAATTCCCCCTTCTTGATAAAGGTAGCCTGTTTTTTGATTTGCAGAGATAGAAACGCCACCAGCTAAGGCGATATCACATTCATGGTTGAGTAAACTTTGACAAGCTAAATGAATACCAACTAAGGAACTAGAACAGCCTGTTTGGACATTAATAGCTGAACCTTTCAAGTTTAATTTATAAGCTACTCTTGTGGCTAAGTTATCTCCACGATTGTTATGCCGAACTTGATCAATTCCGATTAAATTTATTAGTTCAGAGTTGCTAAGAATATTATATAAAAAATATGTATTGACGCTACAACTAGCGTAGATACTAATTTGTCCGGGATATTGTTCTGTATCATAGCCTGCGTTTTCTAGCGCTTCCCAAGCAACTTCTAAAAAGATACGTTGCTGGATATCCATAATTTCTGCTTCTCTGGGGGAGTAGTCAAAGAAGGAAGCAGCGAATAATTCTACATCTTCTAATACAAATCCTGCTTTGATATAGTTGGGATTATTGAGTAATTTTGTATCTACACCTTGGGCTTGTAATTCAACATCTGTAAACTGGGTTAAAGCTTCTACTCCATTGCGGAGATTTTGCCAATAAGTATCGAGGTTGTTGGCTTGGGGAAATCTCCCAGACATACCAATAATAGCGATATCAGTTTCACAGATTTGATGATTATTCATGGGCTTGGGGAGGTTTTTTTTAAACGCAGAGGGAGGAGGGGTTTTATATTTTGTTTTTACGGTTTGGGCGGGCGTTGCGGCGGTTTGCGGCTCTTTGTTGTGTTTCTAATAATGTGGATGTTTGTGGTTGGGCTTTGGTTAAATATTGGGCTAGGGAAGCGATGGTTGGATATTCAAATAAATGAGTAATGGCAATATCAACTGGGAAGATATCTCGCAGTTTGGCATGGAGTTGGACTAGGAGTAAGGAATGTCCACCGATGTCGAAAAAGTTATCATTGATGCCGACTTTTTCTAGTTGGAGGAGTTGTTGCCAAATTTTGGCGATCGCTTGTTCTATTTCTGTCTTTGCTGGTTCATAGTTGGCTGTTAATTCGCTAGATAAACTTTCGATTTCTGGTAATGCTTGACGGTCTATTTTACCGTTGGTTGTTAAGGGTAATTTTTTCAGGATGCCAAACGCTGAGGGCAGCATATAATCTGGAAGGTTTTGTTTCAAGAAACTCCGCAGTTCGTTAATATTTATTGCTGCTTTTGGTTGAGGAACAATATAAGCTAATAGGCGTTGGTTATATTCTGATTGTTGCAGGGTAACTACAGCTTGTTGTATGGCTGGATATTGAGTTAGGGTGAGTTCAATTTCTTCTAATTCAATACGGAATCCCCGAACTTTTACTTGGTTGTCAACTCTACCCAGAAATTCTATATTACCATCTTCTAAATAACGCACGCGATCGCCTGTTTTATACAGACGCAATTCTTCTCCGAGTAAGGAGTAAGAAATAAACCGTTGTGCTGTTAATTCTGGTTGGTTTAAATAACCGCGAGTTAACCCTGCACCACTTATATAAAGTTCACCTGCTACACCTAAAGGTACTAGTTGTAATTGCTCATCTAAAATATAAACTTGATTATTCGCAAGTGGACGACCTAAAGGAACTGTCTCAGAAATTAAATCATCTGCTTGATTTTGCACTGCATAAGTTAAAACGCCAACGGTGGTTTCTGTAGGGCCATAATGATTAAATATTTGACAGTTTGGTGCTTGTTGTTGAATTTGGGAAATTAATTTCCAACTAGCAGCTTCACCACCCAAAATTAAGCATTGGTGGGGGAGAATAGATGCTGCGGCTGGAGTTGCTGCTAGGAGTGCGGCGAGGTGAGAAGGGACAATTTTTAAACAGTCGATGGGGTGTTGGCGACAATATTCAGCCAACTCTAGCGCATTCCCTACCCGCGCCGAGGAGATGATATGTAAACAGCCGCCTCGACAGAGGGAAGGGAAAATCATTGTGTTTCCCAAGTCTGCACTTAAGCTAGAGACGGTGGCGTAGTTGGCAGTTGTAGGTAAGTCGAGTTGATGAGCGATCGCACTGATATAATTGCACAGTTGGCGGTGTTCTGTCGCCACCCCTTTAGGTTTACCTGTAGAACCGGAAGTAAAGATGACATAAACCAGATTTTCTGGTGTTACTTCGGTGTGAGGATTTTCATCACTTTCATTGGCGATAGTTTCCCAATCTTGATCAATAGTAATTACTTTGGTTTTTGCAAAACGGTTAACTAATGATTGTTGAGTAATTATTAATGATATTTGCGCTGCTTGTAAACGTAAATTGAGAGCTGCTGTTGGTATAGGCTCAAGTGGTAAATATGCTCCACCTGCTTTGAGTATACCTAATAAGCCAATAATCATTTCTAAGGAACGCTCTACACACAACCCAACTACAAAGTCTGGTTGTACTCCTTGCTTTTGGAGATAGTTTGCTAGTTGGTTGGCTTTACGGTTTAATTCGCCATAGGTAATTTGTTGATTTTCACAGACAAGAGCAATTTTATGGGGATTTTTTTCTGCTTGCTCTGCGAATAATTCATGAACACATTTATAGTATGAATCATCAATTTTACTTTGATTAAACTCAACTAATAGTTGTTGACGTTCGTCAGCACTGATGATTTCTAACTGACTAATAAGTGTTTCAGGATTATCAATAATATTTATCAATAACGTTTGAAAATTTTTTGCCAGTCTTTGGATTGTTTCTTTAGAGAAATAATTAAGATCATAGTAAAACTCGGCGACTAAACTATCATGACGTTGTAAACAAGTGAGTTTTACCTTAAAAGGTTCAATAATACTGTAGATGTTCTGTACAGTGAATGTTACTCCTGTGTTGTCAGATGCAGTTTCCGAGATATTTGTAAATTCAAAACCAATAGGGAAAGCGAGAAAACCATCCTGTTCTACCGCTTCAGGAATAAAATAATCTTGCCATTCAGCAGCATTTTCTAACGTTTGTGCTACTGCTGCTAATACTTCTAGAAAATTTAGGTTAGGTGTAAATTTAGTTTTAATTGGTAGCCAAGTTGCTAATAAGCCAAGTACATTATATAGCTCGTCATAGTCGCGGCGATCGCTTGCTGTACCAATGACAATTTCTGCTTCCCATGTGAGTCGCCAAATTAGTATTTTCCAACAGGCTAATAAGATAACATCAGGCGTTTTATCGTATTTTTGAGCCAAGTAGCAAATCTGAGCAAATAATTCTTGATTAATCACCAATTGACAACTATCAGTTATAAATTGCTCACTCTTGCTTTGTCGTTCATTAGGTAATCTTAATGCTGATAATGAGTTGATTTTTTGTTGCTGCCAATATTTTTGAGCTTCTTCTACATCTTCATCCTCAAGTAATTGATTCTGCCATTCAGAAAATTGTACAAACTGTACATATTCACCCCTAAATTCCTTACCTTGACAGCATTGAGAGTAAGCTTGAATAATTTGATTAACTAAGTTTTTGATAGTGATATTATCTGCACATAATGCAGGCAGAGAAATAATTAAAATATGCTGATTATCTAACAGCTTGATTAAATATAAACGCAGTGGTAATGTTTGAGATTCCTGTCTTATTTGCCAAAATAATTCTTGAATTTTTGTAGAGATATCTTCCTGAGAAGAATCACTTAAATTTAGATATTCCCAATTTAAGTAACCCTTATCTGCAACTACCATAATCGGAGTTTTTACTCCAGGTGGGCGATAAAAACTCGTTCTGAGGATGTCGTGATAATTGACAATTTGCTCAATAGCTTTTTGTAGTATCTCTGGTTGGAGATTTCCTGTAATTAAAATACTAGCTTGCGTGTAGAAAGTGGAACTATTTTGTTGTAAACTCCACAGTCTTTTTTGTTGAGGTGCAAGTTGAAAGCCGCTAATAGTTTTAGTTTGCATATGGAGGTTTTTAAACGCAGAGAAGACACAGAGGGTTAGTTTTTAACAGTGAACAGTGAACAATTATCATTTAAATACTTTGGTGAAACACCATACCAATTGGTGGAAGGCGTATTTAGGCGCTTCTTTATTCCCCACCATACCCCGTCAAGGCTGATAACTGATAACTGATAACTGATTTAAGGGGTTTTGATATCTTTACTATTAATCATTTCTGCCATTGCAACTACGATTTTACGCTGTCCAATGTATGGATTTCTGCCGTGAGCAGCTAGCATATTATCTAACATGATGATATCGCCTTTTTGCCAAGGTAAGCTAATTTGCGATCGCTGATATACTGCATTAATTTCGGCAATTTCTGCTTCGGTAATGGGTGTACCGTCACCAAAATAAACATTACGAGGTAATTTTGATTCACCAAATATTGATAGCAGTGATTCTCTAACGTCTGTATCTAGGTAAGATACATGATGTAATTGGATTTGGTTAAAAAATACAGGTTCGCCAGTTTTGGGATGTACTGCTAAAGCTGGGCGAATTTGTCGAGTTACTAAACCATTATCATCATACCATTCAAAGTCCATTCCTGCTTGACGACAGTAATTTTCTACCTCCTTTTTATCTGTGGTTTGAAAAAAGTTTTGCCAACTCACATCTAAACCTTCAGCAAAATTTCTCACATACATTAATTGTTTCGTAGCTAGTTTTTCTCGTAATTGAGGACTGAGCAATTGATAAGCTTTACGACAGTCAACAATTGGGGTTTCTCCACCTTCCACCGCAGGTTGAACGCAGTAAAACCAAATCTTTAAGGGGAAACAATGTAAATGAGAGCTTTCATTATGAAAAAGAATAGCTTTATCTGCTGGGTAAGGAGTGGAACCGTAAACTTTTCCACCTTCACCTGTGCGGGGTAAGTCGCCATATTCAGCAAATAAATTAGGACTAATTGTTTGAGCAAAGTTCTCAAACTCTGAAACTGATTTTACCTGAAAACCTCTAAATAAAATCGCTCCATGTTTGAATAACTCAGTCTCTAAATAATCTCGATTATTCTCAGCCCAAGATATTAAATCAACTTCCTTACTATTAGGCTGAATTACAAGAGGAAATTTTTGTCCCGCTTGCAAATAATCTGTTTTAATTAATTGCTCTACTGACAAACTCACTGCTTTTGGTGCAACGCTCATAAACTTTTGTCTTTTGGCTGCTTTCCGCTCCTGTTGCTGCATAGTTTGTTGTACCTTTTCTGCTTCTGTAAGCATTTCCAATGTATTGATACGGCTTTGAGGTTGGCTAACAATGCTCTTGATTAATGTTTGCCAGTGTTTTGTTAAGCCAGTGATAGTATCTGGGGTAAATAAATCGGCATTATATTGCCATTTACCTGCTATACCTTCCTCGGTTTCTGTGAGGAATAGGGCTAAATCGAATCTAGCTGTTTTGTTCTCTACTTCTAGTAATTTTAAGGAAAGTCCTGGTAATTCTAAAGCAGAATTTGGTGTATTTTGCAGGACAAATAATACCTGAAATAATGGAACATTGTTAGTTACCTGACGCTCAGGTTGTAACTCTCTCACTAACTCATCAAAAGGTAAATCTTGATGAGCATAAGCTGCTAATGTTTGAGTACGAACACGTTGCAATAACTCTAAGAAAGTGGGATTTCTACTTAAATCATTGCGGAGAACTAATAAGTTAACAAAAAATCCTATTAATTGTTCAATTTCTGCTTGATTGCGGTTAGCAACATCAGTACCAACAACAATATCATCTTGATGGCTGTAGCGTTGCAGTAAGATGTTGAAACTCGCCAGCAGTGTCATAAATAAGGTAACACCAGCTTGCCGTGATAACTGTTGTAATTGCTGTGATATTGTGGCAGGTATCACAAAACTATAACTAGCACCCCGGTTAGTTTTCACCTCTGCACGGGGACGAGTTGTAGGTAGTTGCAGAACAGGTAAATTGGCTAATTGCTGCTTCCAATATGTGAGTAAAACTTCTCTTCTTTCACCTTGTAATTGTTGACGTTGCCAAACTGCAAAATCTGCATACTGAATAGGTAAGGCTGCTAAGGGAGAAGGTCTTCCAGCAGAAAATGCTGTGTAAAGTGCTGCTATCTCCTTAATTAATATACCTTGTGACCAACCATCAAAAACGATATGGTGAATAGTAAATAGTAAGATATGTTCTTGTTCGCCTAGTTGCAAAAGTGTACATCTGAGCAAAGGTGCTTGGGTAAAATCAAAGGCAAGTTGAAACTCTTTAATACAAAAATGTTGTATTTCTGTTTCTTGTTCAGCTTTTGCTAATTCTTGCAAGTTAACTACAGGTATTTTTATCTGCACATCGGGACTAATTACCTGTAAAGGTTGCCCATCTATAGAAGTAAAGCTAGTACGTAATACTTCATGACGGCGGATAATTTCGTTTATGCTTTGCTCTAACAATCCTACATTTAACTCACCCAAAAGGCGAACTTTTGCAGGCATATTATAAATACAACTGTCAGGGTTTAGCTGTTCTAATAACCATAATCTTGCTTGGGCAAAAGATAAAGGTAAATTCCCATAACGGGGAACGGATGTAATTGCATAAACACCCTGAAGATTGGCTTTTTGAATATCCTTAGCTAGTTCTGCAATAGTCGGAAATTCAAATAAACGCTGAAGTGATGTATCCACACCAAAAGTTTTACGAATACGAGAAATAACTTGGGTTGCTAATAAAGAATGTCCACCTAATTCAAAGAAATTGTCATAAATACCAACTTGGGAAACACCCAAAACTTGAGTCCAAATTCCTGCTAAAACTTCTTCGACTGGATGACGGGGAGCAACAAAAGTAATTGCTAATTCCGAGTTATTATTTTCTGGTGCAGGTAAGGCGCGGCGGTTTACCTTACCGTTAGGAGTTAAAGGTAAAGAATCTAAGATGACAAATGCACTGGGTATCATATACTCAGGTAGCTTGCGCCGTAAATACTGACGTAGTTCATCACTAGCAACATTTTCAGCAACTAAATAAGCAACTAAACGTTGTCCTGATACATCTTCTCGCGCCATCACTACACATTGACGGACGAGGGGATGTTGTTCTAACACCGCTTCAATTTCGCCCAATTCAATGCGAAAACCTCGCAGTTTAATTTGATAATCAATGCGTCCTAAATATTCAATTTCTCCATTAGGAAGATAACGGGCTAAGTCACCAGTTTTGTAGAATAATGTGGTTGAATTAAATGGGTTAGGAATGAATTTTTCTTTAGTTAATTCTGGCTGATTAAAATAACCCCTAGCTAAACCTACGCCGCCAATATAAATTTCTCCAGCAACGCCTACAGGGAGAGGTTGTAAATTTTTATCTAAGATATAAATTTGCGTATTAGCTATAGGTCTGCCAATAGAAACTTTAGTTTCATGCTGATCTACTTGATGAATAGTAGACCAAATAGTGGTTTCTGTAGGGCCGTATAAATTCCAGACAATACCCGCCCTTTGATTTAACTGTGAAGCTAAATTTTCGGGTAAGACTTCACCACCACAGAGAATTTTTAATTGGGAATTTCCTTCCCAGCCTGCATCTAATAACATTCGCCAAGTTGCAGGGGTTGCTTGCATAACTGTGACAGCAGAATTGTTTAGTTGTTGTAATAATTCTGTGCCGTTTGTCGCAACTTCCCGACTGACTAAAATTAATTTAGCTCCGGTTGTTAATGGCAGGAAGATTTCTAAAACCGCAATATCAAAAGATAAAGTAGTTACTGATAGCAGTTTGTCTGTATTTTTTAACTGCAATTTTTGCTGCATGGCAGTGAGGAAATTTACTACACTGCCATGAGTAATTTGTACACCTTTAGGTTTGCCTGTAGAACCAGAAGTATAAATTATGTAACTTAAATTGCTTGAGTTAATATTAATTTCAACTGAATTTTGTTGATGCGTGGTGATGTTTTGCCAATCACTATCTAAACAAATAGCTTGAGCATGATATCGAAGAGTTTTTAATAAATTTTGTTGAGTTAATAATATTGAGATTTGGGAGTCTTCCAGCATCAACGCCAAACGTTCTGAAGGGAAACTAGGATTTAATGGGATGTATGCGCCACCAGCTTTAAGAGTTGCTAACAGAGCGATAATCATTTCTAAGCTTCGCTCAACACATATCCCTACTAATACCTCTGGTTTTACTCCCAGTTTTTGCAAATAATGGGCTAGTTGATTTGCTTTGGTGTTCAGTTCCCGATAGGTTAATTGCTGATGCTCAAATATCACAGCAACAGCATCAGGTGTTTTCTCAACCTGCGCTTCAAATAGCTGATGAATACATTTGTCTTGTGGATAATCAACTTGTGTATTATTCCATTCTTCTAATAACTGATAACGCTCGGTAGCTGTTAGTAATGGCAATTCAGCTAAACGTTGTTGAGGATTTGCCACCATACCTAATAGTAAGGTTTGCAAATGCCCTAACATCCGAGCGATCGCATCTTTGTTAAAGCGGCGGCGATCGTAAAAAATTTCCACCGATAATTCTGTATCTACCTGTATTGAAACATTAAGTGGATAATGAGGATGAATAAAACTATTAATATTATAAATCTGGAAATTATCTATGGGTTGTAAGGATGAATTAATCGGGTAATTCTGAAAGTTCAATATAGTTTCAAATAAAGCCTGTCCAGCCTTTATTTCACTCCATTTTTGAATCTCAATTAATGGAGTATATTCATATTTACGCACCTCATTTTGTTGTATTTGTAATTGCTTGAGCCAAGGTATAAGCAATTCTTGAGGATTAATTTTAACTCTTACTGGCAAAGTGTTGATAAACACTCCGACCATTGATTCTACACCTGCTAATGTGGCGGGACGACCAGATACAACGCCCCCAAACACAATATCATCCTCACCACTATAACGGCTCAGAAGCATCGCCCATGCTCCCTGAACTATGGTATTTATTGTTAATTGTTGTTGCCGAGCTAAAGACTGCAACGCGGCTGTTTCTGTATTTGATAAGCGCAGTATTTGTGTAGTATAATTTTTGCTTTCACCAACTTGGTTGCTAAAATTTTGGTCTATCCCCAAAGAAGTGACTGTGTTAAACCCTTGGAGATATTTTTTCCAAAAACTCTCTGATTTTGATAAATCTTGCTTTTGTAGCCAAGCTATATAGTTTCGATAAGGATGAGGTTTTTGTAACCGTATATTTTTACCTTGGTTTAATGCTTGATAACAAGCAAATAATTCCTGAAGTAGTAAGGAAGAAGACCAACCATCTAAGATTAAGTGATGATGCGTCCAAATAAATTTATATTGTTCTTCCGCTAACTGGAGTAACGTTAAACGCATCAGTGGCGCTTGAGAAATTTCAAAACCTTTTTCTCTTTCTCCCAATAAATAAGTTTCTATATGCTCTTGCTGTTCAATAAATTCTAATTGAGATAAATCTTGTTGCTGCCAAGGGAGTTGCACTTGTTTATGCACTACCTGCACAGGTTCTTTAATCCCTTCCCAAATAAAGGATGTTCGTAAAATTGAATATCTAGCAATTAATTGTTGCCATGCTTGTTGAAATAAGGCAATATTTAATCCCTGTATATCACAACTTAACTGTTCAACATACACACCTGACTTTGGGGCATAAAGTGTGTGGAAAAGTATGCCCTGCTGCATCGGTGATAGTGGATAAAATTCTTCGATACTTTTCATGCTTTTACAAATCTGTACCTTTTGTTGATGCTTGTCAGAGAATTGTTGAACTTATTTTTTATAATTTTGTTGGGTCATCAATAACCGGAAATTCTAGTTTTAAATCCGCCATTGACTTTATACCTATTTCTTGCAGAAATTCAGGTCTTAAAATATTATTTTCCACCACGTTACCTTGGGCTGTATTATCGCCTTTATAGATAAACACTTGGTTGCGGTAAAAATGTATTCCCACAATATGTTTATCAAAATAATTAGGAGTGTAACCCGGATGAATAAATTCTTGGTGGCTCAAGCAATCAACTAACCTTTTAAAGAAATTCATCATAGTTCTTTGGTCATATAAATCTAGGCTTCCACCATATTCAGCCCAGTGAGGAGCAACGTCATCGCTGCAAAATTTTGACCAATTCTCGTAACTCGGTATATAAGATGTGTGAGTATCTTCCACGACATAAATACCACCATCATTCAATTCGGGAAACAATATTTTAAAGGTTTTAATTACATGGTCATTACGATGGCTACCATCATCAATAATAATGTCAAATTTACCAGTTTCAGCCACAACTTTTTTCAGGAAAGCTGCGTCATCTTGGCTACCTTGAAAAATTTTAATGCGGTCTTCTGCCAAAGCACTTTTATCTACAATATCTATCCCATAAATCATACTATGAGGGAAATATTGCTTCCACATTTTCAAGGAATCGCCACCGGAGTAGGGGTCATCATAGCCCCCTATACCAATTTCTAAAATCTTTAATTTTTTATGTTTTAGTGGGGCAAAATGCTCTTGGTAACACTGACCGAATAAATGAGAATTCCATTTACTGCCATAAAGAGGCAGTAATTTTTTTAAATCATTCCTGTAGAGAAAGGACAGGACTTGATGCTGCAATTTTTGCAAAAAATGGGTTGAATCTTTCGTGAGTAACATGATGACCGTTTCTCAATTATAGGGTTTGTAAGTCCTGAATTATTTAACTCGTCACTTGATTAATAGCTGCCAAAATATTGTCAATATCGTCTTGGTTCCATTGACTAGATTGAAATTCGGCAAAGTCTGAAGGTGTGTAGTTTGGTACTGTAAAAGATTGAGTGCCAGTAAGTAGAGAAAGTAAAGCAGTTTTAAAGTCTTGAGCTAAATTGGCAATTGTTTCTTGACGATGGATATTTTGGCTATAAATCCAATCAATTTGGAGTTGTCCTTGAACTATCAAGGCATTAATTTCTATGAGATGGCTGCGCTGTGCGCGTAAACTACGAGACAAACCACTAGATTTTGGTGCTTTGAATAAAGAAGACGGAGGTAAAGTTTGCTCGTAATTGCCAAGGTAGAGGAAAAGTACCTCTGCTTGTTGTAGCGATCGCAATTTTTCCGTAATAATTTCATCACCACTCAAGTAACGTAAAACCCCATACCCCAAACCCTGATTTGGGAAACTGCGGAGTTGTTCTTTCACCTGCTTTAAAATTTCCCCAGTTTCTTCAGTCTCCCTAATCTCTAAAAGCATAGGAGCAATATTAGTAAACCAGCCTACTGTACGGGATAAATCAATATCATCAAAAATTACATCTCTGCCATTTCCCTCTAAGTCAACCAGTAGCGAACTTGTTCCCGTCCACTTACTAAATGCTTGTGCTAAGGCTGCAAGTAACATATCATCTGTTTGCACTCGATAAGTTGCAGCAATTTCTTCCTGTAATGCTTGCGTTTCTTCACCACTCAAAGTAATAGAAATAGTCTCAGCAGAGGCTACAGTATTAACACCATCTGCATAATCTACTGGCAAAGGTGATACCCAGTCACGTTGATCTGCTAACCAATAAACCTGTTCTCTTTGTAACTCAATTGATTGAGCGTATTGAGTTAACCGCAAAGCCCACTGTTTGAATGAAGTTGTCTTTGGCGGTAACTTAATAACTTTTTCTTGGCTAAGTTGTTGGTATGCAGTCTCCAAATCTTCCAGCAAAATTCGCCAAGAACCAACATCAATCACCAAATGGTGAACTGCTAACAGTATGCGGCTAGGTTTATGCGCTCCCAAATCAAAGAATACAACCCGCACAATGGGGCCAGAAATCAGATTTAGACTAGCTTGTATCTCTGTAGCAGATGTTGCAAACGCCTGTTCTTGCTCTTGTGGTGATAGTCCTGATAAATCTACCTGCTCAAATGGTACAACTTCATCAGGAATACTATTTATCTGCTGCCAAACTGATGCTTCTGCGCGAAAACGTAGACGCAAAGCATCATGATGAATCAGTAAATGTTTAACCGTCTCTTGCAATAAAATTGGGTCAAGAGATTGTTGCACCTCAAGCACTACTGTTTGATTCCAATGGTGTGAATCAACTAAATTCTGCTCAAAAAACCAGTGTTGAATCGGTGTTAATGGCACTTCTCCTGTTACTAATCCCTGTTCGCTGAAAACTGTTTGCGTTCTGCTGGCTATTTCTGCTAATTGGGCAATAGTTGGGTATTCAAACAAATGCTGATTAGTAAATCGCAGTCCTGCTTTGTTGGCTCTAGCAGTAATCTGAATACTTAGGAGAGAATCACCGCCTAATTCTAAGAAGTTATCTTCAATTCCTACTTGTTCAATTCCTAATATTTCTTGCCAGATGTGAGCAATAGTTTCCTCTATTTCGTTTCGAGGAGCAACATAACTATTTTGCAAGTATGGTCTAGAGTGTAGTGCTGGTGAATCTGTTTGAGCAACAACTGCTGAAGGCTTGATCCACTGTTCAATTCTGGCTTGTAAGTCAGTCGTGGAAACAACTATTTGGTTGACTTTATTTAAGGATAATACTCGTTTAAATACCTCAATTCCTTCATGATTGCTCATAAAAAATTGGGTAGAAATTTCTGGTTTTGTTGCCAATTCTGTCACCAATTGACTAGTTAACCAGTTATCCCAATTTACACTTATCCAAGGTGTAGAACTTGTTTGATTATGTTGATAAACAAAGGCATCAGTGAAGTGATGGGCTGCTGGATAGGCTGCCATTCCTAATGCTCCTAAAACAGATGATAAGGAAGATATCAAAATACAGAAATCAAGCTCTATTCCTTGTAATGCTGCTTCTAAAATATACAGTCCATAACCGTTAGCTCTGAGTTGTTGTTCACATTCGCTTCTAGTGATTTCTTGAACTGTTTTAAACAGTTTAATTCCAGCAGCATGAATCACGCCATGTATCTGACCAAAACGGTCTACAGCCTGAGTAATCGCTGCTTGCATTTGACCTGCGTTAGCTACATCAGCACTGAGAGTTAAAATCTCTGCACCTAGTTGTTCTAATTCCTGTAATTTTCGGATTTTACTGCTGAATTTATCTTCTGCATCTTGTGTTGCTAACCAATCTTTCCATTCATCTTTCCTGGGGAAAGCTGAAGAACTAATTAGTATTAGTTTTGCTTTCATTGTTTGCGCTAAATATTCAGCAATTTCTAAACCAATACCACCCAAGCCACCAGTAATTAGATACACTCCTTCATGCCGCAACTTGGGGGCGTTGTTATCTAGCCGTAGTGGTTGATAAGATAGTACCCAACGATGATGTCCACGATAGGCGATCGCATTCTCACCACCGTAGGCGATCGCACTCCGCCCAGCGTAGCTGATCGCACTTTCAAATTCATGAGTATTTAACTCTGCTAGAAGTTGGTCTAACAGTTGGCTTTCTGCAACAGTCCCAGCCGCAGGAAGCACAATATCAATACTGCGACAGGTAATATTTCCATACTCTTGGGGAATGGTTTTACACATTCCTAAAATAGTTGCTTTCTCTGGACTTAACTTTTCTAAACCTGTCACATCGTAGATATCGTTTGTCACAACTAAGATATCTACAGGTTGAGTAATATTGTATTTACTCAAAGACTGCGCCAAAAATAACAAACTATAAAAACCTGTGTTTTGGCAATTGTCAAAATACTCAATTTTTGATGTTGTTTGTTCAGTCGGTGTGATACTCCAAAGGTGGAGAATTGCATCAGGAATTTGCCCGAAAAATTGCAACTCTTCAATTAAATCATCATAATCATCAGGCTGGCGAGGATTAATACTATATTCCTGCTCACTCAGTTTGCTAAACTGCTTTTCCTGCCAAACTGTAACAACCTTGTTACCTTCACCAGCTAAACGTTTTGCGATTTTTGCACCTACTTCACAACTATCTGCAAATACCAACACCTGTTTTTCAGATTTCACAGCTTGGGGTGCAATTGCTTGTTGCCAAACTGGTAGATAAAACCATTCTGCTATATCAGGCTTTTTCTGTTTGATAGCAGAAGATTCACTAGGCTTTTTCTGAGGTTCTAGCCAATAACGTTGACGTTCAAAAGGATATGTCGGTAGGGGAAGGCGATAGCGACGCTCAGAATTGTATAAGCTAGACCAATCTATTCCTACTCCCAACAACCAGAGACGACTAAGTGTATTTAGCAAGAATAAAACATCTGCTTGTTCTTCTTGGGGATGTCGTAATGAAGATAGTATCGGCTGCTGGTTGGCTCCAGTTTGTTGTTTGACAAAAGTACACAAAGTTCGCCCCGGCCCTACTTCCAGAAAAATCCGGTTTGGCTGTTGCAATAACAAGCACACACCATCTGCAAATTTCACAGTTTGGCGTAAATGATTTGCCCAGTAATTTGCATCAGTCGCTGCTTGTGCTGATATCCATGTGCCGGTGAGATTGGAGATAAAGGGAATTTGCGGAGAATTTAAAGTAATTTTCTTAACTTCGGCGATAAATGTCTGCAAAATCGGTTCCATCATCTGCGAATGGAAAGCATGGGAGGTATGCAGGCGACGACATTCTACGCCTTGGGCTAATAGTTGCTCACACAAAGCATCTATCGCTGCATGAGTTCCTGAGACTACACAGGAAGACGGTGCATTACTTGCTGCTAAAGATAAGTTTTCGTTTAATAAGGGTTTCACCTCTGTTTCTGAGAGGGGAATCGATAGCATACTCCCGCTTGGCAATTGCTGCATTAATCGTCCACGCACCACAACAAGTGTTAATGCGTCTTTCAGGGACATCACACCAGCAAGGCAAGCCGCCACATATTCCCCAATGCTATGACCAATCATGGCACTGGGAACAATGCCCCAAGACATCCACAACTGAGCTAAAGCATACTCAATGATAAATAATGCAGGCTGGGCTAGAGATGTTTGCGTAAGTTTTTCTTGGGCAGTTTCTGTATCAGATTGGGGATAGATAACTGTACGTAAATCTACATCCAACAAAGGTTGAAGTATCAAACAACAACGGTCTACAACTTCACGAAAGATTGACTCTGTTTGATAGAGTTCCTTGCCCATGTTGACATACTGACTACCTTGCCCTGGAAACATGAAAGTAATAGGGCGATCGCACGGTTCTTGGTATTGGGTGAAAACTCGTTGGCTAGCTCTATTTTGCAAAGTAGCGATCGCATCTTGAACATCCTCACATACCAAAATGCGACGATGATTAAACTCTCTGCGTCCTATTTGCAGCGTATAAGCAACATCCGCCAAATTTAGGTCAGGATGCTGCATGAGATGTTGAGCTAGATTATCGGTAGCCGTTTCTAATGCAGATTCCGTCTTGGCAGAAAGTACCAGTAACTGATATTTTCTCCCCTGCACCCCTACACTCTGCTGATCTACAACTGGGGCTTCTTCTAGAACAACATGAGCATTAGTTCCCCCCATCCCCAAAGAACTAACACCCGCACGACGTGGAGATAGCCCTGGTTTCCATTCGGTCAACTTTGTATTGACATAAAAAGGACTATTGGCAAAATCAATTTGGGGGTTGGGCTGCTCAAAATTTAGGCTGGGTGGTATTTGTTGATGTTTGAGGGCTAAAGCCGTCTTAATTAATCCGGTGACTCCGGCGGCTGCATCCAGATGACCGATATTTGTTTTCACAGAACCGATCGCACAAAAGCCTTTTTTGTCTGTACTGGAGCGAAAAACTTTGGTTAAAGCCGCTATTTCAATCGGATCGCCTAAAGTTGTCCCAGTACCATGCGCCTCAACATAGCTGATAGTTTCCGGTTCAATTCCTGCTAACATGATAGCTTCGGCGATCGCTTCTGCTTGTCCATCAACGCTAGGTGCTGTGTAACCAACTTTGTGTGAACCATCGTTGTTAATTGCCCAACCTTTAATGACTGCATAGATGTGATCTCCATCGGCGATCGCATCCTCTAGCCGCTTTAACAGAACCACTCCCACACCATTACCGACAGTTGTACCTTGAGCTTGGGCATCAAAAGCACGACAATGGCCATCAGGAGATAAAGTGCCTCCAGGTTGATATAAATAACCTGTTTTATGCGGAACTCGAATTGAAACTCCTCCCGCCAAAGCCATATCACATTGATAATTAATTAAACTTTGGCAAGCCAGGGTGATTGCTACTAGTGAAGTAGAACAAGCTGTTTGAACAGTCAGACTTGGCCCAGTTAAATTTAATTTATAAGATACACGAGTAGATAGAAAATCTTTATCATTACCGATTAACTTTTGATAAGACTGTGACGAGCCAAATTTGTCATCATTTACATCAAAAAATAAATAATTATTTAAACTAGCACCAGCATAAACTCCTATCCGATTTTCGCATCTATTGGAGTCATAACCAGCAATTTCTAAAGCTTCCCAAGCACATTCTAAAAATAAACGATGTTGCGGATCTGTAATTTCCGCTTCTTTAGGATTAACGTCAAAAAAAGCAGCATCAAATAAGTCAATATCTTCTAAAATACCGCTTGCTTTCACATAGTTACTATCATCTAAACAACTAGGAGCAATTCCTGCTGCTAATAACTCTTCATCTGTAAGCTGAGAAATTGATTCAATCCCAGCTTGTAAATTATGCCAAAATTCTGTAACATTTTTGGCTCCCGGAAAACGCCCCGATATACCAATAATTGCTATTCCTTCCATTGATGTCTCAGATGCTGTAATACCCATTTTCTCTTACTTGGGTTGGATTAAAATTAGCGTTTTGTTACTTTCAATAAACACAAGGGTGTAGGGGTGTAGGGGAAGAAACACAACTATTCCCTATTTTCTTGTTCCTGTCACCTGTCACCTGTCACCTATCTTGAGAGTTAATTCTAGTTATTTCATGTAACTGAGAAGAGAATAAATTCGTCTTCTTCTATCAGTAAATGAACGACGACCATGCAAAAATCTAGAGTTATCAATCATGACCAAATCGCCAGATTGCCAGGGTATCACCTCAGTTAAATTATTCATCAATTGCTGAATTGTATTGATAACCGTTGATGGAATTGGTGAACCATCCTCAAAAGTAACGACTCCTCTAGGATTTTTGTACTCAGCAATTAGACTATTAGCAAATGCGTCTTGATGACCATACTTTGTTTTCACTACAGCCGAACAAACATATTCTAGAGAAATAGATTGGTCTTGATTAATTTCGTAACTTAATCCCAAAATACCATTGAGAGTGCGCTTGACATCAGCGAGAGTAGCACCAACTCCTAGAAAACGCTTCCAGTCAGCAGCCGGGAATTTTTGGGAGAATTTGATTTTTTGGGTAATAAACAATTGTCGTAATTCTTCATCTAATTCTTGCCACACTCGCACACCATCCCAATATAAAGTTTCACCACCTTGAGCAGCAGGTACACCACAGCAAAACCAGATCACGTCAGGACGAAATGGAGAATTAGCATTCTCGCAATGAGGACTCACGTAGTGCATTCCTGGATCTACTAAAGTGACATATTTATTGCGTGGGTCAACTATTGGTCTGTCTTTGTCTAAGACAAATCTGGAACTGAATTTTTCGGCAAAGGCTTTCATTTGTTCATAGTCAACACCAAAACCTCGAAATAGTAAAATACCAGATGATTTAAAGTAGTCTAAAGTCTTTTGCACAGGCAGTTGCAAAATTGTCTGAGAACTATTGTTGTGAATGATTTTTGCACTGCTAGTTAATAACGAATCAGTTTCCATCATTATAATCTAAGTTCCCTTAAATGATTAGTAGTTTATGGTTTATCCAAAATATTTAGTTATTGATATTTCTGTCACGCTTCATCAATGATTTCTGTTTATTTGCGGCTGCTTTTTGCTTTAGAATGCGCTCATTTAAAGATGCAAAAGCAACTGTTTTTCTGGAAGCTAAATTTAGATATTTAGCCAAAGATTTAATAGTTGGGTTCTGAAACATTTCTACTATGGAAATGTCCTTGTGTAGCATTTCTCGCAATTTATGATTAACCTTAACCATTAATAACGAATTACCACCCAAGTCAAAGAAGTTATCATTTACGCTTATTTTTTGTATTTGCAATGTATCTAACCAGATTTTGGCGATCGCTCTTTCTAATTCAGAGTTTGGTGCTTCAAAAGCCTCTTTTAAATCAGAGCCTTGAACATCTGGTACAGGTAAGGCTCTACGGTCTATTTTACCATTAGGTGAAAGTGGTAATCTCTTTAACTCCACAAAGACAGAAGGAACCATATAATCAGGTAGTTTCTCTTTGAGATAATCGCGTAATTCCTGGGCAGAAAATGGCATTTCTGGATGCGGAATTACATAAGCAACCAAGCGATGATTTTTGGGTATATCTTCTCTGGCTACTACTACAGTTTCTCTAACATTTGGGTGTTGTGCTAATACTGTTTCAATCTCTCCTAATTCAATACGGAAACCACGAATTTTCACTTGATGGTCAATTCTGCCTAAATATTCAATATTGCCATCAGCAAGATAGCGTGCTAAATCACCTGTTTTATATAAAATTTGTCCTGATGCAAATGGGCTAGAAATAAACTTTTCTTCAGTCAATTCGGGTTTATTCCAATAACCACGCCCTACCCCTACACCACCAATATGTAACTCACCACTTACACCAATGGGAACAGGCTGTAAATGTTTATCTAATATATATATCTGTGTATTAGCAATTGGGCGACCAATAGGAACTATTTTTACATTACTATTAGGTTGACAAGCCCAATAAGTTACGTCAATTGAGGCTTCCGTAGGCCCATAGAGGTTGTGTAACTCAGCGTCTAATCTCTCATAAAAGCGTTGTTGCAGGTCAAAAGATAGTGCTTCACCACTACAAATTACTCGTTTGATACTACTACATTTGTCTAATTCTGGTTCTTCAATAAATACCTGTAACATTGAAGGTACAAAGTGAAGTGTAGTAATTTGCTCTTGAACAATTAATTGAACTAAATACCGACTATCTTGATGTCCGCCTGGTTTAGCTACAACTAAACTTGCACCTGTCAACAAAGGCCAGAAAAATTCCCAAACCGAGACATCAAAACTAAATGGTGTTTTTTGTAAAACTTTGTCGCTGGCTGTGAGTTGATATGTTTCCTGCATCCACAACAGACGGTTACACAAGCCTTTGTGAGTGTTCATTGCACCTTTGGGCTTTCCTGTGGAACCGGAGGTGTAAATTACATAAGCTAGGTTTTCTGCTGTAACTTCACTATTGGGGTTTTCAGGACTGTAAGCAGCAAATTCTTGAAAGTCGTCTATACATACTACTTGCGCTTGATGTGGCGGTAGTTCTGGGACTAGATGTGGTTGCACTAACAGCACCGACACTTGAGCATCTGCCAACATGAATGCTAAACGCTCTTTTGGATAAGTGGGGTCTAAAGGTACATAAGCACCACCTGCTTTGATAATTGCCAATATCACAATTACCATCTCTAAAGAGCGTTCCATACAAATGCCTACCAATACATCTGATTTCACACCCAGAGTTTTGAGATAATGGGCAATTTTATTAGCGCGTTGGTTTAATTCTCGGTAACTAAGTTTTTGATTTTCAAAAATCACAGCAGTAGCATCTGGCGTGCGTTCTACTTGCTGCTCAAATAGTTGATGTATGCACTGATTTTGCGGATAGTTCCTTTGAGTATCATTCCATTCAAATAGTAATTTTTGCCTTTCAATTTCTGTTAACAACGGCAAATTAGCAATATTAGTATCAGGAACATTAACAATAGCTTCTAGTAGGGTCTGGAAATGCTTTAGCATCCGATGGATAGTATCGGCGTTGAATAAGTCTGTGTTGTACTCTAAAGTTGCAACTAAACCCTGTTCTCTGTCTTCCATGAACAGAGTTAAATCAAACTTAGCCGAGCCGTTATCAACTTCTGTGAAAGTTAGGGAGATATCTGATAACTGTGGCGTGGGAATTGGCACATTCTGAAGCACAAACATCACCTGAAATAGCGGGTTGTGGCTGAGATCACGTTCAGGCTGGAGTTCTCCTACTAACTTATCAAAAGGTAAGTCTTGATGGATATAAGCTTCTAAAGCTGTTGATTTTACTCTTGTGAGTAATTCTCTAAAACTAGGCTGTTCAGATAAATCTGTACGTAAGACTAAAACATTGACAAATAAACCTATCAATGGTTCAACTTCAACAGAGTTGCGACTAGCAACTGGCGAACCCAACAAGATATCTGTTTGTCCTGTGTAGCGGTACAACAAGGTTTTGAACGCCGCCAACAGAGTCATAAATAAAGTTACGCCTTCTTGATGGCTCAGTTGCTTTAATGAGTCTGTAAGACTTTTGGGTAAAGATAGTTGGACTTTAGCACCGTTGAAACTTTGTATAGGCGATGTCTTGCGACAAGCCGCTCCGCGTCTACGCGGATGGTCGCAAGGTAAATCCAATATAGGCAGTTTACCACTTAATCGCTGCTTCCAGTATGTAAGTAGCGTTTCCCTGCGCTCTGGATGTAAATATTTTTGTTGCCAATAGGCAAAATCTACATATTGAATAGGTAACTCAGTCAGTGGAGAGGGTTTTCCATCAGCAAAAGCTTCATATATTGCTGCTAATTCTCGAATGAACACCCCAACAGACCAACCATCTGCAACTATATGATGGAAAGTTACAAGCAATTTAGATTCATTATCTGTTAAGCGTAGTAACAAGACACGCAATAAAGATTGACCAGCTAAATCAAACTGATGTTGAGCTAATTCTGCTATCAAGCGTTGTCTTGTAACTGTCGCCTCATCCTCTGATAATCCTCGCAAATCTTCAATTGGTAAGCTAAAGTTAACAGTCGGATTAATTACCTGAACTGGTTGTCCATCAACTAAGACAAAATTTGTTCGCAAAACCTCATGACGTTGAATAATTTCCTTTAAGCTTTGTGTTAGTGCAGCTACCTTTAAATGTCCCGTTAAATTAATCACAATGGGAATGTTATAAGCATAGGTATCAGGCGTTAACTGATGAATAAACCAAAGTCCCTGCTGCGAAAAAGATAAAGGATGGAAGTCAGTGCTTTTCTCAACTTTAGCCATGACTAAAGACGCGCTACCCGCACTAATTTCAGCGATTATTTTTGTTGCTAATCCTTGAATACTCAAACCTTCAAAAAAGTCTGCTACCGATACAGCGACATCTATATGGTTTTCAATCCTATTTTTTAATTCAAATACTCTTAAAGAATCCAGCCCTAAACTACTTACAGGCTGCTGAATATTTATTTGTGAAGGTTTTATTTTCAACACTCTCACTACTTGCTCAACTAGATAAGACTCTAATAATGGTTGAGCCTCACGCGGAGTAAGCGACAAGAGAATTGCGCGATTTAGCTGAAGATTATTTTCAGTTTCTATATAATTACTAATTTCATTAATACTACTATTTACTATCTGTAATTCACCAGCCAAAAATTCTGCTTTCGTAGCACGGCGTTGAATTTTTCCGCTAGAAGTCTTGGGAAGAGTCCCCGGTTTAATTAAAACCACTCCATAAACTTGGACTTCCTGTTCTTCTGCAACTGCTTGACGAATTGCTTCTGTGACTTCTGCTAAATTTGGTTTGGCGCGAAATTCTAATTCTTGCACCAATACCAATTGTTCTTGGTTGTCAACCTCTATACAAAAAGCTGCATTGCTACCAGCACGTAATGATGGATGAGAACGTTCTGCGGTGATTTCAATATCTTGTGGGTAAAGGTTACGACCCCGAATAATAATTAAATCTTTGGCTCTACCAGTAATATAGACTTCTCCCCTATCCAAAAAGCCTAAATCACCTGTGCGTAAAAAAGGCCCTTCTCCAGTATCTTGCAAAAAGGCCTGGAAAGTTTGCTCTGTTTCTACTTGACGATGCCAATAGCCTTGACCAATACTAGGCCCAGATACCCAAATTTCCCCTACTTCCCTATCCTGACAGCGCGTTAACGTTTCTGGATTAGCAATTACAACCCTCTGTTGTGGTACGCTGCGACCACAACCAACTAATTTAATAGAGTTCTTTGCATCACCAACCGCATCTATTACATAGTTACGCTCTAAAGCGCTTTTCTGCACAGATAGTTTATTTACTAACGCAGATTTGATGCCCCCAGATATCATCAAAGTCGCCTCTGCCATGCCGTAGCAAGGATAAAAAGCTTCAGGACGAAAACCGCATTCGGCAAAGGTGGCAGCAAACTTCTCTAGAGTATCACCACGAATTGGTTCAGCACCGTTAAAAGCCACAGTCCAACTGCTTAAATCTAAGGTTGAACGTTGCTCAGGAGTAATTTTTTCAATACAAAGTTCGTAGGCGAAGTTAGGAGCGCCGCTAGTAGTGCCTTTGTAACGAGAAATTGCCTGTAACCAACGGTAAGGACGTTGGAGAAAAGACACTGGCGGCATCATAATACAAGGAAAACTAGCATACAAAGGTTGTAGTACGCCACCAATCAGTCCCATATCATGATAGACAGGTAGCCAAGTGACAAACTTACTACTAGGGGAATGTTCCATATACTGGCGCGTCACCTCAGCATTGTGTAGCAAGTTGCCATGAGTGAGCATAACACCTTTGGGTGTGCCAGTAGAGCCGGAAGTGTATTGCAAAAAGGCTAGAGTATCTGTATTGATGAGAGGTTTTTGCCAAGCTTGTTCTATACCTGGGGTGAGGTTGTCGGTAGTTAGCCAAAGGATATTATTGACATTAAATTTATCAGCAAGCAAAGACTTCAATTGATCTAAAATTGCCGTCGTTGTCAGAACTACTGCGGCTTGTGCATCTTTTAAAATTGCCAAGATTCTGGGTGTGTTGCGGGCGTTGCGTGGGGGATAAGCTGGGACTGCTACCACGCCAGCATATAGACATCCAAAGAATGCTGGTAAGTAATCAACAGCAGGTGGATAAAGTAACAAAGCACGCTCACCGCTTAAACCTAAAGCTTGTAGTTGAGATGCGATCGCTCTACTTTGCCGATCTAACTCTTGATAAGTTAGAGTTATTGTTGGCGCTTCGCCATCATGTAAAAAGGTAAAAGCTTCATCTTTTGCTTGTTCTACCGACCTATAACGCAGTAGTTCTACCACTGTCGAACAATTACAAACCATTTGTTCTAAATGATTGACAAATCGAGTCATTGCACCTTCAAAGCCCTGACGTACAGAACGAATTGTTAAAATTGGCTACCAATAGCGCCCTTGTTTAAAGTGATTAAACGTGTCTACTCCGTCCCATCAATAGCACGTTAACCTGAGTTCGACGGCTGGAAAAAACCCCACTTCCATTCCTCTCACGCCAGTTGCTACAAGTCGGCAGAGCCTTTCACCAGTTGCCTGGGTCGGGCTAACCCTCCCGCAGCACTGGTTCACCAACGCACTGGCTCCCCTAAAAGGAGAGAGGCTTTAAAAGCCTAATTTATCGTTGATATCTCATACCTGACATCTTGCACCTTCTCAATAAGCACATGGCTCCCTGCACTCCCCACCCTACGAAATCATAAGGGTTTTGGGCTTTGATTTTCGAGTGGAAGATAATGGTGCAAGATATAAGATACTCCATACTCCCCTCTCCTGCGAGGAGAGGGGTTGGGGGTGAGGTCAAAACCGCACTGGTCGAACTCGCGTCACGTTCATCTTTGGCTTTGAACAAGACCACTAAGTTATTGCCATTAATTTTCAATTATTTGTAGCATAAAGCAACTTAACACAGATAGCAAGTAACTCTTAGTCTTCATCAACAAGACTTATCAATGTTTCAACACAATATACCTGTAAGTATCCAGCAAATATCAGCCTGTAGGGGTATGACAAAATTTATTTTTCTCATAAACAAGACAAAAAGTTTTTTTAAGCAAATATGCTAAATGCCTACCATACAAGGCTTTGCTTAAACAAAGGTAACGGAGAAACTCAGTAAGGCAAGCCTCAAGCAATACTTGCCTGCATAAAAAGTTTATGATAATGTTTCCTAATAGTTTTTCAAGAACTAGTGCAAATAATTCGCAGCTAACTCTTGAGAAACTCTATAGACTAATGTCAAAAATTAATTATCGATAACTATCGCGTCATTAATTTAGACGTAAAGTTTTCCATTGGGTGTGAGGATGAGTATCAAGATGCAAGATCCATTAGCTGCAAGGCTGTTATTTAAAGGTTTATTGTCAGGAGCATTACGAATGAAGTCTGGATTGATGAGTGATATACGTTCGGTAGGATTGGCATTAGCAGTCATTAGCAGCTTGGTACAACCAGCAGATGCACAAACACAAGCAGTAAAGCTATCTACTATTAACACTCAGAAATCTCACTCCACCAATTCGGCACAATTATTCGTACAAAGCAATGATAGTTCAGTTATTAAAGTTACAGGCGTTAAAGTAACTTCTACAGATAAAGGTATCGAAGTTATTTTAGAAAGTGCCAACCCAGAAGCACTTAAACCACTAAATAACAATCAAGGCAACAGTTTTATAGCGGATATACCCAATGCAGTTTTAGCACTCCCCAATGGTGGCAACTTTACTCAAGATAATCCAGCACCAGGCATTGTATCTGTAACTGTCATTCAAGCTGATGCTAATACTGTACGAGTAACAGTCACAGGTGAAGGAGGTTTACCAACAGCAGAGTTATTTGATGAAGATAAAAGTCTAATTTTTGCAGTCGCACCCGTCGCTTCAGCAACACAGCCAACACAGCCAACACAGCCAACTACTGAAACACCACCATCACAACCAACAGCAGAAGGTGATGAACCAATAGAATTGCGGGTAACTGGTGAACAAGATAGATATCTTATACCTACAGCCAGCACCGCAACTAAAACAGACACACCACTACGTGATGTACCCCAAGCAATTCAAGTAATACCTCGACAAGTACTAAAAGACCAACAAGCAAGGCGTTTAAACGATGTCTTACGAAATGCACCAGGCGTTATAGCTAATAATTCAGAACGTTCTGCTTTTGAAGGATTTACCATTCGTGGTTTTAGTAGTCGTAATATCATCCGCAATGGACTTAGAGACGATACCAACATCACAACTAATGTCAATGTCGATAATATCGAGCAGATAGAAGTTTTGCGAGGGCCTGCTTCGGTGCTATTTGGACAAGGAGGTGCTGGCGGTACGATTAATATCGTTACGCCAAAACCTCAAAGCACTCCTTTTTATTCTATTGAGGGAACTATTGGCAGCTTTAACACCTATAGCGGTTCTATAGACATTACAGGGCCATTAAATGATGAAAAAACTGTGTTATATCGGTTAAACGCATCTGTATCCACAACAGACACATTCGTTGATTTTTTTGAGAGGGAGCGTTATTTGATTGCGCCTAGCTTGACTTGGTTAATAAGTGAGAATACCGAATTAACTTTAGAAGCTGAGTATTCAGACCAAAAACAACCTAATGACCGGGGTTTACCTGCTCGCGGGACAGTCTTACCTAACCGGAACGGTCAATTACCAAGGAATCGTTTTATCGGCGAGCCTTTTTCGGAAATTGACAAAAACGATCGCCAATCTCTACGAATTGGTTACAATTTTGAGCATCGTTTTAGTGAAAATTGGCAGTTTCGTAACAATTTTAATTTTTCCTATCTGAGTGTACAGCAAAATTCTTTGTTCCCTACAAGGCTTTTAGATGATGATCGCACGCTTGAACGAGGTTTATTTGTTGCTAAGTTTGCTCAACAAACATACAACTTAGATACAAATATTGTCGGTAATTTCAAAACAGGTAGCATTGAACACAAGCTGTTATTTGGGATAGACTTGTCGAGAGATATTTCTTATGACGAAGGTAGAAATTACTTGCAAGAGCTTGGCTCTATAGATATTTTTAATCCCGTTTATCGGCGTGACAGTGCTGGGGCAATTCTTGAAGAATTTACTGATGAACCTACAATATCTGAAGGTTTAGGATTTTATTTACAAGACCAAATTTCCTTAACAGAAAACTTGAAATTAGTTCTAGGTGGCAGATTTGATATTGTCACGCAGGAAATAGAAAATTCTTTCGGAGAGACAACTGCTTTTCAACAGGATGAAGCATTCAGTCCTCGTATTGGTATTGTCTATCAACCGAGTCAAGCAGTTTCTCTATATGCTAACTATAGCCGTTCATTTCAACAGGTTACGGGAACAAATTTCGACAATAGGCTATTTGAACCAGAACGGGGAACTCAGTATGAAGTAGGGGTGAAAGTAGATTGGACAAATCAACTTTCTTCAACTCTAGCTTTATACCAAATCACAAGGTCAAATGTTCTCACTACTGATCCCAGAGATCCCAGTGAAAATACTTCTATCCAAACAGGCGAACAAAGAAGCCGAGGTATTGAATTAGATATAACTGGTGAAATTTTACCAGGATGGAAAATTATTGGTGGCTATGCCTACACTGATGCACAAGTAACCAAGGACAATGAGATTCCAGTAGGAAACCGTATTAACAATGTGCCAGAACACGCTTTTAGCTTGTGGAGTACCTATGAAATTCAAAGAGGTAATTTGCAAGGTTTAGGATTTGGCTTAGGGCTTTTTTATGTAGGAGAAAGAGAGGGGGATTTAGAAAATAACTTTAGTTTACCAAGTTATGTACGTACTGATGCCTCCTTATATTACCGCAGGAACAATTTCAGAGCGTCTTTGAATGTGCAGAACTTGTTGGATACTGAATATTTTGAAACGGCTGAAAGTGATCTGCGTGTTTTTTATGGCGCACCACGCACTGTAAAATTTACATTAGGATGGGAGATTTAACAGTTAACTGTTCACTGTTGTAGGGGCGGGTTGATTGAGAAATTCATGGGGAAAACAGATATGTCCGCTAAACTCGCCCGTACTTAAACACATTGGTGAAACACCACATCAATTGGTGGAAGGCATGTTTTGGCGCTTCTTTATCCCCCACCATACGCCGTCAAGACTGATAACTGATAACTGATAACTGATTTAACTGGTATACTCTACATCATGGTCTGGCACAATAGTTTCTACATTCCGCAGTATGGGTACAGAAAAGCCAAGCAAACCAACTATTAACATCCACACTGCACAAATTACATAGAAAAGGGATATTCCTGCACCAGTACCAGTGCCAAATAATTCTCCGAATATGGGAACCAAAACACCCCCTGACTGCAATGCAGGGGTAAAAATTTGATCTGCAAAAGGCCCTGCTATTAAGTAGCCTAACGCAGAAGCTATTTGCAAAACTAGCGATCGCACTGCAAAAACTCTTCCTTGCATATTAGGAGGTACTTTCGCTAACCAAATAGCATTATCTGAACTTCCATTTAAAGGAAAATTGAGCGATGAGCAAAATTGTGCAGGAATCCAAATCCAAGGTGTTCTACCCAAACCAAAGATAATTTTACTAAAACCTGCAAATGTCATCCCTAATAAAACGCCTTTAATTTTACGTCTAAAACCGCCCCAAGTGCTAAGAAATATAGCTCCCATGACACCGCCAAAACCAGCAGCAGAAGCCAAACTACCTAGCACTACAGTATTATTATTTGTTCTTGATAGAATCATTGGTGTATATAGAGCATTACCAATGTCATGGGGAAGCCAAAATAATAAATTAACTACTAACAGCGCCAGTAGACTTTTTTGCTTATGAATATACCGCCAACCAAATGCAACATCGCGCCAAATATTGGCGACATTTTCCTTTTCTATGGTTATTGGTGGTTGAGGAATATTTACTAACAGTAAGCTACTAATGGCAATGGTAAAAGTAAATATATCAATCAACCAAATTCCTAAAAAACCAATAATTGTGTAAAGATATCCAGCCAAAGCTGGTGCAATAATATTGCTTCCATAACTAGATAAAAATTCTAGACTACTAGCGCGGGTATAGTGTTTTTTAGGAATCATCAGCGATACAGATGAAGAGTATGCTAAAGATTGAAACTGATTGAAAGTCCCGACAATAGCGCCTGTTAGATAAAAATGCCAAATTTGTAAATTATTAGTCAGGTAAAGTAACAAAAGAATAATAGTAGTAAAAACTGCTACTGTGTCCCCTACCATCATTAATAATTTTCTATTAAAGCGGTCTACAATCGCACCACTGATGGGGGTAATGATTATACTGGGAAGCAAACTGAAAAAACCCACTAAAGCAATTGTAGTTGCTTGACCTGTAATTTGCCATGCCCAAATTTCAATGGCAAAATTCGTCATGCTGCTACCAATAGTAGACACTAGCTGACCAAGCCAGACGATCATAAAATTACGCATACTGGCAGGGTTTGGTTGTTGTGGCATTTGTAATATTGTTGAGTAGTTAGATTTAGTTAGGACTTACGCAAGTGTCATAATCAAACTAACTGTAGTGGTGTGACACGACTAAAGTAGTGCATAAATAAACTCTTGTGGTGTGGGCATCCTGCCCGCACCGGACGGGCTAGAAGCCCATCCCACAAGAAATTTATAATGCAACATTTTAGCTGTGTCAGTCCAGTAGGGTGCGTCAGCTCCAATAATTTCGTACAAATTTAAGGATTTTCCACATCTGACGCACCCTGATATTGTACCAGTTGCGTAAGTCCTATTAGTTTCAATTCAGCTATCTTCAGCCAAATCTTCTTGAATAAGAGCAAGTCGTTCCTGCATTTCTATCAAAGGACAGTTAGCACACTTTCCATCATCAGGAGGAATTAAAATATATAAGCAGCAAGTAAGTCTAACTGTGAATTTATTGGGTAAACCTGGTTCATTGAGTTTTTCCGTGCGTACCAAGTTGTAAAGAGGATTACGCCCTGGCATGACTGAACTGTAAGGTTGTTCATATAAGACCGAATAATCTGTTTGTATTGCTTCTAGGCTAGTGCATTTGCTCAGTTCGGCAAACTGTCCTTCAGAGGCGTTAACTGCATTCCCCCACATAGTTTTTTTGGAGAGTTTGGTTAAACGATGAACGCACTCAATCATTGGTGCTAAATTGCGTAAGAATAAGCCAGTGAATACAGCTTCGTGTAAAGCATCCACGCTATTTACTATTTTGCCTGGATAGTCTTCGGGGATGGGAATAGACAAGCGCTGAGGATAAATTACAGTACGGCTGAGATCGTGAACCCATAGCGCTTTGGGTTGACCGTTTTCCAAAACAAAACTGACATTTTCATGAGAAGCATCTAGCCCTACACCAGCCCAAGTCATCAAAGCTAAAACACCCGGTAATGTTTTCCAGCTATAAACTTTGTTCCAAATAGATGCAGCAATGCGAATATCTTGGGTTTTGGCGTATTCAGGTCTGGCTTTGATAGCAGCTAAAAGTTTGTCTGGTTGTAAGTAATCACAAAGTGAGATAATTTCAGCACCATCAGGAGGCTGAGTCAAAATAATGCAGTCAGTATAAAAACTATCTAAAGTATTTTGAGCTTGTGTAAATATTTCTTTGATAAAGTTACACAATTGGGGAGAAATTAATTGTTGTGCCATTTATAAGCTACCTGGATTAAATTAAATTCTCTAGTTTTAGAGATGATTTATAAAGTAAACCTTAAATTGTCGGGTGCGTTAAAGCAGCGCTTAACACATCATATTTGCTGGTGCGTTACGGCTAATTCCTCATTTCGCCAACGCTCAAATCCTGACATAGCCGTAACACAACGGCAATAAAGCAGGAGGAATATCCACACTGCTTTTTGCCTCCCCTACTTAATATTTACTTTATAAATGGACTCTTACGAAGCTGACAATAAATATTTAACAATGTCATCTAAAACGGCGTTTGCGGACAGTACAGTGCCAAAAATCCAGTAACTAGAATCAACAGTATATACTTGATTTTTTTGAACTACATTTAATGTTTGCCATAAAGGACTATTTTTATATTTTAGAAAATTTTCTTCTGCACCTGGATCTAGGGCTATAAACATTGCATCTGCTTCTAGCAAGTCTACACGCTCTAAACTAACATTTTCATAACCTACATTTGAACTATTAATTTGACGTTGTGCAAGAGGAATAGATAGTTCTAATTCTTCTAAGATACTTACAGGGAATGATTTTTGATTGAGATACTGAGTAAATTTCAGGTCTGTATAAAACCGCATCACAGAAATCTCTGGTTTTTCTGATTTTTGAGCAAAAGCTAGTTTTAACTTTTCAATTCTTTGTTGATATTGCTCCAGGGCTTTTGCTGCTTCTTGCTTTTTATCTACTGCTTCAGCAATTTGTTTAAAAGTTGTTTTCCAACCTGTTTGTGTAAAACCTATGGAAACTGTTGGAGCTATTTGAGAAAATAAATTATATTCTTGAGGGCTAATCCACAAACCTAAAATTAAATCAGGATTTAATTTGACAATTTTTTCAATATTTATCTGGCTTTCCTTTCCTAAATAAGTAATTCCATCAATTTTACCCTCTAATATACTTGCTTTACTACCGACTCGATTTGCGATTGTTGTCGCTATTGGTTTTAAACCCAAAGCTACTAAAGATTCTAAACTTTCTTGATCAGTAACTATAATTCGTTGTGGATTGAGAGGAATACAGGTTTCTCCCAATTCATGCTTAATTTTTCGACATTCTGATACTATTGAATTGAGATTATTAGAGTATATTTGTTGAGGTAACAAACTATAGCAACCTTTTAAAAAAGTTACACTTAAGGTGACTATCAAAAATAATTTGATATATTGATACCAGCGTTTATTTATCATTATTAACTTTAGCAATAACTGTGTAAATAAAAAGCTAAATCCTCTAGTTTCTTTAATTTTTTCTGGCTTTTCGCCCTATCGGTACACACATAGGTGTTCCTACAAGTGGGTCAGCAACAATACGACATTCTAACCCAAAAACCTCTTGTACCATCTCCTCAGTCATTACCTGTTTAGGTTCGCCAGCCGTAAAAATTCGACCTTGTTTCACCGCCACCAAATAATCTGCATAACGACAAGCTTGATTCAAATCATGCAGTACCATGACAATAGTTCTTTCCTGATTTTGGTTCAACTCATACAACAAATCTAGAACTTCTATTTGATGTGCTAAATCTAAAAAAGTAGTCGGCTCATCCAATAGTAAAATATCTGTATCTTGTGCAAGTGTCATTGCAATCCAAGCGCGTTGTCGTTGTCCACCAGACAAGGTATCTAACGCTCTATCTGCTAAATTTAACAAGTCTGTAGTCTCAAGTGCCTGTTGGACAATTTTTTCATCTTTTGCTGACCACTGCTGCAACCAATTTTGATAGGGATATCGTCCTTGTGCTACCAAATCTCTTACTGTTAACCCTTCTGGGGCGGTGGGACTCTGGGGTAAAATACCTAACTGCTGTGCGACTTTTTTGGTGGAAAGCTTTAAAATAGACTCTCCATCTAGATATACTGTACCGCCACAAGGTTTCAGCAATCTGGCTAATCCTCTTAAGAGGGTTGATTTACCGCAACCATTAGCACCAACCAAGGCGGTAATTTTTCCAGATGGGATTGCCAAATCCAAGTCACGGATAATTGTCACACCATCGTAAGCTAAAGACAAAATTTTGGTTGATAGTCCTTTCATACGTGATATTTTCCTGGTTTATTTTTTGCGGTTAGTAATGAGCAAATACAGGAAATAGGGAGCGCCAACAGCAGCAGTCACTACTCCACAGGGAATTTCGATTGGTGCAAACAAAGTTCGTCCTAAAAAGTCTGCCATCACAACAAACATTCCACCCAAAAGTGCGGCGGTAGGAATCAATCCTTGATGGTTTGGGCCTACTAACTGTCTGCCTATATGAGGAGCAATTAAACCCACAAAACCAATCATCCCCGCAGTGGCGACTGATGTACCTGCTAAGGCTACACCCACCAGCAAGAGTAAACCACGTTGCCATTCCACATGAGTACCTAAACCTTTAGCAACATCATCTCCCAAATTTAAGGCGTTCAAATGCCTTGCTAATATCAACGCCATCGGGATCAAAACTAGCAACCAAGGCAATAAAGAAAAAACTTGCTCCCAGGTGCGTGCGTGGACACTCCCAGCCAACCACACCAGAGCCTCACTAACGTGATAAATTTCGCCAAAGGTAATCAACAAACTAGTAAAAGCAGTGGCGATCGCAGACAATCCCACGCCCATTAAAATAAACAGCAGAGGGGAGCTTCCATTGTTCCAAGCTAGTGAGTAAATTAAAGTAGCCATCAGCAAAGCCCCAAAAAAGGCTGATAAAGGCAAAAAATAGGTTGGTGTCCCCGGAAATAAGATAATTACTGTCACTGCTGCCAAGCTGGCTCCGGCATTAATACCAATAATACCTGGATCAGCTAATGGATTACGCACAATTGCTTGAAAGATAGTGCCAGAAATAGCCAGTCCCGCTCCCACCATCACAGCTACAAGGGTACGGGGTAGACGGAGATTGTAAATCACGAAGGCATGGTCTGGGTTGCCTGTATCTAACCCTAATACAGTTTTGACAATATCCCAGGGCGAGATCGGATATTCACCTCTTCCTATATTCATCACCATTGCTACCATAATCAAGCCTGCCAAACAAAGCAGCACTAATGGTACAAGTCGGTCTATCTGGAAGGATATCTTCTGGGAACGAATGACTAGCCGATCAACCTTCATTTTTTTACCTTTGATTTAGCCAAGTAGACAAAAAAAGGAGCGCCAACTATTGCTGTCATCACACCAACAGGCAATTCATGGGGTTTGAATGAGACACGGGCAACAATATCTGCAATTAGCAATAAAATTGCCCCTAAAATTGCCGAATAAGGCAAAATCAAACGATAATCGGTTTTAACAAAAAATCTCACCATGTGAGGCACTACTAAACCAACAAAACCAATTGGCCCGGCTAGGGCTACTGAACCTCCCGCCAGTAAAACTACGCTGATAGCAGTGATAATTTTGACCCAAGCTGTTTGTTGACCTAAGCTTTGTGCCACATCTTCACCGAGACTCATGGTGGTAATTTGCTTACCCAGGGTAAAAGCAACTACTAATCCCATCACAATGAAAGGCAATACTTGTAAGAGGATATTGATATCGCGGCCAGACAATGAACCAGCTAACCAAAATCTAATTTCATCTAATGTTCTTTGACTGACAATGAGGATAGCCGTCGTGAGGGAAGAAACCATAGCTGTGAGCGCTGCACCAGCCACTGTCAGATTTAGTGGGGTAGCTCCTCCTCTTCCCAAACAACCAAGACCATAGACTAAAATTGCTGTGGCTGTGGCTCCCAACAAGGCGACAATGGTTAAAACACTCACACTAGAACTGCCAAAGACAAAAATTGTGGCAACTACAGCCAGCGCTGCTCCTGACTCAATGCCTAAAATACCTGGATCTGCTAGGGGGTTGCGTGTCAAACCTTGCATTAAAGCCCCAGCAACTGCCAAGGCTGCCCCTACAATAACAGCAATGAGCGATCGCGGTAATCTCACCGTCTGAATTACTAAGTGATTATAGGAACCGTCAAAGGTGACAAACGATGCCAGAATCTCTTCCAGAGGTATTTGCGCTGCACCCAGAGTAACACTATACACTAAGCAGATTAGCAGGATAAATAGTCCCAGAATAATACCTAATAAATGTGGTATTTGTGTTTTTTTTATACCTTTAGGTAAGGTTGTAGTTGCCATTGTCTTTGTGCTGCATCAAAAAAATATTTTCTGCCTTCTAATTGAGACTGTCCGCAGTGCTGAATTATCAATTTTCTCCTGTGCGTACTCTTTTATCAGTGAACAGTTATCAGTGAACAGTTATCAGTGAACAGTTATTGGGACTTAGACAAAAAATAGGCTGAAAAAAACATCAAACGTATACACCAAAAGACTTTGACATCGTTTTAACCTGTTTCTTAATATATCTGGGTTTGAGGCATTTTTGAGCCTTCGGTGTATTTCCCTTGCCCTGTATAGGTTTGAGCCTTGTTTATGCCTCAAGAATGTTTAAGTCCCGTTATCAGTTAAATCCTTGGGGAAACACCACATCAATTGGTGGAAAGCGTAGGGTGGCGCTTCTTTATCCCCCACCATACGCCGTTAGGACTGATAACTGATAACTGATAACTGATTTAAAGGACTGTGCGTTCCTCCAAATGGGCTGTAATCTCCTGTCTGGTTCGCCAAACTGGACGTAACTGTTGACGCACAAAAAGTTGCAGTTGGTCGCCAACATGGGATGAATTAGGTTGAGTAGCATTACCATAGCTGGTGAGAGCCTTTGCTTTTACTGGCTGGGAAAACTCCACAGCAGCAACGTAAGAGTCACCATGAACTGCTTGAAAGCGTCCATTATCTGTCGGGGCAAAAGTTACGACGCGGAAAATACCTTTATCTCCTTCGCCACCATTGGCTGGCAAATCTAAACCGCCATACCGGAGTCGGAACACATCACCCCAAGCTACATCTAAGGCTCCATAGGTCTTCTCTACTTTTGCTGCGACATCTGATAAGGTTTTGACTGCACTTTGAGGCTCGGCTAAACCGTCGGGTGTGGTGATTGGTGATTTTTCTTGCCAAGGAGTGCTAAACACTTTATCTAAATCTATATTGTTAACCCAGAAGCTAAACAGTACAGCACCTCTGCTATTTGCATTTGCCTGTCGATCCCATGCGGCTAGAACATCGGCGGCGCGACGTGCTAATTCATCTCCTTGTTTTTGTGCAGCAGGAATCAAATCATCTAGAATTCTTTGTGCTAACTCCATCTGGGTAGAATGCTTGTAGGCAATCATTTCCTCAAAGGAAATACTGTCATCCCCGGCTAACATTTTGGCAGAATTCTGCGCCCGGAAATCTATTGGCCCCCGTGGAGCCATATAGGGGGGGTAATTTTCAGCTTTGATGGCGGTGGGAAATGTTGTAGTCCAAGGTGGGTCATTAGCATTTTGCAACCAACCACTAGCAGGATCAATTACTTTGGGTAAATCTTGATAGGGGTGAATTTTTGTCCATAAAGTTTTGGATGTATCACCAGGGACAATACTTTGCCAGTATGCAAAGTCTCCTTGTTGATGCACGGGAACCTGGCCGTTGAACAGGTGCATAATATGCCCCTCACGGTCAGCATACATGACAGTAAACATAGGCAGTTGCAGAGTTTGCAAAGCCCTCTGAAATTGGTTGAGATTTTTGGCTCTGGCCATATCCCACCATTGTTGTAAAATACCAGAACTGTCTTGACCAACGACACGCACTGCTAAGGCTTTACCATCTTTCTGGCTGACTACAGGCCCATGAACAGAACTTTTAACTGTGAATATTTGTTCGCGTAAAGAGCCATTTTTCTGTTTTACCTTTAAGAGGAAGCTTGCTGTTTCAAAGGGGCGAACTTTGCCATCAAAAAGATAGCCGTCTTTTTGTAATTTGAGTTCGTAAGCATCCCAGCCATCATGAGTGTTGACAGTGTGAGACCAACCTAAGTTATCGTTGAAGGCGATCGCTAATACGGGAATACCTACCAATGTCGCCCCATAAGCATCAATTCCCGGTGCGGTAATTTGCGCTTCGTACCATAAGAATAAATCTCCCCAAGGTAGATGAGGGTTAGCTAACAGCATTGCTTTACCACTGGCCGACCTTTTTGGTGCGATCGCCCAAGCATTAGAACCTGGAGCAGAATTTGTCTGGCTCATCTGTGCCACTCTTGCAGAATCAACTACAAAGGTAAACAGCAGTACCCTTTGCAAATGGCTCAACACATCTTCCGGCGTGACAGGTAATACTACTTTGACTTCAGGATCAATTAAATCAGGATGCTGTTTGGCATAGGTATTAATTCCATCGGTAAAAGCATTGATATAGTTGCGAAATGCACCACTTTGTGCTTTATACCAAGCGATCGCTCTTTTGGGTACACCCATTGACAGTACCCATTTGTCTGAATCTAGATATTCTTCTCCCCAGTATTCGGCTGCTCTTCCTCTTGCTTGTCCGTAGAGGCGCAAAAGTAAGTTACCATGACTTTGCATTTGTGTCCAACCAAATGCTTGAAAAGCACCTTGGACGTTATTACCATAAATATGAGGTATACCGTAGGTGTCCCAAAGAATTTCTGTATTTTTGGGTGCAGAGCTGATACTTTGGCTACTTACTACCAACGTAAATATGATACTGAGTAGAAACGGAATCAATCTTTTTAATTGTTTCTGCCAGTCTAAAGGAATTCCAAGCTGAGTTTTAGCCGTAAAAAACATTTTATGTAATCTTTTCTAACGGTATTTTTGCTGACCGTAGTTATATTTTCAGAGTCTTTCTGTTTCTAGGTAATGCTGTGCTTGTCACCTGTAACCTGTCACCTGTAACCTGCTATTTAGCAATAGCCAAGACTTTTAACTCTGTCACCCTCCGGGTTCGCCAGTTCCCTATGGCGGGAAACCCACCTACAGGACTGGACTCACCTGTAACCTGTAACCTGTCCCCTATCTTTACTATTTGCGCGTAGCTATACCTAACTTTGCTCCCTCAACCCGCCGAACTTTATCCATCACCGCCACAACTTTACCGTGATTAACTCCCTCATCAGCATTGAGTACCACCAGTAACTGTTGTTGGGGTTCTATCTTTTGTCTGACTCCGGCTTCCAATTGTTCTAAACTAATCGCTTCCTTGTTCAGAAATATTTCTCCAGTCTTATTAATCGTCACTGTTACCTGTGCTGGACGGTCTGTTTTCCCCGTTGCGGCTTTGGGTAAGTTAACTGGTAAACCCTCGGAACGAGTTAAAAACAAAGTTGACATGATAAAAAATGTCAAAATCGCAAATATCACATCAATCATCGGCACAATGTTAATTTGTGCTGGGATATCTGGCTCATCTTGTAGACGCATACGCTTTTTCTCCCTGTTCGTAGCGGCGACGGTACAACAGTTCTAACTGTCCGCCGTATTCCTGAATCAAAGCCATTTGTCGTTGGTAAAGTCCTCGGAACGTATTGGAGAACAAGAGCGTGAAAATTGCCACAATTAAACCTGCGGCTGTGGAAACTAAAGCTTCACTAATACCGCTAGTTACTCCTGCCGTTTTTGTTCCCCCAACATCACCAAGATTCAAAGAGGCAAAAGAAGTGATTAAACCTAACACTGTTCCCAGCAACCCCAGCAAAGGAGCAAGAGAAATAATTGTGTCGAAAATGGTGGTAAACCTTTTAAGTAGGGGAATTTCCGCCTGTGCTTCACTCTCCAACGCCAAACGAAATTCTTCTGGGTTTGGTTCTTCTAATTCCAAGGCTGTTAAAAAAATCCTGGCAATTGGTAAATCTGCATTCTTTCGCAAGGCATCAATTGTACTAACTACATTCCCCTGGCGATATAGCTTTAATACATCCCTGACCACTATTTGCTGACGGCTACTCACTTTCAACCAAAATCTGATGCGTTCAGCAATTAACGCGATCGCAACTACTGATGCAGCCAGCAGTGGCCACATCACTACACCACCAGCTATGAACAAATTTTTGATGTCCATGTACCACTTCTCAAGCTTTTAGATGAAATTAACTTACTCAAAACTGACAATACAAAGCAGAATGATCCATGTTTGGAGTCAGGAATACGGTTATGGAAATGCCAGCTAGACTTCCTTTGCCCTCTACCTAGCCTCAATGAATCATTTGGTTAAGTCATTTTGGTTTGTGTCTTATTCAGTTACAAGACTTACGCAACTGGCACTGGGTAGGGTGCGTCAGATGTGAAAAATCCTCTAATTTGTACGAAATTATTGGGGCTGATGCACCCCACATTTAGTTTGAATATGACACTTGCGTAAGTCCCAAGTTAAATGAGATAAGATATCAAAACACTCTAGAATAAATGAAAATCTTTGTCAATCAATTCCTAATCTTAGCTCAAAAGTCATCTTTTGATGAGGTGACGATTAGGGTAAAAGCCTGGGAAATTGGTAGTCTTTTAACGTGAGTTCGATGAACCTCTCCCTCCCAACCTCCCTCTCCTAAAAGGCCTTCGCGTAGCGTCTCCGTCAGGAGAAGGAGGCGAAAAAACACCGTCTTACTCCCCTCTCCTCGTAGGAGAGGGGTTGGGGGTGAGGTCAAAACAACGCTTGTCGAACTCACGTTATTTTAGATGCGATCGCTATTGACTTAAGCAAATACATATCAAATAGATGATTGACAATTGCATATACTTCTTGATATCCTCTCAAAGTTACTGAGAATACATAGCAATAAATATGAGCTTTTCCGGCACTGCTGTAGGGCAGCGAGAACAAGAATTAAAGACTATCAAAACTTTTTTAGTTTATAGCTTGCTAGGCTCGTTAGCTCTGCATATAGGTTTGCTAGTCTCTGGCGTTGGTAATCTACTGTTCAAAGTGCCGGAATTTGCAGAAGAACCCCTAGAAGTAACTCTTGTAGAAACTCCCTCAGAACCGGAACCTACACAAGAAGTAGAACCACCAAAACCTGAGATTCCTGAAAAATCTCAGATTTTAACGACTTCAAATAGCTCCTCTGGTGGCGGCGGTGGTGGTGGGTCGAGTATCAAAAGCCCTGCTGCTGTATCTCAAATTCCAGCACCATCACCACAAAATCCACCAGTTGCTACTCAACCATCTAGCGTTGTCGAAAAACCACCATCAAAAATAGAGCCACTTCAACCTTTACCCTCACAAAGAACATCAGAACCTCAGCCCCAAGCTAAAGCGCCTGAACCCCAAAATATACTAACTCAAACATCACCTACAAACAGCACAACGATACAAGCTAATCCACAAGCAAGTACCAATGTTGATAAATTGCTAGCAGGAATTAGAAATAATCGAACAAATCAAGGGGTTTCACAACCTTCTCAAGGTACGACGAATAGAAATAATGGTGGAGTAACATCGAACTCAACAGGAATATCTGGTAATGGTGGCGGTGGTAGCGGTACTGGTAGCGGTAGCGGTACTGGTAGCGGTACTGGTAGCGGTACTGGTAGTGGTAACGGTAGTGGTAACGGTAGTGGTAGTGGTTCACGAATCGCAACAGCACCAACAACTCCTAACTTAAGATTTAATAGTGACAAACTTGAGGGTCGTGCTGCTTGTCGTCAGTGTGATAGTAGTTATCCAGAATGGGCGAGAAAGAGAGGGGTTAAAGGGAGAATAGTAGTAAAAGTTGATACAGATGCACAGGGAAACGTTATTGATGTTAGATTGGTGAGTTCTAGCGGTAATGGTAGATTAGACGCAGAACATTTGGCACAAGCGCGAAAATGGAAACTAAAGGAAAGTGCAGCTGGTAGGCGGGGAGTTACTATTGCGGCTGATTATGTATTAATCAGGGATTCGCAACGTTCTCGTCAAGTGGAACAAGCAGAGAAAAAAAGACAAGAAGAGCAAAGAAATGCTGAATCTAGCAATACTTCGACTCAAGTAACTAACCGCAGAAGAAGGTCACTCACCGGAACTAACGAAAACATCCCTACTCCATCAACCACAGAATCAACTTCATCATCGACTGAGAATTCCTCCTCGCCTCCAACAAACAATAGAAGACGCAGAAGGGAATTTAACTCAGCCCCTTCAGTCACTAACAATGGCGAAACCTCTCAACCTACTAGAGAACAACCTACATCATCAGACCAAAACCCGCAAGAAGTGCAATCACCTGAATCTTCTGCAAATTAAATAAGTTGCTAACAATTCTCCTCTCTACCCCCCCCAAGGTTGCACAAGCCGACGAATTAAGCATTGAGTTGTGTGGAGTTAGATTAGGTGTGTGTGCAACAAGAACCAAGTTACCATTGCGGTCTACTTGCCAGCCTTGGGCTTCGATAATTTTACCAGAGCGATCGCCTACGGTGGGACGAATTGGCTGTAGGGAAGCTGTGCTGTGCGCCCCTACTCATGTATCTGTATCAGGCATTCCGTAAAATGGTATTAGCCAGAAATTACCTGAATTTAACTAATTTATTTTTTTTTGATACTCCTGAATTGGACTCAACTATTGAATTGAGTTATCAGACATACTGACATTATGAGCGGTCAAGGAAAAGCTTAAACCCAAGCCGAACAGCGATCGCATCTAAGTTTAGCACTAATTGCAGACAGGCGATCGCCATTCTTAAGTCTCGCTACCGTATTTCGGCAAGCAAGCTAAGTTTTTGCTGCAACAGACTAAATCTTAACAATATTTTCTCAAACAACCATTAAACAAAGGAATATTACAGACAATGGTAATTGCTAACACGATAGAGCGCCAATCCGTTGATAGTTTTAGCGATAGCGAATTACAAAAAATCGCTGAAGATGTGTTGCAAGGGCTGCAATACTCCTTCTTGGCAGCTGCAAACAGACAAGATAAGCCATTTGCACAGGATAGTGTCGAAGAAAGTTTCCGATTGGCAATTGCGACACTCAAACCAGAAAAAAGACTGGGGTATCAATCAATAGCCAGAGCTATTGCTGCCCAGCCAACTGCCGAGCGACAATTATCTTTTGGGCGTTACGCTTCTCTTAGTCTTGACGACTACGCTCAACAAGGTTTTACTGCTACCCGTCTACCTGCATTACAGCTCAATTCCGCCAAGCTTCTTGATGCAGTCATACAGATTGAGACGCTGCCTCTAACTCAAAATATTGTTTCCGCAGTTGCAGAACCTATCGCCATACAAGCACTTAGTGGCGGGACATCTCAGGCGAAAGTCAAATCAGTTGGATTTCACATTACCGAAGTTAAGTGCGTTGACGAAACCGACGGCTTATTTGGATCAGAAGCAGGGGATGACGAAATCCAAATCGGAGGCATGGTAATAGACGAAACTGGGAATGTCTTTAAAATCAAACCTTTTGATGTAAAAGACAAAGAAGGGGATTTTGATGAAAAGGATAATCCGGTCGTCAGTTATCCCCTCCCAGGTAAGACGTTCTACCAATTTGACACCACTAAGACCTCTTTTTGGCCTAAAAACTATGCAGCTATCCTCTATCTTGCCGAAATTGATTGGGGAGGGTTTGCCGATTTTCTCACAGATGCTTGGGAAAAAGCTGGCCCTGAAATCAAACGCAGGATTGAAGATGCTCTGACTGCTGCTGGCGGGGGCATAGGTGGTGCAATAGGGGCTATCATTGGCAAAGTTTTAGGAAAATTCCTTGGCTGGGTTCTGGACAAGTTTGTACAGTGGCTCACCGATTTAGCTAAAGATGATATCTTTGCGCCCAGAGCTGCCCTCATTAATCTACCAACGGCAGAAGGGACAGCTTACCTTAACAGATCAGGGTGGAACAGCCTTTCATCTCCTGGTACATTAACCTTCACAGGACACGGAGGGATATACACCGTTAAATATCAATGGGTGGTAGACGCTCCTGGTCTGATCCCCACCGCACCTGTCAGTCCCAGAAATTATGTTGGTGTTTTCCGTGCTGGAAATGACCCCCACGCTTTTTGGGTAGGAGATTGGGATAGCTTCTTGGTTAAGTGGAAAGAACTATCTAATGCTGGACTCCGGCTTGTGGATCTAGAAACTTTTGTTGATGGAAATAAACGGCTATACTCTGGAGTTTTCCGCGCCGGCACAGATGCTCACGCTCTCTGGGTTGGCGTAGAGTGGGACAATTTCAAGGCTAAGTGGGAAGAACTGAGCAAAAAGGGACTCCGCTTGATTAACTTGCAAACCTACTTTGAGGGAGGCAAACAACTCTATGCTGGTGTATTCCGTGCTGGAACCTACCCTTATGCTCTGTGGGTTGGTATGGACTGGCAAGCATTCACTGCTAAGTGGGAGGCAGAAAGCAAGAAGGGACTGCGATTGATTGACGTATCGACCTATTCTCAGGGTGGTAAGCAGTTATTTAATGGGGTGTTTGGTTCTGGCACTGATGCTTATGCTCTATATTCCTATGAATGGGCTGCTTTCATCGCTAAGTGGGAGGAATTGAGTAAGCAAGGCTTACGTCTAATTAGCCTAGATTCCTATGTACAGAACGGTAAACGGTTCTTTATTGGAGCGTTCCGAGCTGGTAAAGATGGATATTATTTGTGGAATAGCGACTGGAAGGGCTTCTCTGCCAAATGGAAGGAAGTCAGCCAGCAAGGCTTACGTTTGGTTGACATAACTAGCTATCCAGTGTAGGCGATCGCTTATCTTTTAGCATACATGGTGCGTTACCATCGTAACGCACCATGATAGTTATATGGAAACATTATTAGGCGATCGCACAAATCAAAAATTAGCTTTTGACAGTCTCAAGCCTATTCCCCAAGCGCTCAGAGAAATATTGGCGATACAAATAACACCGAGGCTCTACCTCATTGCCAGTAAGTTTAACTAACCCCATACTCTGTAACTGGTAAGCCTGCATAGGTTCTAGCTGTACAGGACTATTAGAAGTAACTACTTTTTTAAAAGCCAAAGCCAAATCTGGATGCTCTTGCAGATTTAACCAGAAATCCCGCAGATGGTGAGCATAAATTCCCGCTTCTGTCGTCGCCGTTGCCAAAATTTCCTTAAGGGTAATGCCTGGATAACTTTTAAGATGAGCTAAAGTCAATTCTAAAAGATAAGGATGTCCCCCCACTAAGTTCATTAATATTTCAACTTCATCTGTATCAACCTCTACGCCATGTTGTAGAGCCAAGTCTTGTAGCTGAGAGTGGGTGAAATCTGGTAACTCAATGGGCAATCCCACGTTAAAGGGAGATTGATTAATATTCAGTTCGATGTAAACATCTGTCCCGTAGACAAGTACCAGCCGCAATTTTTTCCAAGTTTGGCGGCTTCTTGCTTTCTCATACCACGATCGCAGTAGCCCAAAAAAGTCTTCGTAAATTTCTGGATAGGGAAAAAGCAAATCTACATCATCTAAGCATAAAACCAAAGGACTGTCTGCTTGCGCCAGCAGATATTCTTCCAAGTAGGTTGTACAACTGACCTTAGCTCCTATCCCTTCCTCATCCCAGTATTCATCCAACTCACTCGGCAATTTTAGCTCTCGACTGAGATTCAAGCAAAACCAACGCAGGAATTTATTGAGGTTGGTGAAGTGGGTTCTTCTATCTGCCAGCCCAAAGCTTAAACTTGCAGTCCGGTAGCCATCTTCAGCCACCTGCGCCAGCACCCTAGTCATTAAAGATGTTTTACCCATCAACCTGGGAGCTTTCAGGCGAATCAGCGATCCCGGTTGCAACAGGGTTTTATAGCAAATAGATTCAATGGGTGGGCGCTCTACATAGATATCAGGAGTTAGAAGTGATGGCTTTTGTTGAATAGCCAAACTTTGTTCATAAGCTGTGACATTGTAAATTATTTCAGGACTTTCAAAGTTAATTGGGGCTTGTTCTAGTAAAATATTCCCTAATTGTTGTTGTTCCCAATAGCGCTTTAAGGCTTCTTTAAAGTTGCTTTTTTTGACTTTCTCTCCTAAAGAGTCTGTCAAAAGCTTCCAAAGTTTAGGAGCAACATCTTGACTTATGTAACTTGTTGTGTATTGATTCTGGGCAGCAATCTGATCGTACTCTTGTCTATGCCAAGCTCCTTTGAAAACTAAAATTTCTACATCTGTTAACTTTCTCTTTTCTTTGATAAACACTACTTGATTTACAGTTTTTATTGCTTCATCCAAGTTGAAGTTCATAAGAAGTACATTTTAAATTAATTTAAAAATCTTAAAGGTTGAGCAAGAAGTATGAATCTAAATTATCCTTATTTTACCTGAATTTACCTGAATTTTGAAAGTCCTGAATTTAACTCAACTATTCAGTTGAACTATCCAACATACTGTAAACAGCAAGTAAAGCCAAGTACCAAGGAGGATTAAATCTACATATTACGATAATGCTTAAAACCAAAAATGAGATATTTCCTAGTATCTAGAAATTAATCTCAAAGAAGAAAAAATACGACTGTTTGAAACCACGGAAGTGTCAATTTTATAGAATTTTTGCCTTTTGCAGTATCAACCCAATTATCTATAACGAGCAAATAAACAATGAAACGTACACTTGCTTTTGTAATCTCCTTCACCTTTTCATTTATGTTCTTCTTTAGCTCTATGGCTATGGCTGAAGAAGTTCAAACACCAATGCCACAGGTTACGTCAAAATTGACTGACTCAGAAATCCTCCTTCCAGCCTCATCTATAAAGGCAAGTAGTGAAAATTTATTCAATATAGGAAAAGAACTTAACGCTAAACTTTTAATGGATGTTAATAGGGAAGAACCAGTATCCAGTTTCTCAGAGATATGCCCCAAGGGTCAGCTAAAATGCCCCTTAAGTAATGGTGAAATTGGATATTGCCTGAGTGGAACCTGTTCGCCAGGAGCAACTCTAACAAACAAATATGAAAGATTTCTCACAAGAATTTATAGTTTCTTATCTACTTTATGGCGGTTTTTCGGTTTTTCCCAGTAGTCAAAAATCTGGTAGTCTCAAACTATTTAAGCAAAAGCTAGATTACCTCTATTTTTGACAAAGCTATTGCTCCTAAAACTAGGAGCAATTAGGAATTAATAGGCAAAATAGATTTTTAAGTGGTTTTGCCTAACCATATCAGGACTTACGCAACTGGAACAATAGTAGGGTGCGTCAGATGTGGAATATTTCTTAATTTGTACGAGATTATTGGGTCTGACGCACCCTACAGTTAGTGTGATGATGACACTTGCGTAAGTCCTATATATATAGGAATCCGATTTGATTTATGAAAACATCTCAGTATATGTAGTATCCGTAGGGTGGGCATTGCCCACCAAAACCATGATATGGTGGACAATGCCCAACGCCACTTGCGAAACAAATATTTGATATGCTTTAATATTCTTATGAGATTTCTGACTAAATTATAATTACATTACTATATAAAGTCATGCTTGGAGCGAAGTGAGGTTAATTTATTGATTAACCTTACTTATTGTTTTATATAAGTAGTGTGTACGCACTTTTCTAAAAGTATGACTATATAAATTTAAATTTTTATGGAAAAGCAAATTTTGCATCTTTCGGCATTAAGTTTGATATTTATATGCTTTGTAAAAACCAATGATATAACCTACGCACAAATTACTGCCGACAATACTTTAGGCACTAAGGTTGAAAGTCCTGATAAACTAAACTTCACTATTACTGATGGTAAACAAGTAGGAAGTAACCTGTTTCATAGTTTTCAAGAATTTTCTGTACCTGAAAAAGGAACAGCTTCCTTTGAAAACAATTCAAATATTAAGAATATTATTAGCCGTGTCACAGGTAATTTAAGCTCTCACATAAATGGTTCACTTCAAACAACAGGTTCTGCCAACCTGTTTTTGATTAATCCCAACGGCATTATTTTCGGTGTAAATGCTTCATTAAATATTAATGGTTCTTTTATAGCCAGCACAGCTAGTAAAATGCTTTTTGCTGATGGAACTGAATTTAGTGCTACTGATACCCAGAAACCACCTCTACTGACTGAAAAGGTTCCTGTGGGATTGCAATTTGGGCAAACTGCTAAACCAATTCAAATTAATGAGTCTACACTCAGTGTTTCACCTCGTGAAACCTTAGCTTTTTTAGGTGGTGATATATTCATAAATGCTAGTGAAATAGAAGCACCAGCAGGTCGAATCGAGCTAGGAAGTGTTACTAACAATAGTTTAGTTACACTAACTCCACTGACCCAAGGCTGGGCATTAGGGTATGCTAGCTCACAGAACTTCCAAGATATTGAAATAAAAAACAGCTATATTTTTACAGAGGGTGAAGGCAGTGGAGCTATTCAGTTTTATGGCAGGAATATTGTAATCAAAAATGTTTCACAAGTAGGAGGGACAACCAATGGAAATAACTCAGGTCAACCTTTAATAATCAAAGGATCTGAATCTGTAGAAGTCAATGGTGACTCTAGACTATTTACCTTAACTAATAGCAGTAAAGTAGGAGGGAACATAATAATTGAAACGAAGCGGTTGTTAGTTTATGAAGGTGGAATGATAGAAGCTTCTACTGAAGGCGTTGGACAGGGAGGGAGTTTAACTGTTGATGCCGATGAATTTGTAGAGATAGTAGGAGGCGGAAATTTATATTCTAGCTTAAGGGTTCGCAGTTTTAGTACACAAAAGGATGCTGGTGATGCTGGAGAAATGCACATTGATACTAAGAAAGTAATTCTCCGTGACGGAGGGCAAATGACAACTTCTACTCTTAGTGCTGGCGATGGGGGAAGATTGAGCGTAAATGCCGATGAATCTATAGAAGCAATTGGTTTCACAGTCAAAGATAATCTTGATTTTCCCAGTGGACTGATTTCTCAGAGTAGAGGACAAGATGGCGTTTCTGTGACAGGCCGGGGAGGAGACATAATCATCAAAACTCAGCGTCTAGTTGTTAAAGATGGTGCCAGGATGTCAGTTGCAGCAATAGCTGGTAGCCTGGGTGAGGCGGGGACTTTATATATAGATGCCCCTGATTCTGTAGTTGTGAGTGGCACTGGTATAGATAAGAAAGGTCAAATTGCTCCTAGTAGTTTGTTCGCTGCTAGCGAAGGTTCTGGTAGTGCTGGTGACTTGACGATTATTACAGGAAGATTAACTGTTCAAGATGGTGCGGAAATTAGCGTCAGTAATCAAGGCTTTGGCAGAGCAGGTAACTTGACAGTAGATGCTGGCTCTATCAATCTGAACAACAGAGGCAAAATCACTGCTGACACTACAGGTGGTGGTGGGTATATTTTTGTGAAGACACCCTTGTTAATCTTACGCAATCAAAGCGCTATTACCACTAACGCAACTGGCAATAATGTTACTGGTGGTGACATTAGTATTAATGCCAGAAATGGTTTTATTATTGCTGTTCCTGGGGAAAATAGTGATATTAGTGCTAATTCAGAAGATTTCCGTGGTGGTAATGTAGAAATTGACGCTCTCAACGTTTTTGGTATTGAGTATCGTAATGAGCCTACCTCAGAAAGCGATATCACTGCTACTGGTAGAGATTCCGCATTTAATGGCTTAGTGCAAATTAACACACCGGATGTAGATGTGAGAAACGGGTTAGTCGAACAGCCGATTAATGTATTAGATGCTTCGCAAAAAATTTCCACCGCTTGCACCCCTGGTAGTCGGCAAAGCCAAAGTTCTTTTATCGCTACTGGGCGTGGTGGTTTGCCACCTAATCCTTATGAACCCCTTGATAGCAATGAAGTTTGGAGAGATGTGCAACTGCCAAGACAATTAGCTGAAAACTCAGTTTCCACAACTCCTGAGCGCATTGTGGAAGCTCAAGGTTGGATTATTAATAAACAGGGGAATGTAGAATTAATTGCTTACCCATCCCCAGTTGATTGTGGCTGGCGTTAAAGCAGGGGAAAGGGAATAGGGTGGAAGGCTTTTAAAGTATAGGTTTGATGATTGTAAGCGGATATGATATCAGCAGGTGGCGATGCACTCCCCACCCTACGAAATAGTTACAGCAGTTTCGCTATTCGTGACATACTGTAGAGACGTTACATGTAACGTCTCTACATGGTTTTGGGTTTTACGCTTGTACCTCATTTACCCACAATATGCTGTAGGTTTTGGGGCTGTTATTTTGGCAACAAGAGAGTGGGGCAAAATATAAGAAATACTGGAGTTAAGAGTTAAGTAGTGTCAAAGTTTTTCCGAGCCGCTTTTCGACGAATGCAAGGACTAATGCTGCTAACACTTTTGATGTTTAGCATTGGCGTTACTGTTGTGTTCCCTCAACAGGTAAAAGGTGCTTCGCCAACGATCGCTCAATCTGCAAATGCCCAATTATTACTACAACAGGGTATACAATCTTACCAAGCTCAACAGTTGGCTGATGCAGTGAAAGTCTGGTTGCAAGCAGCTGCTATATTTGCCCAACAAGGCGATAACCTGAAATTAGCATTGGTCTGGAGCAATCTTTCCTCAGTGTATCAGGACTTGGGGCAGTGGTCGGCGGCTGAGGTGGCGATCGCTAAAAGTCTCAACTTCCTACAAAATCCTCCTGCATCATCTGACTTGCAGACTTACCGAGAAATTCAAGCAAAAGCCCTCAATACTCAAGGCAGTTTACAATTGGCTCAGGGAAAATTAGCACAAGCCCTAGCCACCTGGAAGCAGACATCAGCTACTTACGCCCAAGCTGGCGATAAATTAGGGATGATTGGTAGTTTTCTTAACCAAGCAAAAGCCTTACAAGCTCTAGGGTTGAGCCGCCAAGCTGAAACAACTTTACAGCAGATTAACCATCTCCTCCAGTTAGAATCTGACCCTCAACTCCAGGCTACAGGTTTACTTCGCCTCGGTAATGCTCTCAGGCGAATTAGCAAGCTAACTCAGTCTCGGCAAGTTTTAACTGCAAGTCTGCAAGTAGCTGAACAATCTTCAACCAAAGCTTCAGTGCTTTTGGAATTGGGCAATACTGAACGAGCCTTAAGTAATCAAGCCTTTACGTTCGGTAAACAAGAACAAGCAATTCAGCACGCTCAACAAGCAAGCCAATTTTATCAACAAGCTTCAGAATTGGGGCTGCAAATTCAACCCCAACTGAATCTATTAAGTCTGTGGGTAGAAACTGGACAGTCGGTAGCAGCAGCCAAACTGTGGACGCAAATTCAGCAGTCCATTACTAACCTACCTCCTAGCCGTACAGCCATCTACGCCCGACTTAATTTAGCCCAAAGCTTAACTTGTCTGCGCCCTGATATTGACAAAGAAACAACTTTTTGCATAAAAAGACCTCAACAACAGCTACCGACTCAGAACCAAGTTGCACAAACCCCTACATGGCGAGATATAGCGCAGATATTAGCCGTTGCAGTCCAACAGGCGGAAAGCTTGCAAGACCGCAGAGCTAAATCCTATGCCCTGGGTCAATTAGGAGGGTTGTATGAATTGACCAAACAGTGGTCAGAGGCTCAACACCTGACCGAACAAGCGCTATTAATTGCCCAAGAGATTCAAGCTGGAGAAATTGAGTATCGCTGGGAATGGCAGTTAGGACGCTTGCTGAAAAAACAGGGGGATAACAAAAGAGCGATCGCTAGCTACATCGCGGCTGTAGATACGCTAAAATCTGTGCGTCGCGACTTATTCACCATTAATCCAGATGTGCAGTTATCTTTTAGAGATCAGGTAGAGCCAGTTTACCGGGAATTAGTAGATTTGCTCTTAAGCAACCAAGAAAATGGTCAAGCGAATCAAGAAAATTTGCGAAAAGCGATCGCATATACAGACTCTTTACAACTGGCAGAACTAGAAAATTACCTTGGTTGTAACCTTGGTCAAATAGTATCGCTCAACCAGAACCCAAATCAAGCCTCGCGCCAAGCAGCATTTATTTACCCGATAATTCTCAAAGATAGATTAGAAGTAATTTTTCAATTGCCAGGGCAACCAATAGGAAATTATAGCTCTTTAATTCCCCAGACGGTGGTGGAAAAAACCCTCGAACAATTGAAAACAGCCTTATTAGGGCGCAATGCGGGAAAAATCCGCGAAAATTCTCAACAAATTTATCGATGGTTGCTCGAACCACTAGAGCCACATTTGCAAAAGAGTAAGGAAGTTCAAACCTTAGTGTTTGTACTTGATGGGAACTTGCGTAATATTCCCATGTCCGTCCTTTATGATAGTAAAGCCAACGAATATCTGATTGAAAAAAAGTACGCTCTTGCCGTTCTACCCAACGCTCAACTGTTTGACCTACGACCCAGGTCTCAGCAATTAAAAGTTTTAGGTGCTGGCATTAATACTGCTTTAGAAGTAGAAAATCGCTATTTTGCGGCAATTAATGCTACAGAAGAGTTGCAACAAATTCAGCAGATAACATCAAGTAAAATCTTGATGAACGCCCAATTTACTAAAGCCAACCTCCAAGAAAATTTTAACTCTGGTGGATTTTCCGCAGTCCATTTGGCGACTCACGGTAATTTCAGTTCTGACCCCGAACAGACTTTTATTCTCGCCTATGGCGAACTCCTCAGAGCCAATGATTTAGAGAACTTATTGACAAGTAGCCAAAAAAGAACATCTAGCCCTATAGAGTTGTTTGTCCTGAGTGCTTGTCAGACAGCAGCAGGAGACAACCGGGCAACTTTAGGTTTAGCTGGGTTAGCTGTTCGTTCTGGCGCTCGCAGTACCTTAGCTACTTTGTGGCAAGTTAGCGATGATTCTACTGTCAAGCTGATGCAGCAATTCTACAAAGAGTTAAGTCAGCCAGGAATGAGCAAGGCTATGGCACTCCATCGCGCAGGGCAAGTTTTGATGAAAGAACGAAAGTATCAAAATCCTTATTATTGGGCAGGTTATGTTTTAGTTGGTAATTGGCTTTAATCGACGGGTGCTATTAACACCGCATCTACCAATGGTTCTTGAACGACCCAGGAATAGCCCAGCAATTTCACAAGATTAGCCCAATCCTGATTTAATTGCTGATTTGCTGGATTAGCAAAATACTGTTGAGCAAGATTAGCGATCGCATCATACCAAAGATTATTTTGTTTATAAATAAAGTATTCTTGAGACTTCGCCATCTCTATCTGATTTTTCAGCTTGGAGTTGAGAGGTTGTCGTTGCACCCAACCGTTTAAAACTAGCTCAGGCTGATTGTTTTGTTCTAGTTTACAGTTAACTTTAAAATACCAACGATAAGTTTCGTTGACTTTAAAAGAATACTCCGACTTGGCGGGGATTGTAATTTTGATAATACCTGATTTTTCTACCAACTTTACCGCAGTTCGGTAAATAGTCTGACGCTCATCACCATCAAGCAGCAAAAACTCCATATAATTTATTTGCTCAGGAGCATAGGGAATATAAAACCAAAAAGTTGGATGCTCCAAAAGCGTATAGTCATTACCATTATTAGCTACTAAGGCAGTTAAAGGTTTACTCGTCTTTGGACAAGTGGCGCTGGGACGGGTTGTTCCTGGTGTAGAATCACCTTTGGGTGTACCTGTATCTGGCGGCGGCGGCGGCGCAGAACTGCTGTGTAGGCTGCCTAATGTAGAGTTACTGACAAATATCGTCAATGCCAGAGCAATAGTCAAACCAACTTTCATAGGTTTCCATGCCATATTGTGCGTTACCTAGTCAACTACAACAGAACAATGGGATTTTCATGTAAATCTTATACCAATTCTCTATGAAATTGCACCGAAAAATAATGTAGTAGCTTGTCTAGACTAAAATGTGGCAGTAGATTTAGAAAAAAATTGAACGCAGATAAACGCAGATAAACGCAGATGATTAATATCATATCCGCTTAAATACTTATCATATATTGGGGGCTGGTAATAGGTAATCGGTAATCGGTAATGGCTCACAACAATTACCTATTAGCTATTACCAATTACCGACCAAAACAACCATATTATAAGTAATTAGCCGAACTTGATATAAGATGAGTTAGTAGAGACGTTGCAGGCAACGTCTCTACAGTGGTTTCCAAACATCCTCTAACGATTTCAGCCTGATGATACTATTTCTGCAACTGAGAAAACCTTTCTTTAGCTACTATGCTTCCCCCCGTAGCAAATAAAGCTAAGGCTGATGGGACAAACGGTAGCCACCCACCTTTGGAGAAGCTAAACCAGCAAAGCCCATATAGCACCAAGGTGCAGATGCTAATACCCAGCCCTCGGTATAGCGACACCTTGCACTGCCAAACAATTATCCCTCCTGCGGTTGACCAAAATACAACCCACAACCCATCTCCCCATAAGGGCAACCACCACAACAAAGGTCGATTATCCTCTACAGCACTTAAAATTTGGCTGACTAAATGTGCATGGACGTATAGCCCCCGCATTCTCCCCAAAGGTGTATCGTGAAAATCTTGGATGCTTGTCGCCGTCATGCCAATGAGAACAACTCGTCCCTGAACCCAATTTGGGTTAAATTTATGGCTGAGTACATCTCTAAAAGAAACTTGTTGACTTATCTTTTTGGGATCGACAGTGTTGCGGTAATAAAGTAGTAATTGGTTGCCTCGCGCATCCAAGTTTTGATACCCACCAGTGCGGGACTCCAAGCGTTTACTGATAATAGATCCAAATATCCAGTTGTCTGCTTGAGCCTTGACAACAATACCTTTAGCGCGTAAGTAGCGGTATGCCACCTGAAAACCGAAAGAATAGTTGGTAGCACAAGGGGAAGCCGCCGAGTTAGGGTTGGGAGTGCGGGATAAAAGATAGCGACGAATGGTATAGTCCTGATTCTTTCCCAGGTTATCAGCATATAAGTCTGCAAAGCCGACTTGTGCGGCGGGAATTTGTGGCGGAGGTGCAATACTTTGGTTGGAGTCTTGATGAGTTGCACATACGGCAATTAAGTTTTGATTGTGTTGTTGATGCTTGATGAATGCTGCCTGCCCTGGTGGTATGGGGCGATCGCGCACTATGTCCAAGCCGATAACTTTTGGATTATACTGATTGAGCTTGTCTAATACCTGGGCAAGAATGGCATCAGGGATGGGATAGCCATATTGCCTAATATCAGCTTCATCTCCTCCAACTACTAACAAACGCCGTTCTGGTAACTCCGGCGGCTGACGGCGCATCAGATGGTCGAAAGCTTGTAGCTCAAGTGATTGCCAAATTCCTAGCACTCGCAGTCCCATCACGAAAGCGGCAACAGCTACACTCGCTACTAATACTGTCCAAATTGAGGTTGTTGGGGAAGAGACACCCAAAACTTTTAACTGTGTTTCTACCCAATCCAAATTAAAGATTAATTGGTAAATCCGGTTTTTGATGGTTAAATTTCCCTGCTGCTTGACTACCAAACCAGACAGTCGCAACTCTAATTCAACAGGAGAATCTTGAGCGACAACTTTACCTCGCTGCAAAATTTGCTGCGACAGCAACAGCAACTCTACACTAGATCTTTCGCTTCTCAAAAGGCGATTACGTATTGTCCGCAAATGTTCTGGCTCATCTTGAGATTCCCAATTTTCAATGATTTGCTTCTGTACTAATTGCTCAACAGTCTTAGCCTCGTCTCCTGCTGGGATAAAAATTTCAGAATTGGCAATTAACCAACAGAGTTTCTGAGTGAGAAATGGCTGTCCCCCTGTCCAATACAATATTTCTTTCAACACTGCTTGAGAATTACTCGCTTTGTGGGCTAGTCCTTGGGCTAAAATATAGCTCTCATGCAGTTGAAAACCTTTCAATTCAATTGCCTGACCAATATTAAAGGGGGTAGAATTGGGGTCGGCGATCAAATTTGCTGGTGTTGCCACTCCTAAGAAAACAAAGGTGATACGCCTATATTCAGGTATAGTCGCCCGCTTATCATAGCAATTACGCAATAAAGCGAAAAAATCATCTGTGGGAAACTTTAAATTGAGAACGCTATCGATTTCATCTATAAAGACTACCAAGGGTTGATGAATCTGAGCCAATAGCACAGTTTCAATGAACTCGCCCAAGCACTGCACCGGGGAAAGATCCTCACGTTCGCGCAACCAGTTACGCCTATTGACTTGAAGTTGTAATCCACTGATCAATTCTTGAATGATACCTCCATACCACTGCTGGGCTGTAATCTGCTGACTACCAATTCCTGATAGCTCGATTTCAGTACAGACAATTCCTTGTGCTTGTAACTTACTCATCGTCTGTACCCTGAGTGAAGATTTGCCCATCTGTCGAGAGTTGAGGACGTAGCAATACTCGCCTCTGTACAAAGCTTGATAAAGCTCAGAGTCTGCCTGTCGCGTCACATAAGTTGGAGCATTAACTGGGAGGCTTCCTCCTGGTTGATATTGGTAGGCAAAGTTGCGTTCTGCACTCATTCACTATTCCGTTAGTAGATCACTCAAGGACTTCCAGAAATTAAATTGTTTCATATTTAGGACTTATGCACCAAAGTAGTCTGTTAAGACAGGGTGTAATATCATGTCCGCTTAAATACTTATCATATATTGGGGGCTGGTAATAGGTAATCGGTAATCGGTAATGGCTCACAACAATTACCTATTAGCTATTACCAATTACCGACCAAAACAACCATATTATAAGTAATTAGCCGAACTTGATATAAGGGAAGAATTTAGCTTTTAGTCTTTCCCCTATACCCCTATACCCTTTAAAGGACTTGCAAATAAAAAACATCCCAAATTTTTGTGTAAAAAGGGCATCTTGTCCGCCCAGAATTTAGGACGAGCAAGATGCCCGTAAGAGCGGTAATGAGGTACGGCGTTAATTTATTTAAGCCTAACCTTGCCATACCACTAAATTACATCTGTTTTTGTATTGTATGCTTGAGGTAATTTCCACCAGGGAAGATGAGGATATTCGTGATGTTCTTCGTGGTAGCCGAAATGATAGCAGGTAATAAAAGACCAAAATACAGGAAATCCAATACTACGCGCACAATGGCGGTTAGTATATCCACCTTCTAGCCTTCTATGAGGTAAAAATGTGCCGAAATAAAATAACTGTATTGAACTTAAGGTAGAAGGAATCATCCAAAATAAGATTAAATTTTCTTGGGGCATTTTAAACAAATTTATTAGTCCCTGAAAAATTAAAACTAATCCAAAAAATTGTGTCCAACTCCAATAGGACTTCATAAAATGGCAATACCAGAGAAAGAAGTTTTGAGGATAAACATTGTGATAATCAGGATCTAATTCACTACCTGGATAGCGATGATGTTGCCAATGCTTTTTTAATAAATCTTTATAAGATAAAAGCCCATACAATGTTAGAGAGAATTTACCTATGAAATTGTTTATATTAGCATTTTTAGGATAAACTACACCGTGCATGGCATCATGAGCATTAATAAATAACCCTGTATATAGGAATGTTTGCCAAAGTATAGCTATTCCTATTGATACTGCATTCATTTTGGTCGTATCTAATGAGATTAAGAAAATTAGACTAATCGCCCATACACATATAATAAGCCCTGCAACAAATATACCTTTATTCAGGTCTTTATCCTCTTTTATTATTGATGCCATCAGAACTGATTTTTCTGAATGCAGAGTTGATGTTTGACATTGAACCATGCTTTTCTACCGTGACTATTTGTTGATGATTTACAAGTTAAATTATGTAGTTATTCCAGATACACTCCTGCTTGCTATTTTTTTAGCTTTAAGTTAGCTTTAAGATATCAATCTAGTTATTACCTAATTTTCGGTAAAATTGGCAGTCACTAAAAATCTATTTAGATAGCTGGCATTTTCCAGTATTACACAATCTTAACATTTTGTTACACTTTTAGTGTAGAAAAATTTTTCCTGAGAATTATCTGTCTAGAGTTCTAACTATGTCTTCTACTCAAGCAAGATATCTCAACAGCAATTAACAAGTCTGAAGTTAGCAATAACACAAAATTATGCAGATTGAAGAACAATATCTGCATATATAAAGAAAAACCTAAAATTATTTTATAATGTTTATTCTGAAATTCTTGATTGAACAGTGGATGTTACATTATGGTAACTTCATCGCCTTACCAATATACCAGACAGAAGTATATTCATTTATTTGAATATCAAGTAAAACATTTGGGAAAATCCACACCTGCAATTATTCGGTTTTACTCACCAAGCCTTGAGTTGGGTTGTTAGCTTAGAGAAGCGATTAGTTACAAACTTAAAATTTCACATTTGTAGTTAGTTGACAAAACCACAGTCTCTGGGGTTTTTGGGAAAGATTAATGCAAAAAAAGAATCTGTTTTCTGTAATAGTAATTTCATTCCTAGTTTTTATCATGGTTGTATCTGCCAAATTTATCGATAACACTCACCCCATCAGCGAAATGTATGTGTTTGGGGATAGCCTGTCAGATGCAGGTATGGTATTTCGGGCGACTGGGGGAATTTATCCACCCCAGCCAGCGTACTATCAGGGACGTTACTCCAATGGTCGGGTGTGGGTTGAGTATTTGAGCGATCGCTTACATCTTACCGCCAAGCAAACTAACAATTTTGCCTATGGAGGATCAACTACAGGCAATCTTGCTAACGCTTATGTACCCAGTTTATTGCCTCAGGTGCAATCATTTACACAAACACAGCAAGAAACTAACCCAAACAGCTTATATGTACTGTGGGCGGGAGCAAATGATTATTTGCAAGGTGTAACTAATGCAAGTATCCCTGTGCAAAATGTAACTGGCGCGATCGCATCCCTAAGCAAAGTCGGTGCAAAAAAATTCCTCGTGGGAAATCTACCAGACTTAGGACAGCTACCAGCAACGCGAACAGGCGCAAATTCCCCCAGTTTAAGTACATTAACACAGGAACACAACCAAGGGCTGAGGCGATCGCTCAAGCTACTCTCTCAACAAAACTCTGAGCTTCAGATTGTCACTTTCAACGCCAATGCGTTATATCGAGATGCTATCACCAATCCAGCGACATTTGGCTTTACTAATGTGAGTAGTTCTTGTCTATCTGGTTCTAACGCCTGTGGGAACCCCAACCAATTTCTGTTTTGGGATGGGATTCATCCCACAACTGAGGCTCATCGTATTATTGCAGACACCGCTTTTTCAGCAATTCAAGAAGCTGGATTAACAATTCAAAATTAATTACAGCCAAATTTATAGCGGTTTTTAAGTCAGTAAGGTACAGAAAAAATGATTGAACGCAGATGTTGGCGCAGCCTTCCCGCAGGGTACGCAGATGGACGCAGATGAATCTGTATTCTATCCGATTGCAATCCGCTATATATCAATAGGACTTACGCAACTGGCATATTTTTTCTGTAGGGTGTGTGAGGAGCGATAATATTTGAACGTAGTCATGAGACTTGTAGCGTCACGCACCAACCACCAATTGTGACACTTGCGTAAGTCCTGATCAAGTTTGGTGAAGTAAGTAATTTTGGTACAAAAAAAGGCAGGAAGTCCTACCTTTGAACCCAAAAAAAGCATTTTGTAACCAAATACAATAATCAATATGCCATGCTGTTGTGGCAGCCATATTGCAAAAGGACGACAATGGTGTGAAATGTTTAGTTAACAGTTGACAGGTGACAGGTGACAGGTGACAGGTGACAGGTGACAGGTGACAGTTGACAGTTGACAGGTGACAGTTGACAGTTGACAGGTGACAGTTGACAGTTGTTCTCTTCTGCTCCTTTCCCCTCCTGGGAGGGGTTAGGGGTGGGTTGCTCCTCTGCTCCTCTGCTCCCTCATCTCCCCAGCCCCCAATCCCCTGCTAAACTGCTGCTAAATTAGAATTAACTAACTTCCCATCCTCCATCTGTACAATCCGATCAGCAATATCCAAAATGCGATAATCATGAGTTACCATTAGGATTGTACAGTCTTGTTCGTTAGCGAGTTTCTGCATCAAGTTAACCACATCTCGCCCGGATTGGCTATCTAAAGCGGCTGTGGGTTCATCCGCTAATACAACTTGCGGATAGCTAACTAAAGCACGTGCGATCGCCACTCTTTGTTTTTGACCTCCTGAAAGTTGATCAGGGTAGTAATGTAAACGGTTTCCTAATCCCACCTGCTCTAAGATTTGCACTGCACGAGTTTGTATTTCCTCTAACTCAATGTATTGATGTAGTTCTATCCCCATTTTTACATTTTGCAGTGCGGTTAAACTCCCATGCAAATTATGCCCTTGAAAGATATAACCATTACGCCGTCGCGCCTGTACCAATCTTTCCGCACCAGCACCACAAAGTTCTTGTCCCAACACTCGTAAACTACCAGACTGGGGCGATCGCAATCCCCCCACCAAGTTTAGTAAAGTGGTTTTACCAGAACCAGAAGGCCCCGTCAAAATCACAATTTCACCAGCACGAATCTCTAGATTAATATTAAATAAAACCTGCTTACGCAGCGAACCATCACCGAAGTAGTGGTCAAGATTCCAAATGGAAATGACTTTTAGCATAATTGAGGACAGTTGACAGTTATCAGTTATCAGTTATCAGTTATCAGTTGACAGTTGTTCCTTTTCCCCCTTCCCCCTTCCCCTTTCCCCACTAAAACATATCTGCTGGGTCAGCACTTTGAAGCTTGTGAGTAGCGATCGCTCCCGAAATTGCACACATAACTATAGTTAAGATTAATACTTGCAATGCCCTGATAGCAGTCATGTAAATGGGTAAGTTTGTGGCAGTGCGAGTTAAATGATAAAGTCCTAAAGAGACTGTTAAGCCAGGGAAAAAGCCTAGCAATGCTAAAATTACTGCTTCTTCAAAGATTACACCTAATAAGTAGTAATGACGATAACCAATGGCTTTAAAGGTTGCGTACTCTCGCAGATGAGCATGAACATCTGTAGATAACACCTGATAAACAATAATTACACCAACTACAAACCCCATTGATACCCCGATACTGAAAATAAATCCTATGGGGGAGTTAGTACGCCAAAAATTATTTTCAAATTCAATAAATTCGTCATGAGTTAGCACCTTGACATCCTCTGATAGACGTGCTTTTAATGCTGCTACTACTTGTTGACGATTCACATTGGGTTCCAACTGAATTAAACCAACGCTGACACTAGAAGATTGTTGTCTGGGAAACAAACGTAAGAAGTTTTGATCGCTGGTAATGAGAGTACCATCAGCACTAAAAGAAGCCCCTAGTTTAAATAGACCGCTAATCCTCACTGTACGCCGTTCTAGTTCGGTTTTGACAGTTTCACCTTGTTCTAGTTTAGCGATCGTTTCTTGATAGTCTCCTCTAGATGCACGGTCAAATATAACTGTATCTGGTAGCTTAATTTCTGATAGTTTTTGATTAACTTCGGGAAAATCTACAGCTGGTCTATCTGGATTAATCCCGATGACCAAAATTTCTGTATCACGGCGTGTTTGGGGATTCTTCCAGATCATATTACTCACATACATCGCCTCCGCCGATTTCACCCCAGGGACATCCATTGCTTGATAAAGTCGCCGACGGGAAAAGGTAGAAAGGCGTTGTAAGTTGCGAGTTTGAGAACCGATGACAATAATATCTGCCTGTAAACTGCGATGTAATGTAGTGTTACTGTCATAAAGCGCTGCTTGAAACCCAAGCTGCATAAACATTAACAAGTCAGCAAAAGCAATACCTGACAATGCTACTAACAGCCGACTGCGTTCATGGCTCAGTTGTAGCCATCCTAAAGGCGTTCTTCGCCGGAGTTGGTGGAACATAGGAGGGGGAAAGGGGAAGGGGGAACGGGGAAAGGGGAAGGGTGAAGGGGGAAAGGGGAAGGGGGAACGGGGAAAGGGGAAGGGTGAATGGGAAAAGGAGCAACTGTCACCTGTCAACTGACAACTGATAACTGATAACTGATAACTGATAACTGATAACTGATAACTGATAACTGATAACTGATAACTGACAACTGACAACTGATAACTGATAACTGATAACTGATAACTGATAACTGACAACTGACAACTGATAACTGATAACTGATAACTGATAACTGATAACTGATAACTGATAACTGATAACTGACAACTGATAACTGATAACTGATAACTGATAACTGATAACTGATAACTGTCACAGTTCAATAACTGCTTTAACCTGCATATTTGTTAGGTCAGCAGCTGTTTTACTAGATACAGGATTTAGGCGGATATAGACTTCAACTACTCTGTTATCAACATTGCTAGTAGGGTCGGTGTTGACTACGTTTTGCCGAAGTACTTGTAAGCCTTTGCGTTCGACTTTTCCCTGCATTTCTAGGGGTAAATAATCACCAATAATTCGCACTTTTTGCCCTGGTTTGACTTTGCTGATATCACTTTCGTATACTTCGGCTACTACGTACATTTGGTTAGTTTGTCCAATATCGGCAATCCCATCAGTTGAGACTAATTCCCCTGGACGGGTGTGAATCTCAAATACTTGAGCATCTTCACTAGAGGAGTCTCCTGATTTTTTCGGCCATCGCACGTAGGCTTGTTGTAAATCTACTTTTGCTTCATTGACGGCGGCGATCGCACGATTAACTTCGGCTTTGGCAGCTTCTACATCTACTCCCCGAACTTCGGTGATTTGTGCTAATGTGGCTTTGGCTTGTTGGATTTGTTGCTGGCTGCTGGTTTGGATGCGCTGCAAGTCGGCTTGAGCTGCGATTAGGGTTTTTTGGGCAGTTTCTAAGTCTAACCGCTTGCGATCGCCTTCTTGTGCTGACACAGCCCCTTGTTGATACAGGGTTTGATAGCGTTGATTTTCCGCTTGGGCGTTTTTGACTTCGGCTTCTAGTCGTGCTACTGTAGCTAGTTGCGCGGCAATATTACCTCTTGCTTCCGCCTCTAATCTGGCAATTGTGGCTAGTTGGGCTGCAATTTCTCCTCCTTTGGCTCCTGCTTGGGTACGGTTGAGGTTGGCTTGGGCTACCTTCACCTGTTCTTGGGCTTCCTTTAGCGCCGCCTCCAAGCGATCGCGGCTATCCAAAATTGCAATCAATTGTCCCGGTTTTACCCTATCTCCCTCCTTGACTAACAATTGTTCTACCCGACTACCCTCACTAGATGTAGTCGCCGAGAGTTTAATTACTTTTCCCTTTGGCTCAATCCGTCCTAAAGCCGTAACCGTTTTTAGCTCTGGTAATAATGCTCCTGATGCTTGTACCTTTGGATTAGATGCTTGGCGAAAATTTAAACCTATATAAAAACTGATTGCTATAGCAGCAAAAGATGCAAAACAAGCTAAAAAAAACGCTGGACGTAAAATCGATTGAGGAGAAATTGAACGGTCTAGCTTTGAATTTTGCACAATCGCATACCTTTGTAGCAATTTCAACTTCGCTAACTCAAATCGAATTTTATTAACTTAGTTATTAGTCATTAGTCTAGGACTTACGCATAAAAACGAAAAATCAAGCGTTTGGGCAAGGGTGTGGGGGTATAGGGGTATAGGGGTGTAAATCTTTAAAACCCTTACACCCTTACACCCTGCCTCAACAGAAAACTTCGATGCGTAAGTCCTGTAGTCGTTGGTCATCTCTTACAAAGTTCTGTTCCGAGGAAACCTCTCTACGAGACGCTACGCGAACCGCTCAGACTTTGCGCTTAGTTAATAGTCAACCGTTAACAGTGAACATTTATCAGTTTTCTAACTACTACAACTTCTCTTATATGCTCAAATCTACTCGATATCTGATCTGAGATATACAAAACTAAACTGTATAGTTATATGATATTATTATACTAAACCGACTAGTTTAGTCAATAGTTACTTTATTTGTAGCAGTTAGCAGATAAATTAGCCCATCAACCAATCATAAAACCTTGACTTGAAAGGGGGAGTAGATGAGGGGAAAGGGCAAAGCCTTTTCCTTTAACTTTTCTATGGACTATGGACTGTTGACTATGAACTAATGACTAATGACTCTAAGGATTATTTAAAAATGGCACGCCCAAAAGTTGGAGACACAAATCGTTCAAATACTACTGATAAAGTAGAAAAAATTCTGCATGGAGCGATGCAGGAATTTTTAGCTCACGGCTATGCTGCTACTAGTATGGACAAGGTCGCGGAAGCGGCTGGAGTTTCTAAAGCAACGGTATATAGCCACTTTCAAGATAAAGAAGGTTTATTTAAAGCATTAATAGAGAAGTTAGCCAGAAAACGGTTTCAATTAATTTTGGGAACCCAACCCTTACAAGGTGAACCTTACATAGTCTTGAGGCGGTTGGCTAAAACAGCTTTAAATCAGATGGGAGGTGATCCCGAATATCAATCATTTGAGCGGTTGTTGATTGGCGAGTCTGCACGTTTTCCAGAGTTAGCACAGATTTTCATCGCTAGTATTGCCAAACCAGCGATAGAAACTATTGGTAAATACTTAGCTTCCCGTCCTGAACTCAAAATACCAGACCCAGAAGCCACAGCCAGAATTTTGATTGGTTCATTGGTGCATTTTGTGATGACGCAGGAGATTATGCACGGTAAAGATATTATGCCAATGGAGAGCGATCGCTTAATCGATGCCTTAACATATCTAATTGTTAACTGTGCTGAGTAATATTTTTGGGTTAACTTTTCCCCGCCAGGGGACGCAAAGTATATTATATCTTCAATCAAGATATAGTTTGAACGATTGTCCTCACTAAAATTTTACAAAAACTTAAGTATGTTTACGGACACTACCGAGAGGAATTCAGAGGTAGAAAGATAAGAGGTTGTCCCAATCAAAGTTGGCTAAAACTTTATTCTATGAACACAAAAATCTTCAACGGTATAGCGGCTGCTACCACTTTGGCAGGCGTTATTGCGACAGCTGGAACTGCAAGTGCTGCTTCTCTAACCCAAACTGCTACCTTTACAGCTTCTACAGGTAGTTTTCAAGTCACAGATTTTGACCAAAATTTTAGCATCCAACAGTTTAGTCCGTCCCTGGGAAAACTCCAGAAAGTCACTGTTGATTTTTTTGGGGAAATCCAGGGAGATGGAAAATTTGAGAACAGAAGCTCTAGATCAGCTACCGTGGACGTGATTTTGGGTGGTCGCCTCTCTCTAGACCAAGCAGAATTAACTCCAAGACCCCTTTTGGAACTAAAGCCTACAACAGTTAAAAGATATAACGTTGCTAGATATGACGGCACAACTGATTATGCTGGGGCTTCAGGAAGAACCTTCACAGGTTTATCTACTTCAGGATCAGGAAGTACAACTTTTACTGACTTAGCATCTTTAAAAGTATTTACTGGTAAAGGGGATGTAGACTTTTTGTTCTCAGCTATAGCTAACTCGCAAGTAGTAGGATCAGGCAACATTAGTTCCGAAATCAATACATTGGCTAGGGGAAGTGTTACAGTCACTTATGAATACAAAGAAAGAGTTCCTGAACCTTCTGTAGTCATTGGTATGGGTCTTTTTGCAGGTCTTGGTATGCTGTCGAACCGCAAAAAACAATTGCTGAAATCGGCAAAATCATAAGCTCTCTCAAAGAGGTTGTTTTTCTATCCAAAGTATCGCTTAGTGCTTAAGAGAGACTATTCATCGAAATAGACGTATAAACAACCAGATTTTATATTCTGGTTTTTTATTTTTTATAATCCATAGCCAAAATTTAGCCATAATATTTGATTTATGAAAAAAATACATTTCTATCTGGCTTCTTTTCTATTCTTTTTGTACTTAGGTATATTTACTACTAGGTTTTTTAAAGAAAGTTAAAATGAACTCAACAAATGTTGACCACGTTGATAAATATCACGGGCGTAATCAGTCCAAGTACCTTGTCCCCAATAGCGGAAACAGCTTGTTTGTAGGAGGATATTATATAACAATGCTTGGCGATAGTCAACTTGTTTAGTAATAGATGAATCTCCCTCAAGTAATAAATTATCAAACTTTTGATGAAATAAATTACTCAATTCATACATGGGAGATAAAACATTTTCATAGCCCTTCACCCAACTGATATGATTTGTCCAAGAAGCTCCTTCTACATGAAAATTAGGGTTAACTTGCTTGATTTCTTGAATAGCATTCTCCACAGCTTCCGGTTGATAGTTATCTGAAGAAACACGCTGCCATATTTGATGTTGTCCTATGGGCTGACAAGCAGGAAAGTCTGCCACTTGACAACCAGCAGCCTCTATTAATTCTAAATATTCTGTGCCACACACCCCAACCACACCAGACTTTCCGCCGCCGTTATTGACCATATCCCACCAAGCTTGTTTGAAGGCGCTGGGAAATTCATTCATCATCACGCCGCCATTTTCGCCATCACCAATTTGACTAACTATTGGGGGAATCTCGACATTTCCTAAACGAAGTTTTGATAAAGTTTTGGCTTCATAGTAGGGCTGCATCTGACCGACTAATTTAGTGTCAGAACCTTGAGTTTTAATTAACGCGATAATACTCATAGTTTCGCCTTGGGAATTACGGGCAATTAGGCGATGGGGTAGATGTTTATCAATTAGAGGTTGTCCATTAATTGTTTCTACTGAATGTTCTTGCACTAGTAGCCAGCGATAACCACATTCTTTTAAAGCTTTAACAAATTCAAATAATATATCAGGGTGATTTGGTAGGTGCATTTCCGGTGGGGAAAAACCTTTAACTCTGGCTAATGCTTCCCAGCCAAAAATTGCGGCAAAATGCTGTTGCCATGCCAAGATATGTAATTTAATATCTTGAATTGGTGTGGAGGGAACGACAGCATGACCCCACATTGTACCCAGCCATTCTACATAAGGTTGATAGGTACTGTCGCAAGTAATTTGCTGGAGATGATCTAAAACATCATCGCGTCCCATTTGTCGCAGTCCCCATAAAAGATTCCCAGAATAGTCCAACATGACGCGGGGATTGCAACCTTGGCTGACGAGTTCGGGAATAAACTCTCCCATACGGCTGTAACACCAAGCAAAAGCCCCGGCGTTGTGGTTGTCTCCTGTGTGGGGATGAGCAAACATATATTGCAGATTGCTGATCAATTCGCCACTACTAAGCGCTGGTATAGTAGGTTGGTGCATATGTAGAGCGATCGCAAATACTGCTTTGACATTTTCTAACTTAATATTGGTTGTGGGTAAGAAAACAGGCGCATCATTGTTCACCACAGAGAGAACCTCAGCTTCCCAACCAGATATATTTGGCAAACCATCAATAATCTCTGGTAAGGCAGTATTTTCTAAGGCAAGCATTTTGGTTGCTCCAAAACAATGAATATTGATTATAATAATGGGTTAATTGGTAATAGGTAATTGGTAGTTCGTAATTCGTATTAACTTTGAAGTAGTGTGATGTCGCTAAGAAATTCCATCAGCTTTTGACTGAGGAATTTCAAATCTAATTTACAGATTTACGTCAAGTTTTGCGGGCGAAGGCAAAGGGACGCTTGTTTCTTGAGAATAATGAATCTGCAAAACGCTGGGTTTTTGTCCACATTAAGGTTGCGTCTGATTGTTGTCTGATTACTGGTGGTGTGGCTACTTGTAAAACCAATTCTAACAACCAAGGTGCTAAACGTTGACACCACACTGCTAAATGACTTTGCCAACCTACTAAGATTTCTGATGAATCTTTTTCTAGTCCAGCAATTAAGGCTTTGGCTACTTGCTGGGGTGTCATGGGAATTACCCAGCGAAATAGTTTTAAGTCACGTACCATATCTGTGTCTGTGAGGGATGGTAATAAGGCTTTGACTTGGATGTTGTACTCAGCCAGTTCACGCCGCAAGGCTTGGGTAAAACCTAAGATGGCAAACTTTGTGGCTGAATAGGTCGCCATCGTCGGTGCTGCCACTTTTCCCATTAAACTGGAAACATTGACGATGGTTCCTTGTCTTTGGCTAGCCATGCGTTTGGCGATAAGACTGGTGAGAGTATACATTCCCAATAAGTTCACCGAGAGTTCTTCTTGTACTTGCGGAAGTTTGGAACGCAAAAATGAACTTTGGTATGCAACACCTGCACAGTTAACTAGTAAGTGAATAGGGCCGTAACTCCGCCAAAGTTGGGCAATGGCGATGTTTACCTCCCTCACTTGGGTTAAATCAATTGCCAATGTTGTGGCTTGGACTCCCATCGCTGCGATTTCCTGAGCTACTTCTGTTAACTTTTGGCGATCGCGTGCCACTAAAATTAATCTGTGGATACCTTGTTGTGCTAATTCTATAGCGATCGCTCGTCCAATACCGCGAGAAGCCCCAGTAACTAAGGCAACTTTACCTTGAATATTCATGGATTTTATCCTCCAAAGTCTCGGTTTTACCCCGGTCATTCATCAATCAACACAAGGTAAAACAATCTTCGTTGTATTCAATCAGATCAGGGCAATTAGCCTTTAGCAACGATAGATTTCTTAGGCTAATCTGCGTCAATTGTGCAAATTACAATCAATTTCTTTCACTATTGATTAAATTGACATGGCTCATAGATTTTACCTCTTTTGAATCAGAGCGTTTATCATTACCGTTGCTTTACACACGTTAGCAATTAAATCAAGTACCTGCAACAATCAGTAATAAGAATTTCTTAATACTTATTAACAAACAGATATATAGACGATTGATTTTTATATAAGTTTTTATGAATACTTGAGTACAAATATTATGATCCCCTGACAATTGGCGCAAATATTTTTATCTAACAGAAAATTGTCATATATATGACACAAAAAAGACATATTTGTGGGGAACAAATGAAGTTGACAGTTGACAGTTGACAGTTGACAGTTATCAGTTATCAGTTGTCAGTTGTTATTCTCCCCTGCTTCCCTGCTCCTTTCCCCTCCTCTTAGGGGTTAGGGGTGGGTTGCTCCTCATCTCCCTCATCTCCCCACACTCCCTCATCTCCCCCCAGTCCCCACTACCTACTGCCTACAATTTTCGTCAATTGTTCGCTACTCAAGGATTGCAAAATACTGAGGTTTAAAGGAGGTTGACTGATAGATTGAGTGTAAGAAGGTTGCAAATAAGCACGATATTCAGGACGATTGAGTAGATTGGCGCTGAGAAAAGCCACGCTTAAAGCGTTGAGATAGGAGTAAGCCGGAGTCCGTTCAGGGCCAAGTAAACCGCTTGGTACTGGTAAGACATTATTCCCACGGGGTGAGTCACCGATGAGAGTGAAGTGGGTGGCGTTTTCTATTAAAACTAAATCTTTGTTGGGGTTAGGAAGCCAACTAAAGGGGCGAATTTGTTCGGGTACTGGTGGGGCAAAAATATCTTGGCTACCAGCTACTATCATTACAGGTAGTTTCACTTGATTAATACCATTTTCACCAAAAACAGCACTGCTAATAGGATTAATGGCAATGACTGCTTTAATTCGACTATCTTGTAACTGATAATTTTGTGGAGGTAACTGATTCGCCTCACATTGTAACAATATCGATACATTCAAACCAGAATTCTCTGGGTTACAGTCTTGGTTGAGTTGGGCAAAATTAATCTTTGCGCCTCCTAAAGACAATACTGTATAACCACCAAAGGATTGACCGATCGCACCAACTTGCTGAAAATTAAGTTTACCCCCAAGCCGGGAATCAGATTGTGCCAAACGTTGGAGTTCATCTAACAGAAGCTTAATATCTAAAGGTCGGTCAATAAATTCTCTGGGTTGCGGTGGGCCTGCCAACCCGGCAAAATATTGTTCAAAGCGTTTAGCGTTACTACCAGGATGTTCTAATACAGCAACGGCGAAACCGTAGGATGCTAAATGTTCGGCTAGGTAAATAAAACTATAGCGGTCAGAGGCGATGCCGTGAGAAATGACAATTAAGGGGAAAGGCGGCTGTCCTTGAGTATCTTGAGTTGTTTGGGGTATATATAAATCTACTGGTAAACGGCGATCGCGTTGCCTATCGTTGAGATTAAAGCTGGCTATTTGCCAACGGAATTTTCCTGGCGATCGTAAATCCGGCAATTGAGATACATTCTGATCAGTAACAATAACCTCGGCTAAACTCTGTTGTTGTAGAGAAGCAAAAACTTTATCCCTAATTCTAGTAAATTGTGCTAAGTCATTAAATATTCGCACGCCTTCTGAGAAATTCAGCCTAACATTAGTGCTAGGAAAATTACGCAGTACATTAATCACTGATACACCCTGTGGTTGGGAAGCCGATACAAGTAGCGCACCACGTAAAGCATAAAAGCCATTCTGACGAGAATCAGTTTGTACTATATCCCCCAGACGCTGCAAAACTTGTTCCCCGATAGGTGAGTAAGTAACTTGAGATATTAAAGTAGGAGTTACATTAAAACGTTGTTGAAGAAATTCTCGCAGTTGAGTTAGTTGTTCAGGAGTTAAACGTTGAGCATAAAATTGGAAATCATTGTCGATTTTACCTTCTTTAGCGAAAGTTTCTAACGAATTAACAGGTAGAGAAAATTCACCAAAAGGAGGGTAAAACAGACTGATACGTTCAGCACTTAAACCTGGTTTAGCGGTCAAAAGAGTGGACAGTAAACCCAGACTCAGATACTTCAAAAACCTTTTCATGAGAATAATCCGCTTGTCTACTTCGTCCAAACAAACTGCAAGTGTCAATGGTCAGTTGTTTTTGTTTAATACGCAGTTCCCCAGCTTGTAACAAGTGGTGCGGCTGTATTAAATCAGTTATCAGTTATCAGTTATCAGTCCTGACTGGGTATGGTGGGGGATAAAGAAGCGCCTCCCTACGCCTTCCACCAATTGGTGTTTCACCAAGAATTTAACTGATAACTGTTCACTGTTCACTGTTAAAGCAAATGACAACCATTGACTACTGAAAAATCGCCAACCCAAGATTAGATGAAAACTTTGATGGGTTGAGGAGTCACGAATATGCTGTTTGCAGTATAATGCAAACGCATACTTTCGTATGCTCTCATTTGCGCCATCTATCGTGCTGAATAGTCAGGTTAGCCATTTTGGCAGCAAATTGCATCTATCCTTGGGAGGCTTATTTTAAGTGCTGATTGTGGGAGAGATGGATTTAATTGCACAATGTCCCAAAAACAGAAGTCCCAAACTATTAGGAGTTGGGACTTGCTGGACTTTTTAGCTGCAATAGGTTCGTTTTGGCAGAGTGGGATCTAACACAAATGGATTTTCATTGCCTTGGGGTGTTTGAGCGATCGCACGACTGCGTGCAACTTCACCTGCATCAATGGGATCGTCTGCTTGCCACTTACAGAGGGTATCCTGTTGTTGTTCAAAGAAGCTGGCATTTGCCAATTCTGGATAGACTGTGCGAAAATAGAATATTACCCTAGCAATATCTCCTTTCTTAGCCTCCCGTGGTTCAAAGAATCCCCGTCTGAATTCACTGTACTTGTCAATATCTTGACGATTTGGTGGGAAACTCAGTTCTTCATCTTCGATATACCAGGAAGTAGTTTGATTATCAGGAATATCTGCAAATGGGAAGTTTGAGCGATCGCTGTTAATTTCCATCCGTGAAGCAAAGAGATTATGCAAGTCGCTTTTTGCTGGGCCATCAGCTCCCAGACTCTGCGGCCAGATATGTTCAGCGTTAATTCTGTGTATCGCCGCTTCCTCTCTGGGTTTATTGGAATTTTGACTGAGCGGCACAGTGTAACCAGCATAGATATCTGTGAGTATACCACCTTGATTATCTATTTTGGTGTAAAGCAAATCGCGAGCGCTACCATATCCCAGGCTAGTACGAGGAGAGTAAAGGCTATCTAGTTGTGAGAGTAAACCGTCTCCTGTAATACCAGATAAAATCGTGCTTGCTGTAACTGCTGTTTCCGAATTGGTAACTGGGACTGATGTAATTGGGGTAGTCTCACCAGCAGCTGATAGAATAAACCGAGCAATCACAGGGTCGTGATCGCTAGCTGATTCAGAAATACCTGCGTTAACATGAACAGCATTGATCTGTGGATTTCCCTTGTTGAATAAGTTTGGGGTAATCAGAATCTGGTCAATTTGTTCTTTTCTGCCTTGAAATATATAAGAATAACGGTCTTCTAGGGGAATATTGTTGACTAAATTTTTTAGCTCATTTCCTGCCAAAGCTTTTATCGGTCGCGAATCTGGAGTATCATTCAAATCACCAAGCACGACAATATTGGCATTTGGGTTAGTAGTTAAGCGATCTCCCACAAATTTGTTAACAATTGTTGCCTGTCTGATCCGTTTTGGGTTAGAAGCCGCTCCTCCACTTTTAGAAGCAAAATGATTGTTGATCAGGGTGACGGGAATATTATTGAAAGTAAATTCACCCACTAAAGGTTTGCGACTTTCTAAAAAGGCTGGATCGTCAGCAAAGCGTTCTAGCTTTTGTAGTTTAACTCGTTGAGGATTGAATAAAAAGCCTACGCGGATATTGCCACCTGGTTGACCTCCGTCCAAGCCGTTCACAGGAGGTATTTCTTGATACTTATAGTCCGGGCCTCCTACAGATTGGATAGAACTAATTAAAGTCTCAGCAGTCAGAGCAGCATCAACCACTGAACTCAACTCGGCTCCATCATTGTCTTGTACTTCTTGCAAAGCAATAATGTCTGGTGCTTGAAGATTAGTAACAATCTGGTTTGCCAAAGCTGTAAACTTACCGCTTCTGATATCATCATCAATATTTCTCCGGGAATTACCTTCCACCTTAGAGATATTTTCCCTTTTAGGATCAAGGTTTTCGACATTGAAGGTAGCAACCGTCAGTTGCGTAGGACTCCCTACCAAAGATGTAACTTCTACACCATGAGCGATACCTGAAGGAAGGCAAAATGCCAGAAAAACAATCAAGCATAGTATCTGCAAGACTTTGCGGATAGAACTCATGAACATTGTCCTTAATTGCAAACAGAGACTAAATTCAATTGGAGCGCCATCTCAAATATATGGGTAGTGGTAAATACATAGGAATCCGAATTGATTGTTGAAAAAATCTAAGTATCTGTAGGGTGGGCATTGCCCACCAAAACCATGATACGGTGGGCAATGCCCACCCTACTTATATTTCAGAAATCAAATATGAGTCCTATATAATGATGATAAATTTAGCCACTACATATTTACCACTACCATAAAATTAACAATCTTAATGAATATGACACAGAAATTAATGAGGTATTGAAAATAGTATTTTTTAGCGATCGCCAAACTTTTTGGTCTACTGACTATCAACTTATTATCGCCAGTAATTTATAATCACAAAATTAATTCTATGTCGAAAGCTAATTCAGCCATAATTGAATTTCATGATGTGACACTTAGCCGCAACCATCGTCCTTTAGTATCCCATCTCAATTTCACCATCTACCAAGGAGAAGCATTAGTATTACTGGGACGAAGTGGTAGTGGCAAAACTACTACCATGAAGTTAATTAATCGCCTGTTTACTCCTACTCAAGGCGAGGTTTTATTTGCCGGAAAACCTACATCACAATGGGATGAAATTCAACTGCGGCGTAAGATTGGTTATGTAATTCAAGAAACTGGCTTATTTCCCCATTTCACAGTTGAACGCAATGTAGGTTTAGTTCCTAGTTTAGAAGGTTGGCTACCTAAACAAATTAAAACGCGAGTTTATGAATTGTTGCATCTGGTAGGCTTAGATCCTGCACAATTTGCTCAACGTTACCCGCATGAATTATCTGGAGGACAAAGACAAAGAGTTGGTGTAGCTAGGGCTTTAGCCGCAGATCCCCCAGTTTTACTCATGGATGAACCCTTTGGCGCACTTGATCCCATCACCAGACTAGAACTGCAACAAGAGTTTCGGCGGTTGCAACGAGAGTTAGGTAAGACGGTGGTATTTGTTACCCACGATATTCAAGAAGCCTTTGTTTTAGCCTCAAGAATTGGTTTAATGTATGGGGGAGAATTAGTTGTATTAGGAACAAAGGATGAATTTATGGCTTCCCAACATCCCGAAAGTATTGCCTTTTTGCAATGTCTGCATTCCCAACAACTTAGTTAATTACAAGAAGAAAACAAGGGAAATCTCAATTTAAATCTTCCCAGTCCCCAGTACCCAATCCCCAATCCCTAATTTATGAAAGATTTCTTCTTAATTAAGTATGCCCCAGAAATTATACAGCATACCTTGGAGCATTTATTTTTGGTGGGCGTGGCGATCGCGATCGCTATAATCATAGGTATCCCTTTAGGCATTTTAATCACCCGTCAAAAACAACTCCGTCAACCAATCTTAGGTATAGCAAATATACTCCAAACTATTCCCAGTTTGGCATTATTTGGCTTACTCATCCCTGTGCCTGTGATTGGTGGCATTGGTGTTATCCCGGCAATTGTTGCCCTGACCTTGTATTCATTTTTGCCCATAATTCGCAATACTTACACAGGCATAACTGGCGTAGATCCAGCAATTCGGGAAGCTGGGCGAGGAATGGGCATGACTGATAGACAATTATTATTACAAGTAGAAATTCCCTTAGCAATGGGGGTAATTTTGGCAGGGGTAAGAGTGGCGACGGTGATATCTATTGGTATTGCAACTATTGCAGCTGCAATTGGTGCTGGTGGTTTGGGCGTGTTTATTTTTCGGGGAATTGCTGTCGTTAATAATCAATTAATCTTAGCAGGAGCAGTACCGGCGGCGGTAATTGCCCTAGTGGCTGATTTGTTAATTGGCTGGTTGGAAAAGAGGTTAAAGTTTTAGAGACGCTAGAGTTACTGCTTGAGATTTTCAGCTTCTGAGCCAATATAAATAATGAAAAGATTTCTCATATTTTTCTTATTAGCTTTTAGTTTAGTTTTGGCGATCGCTAGTTGCAATCCCAATACAATTACTACTAACGGTGATGTTACTGTAGCTTCTAAAGACTTTACAGAACAAGATATTCTCGGTGAGATTTTAGCTCAACAAATTGAAGATACAACTAACTTAAAAGTAGCTCGTCGTCCTCGCTTGGGCGGCTCTTTCGTGTGCCATAGTGCAATTCTGGCTGGCAAAATAGATGCTTATATTGAATATACAGGTACAGCTTTTACGGGCATTTTGAAACAACCAGTTATTAATGACCCTAAAGTTGTTTATGAGAAACTAAAACAAGCCTATGCTCAACAATTCAAGTTAGAAGTAATGCCTAGTTTGGGGTTTGAAAATACCTTCGCTATCATCGTCAGGGGAGAAGATGCAAAGCGTTACAAAATTCAAACTCTGAGCGAAGCGGCTGAATATACGCCTCAATGGCGCGGCGGTTTCGGCTATGAATTTTTAGAACGAGAAGATGGTTTTCCAGGGTTAGCAAAGACTTACGGTTTCAAGTTTAGTAAACCACCCCAAATTATGGACTTGGGTTTAATATATCGGGCTTTAATTCAAAAACAAGTTGATATGGTAGCGGGTAATTCCACAGATGGACAAATCGCTCGCTTAGGTTTGGTAGTGCTAAAAGATGATAAAAAATACTTTCCTCCTTATGAAGCAACGCCCATTGTCAGACAAGAAACCCTGAGAAAATACCCGCAATTAAAAACTGCGATCGCTCAATTAACTGGCAAAATTTCTGCCGACGAAATGCGACAATTAAATTACTTAGTTGAAGGGGAACTACAAGACATCAAAGAAGTAGTACGGGAGTTCCGTAAATCCAAAGGACTCCTCAAACAAGCCTAAAAACCTCTGCGTTATAATTATGAAAAACTTGACCCCAGCAACAATTATTGGACTTTTACTTTCTACCAGCCAAGCCATAGCTCAAACCCTCACACTCTCGCCTAACCTCATCGGCTTTAATTCTCATGAAGGAGAAAAACTACTCCTCACAAGTCGTGCAAGAGAAGACTTTTTTCCTCTGAGTATGCAGTTTGTTACGCAAAATAATCAAGCCTATTGTGGTGTAGCTAGTATTATCATGGTGTTGAATAGTTTGGGCATTAATGCACCAGAAACACCCCAATATTCACCCTATCGGGTATTCACCCAAGATAACTTTTTTAATAATGCAAAAACTAAAGCAGTTATTGCACCTGAAGTAGTTGCTCGTCAAGGGATGACTCTGGAGGAATTGGGAGGTTTAATAGCTAGTTATGGTGTGAAAGTAGCAGTTCGTCACGCTGGTGATACCAGTTTAGAAGAATTTAGAAAACAAGCAGCAGAAAATCTCAAACAGAAAGGCAACTACGTTATAGTTAATTATTTACGTAAAGAAATAGGGCAAGAAAGAGGCGGACATATATCACCTTTAGCCGCATACAATGAGCAGACAGATAGATTTTTAATTATGGATGTCTCCCGTTATAAATATCCTCCCGTTTGGGTAAAGACAGCAGACTTATGGAAAGCTATGAACACAGTTGATTCAGTTTCACAGAAAACTCGCGGTTTTGTGTTGGTGAGTAAAATCTGAAAGGGAACAGAAAAATATTATCATGTGTAATGTATCAGGAGCAATCGCATAATTCACATGAAAAATGGGCGATCGTAAAGTTAATAATTATTTATATCCCTTACTATAAAATCTTATCAAACTTACCAAAAGGTAAATTTTTATGAATCCTTTACCACTAGAATCAAACTCACAGCCATTAAAATCAGAAAATAAGAAAATGGTGATTATCCGCTTTAGTGCTGGCGTATTAACTGGAGCGATAATTGCTGCAGTTTATTGGAGTTATGCTGATTGGTTTGGTTCTGCACAATCTTTAACTACAAACATCCTTGGCTGTTTGACCCTAGCAATTATTTGTGGATTTTTAACATACAAATGGGGATACAAAATGATAGAAATTTTGTTGAATTCGATACCATAAATAAAATTGTGCGTAGTCAGGACTTTAGTCATTGATTGTGCCTAAACTGCTGACTACAAACCTATCAAAATAGTCAGAAATAATGACTACCCCGATTGACAGGAGGGGGCAATACACGCTAAATCATGAGTCAAACGGGAAAATTTTAAAGATGAAAAATTTCTTCAATTACCGACTTGATCAAAATTGGGAGGGCTGGAAATGGATGGTAGCTTGATTTTGTCAAACATCCTCAACCCGCCGATATTATTTTTCTTTTTGGGAATGGCTGCTGTTTTGGTTAAGTCCGATCTAGAAATTCCTGCGCCTATACCTAAAGCCCTATCGCTGTATTTGCTATTTGCAATAGGTTTTAAAGGAGGAGTAGAACTGATCAAAAGTGGCGCGACTCAGAATGTTGTGTTAACTCTGCTAGCAGCAATGTTGATGGCTTGTGTTGTGCCAATTTACACCTTTTTTATTTTAAAACTAAAATTGGGTATTTATGATGCTGCGGCGATCGCCGCCACCTACGGTTCCATCAGCGCCGTTACCTTCATCACCGCCAGCACTTTTTTGAATCAGTTGGGCATTAATTTTGATGGTTACATGGTAGCAGCCCTAGCCTTAATGGAATCGCCAGCAATCATCGTGGGATTGATATTAGTCAATGTCTTCAGCGTTGAAGAAAAGCGAGAATTTTCCTGGTCTGAAGTTTTGCAAGAAGCCTTTTTGAATAGTTCAGTCTTTTTGTTAATTGGTAGCCTGTTGATTGGCTTCTTAACAGGAGAGCATGGTTGGCAAGTATTGGAACCCTTCACACAAGGACTATTTTATGGCGCTCTCACCTTTTTTCTCTTAGATATGGGACTAGTAGCCGCTAGAAGAATTAAAGACTTGCAAAAAACTGGCGTTTTCCTGATTTTATTTGCCATACTAATTCCCATACTCAATGCAGGCATTGGGTTACTAATTGCCAAATTAATTGGTATGCCCCCTGGAGACACCCTATTATTTGCCGTGCTGTGTGCCAGCGCTTCTTACATTGCTGTCCCCGCAGCTATGCGTATAACTGTTCCAGAAGCCAATCCTAGCCTGTATGTTTCCACTGCTCTAGCAGTGACCTTTCCGTTCAATATTATTGTGGGGATTCCGTTATACCAATACGGAATCAACCTATTTTGGAGATAATGATAATATGCACCTTGTGAAAAAGATAGAAATTATTGCCAATGCCTTTGAATTGAGCAAAATTTTAGAAGGTTTAGACAAATCGGGAGTAAATGGTCATGCCGTCATTCGTAATGTTGAAGGTAAAGGATTACGCGGCACAACGGAAGATTTAGACACGATCATGGTTGATAATGTCTATATTATCGCCTTCTGTAAACCAGAGTACGTCAAACCTGTAGTAGAAAACATCAAACCCCTGCTTAATAAATTTGGCGGTACTTGTTACATTTCTGATGTCATGGAAGTTCGCTCTGTAAAATGCGTTGCTTCGTTATAAATCAATCCGGTTTATTTCAAGAATCTTTTCCATGTAAGTTCTTTTCTAGCATTATCCCAATGCCAGCGTAATAAATTTGCAGATTGTCCTTGTAAAATTCCTGGTAAACCAATTGCCTTCCTTGGGGCATCAGTAGCAAGGGCGATCGCAGTTTCCACATCGCCATCCCACTTCACCAAATTCTCCACCCCCACCAATAACGGTAAAGTCGTCCCCGATAATGTACCGTCTGGTAGCCTTGCTGTACCTTTTGTGACTTCAATTTGCCGACTATCCCAAGGATACACCCCATCGGGTAGCCCAAGGGGAGCCAGCGCATCACTCACCAGAAACAACCCTTTAGTAGCACGCAACAAAATTTGCAGCATAATAGGCGAAACGTGCTGTCCATCCGCAATAAAACCACACATAACATGAGGATGGGTAATTGCCGCCCCTAAAAGTCCAGGTTCGCGGTGATGTAGAGGCGGCATAGCATTGAAGGCGTGAGTTACCATTGTTGCACCCAATGCAAAAGCATTTTGGGCTTGGTTAGCAGTTGCTTGAGAATGTCCTAAACTGACGGTAATTCCTAAAGAACGTAAATATGGGATGACTTCCCCAGTGGTATCTAACTCTGGGGCTAAAGTCATGACTTTAACGACATGGGCATATTCTCCCAAAACCCGTTTAACTTCATCTATTGTTAGGGGTAACAAATACTCAGCCGGGTGAGCGCCCCGTTTTTGATAATTTAAAAATGGGCCTTCCAGATGTACACCTAAAATTTGAGAACCTGGTTGTGGAGTAGAGATAAAATCAGCAATTACAGCTAGCGATCGCTGTATATTCTCTACTGAAGTCGTCACTAACGTAGGCAAAAACCCATCTACCCCCACATCCCATAAAAACTGACATATTTTCCCCAATAAATGGGCATTATCCGCCGCCAAATCAGGAAACGCCAAACCCAAAGCCCCGTTAATTTGCAAATCCACACCGCCCAAAGAAACCCAATCCCCAGCCACATCTATTATTTGCAAATCTGATGACGGAACCCGTTTAAACACAGTCCCCATCGGCAAAATTCGTTCAATTATCCCCGCCTGATTCACCAAAAGCATCTGCAAATCTTTGTATCCGGGAACTCTAGCATTAATAATGTCAATAGTCATTAGTCAATAGTCATTAGTCAATAGTCATTAGTCATTAGTCATTAGTCAATAGTCATTAGTCAATAGTCATTAGTCATTAGTCAATAGTCAGTTGTCTTCTTCCTTTCCCCTTCCCCTTTCCCCTTTCCCCTTTCCCCAGTCCCCAGTCCCCAGTCCCCATGAGATGATAATTGCACCCTACTTTACTTTTGAATTAATTATGACTCCTTTGGTTGGCATTATTATGGGCAGTGATTCGGATTTGCCTACGATGAAAGAGGCGATCGCTATTTGTGAAGAGTTTGGTGTCGAAACTGAAGTGGCGATCGTTTCAGCCCATCGTACACCAGAACGGATGGTGGAATATGCCCAGCAGGCTCACCATCGGGGTATCAAGGTAATTATTGCTGGTGCTGGCGGTGCAGCCCATCTCCCCGGTATGGTAGCATCTCTGACCCCTCTACCTGTAATTGGTGTTCCCGTGGCGACAAGGAACTTACAAGGTGTGGATTCTTTATATTCAATTGTACAAATGCCTGGGGGTATTCCTGTAGCTACGGTGGCGATCGGTAATGCCAAAAATGCTGGACTACTTGCAGTACAGATACTTGCTACTCAGCAGCCAGAACTACTCGACAAAGTTCAACAATACCGTCAAAACTTGTCACAATCAGTGATGGCAAAGCAAGCAAAACTAGAACAGCTAGGCTATCAGCAGTATTTGCAGCAGGAATTAGGTTGAGACTGAGGACAGGGGACTGGGGATTGGGGACTGGGGGGAGATGAGGGAGATGAGGAAGATGAGGAATATGAGGGAGATGAGGGAGAAACCCACCCCTAGCCCCTCCCAAGAGGGGAAGAGGGAGATGAGGGAGATGAGGGAGATGAGGGAGTGGGGGGAGATGGGGAAGAACAACTAATGACTAATGACTATTGACTATTGACTATTGACTAAATCGTTAAATTCTTTATCAAAAATTAATAGTTCTATAACTAAGTAGAGCTAATTATAGTGAATTGCTGATTTGGCAGGGGATTGGACTAGTTTATTTAACTTTGTATAACTAACAAAACCTCTCTTAAATTAAAAAACTGTAGTTAAGAATACAGAATTAATGTTTAAGTAACTAGAAAATCAATCAAATTTATTTTCCAGCGAGTTGGGCTTCAACTTGTAAAACAGGAGTTACTTACGTAATTCCGGTATTTTGTGTTGAGAGTTGTGAAAACTATATTTTGGGTAAAAATTGGCGACTATTCAACATAATGTTGTTGAATTTCCTTCATCAAACTTAGTGACTTGAGGCAGTCTGTTACTAATTATCATTAATATTTGTGAAACCGATAGCAGATAAGGGTTTTTCTTGATTGAAGAGTTAATGAAGAATATGTAAATATATGCAAATAAACATATAATAATTTCTTCAGAACTGAAGGTAGAAATATTTACAAAAGCACCTTGATTTTTTAAACTGCTAATTGGAATCATCAAATCAACAATCTGAAAACCAGTGGTTTTACAGAAAAACTATCGTAGCCACTGCGTAGAAATTAGGGTGTTATTTTTTCTATTCACTGGATTATTTCTGTGTTTAAGTTAGTTGGAGGGTTAGTTTTCATCACCATGTATAAACAGAAATCAAGGGCAAATAATAGGTGTTTTTCAGGAAGGAACTACGCTCATAATAGACAATCTAGCCCAACACAAAAGATATCTAATCTAGTTAAACGATTATCTCCCAGTTGGCAAGCCTGCATACCTCTGGCTTGTTTAATTGTTTTGGGTTGGAGTTATGTGGCAGTTGCCCAAGCCCCAGCAGGGCCGACAACAGCAGACCTGAAAGTGGCGCTTGATACTCTTTGGGTAGCGATCGCCGCTTTTTTAGTATTCTTTATGAATGCTGGTTTTTGTATGTTAGAAACCGGCTTCTGTCGTCAGAAAAACGCTGTCAACGTTCTAGCTAAAAACCTGATTGTCTTCGCCCTATCCACCGTAGCATTTTGGGCAATTGGTTTTGGCTTAATGTTTGGTGATGGTAACGATTTCATCGGTTTAAATGGGTTTTTCCTAGCTGGGGCAGATAACAGCCCGGCGACAGGAGACGCTTACAAAGGCGTGTTTAGTGCGCTGAACTGGACAGGCGTACCTTTAGCCGCCAAGTTTTTATTCCAGCTAGTGTTTGCGGGAACCGCCGCCACAATTGTTTCTGGTGCAGTCGCCGAAAGAATCAAGTTTGTTGACTTCTTGATTTTCAGCCTTTTACTCGTAGGTGTTGCTTACCCCATCACCGGACATTGGATCTGGGGTGCTGGCTGGTTAGCTGACATGGGTTTCTTTGACTTTGCCGGTTCCACAGTAGTCCACTCTGTAGGCGGTTGGGCGGCTTTGATGGGTGCAGCCTTCCTTGGCCCCCGTATCGGCAGATATCAAAATAAGCAAGTTGTAGCTTTACCCGGTCACAACATGAGTATTGCGACTTTGGGCTGCTTAATTCTCTGGTTGGGTTGGTTCGGCTTCAACCCCGGTTCTGTAATGGCGGCTGATCCCAATGCTATTACTCACATCGCCTTAACAACTAACATGGCTGGTGCAGTTGGTGGTATTGCTGCTACCGTTACAGCTTGGTTGTACTTGGGTAAACCAGACCTGTCAATGATTATCAACGGTATATTAGCTGGTTTGGTTGGTGTTACTGCATCCTGTGCTTATGTCAGCGTACCTAGTTCCGCAATTATTGGCTTAATTGCCGGAATTATAGTTGTTTTCTCCGTACCATTTTTTGACAAACTCGGCATTGATGACCCAGTAGGCGCTACCTCAGTTCACTTAGTTTGTGGTACTTGGGGTACTCTAGCTGTGGGTTTATTTTCCGTCGGCCCTGGTGGTTATCCTTGGTTGGTAGACTTGGCTGGTAAGCCCATCGGCCCACATGGTTTATTCTTGGGTGGTGGTCTGAGTTCATTAATTCCCCAAGTAGTTGGTATTCTCGCAGTAGGTGGATTTACCGTTCTTATCAGCAGCATATTTTGGCTAGCGCTGAAAAATACTTTAGGTATTAGAGTCACCGCAGAAGAAGAATTTGAAGGTTTAGATATTGGTGAACATGGTATGGAAGCCTACAGTGGTTTCCTCAAAGAAGCGAGTTCAGATGGATTTACAGAAGGTAAATCATCTGGTGGCTACTCCAAAGGTGAAGACTACTCAATTAGCTAATCAATAGTCTGGTTAAAAATAATAAACCTGGTTTCTGGCAAACCAGGTTTTCTGTTAATAATGTTTTGTCAACTATAAAACACATACCAGTTGCCTTATAGATCAATACGGTTCAGTTAAGGCTAAATTGGGCAGAAACATTGACTAAATATCTAAACTAATCGGCGTTTATCGGCGTTTATCGGCGGTTAATTATTCTTATCTGAACCGTATTGCCTTATAGATGAGGACATCATCCAATCTTCAAACCTTTGTTTTCAAAAGCTTTTGACCCTATTCCCTGTCACCTCTCACCTGTCCCCTGCTATAAGTGCAGTGTTCGCTATTAACTACATAATAATTAACTCAAAGCACCCCCCAAAAGAATTATTTTTTAATTAAATTTTGTGGAAAGATAAATCAGGGTAGCTTGTAACACAAAAATCTTTAGCCAAAAGCATTGAAATGTAACTAAGTATACAACGCTACAAGTCATCAGGGAGAACGAAATTAACGTGTTTAAGAAAGTTTTGATGATTGGGGCTACTACCTTACTATTTTTGGGGTGGCCTTTGATGGGCAATGCTTTTGCCCAAACCTCCGCCACTACTCCACCGCCTGCGGATACCGGAGATACAGCATTTATGCTGATATCGGCAGCGTTAGTCTTGCTAATGACACCAGGGTTAGCATTTTTTTACGGTGGATTTGTGCGATCGCGCAATATTCTCAATACATTGATGATGAGCTTTGTATTGATGGCAATTGTCGGCGTTACCTGGGTGTTATGGGGATATAGTTTGGCATTTTCGCCAGGGCTACCATTTATAGGTGGTTTGCAGTGGTTGGGATTAAATGGTGTGGGGCTAGAAACCACAGGTTATTTGCAAGGTTCAGCACCAGTTGATGTAGTTTCTTACGCCCCGACAATTCCCCATCAGGCATTCATGATCTATCAAGCCATGTTTGCCATTATCACCCCAGCCTTAATTTCCGGTGCGATCGCCGAACGGATGAGTTTCCGCGCCTATACCCTATTCGTCCTGTTGTGGTCAACCTTCGTTTACACACCCCTAGCCCACATGGTTTGGGCGAAAGGGGGATTCTTAGGTTTAGCTGGCGGCTTGGGGGCGCTCGACTTCGCAGGCGGTACAGTAGTACATATTAGTTCTGGTGTATCTGCCCTAGTCGCGGCGATCGTTTTAGGCCCACGTAAAACCCATCCAGACCGCCTCAGCCCTCCCCACAACGTCCCATTTATCCTATTAGGTGCAGGCTTACTCTGGTTTGGCTGGTTCGGCTTCAACGCAGGTAGCGCATTATCAGTTGCTAGCGGTACTTCCGGTAACTTAATTACCAACCCTGCCACAACCGCCTTCGTCGCCACTAACACGGCGGCGGCGGCTGGCGCTTTAATGTGGCTAATTTTAGAAGCATGGTTACGCGGTAAACCCACAGCCGTAGGTGCAGCCACAGGTGCAGTTGCCGGCTTAGTAGGAATTACCCCAGCCGCCGGATTTGTCACACCATTAGCAGCCATTTTAATTGGTTTTATCACAGCCGTCGTTTGCTTCTACGCCGTCAGCTTCAAACATAAGCTAAACGTTGACGATGCCCTAGATACCTATCCAGTACATGGCGTTGGTGGCACAGTCGGGGCAATTCTCACAGCCATCTTTGCCACCGCCGAAGTCAACTCAGCAGGTAAAAACGGCGTACTCAAGGGTAATTTTGCTGAACTAGGCGTAGAACTAGCCGCAATACTCATTGCTTACATAATTGCCGCAGTTGGCACTTGGGTCATTCTTAAAATTATTGATGCCACAGTTGGCTTACGAGTCAAAGAAGAAGCCGAATACCAAGGACTGGACATCAACGAACACGGCGAAGAAGGATATAATTCCGAATTTAGCGATCGCGTTGTGCAGTAATAATTTAGTCAATAGTCCATAGTCCATAGTTCATAGTTCATAGTCCATAGTCCATAGTCCATAGTCCATAGTCCATAGTTCAGAACTCTGTTGACTGTTGACTGTTGACTAATGACTATTGACTAATGACTGTTGACTATTGACTAATGACTGTTGACTATTGACTAATGACTATTGACTAATGACTAATCACCAATCCCGATTTAAAATTTGAGTCAAATCATTGGTAGATGTCGCTAGTTGTGTCAACTACAAAACACTTTCCTGTTTGGGCTTATTTCTCGCTCATATCCAACGGCATACTGATGCTGGCGGTCATCCTGCTAATTTGGCAACGGCAGAGATTGACCGTCCTTTCTGATAATGCACCTGTACCAGTTCCCGCCAGTCAAGCCCAAACCGCCACCCCAGAGTTAGGCCCCCGTCACCAACTCAGTTACCAAAAATGGCTAGAAATTCTCAAACAAGAAGCCAACGTCACCGCCGATAAACGTCCCCAACGTTTAAGCATACTAGCAGGGGACTCTTTGAGTTTGTGGTTTCCGGTCGAGTTATTACCAGAAGATAGAAACTGGCTAAATCAGGGAATTTCTGGTGAAACCAGCCGTGGGCTATTACAAAGATTGAGTTTGTTTGACAAGACTCAGCCAGAGACAATCTTTGTCATGATTGGCATTAATGACTTAATTCGCGGCGTAAGTGATGATGTCATATTAGATAATCAGCGACAAATTCTGCGTTACCTACGAAGAACTCACCCCAAAACGCAAATTTTCGTCCAGTCGATTTTGCCGCATGGGGGAGAAGACGCAACTTGGGAAGGACGAGAAAAATTGCTAGCTATCCCCAACAGCCGCATTCAGAAATTAAATCAGCAAATACAAAGCATAGCCACTAAACAAGGCGTGAAATATATAGATTTATATCCCTTATTTATCAACCAAAAAGGCAACCTCCGCCAAGAGTTCACCACCGACGGCTTACACCTCAGCCCCGCCGGCTACGTAGTTTGGCGCACCGCGTTGCAAATTTATCAGCAATGACTGGGGACTGGGGGCGGGCTTTCAAGGGCAGGTTTTTTACACTTCGACCCAAAAACACTGATTTTAGGGTGTAGGGGTATAAGGGTGTAGGGGTGTAGGGGTAGATGAAAGTCTGATAATTTACTGAATCTTATAGTCCTCACTGATTACTTTATGAAAAACCTGCCCTTAAGAGCTGGGGGCGGGGGGGAGATGAGGGAGATGAGGGAGATGAGGGAGTAACCCACCCCTAACCCCTCCCAGGAGGGGAACAGGGAGATGAGGGAGAAAAACTAATGTCACCTGTCACCTGTCACCTGTCAACTGTCAACTGCCTCTCATCTTCCCAAATGGTCGCTTGGCGCGAGAGAATCAGAAAGAGAAGATATTAACAAATACAACAATGGATACAAAAACTTTTAAGCGGACACTACAACATTCAGAGAATTACAACCGTAAAGGCTTTGGACATCAGGCGGAAGTGGCTACTCAATTGCAATCCGAATATCAGAGTAGCTTAATTCAGGAAATACGCGATCGCAACTACACTCTGCAAAGGGGTGATGTTACTATCCGCCTAGCCCAAGCCTTTGGTTTTTGCTGGGGCGTAGAACGGGCTGTGGCGATGGCTTACGAAACCCGCAAGCATTTTCCCACAGAACGTATATGGATTACCAATGAAATTATTCATAATCCCTCTGTGAATCAACGAATGCAGGAAATGCAGGTACAATTCGTACCTGTGGAAGCTGGCAAAAAAGATTTTTCTGTCGTTGCTAATAATGATGTGGTCATTCTCCCTGCTTTCGGTGCAAGCGTTCAGGAAATGCAGCTATTGAGTGAAAAAGGTTGCAAAATAGTTGATACAACCTGCCCTTGGGTGTCCAAAGTTTGGAATACAGTAGAGAAACACAAAAAAGGTGATTATACCTCCATTATTCATGGAAAATATAAACATGAAGAAACAGTTGCTACTAGTTCCTTTGCTGGTAAATATTTAATCGTCTTAAACCTCAAAGAAGCCCAATATGTAGCAGACTACATTCTGCATGGTGGCAACCGCGACGAATTTTTGCAAAAATTCGCCAAAGCTTGTTCCGCAGGATTTGACCCAGATACAGATTTAGAAAGAGTTGGTATTGCTAACCAAACAACCATGCTCAAAGGTGAAACAGAGCAAATTGGTAAACTTTTTGAGCATACCATGCTGCAAAAATATGGCCCTGTGGAATTGAACAAGCACTTTCAAAGTTTCAATACTATCTGCGACGCTACCCAAGAACGTCAAGATGCCATGTTAGAATTAGTGCAAGAAAATGTAGATTTAATGATAGTGATTGGTGGTTTTAATTCATCCAATACTACTCAATTACAACAAATTGCCCAGGAACGAGGATTACCTTCTTACCATATTGATAGTGTAGAGAGAATTAAATCAAGAACTTCCATAGAACATCGACAATTAAATGGGGAGTTAGTGATTACAGAAAACTGGCTACCCGCAGGCGAAATTGTTGTCGGTGTGACTTCCGGTGCTTCCACTCCAGATAAAGTAGTCGAAGATGTGATTGAAAAAATCTTTGCTCTGAAAGCCACAGTACCAGTAGTGTAGAGGTTGTTAAATCAAGAGATAAAAGTTGAAGGGTAGGCATTTTGTCTACCCTAAAAATTATTTTACAAAAATACACAATAATTAACCACCGATAACTATCTCTATTTATATCTTGCACCACTTGCTTATTGCTAAAATTACAAGCCAAAAAGTCTATTATTTCGTAGGGTGGGCAATGCCCACCACCTGCTTATTGAGAAGGTGCAAGATGTCAGTTCAGGTAATGCTAAGAAAAACTATTATACTAGTGACTTATTTGATAACTTATCGAGCGTGCATCCAGGTCAACAACTATTGTTCCTCTGTGATATTTTTCTACCTGTCGCCAGATATCATAACCCATGAGAATTGCTTTTTCCCAATCCCCCAGTGAACATTGAGAAACTTCTAAATGTGCTGTAATATTCTTGATAGTCTTTAAAAGTTGATAATCCAATGTTGAAATACCTTCCAAAAAACCATGATGTTTGGCATAGCTAAATACAAGTGCTGATATACCTTCCTCAATAGCTGCTGCACGACCTCCATCTTCAACTTCATCAATAAGAGAATTACTTTTACGTTTACGTTTGAGGTTGCTACGAGTAACTGCTGACCATCCTAAAACTGCGGCGTAGGAAAAATGGAAAACATCATGAAAGCGGTAGCCATCATGGGAATAAAAGTTATCTGTGAGGTCATTTCCAATCTGTTTTCCATTGACAAATGCCCTCATTTTGACTGTATTACCTTCACTAATCTCAGTTATCTCTACCTCAAATTTTCGTGGTAGTCTTTCATGTTCTGGAAATTCACTGTCGAATGTATAAATTGTAGTTTTATCATCTATTGGGCTTGAATTTCTCCATCCCCAACGGTCACGACACTTTTTAAGATTATCTTCCGCAATTTCTTCCAAATCAAGGTTAAACTTGCTAGCCAAATTGGAAATATACCAAAGCATATCACCCAATTCTTTCGCAATACCTTCTTCAAATAGTTTGTGCGCCTGACCATCGCGTAAATGTTTTTTATATTCTGTCATCAAAGAGCCTACTTCACCAACTAAACCAAGTAGGGGTATGATTAATTCCGTATTTTCAACAGCAGGAATCTGGTCTGTATTTAATGCTTGTCTTTGGTATTCAGAGAAATTCATAATGCAATTTCTAATATTCCAAAGTCATTTTTAATTTTTATACATATAAAATAAAACCATAATTATACTTAAAAAGTAGCACTATAACATTGAAAAATTGAGCTATGTTCATAGGGAATTACAATATTAAGAGATATTACATTATATAGGTGTATTAGCGACAACGTAACGCATGATTTTGATTGAATTTATAAAAGTAAGTTCATAACGCACTCTACGAAATTGAATGATTTATCTTTTGAACGTACTAACTTAGCAATCTATAGATGAATAAATTCAACTATTTCTATCAGAAATAATTAGGAAAAATAATTGGTTGTATATCCTTTGAAAGTCGTAACGGATGGTGCGGGTATCCATACTTTGTTAGCTTTAGACAGTAAAGAGGTTGTTGACCATAAATTAGACTTATCACTTCTTTTTCACGCTCACGGTTTTTTTCTAGATACTCATTCGCACCCCATGCTAAAATAATCCTACTAGCGCGTTTTGCCGCTAGTTGAATATAAGAGTTATTTTCTGAACCAACAGGGTCATCCGCTTGGCGAAGATCACGAGGATTTGTAGCAATATAAGCGAATAAATTGACCACTTCAAGAGAACCATAACCCCAATAGTCAGCATAGCCAATACATCTACGCAGTGTGGGATCTTCATCCTTCTCATTAGCCTTACTGGGATTAAGCATCACAAAAGTAACTTGCGGCAAATCTACATTCCATTTACGCCTGAGTAAATAGCGATACTTTCTCTTGTTGTTATCGTCAAATTTGGCATCACTTTCTATGTATATATATTTTCTTCTTTCCATGTTTTTAGCTTACATCTTGCACCAATAAAATTTGTTGTTTTTTTATTACTCAGTATAAAGCTAAAACCCTTGATTTAGGTATATAATAAAAAAAGCGAAGTAGCCTTATTAGGTATACGTTTAAGTAACCCGGTTTTGTACGGTAAAGTGCAAGATATGAATTATCTAAACACTTATTTATTAATCAATAAAATAACATATCAAAATAGACATAATTGTTGACATTGTTCTATGTCTGTTTTTTGTACCAATTTTGATCGTCTCTTTTGAGGATCTTGTCGAGATTTTTTAGGTTGTTTTGATGCAGGATTAGTAATTTTAGATTGTGTTTCTAATAAAAAATCTAATCCCAAAGACAATTGCTGAGATTTGCTATTATTTAGTTTTTGCAAATCAGGAATATCTAAGTCTGGTGTTCTCTGCGCTAAAGTTTCTTTGATTTTTTTATTAATCCCCCATTTAGGAGGATAAAAATAATCAATTGGTTGAGGTGTAAAATTAAATTTAGCTTTTATCTTTTTGCGATTACTTTTCAAATCAGGAAATGCGGCTCGACAATATTTATCAGTTTCGCAGAAAAGATTCTGACAATCTATCGCTTGTAGCGGACGACCCCACAAAGATTGGAAATTTAACCCCAAACGCTGAAATTCCTTCTCTTGATTTTCAGTCATCCAATGAATAATTTCACTATATGTTCTTCCGCCTGTGTCAATAAAACACTTGTTGATACCGCGTTCGGCTCCTGGGCCTGCTATTGTGAAACTGTTTTCGTCAAAATTAGTAATTTCGCTATAGTTAATGTCTGTTGCTAATTGGTAAGCCATAAACTTACCTAATAAGGGGTAATCTTGAAGAATATGAAACACTTCCGCCAAAGTCTTGGCTTGAACTACCTGGCTTATTACTTTATCTTTGACAACCATTTTATCAATTAATGCTAAATGATTTTGGTGCTTTTTATCATAACCAAACTCTTTACTAGCACAAGACATATATGCACTTGTATAAATGACATATCCAAGATTCATGGCTTCTTGTAATATGTTGGCATATACATCTAAATCAAACTTGTCAAGTGTAATGTAATCCCCTATTTTACTTTCTAAATATTCCCAGGTTTCGATTTTGTTAAATATTTTAAACAATAAAATTCTGAATAATACCTCTTCTTCGTTTTGACTCCTCCTCTCATCATAAATTACGTTCTTGATCAGATATTGAGAAACGCGATCGCTTGCTCGATAGGCATTACAAAACTTATAAGTATTGAGAATCGGGTCATTTGTCCAAGGTGGCGGCACGTTGTTAATCCTGTTGAAAAATACTTCCTGACGCATAGCGGCAAATCGCCAGTAGGTATCAAAAATTTCTTGTCTTACCTGCATACATTGTTTTCCTAACTTGCTTTACCCGAATTGTTGTTAATTATAAGCTTTCCTTAGCCTCACATTGTCTCTTTGATAGGGAGTGGGGACAGAGAACAGAGTAAAGGTTGTCGGGAAATTATAAATCCTCTCTCTCATCTCTCCCATCTCCCCCAGGCAAATATGCAACAGGATATTCGCCAATTCATTAGATATCTTTCTCAAAATTGGCAGAAGTCTTTTTTGCAGAAGACGGAGGACGATTACCTGTATTGCGGACATTAATTAGCTTACCAAGCATTTCAAACCAAAAACCAGCCCCCATTGAAACGGCCATAGCGGTAATTAGCCAACCCGCCAAGAACATCAGTCCAGACACAAAATTACCCGAAGTGAAAATCATCACAAAAATAGCAGTGGGAACAAAATAAGTTTTGGGCTTATTTTTCAGCTTAATACATTCATCGAATAGGGCTTTCCAGGTATTAGGATGATTATTAGCTGGACAATTTAACTGCTGACTCAAAACAACCGGACTCCAACCAATTGGTAATGCAAGTTGTTGATCAAGCAGGTTCTCTATTTCTTGATTAATTTGTTCTCTTTGTGTTTGAGTGATAGTTGTTACAGATGATTTTTCCTGTTGTTCGTTAATTAAATTTTCTGCACTTTGTACTACTGTCTGTCGTAACTCCTTGTCATAGGCAAGTCGATTCACAATATAAATTGAGTTGGCATTTGTGACAACAGCTAACAAAAAACCGATAACAATGGCAACCCCTTTAGCGTTGCGTTTATAAACACCTGAAGTGCGCTCCATTGAACGGTCAAACCAAATTTCTATCTCTTCTCTCAACTGATTAACTTCATTACCAGTTTCAGTAATTTTTGTTTTTGCTCGTTTGAGTAATGAAGCAAAACTCTGTTTCATCGAGTTAGGAATAAAAGGCCAATCAACATCTGCATTCTTGAAAACTAAATCTCGGTAGTATTGACGAAAACTCTCCCCCAGTCTGTTTAACTCCCACAAAATCAGATTTTTATTCCCCGTATGATTGAGAGCTTTCACTTTAGCTTGAAAATCTTTGATAAAACGATTTAGCTTTTCGCTATCATCAGCAAAACTAGCAGAAAAATAAACTTCAACTGGGCTAGAAAGGTCTACCTTAGACTTTCTATAAGTAAAATCTGCATTCCGTCGATAAAGACATAAAAATACAATCAATAAAATTATGATAACTACAAGGAAAGCCATCACACCACCTGGTTGAACGAAGGCTTCTTGAAACACAAAGATAGCAGCCAAAGTAGTAATGATCACAATTCCCATAAAACCCAAAGGCCAAAGCTCTTTTGACCTGAAGACCTTAGAGTAAAATAACTCTTTAGTTTGTTCACTAAAACCAAACTTAAAAGCATTCAGTTGCTTCTGTCTACCATGCTTTAGGTTATTTTCTACCTGATTCTCCAAACTAGAATTACTCTCTCTCTCTATCAGGTAAATAATTTCCTTCTCAATAGAAGATAAAGGTACAATAAGTTGTGGACAACTGCTACTGTCATCACCATTGTTTATCTGATTCCACATCTGGCGATATGCTGGTGAACCTTCAATTTCCTGTTTTAAAGATGGGATTTGCTCTGGTGAATTTAAATCTTCTCTATCGGGGTTTTGAATTACCAAAATAATCAATTTCAGCAATAATAGGAAACTTAAGAGTTCATCATAAAACTCTTGATTTCTGTTTTGACAGAATATTGCCAATTCCTGCTTAAAGAGTTTGTAGTTTTTACTAGTGGTATCAATCAATTCAGCAATTTCTTGCAGTGTGGGATTTAAACCGCCATTGACAATTGCCAGTTCATTTTGTTTGCCAAACACCCTTTCCTTCCAAGAAGTTAATTTCTGCTGCTGCTCTTCATCTTTTAATTCATCAATAAACTGATTGAGGCGTAGGGATAATTTATCTATTGTAGTAATGAGGGGAAAATGATTATCAATAAACTGCTGAGATATGTTTTGTAAATCATCACTGAGCTGATCATAAGCTTCCTGTGTAGAAGTTTCGGCAACAGGAATAATACTAGCTATATCTTCAATTACGGAATTGACAAACAGCTTTAACTTAGATTCAACTAGTGGTTCTAGCAGTTTCATAATTCCTAGTCTTTCAATGAATGCTGTGGCGAAAGTTTCCCCAGGAATATAAGAAGGTGAGGTAAGTTGATTGCCAAGAATGCTCTGTCCATCTGTCAGCGATTGTAACACCCATGAGCAAAACCAAGTGATTTTACGAAACATGATGGCAAATAATCCTCTTGCCTCTTGATTCATATCGTGAAACAGAGGATGATTATATAAGTCATTTGTCAACCTTTCGGCGGCTTCAATATTTTGGTCGGTGATAGTATCACCTGAGAGCAAATTGATGATTGAGTTCTTTAAATGTTTTGACCGCCACTGCAACAATGTGGCAATTAATTCTTGAATTTCTGAAGCGAGTAGACTGAGAATGAGGTAGATAAAAACTAGCCCAATTGTCACATCAACAATCACCGGAATATTCATATAGTTCTACCTAATTTTTACTAAGGAAAAACGAACAACTATCTGCAACTAGCCGGTGTTTCTAGGGTTGATTTCATGTTAACATCTTAAGACTTACGCAAGTGTCATAATCAAACTAACTGTAGGGTGCGTCAGCCCCAATAATTTCGTACACATTCTGTGGATTTTCCACATCTGACGCACCCTACCCCATGTGCCAGTTGCGTAAGTCCTGCACCTATAAAAAGATATAATAATCAGCAAATATCTACACCAACTGTAACTAAAGTTGAAGTTCAGTTACCTGTGGCTACCAGTTCTTCAGGCGGCTGAATGTTTTAGCACAGGTGGGTATTCCCCTACTCAAGTCGGGAAAAAAACTACTAAGCTGGTAAATAGCACATTCTAAAAATTTCTGAATCGCACTTATCGCTGATTCGGACATCCCCATTGGCTCAATAACTGTAACTAAGATATGTTTGACGCATTAGCCGACCGTTTAGAATCCGCCTGGAAAAAACTGCGCGGGCAAGATAAAATTTCCGAATCTAATATTCAAGACGCTTTGCGGGAAGTGCGCCGCGCCCTGTTGGAGGCAGATGTTAACCTCCAAGTAGTCAAAGATTTTATTAGCGAAGTTGAAGCCAAGGCGCAGGGAGCCGAAGTTGTTAAAGGCGTGCGACCTGACCAGCAGTTCATCAAGATAGTCTACGATGAGTTGGTGCAGGTGATGGGGGAGGAGAATGTTCCCCTGGCGGAAGCCGAAGAAAAGCCGACAATTGTCTTGATGGCTGGGTTACAAGGTACTGGTAAAACCACAGCGACAGCTAAGTTAGCCTTACATTTACGCAAAATAGACCGCAGTTGCTTGTTGGTAGCCACAGACGTATATCGTCCAGCCGCTATTGACCAGTTGATTACCTTGGGTAAACAAATTGACGTACCTGTATTTGAACTGGGAAGCGACGCAGACCCGGTAGAAATTGCCCGTCAAGGTGTGGAACGTGCCAAAGCTGAGGGTATAAACACAGTCATCATTGATACGGCTGGTCGTCTGCAAATTGACCAGGATATGATGGCGGAATTAGCCCGGATCAAACAAACCGTCCAGCCCCATGAAACCTTGCTGGTAGTGGACTCAATGACGGGTCAAGAAGCCGCTAACCTGACGCGCACCTTCCACGAGCAAATCGGCATCACTGGGGCAATTCTCACCAAAATGGATGGTGATAGCCGTGGTGGTGCGGCGTTGTCTGTACGCCAAATTTCCGGCGCACCAATTAAATTTGTCGGTGTGGGTGAAAAAGTCGAAGCCTTACAACCGTTTTATCCAGACCGGATGGCCTCCCGCATCTTGGGCATGGGTGACGTGCTGACCTTGGTAGAAAAAGCTCAGGAAGAATTTGACTTGGCTGATGCCGAGAAAATGCAGGAGAAAATCCTGTCAGCGAAATTTGACTTTACCGACTTCGTGAAGCAGCTACGGCTGTTAAAGAATATGGGGTCGCTGGGGGGTATCCTCAAGATGATTCCAGGGATGGGTAAGCTTTCTGATGATCAGTTAAAGCAGGGAGAAACCCAACTCAAGCGGTGTGAAGCGATGATTAGTTCTATGACCATGCAGGAACGCCGCGACCCTGATTTACTCGCCAGTTCCCCCAGTCGCAGACGCAGAATTGCCTCCGGCTCCGGTTATAAAGAGTCAGACGTGAATAAATTGGTGGCTGATTTCCAAAAAATGCGATCGCTCATGCAGCAAATGGGTCAAGGTAACTTCCCCGGAATGCCCGGAATGTTCGGCGGTGGCGGTATGGGTAACGCTTACGCTGGTGCAGGTCGTCCCGCCGCCCCAGGCTGGCGCGGCTACAACGGCGGCGGCGCAGGCACAAAGAAGAAAAAACCCAAAGACAAAAAGAAAAAAGGTTTTGGGAATCTTTAGTCATTGGTAATTGGTAATTGGTAATTGGTCATGGGTCATTAGTTATCTACTATTGACAACTGACCACTGACCACCGACAACTAACCAATATGTTAAAATTAGCATTTCAGTAAAGGAAGTTTTGCAAGACAGCTACTTCCTCAATTACCTACAAACAGGAGAACGTTTCTTCAATCATGATCAAACTGCGCTTGAAGCGATTCGGCAAAAAGCGGGAAGCGAGCTACCGCATTGTTGCTGCCAACAACCTCTCTCGCCGCGATGGCCGTCCTTTGGAAGAATTGGGATTTTACAATCCTAGAACCGATGAAGTGCGATTGGATGTTCCTGGCATCGTTAGGCGACTACAACAAGGCGCTCAACCCACAGACACGGTACGTCGCATTTTAGAAAAACAAAATGTCTTTGAACAGGTCAGAGCAACAGCAGCCGAATCATAGTCTAACGGCTTCACTAACCGCTAGTCCCAATTACGTTGGGCTAGTCAAGTTTTTGATGCAGCCGTTTTTAGAAGCCCCAGAGTCTTTAAGCGTCGATTGTGAAATTTCTCCAACCCTAAAACGGGCTTGGATTCGCATCGCCTTTGAAAGTTCGGATAAAGGAAAAGTGTTTGGTCGAGGAGGGCGTAATATTCAGGCGATTCGGACAGTAATTGCTGCTGCGGCAGAACTTGCTGGACAATCAGTTTACCTGGATATTTACGGGAGTATCCCAGGGCGAGAAGGGATGTCTGTTGAAGATGACCAACAAGAACACAGACCCCCGCCAAGGTCACGAGAAAGAAGTGGCAATGCACCGCGACCAATTGTGAAACCACGCACTCGCTAGTCACTGGTACACAAAAATCAAAATGCCAAAAGCTAATTCAGCAGCTTTTTACATATTTTGAGTGTTGATTGATTAAATCTGTGCTGTACTAGGTTAAAAATAAAGAAGAAGCCTGAGCGGTTTTTATTCATCCCGCTCAGAACCTTCGATTAAAAGTTAGCTACTTTATTCAGTTAATGATGGTTATGCACAACTACTGTGAGAATCTCTGCCAGGAGGTGAATCCAGGGAGTGGCTGAAGTCCGTTTGGGTGAGAATGAGTCGATTGACTCAGCAATTAGACGTTTTAAAAAGAAAATTCAAAAAGCCGGGATTTTATCGGAAGTTAAACGTCGGGAAAGATACGAAAAGCCTAGTTTGCGTCGCAAGCGTAAAGCAGAAGCTGCACGCAAGGGAGGGCGCTACTAAATCAGAGTAATTTCTTTGATGAGGGTAGTAAAGGTTTGAAGTTATTTTTAGCTCAAACCACAATCAAGTAGAGACGTGATTGCGTCTCTACTTCAAAATAATTAGTGACAAATAATAAAAATTATTTTTATTGATAAATTTAGGCAAAACCTCTGTGGAGTCTAGGTTTAATCAGCTTTTTTATTATAAAATGGTAAAAATAGTGACATATCTAAAATGAGATAAAAACTCAAGAAAATACTTATAGACTGTGTAAAAATATCCATTCCCTTGGGGTGGAATTTGCTCAGGAATCAGTATTGAATTGATAGCTCAAAAGCAACTGACTCATAAAACAAATTAAAAAATACCTATGGCAGATGCCTTGATAATTCAGCTGCCTAACATTGACGCTACGATCGCACTTGCGGGTGATAGAGAAGAAAATCTCAAAATTCTCTCCCGACAAACAGGAGCGAACTTAGTGCTGCGTGGGCAAGAGATACACATATTCGGCACAGAACAGCAAAGAGAGTTAGCGGCGAAATTAGTGCGATCGCTAGAAAATATCTGGATTCAGGGCAATACTATTTCTAGCGCTGATATCTTAACAGCCCGTCACGCACTAGATACTCACCGCGAAGACGAACTCAAAGAATTACAGCGAGATGTCCTAGCCAGAACTCGTCGCGGTGAAGAAGTCCGCGCCAAAACCTTCAGACAGCGCCAGTACATCGAAGCCATCCGTAAACGCGACCTAACTTTCTGCATCGGCCCGGCTGGGACTGGTAAGACCTATCTCGCCGTCGTCGTCGCCGTGCAAGCACTCCTCGCCAATCAAGTTGAAAAGCTGATTTTGACCCGTCCGGCGGTAGAAGCTGGGGAAAGGTTAGGTTTTTTACCTGGAGATTTACAGCAGAAAATTAACCCCTATCTCCGCCCCTTGTACGATGCAATTTACGAATTCATCGACCAAGAAAAAGTCCCAAACCTCATAGAACGGGGCATTATTGAAGTTGCACCCCTCGCCTATATGCGTGGACGCACCCTCAACCATGCTTTTGTCATTGTCGATGAAGCCCAAAATACCACACCCGCCCAAATGAAGATGGTTTTAACCCGCTTGGGCTTCCGTTCGCGCATGGTAATTACAGGCGACACCACACAAACCGACTTACCGATGAATCAACAATCAGGTTTAACGGTAGCATTACAAGTGTTAAAGAATGTAGAAGGCATTGCCGTTTGTGAATTTAATCAAAAAGATGTCGTGCGTCATCCTTTAGTTCAGCGCATCGTCAGCGCCTATGAACAGTATGAGAGTTAGTCAATAGTCATCAGTTATCAGTTATCAGTTATCAGTTATCAGTTATCAGTCAATAGTGACAAGGGGAAGGGTATGAGTGCTGATTTGAAGGAGTTTTTAGAGGCTTGTGAAAATTTGGGAACTCTGCGGTTAATTGTTACTAGTAGTGCGGCGGTGTTAGAGGCGCGGGGGAAAATAGAAAAGCTATTTTATGCAGAATTGGCTAAAGGTAAATATGCCAATATGCACACCGAAGGCTTTGAATTCCACTTGAATATGGACAAGATTACTCAAGTTAAGTTTGAAACTGGTGAAGCAAAACGCGGTAATTTTACAACCTACGCCATCCGCTTTTTAGATGATAAACAAGAGTCGGCTTTAAGCTTATTTTTGCAGTGGGGTAAACCCGGAGAATATGAACCAGGACAAGTAGAAGCTTGGCAGGATTTGAAAGAAAAGTACGGCGAAATTTGGGAACCTGCACCGATAATACTTTAATAGTGTGAGTAGTGAGCGTATCTAGCCCTCGATAACAGAATGTTTGGAAAGTGCCAAAGTATATAAAAACCCCTCTCCAAACCTCTCCCCTACAAGGAGAGAGGCTTTAATTGCTCCCCCTTCCCTTGAAGGGAAGGGGGTTGGGGGGTTAGGTCTTTAACATTTTTATGTCAGCAATAATACTGTTCAAACATACTCTAATATGTATACTCACATCTTGCACCTTCTCAATAAGCAGGTGGTGGGCAATGCCCACCCTACGAAATAATAAGGTTTTTGGGCTTCGATTTTCGAGTGGAAGGTAATGGTGCAAGATATAAGTATAGAAGGGCTAGAGCCGCTTACTACAAACTGCCAAAATGAAATTAACGCTTACTATTAGGAATATTTGCAATTTCTGCTTAATTATTATCTTTCTATTGGGCTGGAATCAACAAGCAAACGCGGGTGAATTATCTGAACGCTTGAATCATTTTCCCCAGTGGGAAAAACTAACTTCTGTGCAGGCTGCTAAGGGAGATTTGGTTTATCCTGAATGGATGGCGGGGACTTGGGAAGTTAAGAGTACCTTGGTAGATTTAGCTGCGCCTTTAGCGCCGGATATTGTCACACCAGGGTTTGAAGGAAATCGCCGACAATTAAATCAGCCTGTGAGTTTTTTAGTAAGGTTTGTGAAAGAGCAATTGTTGCAAGAAGAGGGTGTGCGATCGCCTACGGTGGGCGGAACGCCATCGCCTATCACTAGCTTAAAATTAATTCCTAAGACCGTATCCACAAATTTAGTAGCCGATAGAGCATTTAACAGTTTAAACTTGGCTAGGTCTTATTTAGGTGATAAAGCAGTATTATCAGTCAAAGTAGATCCAGATTCGCCCAATCGTCAAATTACATTTTTACGCGGTGAACGTCAATTAGTTTCTATCGTCACAGCAAGGGCGACAGAAACCACCCCAGATGGTAAATTTATTACCTCAGAAGTCTTTCAGCAACTATTTAAAGGCGGTTCACGCCCTTACCTAAACTCAGTCGAATCTACCACCGCCTACCATAAGCTTTCCACATCATCCCCAGCAATTGAAGCAGATCAAGTTACTGCTGTCTACCTCTCACCCCAAGACCCTGATTATTTCGCCGCAGGTTCTCGCCCAGTCGCCCTTTACCGCTATCGCCTAGAATTTTTTCCTCATTAGGGGAATGGGGAAGGGGAATGGGGAAAGGGGAATGGGGAATGGGGAATGGGGAAAGGGGAAGGGGAAGGGGGAAGGGGGAAAGGGAAAAATAACAACTGTCACCTGTCACCTGTCACCTGTCACCTGTCACCTGTCACCTGTCACCTGTCACCTGTCACCTGTCACCTGTCACCTAAAATAAGCAAACTCATCCGAATGGGTGATTTCATGATCTAACTATTGACTACATCTGTAGCATAAATGTAACATAGAAGCTCCCAAGCTAACGCTCGGCTCTTGGGCAGTGTGCATCATGGCTAAACTTAAAGATATTGTCAATTATTTTCGTGACGATTGGAATCTGAGTCTCTTCAGTATTGCAGCGTCCAGCATTTACGAAATTGTGGATTTAGTTGTCCCTTATGCAATTGGGCAAATTTTAAACGTTTTGTCCAATCAACCTTTAGATAAACCTCTAGAGGGTGCGATCGCAATTGTCTCCCAGTTAACTAATTACCCAGTTAGTAAACCTCTATCTTTAGGTGTGTTACTGGGTTTAGTGTTTCTTGTCACCGTGGTGAGAGCGCCGACGCAACCTTGGTTAACTAGTTGGTTTCACTGGGATATAGCCTTAAGGGCGCGTCGGGAGAACAGCAAATTAGCAATTGAGAAAATTCTCACACTTCCTATAGAATTTTATGACGTTAATAACCCCGGAAGGATAGCAGGGCGGTTAGGTAGAGGTATTTCTAATCACACTTGGACATATCCAGAAATCGGCGGACAGTTAATTCCCAAACTGCTGCGGGTGCTAGGAATCTTTGTATTTATCGTCGTGATTGAATGGCGCATTGCGGTATTATATCTGATTTCTTTCTTTTTGATTCTGACCTTCAGCTTGCGAAAGTTGCAGGAAATTATCAGACACGAAGGGCTTCTAGATAAGTACATGGAAAACACCGAAAGCCGCACGTCTGAGTTAATTACTAACATCAAAACAGTCAAAGCTTTTGCTACAGAAGCAAGAGAACTGAACCGACAAAAGCGACGTTTAGACCGTGAGTTAAAGTTAGTTGATTATCGCGTTCACAAAGATTATGTTATTTTGCTGACTTGGCAAAAAACTGTGATTCAGTTTTGCGTGTTCGCTATTTTGGGATTAACTTTGGCTGCTACGGTAGGCGGTGAAATTTCCCTGGGTCATTTTGTCATGACTTTAACTCTTTCTAGCATGGCTTATTCTGAATTGGAACCGATTAGTACATTAGCAGAAGGTTTTTCTCGCCGCTATTCTTCCATGCTGCGGTATCACGAGTTTATGCAAGAGTCTACTGGATATGATGCGGCTACTCTGTTGGAAGATGACAAATCACAAGCTTATAAATTTACTGGCAAAGTTGAATTTTCTCATGTCAGTTTTGGCTACGATGCTAACCGCAAAGTCTTGCAAGATATCAACTTATTAATTGAACCATACCAAACAGTGGCGTTAGTTGGGCGCTCTGGTTCTGGTAAGTCTACCTTAGTGAAACTGCTACTGCGATATTTTGAACCGCAAGACGGACAAATTCTCATTGATGGTGAAGATATTCGCACCTTGAATGTAGGTAAGTATAGACGCAGATTGGCGATCGTTCACCAAGAAGTAGACGTGTTCAACGGTACGGTGATGGATAACCTCACCTACGGTAGACCAGAGGCGACCCTTGAGCAAGTCAGAGAAGCCTGTAAAATTGCCAGAGTTGACGAAGTAGTGCAGCACCTCCCCCAAGGTTATTACACGGTTGTCGGGGAACGTGGCGTAAGGTTATCTGGTGGACAAAGACAGCGTTTAGGTATTGCTAGAGCCTTGCTAGTAGAACCCGATGTGTTGATTTTTGACGAAGCTACCTCTAGTCTAGATTACGAGTCTGAGCGTTCTATTCAATTAGCGATGCGATCGATTCAGGGTACTTGTACGACAATCATCATTGCTCACCGTCTGAGTACAGTGCGGGAAGCCGATAAAATTGTAGTTCTAGACAAGGGCAGAATTGCCGAAGTCGGTAGTCACGAAGAACTCCTGCTTCATGAGGGGATATACAGCCGCTTGCACTCACTGCAAGAAACAGGTGAACTCTTAGATTAGGTTCGTAGTCAAATACATCATGTAGAGACGTTGCATGCAACGTCTCTACATTAGACCTCTTGCAAAAGTCGTTCTTAGCGTTCTTTTCTTTGCGTCTTTGCGCCTTCTCTACGAGACGCTACGCGAATGCGTGAGACAAAAAAAGATTTATGCAAGAAGTCTATTGAGAATAACGCTCTCAAAAAATTTTCCCTCCCCCCTTGCCATTCCTAAAATTCGCTGCTAACATTGTAAATCGTGGGACATACGGGTCGGTGTCCGAGTGGTTAATGGAGACGGACTGTAAATCCGTTGGTTTACGCCTACGCTGGTTCAAATCCAGCCCGGCCCACCTTCAAATTTAGATTTTGGATTATAATATAATTCAAAATCTAAACACATAAACTAAGTTTTGCCCGTGTGGCTCAGTGGTAGAGCACACCCTTGGTAAGGGTGAGGTCACGAGTTCAATCCTCGTCACGGGCTTTTCGTATTGAATAAAAAATTAACGATAAATCAAGGGTTTCAGCAATTGCAGGGATTCAGATAGTCAAAATCTGAGTCCCTGAACTGTATTTTTGACTATGATTTGGCTATGATTTGGCTATGATTTGGCTATGATTTGCAAATTTCAACTTTCCCACTTGCGTTTTTGGCTATGATTTGGCTATGATTTTTATAGATGCAATTATTTTAATAGCCAAAATATAAAAAATGAACACTATCCAAAAAGCTAATAAAGGAACAGTAGGAGTTGAATCTTTTCAGCATAGATTAAGGCTGAGACTACCAAGGCAAGTGTCTGATGGTAACAAAAGGTATATATCGCTAAATTTAGCTGATACGCTAGAAAATCAGCAGATAGCAGCACAAAAAGCACATGAGATAGAGTTAGACATCATATCAGGCGAATTTGATGAAACCCTGGCTAAATACAAACCACAAAGACATTTATCTGTAGTTACTCCAGGCGATCGCCCCAATATATCCACAATTTCCGAGCTATGGGACAATTACATTGAGTACAAGCGTCCATCTTTAAAACCGAGAACATTAGATAAACTGGCTGTACTGGAAAAGCATATTAAACGCTGTCCTCATCAAAATTTAGATGAGGGTATGAAAATTCGCCTAGCATTGTTGCAACAAACGACTACTTCACAAGCCAAAGATGTACTGATGTATCTCTCAGCTGCTTGTAAATGGGGAATGAAATGTGGACTAGTGCATTTTAACCCTTTTGAGGGAATGTATAATCAACTTCCTAAACACAAATGGCAGGATGATTCAAAACCTAATGCTTTCAGTGAAGAGGAAAAGCACAAGATTATTGAGGCTTTTAAACAGCATAAGCCAGCGAAAGGTCTAGGTTATAGTCATTATGCACCATTTGTAGAGTTTCTATTTTTGACAGGATGCCGACCATCTGAAGCTATTGGTCTGCAATGGAAACATATTACACCTGATTGCTCTAGAATTACTTTTGATAGCTCTTTAGTACAAGTAGGTAATGGTGAAAGAGTGAGAGTTAATGGCTCTAAGAACAACAAACAGCGAGTTTTTAATTGTAATCAGCAACTCCAAGCCTTATTATTGCGAATTAAACCAGAAAATCCTGAACCGGAATTTCTAGTATTTCCATCACCAGAGGGTATATCTATACATTACAGAAATTTTTCCCGAAGGGCATGGGATAAAATTGTAGACCCATTGGTAAATCGCCAAACTACACCCTATTCTTGCCGTGATACTTTTATATCTGAGCAAATCGCTAAAGGTGTACCGACTGCTGTGGTGGCGAAATGGTGTGATAATTCAGTAGAGATGATTGAGCAGAAGTATCTTGACTCTCAGGTGTTAGAGCAGCTTAAACCATTATAAACTATATTCACGCAAAGATGTACAGAGATGGTTAACTGGGATTTTCGCTAGATATGGCTTTGAGTTTGGAGGTGAAGGATTCGGTGCGATCGCTTGTCAACTTTCATCTTTATAAACTTTGCTTCGATGTCCAATGTCAACAACCGTTACCAATAGAATATCGTCAAAAATATCGTATAAAATGCGGTAATCACCTACTCTAATTCTATAAGTATTTTCTTGACCTTTTAGCTTTTTTACACCATTGGGACGGGGTTCTGTAGCTAGCTCATCAATTTTAGCTTGTATGCGCTCTTGAACTTCAGGCGATAATTTTTTAAGTTGTTTTAATGCCCCCTTTAATATTTCAACTTTATAACTCACGCCACTTCCTTTTTTACTTCTGTTTGAAGTTCTTTTTTTGCTTCTGACCAGGACACTGAACCGTCAAACTCTGCATCTTTTTTAGCTTGCTCATAGGCTTTTAAATCTTCTTCTGACTCTTCATCTTCTATTTTTTGGAGTAGTGCGTAAATTTCATCTAATGTACTGTCGTAAGCTTGGTTTAGCAATACGTTGATAGCTTTGATTAATGCTTCACGTTCCTGTTCTGTTTTCATAATCAAGCGTCTTGAAGATTGTTAAATTTAATGAATCTGTTTACTGCCCTAATCTAATTTATAAACCATTTGACATTTTGGTTGATTAGTCGTTACCACTGATTTTATATCACTTGATCCTCCTCAGTTTGGTGAGATTCAAAATAGCTTATCAACATACAGTTCTCAGTCACTGCGCTTAAATTGCCATCACTAGATATTTATGATTTGCTTCCATACTTTCTTCTTCTATATGAAAACCAAGACGTACATAGAAATTATAAGCGTTTTGATTTTCCGCCAAAACTGCTAGGCTGTATGGTGGTTTGCATTCAGAATATACTTTATTAAGTAATTTTTTGCCGTAGCCTTTCTTTTGATGTGCTGCTGAAACATAAAGATAAACTATTTGCGTTTTATTGGAATATTCACGGACAGAGGTAAAACCTACGATATTATCGCCTTCACAAATAATCCATATTTTAATACTATATTCTTGTTGTGTATGTTCACATAATTCTTTTCTTAGATCATCTATGCTTTTTCTAAGTTCTTCATCAGAAAGAAAGCTATGAGACTTGAGATTTTCCTCTTCTACAATACGTAAAACTGAATCAAAGTTTTCACGTCTGTATTTTCTGATTTGTGTACGCATAAAATACTTATAGTCTATAGAATATTATAGGAGTTTCATCTATTGTATTCAAATAAATGAAACACGTTGTAAAGTTTTGTGATCTCCTTAAAACAATATAGACTCAAATAGGCGAATTAAAAAGTAAGCACCTATCCTCCTTGAGAGCTTAAAGGCTTAGAGACTTTCAACTAAAAAAATATCCAGTTGTAGGTAATTAAACAAAACTTTATTCGTGTCTTTTAATATAAAAAAGTAGGTTGTGTAAGTGTTTAGATATCCTTACATTACCTGCACAGACTGGAATATGGTTAGGGATTTTCGCTAGATATGGCTTTGAGTTTGGAGGTGAAGGATTCGGTGCGATCGCTTGTTTGGGGGGTAAACTGTCCAATGGGTGGATGCGTCACTGATATAGGTAGCTGTTTCGTGGATATGTCAGGGTTTACAGATACAGACTCTGCATACTCAGGCTGTTTGACACTGACTTCCATACTACTCATACTCACCAGCGCCAACACCTTTTCATCTGGCTGTTCCTCTTGGTGGCTGACTGGTTCCTGTTGTGGGAAACTCATCAATTGTATGGTGTGATTTTGGTTGATCCCCACTTCATCAACTGGGCGCGATACAGGTGGTAAAGCTGGTGCAGCCATTGCAGTTAAGGTTTCGGGAAACTTGCTACAAATCAGACGTTCAAACTCCATGTTGAAATGATATATTTCCTGACCCCGCCTTTGCCAAAACGCCAAAATTTGCTGCACTGATATACCCTTATAGCGACCTTGATATAGGGCTTCAATCACAGCTAAATGCAGCCACTGGTTGGGATAATGCTTTTGCCAACGGTTAACCAACTCATCGGCACTATAACCACTGAGGTCAAAACTATAGTGAATTAGTAGGGCTTTTGCCAATTTGGCATAAGTGTTTGGTACTGATGTTGACATAAGACCTTTGGCTGCTGGCAATAGGTGTGAATCATCGACCCATCGCATATAGCCTAGCGCGTTTTTGGCTGTAGGATTTATTACCAAGAGTTTCCCGCCTCAAAAGCAGTGTTTCTCATTTTACTAGGTCAACTGCTGAGTGTCGAAATAATATAGGGTGAATTAATAGTTGGCGCTCTTTGGATGGCAACTAAGGCTTGATAAACCATTGCGGCTACTTCGGCCCTTGTGGCTTCCCTGGTTGGCGCTAGCTGTTTCGGCTCTGGATAGTTGACAACAATTCTTTGTTGTGTTGCTGTGACCACGGCTTTGCGAGCATATTCAGGAATATTATTACTATCAGTGTAAGTGAGGAGGTTATTGCTATCAACTGTCGCTAGGGCTAGTCCGTTGACTAGAGAAACGATGACCTGTAGCCTCTGCACATTTTGGTCGGGGCGAAAGGTGCGATCGCTAAATCCACTGACAAACCCCCCACTAGCGGCGATTTGTAAAGCTTTGTATGCCCAAAAATTCTTGGGAACGTCTACAAAATCCGTAGCCGGGCGTTTAGGAGGGGGATTAAACGCTACCGCCACCATCGCTGCATATTGGGCGCGAGTCATCGGTTTATTGGGTTGATAGCTACCGTCAGCGAAACCGTTGGTAATCCCCATGCTGGCTAAACCGCGAATAAATGGTTCCGCCCAATGTCCTGTTAAGTCGGTGAAAGAGGGGACATCAACTTCCGCGCTAACAATATATGGTGAAGCGATCGCTTTTTCTTGTCCACTCGCCACCAAAGCTTGATAAATTAACGCTGCAATCTCGGCGCGGGTGATATCACGCAACGGTTCTAACCTATCGGTTTGGGGATAGTTCACCACCAGACTCTTTTGGGTAGCGATGGTGAGAGGATTTACGGCATAACTAGGGATTTGGGCGCGATCGCGGTATATATTCAACACATTCGGGCTACCTCCGCTTAGTTTTAAACCATTGACAATAGAAACGATGGCTTGCACTTTGCTTAAGTTCTGCGCGGGGCGAAATGTCCCATCAGGAAAACCACTGATAAATCCCATCTGGGCGGCTTTGGTAATAGCTGCTGTTGCCCAAAAATCCGCCTTGATATCGGCGAATTTAGGCGGCTGGTTATTTGTAGGTAACTGAAAGGCTTTAGCAATTACCGCCGCATACTGGGCGCGGGTGATGGGTGCATCGGGGGCGAATGTGCCATCAGGGAAACCGCTCAGGAAACCCTTCTTCACTAATGCTTCCACAAAAGCGCCTGCCCAATGCCCAGGTAAGTCAGTAAAATTAGTGTTAGCGACAGGATTTTCTATCGTCGCCGCCGAAAATTCCACCCTTCCCTTGACTTGGGTGGGGTTCAACTGATTACCTACAGAAATTAATTGCTGTGTTGTGGAATTTTGAATATCAAACTCGCCATTATTACTAAAAATATTACCAGCCGCATCTTGAGCGCTACCCAAATCAGGGACAGCGTTTTCATTGACTAACAAGCCGCCTTGGGTATTTTTGAAGATAAAGTTATTGCGGAGGACAGGACGGGCGTTGCGCGAGAGAGCGATCGCCGTCCGATTTTCGGATAATTTATTATTGGCAATTAAAGGTGCAGCAAAGTCGCTAATAACTATACCCAAAGGATTCTTTTGGAAGATATTCCGCAACACTTCCCCTTTAGAGTTGCGAGCCATAAATAAACCACTAGCAGTATTCTGCACAAACACATTATCTAAAATCGCAGGTTTAGCAGTACCGCTAATAAATACACCTTCTCGACCACAATTAGTAAAAGTATTGTTAGCTACACTAGGGGCTGTAGATTCAATCCAAACACCAGAACCCTTAGCTATAGGATTTGTAACAGTCACACCCCGCAGACTAGCTTTGTTGAGTAAAATTAAAGTAACATTTTGTAAACTAAAACTGGGACTTTGATAATCTCCACCTCCAGAAATCAAAATCCCTGCACCTTTGTTAGCTTCGTTACCTAGCACAATGACCCCTTCCGGGATTACCAGGGGAAAAACTTCTTGATTAGCAGTATTATAAGTTCCCGCCGCTAGCTGGATAATTGCCGGGGGACTCACTTTTAACCCACGGGTGAGGGTTTTAAACGGACTTTGCCGTGAACCTGTATTGGCATCATTCCCATTTACGGGATTAACATAGACTGTAGTAACAGGCGTATTGTTTACCATTAATGATTGAGCAGCAATTTTGGAAATTACGTACATCATAGGACAACACTACTTATAGCAAATCGGAACTCCTATATTCGCGGTTTTGCCAGAAAATCGGGAAGATAGTATAAATCGGTGTGAATCTTTCTCCCGCAAAGGTTATGTAAGTGCTGTATGTATAGATGGCGAGTAATATTTTATGACTGTTGGGGTTAACACCAGCTTGCTTAGTAACTAACCCCGACTATAAAGAAGAAGTTCTCAAAAATCGCAACGATTTTATGAAAAGCCTGGGTTTCCGCACTTTAATAGGACTTACGCAACTGGCAGATTTTTTCTGTAGGGTGTGTGAGGAGCGAAAATATTTGAACGTAGTCATGAGACTTGTAGCGTCACACACCAACCACCAATTGTGACACTTGCGTAAGTCCTGTGGATGTGTTGCTGAGATTTTGGGAAGGCTATGCCTGGATTTGGAACTGCGAGGGGTCAGGATGAGCCGTAACACACCACATTTCTTTATATGGCAGTCTTCATAATTAGGGGCGATCGCTTAAGTAATTTTGCCGGAACAAAGGACAAAATTTTCAGTCATTAAGCAAGTACATATTAAATCTTTAATACTTAACCAAAAACCTAAAGGTAACAAATCACAATTATTTCACCACAATATTGCTCATTTTAGGCAGTTAACTATCTGATTTGGTGATAGTAAAATTTTACTCATTTATCTACTATCATTATAATTTATACATCTTTCCGCCTTAAGTTACTGATTTTAATTGAGCTTATTTTCTGAGCCATTCAGTTAAATCTGATTGACTTGATTTTAGTAAGCAAATATATTCACCTCAACAAACATCAGCTTTTTATGATGATTTTAAGGTGTCATTTTCTGCTGTGAGCCTTTGTGTAACGGGTATTTACACTAAACTTTAATAATTTGTGAACTTAAAAAATCTGCAATTAATATATTGACAGCAAACTTAATCTATGGATACATGATGATTTAAAAGCTGAAAATGTAACAAGATTTTAATTTAATTAAATCAGATATATATAATACAATTTTGGTTCCCAAAGAAAATATGATTTATATAAATTATTTTAGTCCATTTTTCTGGAACTCTCTGCAAGGGATTTGAATCTAATAGTGTTAAATACACTAAAGTCAGGTGCGTAATGACTAAGCAAAACTTCAAAAAAACATCTATTAATTTTGTTCCAGCGTTTCTAGCTGCTGCCACATTAATTACAGCTTCAGTAGGCCCCGCCCTTGCTAGCGATAAAGTTCAAATCTTAGGCGCAGAATATGGCGGTAATGGTTGTCCTGATGGATCTGCTAGCGTTAGCGTCAGTCCTGATGGGCAAGAGCTAACTATTCTATTTGATAAGTTTGTAGCTGAGGGAAATAAGGCAGCAGAAAGGCGTAAAAGCTGTAACATGAGCATTCCTATTAAGGTTCCTCAAGGCTTTCAAATCTCCCTCTACGATGCTGATTATCGAGGCTATGTAGCTCCCTCTACAACTGGCAGACTCAGAGCAGAATACTTCTTTGCAGGTCAGCGTGGCCCTGTTTTTTCTAGAACATTTAGAGGTGAAACAGACTACAACGTCCGAGACGAATTAGCAACTGTGGCTGATGTCTGGTCACGCTGTGGTGACAGCGTAAATATGCGGGTCAATGCAGCGATGACTGCTAGTGGTCAAGGGATGGCTACTGTTGACTCTTTTGACCTTTCCCACCGTGGTTTGGTTTACCACATCAAATATCGCCAGTGCCGATAGGTCATTTCAAAGCGAGGAGTTAACAAACTCTTCGCTTTGAAGATATAGCAGTAGCCACATAGGTTAGGATATGGATAAATCATACAGGACTTACGCAACTGACACTTGGGGTAGGGTGCGTCAGATGAGAAAAATCTTTGAATATGTACGAAATTATTGGGGCTGACGCACCCTACAGTTAGTTTGATTATGACACTTGCGTAAGTCCTATCATAAAATCCTTAGAAAAAGCAGCGATTGATTGCCTGTTAAGAGTCCTCTGCTATACATAAGAAGGGGCGTACAACTGGTTGTACGCCCCTTCTTAATTACCTATTTCTCTAATTAGAAGCGGTAGCCGACACCAGTTTGCAAGCTCACCGCATCGGCATTACTATTGCGGTAAGCATCAATACCCCACTTAGCATCACCATAGATGACGATGTTTTTCGCAACTTCAGATTCAGCCCCAAGGGTAACTACAGGTGCATTCTGGTTGCCTAATTGGCTAGCTTTGCCTTCATCTGTTTGGAAAGAGTAACCACCACCTAGATAGAGGTTAGTGTTTTTAGCAATAGGTGCGTCATAGGTCAAGATAGGCATAATTGCTGTTGAGTCTCCACCAAACAAAGCTGCACCACGAATAGAGACAGGTGTATTGGTGATGGCGTAGCGCCCTTGAACATTTCCACCGAATGTTGCAGCATCATTTTGTCTTCCGCCATTAGTAACTCCAGCACTAATACCTGCACCAACATAACTACCTGTCAGACCGTTTGTCTGAATGTTTTCTGTAGTTTGAGCAGAAGCAACTCCAGCGCTGAAAACTACGGCAGCAACAGCAAATGTAGAGGCAGCAATTTTGGCAAATTTCATATTCTTCTCCCCACCGGGGTTATGTTTTATCTTGGTTTTCTATTACTAGAATCTCTTTTTTTACCCAATGTGAACTCATACATTTAGATCACCTGATAGGGTGATTTTTGACTCACCCTGTTGGTAATGTAAACTATTGAGGTTTATCAACATAAACTCTCAAATTCTACTCATTTATATAGAATGGCAGGCTGGCTGACTGCAAACTTTTATTGCGTTGGCTTTTGGATGTAAGGTCAACAATTTGAATTGAATCAAAATCCAAACAATTCAATCCGCGTTATAGTTTTCGCCTACCTCAAGAAACACAGGTGACAGGTGATAGGTGACAGGTGATAGTCATAATCAAACTAACTGTAGGGTGCGTCAGCCCCAATAATTTCGTACACATTCAAGGATTTTCCTCATCTGACGCACCCTACCCCACATCCATACTCCCAGCCAAGCGCAGGCGTTTCATCTTTTCTTCATGGACAACGATCGCCTACAACATCAATCAACAATCCGATGTTAATGGATGAGATTGCATCTTTCACAGATTATTGGCTAAATTTGCTGGTTAACTTCTCAATTTATCGGTAAAACAGCAGATTTGAGTTGAAAACACAAAATATTGTAAAAAATAATAATGTTTATACATATACCAAAAACAGTTGACACGCATCTATCTTAAGAGATATGCTTTGCATAACCTATGAACCTTGATAGTTGCTTGTTTTCACAATGTTGAAAACAAGCAACTACTGAGTAGGATATTTTTCAGCGTATAGTTTGGTTTTCAAGGAAAGAGCTTTGTGGGTGGGTTAAAAGTAGATTGCAAGCAATCATAATCTTCAGCCTCAGAACTCCGGCTGAAACTGTGATTATTTTGTCAAATTACAAAAGTTTTCCATTTGCTGAAATTGTGATTTAGAAAATTTTTGTCATCTGAGGGAATAGTAGGGTTTTCAACGATGATTTGGGTAATGACTAGAGTGATCGCAGCCTCACTAGGGTAACTAATTTACATTACTCAAAGCTTTCCAGAAACACATGAAAAAACTCCTATCCAGTGAGGCTTTCACCGCATTAAGTGAAATGTATTTCTGCGATGTTTTGCACTTTGCACCGTCGTGCTAGTTGGAGGCTTTCAAGACACACTTGCCCACAGCCTGATTCAATCTAGTTAAGGATTAATAAATGTTCAAAAAATTTGAGTACAAATGTCATGATCCGGGTTTAATTCCAGCCTGGAAAATGCTTGCTTTCGCAGCTTTGATATCGGTCTTGATGATGTTCCCAGTGCAATCTGTACAAGCAGCACCAGCAGAAAGCGTCGTGGAAAATCCACAACCAGCAGAAAGCCCCCCGGAGATTTCCAAACCATCACAAGGCTTTGTCAAAAATCCCCCATCGTTGGGATTTCGCAAGAAAGTCACCCCAGCTAGTACACCCTCAGATGAACCACTAGCGGCGAAAGAAACCAATGTAGAGAAACAGTTCGATCTTGATGTTGACTATACTGTCGGCAAGCTCTTGAATCCAGCAAAACTAAGAGTAAATCCAACAGATCCAGAGTCTCTAGAATTGGTTTATGACAAAGTGCGTTTGCGTAGCTATGTTGACCCCAACGCCAAAAAGAAGAGTCCTGATGTGACCCCAACCTATGTAGCCCCAACCATTGAGGTCAAACCAGGTGACACTGTTCGTATTAGCCTGAACAATAAACTTAAGATCGATCCTAGTTGCACAGATTCAGAACACGATATCAATAAACCCCATTGCTTCAACGGCACAAATTTGCATTCCCACGGTTTATGGATTAGTCCTACTGGTAACAGCGACAACGTGCTGGAGTCCATCAATCCTGGTGTCAATTTTCAATATGAATACAACATCCCGGTTGACCATCCGTCCGGCACTTTTTGGTATCACCCCCATCGACATGGTTCAACTGCGCTCCAAGTATCAAGCGGTATGGTTGGTGCTTTGATTGTACGCGGCGATCGCTTGCCTACCCCAAACAAAAACGGCGACATCGACACCTTGTTGGAAAAAGAAGACGGACAGCCCATAACAGAGCGCATCTTGGTGCTACAGCAAATCCAATATTACTGTCCCAATTCCAAAAACCTCTGGCAGTGCGACGACAATGACACAGGTGTCATTGAATCCTACAACAATTTTGGTCCAAGTAATTGGAGAGATTCCGGGCGTTACACCAGCATCAATGGGGAGATTATACCCTCCTTCTTGAGCAATTCCGGCAGTATTGAGCGGTGGCGGATGATTCATGGGGGTCTGCGCGACACTATCACTTTGGAGTTTCGCAAGTTGCGAGACCAGGGTTTGCAAGACTCAGATTTTTCAGAGGACGATCCGAAGGTCGTCCTGCGGAAAATTCTCCAAAGATTGAAACCTCAAGGTCAGGAAAGTTATATCAGTAAGATTAACACCTATATCGAAAATGAATGTACAGGCAAGACCTTGCCATACCACGTCATAGCTGATGACGGACTGACCAGATCCCAGGCAAGGAAAACCAAATCGACGACCTTACAGCCAGGCTACCGTAGTGATGCGCTGGTGGTTTTCCCCGAACCAGGTCTTTACTGCGTGATCGATGCCCCTGTCTCAGGTGCGGGAAGCGTTACCCGGAAGGCAGAGGGCCGCGGACTGTTGGGTATAGTTCATGTCCGCCCCGGAGAGCAAGTGTCTGATATTCCCGATTATCTCAAGACGCAACTTGTTGCTGCCGCCAAACGCACCATGCCGCAGGAGGTTCAGGACAAGGTTGTGTCCGATCTCAAAGATGGGCTGAAACTCTCTTCCTTCACTCCCCATCCTGACATCAAAGATGAAGAGGTCACTGGGATGCAGGAACTGGCTTTCTTCATTGACACAACCTCTCCCTCAGCCACCGAGTTCGAGGTCAGCAACGGTATAGGTGGTCATTTTCAACCCAAGCCTTACGATCCTCATCGTATCGACCGGGTGCTGACGCTAGGTGATGTCGATGAATGGACTTTGCAGTCGTACTTCGCTGGCCATCCGTTCCACATCCATGTCAACCCTTTCCAGATTGTTAAAATTCTCGACCCGAATGGTAAGGATGTCAGTTTGCCAAATGTGGTTGACGACGCAGGCTGCTTTGATAAAGACAAGAAACCTATAGATGGATGCAACGCAGATCCAGAATATCAAGGGTTGAGCGGTGTCTGGAAAGACACCCTCTGGATAAAAACCTTACTTCCATTTCCCCAAGGTGACAAAAGACAGCCAGAAAAAGGGCTTTATACAATTGTCCTACGCACCCGTTACCAGCGTTATATCGGCGAATTTGTGTTGCATTGTCATATCCTCGACCATGAAGACCAAGGTATGATGCAAAATGTCAATATTGTTCTGCCAATTGGTGCGGGCAGAAACAGTCACACTTGCCATTAAATGGTGGTTTCACAGCCGATTATGTGTAGATTGTCTTCGTGAATTGCTGTGAGTTTCTCCAGAAAGTCTACCCAATCATTGAGTTTTTCCAGCAACATCTACATTAGTAGTATTTGCTACTTAATTTAACAGACATCTTTACAGAAGAATCTCCAATCTAGATACTGTCTAGGTAAAAGTCTAATTTCTGGAGATGTCTTTTTTTTGCACTTGTACCACTGTCGGTTTTTCCGCATTCCCTATCTGTACTTTTGCGGTCTTTCCAGAATTGGCACTCTCATCAGCTAATACCCTGTGATGTCCAAAAATAAACTTAGTAGCGGGGTACTTGCCAAGGTAACACCTGCTATGACTCCCGTGCAAAATAATATAAACATCATCAATCAGTCTGCATTCATGGATGAAATAAATGTCTTGTGTGAGCCAGTAGCCACTTATCAGCATGATTTAAATCATACTCATGCAATAGGGAATAAACTGTAATCTAACTGATAAAATTTAGGACATCTATGTTTAGCAATGCCAATTTTGCAGATATCCAAAATCATTGGGCAAAAACATCTATCATTGCTGCGGCTGGGCAAAAAATCTTAAGAGGTTATCCTGACGGCACTTTTCGCCCTGCTGCATCGGTTACTCGTGCTGAATTTGCGGCAATTATTTACACAGCTTTTGGACAACAACCATTAGCCCGTCCAGCAATTAGCTTTAAAGATGTTCCGGTTAATCATTGGGCGGCTAAGGCAATAGCAGCAGCATATCAAACAAAGTTTCTATCTGGATATCCCAATGGTTTATTTCAACCAAATGAACCAATCTCGCGTGTGCAAACTTTAACAGCTTTAGCCTCTGGTTTGAATTATCAGCCAACAATCGAGCCAATGAATACTATCAAAAAATATTATGATGATTGGCAACAGATACCTAATTATGCAGTGAAGGCGATCGCAGCCGCCACCGAAAAGGAAATTGTCGTTAATTATCCAAATATTAAACGCTTGCAACCCAATCAAAACGTTACTAGAGGTGAGGTTGCAGCCTTTATTTGTCGCATTCTCAAAATTCCTACTGTACCAATTCAGTATATTTCCGGTATGGAATTATTCCAGATTTCGCCACAATTTGAAGCAGTTGATTATTTTTCTGAAGGATTGGCAAGGGTAAAAAAAGATAACCAATGGGGTTATATCGATAAAACCGGAAAATTTGTCATATCACCACAGTTAAATGAAGCATATCCTTTTGCAGAGGGATTAGCTTTAGTCAAACAAAATATGCAACAGTCACCCTCAATTTAAATTATGGAAATTCGCGGTATTTGGCTGACTACCACAGCTAGCCAAGTGTTTAACTCTAGACGAAACATTGCTGAGGCGATGAACTTTCTCGCCGAAACTGGGTTCAATGTTGTGTTTCCTGTTGTCTGGAATAACGGCTTGACTACTTATCCGAGTCGAGTGATGCAGAATAATTTTGGAGTAGCCATAAATCCGCGATTTCAAGGTAGAGATCCTTTAGCTGAAATAATTAGCGAAGCCAAACGAGTCAATTTAGCGGTTATCCCTTGGTTTGAATATGGCTTTGCTAGTTCTTTTCAAAGAAAAGGTGGCGCAATTATTGAGAAAAAACCAGAATGGGCGGCGCGGGATGCGGCTGGTAATTTATTAAATAAAAATGGTTTTGATTGGTTAAATGCTTTAGATAGCGAAGTGCAAGACTTTTTATTAAGTCTGTTTGTGGAAGTTGTGAAAAACTATGAAATAGCTGGTATTCAAGGTGACGATCGCTTTCCGGCTTTACCCAGTGAAGGGGGTTATGATCAAAAAACTATCGCCCGCTATTCTCAAAAATTTAATCAAAAACCACCAGAAAATTTTCAAGATCCACTATGGTTACAATGGCGGGCTGACATTCTTTCAGATTTTCTCAACCGGTTTTATCGGGAAATAATTAGCATCAATCCTGACTTAATTATTTCCATGTCCCCCAGCCCCTATCCTTGGTCTTATCAAAACTACCTACAAGATTCGCAAACTTGGATTGATTTGGGATTAGTAGATTTAATTCATCCCCAGTTATATCAACGAGAATTTAATTTTTATCAGAGGGATATAGACAGGCTTTTGAGTCAACAATTTAGCAAAGAACAATTACCTCAACTCATTCCAGGCGTTCTGTTGAAATCTGGTACATATACAATTAGTCCAGAACATTTAATTCAGGCATTAAAATATAATCGTTCTGTTGGTCTGCAAGGGGAAATTCTCTTTTTCTATGAAGGTTTACGAGACAATAATAATGCCTTAGCTAATGTTCTCAAATCTAGCGTTTACTCTCAATCTGCCGGGAAATTTGACCAGAAAGACATTAAAAAGAATACTTTTACTCATCGGCGAGTAAATGGAGATTATACTTACATAAATACATCACAGGAAATTAAACTCAAGGTTAAATATGATTGGGCTAGTCCATTTTATCAAGGGATGGCAGCCGTGAAAATGGGTTATAAATGGAGTTATATCGATAACACAGGTAAACTGATTACAGACCGGATGGAATTTGACAGTGCTGAACCTTTTTCTGAAGGAATAGCTCTGGTAAAATTTAAAAATAAATATCGCTATATCGATAAAAGTGGTAAGTTTATATCATCGTGGGAATTTGATGATGCGACATCTTTCTCTTCCGGGATGGCATCTGTGAATATAGCTGGTAAATGGGGATATATTAATCCGCAAGGCATCATGCCAATTTCACCTCAATTTGAAGCTACAAAATTATTCGCGGAGAATTTAGCAGCCGTCAAGGTGGCTAATAAATGGGGATATATTGATAGGGAAGGAAAAATTAATATTCAGTTGATGTTTGATGATGCTGGCAATTTTTCTGAAGGTTTAGCATTTGTTAAACTTGGCAATAAATTCGGTTATATAGATCAGACTGGGAAGTTTATCATAGAACCGATGTTTGATGATGCTGGCAATTTTTCTGAAGGTTTAGCTCCTGCTAAATTAGGCAATAAATGGGGATATATTAATCAGTTTGCTCAGTTTATTATTCCCACAAATTTCGATTTTGCTCAACCTTTTGTTGAAGGGGTAGCATTAGTTAATGTTGGGGGAGAAGTTAAACAAGATACCCAACAGGGAAAAGTAGATTTTACAGGTGGTAAATGGGGATATATCCGCAAACCTTAGAGGATGTTGGAAACGTGATTAGCTCTTGCACTTCCCTTGTGGAAGTCAATGGTGGGCAATGCCCACCCTACTGGAATGGCAATGCTAAAATATTGCATAAATATAACTCTTGTGGTGTGGGCATCCTGCCCGCACCGGACGGGCAAGATGCCCATCCCACAAGAAAAAAATAATGCCACATTTTAGCCTTGCCACGCCAGTAGAGACGTTGCAGGCAACGTCTCTACATTAGTCCTCTGGCAAAAGTTCAAAGTCATAAATAATTAACCGCCGATAAACGCCTTGGTGCAAAATATGATTGACCTAGCTTTTAGTTAAATTTGTATGGCTTTAAACCACTTACTTACGAAAGAATTGATAGTTTGTTTAATTTGATGTTTGCGATTCCATCTTTGAAAGGCTTTTTCATAATCTTCGCCTTTAGTTGGGAATGTATTCCACACATCCAGCCCTAGTACTAAACCGCAGAATAGCAGAAAGTATAAAGACCAAGTTACAGTGCCACCACCGACAAAATCTATCAATAGTAGGAAGCCGTTTACAATGGCATAATTACCAACGCGCTTTTTAAATTTTGTCATGCGGTAGGCATTAAAGGCTTGCCGTTGCCGCAATTCATTGTGTTGCGATCGCCAATCTATTTCTGCTAACTTCAGATTATCTGGTGATATTTGCAACTCAGTAGCAATTTCTAACAATTGCTCATAACTAAACTCTTTATCTTGTTCGTCAGCTTGTCGGGCGATCGCCAGTTGTAAAATGCGCTGTACATCTTCTTGGCTATAAGAACTGAGACTATTAGGTTCAAATGCCGTCATAACCGCTATCTCTTAATATTAATGTGTGTTAGCAATTTGTCGCCCGTCAACTGTGAAACAGTTTAGTCGGTTGTCAGTTGTCAACTATGATACAGTTTGACTAGATTATAGCTACTGCACAACTCTACAATAGCAAATTTAGTCTTTAGTCATTAGTCAATAGTCAATAGTCAATAGTCAATAGTCAATAGTCAATAGTCAATAGTCAATAGTCAATAGTCAATAGTCCTTAGTCAACAGTTCAAACTTATTTTCACTCCCCCATCTCCCTCATCTCCCTCATCTCCCCCCACTCCCCATCTCCCTCATCTCCCCCCACTCCCTCATCTCCCCCCAGTCCCCAGTCCCTACTCCCCTGGCTGACGAAAGGCGTAGATTTCCTTGATGACTTCTACCCAACCATCAGAGACAGATTCTAAAATGCGATCGCCTTTTTCTTTAGTTGCAGTCGTTGCATCACCAATTACACCACTCTTACTAATATCTTTTGTTACCCAAGCCACGGGTAATTTACCTTCCCAACTTAAAAGACTACCTGTGGGTTGCTCTGGAGGATATTCTGCCACAGCTTTGTCTAGTTTTACCTGATCTGGCAAAATCGCCAGCATGATACTAGTTTCCGCATCTCCAGCGTGCATTCCCTGTGTAGCTTCCTTTGGTGTTAACAATTCTTTAGTTATATGGGGTACACGCCAAGTAAATAAGGGAAACACTGCAAAGTCAGCATATTTTACGTGCAAATCTCGCGCCGCCATTTGCATGACTTGGGGTTGTCCCCCGTGGGAGTTCATTAACACTAACTTTCTAAACCCTGCACGGTAAATGCTTTCTCCCACTTCCATTATTATTGCTGTCAGCGTTTCCGTACTTAAGGTAATCGTCCCTGGAAAATGCCAGTGTTCATTAGATTTACCATAATAAAGAGTGGGTAAGGCGTAAGCGGGAATGTTAGTATCCAACTTCGATAAAGCTTTCCCCAACACCCCCACACCAATAGCCGCATCAACAATTAATGGTAAATGGGGGCCATGTTGTTCAATTGCGCCTACTGGCTGGATGATAACGACATTCTCCTTATTTGGCATTTCCTCAATTTCTCTCCAGGTGAGGTAGGGAAAAAATCGTTCTGGGGGAATGAAATTGTGCATTTGGGGATTGGGTATTGGGGACTGGGTATGATTACAATACTATATGAATTTTATTTCAACAGGACTTACGCAACTGGCACAAAAGTAGGGTGCGTCAGATGTGGAAAATCCACAGAATGTGTACGACATATTGGGGCTGACGCACTCTAGAGTTAATTTGATTATGACACTTGCGTAAGTCCTAGAAAATTGAGTTCGTAGTCAGGACTTTAGTCCGCAAAAAAGGACTAAAGTCCTGACTACAAACCTTGATTTATTTATTCCGGTCTAGTTAAAAGAGTTGGTAAAATAATGTTTATTGAAAATTCCAGCAGTTTCTCAAGAGAATCTATTGTCGAACTCTGTAAAAATAGTTTGTTGTTTGCTGTTATCAAGTACAGAAAAAATTACACTTTTAAATCTGCCCCAAAACTGACCACCTGGTAATAAGAAATCTGCAAAGATTTGGGCAACTATCGCTGGGTCATTTTTAAAGACTCCACATCCCCAAGCGCCTAAAATTAAAGCATCGCAGCCCTGGTTTGCGGCTAAACTCAAAAGTTTTGATGTCCGGCTTATAAGCACTTCAGGTATTTTGGCGCTGAGGTGCGGTTGATTTTTCTGAATCATGCCAGCATTTGGTGCTGGACTGGTGATAAAATCTACAACATAGGGCTGTGCTAATAATTCACCATCATCGTTTTTGAAGACTGGACAACTCGGAGAATAAATCATCCAATCTGAGTACAAAAGCGATCGCTCATGGCGATGAAAATCATAATACTCAGGACATTTCAACTGGCTTTTGTAAAGTGCTGAACTTCTGGCTAAACTTTCTTCCTGAGCCTGCGCTCCTTTGAGAAATCCCCCTCCTGGGTTTTTCGCAGAAGCAAAATTCAAAACACCAACTTGTTGAAATTTCCCGCTCTTGGCTGTGCGTTCGGCTCCCATTAAGGTTGTCTCATTCCTGAGAGCAAATTCAGTTTCTGAAAAACGTGGAAGGCTATTTTGCACCTCAGTTTCAATCTTTGCCAAATTTTCAGGGCTGTAGCACTTTGTTGAATACAAACATTGTTCTAATTCGTGGCTGATATATACTTGATTGCCATCAGCACAAATGTAGCTACCCATGTTAAGAATTTTTAGGGTGTTTTCGGCGATCGCAATTCGTCTCATGGGTGTCGTTTTTGGGCTTCTGGCTAATATGGCTTTTTGCTATATATTACATATAATACAAGAATATCAAGTGTATATGTGTTTTCTCTGATAATTTTCTTTGAAAAACCCTTTCCTAAGCAGCTTCATATATTATTTACTGGTCTGTACTATTTATTTCTATTCCCCAGTCCCTAAAAGGTAAATTCTCAATGGTTGAAGATAACGGTTCAATTCGCACTTTATCAGTTGATATTGGTGGTAGTGGTGTCAAAGCCTTAGTTTTGGATATTACAGGAAATCCTGTGACAGAAAGGGCGCGTGTTGATACACCCCAACCTGCAACGCCAGAGGTTGTCATCAATGCAATTATAGTGCTAGCTGCTGCACAAGGTGAATTTCATCGAGTTTCTGTGGGTTTTCCTGGCGTAGTGCGTGGTGGAGTCACGGAAACGGCGGTAAACTTACATTCAGATTGGATAGGGTTTGATTTAGAAACGGCACTATCGCAACGCTTAAATAAACCTGTACGGGTGATTAATGATGCTGATATGCAAGGCTTTGGTGCGATTAAAGGTAAGGGTGTGGAGTTGGTGATTACTTTGGGAACGGGTTTTGGTTCGGCGTTGTTTGTAGATGGTAAACTAGTGCCGAATATGGAAATGGGACATCATCAGTTTCGCAAGCGGGAAACTTACGAAGAACAACTAGGAAGGGCGGCGTTAGATAGAATTGGTCAAAAGAGATGGAACCGTCGTTTAGAAAAGGCGATCGCATCTTTGCAACGACTATTCAATTATGATTATTTATATATCGGTGGTGGTGAAGCAGTCAAGGTAAATTTTCAGCTACCTTTAAATGTCAAACTCATTCCTAATATTACTGGCTTATTGGGTGGTATTGCTTTGTGGCGAGACGATAAAAGGTAATATGGCAGGAGGCTAATTAAATATAAGTTTGTAGTAAGGACTTTAGTCCTTTCAAACCCAGCAATAGAGCGATAAATCGCTGACTACGAACAACAACTCATTTTATATTTAATCATGTCTACCTACTTAACTATTCACTGTTAATATAGTAAATATTAAGTAGTGGACTGGCAAGGCTAAAATGTTGCATTAATTAACCACAGAGGCACAGAGACACAGAGATAAAAGAGTAATTTTATTGCACAAGTTTAGTCTTGCCACGCCAGTAGGGTGTGTTACGGCTATGTAAGGATTTGAGCATTGGCGAAACTAGGAATTAGCCGTAACGCACCAGCAAATAAGGTGCGTTAAGCGCTGCTTTAACGCACCCTACTGGACTGGCAAGGCTAAAATGTGGCAATAGGTTTGGATAAATTTGAACGCAGATGAACGCAGATGAACGCAGATGAACAAGATGATAGATTTTTCGCTAATGCACAAGTTTAGGCTTGCCACGCCACTACAATTTAAGGTTTACTTTATAAATCATTTCTAACTATTCACTGTTAATATAGAAACTTTAATTTTTCGCATCAAATTTTTGTTTCTCTCTCTGTGTTCTTCGTGCCTCTGTGGTAAAAAATAATTTATTAACCACAGAGTCACAGAGTCAATAATACCCAATCTACTACTTTTTCACTAAAAAGTATGCTGTGGCATACTCAGGTAATTGCCTGATATATTGCCTAAAAGAGTTTTGATTAGGAAAAATCCCTGATAAAAAATCAAGTTGATATAAGTTGGGTAGAAATGCACCGCCTGTATCTGCAATTACTCCCATTTGTAATTGCTTACGCCCACCTTGTGTATGTTCTAACAAAACTATTCTACCTAAACCAATATTTAAAACATCGCCAGCAAATGTCACCCCTGGTTTAATAGATATTTTGGCATCAATCTTATGTCCATAGCCTTTAATTGCATCAACTTGGCGAAAATACCAATAACGCTTTTGTGCTGTTGGCTTTACGCCTCGGATATAAGACATTCCATTATTTCTATCCACATTAAAAAATGCTCTACTACCATCGGTAAAATTTATCAGGATTGTACCTTGCATTAAAGCTTCTTCTAAACCATTGCGGGTTAAATAAGCTAGAGGTTCAACTTTACCAAATTCTTTACCTCCAGGCTCATAGATACCAGATAATACATCTTGTTTTGTATATCTGGTATAGAATTTATCGGCAATATTGTTGTCTTTTAAACTATAGATTGGTGTGTTGAAAGTTGCGGTACGCTTTTTAGCACCTGGATGTGTAAATACAGCATATTTAGTGATTCTCAATTGCTTTTGGACTTGATTTTCTGGGTTATACGCTGTCCATTTAATAACTCGAAAGTTTTGGTTGATAAAATTGGGATTTTGTAATCGAGTAATGCGATTCTTGGCTATATCCTCTCTGAGGACTGTAATCATGAAATCCAGCGTTTTGAGAATATCTGCTGTGGTGACTTTTTGCGTACTCAGCAAGCCAGGACGTAAAATATCTGGGTCGTCTGAAGCGTGTTCTTGGAAGTATTGCCTTGTATTCACAAGAACAGTTAATAAATCTGATTGATTGACATTAACTTTAGCAGTTGGTAGCTGTGATGGAGCTAAGATTTGATCACCATTGACACTAAATTTATATTTTCTCCACTCATCAATAATAGGATAGGTGATAGAGGTTGTGGCTAATTGAGGATTTGAGTTAGGTTGATGCTGATTTCTATTTGGGGAAGAGATTTCAGGCTGAGTAGTTCCTGTTTTTTGCCAAAGATTAGCACTTAGGGGGGCGTTATAAGTAGCAGCTTGAGAAGTGGATGTTTGGAATGTATTAGCTGTTACTTGCTGAGGGAAACTTAAATTTTTATCATCCTGGGGTTTTTGCTCTAGCTGTTTAGCTTGAGAGTAATTATTATAGATACTACTACTAGCTATACCGACAAATGATAACGTGGCAATACCTAGTAAGAGTCTAATTTTCGGGCTGAACAGGATACTCATAAATCGTTAACTAATTCACCATACTAATTTGCTGATGCAGTTTTAAATCAGTTATCAGTTATCAGTTATCAGTTCTGGCGGCTGATGGTGTGGTGTCATAGCGCACCAACGCCTTCCACCAATTGTTGTGGTGTTTACCCCAAGTATTTAACTGATAACTGTTCACTGTTCACTGGTCACTGTTAAAGCATCTGACAGGGCATTAAACCTCTTCCATCTATAGGGAGATCAGCCTAAGATTGCATTATAACCTGCATACTCGTGACTAAACTTTCATTTGTATTCTTTAGTCTTGGTTGAGATGATATCTACTAGCAAATATAAATACTCAGTAATTACAGGAAAATTTAGATTCGTCAGGAATATCTCTCCAGATTCATGAAAAGTTATTTGTATTTTCTCACGATCGCCATCACATATTCTTGTCGGTCAAGCAATTAGTAAGTTATACCAAATAGAATCAAAAGCTACTGTTAGCAATTACACTTGGTAGTTTAATTAACCTCATAGCAAAATACCTAAAAAATAAAATGTTAAGTATCTCTATTAATCAGGATTTACCTCTGTCACCGCGTTTGCTGACAGCCTTACCAGGGCCTAAAGCTAAAGCAATTGTAGAACGCGATCGCGCCGTTACATCCCCCTCTTATACCCGTGACTATCCCTTGGTTGTCGCCCGTGGTCAAGGCTGTATGGTGGAAGATGTGGACGGGAATGTTTTTCTCGATATGACCGCAGGTATCGCCGTTACCGCCACCGGACACGCCCATCCACAAGTAGTCAAAGCGGTTCAGGAACAGTCCACAAGGCTATTACATATGTCGGGGACGGATTTTTATTATGAACCAATGGTGGAATTAGCGGAAAATTTAGCCAGTCGCGCCCCCTTCGTTCACGGTGCGAAAGTCTTCTTTACTAATTCCGGTGCAGAGTCTAACGAAGGAGCAATTAAACTAGCTCGATATTACACCAAGCGATCGCTCATCATCGCTTTTTTAGGCGCATTCCACGGACGCACCTACGGCGCAATGTCCCTCACTGGTTCCAAAACCGTACAGCGTGCGAACTTCGGGCCGTTAGTTCCAGGGGTGACACACATCCCCTATGGTACTCACGCCAGCCTAGATTATTTAGAAAATAATTTATTTAACACAGTTATACCGCCTCACGAAGTCGCCGCCATTGTCGTTGAACCCATCCAAGGCGAAGGCGGTTACATCGTCCCAGAAGATGGATTTTTACAAAGAATACGTAATATCTGCGATCGCTACGGCATACTAATGGTAGTGGATGAAGTACAATCAGGCATGGGACGTACCGGACGCTTATTTGCCATTGAGCATTGGGGAGTCGCACCTGATATAATCACCACAGCCAAAGGTATCGCTAGCGGTTTACCTTTAGGAGCGATTTTATCCCGTCCTGAATTGATGACTTGGCCTCCAGGTTCCCACGCTACCACCTTCGGCGGGAACCCTGTAGCTTGCGCGGCGGGAATTGCAACTCTACAACTACTAGAAAGTGGCTTAATGGATAACGCCACCCAGATGGGCGAATTATTACAGACTGGTTTAACCCAATTACATAAACAATTTCCCAGAATGTCCTTACCCAGAGGTAAAGGCTTGATGGTAGCTGTAGATTTATGCGATGAAGACGGTCATTTTGATCATAAACTGCGCGATCGCATCATTCAAGCAGCCTTCCACCGGGGCTTGTTATTACTAGGTTGCGGTAAAGCCGCCATTCGTTTCTGTCCCCCCTTAGTTATTAAGGGCGAACAAATTCAAACAGCCTTGGATATTCTCGCAGAAATTGTTTAGGAAAGGGGAAAGGATAAGGGGGAAAGGGGAAAGGGGAAAGGATAAGCCTTTGGACTATGGACTATGGACTAATGACTAATGACTAATGACTAATGACTATGAACAAAATTGCACTTAATCTTTTTTCACTACTCTGGCAAGAGTATAGCGCCAGGGTGACTTACGCCCGCACTTATCAACAAATGATTATGGCGGCGGGTGGGACTGTGGCTAATGACCATATCGCGTTGCGATCGCTGCGTATGTCACTTGACCGTCCACAAGGTAAGATAAGTTTAGGAATCGACTATCTTTCCCAAATAGCTGATGCTTTGGGTTATGTTCCGGCGGGAGAATACCATTTTCCCCAAACTCATCTGTATGCGCGTCATTATCGCCATCCCCAACAAGCAGAGTTTGATTTACCCAAGTTATTTATCAGCGAGTTAATAGTAGATGAATTGCCAAATCAGATTATCGAACTCATCTCTCAAACAGTATCGACAATTCCTCAAAACTTTACCTATCCTCTTACTAATTTCTCTCCAGCAGACAACGATGAAATTATAGTCCAAAGACTGCAAAAAGTTTTCACCCGTCCTTGGTTAACTCCTCGCCGTTCTGTTGTGGAAGAAGTTAATCAAGCTAGTCAATATGGCGCTTGGGTGTTGTTACATGGCTATGCTGTCAACCATTTTACAGGTTACGTTAATCGCCATCAAACTCCAGAATATGCAAATATAGATGATACTGCTCTTGGTTTGGCGAATTTAGGCGTACCTATGAAAGCAGAAATTGAAGGTGATATTGCTTGTGGTTTGCGTCAGACAGCAACGCAAGCGGTGAAAGAAATGGTGACAGTTATAGATGATTTTACTGGTGAGGAAATTCAAGTTCCTTGGACTTATGCCTATTATGAAATTGCTCAACGATATCCAGTAGAAATAGCGCCAGGAAAGCAGGAATTATTTGATGCTTTTTTAGGAAATAATGCTCAACAATTATTTGAAATGACTCGTTTATCTAAATAAGGAGAGTGTTTAAATCAGGTATCAGTTATCAGTTATCAGTTATCAGGTATCAGTTATCAGTTATCAGTTATCAGGTATCAAGCGTATAGTAGGCGGATAAAGAAGCGCTAAAATACGCCTTCCACCTGCTGTGGTGTTTCACTTTCATATTGAAGTACGGGCGGGTTTAACGAACTTATCTGTTTTTACCATGAATTACTCAATGAACCCGCCCCTACAACTGTTCACTGTTAAACGAATATGATATCCGCTAAGTATCCATCACAGACCGCCTACGGTAGGCGATCGCAATTTTCCTCTACTGTTTTTCTCAAATATCCTCAAGATTGTGGAATTCACGCAATACTACCAGGGAACATAAAGGAATCATCGCCGTCACTTATACTACAAACCCTGACCTATTAAACTATATGATGAAAAATATACAATTATTTAACAAAGCTTAAAGTTGCTTTATTATATTATTTACCAAGGTGTGAGTTGAGTTGGGGAAATTAATCACAATGGCTACTGCTACCTCTACTATTTCTGAACGCGAGTGCCAGACTACCTGGACACAGCACTTGAATAAGTCATACTACCAAGATGATCAGCAAGTTAAGTTGATGAACTTGCAAGCAGAAGTGGACTCTTTGTTAGAACAATTACAACATCTAAAAGAACAACGTTTAGCAGCAACTAACCAAGAAGAATAGAACTATTTACGGCGATCGCTCTAGTAATTCGTTTTGCGAACAGCACAACTAATCGTGAACTTTTGTGTTTCAGTCTAGCGATCGCACTTAGAAGTTAATAAAAATTCGGTTAGAGCATTATAAACAAATTTAACATCAACTGACAAGCCTATTACATGGGGGTGAAGAAAATTTTTCACCCCCATCGTTTTGGGGGAGTGGGGGAGTACTCTTAAGGGCAGGTTTTTCATAAAGTAATCAGTGAGGACTATAAGATTCAGTAAATTATCAGACTTTCATCTACCCCTACACCCCTACACCCTTATACCCCTACACCCTAAAATCAGTGTTTTTGGGTCGAAGTGTAAAAAACCTGCCCTTGAAAGAAGGGGGAAGGGGGAAGGGGAAGGGGAAAGGGGAAGGGGAAAAGGAAAAAGCCTTTAATCCCTGTCAACTGTCAACTGTTAACTGCCCTCTTGACTTGAGATTCTAAAATCGCTCCATAGAGGGGGCTGGTTTGCATTAGTTCCTCATGAGTACCTTGGGCTACTAATTGTCCTTTATCTATGAGCAAAATTCGGTCGGCATTTTTGACTGTGGTAATACGTTGAGCTACAACAAAAGTTACACAAGCTTTGCGGCGCATCATCTCATCTAATGCGGCTTGAATTTCGGTAGCAGTTTTGGCATCTACGGCTGAGGTACTGTCATCCAAAATCAGAATACTGTAATCGGTGAGTAAAGTCCGGGCGATCGCTACTCTTTGCTTTTGTCCACCAGATAAACCTACGCCACGCTCACCCACAATTGTCTCATAGCCATCGGGTAGACTGGCGATAAAATCATGAATTTGGGCGGTTTTGGCTACTTCAATTACCTGTTCTAGCGGTGCATCAGGTTTGGCATAGGCGATATTCTCCCGAATAGTACCGGAGAATAATGTAGTTTCCTGAAAGACGATGCCAATGTGTCTTCTCAAACTTTTCAAGGTAAAATCGCGCACATCTCGCCCATCAATGCGGACTGCTCCCTTAGTGACATCATAAAAGCGGGGAATCAAGTTCATAATTGTACTTTTCCCCGAACCTGTCATTCCCAAAACCGCGATTAGTTCCTTGGGCTTGGTTTCAAAAGATACATCTTTTAGGGCTTCTGTAGTTGCGCCTGGATAACGAAAGGAGACATTTTCAAATGTGATTCGGCCGCCACAAGTATCAAAGGCGATCGCATCAGCACGTTCTCGGATATCAACTGTAGCATCTACCACCTCATAAACCCTTGTTGCCGAAACTGCTGCGCCTGCGATCGCTGGTGCAGCAAAGCCAATCAGCAAAATCGGCTGGAAAATCAACACCAAGTAGGAATTAAACGCCACTAATTCGCCAATGGAAAACCTATTATTAACAACTAACGCTCCTCCATAGGCAAACACCGCCAATGTTACCAAATTACTCAGCAAAAAGATAAAAGGGAATGTATTACGGATAGCAAGAATTGTTTTCATGTTTGCCGTAACTAATTCATTATTGAGGCTGGTATAACGGGATTTTTCTACTGATTCCCGCACGAAGGCTTTGACTACCCTAATACCAATCAGATTTTCTTGCAAGACTGCATTAAGATTACTAAGTTGTTCTTGTACTTGTCGGAAGAATTTGCTGTTACGTATGACAAATCGCGTCATCAACCAAGCGGTAATCGGTACTGCTGTCAGGGAAATTAAAGCCAGTCGCCAATTCATGACCAGCAAAAGTATAGCGATTACTACTAATGTGAGGATTCCACCGATGACTTGAATCAAGCTAGTACCAATAAAAGTGCGGATTTGCTCAATATCACTGGTGACGCGGGTTAATAATTGTGAAGTCTGTGCTTGATCGTGATAACTAAAACTCAAATTTTGAATCTTGCTGAAAATCTTGTTGCGTAAGTCATAAGCCACGCCTTGAGAAACTGATTCTGCTAAATAACTCTGACCAAAGTTAAACACACCGCGAGCGATCGCGGCAACTACCATCCATGCAGCACTGTATATAACTATTTGTAAATCTCGCTTGACAATACCCTGATCTATTCCCCAGCGAAATAATTGGGGAGTAAGCGCATTGGCAATTGTCAATAGCAGTACACTCATCAAAGCCCCCAGCGAAATTAATCTGTAGTTCCTTAAACTCTCCAGCACACGCCAGATTGCTTGTGTTGACGTTTCCTGGGGTTCTGATTTGACAACCACTGGAATTTCTCCCTGATGTGTTTGAAAAATTATCTCTTACATAGGAGTATGAGAGCTTAAACAGTAATACACAATAAGCAAAAAGTAATAAGTATTAATTAAATTTGGTCATTTTTGCAGCACCAAAATACATTAAACCCATGAAAATCAAGGTATAGTAGGGGACAGGTAACAGGGGACAGGGGACAGCTTTAAAAGCTTCTGTAGATAAAGATTTTACGATTTATCAATGTCCTAATCCATGTGGCTACTGCTATAATTACGATATGCTTGGCTTAGTCGGTAATAGGTCATAGGTAATAAATAATTGTTTTCTACCATTACCAATGACCAATTACCAATGACCAATTACCAATGACCAATTACCAATTACCAATTATCGCCACAGTCTTTTCTTCTTGATGAACAGTAATCTTTCCTAGCCCAAACCTTTCAATAACTGCGGCGTTAGTTGTTAAATGTGTACTCACCTCAGCCACTTTATACTGACTTTCTCCTGAAGCTAACACCGCAGGTAATAATAATTGATCTGCCAAATGTTCATCGACTGGTGCGCCAGTTTGGTGAAATTGTAATAGTTGTTCGCAAGCAATCTCTGCTACCTTTTCTGATGATAACCGCAAACGTCCAAAGCCACCAAATCCCGTCAAACTATTGCGATACTCAGCAGTTAAAAAAATCCCTGCACCAGGGGCTACACCCTTCTCGCGCAGTGCTTGCACATATACCCTTAACCCGGCGGCGCGGAGCAAATTCTCAGCACGGCTGGCCATGCGTTGGGGAATATGGGCGGGTAATTCTGTCGCCACTGCTAGCCCCCGCACCCGCTTTAACTCTCCCCTTTCCAATAAGCGGAGTCCGGTGAGTTGACATCCTCCCTTCACCTGCAAATTTACTACCCCCCCACCTCTGGGATACCAGCCCCAAGCCCCCAACTTGACTTGGGCGGTGATACCCATGCGGCGTAACATTGGCAGATATACTTGCTCAATGTAGGTCATTGTCGGGCTAAAGATGACATGAGTTCCACCTAGTAGGGTAATCTGAGAATCACCCTGGGCTAAGGCTAAAGGTAAGAGAATTGTCTGCAAAACTAGAGTAATAGCTCCAGCCGATCCCCCTGGCTGCGCTTCCGTGACATCAAAACTATAGGTTCCAGCTTGCACCGCACCACCGGGAATAAATTCCAGCATCGTTGAACCCAAAGCATCACCCTGCAATTGACCATGACAAATTGTCGCCGCCGCACGTACTGCTGTTAAATGTTGTGCGGCTAACCCTGGCTTTTTGCGTCCAGCGCGGATACCTGTAATGCGTATGGGTTCACCTGTGATAGCGGCTAAACTAAGGGAAGTACGGAGAACTTGTCCACCTCCCTCACCGTAGGAACCATCAATTTCAATTGTCATTGGTCAATAGTCAATAGTCATTAGTCAATAGTCCATAGTCAATAGTCCATAGTCAATAGTCCATAGTCAATAGTCCATAGTCAATAGTCCATAGTCAATAGTCCATAGTCAATAGTCCATAGTCAATAGTCCATAGTCAATAGTCCATAGTTACTCTCCCCCTACTCCCTCATCTCCCCCTACTCCCTCATCTCCCTCATCTCCCCCTACTCCCTCATCTCCCTCATCTTTGCCTGTCCCCTGTCCCCTGTCCCCTGTCCCCTATGCCCTCTAATACTTTACTTTTGCCTGGATTCATTAACCCATAAGGGTCTACTATTTCTTTGAATTTTAACTGCTCAGGGTCGATAACTTTTCTACCGCCATCTTCAATAATATATGTGTGGGGATTAGCTATAAATACTCCTTTGGCTTCATGATAACGGATAATTTCATTGAGGCGTTCTTCTGTGGAGTAGCGGACAAGCTGTAAAGCCGCAGGTACTACTGCACCGTTGACGCGAATGAACTCTAAATGAATCATGACTTCATCACCAAAGTAATGATATAAGTCTGCTACTAACTGCAAGCTTTGGTCAGCAGGAAACATACTTTGCAAATATGTGATGGCGGTATCGACGTTGCGGGCGTGTAATGTGGTATGATTCCAAGTAAATTCTGCTAAGTTTAAGCCTTTACCTGCTTCTTTGGCTGGTTTTTGGTAGGTGATTTTTCCGCCGTATTGCTCGACTAACCCAGGTAATAATTCTAGGCTGGGTTCGGCAAGGATGAGGAAGGCTGGATGAGTTCCGGCGGGGATGTATGGCTGTAGGGGTGGGAAGTATTGGGGAATTGGTGATGCAAAGATGGTGACTAATTTTTTCATCATACCATCGGCATTGGCTAGGCTTTGTCCAAATTTGGCGGCGGTGATGAAGTCGTCAAAGGTGACTATGACTTCTGCCCAAGGATAGGCAGGCCCCAGGGGTATTTCTACTTCAGTGATAATACCGTTGAGGCCCCAAGCGTGGTTAACTTTCTGTACATCGTCGCCACGTAACTCAATAATTCGGGGTGCTTCTTCTAAGGTGACTACTCGCAATCCTAACAGATTACCGCGATCGCCTAACAAACCATATTGGATTGAACCAATGCCACCACTACCACCAGCGACAAAGCCGCCAATGGTGGCTGTGCGGTAAGTTGAAGGAGCCATCCGCATTTCCCAACCAATTTCTCGCGCTTTCTTATCTAATGCTGCTAACTTCACACCAGCTTCTACCCTCGCCACACCGGGTTTAACCCACAGGATTTCTTGTAACTTAGTTGTATCTAAAATTACGCCTCCATGCAGAGGTACACATTGCCCATAGTTTCCCGTACCCGCACCCCGCACAGTGATGGGTATGCGCTGGGCGGCACAAATAGCAGCAACTTTTATCACTTCCGCTTCATTGGCGGGGCGGACTACAATATCACCAACCTTACCCGCTAATTTGGGAACTAGCACCGGGCTAAAGCTGTGATAGTCTTGGGATAATTTGGCTACTTGGTTGGGTTCGGTGATGGTTTCGATGCCTTCTAGGGAAGGGAGGAGGGTATCTAAGTTTGTCATGGGTTAAGTAGGGGATAGGGGACAGGGGATAGGGGATAGCTTTCAAGGGCAGGTTTTTTGAAGAATCAGATGTTAAGATAAATCGTCGTGACACAAAGCAGGTCATGAGCAAAGATTCGGGTTTAAACAGTTGGATTGCGATCGTTAGCCAA
>NZ_JACJSG010000049.1 GCF_014697625.1 Anabaena azotica FACHB-119 | reverse complement strand
AATTTGTTTGACGAGGATTGGTTTTTTGTTTAAGCTTTCAAAGTATTCTTTTTTCTCGGTTCGGTTGTCTTGGCTGTCTCGCCTTGACACTTATCTAGAATAGCGAGTTTTTTTAGGAGCGTCAAGAGGTGAATCAATGTTTTTTCAAGATTTGTGAGTATAAGAGGCTGTAAGTCATGATTTACAAGCTTTACAGCCTCTAAGATTTTTATTTATGAACTAATAAGTCTTGTAGTTTGGCAACCATTTCGGCACGGGCTGAGACTCCTAGTTTGCGGAACATTCTTTTGAGGGCTTGTTTGACGGAGTTTTGAGTAATCCACAGTTTTTCGGCGATTTCTGCGTTGGTTAGTCCTTGGGCTACTAGTTCGGCTATTTCTAATTCGCGCGGTGTTAGGGGATTGGATGTTGATGGTTTGAATATTGTGGGGTTGGTTTTGAGCGTGGAGAGTTTGGTTGATAGATGGATGCAAACGGCGCTGAGGTCGGCTAGGTCGTTGGCGGTAAAGGCTGGTTTGCCTTTGTCGCGGGCGAAGTTGATAGTACCGATGAGGCGACCATCACAAATTATCGGCCCGGTCATGACGTGGCCGTGGTCGTGGCGTGGGCAGAAGTCTTTCCAGTCTTCTGGGGTTAGTATTAACTGTTCGTGGGCGGGGGCGTGGCGCTCAACTACGTAGCGGCCTACGGGGTTGCTTTCTAAGCAGACGGCGGGGATGGTTTGCGCTTTGGTGTCTGCTTTTGTTTCATTATCTATTAGATATATGCCCCAACGTTGCACACCAAAGTATTCACCAATCTTATCCATGAGCGTTGGTTGTAATTCTTGCTCACTACGTAGGTTGGCGATCGCACCAAATACATCATGTAGAGTATTAGCCATAAGTGTACCCAGTTGGGGTCTATGCGAGACTCAACAATTACTTCTATGCTAGTACCAGTAAAGGTAAAAAGCGACTATAACTAATTGCGCTAGGAGAAGCACATGACAGTTACACAACTCTCTGCTCAGGAACTTTTCCGGGCTGCTTATGACAACCGCTACACTTGGGATAAGAATTTTCCTGGTTACTCGGCAGATATCACTTTTAGAGATAACGATAAGGTTATTACCGGGAAGGTCATCGTTAATGCGGAACTCAAGGCGGAAGTTCTGGGTGTAGATGATGAGTCAGCTAAGAAAGCTATTCACGGACAAGCTTGGGAAATTGCTATTCACCGTGTCCGCCGCACTTTTGAGGAAACTCACGGTGCAAACACTTTCCGTTATGGTGCGACTGATGAGAATGGTGCTGTAGAAATTTTGATGGGCGGTAAGGCTGAAGGCGATCGCTATAAAGTCCACAATAATGTAGTTACTCTGGTTCACCGTCATATTCATGGTGTGGTTGTGACTATCAATACCTTTGATGTTCATGAGACTGGGGAAGGTTATTTGCCTCACACCTATGACTCTGTTTATCATGACCCAGCAACCGGGGAACAAAGAGGCGGAGTTAGTAATTTTGTTGATGAATACGAAAAGGTTGGGGGTTATTTTATTCTCAATCGTCGGGAAATTCGCACGCAAACAGGAGGACAATTATCGGTGCAAGAGTTTGTCTTTTCTAATATTCAATTGTTGGAACCTGCTGCTTAGTTTGAATTTTTAAGGTTTGAGTTTAGTTACTCATGATAAATAAGGGATAAGGCAAGGTCTTGTCCCTTATTTTGTTTTAGGGCAATTTTTTATGAGATGCGATCGCCTATTAACTAGTTGCAGGTGCGATCGCATTTCTCTATGGTGACGAGGATTATCTATGCTTAATTTTTTGTTGAGTTGCGAAAATATACAGAGAAATCATGTGCTAATAAAGAGATACTATATACCTGAAGAAAGTAGCACATGGAACCTCTAACTACTGCGGCGATCGCTATTGGGACTGTTGTAGCCACCAAAGCCTTAGAAAGAACGGGTGAAATGGTCGGGGAAACTCTGTGGAATAAGACAGGTGAGTTTCTTGTCACTCTCAGAAAACACTCTCCTCAGATTGTAGTGGCAATTGAGAAAGCACCAGAGGAACCGCTAGATTATGGTAAGGCTGTAGTTGAGCTAGAATCGGTGGCAAAGGCTAACCCGGAAGTTAAACAAGCTGTGCAGGATTTAGCCGCAGCAGCCAAAGCAGAAACAAATCCTAAGTTTACGGAAATTATGGCTACGCCCAACCTGCAAAAATTGGCAGATAAAATTGGTCAGGTAGTTATGTCTGGTGGGACGGGAAATATTCAAAATATGTCGTTTTAAAGTTATTTGTTGACCTAACCCCCTAACCCCCTTCCCTACCAGGGAAGGGGGAACAGTTAAAGTCTTTCTTCTTTCAGGCGAGAGGTTTGGAGAGGGGTTTTCTAGCCCGTGAAAAGTCAGAGAAGTTGAGAAAGATTTTACAGATTATATAAACACAAACAGCAACCTTTAACCATTTATGGTTGACAACTTTGGGAAATTTGCTAATAAAGTTGGTGCTTATGTTGCCCCTGGTGGTCAAGTTAACATTGGTACACAAATAATTGAAGGGCAGAAACAGCTAACTCCGACAAAATTTATCCCTCGCGGTTCTGTTCATTTTGTTGGTCGTGAACAGGAATTAATATTGCTGCATGAAGATTTGCAGCGTGGTAATTATGTGGCTATATCAGGGATGGGAGGGGTAGGTAAATCAGAGTTAGCCATTCAATACGCCAGAAGATATGAAAATGATTATGACGGTGTTGCTTGGTTTAATGATAGGTCAAGCAATCTGGCTGGGGAAGTTTTAGAGTATTTTATCAGCCTTGGTTTGGAGATTCCCCAAGAATTAGGGGGAAGACTGTTAACCCTAAAACAACAAGTTGCTTGGTGTTGGTCGAGATATCCTGAATCTAGTTTACCTATCTTAGTTGTCTTCGATGATGTGACAGACTTAGCTAATTTGCGGGAGGTTGTACCCAGCGATAACCGCTTTCGCGTCTTGGTGACTACTCGACTGCGAAATTTAGACGCAAATTTTATTCAAGAAATTCTTTTAGATGTTCTTTCACCAGAAAAAGAACCAGATAAAGCCGTAGAACTGTTAAAACGACTTTTGGGGAACAGGGACAAACGAGTAGACAAGCAAGCAGAAGCCGCCAGCAAAATATGTGAATGTCTGGAATATTTGCCGTTGGGGATACAGTTAGTGGGGGGTTATTTAGTCGGTGACTTGCAGTTATCTCTAGAGGAAATGTTAAGGCGACTGGAAGCACGCAAATTAACAGAAGCAGCTTTACAAGATAGGGAAACTCTGACCTCAACTCAACTAGGAGTTAAAGCCGCCTTTGCTTTAACATGGGATGAACTTGACCCAGTGGCGCAAAAATTAGGTATATTTTTGAGTTTATTTTCTCCCCAGGTGATTCTGTGGGAATTGGTGGTGTGGGTGGCGACTGGTGGAGGTGAGGAAGAAAATCAGGAATCTGCTAATGTTTCCCCGACGGATGAAGAGGTTGTGACATCGCCATTACCTAATGAGAAAGAAAAGTTTAGAGGTATAGGTTTACAAGCGGAAGAATTAAATGAGGCAAAAAAGCTACTCTACAAACGTAATTTGTTGCAACAGTTAGAAGACAGCGAAGGATATTATAAGATTCATGCTTTAGTGCGGTGGTTTTTACAAGCACAGTTAGCTGAGTCTGGGGAAATGAAATCAATTTTAGAAACGACTTTCGCTAAGGCAATGATAGTTTTGGCTCAAACACTTCCCCAATCACCTACTTCTAACCATATTGAATTTTTCAGCGATGTTGTGCCTCATCTTGAAGACTTAGGAAATAGGATAATTGCCGAAATTAAGCAAGTAGCAGAAGTACAAATCATCTCTCCAGCATCAGTTCCGCATGATCAAGTGAGTTGGGTATTTGTGGGAGTGACAAGATTTTATGAAGGCCAAGGACTATATCAATTATCAGAACCTTGGAGCAAAGAATGTGTCAATGTTTGTCAAACTTTATTTTTAGACGACCATCCTCATGTGGCGCATAGTTTGAACAATTTAGCTTTACTTTACCATAGCCAAGGCAAGTTAAGTCAAGCCGAACCCCTGTACGATGAAGCTTTGGCAATGAGAAAGCGCTTGTTTGTGGGCGACCATCCTGATGTGGCGCATGGTTTGAACAATTTAGCTGCACTTTATGATAGCCAAGGTAAGTTAAGTCAAGCCGAACCCCTATACAATGAAGCTTTGGCGATGAGAAAGCGCTTGTTTGTTGGCAACCATCCCGATGTGGCACGAAGTTTGAACAATTTAGCTGCACTTTACTATAGCCAAGGCAAGTTAAGTCAAGCCGAACCCCTATACGATGAAGCTTTGGCAATGAGAAAGCACTTGTTTGTTGGCGATCATCCCAATGTGGCAGATAGTTTGAACAATTTAGCTGCACTTTACCGTAGCCAAGGTAAGTTAAGTCAAGCCGAACTCCTTTACGATGAAGCTTTGGCAATGAGAAAGCGCTTGTTTGTGGGCGACCATCCCAATGTGGCACTAAGTTTGAACAATTTAGCAGCACTTTACTATAGCCAAGGCAAGTTAAGTCAAGCCGAACCCCTGTACAATGAAGCTTTGGCAATGAGAAAGCGCTTGTTTGTGGGCGACCATCCCGATGTGGCACAAAGTTTGAACAACTTAGCTTACCTTTATGATAGTCAAGGTAAGTTAAGTCAAGCCGAACCCCTGTACAATGAAGCTTTGGCAATGAGAAAGCGCTTGTTTGTGGGCGACCATCCCGATGTGGCACGAAGTTTGAACAATTTAGCTGCTTTTTACTATAGCCAAGGTAAGTTAAATCAAGCCGAACCCCTGTACGATGAAGCTTTGGCGATGAGAAAGCGCTTGTTTGTCGGCGACCATGCCGATGTGGCAGGAAGTTTGAACAATTTAGCTGCTCTTTACCGTAGCCAAGGCAAGTTAAGTCAAGCCGAATCCTTGTACATCGAAGCTTTGGCGATGTGTCAACGGGTGTTAGGGGATGAGCATCCCACTACAATAACAGTGAGGAAAAATTTAGCAATTCTGCAAGGTTAGTTAACTCCCGTCCCAGCTTGGAAAAGATGGTTAGGTCAATTTTTACAATTCTTGTTACTGATAATAATTTTACCGTTTTATTTATTGTGGCAATTGGCTAAAAAGATAATTCGCAATTCGTGATTATGCCCTCTCCCATCTTGTGTGACATCCTGTTATCAGCAAAGGCAATCTACAATTGTCAATGAGTACGATGCCTTCTCTACGAGACACTTTGCGAACGGCGGACGTAGCGATCGCTCAATAATTGAACTAGTCTAGTTGTAGAAATTAGAATACATTGTGGTTGTAATATGACACTCATTACTAATTCCCTAATCTCAGAAATTACTCGTCGATTAGTAGCGTTATTAAAACCTGAAGAAATTATTTTATTTGGTTCTTATGCTTGGGGAACTCCCCATGAGTATAGTGATTTAGATTTATGTATTATATTACCAGATAACATACCAAACTTTAACCGCATTGAGTTAGGAGTGCAAGCAATAAACTCGCTGGAAGACTTGATGATAGATGTCGATATTTTGATTAAGACCAGAACTGATGTAGAAACGTTTAAAACTGTGCCTGCATCCCTTACCAGAAAAATTGTAGAACAAGGTAGATTACTTTATGGACAAAGCAAAACGCATTCTGGTACAGTTTTGGTTGAAAAAGCCCAACGTGATTTGAATGCAGCACAAAAATTAGCTCCAGAACTACCGGATATAGCAATTTATCATTGTCAAAAAGGAGCAGAAAAAGCTCTTAAAGGCTTTCTTGTTTTTCATGATACTGACCCAGGAGATACTCACAACATTAATAGCTTAGTCAAATTAGCTTCTAAATTTGAGCCAAAATTTGCCACTCTTTTAAAAGAAGCAGGATATCTCAGTCAGTATAATCAAACATATCGCTACCCAATGGAAGCAACAGAAGATTTTATTCCTACCCCTGGAGAATTAAATAAGGCATATAAATTAGCGACAGAAGTTTATCAAAATGTAATTGCCTCTATGCCTAATGAAATTACAGGAAAAGCTGAATAGGCGATCGCTTATATTGTACAAGTAGGTGAGTGCGATAAGCAAAGCTTAAGCCTTTGGCGATCGCTCAGATTTTGCAATTACCAAAAGTTTCTCTAACAAAGCCAAATTGTATATATTTATGGAAATTACACTCAATCAACATATTGAAATTACACCAGGAATTAGAGGTGGTAAACCACGAATTGCAGGTACTCGCATAACTGTTGCTGATATTGCCACGCTATATTTACGCATGGGACAGTCTTTAGATTTGATTGCAGGAAAATATCAGCTTTCCTTAGCTTCAGTTTATGCAGCTATGGCATATTATTACGATCATCAAATTGAAATTGATCAAAGTATTCAAGCTGATGAAGAATTTTCTCATGCGTTGCAGACTCATTACCCATCCCGCTTGCAAGCAAAGTTAAAGGAATTAGGTAGTGAGTAACCGTATTCAATTTCATTTGGATGAAAATGTTGATCCAGATGTCGCCTTGGCTTTGCGTCGTCATGGCATTAATGTTACTACAGCGCGTGAGATGGGCTTACTTGGACAACCAGATGAGGTACAATTAGCGTTTGCTTGTGAACAAGGGCGGGTAATAGTTACACATGATACAGATTTTTTAAGATTGGCAAGTCAAAGTACATCTCACTGGGGAGTTGCTTTTTGTCAGAAAAATACTCGTTCTTTAGGTGAAATAATTCGTAGCTTGATTTTGATTTATGAAGTTTTGAGTCCTGATGAAATGCGCGGATGGATTGAGTATTTATAGACTAGCGATCGCCTATATTGTACAAGTACCTGAGTGAGTGCGGGTACTTTAACTGGTATGCTGGATTTGTGTAGGCGATCGCTAAATACTATGAGCCAGTGGTTGATAATTAACTACTGGTTTAACTCCCCTGCGAATATGCTTTTTCAATAATCTACCTACAATTTCTACACCTGTTTCAATCTCTTCTATTGATAAACGGAAAGTTAAACGCATTGCAGGATAACCTTGCTTGTCTGGGAAAAATGCCGAACTACAAGCAATAAACACGTTTTCTGCTAAAGCTTCATTACGCAGTGTTTGAATAGGAATATCATCCGGTAACTGCACCCAAAGAAACAACCCGCCTTGGGGAACTGTCCATCGTGCTTCTTCAGGAAAATAACGTTCTAATGCTTGCAACATAGCATTGCGACTTTGCAAGTTATCTGTGCGGAGTCGGTTGAGATGTCGCCGATAATGTCCTGAAGCGAGATATTCGCTGACTATGGCTTGGGAAATACTGGAAGTGTGAAAGTCATGTAGGAATTTGCGCTCAATAATTGCTGGATAATGTTTACCTGTGACTACCATATAACCTACACGTAAACCTGGCAGTAAGGTTTTAGAAAATGTACCTAAATATGTTACTAAATCATGTTTATCTAACGCTTTGATTGGTGCTGGTACAGGTTCAAAATGTAAACCTTCGTAGGCGTTATCTTCTAAAATTGGACATTCGTATTTTTCTGCTAGTGCTAATAGTTGTTGTCTGTGGACTTGAGTTGTGGTTAAGCCTGTAGGATTGTGAAAGGTGGTGATAGTGTAGATTAATTTTGGGCTATGGCTGCGTAAATATTGTTCTAATAAGTTAAGATTTATTCCCTCAGCCGTCATAGGAATACCAATTATTCTGGCTCCTAAGTTTTCTAAGATAGAAATTGCACCGTAATAAGTGGGAGATTCGACAATTACCCAATCTCCTGGTTGTACATAATAATTCATTGCTAATGACAATCCTTGCTGAGAGCCATTAGTAATAATTAAGTTTTCAGGATATACTTCTAATCCTTGTTGTACAAGCATCTGGGCAATTTGTTTACATAGATTTACTTGTCCTTGGGGTAAATCATAGCGAAATAAAATATCTGTGTCTTCTTGTTTAAGTGCGCGTCTAGCAATTTGGTTAATATCTTTTGGTGGTGGCGGATAACCATAACCAAAATTAATTATTCCAGGCTGTGTTTGTGCATGAATTAAAGGTGTGTATGTGTCGTAATAAGAACCATTACCCAATGATTCCAAAATCATTACGTTTTGTACGGGGGAAAAGGTAGACTTTAAGTTACTGCAAGAAGACGTGACACTGCTGACAAAATACCCTGAACCTTGACGTGCGGCGATAATTCCATCTGCTTCTAAGACGCTGTAGGCTTCGATAATTGTCAGCTTATTGACTTGTAAACTTTCAGCTAAGGCGCGAATTGACGGGAGGCGATCGCCTGCTTTGAGTGCGCCTGATTTGATAAGATGACTGATGCGATCGCGGATTTGTAAATAAATCGGTTTGCGTGATTGCCGTTCCAAAATAATATTCATCTTGGCGCACTCATTAATGAGGAAAAAATCATCAATAATCGCAATATAAATGATTTTTGTCTATTTTACCTAGTACAGTTCGGTTATTTTTGACTATAACAGTTGTCATAGCGCCAGACTGTACTAGTAGAAATCTAGATAAACTGTACCTTCCGCGTTATTAATTATCAGGAGAAAGTGAAAGTAATAGTTGATTATTTATCAGGCACTTTCACTATGAATAAATCTAATTTTTCATTAACAATCCGCAAACTTTGGCAAACATTCCACACATGGCTGGTTAGCAGTTCTGACTTACAAGTATGGCAAGAATCAGATTGTTGGCGTGCTTATGACCCTATGACAGGACGTTCAGCCTGTTTCGGTTCTGAAGAAGAAATGCGGGTTTGGATTGATAAATGTTATTACAGGTAAGATGTCAGTTGTGAGTGGTCAGTTGTCAGTAGCAATGCAAAAACAACTGACAACTGAAAATTTAGCGTGATTCTAATTTACCAACTCGTGTCTCTAATTTATTAACCTGTTGCTTTAATTCCACTACTAAAGTCGCTAGCCTATCAAACATTTGCTCCCGTTGGGTTTGGGACAAGTTTCTTCTAGAACCAGATGGAACTGTAATTGTTGTTCTAGAAGAAGACCCTGGTTGGCGTTGATTAAGTTGTCCTTCGATTTGATTTAATCTTGATAATACGCGATTAAAATCGGCTTCTAAATTGTTGATGCGAGACTCTATTTGCTGTGATGATGCTGGAGTTGATAACAAACCTAACCAAATGACAATTATTAATGCACCTGCAAATAACCATTTACGAAACATTTTATCTACTCCTTGGGGGAGTTAATTGATAAAATAATTATTTACTCAACTCCCCTATTTCTTTGGTGTCATTTATCAGTCAGGTTTTAAATTGGTAAATAAATGCTGCCAATATAGGAATTGGGTGACATTCGTACCTTCCTTGACTTCAAATGTTAGATTACATACCTTTTGTTGTAGCGATCGCACACACAATTCAGCCACATCCTCACGGCTGATTTTGCCTCTAATGTTATCACCTTGTTCAAATATTAATTCCTTACCACCAGCCTCTTCAGTTAAAGCACAAGGTCTAATAATTATGTAAGGAATCCCACTCTCTCTTAAACTATCCTCGCCTTTTAACTTCCAAGTTAAAATACCACCCAATTGATCATTTAATCTGACTGCGGGGGGTTCTTCATCTAAATTAATTCCTGGTCTTCCAGGGCGAGTGACACCTGCGGAACTGACTAGAATAAACTTTGGTGTGTTTGTTCCACTGTAAGCTTTGATAGATTCTATTTGTAGTGCAAAACTGCCTGCTGAGAAGTGGGGATTTAAAGCACCGTCATATTCAAATTTACTCAACATCAATTGGAAAGAATTGACTTTACTGCTGTCAATTGGTGGCGCATCTTTAACAGTTTTGGCACGGAATACAGGAACCAACTCGGCAAAAGGTATGCGGACGTTTATCCAAGTGTTAGCAACAGTATCAAAAGAATAGCCATATCCTAATCCATCCCATTTAGTGTCTGTCCTGAGAAATATTTTATAACGCTGACCATCACCTTTGACACGCAATTCAACGCCATCATAACCGGATAAATTAAATGGCGGGTCAAAGTTCCTCGTTCTGACAGAAGCGAATCCTCCAGAGTTAGCTGTAGAAACATTACCAGCAAATAAAGCGGCATTTTCTATCAATTGAATATTACTAGCACTCACGCCACCCATGACTACATCATCTAGCGCACCCCAAATATTTTTTAACTCTGTTGATGGACGTGTAAAGTCAAATATTACTTTTTCAGTTGTTGCTGGTAAATATTTTGCGGCTGCTGTAACTAAATTTTTTACTCCTTGATATTCCACATTTTCTGGAGTGTCGCCAACAATTTCTGGCTGGTAAAATTTTACACCTTGATAATATTTAGCTCTATCTGCTGTGTCTCCTTCTACTGGTTGCACACGTACTGCTGTACAACAAATAACAGCTTGGATGTTAGCCATAACAAGAGAAGTTAAGGTTTCTGGTTTAGTAATGTCTGCAACTACTAAATCAACATCATTACCTAGAATTGACCTTGCTTTATCAATGTCTCGCACCAAGGCGCGGACTTGCTTACCTTGTTTCTGTAGTTGCTGTACTACTCGTTTACCAACACCACCCGTTGCACCAGCTACTAAAATTACACCCATGTTCTCGTCTCCATCAGTTCGAGGTTGATAATTCTGGGGACTACCCTGAATTAACTGCTGTACCCAGTTCAAAAAAGGTATGACCTCGAAGTAAGTCAGCGTTTCAATAAACCTACCTAAGTCCCATTGAGAACGATTTTTATCCGTCATAATTGCGTCCTCATAATTTAGTATCTTGCTACATGATAGCGATTGGTGGGAGTAACCCACCCCTAGCCCCTCCCAGGAGGGGAAAAGAGTGTAGGGGAGAATGATGAATTTCTACCTGCTGTTTTTTGTTCTCTGTTCCCTGCTTATCATCTCACTGAAGCACGTTAGGATACTCTAAGTGAGTATTATTAATCGAATAGAAATCTAACTATGAGCCAACTGGAACAAGCTCAGGCTGAGTATGAGGGTTTTATTCAAGAGTTTGCAAGTGCTGTCATTAGTACGGTATCTAAGGAGGGTATTCCAAATGGAAGTTATGCTCCCTTTGTGATAGATGATGCTAAAAATATTTATATTTATGTAAGTGGGCTTGCTACTCACACTAGCAATATTGAGGCTAATCCTCATGTTAATGTTTTGTTTATTGAGGATGAAGCAAAGGCTAATCAAATATTTGCACGTCGTCGTTTAAACTTTGATTGTACAGCTAGGCTGATTGAGCGCGAGTCTGAAACTTGGAAGCAAATTGTAGACCAATTTCAAGAGCGTTATGGTCAAGTTATTGAAGTATTACGTGGCTTGGCTGATTTTCGGATTTTCCAACTCACTCCCAAGGAGGGACGTTTTGTGATTGGGTTTGGATCAATCTATCACATTAGTGGCGATCGCTTAGATAAACTAGAGCAAATCACAGGTGACAAAAGATAGTCAACAGTCAACAGTTAACAGTTAACCTCCTATGCTTCAGTTTCAACCGCCTGGCTTTGGTCATAAAGTCATCCATACATCCTTGGGAGCAATGGTTTACTATACTCAAATTGACGCTCCCTGGTTGAATGCTGATGAAAATTTACCGCCGTTACTGTTTCTCCATAATTTTGGTGGAGGTGCGTCTGCTTACGAATGGTCTAAGGTATATCCAGCTTTTGCAGCTACACACCGCATTCTCGCACCTGATTTAATTGGTTGGGGAGAGTCTGCACATCCAGTAAGAGATTACCAGATAAAGGATTATCTGACGGCGATCGCCCAATTCATCACCCAAACTTGTCATCAACCAGTCAAAGTCATCGCCTCTTCTTTAACTGCGGCTTTGACTATCCGTTTAGCTATTAGCCAACCCCATTTATTTGATTCATTATATTTAGTTTGTCCTTCTGGGTTTGATGATTTTGGTCAAGGTGCTGGACGCAGGCTTCCTCTTTCGGTAATTAATACACCTTTGTTAGATAATTTAATTTATGCCTTGGGTGCAGAGAATGAACTTGCAGTGAGAAATTTTCTGCAAAGTTTTCTGTTTGCACAACCGCAACGTATCTCACAAGAAATGGTAGACGCTTATTTATATTCTGCACAACAGCCTAATGCTAAGTTTGCAGCCTTATCCTTTTTAAAAGGCGACCTTTATTTTGACCTGAGTTTGTATATGCAGCAATTGCTAACTCCCACCGTAATTTTTTGGGGAGAGAAAGCACAATTTACTAGCGTCAAATTAGGACAGCGCTTGGCTAGCTTAAACCCTGGTGTTGTTAGGAAATTTTATGCGATCGCCGACACAGGAGTACTACCACATTTAGAACTACCAGAAGTAGTTATTGGCTTATTGCAGCGTTATATTTAATTGTGGCAGAAGATTATTAATAATAAAGTCATTATTTGATAATCTTGCAGATTCTCAAGAATAAAAAAGGTGGGATAATACCCACCTCCAACATTAAGAACCTAACGCTTTAGCCGTTTCTTCTTTATCCAACTTCAAAATTAAAACGCCTAAAGGTGGTAAACATAAATCTAGGGAATAGGAACGATTGTGCATTGACCAATCATCAGTCCATTTACCGCCTAAATTACCCATATTACTACCGCCATATTGACGAGCATCACTGTTAAATAACTCAGTGTAAAAACCTTTTTCCGGTACACCAATACGGTAGTGAGAATGAGGCTGAGGTGTGAAGTTACAAACCACCACCACAAAATTTCCATTGTCTTTATCACGTCGGATAAAGGAAACTACACTGTGGCGATTATCGCTACAATCAATCCATTCAAACCCTTCTCTAGCAAAATCTAGGGTGTATAAAGCAGGTTCAGAACGGTAAAGTTTATTCAGTTCTGCAAAGAACTTTTTCAATTGTTGGTGTGGTTCAAATTGTAATAAAGGCCATTCTAAATCAGCCCACACATTCCACTCACTCCATTGCCCAAATTCCATGCTCATGAACATGGTTTTCTTACCTGGGTGAGTAAACATATAGGTGAACAAACAACGCACATTTGCTAATTTTTGCCATCTATCCCCCGGCATTTTACCGATGATATTGCTCTTACCATGCACCACTTCATCGTGGGACAGAGCCAGCATGAAATTTTCGCTGTGGTTATACCACATACTAAAAGTGACGTTATTTTGGTGGAACTGCCTAAACCAAGGATCCATGCTGAAGTAATCCAGCATATCGTGCATCCAACCCATGTTCCACTTGAGGTTAAAGCCTAAACCACCTGTGTAAGTAGGCCATGATACCATCGGCCAAGCTGTGGATTCTTCGGCAATGGAAAGAACACCGGGAAAATAACTAAAAAGCAGGTGATTGACTTGACGTAGAAAGTCTGCTGCTTCTAAATTTTCTCTACCGCCGTATTGGTTGGGTAGCCACTCTCCCGGTTTGCGACAGTAGTCAAGGTAGAGCATGGAAGCGACTGCATCAACACGAATGCCATCAATATGATACTTGTCAAACCAAAACAGGGCATTCGCTACCAAAAAATTACGGACTTCGTTACGGCTGTAGTTGAACACCAGAGTTCCCCACTCTTTATGTTCACCTTTGCGGGGGTCGGCGTGTTCGTATAAATGAGTACCATCAAAGAAGGCTAAACCATGCCCATCTTTGGGGAAGTGACCAGGAACCCAATCAACAATTACACCAATGCCGTTTTGATGACATTGGTCAACAAAATACATGAAATCTTCAGGCTTACCAAAACGCGAAGTGGGGGCGTAGTATCCGGTTACTTGATAACCCCAAGACCCGTCAAAGGGATGTTCAGCAATTGGTAAGAGTTCAATGTGAGTGTATCCCAGATCCTTAACGTAGGGAATGAGCCTGTTGGCTAGTTCCCGATATGTTAAAAAGCGTGCGCCTGGATTTAGTTCGGAAGCAATAACTACAGGTTCGGTTTCGCCATTAGGTAATTTAGCTGGTTCTGCACTAGCAGCGTGTAACCAAGAACCTAAATGTAACTCATAAACTGAAATGGGCTGGGTTAGGGGTTCTGTATGACGACGCTGTTCTAACCAGTCTTGGTCATTCCATTGGTATGAGTTTAAATCACTGACGATGGAAGCTGTTTTAGGGCGCGGTTCTTGCTGGAAACCGTAAGGATCAGATTTTTCGTAGATGTGACCCTCAAAATTTTTAACTTCATATTTGTAATGCTCCCCAACTCCTAGTTCAGGAATAAATAATTCCCAAACACCTGTGGGGCCTTTACGCATCTGGTGTTTGCGTCCGTCCCATTGGTTGAAGTCTCCCAGGACGGAGACGTTACGAGCATTGGGGGCCCAAATTGCAAAGTAAACTCCTTTAACTCCGTTTACTTCTGTGGCGTGCGCTCCTAGTTTTTCGTAAATGCGGTGATGATTACCTTCAGCAAACAAATGTAAATCAAAGTCTGTCAAACGCGGGGAACGAAAAGCGTAAGGGTCATAAGTAACACGCTCATGCTCTCCCTCTTTAATTTTTAGCTGGTAGTTCGATAGCTCGGAAGTTTCAATAGTACATTCAAAAAAGTGGGGGTCATGTACTGTTTGCATGGGGTATTCTTGCCGTTGTTCTGGGAGAACTACCCAAGCTGCACTAGCGTTTGGTAGGTAGGCTCTGACAACCCAAACGTTTTTACCGTTTTGTTCTATGGGATGAGAACCCAGTATTTCAAAAGGATCATGATGCTGGTTCCAGACGATGCGGTTAACCTGTTCAGGGGCGATCGTGGTCATGGACATTAAGCTACCTACAAATAATAAACTGATTGACTAAATTGGGTTTTGTATATATCTATTCTTTACATTTATTTGCAATTTTGTCCCACCGTTATCGTATCGCACAATTAACCAAGGGGATGAGGCGATCGAGGGAAAGCGGAAAGCTAAGAATTTGTTACCTTAATGATCTACCCTTAAAGATTTAAGAAAGGGAAAAGTTGCTTAAGCAAGCTGCGTATCCGGATCAGGAATATATTTTGCCGTATGGTTGGGTCTAATTTTCGCGGGGGGCTGGTTTGTAGCTGTTCTTGTAGTTGTGCGTATTGAGCAGCAGTTAGAGGGCTGCCATCTATAGGCGATCGCGCATCTATGATAATTTCTGTTCGTAATATTTCTTCTGGGATGTCTTCTGCTGGAGGTAAAGCCACAACTAAATTGCCGCAGTTACCACTCAACCAGACCAAAATACTACTGCCAAGGATTAAGATAAACAGCCTTATCCACTTCATGGACTATTCTCTAAAGTTCTTGATTCATTAGGGATCAGCAACACTTTTCGCCCGTTGTTATTTTATCCAAAGATAGGCTAGAAGTTACGGACTAGAAAATGAATGATCTACCTTGTGTCAATGAACATTGTTTTATATTTAATTTTCTTATATGTCAAGACATGATAACAATTTTTCCTACTTATAATTTTGGACACTAGTGATGAAGTAGTAATCATCAATAGTGTCCTTAATTACAGCCTTACCTAAAATTTTTGTTTTGAGTACGTTTTGAGCTTGATTTGAACAACCTTTAACTACTTAATGAGGTGAGTATTTTTGTACAAACTCAATACCTTCAGTAAGGTAGCAAGCACTTGTCCCAAATCTTGCTAGTAAACGATATCAATTAACTAGGGGGTGGTAGTGGGACTAGCAGTGGGGGTTGCAGCAGGGGTGGTTGCTTCAGGGGTGGTTGCAGCAGGGGTAGTTGCAGCAGGGGTAGCGGCTCCAGTATCAGTTGGCTCACCTGTAGCAGCAGGAGTGGTTGTGGTATTACCGCCGCCACCACCTTCGCAGGCTCCGAGAAAAGCAGCCAGACTTAACATTAGAGCAAATCCAAAGATTTTAGTTCTCATAACTCCTCTTTCACCAATTGTGGCAATAAAATTTTGCGCCTCTTGAATACGATAACCTATTTACTGCATGTTTTTGGAACAGGATATATTAGAGATTTATTTGATTTAGTTATTATGTACAAGGCTGATTAGTAGCATTTGGATTGAAGATAGGGAACAACGAACAGGGAATAGACGAAAGAAATTTTTATTTCTTCGTTATTCTGATGGTTCAGATAGTTGTATAGATTGTAAATCAGCACTAGGAGGTAAAGACGGCTGAGTATAAGTAATATTTTTCTATTGTACAGTTGACAGTTGACTCTCATTTATGAATGAAGCTGATGAGTGTGTGTTTTAAAAACTAACGGCTTACCTGTGCTAAGGGGCTTGCAAAAATTAAATTATTCATTGAGTGAGAGGCAAAATAGTTATACAATTTCTTCCCTTCCCCCTGCTCCCCTGCTCCCGGTTGGTAAATCTCGACTCCGTGGTAGTTGAGTTTCGGCTTCGCGGTAGTCGAAACTCGATTTCCCCGCAGCCGAACCACTGCTCCCCTCACAATTGATGATTTTTTACTTGGAGTCCCTTATCGCCTTAAAGGTGAGTTTAACCTTAGCAAAATCGGATAAACAGTTTAAAATACAATATTTTATATCTTGAAAAAACTATGGATGCTGTTCGCAAATCGAATATTTCTGCAACTGGGGGTTGGTTTCGGCGAGGTGCTAGCTCATCTCTAAGAAAGCGACGGACTCGTATGGGAGAGAAAGTAAGCAATGATTCTACAGTTACTACTGAACCTTCATCCACACCCCCAAAAAGACAACGGTCTTCTTCAAAGAATGTATCGTCTCCAGTGAGTAAGCGGACGCAAGGTTCAGCAGCACAACCAGCAGCCAATCTTAAATTCCAGTCAAACCAAAGACAAAAAAATCCCCAGTCAAATTTTAGGCCTGTGTCTGTAGTACCCACTGCCAAGGCATTACCTTTGTGGTTGCAGCAATTACATAGGATACATCGTTACTCTTCAATTGCGGCGTTCCTATTAGTAGCAGGAGCTTTGGGGGTTTATGGGTTGACGGTATATACTCAAGAACTCTGGGGTCAAAGTTATAGCCGACTACAAAAACTACAGAGAGATGAGCGGCAAATTACCACAACTAATGCAACGTTAACTCATAAAATGGCTGAGGAAGCAGAAACTCAATCGGCAGGGTTGGTATCACCTACTCCATCTAGAACAATTTTCTTATCCCCAGCACCTCATAAATCAGAGGTAGTATCGCCCAGTGTCGCACCTAGTCCACAAACACAGCCTTTAAATTCTCCGCGATTAGGGTATTAATTTAAGTAGGAGTGAGGGAAGTGGGGGGAGTGGGGGGAGACTGACAGGTGTAGGTTTTTTATTGGTGTTCCAAAAACCTTGGTTTGGGGTGTAAGGGTGTAAGGGTGTAGGGGTGTAGGGGTGAATAAAACAATGATTTTCTCGTTAGTTTTAGAGTCCTTACTCACTTCTAGATTAAAAACCTAAACTTGTGAGAGGGGGAGTAGGGGGAGTCTCTTAAGGGCAGGTTTTTCATAAAGTAATCAGTGAGGACTATAAGATTCAGTAAATTATCAGACTTTCATCTACCCCTACACCCCTACACCCTTATACCCCTACACCCTAAAATCAGTGTTTTTGGGTCGAAGTGTAAAAAACCTGCCCTTGAAAGGTGGGGGGAGATGGGGGAGAATAACTATAGACTATAGGACTATTGACTAATGACTATTGACTAATGACTATTGACTAAACTAACTGAGCAGGGTAATGCAAAAGTCACCAAGTAGATTAAAGTTTAGGAAATTTCAAAAGCCAGAGTTCACGAGGCGCAAAAGGGTATCGAAAAAGGTGGAAACAAAAACAATTCCTCATACCCAAGGGCAGAGTGTGAATGTCAAAACTCGACTTTTGATTGTGTGGGGCATTTTAATGTCTGCTGGAGTGGGTTTGGCAATCAATGTGTACAATTTACAGATTGTGCAAGGACAAAAACTCACAGAACGCGCACGCAACCAGCAAATGGTGAGTTTGCGTCCTTATATGCCCCGTCGCTTGGTGGTAGATCGTAATGATAATGTGTTGGCAGTCGATCGCCCTGTTTATACTTTATATGCCCATCCTAAGTTATTTAAAAAGTCTAATGAGGAAATAAGCGATCGCCTCGCTCCCATTATTAGTAGAAACCCTGCTGATTTAGTTAAAATTTTTCAAGGTCAAAAAAGTGGTATTACTTTAACTGCTGACTTACCCGAAGAATTGGCCGATCGCGTCAAAGCGTTAGGCTTGGATGGTTTGGAAATGATTCCTAAATACTCTCGCTACTATCCCCAGGATGATTTAGCGGCGGATATAGTCGGGTATGTAGATGCTGATCGTCGCGGTCAAGCTGGTGTGGAATATAGCCAAGAGAAGTGGCTAGAACGGACTGTGAAAACGGTACGCTTAAGTAGGGCAGGTAATGGGGCGTTAATGCCTGATTATGCTCCTGAAGGCTTTTTGAATTCTGATGACCTGCGGATGCAGTTGACTATTGACACTCGTTTGCAGAGGGCTACCCGGACTGCGCTAAAACAACAGTTAGAAAAGTTTGGCGGGAAACGGGGTGCAGTAATTGTCATGGATGCGATGGATGGTTCTATCCTCGCTTTGGTGTCTCAACCCACTTATAACCCTAATGAATACTCGAAGTCCGATATTTCCCTGTTCAAAAACTGGACAGTAGCGGATCTGTATGAGCCTGGTTCGACTTTTAAACCGTTGAATGTGGCGATCGCTCTAGAAAATGGTGTCATTAAAGCGGATGATGTGTTTAATGATTCTGGTGCAATTCGCATTGGCTCCCATGTCATTAGAAACGCTCAACGCAACAGTTACGGACGTATCAATATTGCACAAATTCTGCAAAACTCCAGCAATATTGGCATGGTGGAAATGATGCAGCGTTTAAAACCTTCAATTTACTACAACTGGCTAGAACGTCTAGGACTCGGACAACCTGTAGATACAGATTTACCTTTTGCAGTAGCTGGTACGCTGAAAAGCCAAGAAAAATTTATCCGCTCCGCCATTGAACCTGCAACTACCTCCTTTGGGCAAGGTTTTTCTTTAACACCATTACAACTAGTACAAATGCACGGAGCCTTAGCTAACGGTGGTAAACTGGTAACGCCCCATGTCATCCGGGGATTAATAGATACTAAAGGACAAGTTCACTACACACCCAATCTTCCCCCACCAAGACAGATTTTCTCAGCCACCACAACCCAAAAAGTTGTAGAAATGATGGAAACCGTGGTTACAGAGGGGACTGGGAAACCTGCACAAATCCCTGGCTACCGTATCGCCGGAAAAACGGGTACAGCCCAAAAAGCCAGTCCTAATGGTGGTTACATTGTGGGCGCTCGCATTACCAGCTTTGTTGCTATCCTCCCCGTTGAATCCCCCCGCTATGTAATCTTGGCATTAGTTGATGAACCAAAAGGAGCCAACGCTTATGGTTCCACCGTTGCCGCCCCCATTGTAAAATCTGTAATGGAAGCACTCATTCCTATTGAACGCCTTGCGCCTAGTCAGGTGATTGATGATAAAAAGCCGTAGGGATTGGGAACTGGGGACTGGAGAACTGATCTGACTTTTCACGGGCTGGAAAACCCCACTTCCATTCCTCTCCCCTACAAGGAGAGAGGCTTTAATTGCTCCCCCTTCCCTGCCTTCGGCACGCTACGCGAACGTAGGGAAGGGGGCTGGGGGGTTAGGTCTGTCGTTAACTTTTCCACATGACGTGAAAAGTTAGTAGGGTGCGTCAGTATGAAGATTTTCTTGGTATAGCTAGGGTTTCTCGTAACTAGCGCACCCTACATTTTTCTTGCGCCTAGTCAGGTGAATAAAAAGCCATAATATTAAGAGAGCGCTTTACAGTTCTTAAATATTTAGTTTGACTATGGCCAGAGATTTACGGGGATTTATTAAGATTTTAGAAGACAAAGGGCAATTACGGCGAATTTCTGCTTTGGTTGACCCAGATTTAGAAATTGCTGAGATTTCTAACCGGATGCTGCAACAAGGCGGGCCGGGTTTGTTATTTGAAAACGTTAAAGGTTCTTCTTTTCCCGTGGCGGTCAATTTAATGGGAACGGTGGAGAGGATATGTTGGGCGATGAATATGCAGCATCCCCTGGAGTTGGAGACTCTGGGTAAAAAGTTGAGTATGCTGCAACAGCCAAAACCGCCAAAGAAAATTTCCCAGGCCATAGATTTTGGTAAGGTGCTGTTCGATGTGATTAAGGCAAAACCAGGACGGGACTTTTTTCCTGCTTGTCAGCAAGTGGTGATTCAAGGTAATGATTTAGATTTAAATAAGTTGCCGTTGATTCGTCCTTATCCTGGTGATGCTGGCAAAATTATCACGTTAGGACTGGTAATTACGAAAGATTGTGAGACGGGTACGCCAAATGTGGGTGTATATCGCTTGCAACTGCAATCTCAAAATACGATGACAGTCCACTGGTTATCAGTGCGGGGTGGCGCGAGACATTTACGTAAGGCGGCTGAACGTGGTCAAAAATTAGAGGTGGCGATCGCACTTGGTGTAGATCCTTTAATTATCATGGCAGCAGCTACACCCATCCCTGTAGATTTATCGGAATGGTTATTTGCTGGATTATATGGTGGTTCGGGTGTGCAGTTAGCCAAGTGTAAAACTGTAGACTTAGAAGTACCCGCAGATTCTGAGTTTGTTTTGGAAGGAACTATTACCCCAGGGGAAGTTTTACCGGATGGCCCCTTTGGCGACCACATGGGCTATTACGGTGGCGTAGAGGATTCTCCCTTGGTACGCTTCCATTGTATGACGCACCGCCAAGACCCAATTTATTTAACCACATTTAGCGGTCGTCCACCTAAAGAAGAAGCGATGATGGCGATCGCACTTAACCGTATTTATACCCCAATTCTGCGGCAACAAGTCTCAGAAATTGTTGATTTCTTCTTACCAATGGAAGCCTTAAGTTACAAAGCGGCGATTATTTCCATTGATAAAGCATACCCCGGACAAGCAAGGCGGGCTGCTTTGGCGTTTTGGAGTGCGTTACCTCAATTCACCTACACTAAATTTGTCATCGTCGTTGATAAAGACATCAACATTCGTGACCCACGCCAAGTGGTATGGGCAATTAGTTCTAAAGTTGACCCCACAAGAGACGTATTCATTTTACCGAATACGCCATTTGACACCTTAGATTTTGCCAGTGAAAAAATTGGCTTAGGTGGACGTATGGGAATTGATGCTACAACTAAGATTCCCCCAGAAACAGACCATGAATGGGGTGCGCCTTTAGAGTCTGATGCAAATGTAGCAGCGATGGTAGAAAGGCGATGGGCGGAATATGGTTTAGCCGATTTGCAATTAGGGGAAGTTGATCCTAATTTATTTGGTTACGATGTGAAATAATACCTTTGTATGGTAGGGACGTACATCTGTGCAACCCTACTCATATATTAGTATTGACAATTTAACCAAGTAGATTATTGCATCAATTACCCTAAAACAATACATTCTGTTGACTTTATTTATAATCGGCTTTGAGAAAATTGGTAGAATGCCAAGATTGGATAACTAATTATAGTTTCCAAATTTATGCAAAAAGGTTAAAAATTTCCTTAATTATAAGTATTTATCCTGAAACGATTTGACAATCTCTGCCGTAATATTGTAATAACCCTTAGTCCTAGTTCAATGACTCACCGTTATACAGCGAATTGCTGGTTAACGAGGTACAGATATAAATTGTAAAATTTTTGTGGGGTGGGCATCTTGCCCGCCTTTGTGTACCTCACTCAGATAAAATGTGCTGTATATAAGGAAAGAGACAATGGGATTAGGTTTGGCTGACATTTTGCACCTTCTCAATAAGGAGTAACTATGCACTGCCCACCCTAAGAAGTAGTAGGCTTTTTGGCTTGTAATTTTAGCAATAAGCAAGTGGTAGAAGATATAAGTTTGAGAAACTTTTATGTTAATAAGAGTACTTTTCAAACATCCTCTTAGTGCCTTTTCTTTAAGACACATTTAAGAACTTAATTTTGCTTAGAGTTTTAATTCGGCAATTTTTTTATCTCTTCGAATAACCTCTATTTCTGTCTCCTGTCAAGGAACTTGAATAATTAAATTTGATGATATTACTCATAAAATATATATCATAAAATATATTGACAAAAGTAATATTTTCTGAAATCGTCAATTTTAATACCTAAACTTACTCCATTGGAGATATTGACATATTTTATTATTTTTTAATTTTTGCTCGTATTTTCTTATGATTAACCACTATCGAAAATCAACTTACACTGCTAATATACTCTTAAATGCTGTTCTAAGAATTTGTGCCAGTACCAGCTATAAAGTTAGCTGTTAAGCATATTATTATTCTAGCTGTGTCAAATTAAATGACATCGAAAAACATTTATTACGTTAAACATATGTTGTGCGATTGCATATATTTTTCCTGTTGGTAGCTCTGATTCAGTTATCAAAGACGTATGCTGCTCTCAAATAGCAATAGAATTAGCTTTGCCTTTGTCTGTTTGACAACATATATTTGTATTCACGTCAAATAAAAACCACCATACACTCACAATTTCCCAGGTTTAAAGGAATTCAGCTTTACGCCTGGATAAATTAATGTGCAACTTTGCCGTAATTGAGGAAAGTTAAATATTTTTTGGCTGTAAATCAAGGTTTAGCATATCGTTTAATATTGATTATTAGAGCCAGAGATAAATTTTCAATTATGATAAAGAACTCTGTTTGAATTAAGGAATTAGGTGATAATATATTGAATAATCAAAGTTTAATTACTATTTGTAGTCACCAAAAACGAGAGACATTAATAAATGAGAATTGGCAGCAATTTTATGGCAATTACTGTTAAATGAAAAACCTTCAAAAAATATTTTGATAAAAAGTTTAGTAGTAAAAAATAAAAGTTATAAAGCCATTAAACATTTTTTAAAATTAGGCTTATAGCTAATATCTCGTAACATTTTTTACAATGAAAATAAGATTTTCTGATAAAAAATGTTTTAAATTAAAATTCGTCGAATTGATGTTAAACAAGTTTTCGAGGAAATATTCATGTATTCGGATATCTATTGCTATAAAACCGAAGGCGAAATAATTGTTTCTCGCTCTGCAAGTAAAACATCTATTGATATTGCTATTCAAGAGTTATTGTTACGTCTAGATTTTCAACGTGGAGGCTTATTTAAAAGTAGCTATGAATATCCAGGCAGGTATAAAAGATGGGCGATAGGTTTTGTAAATCCTCCTCTAGAACTTGCTACTTGCAGCAACAATTTCACACTTACAGCTCTTAACGAGCGAGGTATGGTGTTGTTAGAGTATTTAGCAGAACGTCTATACAAGTTACCGCAACTTCAAGAAGTTAAAGTAGAAGCTAATCGTGTAACTGGCTCAGTTCGCTCAACAGAATCTGTCTTTTCGGAAGAAGAAAGAAGCAAACAACCATCAGTTTTCAGCATTGTCAGAGAAATTATCAAAGCTTTCTCCAGCCCAGAGGATAGCCATTTAGGACTATATGGTGCATTTGGCTATGACTTGGTTTTTCAGTTTGAGCAAATGTCAAAGCAATTGCAACGTGCTGAAGATCAAAGAGATTTGGTGTTGTATTTACCTGATGAATTGTTGATTGTTGACTACTATCAGCAAAGCGCGTTTCATTTGCAGTATGAATTTGTCACCCAAAATGGTACTACTAAAGGCTTACCTAGAGATGGTCAAATCATAGATTACAGAGGTAAACGCCTGACCTATACAAATGCTTCTGACCATGCACCTGGAGAGTATGAACAGCAAGTTGAGAAAGCACTCTCATACTTCCAACGTGGGGATTTATTTGAAGTTGTTCCTAGTCAAAGCTTCTTTCAAATTTGCGAACAGTCGCCAAAAGAACTTTTTTGGAAGCTACAGCAGATTAATCCCAGTCCCTACGGATTCATTTTGAACTTAGGCGGAGAGTTTTTGATTGGTGCATCTCCAGAAATGTTTGTGCGAACAGAAGGTAAACGTGTAGAAACTTGCCCAATCAGTGGTACTATCAGACGGGGACATAATGCAATTGATGATGCCAACCAAATTTTAAAGCTGCTAAACTCAGATAAAGATGAGGCTGAGTTGACCATGTGTACTGACGTAGATCGCAACGATAAGTCGCGGATCTGCGAACCTGGTTCGGTCAGGGTTATTGGTCGTCGTCAAATAGAAATGTACAGCCATCTGATTCATACAGTAGATCATGTTGAAGGTACGCTAAGACCAGAGTTTGATGCCTTAGATGCCTTCTTGACGCATCTTTGGGCTGTGACAGTGACGGGTGCGCCAAAACGATGGGCAATGCAGTTTCTTGAACAGCATGAGCGTAGTCCTCGCCGTTGGTATGGTGGAGCAGTTGGATATTTGACTTTTCAAGGAGACTTGAATACTGGTTTGATACTCAGAACTATCCAGTTGAAAGACTCTATTGCTGAAGTGCGGGTTGGTGCGACAGTTTTGTATGATTCCATTCCAGAAGCTGAAGCCCAAGAAACTATCACCAAAGCTGCGGCCTTATTCCAGACACTTGAGCAAACAAGGCAAAAAACTACTGAGTTTTCCAAAAGTTTAGAACTTGCACAGCAATTAGCTGGTATGGAACGGAGCAAGCATATATTACTAATTGACCATGAAGACTCTTTTGTACATACACTTGCTAACTACATTCGTCAAACTGGTGCCACTGTCAAAACACTACGTCATGGTTTTTGTGAATCAGTCTTTGATACAGAACATCCAGACCTTGTTGTTTTGTCTCCAGGTCCGGGCAGACCCAGAGATTTCTGCGTATCAGAGACAATAGCAGCCTGCATCAAACGAAAAATTCCTATCTTTGGTGTTTGTTTAGGATTGCAATCTATTGTGGAAGCTTTTGGAGGTGAATTAGGAGTCCTATCATATCCTCAACATGGCAAAATATCTCGTGTTTCGGTGATTGAGGAAAATTCTCTAGTTTTTCAAGATTTACCCCAATCTTTTGATGTTGGTAGATATCATTCGCTGTATGCTCTACCTGAAACTTTACCCAAAGAACTCAAAGTTACAGCTATCTCAGATGATGGTGTAATTATGGGTCTAGAGCATCAAACCCTACCTATTGCTGGTGTTCAGTTTCATCCAGAATCAATCATGACTTTAGCAGGAGGAGTCGGTTTAGCAATTATTAAGAACGTAGTTAGGGCATATACAACTAAAAAACCATCTCCAGTTGTCGCTGCATAAGAGTAAATAAAAGTCAAGAAACACAAGAAGTTAGAACTTTATTTGTTTTGGTGTAAGCAGTTGATGACTGCTACTGAATTACTATCAACTACAACAATTGACTATGAATGTCAGCAATATTGCTTCTAGTCCAGAAATTAATTACCAAATAGAGGTAAACGAATATTCGCGTCTATCCTCAAATAAACCAAGCCACATTCTTGAAGAGATTGTCTGGCACAAACAAAAAGAAGTTGCATTTTTGCACAAGCAACTGCCGCTTGCAGATTTACAAAATCAAATTTCTGCTGCTCCTCCCTTACGAGATTTCTTAAGTACTTTACGGCAAAATCCTCATAAGCCTAGCTTAATTGCAGAAGTTAAAAAAGCCTCTCCCAGTAAAGGAGTAATTTGCCCAGACTTCGACCCAATCAAAATTGCTCAAGCATATGAGCGAGGTGGTGCTAACTGTCTATCAGTTTTGACGGATGAAAAATTTTTTCAAGGTAGTTTTGAGAATCTGCGAATAATTAGAAAAAGTGTAGCACTACCTTTGTTGTGCAAGGAATTTATTATTGACCCTTATCAAATTTACCTAGCACGAGTTCATGGAGCAGATGCAATATTATTAATTGCTGCTATATTATCTGATGAAGCTTTGCAAAATTACCTCCAACTGATTCAGAATTTAGGCATGATAGCCTTGGTAGAGGTACATACTCTTTCAGAGCTAGATCGGGTTTTGGCACTACAAAATGTGCAATTGATGGGAATTAACAACCGTAATCTTCAGGATTTTACTGTTGACCTAAAAACTACTCAACGCCTATTAAAAGAGCGTCGAGAAAGATTAAGCAGTTTAGATATTACAGTTGTTAGTGAATCTGGTCTATATACAAGTGCCGACCTTGCTTTTGTTGCTGAAGCCGGGGCTGAAGCAGTTTTAGTTGGAGAATCCTTAATCAAACAAGTTGATTTAGAACAGGCAGTAAAAACGCTAAAAAGTTTTACACTTCACATTTGATATTTCACACTTCATATGACATCTATATCGCAAAAGTTTGAATTGTTACAAGCAAAGAATCAATGCGCTTTGATTCCTTTTATTACAGCTGGCGACCCTGATTTGGAAATTACAGCCGAAGCCCTAAGAGTTTTAGATGCTAGCGGTGCGGATTTTATTGAATTGGGAATTCCTTATTCAGATCCTTTAGCAGATGGCCCAGTGATTCAAGCAGCCGCAACTCGTGCTTTAAAGCAGGGAACCCGGTTGATGAATGTTTTGCAAATGGCTCAAACAGTTACTCGCACTTTGCGATCGCCAATTATTTTGTTTACCTACTACAACCTAATTTTAAATTTAGGCAAACAGTTGTTTTTGGAACGCGCAGCTGCATCAGGGATTAAAGGACTAGTAGTACCTGATTTACCTCTGGATGAAGCCAGCGATTTATTAGAAATGGCTGATAGTGTAGGAATTGAAGTGATTTTGCTAGTAACTCCTACAAGCTCTAGAGCGAGAATAGAAGCGATCGCTCGTCAATCTCGTGGCTTTATTTACCTCGTTAGTGTGACTGGTGTGACTGGTACACGCTCCCATCTCCAAACTCGTGTTAGAGATGTCTTGCAAGAAATTCGTAGCTATACAAATAAACCTATCGGTGTTGGTTTTGGCATATCTAACCCAGAACAAGCTCGTCAGGTAAAAGAATGGGGTGCTGATGCTGTCATCGTGGGTAGTGCCTTTGTAGAGCGTTTATCGGAAAGTACGCCCTATCGTGGACTACGAGCTATCAAAGATTTCTGTGGTGAATTAAAAACATCGATTACAAGTAATTATTTAGAAGTCAATGGTAGAAGCGATTAACTTCTAAATAATTACATTTTTTTGTGTCTGCATCCTTACTCCAGACACAGAGAAAGAGAATTTGTCGCTGAAAACAAAATTTGGATTACGTTTTTCTGAGGAAAGCTGATGTTAGTAGAAACCCAAAAAATACAAATACAACTGAATCAACAACCTGATGTTAATGGTAGATTTGGCAAATTCGGCGGCAAGTATGTACCCGAAACCTTGATGTCGGCGTTGGCTGAGTTAGAAACTGCATTTAAGCAATATCGTTTTGATCCACAGTTCCAAGAAGAATTACAAGGCTTGTTACGTGATTATGTGGGACGTTCTACTCCTCTATATTTTGCCGAACGTCTAACCGCCCACTATGCTAAACCTGATGGTACAGGGCCACAGATTTATTTAAAACGTGAAGATTTAAATCATACAGGCGCTCATAAAATCAATAATGCTTTAGCACAGGTATTATTAGCCAAGCGCATGGGCAAACAACGTATTGTCGCGGAAACAGGAGCAGGACAGCATGGTGTGGCTACAGCTACAGTATGCGCTCGTTTTGGCTTACAGTGCGTGATTTACATGGGCATCCATGACATGGAAAGACAAGCTCTGAATGTGTTTCGGATGCGTTTGATGGGAGCAGAGGTGAGGGCGGTAGAAGCTGGAACCGGGACTCTTAAAGATGCGACATCTGAGGCTATTCGAGATTGGGTGACAAACGTCGAAACAACCCACTATATTCTGGGTTCAGTGGCGGGGCCACATCCCTACCCGATGATGGTGCGGGACTTTCATGCCGTAATTGGCAAAGAAACTCGCGTTCAAGCACAAGAGAAATGGGGAGGACTACCGGATATTCTTTTGGCTTGTGTAGGTGGAGGTTCTAATGCAATTGGTCTGTTTCATGAATTTGTCAATGAATCTTCTGTGCGTTTGATTGGTGTGGAAGCAGCTGGTGAAGGTATTGATACAGAAAAACACGCTGCAACTCTGACTAAAGGGCGAGTTGGGGTTCTGCACGGTGCGATGAGTTATGTATTGCAAGATGAAGATGGTCAAATTGTGGAAGCACATTCAATTAGTGCTGGGTTAGATTATCCTGGTGTTGGGCCTGAACATAGTTATTTAAAAGAAATTGGCCGAGCCGAATACTATAGCGTCACAGATCAACAAGCACTACAAGCATTTCAACGTCTTTCGCAATTAGAAGGAATTATTCCTGCGCTAGAAACAGCCCATGCGATCGCATATTTAGAAATACTTTGTCCGCAACTTACAGGTAGCCCTCGAATTGTCATCAACTGTTCTGGACGTGGTGACAAAGATGTACAAACAGTGGCATCAAAGGGATTAGGAAGCTAAAAATTACCCAATTCCCTACACGCTCACATCTCTATCTCCTTTTACCCGATAAGTTATGCTAACAGCAAATATTATTGTTGAACAAAATTCCTCACCTGTAGATGATGCCAGTAATTGGTCGGCATTATTGCAGCAATTGCTTGATCGCCAATCACTTTCGGTAGCCCAAGCGTCTGATTTAATGTATGGATGGTTGACAGAAGCTATTCCCCCAGTGATGTCAGGCGCGATTTTAGCAGCAATTCAAGCTAAAGGAGTATCAGCAGAAGAATTGCTGGGTATGGTGAAGGTGCTTTACTCTCAATCAGTAAAAGCAACCTTGCGCGATCGCGTGGTTGGTGAATTACCTCTAGTTGATACTTGTGGTACTGGTGGAGATGGAGCTGCAACATTTAATATTTCTACGGCTGTGGCTTTTGTGACTGCGGCAGCTGGGGTCAAGGTTGCTAAACATGGCAATCGATCAGCATCTGGTAAAACTGGCTCGGCAGATGTATTAGAAGCTTTGGGTTTAAATTTAAAAGCCAGCAGCAAAAAAATCCAAGAAGCAGTGGCAGAAGTTGGCATAACCTTTTTATTTGCACCTGATTGGCATCCAGCTTTAAAGGCGATCGCACCATTACGAAAAGCACTGAAAGTTAGGACAATTTTTAACTTGCTTGGCCCCTTACTCAATCCCTTGCGACCTACAGGACAAGTAATTGGGGTCAATGATTCCCAGGTAATTGAGACTTTTGCCCAAGTTTTACAGCAGCTAGGAATTCGCCGGGCGATCGTATTACACGGACGCGAAAAATTAGACGAAGCAGGGTTAGCCGATAAAACTGATTTAGTTGTAGTTTCTCATCAACAAATGCAAATGCTGGTTTTAGCACCAGAGGATTTAGGACTAAATCCTGCTTCTACCAGTGAACTGAGAGGTGGGGATGTACAAGAAAATGCAGATATTCTTCAAACAGTTCTCCAAGGTAAAGGTACTCAAGCACAGCAAGATGTCGTAGTCTTAAATGCGGCTTTGGCTCTGTATGTTGGTGAAGCAGTACCAGATACTGGTAATTATCTTAACGATTTTAATCAGGCTCTGATTCTAGCCAGGGAAACTCTTAATAGTGGTGATGCCTGGAAAAAACTGGAACAACTTGCTAAATTTCTACAGTAAAAACACGTAATATTTTCCCGCCAAGCTACATAGTTAGGAGTATTAATCTGATGGATATTAAAAGAATGCTAGATATGTGCAAACTAGCCAATCACCAAGAAGGTAAGCGAGTAACCATCTTGGGTGCTGGGATTGCAGGTTTGATCGCAGCCTATGAACTAGAGCGTTTAGGGCATCAGGTAGATATCATAGAAGGCAGCTCACGTATTGGCGGCCGAGTCTGGACTCATCGCTTTGGAGATAGTCCAAAATCTGTTTACGGGGAACTCGGAGCCATGCGTATCCCTAATGAACATAAATTTGTTCTGCACTACATAAATGAACTGGGACTGGGAGACAAGTTGTGCAAGTTTGTCACCGTGTTTGAGGAAGCAAATGCTCTGATGAGTATTCAGGGTAATATTTTTCGGATGAAAGATGCACCGCAACTATTCCAAGAGCGTTATCCCCAAATTTTTACCAATACAGGTTACAGTTATCAGACTAAGTTGTTTGCAGCTTGGCTGAAAACCATCGTAGATACTATCTCCCCTGGAAATTTACGCGATAGTCTAGAATCTGACCTCACCTCAAAATTGATGGATGAGTTAGAAAGGTTAGATTTAGAGCCATATCTCAACGAAGATGGCCAAACTATAGATTTACATAGTTTAATCAAACAGAACCCTAGCTTACGGGCGCGGTGCAGTAAGGCACTTGATATGTTCCTCAGTGATATTCTGGTGGAAACAAGTCACGATTTATGGCAACTAGAAGGAGGAATGGATCAAATCATCAACCATCTGGCTGCGGCAATCAAGAGTCCTATTAAATGCAATCAACAAGTGGTGGGATTGCATATAAATAATGACCATGTGCAAGTATCTTTTTTAGAAGCTGGCGAATTGCGTACAAGTCGTTGTGATTACGTGTTGTGTACCATTCCTTTTTCTATCGTGCGTCAGATGGATCTGAGTGGTTTTGACGACAAAAAGCTGGCTTCTATTGAAAATACCTTCTACTGTCCAGCTACCAAAGTTTTGTTTCACTGCGCCCAACCCTTCTGGCAAAAAGATGGCATCAAAGGTGGGGCTTCGTTTAGCGACGAAGGTATTCGCCAAGTTTACTATCCTTCCATCAAGAACAATGCTTCTACTGTTAGTAGCACATTGCTGGCTAGTTATACCATTGGTGATGATGCAGACCATTTGGGCATGATGTCTGAAGCAGATCGCTATACTTACGTTAAAAACGCCGTCAGCAAGCTGCACCAGCAAATTGAGCAACCTGGTATGGTTTTGGACATGGCAACGATCGCCTGGGGTAACTACCAGTGGAGTCAGGGTGGATGCTCTATTCCTTGGGGCGGCGACATCACCAGTGAATCTAACCACCACATCCATTATTTAGAAGCAGCCAGACCCCAAAACACCCTGTTTTTCGCAGGTGAGCATTGCTCTAGATTTCCCGCTTGGCTTCAAGGTGCGATCGAGTCCTCTCTAGAGGCAGTTTACGATATTGCCGCTTACAAACCCGTTACAACATCGACAATTCCCATACCATCGGTGTCTGGTAGTAAAGTCACAGCCCCCATATTAGTAGGTAGGGCATAAGTGACAGGGTACAGTTTTTTCTGCCTCCAGTCCCTTGTTGCTTGTTTCCCATTTCCTGCCTTTTTGAAAAAGTTATTATGAGCATCTTAGATTTTCCCCGTCTACATTTTCAGGGTTTTGCCCGTATTCATGCACCCACAGGACAAAAAAACGGTTTAGTTGATCTAAGTAGCAATACTGTTTATATGAACGGGGAGCGCTTTGATCATCGTCGTTCTTTATCAGAATTCCACGAATATCTATATAAATTAGGGCCTCGGTTCAACGCCGCAGGGGAATGGGATGAAAACGGCCCTTTCAGCATGGCGATGGGATGGGATTTTGGCGGTAACGGTCATTTTGCGATCGATGCAAAAATTGTTAGTACCCAACGCAGTTTTGGGGAAATTGACCAAAACGACCCAGTAGTGGGGCGTAGCGTTGATATGTGGGGTCACTACAACGAATATTTGGGAACTACCTTCAATCGGGCGCGGATTTTTGACTGCGATCCTGCCTCAAACTGGACATCTACAATTATGGTAGGACAGTTAACTTTTGGGCGGTTGGGCAATTCCCATGAAGTGCCAAATATGCTTTCGGCTCCTGTTGTAGGTATGCAGCCTAGTCGCTGGCACGATTTTCACCATATCCGCGAATTACCTCCCCATTGTCTCAATAGCGAGTTTCAACGGGCGGCTGTACATCAGTTCACGATTCCTAAAACAGCTAAAGATTTGCTGTGGAATGAAGAAACTGCACTTTCACCGACGGTATCTTTGTTACGTGAGGCAATGAACCGTGATGATGTATTGGGTTTGGTTGTACAGTTTAGCGTTAGCAATATGTCCAGCCCAATGCAGCCAGATTCAGCAACTTTTTGGGAACTGCATGGAAGTATCGGTTTGTGGTGTGAGGGTGAAATGAGTACCTATCCTCACGGTCGGTTGTTGACTGCTCACAAACAGGGTGAAAGGGAGGGAAAAACTTTATCTAACCTGACTGTTCAGGTAAATTCCCAATGTGCTAGCTTGAATATGGTGATTGCAGTGCCTTGTGTGGGACGGGCGGTCAAAGCTGGGCCAGGGCCAACTCATGCGATCGCTTCTAAACTTGATTTTGGTGACTTGGAATTACGCACAATTACAAGCCAACGTCTAGTAGCACGCATTCCTAGCGCAGCTTACCAAAAAGAGGCACATCATCTCACAAGCGGCATTGTAGATGTACCACTAGCAGAACCTTTTGAAAATCTACAGACAGAAATTGAACAGCAAGGTTTGTGTATTGTAGACCGACAAGGACAAATTCTTGCCCAAGAAAAAGAAATAAATCTTCAGGTAGATGACGGTTGTCTGTTTTTAGATTTTGCTGACTTACAGCGTGGCAAGGACTATACACCAGAAATAGAAATACGCTCCTTTGTGCGGGGTCGTCCTGCACCTATTGAAACTGTTTATTTGCGACAATTCTACAATCCCAAAGGATTGCCCCAGATACGTTACGAATTTGAGCGCGACCCTGCAAATGCTGGTGAATGTTTCCACTTTCCCGCCAGTTCTCAACTGAACATCGTCCATTTCAAACCAGGTAAGCGGGAAGAAATAAACGATTTTGCTGTTAATTGTGTAATTTCCACTAACTCACAGGGGCGTGGGTGGGTAACTCTACGCGGTATCCAATCAGGAACAACACGTATTTTGTTGTCGGCTCAAGCTGATGAGCTACCTTGTGAACCCAATCATCCCGACCAAGCAATCATTGCTTACGATAACGATAATTTGCTTGGTTTCTGGTCTAGTGCTGGTTCCTTTGCTGTGCGAGTATTGACCAACGACTGGCATTTAGAAGAAGTTGAAGATGAAGCAGTCAACTTCAACCTGATTTATGAACATATCTTGGCTTATTACGAACTGTGCTTTTCTTTTATGAAAGCAGAAGTTTTCAGTCTGGCTGATCGCTGCAAGGTAGAAACTTACGCCCGGTTAATGTGGCAAATGTGCGACCCCGAAAATCGCCATCAAACATACTATATGCCGCCATCACGAGATTTATCAGCACCAAAGGCTATGCTTCTACGTAAATTTCTGCATAATCAGCAGTTAGTGGGTTATGTGCCTGATGCTCAACCAGCGCCAAAGCGTACTCAACGCTTGATTCAAACTCGTGAGGAATTGGTGAGCGCTTTACGCCATGCGGCTGAATTAGAAGTAGCAGTAATGCTGCAATACATTTATGCCGCTTATTCCATCCCCAACTATGTTACAGGTAAGGAATATGTGCGTCGCGGTTTATGGACACCAGAACAACTAAGCCTAGCTTGTGGTAACGGCGAAGAAAAGCGTGATTACGGAATGCGAGGAGTATTGCTGGAAGTTTCTCATGAGGAAATGATCCACTTTTTGATGGTAAATAATATCCTCATAGCGATGGGTGAGCCTTTTTATCCAGCAACACCCAACTTTAGTGAAATGAATCGTCGCTTTCCTATAGAAGTGGATTTTGCCCTTGAACCTTTGAGTGCGGCGACTATACAACGCTTCATGCGCTTTGAATTGCCTGACTTTTTGGAAAAAGATTTAAATAGCGATCGCCAAGAAAATGATCCGACAGCCGACCGTTTACATGGTTATGGTTCGTTGAGTGAATTGTATCGGCAAATCCGCCAAGCGATCGAGAATATCCCAGATTTATTTGTTGTCAAAAAGGGTCGTGTCGGCGGCGAACATCATTTATTTTTGCGGGAAGACTTCAACAAAGTCCATCCAGATTATCAGTTACAAGTTGACGATGTAGAAAGCGCCTTGTTTGCCATAGATTTTATCGTTGAACAGGGAGAGGGATGCGACCCCAATTCACCCAAGTTTGAAGAATCTCACTTCCAGCAATACCGACGCATGGCTGACGCATTAGCTCAACAGCAAATTCAAAATACAGATTGTCCCATCCCTTGGAACCCAGCCTATCCTGCATTACGTAATCCCACACTCCATTATCGGGATCACAATAGCAGCGTTGTTACAGTTCCCGAAACCCGTGCTGTCATGCAAATTTTTGACGAGTGTTACTTCATTATGATGCAACTGATGGTGCAACATTTTGGCTTAACACCCACCGCCAGCTTGCGGCGCTCAAGAATTATGAATGCGGCCATCGACGTGATGACAGGGATGATGCGTCCTTTAGGGGAAATATTAATGAGTATGCCTTCTGGTAAACGTGGTAAGACAGCAGGGCCGAGCTTTGAGATTGCCATGCCCATGTATATCTCTACACCAGAAGTTGCTTGTGAAGCGATCGCCCGGCGATTTGAGCGTTTAAGCCATCAAGCTAGGGAATGTGAAGCGATTCCCAGCACTATTTATGAGATGTTCGATTTTTACACCACATTTTTTGCAGATTTCGCCAATAATCCCCAAAGGCTACTTCATTAGGGCAAGAAGTTTGCTGGCTCAAGATGAAAGTGTTATTTCTCTGAGATCCGCTTCAAGTTAGTAATCACCCAATTTAATCACAACAAATTTATACATATGAATAACACAACTATTAACACAGATGTTTTAATTGTTGGTGGCGGCCCTGTTGGTTTAGCCATGGCCTTAGAACTACGTTACCAAGGAATTGACTGCATCGTTATTGAAGAATCCGATGGAGTGATTAGCCATCCCAAAGTAGGTACTGTTGGGCCAAGGTCAATGGAACTTTTTCGTCGTTGGGGAATTGCCCAGCAACTACGCGATGCCGGTTGGCCTTACGACCATCCTCTAGATATTGCTTGGGTAACAACCGTTGCTGGTCATGAAATTTTCCGGCTGAATTTTCCCTCTGCTGGCGAAAGACCATTACCTGTTTACACACCAGAACCAGAACATCCTTGCCCGCACCACTGGTTAATACCTTTATTAATAAGTAACTTAGGTAAATATCCTGATGGGCTGGTACGTCTTTGCTGCCGTATGGAGAAATTTGAGCAGCAAGATGATGGTGTAGTCGCTCAAGTTACATATCTGGAGAGTGGAAATACACAGACAATTCAAGCCAAATATTTGGTAGCTTGCGATGGTGCTAAAAGCCTCATCCGTAAGGCTTGTGGCGTAGATGCTCCAGCATATCACCCCACCAGAGTATTTCAAAACATTCTTTTTCAAGCTCCAGAGTTACCAGAAATTTTAGGTTCACGTAAAGCTTTGGTCTTTTATATGGTCAACCCCAAAAGGTTGCGCTATCCTCTGCGCTCCATTGACGGTAAAGGCTTGTACCGCTTAACAGCAGTTCCACAAGTAGACGGCGAAACGCGCGATCCGCAAGAAGCGGTTGAAGAGGCATTAGGTATTAATACACCGATAAAAATACTTTCCAGCGTTCAGTGGTATCTTACTCACCGAGTTGCTGAAAATTTCCGTAGCGATCGCATCTTCTTTGTTGGGGATTCTGCTCATACACTATCACCTTCTGGTGGTTTTGGTATGAACACTGGTATTGCTGATGCAGCCGATCTAGGTTGGAAGTTGGCGGCTGTTCTCAAAGGCTGGGCAGGTTCTAACCTACTTGACACCTACGAAACTGAGCGCCGTCCTATTGCTTTGCGAAATATGGAAGAAGCAAACGTTAACTTACAACGTACTCTTAAACGCACCTTGGCTCCAGAAATCATGGACGACTCTCCCGCAGGTGAGCAAGCACGCCAACAAATGGCTGAAAAAATGGAACACAGTGATGTACGCAGGGAATTTGAAGCACCAGGAATTCATTTCGGTTTCCGTTACGAATCGCCTGCTATTATTCCTGATAACTGTCCACTACCTACTAACGATCCCCACCAGTGGACGCAAAGTAGCTACCCAGGCTGTCGAGCGCCTCATGCTTGGTTAGAACCTGGTAAATCTACCTTGGATTTATTTGGTCATCATTTTGTCTTGATGTGTTTCCAAGGACAACAAGGGGTAGAAAACTTTGCAAAAACTTGTCAGCAAAAATCTGTACCTTTTACAAGCATCCAAATCAACAATCCTGACATTGCCAATATTTATGAGCGTGCTTATGTTTTAGTACGCCCCGACGGACACGTAGCTTGGAGAGGCGATAGTTTGCCTGATGATCCAACTGGAGTGATTGACCGTATAAGAGGCTACTTCTAAATTACTCTAAATTCAGCTACAGATATCTTTGAGGCGTATAGTGACAACAGTAATTTCTTCCAAACCCCAGGAAAATTCAGCTAAAAATCTAGCTTCCGTTTCCTTACCTTCCTGGCTTGAGCATAAGTTGGGCAACTGGCTGGCTAACAAATTAACTAAATTTATAGAATCTCAAATTCCAGCCAATGCTCGTTTGTTGGACATGGTAAGTTCTTTTCAGCAGGGGCAATGCTTATATGTGGTGGCTAAATTAAAAGTGGCAGACTGTTTAGTTGATAGCCCTAAACATATTCAAACATTAGCTGAAGAACTCAAGGTTCAGGCTGACCCCTTAGCGCGGATCATGCGCTACCTGTGCGAATTAGGGATTTTTGGACAGGATCATCTCGGCAGATATACCTTAACCCAGGTTTCGGAATTACTGGTTAGCTATCATCCCCAATCTTTGCGCCCTGTAGTGCTTTTATACAATGAGGAGACTTATAACGTCTGGGCTAATCTACTACATACTGTGAAAACAGGTGAGAATACCTTTACCTCTACTTACAATACGCCTTTTTTTAAGTATCACAGTCTATATTCAGACTTTGCTGATATATATAATCAGAGTATGGCTTCTCTCAGCATTCTCCTCGATCAAGCTGTGGCTGAAGATTATGATTTTTCCGTTTACCGTACTCTAGCTGATATTGGTGGTGGACAAGGCAATCTATTGAGACAAATTGCTGAACGCTATTCTTCATTGCAATGTATTCTATTTGATACACAGGCTGTCTTGACGGCAGAAGTTAAGGAACAATGGCAACAAGACCCTATGGATAATCGGGTAAAATTGCAGATTGGTGATTTCTTTCAATCAGTTCCCACAGGTGTCGATGCGTATCTACTGAAAAATGTGATTCACAACTGGCCTGATGAGCAAGTAGTTCAAATATATAAAACTATTCATCAAGCTATGAAACCACAGTCCCGGTTGCTGTTAGCCGAGACGGTAATTTTTGATCACGATGCAATGCAACGTATGAAGCTCAAACTTGACCTTAACATGATGGTCATTCACAGCAGCAAAGAGCGTACAGTAAAACAACACAGTGAACTTTTAGAAACAGCTGGCTTGAAGATAGTAAAAATTGTGCCAACACGATCGCACCTTTCTGTAATTGAAGCTAAACCAATGAATAGCTACTGAGTTCACAAATCCAAAATGAAACTTTATTATGCTCCTGGTTCATCTTTCTGTCAGCGAGTGCTAATTGCGCTTTTGGAAAAAAGTATTAACTTTACACCCTGGCAGGTGAACCTTTTCGATCCACAAGTGCGATCGCACTATCTGCAAATCAATCCTTTTGGTAAAATTCCTACCCTTATCACTGATGATGGTCAAGTAATTTTTGAGGCTTCTATTATCATCCAATATTTAGAAGCACAATTTCCTCACGCACCTCATCTAATTCCCACAGATCCAGAGCTAGCTTTAGAGGTTCGCCTTTTGGAACGAGTTGTTGATGTGTACATCAACGGCGGACGTGAAGCATTATTTGCGGACACTCAACGCCCAATTGATCAGCGAGGCGGTAAACAGGTGATCAAAGCCAAAAGGCTATTAGAAACAGCCTGCGCTCTTTTGGAGGATAAACTTCAAGGGCGTACTTGGTTAGCTGGTGAAGAATTTTCCTTGGCAGACTGTGCTGCTGCTCCTACTCTGACATATTTGCGGATGGTTTACAGCTATCAGCATTTACCCAATTTGACAGATTATGTGAGGCGTTTAGAGTCAAGACCTTCTGTAGTGCAAGTGCAAAATTATGGGTACGAGCAAATGAAGCAGATGCTAGCTGCACTGCAATATCCTTTAGAATTGCCGCCTTTGGAAGCAGTACCAACAACCTAAAGTAGAGGGCAAAAGAATTTCTTCTGCCCTCTGTATATCTAATGATAGGATACTAAAATAATGACAGTTTCTACCGTTGAGAGATTAAACCCATTTATACCGGAAGTTATTCAAGACCCTTATACATTCTACCGACGCTATAGAGAGCTAGATCCTGTTCATTGGGGACTTGCAGCCAACCCCCGCTTATCTGGTAGTTGGTATCTTTTTCGTTATCAAGATGTGATGCAGGTGCTGGAAAGCCCTAAATTCGGTCGTGAAGCGGCAAAAGTGCGGGATGATGGTGAAGGCGCACCAGTACCACCTGCTTATCGAGGGTTTAGAACGGTGGTCAACAATTGGATGGTGTTTAGAGATCCGCCAGACCATACAAGATTGCGATCGCTCGTTAATAAGGTCTTTTCCCCTAAGATGATTGAAAATATTCGTCCAGTCATCTTTGACATTGCTGATAGTTTGTTGGATCAGGTGCAAGCTAATGGTCAAATGGACTTGGTGGACGATTTTGCCTTTCCTCTACCAGTTATGGTAATTGCCACTATGCTGGGTGTAGATCCGCAAGATCGCCCATTATTCCGAGAATGGGCGTTGGCTTTACAACACGCTAGTGCTTCACGCTTAACTCCTTCACCAGAAGTTTATGCCAAAGCTGAACAAGCAACTTGGGGATTTATTGAATATTTTAAGCAGGTAATTGTCCAACGGCACAGCGAACCACGTCAGGATTTAATCACAGCTTTAGTCAAAGCCCAAGATGAAGGTGATAAACTCAGTGATGAAGAAGTTCTAGCAACATGTATCCATCTTTTGACAGCTGGTCACGAAACTACAATCAATTTAATTAGTAAAGGAACGCTAGCATTACTGCGTAACCCAGATGCACTCAAATTATTGCGTTCTCATCCAGAACTTATTACTGGAGCAGTAGAGGAACTGATACGTTATGACAGCCCTGTGCAAATGGTAACACGTTGGGCTTTTGCTGATTTTGAAATTGGCAGCAAACTGATCAGACGTGGGGACAGCGTAGGGTTAATACTTGGTTCAGCCAACCGAGATCCGGCTCGCTTTGTCAATCCTGATGTCCTTGATATTCAACGTCAAGACAACAAGCACTGTGGTTTTGGCAGTGGTATACACTTCTGCCTTGGTTCTGCCTTAGCTCGCGCCGAAGCTCAAATTGCCTTAAATGTCTTACTCAATCGTTTACCCGAACTCAGGTTATTAGACGATAAAGTTGAGTGGGCAAATAATATTGTATTCCACGGGCCAAAACATTTGCACCTTGGATTTAGGGAACCTGTAAATATCTCATAAATTTCCTGAATCTTCGGAGTTGTCATCACTTTCCTGAAATGGGTTCTCGCCAATTTGCAGTTGTTTTTTTGTGCGTTTTAACTGTTTCCACAAAGCTTTGATTTGGTCGTAAGCATCTTCAGGTGATAATTTACCATTAGTTTCTAAGTTGCAAATGTAACTTATTCTTTGAGCAAATTCTTGTAAATTAGCATTAAAGACTAAGTTTTCTGGCTTTACTTGGCCGTAATAACGACCACGGGGATAAAGAAAATTGTCTTTACTCATTGTTGTTTTCTCCATGTTATTAGACTCCTGTTTGTTTAATAGCTGAAGCTGAATCACTAATAGTCTATGCAATTATGGTTTACGGGATATCCCTTGCTACTAGCAACCGCTTCATCATTGACAAAAATGAAACCAAGATAATAGTATTTGATTATTTTAAAATGCTTAATTGAGTTTGTCGTATCTTAGATAAATTTTCAAACTATCGGGGCAAAATTTTGTTGATGTTTTACAAACTTGGCTTTCTCAACTCAGAGTTAGATCAATTTCATTTATTGACCTAATTTAATAACCAGACTAATGGGAAAATATACTATCTGAACATCGAAAGGTGGAGCTAAAACTGAAAATGCTTACAGTTTTAATTTTAAGCATTTTCTCAAAAACTGGTTGTCAAAGCTACAAAACAAAACGGTTGATTTTCCTCCTACTAATAATTAACCTCACCTTATGGCCGCTCATAATCAGGCATTTTTTTGTTTCAATACAGTACAGGTTGAGACAGGGGTGAGGCTAGATATCAGGGATGAGAGGTAAGAATTTTGTCATCCATGTGAAGAGTGCCTGTAAATTGCTTAACAATTTTGATTGGCACTATAAGAGTATATATATATACCTTTTATAATAAAAAACACTTGAATAGTTACAAAAATTATTTTTTACTTGTAAATCTTAATACTTGTATAAATCGTCACAGTCGTATTAAATGAATACCGCAGATAACAGGTGATAGTCTTCTACTGAAAGAGAGAGTTCATTTGACTCTCACCGGACTAAAGTCACGGTGATTCAAACTGTTGTTCCGCGCTGAGGCTTTAGCCATCATTCTCCACAGCTATCTTTCAAGGGATTAACCTTGTGGGACAGTCAAACGTCCCCTACCGTACTTGGCTAAACGCTCCTTGGTTTAGCTGTGACGTTACCTAGTTTTATTTGCAGTTTCCCTTTCAGAGTCCACATATTTCACAAGTTAAGAACGCTCCCAATCCTGCTATTTTCTGCCAGTGGTATAGGCGACGATGATCACGGCTGACTTACTGTGCGGGAGTTTCACCCCTACTAGGATTGTTCAACGCGCTCTTGGTTATTCCTACTCATGTTGAAACTAAAGCTATTTTACCAAAACTGGTAGGCGCTCATCCTACCAAATAGTTTTCATCCCTGGACTAAAGTCACAGGGTTTTCAACATATCCTTTATAATTTTCCAAAAAAGGCAGCGTGAAGCCTTAAGTTAAATATTCCTTTCCTTTGCTGTGTATTCTAATTTTGTGAAGCCAAAATTGGTTACTGACACAGGCGAATAGCTAATGGTGAATAACTAAAGATAAAATGGTGAAGCCCGAAAGGACAAAAGTTGCTCATTGCTCAAATACCGCCAACTATGTCTGTTTATTCCAAGCTATACGAAGGCAAAGCGAAAATTCTCTACGCTACCGACGACCCAGAAATCTTACTGGCTGATTTTAAGGATGATGCCACTGCTTTCAACGCGCAAAAGCGGGGCAGTATCCTTGGCAAAGGGAGGATAAACTGTAGCATCTCCAGCCAGCTATTTCAGCAGTTGGAAGCGTCTGGGATTAAAACTCATTATATTGATAGCCCCAGCCCTAATCAAATGCGGGTAAAAGCTGTGAAGATTCTACCCTTAGAGGTGGTAATCCGTAATATTGCGGCTGGTAGCTTATGTCAGCAAACAGGTATAGAACTGGGTACAGTTTTAAAACAGCCTCTAGTAGAGTTTTATTATAAAAACGATCAATTGGGAGATCCATTACTAACAAGCGATCGCCTACTGTTAATGGAACTAGCCACAGTGGAACAAGTAAACGCAATTACTCATCTTGCATTGCAAATTAACGATTTCCTCAAGGTGTTCTGGCAACGTTGCGGTATTACTCTAGTAGACTTCAAACTAGAATTTGGTTTAGATTCACAACAACAGTTGCTGTTGGCTGATGAAATTAGCCCTGATACCTGTAGATTGTGGAACACTACAGAAACAGATCCCAATCGTCGAGTTTTGGATAAAGACCGTTTCCGGCGCGACTTGGGAAATGTAGAAGATGCTTACCAGGAGGTTTTACAAAGAGTACTACAAGCAGTAGAAATTAAAAGTTAAATTTATGACAACCCAAGTTAATAAATCAAATTGCTAGTCATGTGAATATACTCGCTGATGTGGTACGGGGTAACTGGGAATGGGTAATTGGTTGAACTCATTACCCATCACCAGTCCCTAAATTGACTACTAGCAACTGACGTTAATAAGCAATAATTTTTGATTATTACCAAACAAAAAAGTATATTTGTTATTTTACCTTTGGCAGAAAACAGCAATTGCCCGGTAATGGTGTGTGTGGATGTGAAGAGGAAGAAAGGAATTAAATGAAGATGCGTTTATCTCCCGTATTTGTGGCGGCTGTAGCAATTACAGCACCTTTGACCAGCACTTTAAATGCAACTGCCCAAACTCCTAGCAGTTTAGAACAAACAATAGAAGCGCTCCCACCTGCGACAAATCAGCAGCCAGAACAACATATTAGTTTGCCAACGGTTGAAGCGCAGGCATATATTACATTCCCATCTGTGGAAGTTTCCGCAGATAAATCAACAAAAGTCGCAGAAACGGCAGAAAAAGAGATAATCGTCCCGACATTAGAAGCATCAGCAACGCCAAACCTGGCTGTAGAACAGCCACAGGTGAGTAAAGTTTCCCCTGTGGAAGTTGGCAAATCAAAATTAGCTGCGGCTTTAAGCAAGAATTCTCAGACAATTAATAGTCAGCGATCGCTCACAGTAGCACTTACCCCCTTACAGCCACAACAGAACCCCAGTCAAGAGTCAAGAGTCCCCAACCCCAAAACTGTCATTACATCAGCCAAACAGCTTGTACAAGCACCACAGCAACAACCAAACACCCAGCCAGAAGTAACCCCTCCCACCACCGAACAGCAAACACCTACACCTACACCTGCACCAACCCCAACCCCTGGAACTACACCAGGGACAGAAAATTTCAACACTCCCAACCCCACCCCAACAGAAAATACTGAACCCCGTGTATTGGTGTCAGAAGTCTCAGTCAGAGCGCAATCAGGACAACTCACACCCGAATTAGAAACACAGGTTTACAATGTAATTCGTACCCAAGCAGGACGGACAACCACCCGTTCCCAGTTACAAGAAGATATTAATGCTATCTTTGGCACTGGCTTTTTCTCCAACGTCCAAGCAGTACCAGAAGACACACCACTAGGGGTAAGAGTGAGTTTTGTTGTTCAGCCCAACCCTGTATTAACCAAAGTACAGGTTCAAGCAAACCCAGGTACTAACGTCGCCTCTGTACTACCTCAAACAACTGCTGATGAAATCTTCAAATCCCAGTATGGTAGAATCCTCAACTTGCGGGATTTACAAGAAGGGATCAAGCAGTTAACTAAACGCTATCAAGACCAAGGTTTTGTCCTAGCCAACGTTGTCGGCTCGCCCCAAGTTTCCGAAGATGGAGTTGTCACCCTACAAGTAGCAGAAGGGGTGATAGAAAATATTAACGTCCGGTTCCGCAACAAAGAAGGTCAGGATGTCAACGAAAAAGGAGAACCAATTCGGGGACGGACACAGGAATATATCGTAACGCGAGAATTGCAGTCGCGACCAGGACAGGTATTCAACCGCAACACTGTGCAGAAAGACCTGCAACGAGTATTTGGTACAGGATTGTTTGAAGATGTGAATGTGTCTCTTGACCCTGGTACAGACCCGACTAGGGTGAATGTAGTCGTCAACGTGGTGGAACGCAGTAGCGGTTCCATTGCGGCTGGTGCTGGTATCAGTTCTGCTAGTGGGTTGTTTGGTACAGTCAGCTATCAACAGCAGAACCTCAACGGGAGAAATCAAAAACTAGGTGCAGAAGTACAATTGGGTGAGCGAGAATTACTGTTTGACCTGCGCTTTACCGACCCCTGGATAGCTGGCGATCCTTACCGTACCTCATACACAGCCAATATTTTCCGCCGTCGTTCCATTTCGCTGATTTTTGACGGGCCAGATGAAGATTTAAGAACATATGACCGCAGTAGACCTGAGGATACAGACAGACAAGACCGTCCCCGCGTGACTCGTTTAGGTGGCGGTGTCACTTTTACCCGTCCTCTAGCAGCTAATCCCTTTGAAAGAGCAGAATGGACAGCTTCAGCAGGTTTTCAGTATCAGCGAGTCAGTACCCTTGATGCTGATGGCAGAATCAGAAGCCGAGGGGGTGTATTTGATGATAATGGCAAGCTTACCAGTGAGCTTGTTGACCTCACCGCCTCTGGTACAGGGCAAGATGATTTACTACTACTACAACTAGGAGCGCAACGCGATCGCCGCAATAACCCCTTGCAACCAACTAGCGGTTCCTTCCTCCGTTTCGGCATAGACCAATCAGTACCAGTAGGCTCAGGTAATATTTTCCTAACTAGACTGCGGGGTAGCTACAGCCAATATGTTCCCGTGAGATTTACAGGTTTTGGTAAAGGCCCGGAAACCTTGGCTTTTAACATCCAAGGCGGTACAGTCTTTGGTGATTTACCACCTTATGAAGCTTTTGTTCTGGGTGGTAGTAATTCCGTGCGGGGTTACGAAGACGGTGCTTTAGGTAATGGGCGCAGTTTTGTCCAAGCAACTGTTGAATATCGTTTCCCGGTCTTCTCTGTTGTCAGTGGTGCTTTATTTGTCGATTTCGGTAGTGACTTAGGAACTAGCACCAAAGTAGCTGAAGTGCTGGATAAAAATGGTACTGGCTATGGCTATGGTCTTGGTGTGCGCGTACAATCACCACTGGGGCCGATTCGCGTTGACTATGGTATCAACGATGATGGTGAAAGCCGGATTAACTTCGGTATTGGGGAAAGATTTTAAGTTGGTCATTTGTCAGTTGTCAGTTGTCAACCGTCAACAGTTAACCGTTAACACCAGGGTCTTTACCAAAGATGATTGATCAAGGTATTAAACAGCACTCTCTTGCGGGAGCGATCGCTCGTGAGGGAGTTGGGCTGCATAGTGGTGTGGCTACTCAGGTACGGATACTGCCTGCTGAATCTGGTAGTAGTCGTTACTTTGTGCGAGTAGATTTACCAGATTCCCCGATAATTCCTGCTCAAGTAGCGGCTGTGCATCAGACTGTTCTTTCCACTCAGTTGGGCAAGGATGAAGTCAGCGTCCGCACAGTCGAGCATTTATTAGCAGCCTTAGCGGGGATGGGTGTAGACAACGCCCGTATCGAAATTGACGGGCCGGAAGTACCGCTTTTAGATGGTTCAGCCAAGGAATGGGTAAGTAGTATTGCTGAAGTTGGTTTAGTAGAACAAGCAACCAGTCACTCAGCTTACTTAGATATTTCCGAACCAATTTGGATACGTCAAGACGATGCTTTCGTCGCTGCTATTCCAGCGCCAGAAACTCGTTTTAGCTACGGTATCGATTTTGACTTACCCGCAATTGGTAATCAATGGCACAGTTGGTTACTCACTACCGAGCCAAACCAAGCTGCGTCAAGCTTTGCCCAAGAAATTGCCCCAGCGCGGACTTTCGGTTTACTGCATCAACTCGAATATTTACAGAAATCTGGGTTGATTAAAGGTGGTAGTTTGGATAATGCGCTGGTTTGCGGCCCTGATGGATGGTTAAATCCACCGTTAAGATTTGCAAATGAGCCAGTACGTCATAAAATTTTGGATTTAGTAGGGGATTTGAGTTTATTGGGGTATTTTCCCCGCGCTCATTTCTTAGCTTATAAAGCCAGCCACAATTTACACATTCAACTGGCACAAAAAATTCTCGCTGTAACTAAGTAAATTCCCTACTATACCAGTCAACCCCCAGATTACCAATTAACCACACCGCTAATGTCAATTATCTCTGAAGTAACAGCACCCACATCTACTGAACAACCACCAACTCAGGCGGAAACAACACCTCCAGAACCTAAAAAAACTTTTACATCGGAAGAAATTCAGCAATTATTACCCCACCGTTACCCATTCTTGCTTGTAGACAAAATTATTGACTACACACCAGGAAAAAGTGCGGTAGGTATTAAAAACGTCACCGTCAACGAACCACACTTTACAGGACATTTCCCTGGCAGACCACTAATGCCCGGAGTGCTAATTGTTGAAGCAATGGCACAGGTTGGTGGTATTGTGATGACACAACTACCTGATCTAGAAGGTGGTTTATTTGTGTTTGCTGGTATTGATAAAGTCCGTTTCCGCCGCCAAGTAGTACCAGGCGACCAACTGGTAATGACGGTGGAACTGTTGTGGATCAAACAGCGTCGTTTCGGTAAAATGCAGGGTCGTGCTGAGGTTGACGGACAACTGGCAGCTGAAGGCGAGTTAATGTTCTCCCTGATTAACTGACGATTAGCTTTCGTGGCGTAGGTACAGCCGTGAAGTACCTTAACTCAATCCTGAAAAAGGATAGCAGTAAAGAAAAATCGCCACAAGAGCATCTTATAATTTCTTGATTTTCGCCGCTCACACACTCAACTTGCTTCGCCCGACATATTGTTCACTGAACACTCATACACTCAGCAACGCTAAGTGCTGAAACTTTGACAATCAAAGCAAGGCACTGGCTACTCAAGACAGTTCTGGAGATTCACCTTGAAGACGCTTATTCACCCAACTGCTGTAATTCATCCCAACTCGGAACTGCACCCAACAGTGCAAGTCGGTGCTTATGCTGTGATTGGAGCGCAAGTCAAAGTCGGCCCGGAAACAATTATTGGCGCTCATGCAGTGCTAGAAGGGCCTTGTGAGATTGGGGCGCGAAATCAGATTTTTACAGGTGCAGCTATCGGTATGGAACCCCAGGATCTCAAGTTTGTGGGAGAACCAACTTGGGTCAAAATTGGCAATGATAACTTGATTCGAGAGTATGTGACAATTAATCGTGCTACCGGAGCGGGAGAAGCCACGATTATTGGCAATAATAACTTGTTAATGGCTTATACCCATGTGGCTCACAACTGCGTGATTGAAAACTCCGTAATTATAGCTAACTCCGTAGCCTTAGCGGGTCATGTCCACATAGAATCATGTGCCAGACTAAGCGGAGTTTTGGGTGTCCATCAATTTGTACATATTGGTAGACAAGCAATGGTAGGCGGGATGGCACGTATTGACCGCGATGTGCCGCCATATATGTTGGTAGAAGGTAATCCTGGGCGAATTAGAACCCTGAACCTAGTGGGACTCAAACGCTCTGGTATGGACGCTAGCGATTTGCAACTCCTGAAAAAAGCCTTCCGCATTTTGTACCGTTCTAACCTCACGTTCAAGGAAGCGTTAGAGCAGCTTGAATCTTTAGGGGACACGGAACACCTGCAAAACCTACGCCGTTTTCTCTTACTGTCGCAAATGCCTGGAAGACGGGGTTTGATTCCCGGTAGAAGTAAATCGGGTGGGAGTGATGAGTAGGATGCAGGGGGAGAGGGGGGAGATGAGGGAGATGAGGGAGTGGGGGGAGAAATGTTCGATTCCCAATCCCCAATCCCCAGTCCCCAGTCCCCAGTCCCCAATCCCCAGTCCCCAGTCCCCAATCCCCAGTCCCCAATCCCCAATCCCCAGTCCCCAGTCCCCAGTCCCCAACCCCATACGCATATTTATCAGCACTGGCGAAGTATCTGGCGACTTGCAAGGGTCGCTGTTGATTGCGGCGCTGATGCGTCAGGCTGAGGCTATGGGGCTGGAGTTAGAGATTGTGGCTTTGGGTGGCGAGAAAATGGCAGAGGCGGGGGCGAAGATTTTGGGCAATACAACTAGTATTGGTTCAATGGGGATCTTCGAGTCTCTGCCTTATGTCTTGCCTACTTTGAGAGTACAGCGTCGAGCGATCGCCTATTTAAAACAATATCCCCCAGACTTGGTAGTATTAATCGACTACATGGGGCCGAATCTCGGTATTGGTACGTATATGCAACAGCATTTACCAAATATACCTGTAGCATATTATATCGCGCCCCAGGAGTGGGTCTGGTCGATAAGTTTGCGTAACACCTCGCGCATCGTCGGCTTTACAGATAAGCTGCTGGCAATTTTTCCAGAAGAGGCGCGTTATTTTCGTAACAACGGTGCTAATGTTAGTTGGGTAGGTCATCCCTTGGTTGACCGGATGCAGGATGTTCTGACTAGGGAAGAGGCGCGGAATAAGTTAGGAATTACACCAGAACAAAAGGCGATCGCTCTATTGCCTGCTTCCCGTTGGCAAGAGTTAAAATATCTGTTACCAGTAATTTTTCAAGCTGCCCAAACTATTCAAACTCAATTACCAGAGGCTCATTTTTGGATTCCTTTATCTTTGGAGGTTTATAGACAACCAATTGAGGAAGCTATTAAGAAATATGGTTTAAGGGCGACAGTTGTTTCCGGACAACAAAAAGAAATCTTTGCCGCAGCTGATCTCGCCATTACTAAATCAGGTACAGTTAATTTAGAACTAGCACTGTTAAATGTGCCGCAAGTTGTAGTTTACCGCTTGAATCCTGTTACAGTTTGGATTGCCAGGAAGATTCTTAAAGGTTCTATCCCCTTCGCCTCACCAACTAATTTAGTAGTGATGAAGCCAATTGTACCAGAGTTGTTGCAAGAAGACGCAACGCCTGAAAATATTACTCAAGCTGCAATGGAATTATTACTCAATTCGCAACGGCGATCGCAAATCTTGGCAGATTATCAACAAATGCGCCATTGTTTGGGAGAATTGGGAGTGTGCGATCGCGCGGCTAAAGAAATTTTGCAAATGCTGGAAGATAGAATTAATAACTGTTGACTATTGACCATAACAAGATAAACTCAAACTAAATCCTGGTAATATATTTTCACCTGATAATTCTGTTGGCAGATTTCGCACTTCCACTTCTTGGCTTTGACGATAAATTTCTACTTGCTGCTGTTGAGGATTAATTAACCATCCTAACTGCACCCCAGCATCTAAATATTCCAGCATTTTTTGACGTAGCTTTTTTAAATCGTCTGTTGCTGACCTTAACTCAATGACAAAATCTGGTGCAATGGGGGGAAATCTACGTTTTTGTTCAGTAGTGAGTGCAGCCCAACGTTCCCGCCGTATCCAAGCCGCATCAGGAGAACGGTCTGCGCCATTGGGTAACTTAAATATGGTAGAAGAACTAAAAGTATAACCTAGTCCCGTTTGCCGATTCCAAAATACTAAATCAGCGATCAGGTCTGTCTCTCTATTTCCACTTTCGCCACCAACAGGAGGCATAATAATCAATTCTCCAGTAGCCGTGCGTTCAAATTTTAATTCACTGTTATTTTGACATAATTGATAGAACTGTTCGTCAGTGAGATGAACTGTGTCTAAGTTCAATGTCAAGGGACTAATAACCATACAGATAAGTGAGATAGCGGCGACAATACTATGCTAATTTCTGTTTCATTAGATTATGGAGATGTTTTACAAAAATACTTTTTGGGTATTTTATGTGATATAGTATACTAAATTTAAATGTATGTAATAATTTCCCTACTTGATGCTTTTAATAATTATTTTACTTTTAAAGTAACACTTAAATCAAGAAAAATATTGCATTGTAATAGATATTATTATTTGCAATTCTGGAACTTTGAGCTAAAGGCTTTAAATCTATAATCGGTATGATTAGCACCCAGCACTTAGAACTCAAACCTCTGTCAAAAAGACCCATTGCTGTAGATTTATTTGCGGGTGCGGGTGGAATGACGCTTGGTTTTGAACAGGCTGGCTTTGATGTGTTGGCGGCGGTAGAAATTGATCCAATTCACTGTGCAGTCCACGAATATAACTTCCCGTTTTGCTCAGTTTTGTGTAAAAGTGTAGAGGATACGACAGGAAAAGAAATCCGCGATCGCTCACATATTGGTAATAAGGAAATTGATGTGGTAATTTCCGGTTCACCCTGTCAAGGTTTTTCACTGATGGGTAAAAGGGTTCTTGATGACCCTCGTAATTCCTTAGTATTTCATTTTCATCGGTTAGTTTTAGAATTACAACCAAAATTCTTTGTCATGGAAAATGTCAAAGGAATTACAGTTGGTGAACATAAACGAATCCTTAAAGCTTTAATTGATGAATTTAAAATCCAAGGTTATCAAGTAGAAGAAAATTATCAAATTCTTAATGCTACCTATTATGGCGTACCGCAAGCGCGGGAAAGATTATTTCTACTTGGTGCTAGGGAAGATGTGGAATTACCAAAATATCCCCAGCCAATAACTAAGCCAGTCAATACTAATAGATTAAAAGCTAAGGATTTATCTAATCTACCAATTTGCCCTACTGTTTGGGAAGCGATCGGAGATTTACCAGAGGTAGAACAATACTCAGATTTGTTAACAAAAGATTCGATAATTGCCGAGTATGGCAAGGCGAGTAATTACGCTGCAATACTTCGCAATATTAATAGCCTAGCAGATGATTATTCATACGATCGCCTATTTGATTCTCGTCTGCTTTCCTCCAGTTTGAGAACCAAACATTCACAAGCAACCATCGAACGTTTTGCAGCTACAGTTCCAGGTGAAAGAGAACCCGTTAGCCGTTTTTATAAATTACATCCTGCTGGTGTCTGCAATACCTTAAGGGCTGGAACTGACAAGTATAGAGGTTCTTTCACTTCACCTAGACCGATTCATCCATTTACATCAAGATGTATTACAGTCAGAGAAGCAGCAAGATTACATTCTTATCCAGACTGGTTTAGATTTCACATCACCAAATGGCACGGTTTTCGTCAAGTCGGTAACTCTGTACCGCCATTGTTAGCCAAAGCTGTCGCCGCAGAGATTATTCACAAATTGAATATATCACCTATTAAACCCAGTATATCCTACGAATTGGGAGCGGAAAAGCTATTACAACTAAATATATCTCAAGCCGCACAAAAATATGGACTTGTTGACAGTTGACTATTATAGCAGGGGACAGGTGATAGGCTGAAAAGCCGCTTGCGATAAAGATTCTATGATTCATCTTTGTCCTAACATATGTGGTGAATGCTATAATTACCAATTACAGCATTCACCACATGGATGAATCATAAAGTCTTTATGGCAAACCGATTTTGAAGCTGTACCCTGTCCCCTGTCACCTGTTCCCTGCTATACTACGACCAACTACGGAAGAATGTACTATCTTCCCAAATGCTAGCAGTAAGTTGAGCGATCGCCGCCAATTCTTTTTCCGGTAGAGGTCGAAAAGCACAGGCTACTTTCACATTACTTTCTAATTGTGCAACAGTTTCCGCCGCAATTACACAACAATGAACTCCAGGCTGAGACAAAGTATATCCCATCGCTTGTTCCATACCCGTCAACCCATCTGGTTTAAACAAGCGTCCATAAGCTGGGACTTTCATCGCAACTACACCTACATTTTTTGCTTTCGCTACTGGTAACACTACAGGGATGAAAGGACGCGGGTGATGTTTGTCAGCAGCGTTAACTGGTATAAGTGTTGTATGGAAAGGATAGCGACGTAAACCTTCAACAATTACTTCAGGATCACGGTGTCCGGTAATACCTGTAAATCTAACTAATTTTTGGGTAATGGCTTCTTCTAAAGCTTTAATTGCACCAGAGGGACTAAATATAGTATCGAGTTCTTCGGGGAAAGAAACGTGATGTAATTGCCACAAATCAAGGTAATCTGTATTTAGACGTTTCAGCGATCGCTCCAATTCTCGCCATGCACCATCCCTATCTCTTTGATCAGTCTTACTAGCTAAAAATATTTTACTGCGATGGGGTGGTAAAACTTTGCCTAAATAATCTTCACTCGGCCCGTAACTTGCAGCCGTATCAAAATAGCGAATACCCACTTCTAAAGCTTTGCGAATAATTGCTTCAGCATCAGACTGTTTTCCTTCCCAAGATAGCGGAGTTTGTCCTGCGCCTCCCAAGCCAAAAATAGGAACTTTCACTTCTGTACGCCCTAAAATGCGTTCAGGCATGATTACTGTTGGTGTAACAGTGTTACTAGCATTTTGTGGCAAAGCACTTGTCACCATTATACCTCCAGTTACAGCAGCACTAGTCAACAGAAAGTTACGCCTGGTCTGTTTTGCTGTCATAATTTAGGTGAAATCGCTATTCTGTTTGTATGCTAACAAAAATGCGATAGCTTTACTTAGCACCTTGAGTATTTTTTTCTGCATAACCCAAGCTTTTTTATACTCAGTAATTTGCTGTTGAGCTATTGCATAATTAGGGCTAGAAGGTGGTACTGTTTTCATAAGTGCGATCGCTGCTTGCCATTGAGTGATAGCCGTTTTCCATTCTTTGTGAGACTTGGCTGTTTTTGTTAAATTAGCTGCATTGATTGCTTTATTTAACCCTTTTTGAAATATGCCTGCATCCTGTTTAACAGGGTATGATAACTGCGGAGAAGATATATAAAGACTTAAATTATTTTTCATTTCTGGAAACTTAAAATATAAGTATATTCCGGCTCCACCTAAAATTAATAAATTAAAGATTAATCTTACTATTTTAAATCTTTTAGCTCTTGGTCGATAATTCTGGTCACTTAATCCGACTTGGGTCTGTTGTTTCTTTCTTTTCTTGGCTGGTACTACTGCTATCTCATCCTGAACATCATAGCCAAACTCTAAGTTAGAATCTTTGGGAGAAATATTATTTTTCTTTTTAAAGATTGCTGTGATTTTATTATGCAAAAACTTCCTAAATAAGTACTCAACTTGGTATAGATAACTAGCATTGAATAACCAAACTATAAACCAAGGTTTAAATAAAAAATCTCCATTGTTAATACTGTTAAAAATTAACTTTAATGCTCGTTCAGTAAACCGTCCTGTACATACATTTAAAAACTCTAACTTTTCAGAAACCTTACAATCTAGAAAAGCTAGCTCTGAAAAGACAGACATGATAATAATAAAAGATAATGCTAATACAAAAATAGTATACAAACCATGCCAAAAGCTGATAAAACTAGGCATAAGTTTAGATAGGTAACTTCTTGAGCTACGCTGATGCCATATATACCAAACAAAGTGATAAAAAAAAGCTAAAACACTTGCTGGTAATATTAAGCCAATTAAAATAGAAAAGGATAAAAGTAAAGGACTACTTTCAACTAAAGATATAATTATGCCAGTTAAACCAAACACTATTAGATTTGTACTTGGTAAAGCAATTGGTACTAAAATTAATGCTCTAAGCCAAGAACTAGGATATGGAAACCATACAGACCAAGAAAAATCTCTCAGGTTATGCTTGGCCTGCTCTAAAAAATTTGGCTTTGTCATAATCAGTTAATGCTAATACCATCACGATCAATTTACCAGCGCTATGATTACCTGTTACAGTTAATCAAACAGATTTATGGTTTGAAAAAATCCCCGCTATGAAAGCCTAAATAACAAAATTACTACAGCGTGAGAATAACGCAATTACTATGAAAACCAGTTGGAGAGTTTAAACTTCTTTCGTAATTACAGATACGCCATCACTTATACTTACTTTTTTAATCAAAAAATCTTTACAAGATGACAAAATATCATTTGTCATTAAATTAGCAATGCTTTCAAAAGTTTGATTATTTAAACCGCATTCACTGTTACCATTTAAAATAATAGAAACAGTAAAAACATGATTATCTTCTATTTTTTCTATTGCTTCTAGTTCAAATTCTTCAGCCCAAACTGGTAATTCCTCGCCAGGTGTTTGTCCGTATACTTTCACCTTTTCAATAGATGTAATACCTAAACTAGTAACTCCCTTATGAACAAACGCTACTAAAGCTTGTTGATTAGAAAGATTAGCAGACTCTAACATTACCTGTAAGCAAGCATCTTTCAAGATAACTTTTGCCGTGATACCTTTAGGCTTTAGAAAACGATTCATCAAGAATGCGATCGCCTGAGTATTTCCCTGTTTAGCGAGTTTTACGAGTTTTGCCTGTGTCATACGCAAATCAAGCCCAAAATTAGCCAATAAATCCTCTACACTTAGGATTCCCCATTCATCGACACAAACAACAGCAGATGAAAAATTTAAAAATCTTTACTATACCTAAGTAAATTTATGGAAATTGCTAAAATTATTATTTATACGTAATTTATAAGTATGAAGACTTCTCAACCTCATCCTTGGCCTTTGACAGTAGAGGAAGCCATAGCCATTCAAGAAGAATTACGCACCCAAGTAATCACAGAGGATCAGTTTAAACAACCTGTAGAGTATGTAGCTGGTGTTGATATGGGTTTTGAAGCCGATGGTACAATTAGCCGCGCAGCAGTCGCAGTACTAAGTTTCCCCGATTTGCAAGTCATCGAAACCAACCTAGCATATCGTCCCACATCGTTTCCTTACATTCCCGGATTTCTCTCATTTCGAGAAATACCAGCAGTACTTGATGCCCTAGAAAAAATTAAAACCACACCAGATATTATTTTATGCGACGGTCAAGGAATTGCTCACCCTCGCAGATTAGGAATAGCCAGCCACTTAGGTGTCTTGCTCAACATACCAACAATTGGTGTAGCTAAATCATTACTAATTGGTAAACATGAAGAACTACCAGACACAAGAGGCAGTTGGCAACCATTAATACATAAAAGTGAAACTATCGGAGCCGTGTTAAGAACTCGTACAGGAGTAAAGCCAGTCTACGTGTCTACAGGTCATAAAATCAGTTTACACACAGCTATCGACTACGTATTACGCTGCACACCCAAGTACAGACTACCAGAAACTACTCGTGTAGCTGATAAACTAGCATCCAATCGATAAAACAATACGCTCAATACCTTGATCAATTACTAATGACCAATGATCACCTATAACGAGAGACTTCATTTGTACCAATCTAGTATAAAGTTTGTTCTCAAACCTTGCCTGACAATCCTAACTCGTGTTAGGAATCGCACAGAAGGAAGTTGAAGTAACTAAATCAAAGAGTTACCCAAGTTAAAACAATGAACGCACTAACTCTACAGTGGCAAGATTCTGGACAGCAGAGAAAACAACAAATTTACGAACAACAACCAAGTAAAAATCCTGGTACTGTCCGCATTGGTCGAGATCCTCTCCGGTGCGATATTGTTTTAACTAACCCAACAGTATCAGGACTGCACGTAGAAATATTTTTTCACCCACAGCAACAAACTTTTTATATCAGAAATTTGCGATCGCCAAACCCCCCTCTTGTAGACGGACAGCAACTTATACAAGGCGAAAAACCCTTAAACCAAGGAAGTATCATCCACTTAGGTCAAGTCAAACTCCAAGTTACTGCTATTACCATCAACACCATTCCCGCCACAATTCTAGCCCCACCACAACCACCTATAAATGGTCAACAAATTATCCCTCCAGTACGCCAACAGCCAACACCACCACCGATACATCATCACCATCCAACACCACCACCAAAAATGTACGGTTTAGAGTGTCCGAAATGCCATCGCGTATCCTCACTCGAAAATCTGCAAATTGGTTGCCCTTGGTGTGGTACATCTCTAGCCGCAGCCGTCAGCGTACTCGTCGCACCAAATTGAAGAGATAGGACTTGGGAACAATAAGGCAGATAAAACAACTGACAACTGACCAATGACTAACCAACAAATTCGATTAAGTTGGGAAGACCCAACAACAGGGGAACGGCGAGAACCAAAGTTGAATGCGCCCATAGCCTTTGGTCGAGAATTTGCCCGGTTGCCTGTGGAACAGGAAGGACAGCGTGTTTCACGAATCTTACTTAATAGTAATGAAGTTTCTCGTTATCATGCCCTGATTGTCTGGGAAAACAATCAATTGGTAGTAATTGATCAAGGTAGCGTTAACGGTATATTCATCAACAGCCAGCAACAAAAGCGCGGCGTTCTCGCTCACGGCGATACATTGCAAATTGGCCCCTACATCATCATGGTGACTCTGGCAGCTAGTGTTACAGTACCAGTCACCAGTCCACCTTCCTTAATCCAATTCAATCCCAATACTAACCTTCCCGATCCCCACATACCACAAAACCCTGCCTTCACACCTTTAGGAAGTAATTTTCCCCCACCAGCATTTCAAGCAGAACAAGTTTCAGTACAAGCACTCCACGCCATAAGACTACCTGTGGATGAATGCGACTATTTAACAATTGGCGGAGGACTAGGTAGTTTCATTTGGGCTGATTTATTGAGAATAAGCGGTGTCCGTACCGAAAAAATTGTCGCATTGGGCTTAGAAGCCGAACCTTACGCCCGTTACAAACGCCTTTGCCTCAACTCCCAAATACCCCTACATGAAAGACTGCGTTCAAACTCAGACTCCTGCCCTGATAATATCTGGGGTTGGCCGAGTTACGCTTGGCGAGAAGCTTGGCAGGACTTCACCAAAGGTAAGCTAAACACAGCACTACAATATCTATGGCAGGTATTCGCCGAACCCACCTTTGCCGAAACTTATACTCCCCGCGCAGGTAACGTCTTCGACTCCATCGACCGAGAAGCCAAACGCATCGGCTGGGGTCAAATTTATCGTTATGGGCGAGTTAGAGCCATTCGCAAAACAGATGATGGTAGATATTGTGTAGCCTATTCTCGCGGACAAGGCAATCATGCCTTTTTCGTCAGTCGCTATCTACACCTAGCTACCGGGTATCCAGCAATTCAGTTTCTTCCAGACTTGCAAACTTATAGAGAAAAATATCAAGACTTTAAATCCGTCGTCAATGCTTATGAAGCACACGATCATGTATATGAACAATTAGAACGCCAAGGTGGCACAGTTTTAATTCGCGGAAGAGGAATTGTAGCTTCACGTATAGTCCAGCGAATTTATGAAGCAAGGCGGAAAAACTCTAACATTACAGTTTTACATTTGATGCGATCGCCCAAACCCCAAGGCAACAAATTTCAAAAAGCCACACGTTTAGTCAAAAACCATTACGAATTTCAACCCTTCAATTGGCCCAAAGCCTGCTGGAGTGGTGAACTTCGAGTCATGTTAGAACAAGCCACCCCAGAAGAACGCAAACGCTTACTAACAGACTGGGGTGGTACAACCACCGCCGACCGCCTCGACTGGCAACGCATTACAGAAGCAGGATTAAGAGAAGGCTGGTATCAAATCACCTTCGGCGAAGTTTTGGGAGTGGAAAGAGATTCACAAAATCGCACCATCACCCAAATTCAAGAAAAAGGCTTCGGGCAAATGCAACTCATAGCCGATTTCATAGTTGATGCCACTGGTTTAGATGCCAAAGTGCAAGCCAGTCCCTTATTAGAAGACCTAGTAAAACAATACAACTTGCCCTTAAACCATCTCGGACGCTTAACCGTCGCCAATAACTTTGAAATCCCAGAAATGCGAAACGGTAAAGGACAAATGTACGCAGCCGGGGCAATTACCCTTGGCGGCCCTTACGCAGCCGTCGATAGTTTCTTGGGCTTACAATACGCCTGCCTAGTAGCCGTCGATGGACTTGCCTCAGCCCACGCCCCTGGTGTCCGGCGTTTAAATGCGGTCAGTTCCTTTGGACAGTGGTTAAAGTGGGTACTCAACCAGTTACCCTCATGACCACAAAAAATTCTGTTTCCCAACAGTCCATCAATATAGACTTTACTTCACCCGTGGGAAGCACTATCTCAAAAGCCTTGCTGTAGAAGCATTTGAAGCGACGAAAAAATGTTTTCCAGAAATCTTGGAAAAAAGGTTGACAGCCCTGAATAGGTTAGCTATATTGAATAAGTGCCTGAGAGACGGACGCGATAAAGCGACCCTCAAAGGAGCCGAACCATGAAAATATTATAGTTTGAAAGCTAGTATACAACAATAGCCTGCGTCAAGAAAATAAAAAACACCGGGCTGAGGTGTAAAACCAGCCAATTGAGC
>NZ_JACJSG010000048.1 GCF_014697625.1 Anabaena azotica FACHB-119 | reverse complement strand
CTCTTGCCAAATGTTTGAGGATTTGTAATTCTACATCCATTGCCCTGCTTACCTTCCAGAGTTTTTTCTTTTCATCCTTTTATTCAGAATACTCGGAAAGTGACAGAAGAGGGATAAGTGGCAACAAGAAAGAAAATCATTTTGAAATATTGCGCGAAAAAGAAGTAATACTAACTCCCCAGGAAATTGAATTAGCGCATCAAGAGTTATTAGATTTCATAGAAGGTGAAGACTACGATGAATATGAGAATGAGGTTGACAGTTATGACGCAGGATTTGGCTATTATGCTAGCCTAGTTGCTGACGGACAATTGAGTCCTAATGATCCAAATTATCCTTACTAGTTACCTCAATCTTTGCATCTACTGATATTTTTCACACATCGTCTTCGCCCGTTTCTGATTCGTCGCCAGGTGTCTCTGCTGCTATTTTTCTATGTGATTAGAAAAATATCAGACCATGAGGAGAAATCAGACTCGTAATACTCATACATTGCTTCGATCTGTACTTCCTGGCTGATACCGTTGGCTTTGCAGAGGTACGAGAGGCGATCGCTTGTCTGTGTTTCTAACCGGAGTGTGCTTTGTGAAGTAGGCGTTGCACCCGCCCCAGTATAGCGACATGGTTATCCTTGAAAATGATTTAGGAGAAACGTTTCTCCTAACCCAATTGTTCATTGTATAAAAAAGACTACAATTTTGAGAAAGCTATATTTTTATACATAAAAAAATTTCTGCTGTCGGACTATTAAAGTCAAACAGCAGAAGTATCTTATCAGCTTGAAAGAGTACAAGGTACGAGCAGCGTAATTTTGCTTCCTCTGGTGTGGGAAAAGCGATCGCCACAATTTAGTACAATTGTACCAAGCCCTATTGTAACCCTTGTCAAACAACATGAGTTCCTAGCTAGGAAACCCTCAAGACTTTGGTTTGTAAGTCGAAGCAACGTGTAATTCCTTCAACTGCTTGACATCTACGCCCGAAGGTGCATCTGTCAACAGACAACGTGCTTGTTGTGTCTTGGGAAAAGCGATGACATCACGAATTGATTCTTCACCAGCCAGTAGCATCACCAACCGATCTAAACCGTAAGCAATACCACCATGTGGCGGTGTACCGTATTCAAAAGCTTCTAACAGGAAGCCGAATTTATTTTGTGCTTCCTCTGGCGACAAACCGATAGTTTCAAACACCTGTTCTTGAATATCCCGTTGATATATCCGCCGACTACCACCACCGACTTCAAACCCATTGAATATTAAATCATAAGCTTGAGCGCGGGCTGTTTTTAAGTCTTGTAAATCATCGGGGTGGGGTGCGGTGAATGGGTGGTGGAGTGCTTCTAAACGCTTTTCGTCTGCATTCCACTCAAACATGGGGAAATCTACAACCCACAGCAAGTTAATTTTCTCTGGATCAATTAAACCAAATTCTTTGGCGATCGCCTGCCGCAATCTATCCAAAGTCTTATTGACAGTAGCCGCATCGCCTGCACCAAACAATAACAAATGTCCAGCCTTTGCACCTGTACGCTGCAAAATTTCCTGTTTCTGTTCATCGGTGAGGTTATCTTTAATCGCGCCGATAGTGTCAATTTCCCCATCTTCGCGCACACGGATATAAGCTAAACCTTTTGCACCGGCTTCGCTGGCTTCCTTGAATAAATCCCCGCCTGGTTTGATCCGCACATTAGAAATTTGTTCGTTACCGTTGGGAATAGGGAGGATTTTGACGATACCACCATTGGCGACAGCATCCCGAAAGACTTTAAAACCAGAGTCTTTCAACACATCGGAAACATCAACTAGTTGTAAATCGTAGCGGGTATCTGGCTTATCGCTACCATAGCGTTCCATTGCTTCGGCGTAGGTAAGGCGAGGGAAAGGAAGGGGTAACTCAATACCTTTGACGGTTTTGAAGATATAACTAACTAACTTTTCGTTGAGTTGAATTATTTCTTCCTGAGACATGAAACTCATTTCCATGTCCAACTGGGTAAATTCTGGCTGTCTATCGGCGCGTAAGTCCTCATCACGGAAGCATCGGGCGATTTGATAATATCTATCCATCCCTGCTACCATGAGAATCTGCTTAAATAACTGTGGTGACTGGGGTAAAGCGAACCATTCACCAGGGTTGACGCGACTGGGGAGGACATAATCCCTTGCGCCTTCTGGGGTGGAACGGGTGAGGACTGGGGTTTCAATTTCGATGAAACCTTCTACGTCTTCTAGGTAACGCCGCATCGCTTTCACGACTTGATGACGTAGTTGAATGTTACGTGCCATGCGATCGCGCCGCAAGTCCAAGTAACGATACTTCAAACGCAAATCTTCCCGCACCGACTCGCTGTCGGCGGTAGAAACTTGGAAAGGTAATTGTTTCCGCACACCATTTAACAGTGAGATTTGATCAGCGTAGATTTCCACCTCGCCTGTAGGAATGCGGGAATTGAGTGATTCTTCGGGACGTTGTGTTACCCTACCTGTAATCTCCACAACGTATTCATTACGCAGAGAGTTTGCCAGTTCGTAGGATTCTGGGGTGCGTTGCGGATCGCTGACAATTTGGACAATGCCAGAGCGATCGCGTAAATCCAAGAATATCACGCCCCCATGATCGCGGCGACGGTCTACCCAGCCATATAAGGTAACAGTTTCTCCAATATTCGCTTGTCGGAGTTCGCCGCAATAGTGAGTTCGCATAGTTATTTATCTGTTCTTCCGGGCTAGATTGGCTAGTGTATGTCAAAGCTTTCCCATTATCTAGCATCAATCGTATCTAATTGAAGGACAGTTAGCATCACAGCCAAATAAATTTGGCAAATTTGCTTATGTCCCCCGGATAAAGCCAAGGGTTTTACGCCTGTTCTATTTCCAAGCAAAGTTCAATAGCTTCTTTTATACGCTCCATTAGTTCATCTAACGATTTAGCTTGGGTGTGACATCCTGCCAGAATAGGTACTGACGCAACAAAATAGCCATCCGAGTCCCGTTCTATAATCACATCAAATTCTCTGTTCATATTCTCTCAACTTGCACCACTCTCTTATTGACAAAATAACAGTCCCAAAAGCTTATTATTTCGTAGGGTGGGCATTGCCCACCACCTTCTCAATAAGTAGGTGCAAGATATGAATATTGGAATTGTCTGTGAGGTAATTAGGACTTACGCAACTGGCATATTTTTTCTGTAGGGTGTGTGACGCTGCGATAATATTTGAACGTAGTCATGAGACTTGTAGCGTCACGCACCAACCACCAATTGTGACACTTGCGTAAGTCCTGAATTTGTTTCTCTAAGTATTTTGGTGCATCGTCTCCATCTTTACCTGCAATAGTAATCGGTTCATCAAGCATAAGTGGATGAGTCCAGAATGTATGACTACCTCTAGCGGGGCGGTAATTAAAACCTGCTTTCTGCAATATAGCTTTTAACTCTCGAATTTTCTTAGGCATCAATCCTTACTTTTTAAGTATCCGGCTGAATTGTAGAAGTATTACTTGTGTAAAATATCTTTCTCAGCACTTGACTAGTTCTGACTGAACACAGTTCATTACTACCAATTATCAAGTCTTGCGCTCAAAATACCTTCATTTTGGCAAAATCAGGAAAATTGCATTGTAGACTTGTATAAAACCTGCGTATTAACCCTTAGTAACGCAATTATGCCGCCAGACTATTCCGGTCAAAACTTGCGAGGTCGTTCATTTAAAGGCCAAGACTTGACTGGCGCTAATTTTAGTAAAGCCGATATTCGAGGGGCTAATTTTACCAATTCTATTCTCAAAGGGGCTAATTTTGCAGGCGCTAAAGCTGGACTACAACAGCCTTGGACTAATGAGTTGCTGACAGCAGGAATAATAATCTTAGCAATATCACGTTATTTTTCACTTTTTATAGGTATATTGATAGCATCTATTGTTAACCCTGATAATAGAGAATACTTTATTGCAGGAATAGTCAGCTTAATTATTCTTACAGTCTTTTGTATTGTTACTGTTAATAAGGGTTTAACAGCAGGTTTAGTAGTCCTATTTGTAGCCGTAGCCGTAGCCGGAGCCGGAACTGGAGCCAAAGCTTTAGCCTTAGCCTTAGCTGGATATGGGGACAGAACTGGAGCCGGAGCCTTAGCCGTAGTCTTAGCTTTAGCCGTAGCCGGAGCTTTAGCCGTAGCTGTAGCCGTAGCTGTAGCCGTAGCCGGAGCCTTAGCTAGAGACGGAGCAACAACCGTAGCGGGAACTGTAGGTGGAGCCTTAGCCGCAGTAGGAGCAGCAGCAGGAGCCTTAGCTGGAGCCGGAGTCGGAGCCTTAGCCTTAGCCTTAGTCTTTACATTATTTAGTGCTTATATCGGCTGGCGTAGTTTAACAGGAAATGGAAAAGATGCTTGGATTCGCTCATTTGCCGTTACTATCGCAGCAACAGACGGTACAAGTTTCTTTGGTTCTAATTTAACTGATGCTGACTTTACTGGTGCAACGCTCAAAAACACAGATTTCCGAAAAGCAAATCTCACACGCACTCGTTTTTATGAAGCCAAAAAACTTGACTTTGCCAGAGTAGGCGATTCAATATTAGCTAAACAAGATATTCTCAATTTGCTAATTACCTTAAATGGTAGGAATAAATTATATATTGGCGCAAATCTTAAAGGTGCAAACCTTATAGGCGCAGATTTAAAAGAAGCTAATTTTAAAAATGCTGATATTACTAGCGCAACCCTAGAAGGAGCTTGTTTAGAATGGGCAAATTTAACTCTATCTCAAGCTGTAGGTACTGATTTCACTCGCGCTCAAATGACTGGTGGTTGTATAGAAGCGTGGAACATTGAAAGCACAACTAAACTAAATAATGTCGATTGTCGCTTTATTTATCTTCTAGAAAAACCCAAACCGGGAACAGATGATCGTGAACGCCGTCCTAGTAGTGGTGATTTTCAAAAAGGTGAATTTACAAAATTATTTGAAGAAGTTTTAAATACTGTTGATTTAATCTTTCGAGATGGTATTGACTGGAAAGCCTTTTTCACTGCTTTTAAAAAAGTGCAAGTTCAAAACGAAGATACAGAATTAGTTATCCAAAGTATTGAAAATAAAGGTGATGGCGTAGTTGTCATTAAAATTAAAGTACCTGATGGTACTGACAAGGAAAAGATACACAATAATTCTATGCAGAATTATCAGTTAGCATTGCAATTTGTGGAGGAAAAATATAAAGTACAATTGCAAGCTAAAGATCATGAAATCACAATCTATCGCCAACAAAGTGCAGATATGAAAGAAATTATTGGCTTGTTAGCCAATAAGTCAATTAATGTTCAAGTTGATAATAAAGTAGAAAATAAAGCCATGAATAACAGTAGTGATTCCAGCCGTAAATTTGAAAACAGTGGAACTATCAATAATAGCCCAATTAATTTAGGTGAAATTAGTGGTACGGTGACAAATACCATTAACGAGTTATCGCCAGCACCAGCACCAGAAAAACCCGGTATCAAGGAATTATTGACACAGTTACAAGCAGCCATAGAAGCCGAAACAGATTTATCTGAGGAAGATAAAGCCGAAGCTTTAGAACAAGTACAAACCTTAGCCGAAGCAGGGAAGAATCCTCAAGCGGAACCAACACAGAAAGCAGCCAAAACTGCTGTTAAAATTTTGAAAGGGACAATTACTGGTTTACCCGCCACAGCAACATTAGTTGAGGCTGTGAGTAAACTATTACCTTTGATTTCTAAGTTTTTGGGTTTGGGGTAAATTATCAGCTGTTCCACATTTAACTTGCATAACTAGGGCGGGCTGTTCGTCCTACCTCACAAGAGTATGATGTCATTTCAATATGCAAACTAAATGTTTTTCAGCTTATACCGATTCAAAAAATCTTGGCAACAAATCGATTATCTGTAAGGGCGCACAACTGTGCGCCCCAAACCACGTATTTATCGCATTCTTTTTTCAAATTAATATTACCAACTTGAAAAAGTATCTGTAGGGTGGGCAGTGCAGCGCCGTATCATGGTTTTGGTGGGCAGTGCATCGGTCTACGTATATTTGAAAAATCAAGTATGAATCCTATATATGTTAAGATAATTACCTAAATTTTTTACAGAACTTTTATTTAGCCATTTAGTAATTATGTCAAGATGAATGTAAGACTTAAAAAAGTCATGCAATGTTAGGTACTGTACTAGTCGGTCGTTATCAAATCTATCAAATGTTGGGTGGAGGTGGATTTGGTAAAACCTATATCGCACTTGACACTCAACGCCCTGGTCAGCCGAAATGTGTTGTCAAACACTTTCAGCCTGTTACCCATAACCCGGAGTTTTTGGAAACGGCAAGAAGGCTATTCACCAGCGAAGCCGAAACACTAGAAAAGTTAGGGTATCATGACCAAATCCCCCGCCTTTTAGCATATTTTGAGGAAAATCAAGAGTTTTTCTTGGTACAAGAATTTATTGAAGGGCATTCGCTGAGAGTAGAAATGCCACCTAATCAACCTTGGACAGAAGAAAAAGTCATTATACTTTTGCAGCAAGGCTTAGATATTTTGAAATTTATTCACTCTCACAAAGTGATTCACAGAGATATTAAGCCAGAAAATATGCTCAGAAGGCTAGAAGATGGTAAGTTGGTGCTAATTGATTTTGGCGCAGTTAAACAAGTCCAAACGCAGATAACTGGAATTAGTGGTCAAACGGAAATGACTATTGCTATTGGTACGCCAGGATATATGCCTTTAGAACAGTTCCAGGGTAAACCACACCTTAACAGCGATATTTATTCTCTGGGTATGGTTTGTATTCAAGCACTCACAGGGGTGCATCCCAAACAACTAGGAGAAGATCCCGCCACTGGAGAATTTCTTTGGCAATATAGGGCAAAAGTCAGCAATGAGTTAGCATCTGTGTTATCCAGAATGGTACTGATTAACTATAGGATGCGCTATCAATCTGCAACTGAGGTTTTAGAGGCGCTACAACAAAAATTTTCTCCTCCAGCAGAAACGCAAGTAACTGTAGCACCATCAACATGGATGCAACAACCCCAAGTAACTACATCCCAACAACAAGTAGATACTTTCCAGGGCAAAAATACCTTAATTCTTTCTTCAGAACAATATAACTATCTAGAAAATACACTCATGACGTTTGTCGGCCCCATAGGGCGGACGTTGTTACGGCGGGCGACATCAGCATCCAGTTATCAAGAATTAATTGATAATTTATCTTTGAATTTAACAGCAAATCAACAAATTGAATTTAAGAAAAAAGTAATATCATTTCTGGAAGATCCAACTGTTAGGTATGAAAATACTGCCCCTAACTTGCCACAAAAACCACAGCCAACTATTAATGATGTAAATGATTACTTTGTGCGGGAATGTGAGAAAGAATTACTAAATTTAATTGGGCCAATTGCTAAGTTTTTAGTTCAGAAAGCGATAAAATCTAGCAGCGCAACAACTTCTCACGCTGAGTTTATTCAAATTTTAGCGGCTGAAATTCCCGATGCTCAAAAAGCTTTGCAATTCCAGAAGCGGTTACTGCCTTAGATGTAAGAGAATGAAGTCTGTTAACAGCAACCCTAAAAGCCAAGCTAGCTACAAGCCAGTTGAAAAAATTATTCATTCTGCTTGCTTAACATATCCATTGCTATAGTTAAACTGTACTTCATGCGATTAAATGCTGCGGCTAAACCACCAATTTCATCATTACTATTATCGTCAAATTCTACAGTCATATCTCCAGTGCTAACTCTTTGAGCGATGTTTTCAATTTTTCTGATGCGTTGAATTACAGTTTTCTTAATTAGGAAGTTAATGACAATGACAATTATGGCGAACAGAATAGTTAAAGATGCCATAATTCCCAACCAAGTACTTCGGGCATTACTAAATATTTCTTCAGAAGGAACTGAGATGATTTGCGCTGCGACAATTTCATTTAGTTTCCACCCAAAACCGTTTTCTGAACCATAAGTTAACAGTTGACTTTTCGGCGCTTTTTCTGGTGTAGAATGACATTGCAAACAGCTTTGCTCTTTAATTGCTAATGGTCTGGCAATGTAAAATACTGTACCTTCAGGTAAATCACGGAAGTTAGTAATTTCTGGTAGTGATGGATTTTGGCGAAAGCGTTCCACAATGGCTGCTTCATAAGCATCTGCCTTGTCTCGTAAATTCGTAGGGTTCAATGTAGCTTCTTTATAAAAGAAGTTTTGATACCGTTCGTTTTTACGTAAGTTCTCAAATACTTCTGTTGCTGAGTAAGCTGGGACTGTTTCTGGAATGAAAGATGATGCTGTTTCTAGCTGAGGTAAGAGTAAATCTCTGACTTTATTTTGTGTGTAATTTCGTACTGCAATCATAGTATTTAAGAGCGCTAAGGCATTGGAAGTTACTTCTGTTTGCGCTCGCTGCTGGAGTATGCTAGATAGGACTGTGCCACTTAAGACAATGCTAATGATAAAAACTATGGTTAGTAGTAGGTTAAATTTTGTACCAATCTTTATTTTTTTTAACATTAGTCTAAATTTTTTAGATAAAGCCTGATCTACTATTGTAGTAAAATACTGTAGCGAAGATAGCTAATAAAAGCAATATAGTTTATTAATTAACAATAATAATGCCCTGGAAATTCTCACGTCGTTTTTTTTTGGACAATCAATTTTTTTAATAGTTAATGCCTGTACATCAGAACCGCAATCTGGGGGGTTATTAACTATTGGTGTAATCAATTATGATGGCGGAGGAGCAATAATTAATCAGTATGCTAGATTTCAGCGTTATTTAGCAGAAAGAACAAAAGCCAAGATTATTCTAGAGCCTACTTTTAATGAAAATAAAGCTATTGAGCGTTTAGAATCTCGTGCTTGGTCATTGATGTTTGCTCCCCCAGGCATAGCTGCGATCGCAATTTCTCGCTATCAGTATATTCCCATATTTCCGTTAATCGGCGTGACTAATTTGCGCTGTGTGCTTGTTACCCGTGAGGACAGCCCCATCCGTACCTTGCAAGATTTACAGGGGAAAACAGTAGCTTTAGGGCAATTAGGTTCAGCCACTGGATATTATTTGCCTTTATATAATCTTTATGGTCTGACAGTAGCGGAAATTTTATCTGCGCCTACACCAAAAACTGTAATGCAATGGGTAGCTGAAGGCAAGGCGATAGCTGGGGCTGTTTCGATGGCAGAGTTTAATCTTTATAGTTCACAATTCCAGGGAACTAAATTTCGCATTTTCTACACAGATCCCCATTATGTACCACCTGGTGTAGTCTTGATTCAACCAACTATAGAAAGTAAACGCCAAGAGTATATTCGGAAAGTTATGAGTGACTTTCCTTCTAGTTCTGCTCAAGAAGTTGGCTATATACCTAATGCAGCTATCCCAAATTATAAATATATGATTAGTGTGGTTGAGCGAGTGCAACCAATTACTTCTCAATTGCAAACTAAGCCGGTTCAGTTATTTAATAAGACTATTTAGATATTATATCATGTGCATCATATCTTGAGGGTTGGTAATGGGTAATTGGTAATTGGTAATGGTAACAATATGTATCAGTTTTATGAGTGAAGAAAAAGTAATTATCAACACACCATCACCTCGCACTCGTCAAAGTCTAGCCACAGATTTTGTTAATGCTGGGGTTAACTCAGGTATGACGGTGATAGTCCATTCATCTCTGAGTTCTCTGGGTTGGGTTTGTGGCGGTTCGGTTGCAGTGGTTCAAGCATTAATGGATGTAATTACACCCACGGGAAATATCGTTATGCCTACGCATACTGGTGATTTATCTGACCCTGCGAACTGGCAAGAACCCTCTGTTCCTAGAGAATGGTGGACTATTATTCGTGAAACTATGCCAGCTTTTGACCCGCAGGTAACGCCAACGCGAGAGATGGGACAAATTGTGGAAACATTTCGTACTTGGGAAAATGTGCTGCGAAGTTCTCACCCACAAGTATCTTTTGCTGCTTGGGGAAAAGATGCGGAAAAGATAGTGTTAAATCATTCCCTGGATTATTCTTTAGGGGAAGATTCACCATTAGCACGTCTTTATGACCTTGATGGTTGGGTATTGTTATTAGGAGTTGGTTATGAAAATTGTACTAGTTTTCATCTTGCTGAGTATCGCTTTGGTGGAAGAGAGCAAGTTAAAAAAGGTGCGCCTATTTTAGAAGCTGGGCGAAGAGTTTGGCAATGGTTTACAGATATTGATTTTGACACAAGCTGTTTTGTGGAGATGGGTGCAGCTTTTGCACAAACTGGTCAGGTACAAATCTCAACAGTTGGTTCTGCCCAAGTTAAGTTATTTAAGGTAAGAAACGCGGTTGATTTTGCTGTTTCTTGGTTAAAGGATAATAGTCAATGAATCAACTAGACACAAAAGCAACAGCTTGAGAAATTAGCGATCGCCTAAAAATTGCTTTGCAGTAATTCATATCATATATTACTGATGTGTTTTGTTTTAATAAAGTTGACTAATACCAATTCGCTAAAATAGGACAACACATCGATTATATGTAGGGGCGCACAGATGTGCGTCCCTACCTATATATCTGTCGCATTCTTTTTTCAAATTGATATAAGCTAAAATGCCAGTTCATTTCCTAAATTATTTTTAAATGGAGTTAAAATATATATAATAAGTATTAACTTCAAAAATTATGAGCGTTGTTGCAGCTAAAAGATTTCCAGATAAATTAGAGTTCGCTGCTGATAGCATTCGCGTGGATGGATACTTAACAGAAACTACTCGTGTAACAGGAGATGAACAAGGTAAATTGTTTGAAGTTAATGACATGATTATTGGTACTGTGGGCTATGTGATGGAGTTGAGCTTCATGCAGATATTTGCCAGAAATCATAAGCCTGCGGCTGCTACAGTAGAAGCAGTTCTAGATTTTATTGTCGAGTTTTACGCTTGGGCTAAAAAGAAAGATGATACTTTTGGGCGTAAGAATAGTTATCTCATTGGTATGGAAGGTGAAATATTTCGCGTCAGTAGTAGCTATTTAGTGGAAAAAATTAATGAGTTTAGTGCTATTGGTGCTGGACAACACTTTGCTTTGACAGCAATGTATTTAGAAAAAAGCCCGAAAGAAGCTGTAGAAATTGCTAACGAATTGTGTGTTTACTGCTCTGGGCCAGTAAATCTAATTACAAAAACTTTACACTTATCCCATACTTAGCCAATGAACTTTTACATATATGATGAGCGTTCAATGATTTGATAGTTGGTATGTCAACTTTATAATTTCCTCTAAAGCTGAAAGCGATCGCCTAAATGACATATAGAGCGATCGCTTTTTATCTAACTGTCCACAAATCAGATAAAATATATGTATCTGAATACACAAATTCTCATATTTAAAAATAAATAAAAGCTTAAATTTTCATATCAAATAATGAATACCGATTTGACATCTACTAATACAAACAATGTTAATACCCTATCCCAAGCTGCGGCGGCTTACCGGGGAGAGAATAACAACCGTCCTCAGCCAGAGGTAATAGTCAATGCTTTGTTAGAAGCCGAAAAAGCAGCCAAACAGCAACGGCTAGATTATGATTTTGATGCTTTAATAGGAAAATGGCGGTTGTGCTTCGCCACAGGAACGAAAAAAGCCCAAAAACGGGGAGGGATTATTTTAGGTAAGGGTTGGTATGTACCCCAATTGACGAAAATTTATATCTCCTTTAGTCCTTCTTCAGCCGAAGATATCAGCAAAGGCGAAATTGCTAATCAAGTACAATTAGGGTTTTTGTTATTACAACTGACAGGCCCAGCTAAATATTTAGGTAAGAAAAACCTCTTAGCTTTTGACTTTACCCAAATGTATTTTAGTTTATTTGGGCGGACTATTTACCAACAAAAAATTCGTTCCGGTAAGGTTCAAGCTGAGGATTTCTACAACCAACCCATAGCTAAACAAGCATTTTTTGCCTTCTTTATCGTTACACAAGATTTTATTGCTGCTCGTGGACGTGGGGGAGGTTTGGCATTATGGATAAGGGAGTAATGGGTAATGGGTAATTGGTAATTGGTAATTGGTAATTGGTAATTAAGAGTTTAGCTCTTTTCTAAAAGTGGTAAAAGCGATCGCTCAATTTCTCGCCTAACTACCTGATTACCTTGCAAGTTTAGGTGAATATGGTCTTGGTATAAAGCTTTAAAGTCATCAGTGGCGTTAAATATCGGGAGGAAATCTATATAGGTAATTTGCTGCGACTGGGTAAAGTCCTTCAGGCGCTGGCGTGCTGTGATTTCATAATCACGGGGGCCTGGTTCACCTAGTTCTCGTAATAAGGGAGTCATCACCAGCAAAAATTGACTATGATTTTGCCGAGTTAATTCCGCAATTTTACTGATAGCATTGAGATTAATACCGACGCGATCGCCTGCTTCTTTTTGTAATGCAGCTAATTCTGGGTTAGGTTGTGGTTTTTTAACGTAACGCTGCCATACTTCTATTAATGCCAGGGGTGGTTTTTTGTCTGGATAGTTGCGATCGCGTCCCACAGGTAAAGATGTCGGCGCAGTAGCAAATAAATCATCAGTATTGATCACTAACACAACCACTTGGGCATGGAAATTACCAAAGCGTTGTAAGTAAGCTAACTCATTTCTCGGCCCCCAAGAATTAGCCGAAGCATTCAGCACCTCTACTTGTTGATAATTGTCATGAGTTGATGAACTAAGCGAAGCCATCATCAAACTAGAGATTGTATTATTTTGATCAGTCCACCACCCACCATTAACAATCGAGTCACCCAAAAATAGCACTCGCAAAGTAGCAGGTGCAGGAGTCTTAGCGATACTCCCACTCCGCATAGAATATTCATTGATTTCAATCCGATTTCCAAAGCGGCGGGTACGCTGGTTAGGTGCTAGCAAGTAACCAATTTCTTCATCACCGAGATAAATCAGAGGATGACCAAAACCAAAAAAAGCCCGCAACCCTATTTCCACCGCAATCAAGCCTACAGTTATCAGTAAAATTATCAATAGTCTATAGTCATTAGTCATTAGTCAATAGTCCTTAGTCAATAGTCAATAGTCATTAGTCAATAGTCATTAGTCCACAGTTATTCTCCCCCATCTCCCCGTTCCCCTCCAGGGAGGGGCTAGGGGTGGGTTACTCCCTCATCTCCCCCATCTCCCTATTCCCCTCCAGGGAGGGGCTAGGGGTGGGTTACTCCCTCATCTCCCCCATCTCCCCCCACTCCCCCATCTCCCCCCACTCCCCCATCTCCCCCCACTCCCCCATCTCCCCCCACTCCCCAATCCCCATCGTATAAAACTGAACAACAAGCCTACAGACATAAGCAAAATAGCTGATGAAAATGTTGCAAAGCTTAAACAAAATATTATGTGTAGCATCGCCATATTAGCGAGTAGACAGACTAAAATCGAAACGGGCAAATTGACCCAGTAAAAAAGGAGGAATACAAAGCTATGTCCGACTTAAATCGCGGAATTATGAAATTTGATGGGGCAGATTCGCCTAAAGTTGTTACCATCTCTACAGTGCTACTGTTGGGATCGATCGCTGGTTTAATTATTTGGGCGTTACAAGCAGCCTACGCACTCAACTAAGTGTATGGTCGGCTAACAGGACACAGGCAACTAGAATTAGGGTGCAGGGGTATATGGGTATAGGGGAAAAATTTCATAAATTACACACCAGTTCGGCTCTCATACACCCTTACACCCCTACACCCTCCCGTCAATCCTGGTGATTGTTGTCCATACAGCAACTAACAGCGCCCTAAATAATGATTTACACATTGCAGGAAAATTTAGATATTGAAGATTTGAGATTTTAAGTGCAAGATTAATCTCAAATTATAAATGCAGCATGAGAGAACTTTGGGGTGCCTTAGTTATATTAACTGTCTGTCCCCTCTTGGGCGCGTTACCGTTAATTTCTTGGATTACTTACGCGCTCAAGAAGAGACGTTTGGCACAAATTGGTACAAGAAATGTCAGTGTTTCCGCCGCGTTTTACCACGGTGGTAGATTAGCTGGTCTTTTGGCGGTTCTATCAGAAGCCCTAAAAGGAATTGCCGCAGTTTACATTGCGCGTGCTTTTTTCCCTGAAGGGTCGTTTTGGGAACTGCTGTCCCTCATCGCCTTGGTACTAGGTAGGTACTTCATGGGTAGAGGGGCGGGGACAACCAACGTCGTCTGGGGGATAATAACACATGATCCCCTAGTAGCAGTATTTGTGATGCTGTTGGCTATGATCAGCTTCACGCTTTTACAGTCGAGAAATCTGGTCAAGTATGGAGTTTTATTTGTGTTCCCTATATTTATAGTGCTGCTCCATGCGGAAGATTTTCCCAAAATTATCACGGCTGTAGCCTTGGCTGGGTTGCTATGGTGGATTTACCAAAGGATTCCTGATGACCTGGATTTATCGTCTCAAGAACTAGATTCACAATCACAACCGATATTTGAATATTTACGCGGTAGTAACACAATTCTCACTTTAGATGATGAATTGGATCAAGCGCAGGTGGGACAGAAGGCTGCTACCTTATCGCAAATTAAACGCTGGGGTTATCAAGTACCCAAGGGTTGGGTGCTGGTTCCTGGTAATGACCCAGAAAGATTATTACAATTTCTCCAACCTTCCGAATTATCACCCTTGGTAGTGCGTTCTTCTGCCATTGGGGAAGACTCAGAACAAGCTTCGGCGGCTGGGCAATATGTAACGGTGCTGAACGTTACGAATTATCAACAATTACAACAAGCGATTACAGAAGTTAGAGAATCATATAATAATCCATCGGCTGTGCAGTATCGCCGCGATCGCGGTCTACCAGACACAGCCATGTCAGTTTTAATTCAGCAACAAATCCAAAGCGCCTATTCTGGGGTAGCATTTAGCCGCGACCCCATCACCCAGCAAGGCGATGCGGTAATTATCGAAGCCTTACCCGGTAGCCCGACTCAAGTTGTGTCTGGGAAAGTGACACCAGAACAATATCGGGCTTTTGTAGTTGAATCAGATAATCTCTCCTCTGTCAAATTAGAGGGGACGGGACGAGTACCACAGGCGTTAATTAAACAAGTAGCATATCTAGCCCGTCGTCTAGAAAAGCGTTACCTGGGAGTACCACAAGATATCGAGTGGAGTTATGACGGACAAACCCTGTGGTTATTGCAAGCTAGACCAATTACCACCTTACTACCGATTTGGACGCGGAAAATTGCGGCGGAAGTAATTCCTGGTGCAGTGCATCCCTTAACTTGGTCGATTAATCGTCCTTTAACTTGTGGAGTTTGGGGTGATATTTTCACGCTAGTATTAGGCGATCGCGCTACAGGTTTAGACTTTGCCCAAACAGCAACTCTGCATTACTCCAGGGCTTACTTTAATGCCTCCCTCCTGGGAGATATTTTCCTGAGAATGGGATTACCACCAGAAAGTCTAGAGTTTTTGACCAGAGGCGCGAAAATCAGTCAGCCACCCTTGCAGTCAACCTTAAAAAATCTGCCTGGACTGCTGAAGTTACTCAAGCAGGAACTCAATTTAGAAAAAGACTTTAAAAAAGATTACCAAAACGTATTTATTCCAGGGTTGTCGCAATTAGCTAATGCGTCCTTGGAAGAACAGGGAATAGAAGAACTGTTAGCCGGGATTGATATCAACCTGGAATTAATCCGTCAAGCCACATACTACAGCATTTTAGCCCCCTTGAGTGCCGCCATCAGACAGGGGATTTTTCGGGTAAAAGACGAGCAAATTGATAACAGCGTCACCCCAGAAGTAGCCGCTTTACGTTCCCTGAGAACTTTAGCTGTAGATGCAAAAGAAGTATTACCAGAATGTGAACCTGAACAAGTCTTTGATAAATTGGCGCAAACCCCAGAGGGAGAGAAAATTGTTTACGAATTTAACGAATTGCTGGAAGATTACGGTTATTTAAGCGATGTGGGTACGAATATTGCCGTTCCCACTTGGAAAGAAGACCCCCAACCCATCAAGCAGTTATTTGTCCAGTTAATTCAACTCAGTGAACCAGAAAAAGCCGAATTAGAAGCAAGGAAAGCTATTCCACCCAAGCGCAAACGTGGGACAGTGCAGAGACGGGTAGATATTAAAGGACGAGTCACCGAAGTTTATTCCCGCCTGTTAGCCGAGTTACGTTGGAGATTTGTAGCTTTAGAGAAGATTTTGGTAAAATCTGGGTTACTGAGGGAAGTAGACGATATCTTCTTTTTGCAGTTGGATGAAGTGCGGCGTTTAGTAGCAGATGCAGATAACCAATTGCAGGCTAACTTAACCCAACTAATCAAATTTAGGCGATCGCAATTTCACCAAGATAGTCTCATCGAGCAAGTCCCCTTTGTAGTTTACGGCAATATACCCCCACATCCCGCAGAGGCAGCAGAAGTATACTCAGACCAAATATTACAAGGCATTCCCGCCAGTCATGGACAAGCCGAAGGCAGAATCAAGGTAGTACGCAACTTACAAAACTTGCCATACATCGACAAAGATACAATTTTAGTAGTCCCTTATACAGATTCTGGTTGGGCCCCTCTGCTAGTCAGAGCAGGAGGGCTAATTGCAGAAGCCGGGGGAAGACTTTCTCATGGTGCGATCGTTGCGCGAGAATACGGAATTCCCGCCGTTATGGATGTTAAAGGTGCAACATGGATTCTTCAAGATGGTCAACGGGTGAGAATCGACGGCTCTAGGGGTATTGTGGAATTATCCAACGACTTAAGACCAGAATGATTACCGTATCTCTCAACGACCTACCCGAAGAATGTGTTTCGCACAACCCAGAAATCAAAAAGCAAGTCATGTTGAGGTTTGGTGACTTACCACACCTCACCAACTTTTCTCAAGCCCGTTTCGCCCCCAGTCAAACTGCATCAGCCCACGCCCACCAAGATATGTGCGAAGTATTCTTCGTCCAGTCTGGCGCAGGAGTAATACGCATCAATGGACAAGAATACCCCTTGCTTCCAGGGAACTGCATCGCCGTAGAACCTGGGGAAGTTCACGAAGTAATTAACAATAGCACAGCCGAACTCGTACTAACTTACTTTGGCTTGCAAGTAGGAGTAGGCGAGTAAAAAATTGTTTGAAAATGGGTGAAGTAGTTAAATTCATATCTTGCACCTTGTCAATAAACGGGTGGCTCCCTGCACTCCCCACCCTACGAAATTACAAGAGTTTTAAGCTCTGATGTTCGCAATAAGAGAGTGGTGCAAGATGTAAGTAAAGATAAATGAATAAGTTCACCTGCTCACTTTCATTGATAAATGGAGGTAGATAAATGGTTCAATCGCTACCGATGACGATTAGTGTTGATCAGTTTCTAGACTGGTATCCTGCTAATTCAACACAGTTACGTTACGAACTGCATAATGGATTTATCAAACAAATGCCACCACCAACAGGAGATCATGAATTACTTATTGCATTCTTAATCAAGCAAATTTTGTTGGAGTGCGCCCGTCTTTCAAAACCCTATGACATTCCTAAAATGGGGTTTGTTCAATCCAATGAAGGTGAATCTGCTTTCTTGCCTGATGTACTTTTGTTGAATCGTCTCAACTTAGCCAATGAGCCAAAATGGAGGAGTAAATCAACAGTTAGTCAGCCATCATCAATTCCATTAGTTATAGAAGTTGTCAGCACAAACTGGCGTGATGACTACTTCACCAAGCTTGGACAGTATGAAGCAATTGGCATTCCTGAATACTGGATTGTAGATTATGCGGCTTTGGGTGGGAAAAGATTTATTGGTAATCCTAAACAACCAACTATCTCGATTTATTCGTTAGTTGAAGGGGAATATCAAGTTAAGCAATTCCGAAATGGCGATCGCATCGAATCATTAACTTTTCCCGAATTGGCTCTGACTGCTGAGGTGATTTTTCAATCTGCCATTCCACTAACATAGGCTCGACCGCGCACTTAGAGGATGTCTGAAAACTTTTTATTGTTGTATTCAAGACCTGACTTTTCACGGGATCTAGAAAACCCCTCTCCAAACCTCTCCCCTGCAAGGAGAGAGGCTTTAATTTCTCCCCCTTCCCTACTAGGGAAGGGGGCTGGGGGGTTAGGTCTGGCGTTAGCTTTTCCACATCACGTGAAAAGTCAGATTCAAGACAAGTACATACCCCATTATTTCCCTTAAAAAGGGGTAATTTGAGAAGTTTTCCCCCCTTTTTAAGGCTAGAGGGAATCAGAAGAGATATTTAATACTTAAGAGATATCTTCTAAGGAGTGGGGATGAAATTGTTATAATGAAGACGAAACTGCAATAATCCCAAAAAGCTAATGTGAGAAGTCAATAACGCTTTTTGAGTAGAAATTACTCTTAAATCTCAACAGGTGTTGACCTGTTAACACGGGGATAAAATGAAAAATAGTGAAAAAAAAATCTTCTTAACGTTAGCTACAACTGTAGGCATTTCTTTAGGAACTCTACTATTAACTTCACCCGTAGCAGCTAACGATAATTCACAGATTAATAATAGTTTAATTCCTAGAGAGCCAAACTTTTTTCAACAAGGAAGAGAGCAGTTTGAGCGAGAACTGCAACTACTAATCAAAAGCAGTCGAACTAATCAAGAGACTGTATTAAAGGTGGTTCCTGATAAACCAAATATACAACAACAGTTATCACCACTAGAAAAACCTCAAGTTGTGCCTACTGTGCCTATTGAATCTGAGCCTAACTAGCTGTAGCAGTGCAGCGCCATATCATGACTTTGGTAGGCAATGCCTCTATCAAGGTGAATATAACCTCTTAACTCTGTGCCTCTGTGCCTCTGTGGTAAAAAATCATTTATTCAACCACACAGACACAGAGACACAGAGAGAAAATAAGAGTTCACGGGGCTGAGAATATTATTAATGTTATTATTTTAAGTAATTGCACTTAAATAATTAAATTAATATTAAAAACAATACATGACATCCAGTTCGCTGCCTGCTAATCCTTTTGTGGCTGCTGGGATGATTGAAGACCCCAGATTGTTTGTTGGTCGGAAAGATGAATTACACGCGATCGCCTCTCGCATGACTGGCGTACAGCCGACGAGTATCAATATTGTCGGCGATAAGCGTATTGGCAAATCTTCACTGCTGTATTATTTTTATCTGACTTGGCAGCAGCGAGTACAAAACCCGAATCGTTATCTAGTAATTTATCGCTCACTCAGAAACGCCAATTGTCAAACTGAGGCGGGATTTTATCAAGAAGTAGCTAATGGTTGGGGTAATCTTGGTAACAATAGGCGATTTCTAAATAATCCCTGGAAGCCGAAATCGTGGAATAGACAGACATTTTCCGAGGCTATCAAGGCGATGGAACAGCAGCAAGTTTTACCTGTGCTGTGTCTTGATGATTTTGAAAGCCTGTTCGACTATCCCCAGGAATTTAACGATGGATTTTATGATAATTTGCGATCGCTCATGGAAGACAACGCCTTGATGTTGGTAGTAGCTTCCCGCAAATCACTCAGGGTTTATGGTGAAGAACATCGATTTGTCTCCAGTTTTTTCAATATTGCTCACTGTATTGTTTTGCGAGAATTAACTACAGATGAAGCAATTGAACTGACGCGCTTACCAACTCGTTCTAGTCAGGGTGCAGTGTTGAATCAAGATGAACAGAATTATGCTCAACAGTGGGGTCAGCGTCATCCTTATAAGCTACAACTAGCAGGTACTTATTTGTGGGAAGCACGTCAAACAGGTAAGCCAATCAAATGGGCGAGACAGCAGTTTGAACAACAGATTAATCTTCCTGCATCGGGAAAACAACAAAGCTATTGGCAAAAATGGCTGCTGTTTATATTTGTGGATTTGCCCAAGCGCTTGGGTAGTTTCACCAAGTTCACTGGCGAAACTGTAGGTGATTTGGGTAGCTGGATAATTGGAATGACACTTATAGTAATGGTTGTTCTGGGTTTTGTGGGTGTGCTGAACTGGAACCAAGTTTGGGATTTTGTACGTGACCAGCTGGGGATTAAGTAGCGATGAGTAAATCTCGAACATCAGAACTTTGGAATTATGTAGCTGAATGTGTCCGCCTCCTCTATTGGATTTACTTTAAGCCTTACACCTTTGAACGCTGGCTGCGCGATATACATCCAGAATTAAAGCCCAGAGATAACCCCTTTGATAAAAAATCTGAGTTTCAATCTAACCCTCGATTGCGTCGCTATGCCGGACAGGTTTGGTGGTTAGTTGCATTAGCACCAATATTCTCACTGTTATTTATTGCATCATTTTATACAATCGCTAGTGGTGAGTCGTTTAACTGGTTGTTTTCAGGCTTGGGTGTGTTGTTGGGTTGTGTAATCGGACAGATCCTAAATCGTATTGTTAATAGAAATAAATTCAAAATCATACTACTTTTTGCCCTCCTTATACTGGTGGCAGATAGATTTTCATCACCTGTAGTATTAGACCCGAAGAACTGTTTTTTCTCAGGCATAATGGTAAGCTTGTCATTTGCTCTAGCGGGATATGTGTTGGAAGATGTGATGTTCTATGGTGTGGATACCATAATGATAGGTGTGATCTTCAGTGTAATAATTGGTGTAGTATTTAGTGTGCCTGGAGGTATTGCGGGAAGTGTTGCGGGAGGTGTGGCGGTAGGTGTAGCTCTAGGCTTGTTGTTTTCCGCTACGATGGGAAGTAATGACGTGGTTGTGGTGAAAGACGTAGCACAAGCTGTAGCTGTAGGCGTGATGGGCAGCTTGTTGTTTGGTGGAGTAGGCATTGCGCCAGGCCTATCATTGGTTTTGAGTATGTTACGGCTTTGCTTTTGGTTGCCAGAATTGATCTGGGTGTTCATCCTTTTCTTCATTTCTCGCTTCCAAAAAAAAGGACATTATTTAGAATATTTACCTCCTCACTTTGATGAATTGATTATTCTGCCTCTGCCTTTCATGGATAAGATGATTGTAGAAACTTATCAGGAAAACCCAACTGCTGCTCGTGAAATTGTTGATTACCTGATTACATCCACAAATCAACAAAAAGTCGCTAGACAGGCAATTATTAAAATTACCATAGATATTTTGAATCAATGTCGAAGATTGAGAGATATTGAGGATATCGCCTATCAACTGAGTTGGATTCCTTACCCACCACCACAGGAACTCGGCACAGTTTTACCCCAATTTTTAGAAATTAGCCAAAGTGTAAGGGCATCACAAGAAGCAACAACACCCTATCGCCGATATGAATTACTCAATCCTCCTATCAACGCCTTAAACGAACTGAAAAACATTCTAGCTTTTGGGAAAAATGCTTCATTAGCTACCAAGTTTGGCAGCATAAGCGATCGCTGGTTAACCATTTTACAGTTAGCACAACGTACCTTAGAGGAAACAGCAAAACAGTCACAAGAAATTCGCCAAGTTTATATCGCTGGTAATTCACTAGATCCAGAAACAGCCAAGTTTCGTTTTAAAGGGCGAATTGATATCTTTCGAGAAATCGAAACCTTGACACTTTCTGACCAACCCCCAGTTTTGTTACTATACGGTGGACGAAGAACAGGCAAAACTTCCGCACTCAAATATTTACCTTATAAAGTCACCTCAGATATCATTCCTTTGCTGATAGATGTACAAGGTGCAGCATCAGCCACCACAATCAAAGGATTTGCCGAAAATCTAGCCCAACAAATTATTGATTCTGCCAGACGCTTACCCCGCAGGCTAAACTTACCATATCCAGATAGCAAAAAGCTGAATGAAGATCCATTTCCCGCACTGCAAACTTGGTTAGCAGAAATAGAACGCAGTCATTCTAGTAAGCGATTTCTTCTCTGTCTAGATGAATTTGAACGCTTGAGTGAAGTAGTCAAAGCCACAGATAGCCGTGCGCCACTCAACTTTATTCGTCACCTACTCCAACATCAAAAACAATGGATTTTGCTGTTCAGTGGTTCCCACCAATTATCTGAACTTGATGCTTACTGGAGTGATTATTTAATAAACACTCGCGCCTTGCGAATGACTTATCTGCAAGAATCAGAAGCCCGTGAATTGATTCTACAACCAATAGAAGACTTCACCAATATTTACGAACCAGAAGCAGTAAATAAGATTATCCAAACTACTCGCTGTCAACCTTACCTCGTGCAATTGCTGTGCTATGAATTGGTAGAATTGCTAAATCGTGACATCAGAGCAAATAGAAGACAACCTAATACAGCCAAAGCCACATTAGCCGATGTCCAAGAGATAATTCCCATCGCACTAGAACGAGGTGATCAATATTTTCGGGAATTATGGACAAGCTTAGAAGAAAGCGATCGCCATTTACTAACTCGTCTCATTGCAGGCGAAACCCCCACCCCCCAAGACAGCAAACTAGTCAAAAAACTAGCACGCAAAGAAATTCTCACCCCAGAAGGTAACACTTTTCAAGTACCCTTAGTACAGCAATATATAGAACAACTACTAGAAGAAGAATAATATCAATTCAAAATTCATATTACCAGAATATTTAAAAAATCAAAATATATAACTTCAACTTTCTTCTTTTGCGTTCTTTTTTGCGTCTCTGCGCCTTTGCGTGAGCTTTAAATAATATATTTACCTATACCAAAGTAATTATAAAACAAGTATATTCTATTAACACCATATAATACTTATGGTGGACAATGCCCACCCTACAAATTCACACCAAACAACTATTAATAGTCGCTACAACAGACTGAGAAAGCGTATCCAAATCGTAACCCCCCTCCAAACCAAATAAGATTTTACGAGTTATTCCCAAACAATAATTAGTAAATAAACCATAATCCTGTGGTTGTAGATTAACACTGGCTAAAGGGTCATCAGCATTAGCATCATAACCTGCACTAACTATCAACAAATCAGGTTGAAACTCAGTTAAAAACGGGACTACCTTTTTCTCCCAAAAAGGCTGATATACAGAAATATCACTACCGGGTGGGATGGGTACATTTAAGACATTATTATGAAAACCCCGTTCTGTGCTTCTACCCGTACCAGGATAACAGGGGTATTGATGGAGAGAACAGTAAGCAATTTGCGGGTTAGTTTCCACGATCGCCTGCGTACCGTTACCATGATGTACATCCCAATCAATGATAGCCACGCGGTTAATTCCCGGCTGTTCTAAGGCATAATAAGCTGCGATCGCCGCATTAGAAAATAGACAAAATCCCATTCCCGTATCACCTTCAGCATGGTGTCCAGGTGGACGCGCCAGCACAAAAGCCGGATTTTCTGTCTCTAACACAGTATTAATCCCATCCAACCAAGCACTCACCGCCAATAAAGCCACATCATAGCTGCGAGGCGAAACAGGTGTATCCCCATCCAAATAACCACCGCCAGTAGTCGCAATTTCTTTAACTTTATTAACATAGTTTGGACTATGAACCTTGACCAAAAGCTGCATTACCGATGAGTTTTCCAATGCTGCTGTAGGTTCACGCCATGCGATTTTTTCAGCAAAAGCCGCCTCTTTTAAAGCATGAACAATTGCTGTTAAACGTTCTGGTCTTTCTGGGTGGTAGTTTCCAGTTTTGTGATCTAGAAACTCATCGGAATAGATAACTGGGAACATGGCGACAGGCTGTCACGAAGATACTGAATGTCATTGTATCTTCTGTTGGGGAGTTAATCAGTTATCAGTTATCAGTTATCAGTTGTTTTTCACTGTTCACTGACATACCTACTCAGCACTCAGCACTCATCTTTTGAGAAACCTGTCATTTCGTCGGTTGGTTCATCCAGCATTTCTGGGACTAAAGCTTGATTTCCCCGCTTTTCATCTGGTGACTGTTCACGAATTACATCGTCCATTTTTGGCGGATGTTTTATCATATCCAAAACTTCTGGACTTAAAGGCGCACCTTCAGGATTCATCTTCTCAGCTTGGCTAGGAACAGTTTCTTTATTCATGACTCTTACCCTCAACACATAGGCACTAGCTTAAACTTTGATGCTATGAGCCATACACTATCGCGGGGCTTATAAGTCACTAGTCATTAGTTATTCTTCCTCATCTCCCCCCACTCCCCAGAATTACCAAAGAGCATTACCATAAATAAATATCAAGATTCCGTAACATTTGCGCCATTCATTAGGAAATCAGCAGTGCTACCAAATAACCGCGATCGCACAGACCAATCTCAACGCTGGAAGTTTTTCCAACTTTTTGGACTAGCAAGGCGTAACCCTCTGGTGATTTCCCGGTGGGTTTTACGCTGGGTAGTGGTAGGGACTGTATGTGGTTTGTTTGCTGGTTTGTACTGGAATATTCTGGAACTTCTACTTCACCAACTAGAAAAATTTACGGGTGTCAGTCTGCTAATAGTGATGCCCATAGCTGGGTTAATTATTGGCTTGGTTATCCATTTTTTAGGGAATCCTGGGGAAATTGCTGTAATTGTTGATAATATCCATTTTCGTGGCGGGCGGTTGGATGCAGGCAAAAATCCCTCGATGATTCTGGCTTCTTTAGTAAGTATTGCGGCTGGGGGTAGTGCAGGCCCAGAAGCCCCATTAGTACAGGTAACAGGTTCTTTTGGTACTTGGGTAGGCGATCGCTTACGTCTCCAAGGCGAAGACCTCAGATCCATGAGTTTAGCAGCAATGGCGGCTGGTTTTACTGCTTTATTTGGTGCGCCTTTGGGTGGGGCGATGTTTGCTCTAGAAATTCTCCACCATCAGCATATCGTAGAATACTATGAAGCCTTAATGCCAGCTATTGTCGCTAGTTGTGCTAGTTATCTAGTATTTGCCTTCATCACCCGCTTAGGAATTGCGCCCACTTGGCATTTTCCCCAGTACACCCTAGATAACATCGATGATTTTGCTTTAGCCATTCTGTTTGGTATTATCGGGGCGATCGCCGCATGGATTTTCATGGCGATTTTTCGTGGCTGTCACCGACTCTTAGCGATGCTTCCTGGCCCTATATATATTCGCACCACAATAGCAGGATTGGGTTTAGGCACAATAGCAGTTTTCTTACCCCTCACCCGCTATTTTGGACATGAAGAATTAGAGTCAGTTTTAAGCAGCAACTTTCCTGCTGTTTTCCTGTTGGTTTTAGCCTTGGGTAAGATGGCATCTATCAGTATAACAGTCACCGGAGGCTGGCGAGGTGGGTTCATTATTCCCTTATTTTTCACTGGCGCTTGTATAGGTAAAGCAGTCGCAATTTTAATTCCAGGGCTGAATCCCGCACTGGCTATGATTTGTACAATGGCAGCTATTAATGCAGCCGTGACGCGCACACCAATCAGTACAACTTTATTGTTATCAAAATTGACTAATTTTACTCCTTTTACACCAATTCTTTTTGCTAGTTTAATCGGCTTCTTTTTAGCACCAAAAGCTCCTTTAATTGCCTCCCAACTCAAGACACAGCAATCTCTTGAAGAAATCCTGGAATAAATTTTACAAATAAAAATTAAAATTATTTTTTATTTGTAATAAAACAATGCTGTTTAACTAAAATAACAAGAAGATTTTTGTCTAGACATAAGGGTTACATACCCCGGCAGACACAAGGAATATTGTGTTAGAATTGTATCAAAATATGGCAATTATTCAGAAGAAATTTTGCGTAACTTTGCGCTCTGCTAAGTGCAAAGGCTAAAATCTAATTTTTTTGGAGTTTTTTAGGCTATGACAACCTCACAGGAGAGGATTATCCCGACGGATCTGCGGAACGAAATGTCCCGGTCTTATCTGGAATACGCCATGAGTGTGATAGTAGGTAGGGCGCTACCAGATGCCAGGGATGGTCTAAAACCTGTGCATCGTCGCATCCTCTACGCCATGCACGAGTTAGGGTTAACCCACGATCGCCCATTTAGAAAATGCGCCCGTGTAGTAGGGGAAGTGTTGGGTAAATACCACCCCCACGGCGACACAGCCGTGTATGATGCCTTGGTGCGGATGGCGCAGGATTTTTCCATGCGATCGCCCCTGATTAACGGACATGGTAACTTTGGTTCTGTAGACAACGATCCCCCGGCGGCGATGCGTTATACAGAATGTCGCTTGCAAGCCTTAACCAGCGCCGCCTTACTGCAAGATATCGAATCGGAAACCGTAGACTTTGCTGATAACTTCGATGGTTCCCAACAAGAACCCACAGTTCTGCCATCCCGCATCCCCCAGTTACTGCTGAATGGTTCTTCGGGGATCGCCGTAGGGATGGCGACCAACATCCCGCCCCATAACTTGGGAGAATTGATTGATGGGTTGATCGCAGTAATTCACAATCCAGAAATCACCGACCTCCAGTTAATGCAGTACATCCCAGGCCCGGACTTCCCCACAGGCGCACAAATCCTGGGAACGGCAGCAATTAAAGAAGCCTACACCACCGGACGCGGTTCTATCACCATGCGCGGTGTCGCCAACATTGAAACAATCGAACATCGGGGAAGACCAGATAGAGAAGCCATTATTGTTACCGAATTACCATATCAAACCAACAAAGCGGCGTTAATTGAGAAAATAGCCGAGTTGGTGAATGAGAAACGGATAGAAGGGATTGCAGACATCCGGGATGAAAGCGATCGCGACGGTATGAGAATCGTGATCGAACTCAAGCGCGACGCTTACCCCCGCGTAGTTCTCAACAACCTCTACAAGCAAACGCCCATACAAGCCAACTTTGGGGCAAATATGCTGGCGTTGGTGAACGGTGAACCGCAAATTCTCACCCTCAAACAATTCCTCGAAGTCTTCCTCGACTTCCGCATCGAATCAATTACCAGACGTACCCGCTACGAACTGCGGAAAGCCGAAGAACGGGATCATCTCCTGCAAGGTTTGTTAATTGCCCTATCACATCTAGATGCAATTATCAACTTAATTCGCGGTGCTTCCGATACACCCACAGCCAAAGGTGAATTAATCACCACCTATATGCTTTCTGAAGTCCAAGCTGATGCAATATTGCAGATGCAGTTGCGACGGTTAACAGCCTTAGAAGCAGACAAAATCCGCCAAGAACACGAGGACTTACAAACCCAAATAGCCGACTTACAAGATATCTTAGCAAGGCGGGAACGTATCCTCGAAATCATCGAAACCGAAATCACCGACATCAAGACCCGCTTCGCCACACCCCGCCGCACAGTCATTACCCACGCCGAAGGAGAAATTGACGATCGCGACCTCATCGCCAACGAAAAAGCGATCATCCTCCTAACAGAACAAGGCTACATCAAACGGATGCCCGTCAATACCTTTGAAGCCCAAAGCCGGGCCACCAGAGGTAAAGCCGCAGCTAAAGTTAAAGATGATGATACCGTAGAGCATTTCTTGACTTGTTGCGACCATGACAGCGTACTATTTTTTAGCGATCGCGGAGTCGTCTACTGTCTCAAAGCCTATCAAATCCCCGTCGGTTCCCGCACCAGTCGCGGAACACCCATCGTCCAACTGCTACCAATTCCCAAAGAGGAAAAAATTACCTCAATTGTCCCCGTAGACGAGTTTAGCAGCGACGAATATCTCGTCATGCTCACCAAAGGCGGCAACATCAAGAAAACAGAACTAGCAGCCTTCAGTAACATCCGCGCCAACGGCTTAATCGCCATCTCCCTAGAAGAAGGCGATCAACTCCGGTGGGTACGTCGCGCCAGAGTCGAGGATAGCGTCATAGTTGGTTCTCGCTTAGGTATGGCAATTCACTTTAGATGTAACCATGAACAACTCCGTCCTCTAGGTAGGGCAACCCGTGGGGTGAAATCCATGAAACTGAAAACAGGTGATGAACTTGTAGGCATGGATATTTTACCAGCAGCAATTCTCGATACTTTAAATACAGAGGAAGTCGAAGATATCGAAACCGAAGATATCGAAACCACCGAAGAAACCGCAGAAGTACCAGAAAACGGCAGCATCGGCCCTTGGGTATTAGTCATCACAATGGGAGGATATGGTAAGCGAGTTCCCGTCGGACAATTCCGCCTGCAAAATCGTGCCGGTCAAGGTTTAATGGCGACCAAATTTAAGAACCGCAAAACCAAAGACCAACTAGCCACCTTGGGTATCGTCAACAACGATAACGAAATCATGATGGTAACAAATCGTGGCATCATTATTCGTCAAGCCGTAAATGCCATTTCCATCCAATCGCGATCGGCCACAGGTGTCAGAGTCCAACGCTTGGATGAAGACGATGCCATTACCGGAGTAGCCATAGTTCCCCCCGACACAGGTGATGCCGCAGAAGTTGAATAAACAGCAGGGAGAGAGGCTAATCTCCCTCCTCCCTCTCCTAATTTCCCTAATTAGCGGCGTATTCATGGGGCTAACCGTAGCCCCTTTCAACGCCTGGTTTCTAGCTTGGATAGCCCTAATCCCCCTCTGGGTATTAGTAGTCTCCCGCAAACGCAAAAACAAATCCCACTCTCCCCCATCTCCCCTACTCGGCCTAGCCTGGGGTATCGGCTACCACGGCGTAGCCCTATTTTGGATTACTGGTATCCATCCTATGGACTGGTTAGGTGTACCTTGGTGGCCGAGTTTGGCGATCGCCACCTTTTGTTGGTCATTCATTAGCCTCTACGGTGGCTTGTTTGTTGCCATCTGGGCAGCTTGCTTAACCCGTCTCACCGAACAAAAATCCTGGTTGCGTATCCTCATTGCTACCGCTATCTGGTGTGCCTTAGAAAGCCTGTGGAGTGCCGGGCCTTTGTGGTGGAGTTCCCTAGCTTACACCCAATCGCCACACAACCTAGTAATTTTACACCTGGGGCAAATCTCCGGGCCTAATCTGGTCACAGCAGCGATCGTCAGTATCAACGGTATAATTGCTGAAGGCTGGTTAAGTCGCAAACAGGGGTTAATCAGTAAATATTTAGCAATAGCCACCGTATTATTAATTACCCTACATCTCATAGGCTTTTATTTATACAATGCCCCCATCGCCCAACCCCCAGACACAGCCTTAAAAGTAGGCATTGTTCAGGGCAATATTCCCAACAAAATTAAACTCCTTCCCCAAGGCTTGCGACTTGCCATTACAGGGTACACAGAGGGATATTTAACATTAGTCAATCAAGGTGTAAATGCAGTTCTCACTCCAGAAGGCGCATTACCATTTTTCCAGCGTGACTTACCCACAACCCCCCTACTCTCAGCAGTGCGAGAAAAGGGTGTGGTTGCTTGGGTAGGTGCTTTTGGTGAAAGAGGACGTAGTTATACAAACAGCTTATTTACCGTCAACAGCCAAGGTGAAATTACCAGTCGCTACGATAAATCCAAGCTAGTACCTTTAGGCGAATATATTCCCTTTGAAGAAATTATTGGCGGTTTGATTCAGCGTTTGTCACCCCTAGACGAACATCAAGTTCATGGCTTACCCAATCAAATCTTTGACACCCCATTTGGTAAAGCAATTGTCGGGATTTGTTACGAGTCAGCCTTCCCGGAAGTATTTCGCCGTCAAACTGCTACAGGTGGGCAATTTATTCTCAGTTCTTCCAACGATGCTCATTACAGTTCGCCCATGCCCTTCCAGCATCACGCCCAAGATATCATGCGGGCAATTGAGAATGATAAATGGTCAGTCAGGGCAACAAATACAGGATATTCAGCTTTTGTTGATCCCCACGGCAAAACCTTGTGGATATCAGGATACAACACTTACGAAACCCATGCAGAAACAATCTACCGCCGCCAGACAAAAACTTTATACGTGCGTTGGGGCGATTGGTTTACGCCTTTATTGTTAGGGTTAAGTGTCTTGGGTAAATTCGTAATTCGCAATTAAGACTAGGTGAGTAGAGGGTAACAAAACTTACTGCCAATCTTTACCAACTATACCATACTGGATGGCGATTAAGATCGCCTAGACGCTTATCCCCATAAATGAATCTAGGGGCTTGCGCGTCATTGATTTTCCGTCAGTCTTTATGCTGCTGGAGGCTCTTCCTCTAACCTCTAATATCATGTCCGCCTAATTAGTTGTAATTCGGTGCATCTGTGCAAAAAGGTGAAAACTCTTTCTCCCCCTGCCCCCTTGCAGTCTTAATGATAAGTCTTTTACCGGACACGATATAATGGCAAGGTTGATCGCAGATATCTGCCTGTACCAAAGGATAATCTGACTCATTACGAAGAGTTGGTAGCACCACGCACCCCTACCGAAGCAATTATTGCTGACATCTCTGCTTTAGTTCTAGGTCTGCAACAGGTAGGAATCCATAATAAGGGACTTCCAATTAAAAAAACAGGACTTACGCAACTGGCACATGGGGTAGGGTGCGTCAGATGTGGAAAATCCACAGAATGTGTACGAAATTATTGGGGCTGACGCACCCTACAGTTAGTTTGATTATGACCGAAGAAAGGCAGGGGGAAAGACAGTTGCCTTGAGGCAGAGAAATTGCATAGTTTATTTTCTGGAAGTCCCTAACTTTTTTGAACGTGGTTTGGGAGTTTGTGTTTGATATCAAGAGGAGAAGCCTTAAATCAGCTTATTCAAATATTAATAACATCTTGTTATCTTGATTTTTCCTCTATCTATAGAGGATTTAAAAGTAAAGTTTTTTAGTTATCACCGATACAAAAATATTTATCTTTTAACTTTGATGTTGGCAGAAAAATCTAGATCAGCTTAATGTCCAGTATGGATAAAAATAGGCTCACATCAAACCTACGCCTACTTTCAGTTTATTATCAGCGTTTATTTTCTCAGCAAGTAGCAATTATTTACCTATTGGTAGATACCTCTTGGTTGTATTGTTGAGAGTATAAAGACTGACCCTAGATATAGTGTCTACAAATTGAAGATAAAACTACTGACAGAGAAAATGTTGAACCTAGCGACGGACAATAGCTGATTGTTAAGGAGGTAAAACGTTAGATAACCCGTATTACACAAATACGTGAAAAACAATGGTTACAAGCGTTTTGGCAGCACCTAAGTTTAGTGAAAGTCAAGAAGTAAAATTTATCGGTGGTACAGGCATAGTCAAAAGTTGCCGACTAGAGTCAAACAACTGGTTTTATCTGGTAGTAATGCCTATGAAACTAGAGCCAAAAATAGATAGAATCGGCTATGAAACCATGATTTGGTTATCTGAAGCATAAGTATATTCGCTATTAGATAATCTTTAATCAATTACTAATTGAAAGGCGGAAAGAGCAAATTGAGTCATCTCCTTTATACTCCTTCCCTACATTAATTACTCTGAGGTTTGGTAGGTATGTTATTCATTAATAATAAATATTTTGCAATTAAAATAAATTCTAAATATAAAATTAGATTACTATGCTTTCTGCTTAATACTGACAGTATTGCTATTAGCAGCCACTAGGATAGACCTAGCAATACATGAATTAGACATAGAGCGATTTCATCTTTGGACGAGTATTGCTCTGCTCATTATGAGCTTACCAAGAATGTTAAGTTAAAAATAACAATCTCAACAACCATTGTAGTAGAATCAAGTTTTTCCATTACACTTAATCAAATAAGTATTGTTGAAAATGCTTGACCAATCTTCTAGATCAAAAAGTGTTATTGACCCACCCGAACTACAACAAAGCTTTATCACCTCATCATCAAGAACAACTAAAGTGAATCTAGAATTATTGACCGAACGTACAGAAGCATTGCACAAAGATTTAGCGTCTTTATATCAGACTGCTAGTGTACTGCCTTGGATTAGCCCAGAGTTGTTGCCGCAAGCTCTTCAAGAACTAGTTAGCTCTGCTAGAATGGCACAGTTAGCAATGGAAGAACTGCGTCTGCAAAATGAAGAATTAATACAAACACAAAATTTATTAGAAGCAGAACGTGAAAAATACCAAAATCTATTCGACTTAGCACCAGATAGTTATTTAGTAACTAATGCAGAAGGTGTAATTCAACAAGCAAACGAGGCGGCGGCTAAATTACTCAATATTTCAAAACAATTCCTGTTGGGCAAAGCTATAATTAACTTTGTCCCACTCCAAGAGCGTCAACACTTTCGCACTCAACTTAACCAATTATCGTACTCAGATACAACACAAGAGTTAGTTGTTTGTTTGCAGCAACGTCATGGTGAGTCATGGAATGCAGCCTTGACAGTCAAAGTTATCCGTAATCAGCAGGGTAAACCAAAATCTCTATACTGGCTAGTGCGTAAAATCATAGAACAAGAGCAAACCAAACCAATCACTATTCAGAGTGAGAGTGACATTACCCAAGGTCGTCCTGTACATAAATATTCTAAAGGAGAAGATATTTGTCTGGACTCACAAGTAATATGGTGTGTTCATCAGGGAGTGGTCAAACTCAGCACCTTCGGTGAAACGGGCGAAGAAGTTTTGATAGGCTTGGCTAAAACTGGTATGGTTTTTGGCTCTAGTATGACTGGATTAGATGTTTACCAAGCAACAGCTCTGTGTGATGTTGAAGTAGTATCCTTTGATCAAGCAGAAATAGCCGCTTCATTAACATTAAATCATAGCCTGCTACAAAAAATTAATCAGAGGTTACAGCAGACAGAATGTTTACTTGCGAATTGTGGAAAGCTTCATGTACAAGAGCGTTTGCACAGTTTATTGCAACTTTTGCAACAAGAAATCGGGGAGCCTGTACCACAAGGAACTCGCCTAAGTGTTCGTTTGACACATGAAGATATTGCTAGTGCCTGCTGTACTACCAGAGTTACAATCACAAGATTGATGGGCAGATTAGAGAAACTAGGTTTAATCAGTTTTGATGGCAAAAATCACATTATCTTGAAAAATACACTTGCTATATAAGGGTTAGAAAATGTGCTAGTTAGGAGTTAACTAAACCGTATTCTTAATTTTTGTTGGATAAATGTTTAATCCTCATTTTGCAATGCCTGAATATTCAAAATTACGCCTGATGTGAATTAACGTGAGTTCGATGAACCTCTCCCTCCCAACCTCCCTCTCTCTAGAAAAGTTCTGAACGGAGGAAGCCTCGCCAGAGACTTTTCGCTCCTACGAGGAGAGGGAGGAGAAACGAAAAAATCACCCTCTTACTCCCCTCTCCTCGTAGGAGAGGGGTTGGGGGTGAGGTCAAAACAACGCTGGTCGAACTCAGGTTGAATTAGAAAAACCTTGATTATCCAAACAATAGCCTATGCCGGGAGCTAATGAGACTCGGTAGGGGCGGGTTCACCGGGATCATCGTTAATTGTTGATGATATTTGATTAACCCGCCCCTACAAATGTCTAGCCAATTACAAGATTTTAATTCACATTAGACGTAAATTACTATGTAGTAGCGATCGCTTGGCAAAATATTTAATGCAAGCATTTTGGGTAGGGACTAGGAGCAACACTTTTTTCTCCAGAAACACAGGGGTGTAAGGGTTTGAAAATTTACACCCTTATACCCCTACAGCCTTACCCAAACCCTCACTCACTCATCACCGAAGCGCAAGATTGGGCTTCTTGCCAGAGTTTATGCAGGAAAAACTCGGTGCGATCGCTCATCGTAGTCACAAACACACCATCAGCCTCCTCAGAACCATCTGACAGCCAAGAACCGCGCAAAGTGACTTCCATATACTCAGCATCACAAATAGCTAAGTCAATGATGCCACCGTCAGCGCGTCTAGCTTCAGTCTTCAGTGCTTCTACTCCTGGTAAATTTACGGGGAGCAAAAAGGAAGCGGTACTAGGTTGAACACACAAGTTTTGACCTACTCTGAGCGAGAAAATTACTCGTTGCGTCACCCATTCCTCTAAAGACAGGGTGAGACATTCCAAATAAAAGCTGTTTTCCGTGTAAGTTAATTTCAGCATTCCTTATGCTCTCCTGTTATTCCAGGTTTGCTTGCACATCTATCCAAAACTGAGCGCCTTGATTCAATCCAAAAGCAACGGCTGGGTGAATTGGGGCTTTAGGTTTAGTACGCAACTGCATACCAGCTTCCACCGGAGTTCTGTCTCCCTTACGAGAATTACATCGCTCACAAGCCGCAACCACGTTATCCCAACTGTGGGAACCACCCCTAGAACGGGGAATTACGTGATCTAAAGTCAGTCGCTTCTTGCTACCGCAATATTGGCAACTGTGATGATCTCGTCGCAAGATTTCCCGCCGATTCACAGGCGGAACTTTCCATGTCCTCTCAATAGAAGCTATCTTCAAGCGAATATGTTTTGGTACATCAACTACCAAGCTGGGTGAATGAACTCGCCACCCATTTTCTGTATAACCGACTAATGGTTCCGCTTTGTTTGTTAGTAACAGCACAATCGCCCGTTTAATATTGACTCGACACAGTGGCAAGTAATTTTGCGAAAATACCACCACAGATTGCTCTAACACTGGCATTGTGATAGCCACATCTCACTCCTTAATAAAAAACCCCCGCTTCTGGTTTGGGTGAAGCGGGGGTAAGAAACAGACCGTGATTTTTGGTCTTATTTTGGTACAGCATATCTCTGTCTGTACCTCCCGCTTCTGGTATCTAGTTGTGGTTTAGCATTCAGTTGATCAATGCTGACATAAATAAATTCATGATTTCCCTCTGCGATTTGCCTGCGATCGCCAAAGCCTGGTCGGAGACCATCGCGGCTACCATTGCCCATAAATAAATACTCCACTCCCACAGAGCCTGATTCCCAACTAAATCGGCAGTTGGTTGCAAGCAAGGAAGTAGAGATGGAGATGGGGTAAATGGATATCACAGAAAATTTCACCTATTGAACATTTCTTTAAACATACTACACTTGTATTACTATCCTGTCTATACTTTTAGGAGAAAAAGTCATGCATACAATCGCTCGCACCCCAACAACCGATATGGAAGTTACCAGCATCCGTTTAGAGCGAGAACTGAAAGAGAAACTCAAAGAAATCGCTGGCAATCAGGGGTATCAAGCACTTATCCGCGATATCCTCTGGAATTATGTGCAGCAAAAATCCGGTGAGTGGAAACCGCGATTTTCACGAGCCGATATTAGAGCCAGTATAGCCGCCACAGCTCAACAAGAGGAACGGTGTGTACTTACAGGTCAACTCATCCAACCCCAACAACCTATGTTATTAGGATTAACGAGAAATGGCGATATGGTTCCCCTGAGTGTCGAGAGTTTAGCTTGATCCGACAGAAGCCCCACGTCTCACCCATCAGGGGAGCGTGGGGTGAATGGCTTTCTCGGCGACGAATTGACCTCCGACCATTATCAATCGATAGGTTGATCAGGGAGTGGGGTCAATTCGTCGCCAATTTTGGTATTGGGCAGCCTATCAATCCAGTCTTCGACAAGCTGCGTCACTGTTTTTTCCTTGTCCTTTGCGTAAGACTTGAGCTTGTCGTGTCGCCTAGAAGATATACGAATATGTAAGTCTTTTTTCTCCATGAATATGTTCATGTTATGTACATATTTATGGTAATATATAAATGGTCGTTGACCCACCCACACGGCTGCAAACAACACCTGTAGAGACGCGATTAATCGCGTCTCTACTAGCGGAGGTAACGAGCGTGAGCAAGGGGGAAGGAACATCGCCGACTGGTAAGCCATTGCTGTAATTCCATGTGATGTTGCGCTGATGACAATTTAACTGCCTGCGGGAGGCGGGCGGCGGCCTGGGTTCTCTGTTTGAAGAGATAAAGGACGAAAGTCCAGAGATGCTGTGTAAGGCTCAGAGCGTTTTTGGTAACGCACATTGTTTTTACAATGTTCCTAACAGAGCAATAGCAAATGAGACAGGAAGCCCACACTGTATACGTTCGCGGAGCGTTCCGCCGGAAAGTATCAGTGTAGGTACTTCACCAAGTTAAATTTATATTTCCGCTCAGTGCAGCCTAGTTGCTCACAAGGGCAACTAGGCTGCAATCTTTTAGAGGCTAGAGGCTGGGGAGGGGCAGAGGAGCAGAGGAGCAGAGGGGCAGAGAGAGGGGCAGAGGAGAAAATAATTACCCCCCCAATCCCCAGTCCCCAATCCCAGTCCCCAGCCACACCACAGTACTAATGCGGTTAATCAAAATGAAGTCATAGTTTTGAATCTAGAGAAATTACGGTTTATATAGAATGACAAACAAGATATTCTGAATCAATGCCATCTACTCAGGCTGGCAGCAAAAAACATAATATTGACTGGATCAAGCAAGTACCAGTTTTTGCTGGCTGTTATGGTCGTGAGTAAATTAGTTTAATTTAAAGTTAACTTGGTCATCTGCAATAGAAAAGGGCTATAACAGATGAGAGAAAATTTTCCTCTCAACTCTCCCATCCATCAGGTGCAGCAATACAACTCAAGGTCAATAAGCCAAGAAGTTGGACGTAAAAAAAATGGGGTATCAATCTCTAAGCATATTAGCCATGAAAAAACGTTTATTACTGCCGCCACAGTACCCCGATGGACAAGAGCGACAACCCTACCTAGTCAAACTGATGCAACATCAGGAAGAAACAGCTCACAAGTTAGCACAAAGGATTAATCACATCGTTGCCACCTGTCCAGCAACGGCAGCGATGCTGCAAGAAATTGCCCAGTTGGTGGGAACTGCTACAGGTGCAGATTGTTGCTGTTTAGTTGCAGTTGCTGACGAAGACTCAACGGAAACGGTAACGGCTAATTGGTGTTGTGACGAATTTCTGGGAATACCTCTCCCCAATGAGATGTTATCGACAGAAAGATTCATGATGGAATTACCAGTTTTGCAATGTGCGGTAGAACCACGTAATATCGATGAAATTTCCACAATTCGTAGTAGTTTGGTGACAGGATGTCAGCAGTTACCATTACCAATCAAGGCAGTCCTGGCAATTCCTACCCGCTTTGGTGGTAAAAATAATGGTGTGGTTAGTCTGATTAAATTTGAGGCTCACGATTGGGAACAATCAGAAAAAGACATCCTGAAGACGATAGAAACAGCTTGTGCGATCGCCTTTGCCCAAGTCAAACAAGCGCAGTTAATTTCCTCTCAGCAGCAATACCTGCAAAAGAGTAATCAACATCAGAGCTTAATTAAACAATTAACTATACTAAGTCGTAGCAACTTGGAGTCCAATCAAATGCTCCAACTAGCCATAGCATCCACTGCTGAATGTTTACAAGCAGATCGGGGTTTGCTGATTCTACTGAAATATACAGATCCACTATTTAGAACTCCTATTAAAAAACAAATTCCTCAAGCTAAGGCTGATGTGGTCAGTGAATGGCGTAGAGAAAATAAAAATCCCACAGATTCAACCTCTAGGTCTTTTTCCTTGGCTGATTGTGGGTTATGTCAAAAGGTGTTCCTCGATGCAGGTAAACCAGTCATTATTAATGACTACACAGACCTTCAGGATGCCACGCCTGTTGCTCCATTATTTGCCATCACTCAAATGCCTGCTGTGCTGTTAATGCCATTGGAGAACCAAGGTAAAATATTGGGCTTTTTAGTATTACAGCAGAATGTAGCGCGTAACTGGCAGCAAGCCGAATTAAATTTAGTGGAAATGGTCTGCGCTCAAGTGAGCAATGCGATTATTCAATCAAAAACCCTGCGCCAAGTCCAGACCTTAGTTGATGACCGAACAGCAAAACTTCAAAGTAGCCTGGAGTTGCAAGCGAGACTGCACGAAAAAATGCGGCAACACGTAGACCAACTACGTGAACTGAATCAGCTCAAAGACGAATTTATGAGCAACATCAGCGATCGCTTGCGTTACCCCTTGACGAATATGAGGATGTCCATCAAAAACTTGCGTCTACCGGGAATCTCTCCAGAACGTCAGTCAACATACTTAGACATTCTGGAAAACGAATGTACTAAGGAAATCAACTTAATTAATGACTTGCTAACTCTGCAAAAACTGGAATCTGAGCAAGAACCACCAAAAGTAGAAAATATTGATTTGAACGCCAAAATCAAAGATTTAAGTGGTGCTTTAACTAAAAAACTGGCAGACAAGGGACTAAGTATAAAGTTAGACATCCCCAAAGAACCTTTAAAACTGCAAACAGAATTAGAAAGTTTTGACCGCATCCTCCAAGAGTTATTAAATAACGCCTATACATACTCAGACCGTGATACCATCATTGACTTACACACTAGTCACCGAGTTGATCAGCTTGTTGATCAAGTTATGATTAAAGTGACAAATATAGGGCGTAGCATCTCCGAAGAAGAGGCGACCTATATATTTGATAGGTTCCGTCGCGGTAGAGGAGGTCGCTGGACTCCAGGGACTGGCTTAGGACTGGCTTTAGTCAAGTCCTTAGTGCAGCACCTAAATGGGGCGATCGCAGTTGAGAGTACCCCAATTCCTGGTTCTCAACTCAGCAAAATTTGCTTTACCCTGACTCTGCCCCAGTTTTCTGACGAAAGCAAACCATATTCTAACAGTGACTAAACAATACAACACACAACAAGACTGGGAATTGAACCCCGATTTAGATGGCGAATTAGTTGCAGATACCGAGAATTTACCATCTGTAGAAGTCCAAGTTGAGAAAATCGCCGATCGCCAACGGCAAATTACAGCTAGAGTGCAAATTCCCCAACCAGTAGAGCAAGTCTGGAAGGTGCTAACAAATTACGAAGCCTTAGCTGACTTCATCCCCAACCTTGCTAAAAGTCGTCTTCTAGACCATCCCCAAGGCGGTATTCGGCTTGAACAAGTTGGTTCTCAACGTCTACTCAATTTCAACTTTTGCGCCCGCGTGGTTTTGGATTTGGAAGAGTATTTCCCTAAAGAAATAAATTTCCAAATGGTAGAGGGAGATTTCAAGGGCTTTTCTGGTAGTTGGTGTTTACAGCCTTGTAACCTTGATAATTCAATTGGCACTGAACTCTGTTACACCATCCAAGTTTGGCCTAAGTTGACTATGCCCATCACAATTATTGAGCGTCGTCTGAGTAAGGATCTTAGGTCTAATCTGCTGGCAATTTACCAACGAGTAGAATCTTTAGCTAATCAAAATCTCTAGGCTTTAACTTCAAATCCTTCAGGCTCTAGCCTAAAGGATTTTTGAGTTTAGTAAGTCTTGAAACTTAACTAGCCTATATTTTGTTTTTAATACCCCCAGGGGAATTCGAATCCCCGTTACCTCCGTGAAAGGGAGGTGTCCTAGGCCTCTAGACGATGGGGGCATCAATCTCAGACTTTATATAAGTTAACTGATTTTTTAGGGTATGTCAATAGGTTTAGCAAATAAATTTTTGGGATTGGAGATTGGGAACTGGGGATTGGTGACTGGGGGGGGAGATGAGGGAGAATAACTATGGACTGTTGACCAATTATCAATTACCAATTACCAATTACCAATGTTACAACTGAAGTCAAGTGAACAACTAAGTATGAAAAAACGTCTAAATTTAACAAGGTAAGAACTGTCTGATGTTGTAACCTGTAAGAGTGGTATTTACTTTTCTTTACAAATGATTTTGAAAGAAATCGCTCAAAATCTTAAACATGGAAGCATCATTTGAAGTCACCATACAAATGGCGATCGCTGTTTTTGCAGGTATCGGCGCTCAGGTATTGGCTGCTTACTTGCGAGTACCCAGCATCGTCATATTGCTGTTGTTGGGCCTTCTGCTGGGTGGGGATGGGGTCGGATTGCTACATCCCCAAATTCTCGGCCCTGGGTTGGAAGTAATTGTCGCCCTGGCAACGGCAATTATTTTGTTTGAAGGTGGATTAAATTTAGATTTGCGGGAATTGGGTAAAGTTTCTCTCAGCCTGCAATTACTCGTCACCTTGGGGACGCTAATCACCCTCATTGGGGGGAGTATGGCGGCTCACTGGCTGGGTGAGTTCCCCTGGAATATAGCTTTTCTCTATGCTTCTATAGTCGTGGTCACAGGGCCTACTGTAGTCGGGCCTCTGCTTAAGCAGATTAAAGTAGACCGTCAAGTAGCGACGCTGTTAGAAGGAGAGGGCGTTCTCATCGATCCAGTGGGGGCTATTTTAGCCTTCGTGGTGCTAGATACCATCGTTAACGGTGATGCAGACCCAGTAAATGCTATTGTGGGTTTAGTGATGCGTCTGGGGATTGGTGGGGCGATTGGTGCGGCTGGTGGCTATTTCATGAGTTTGATTTTCAAACGCGCCAATGTTCTCTCAACGGAGTTGAAAAACTTGGTAGTGTTGGCGGTGCTATGGAGTTTGTTTACTCTGGCGCAGATGATTCGTAGTGAATCGGGTGTGATGACAACGGTAGTTGCAGGCGCGGTATTTGCTAACTCTTCAGTCCCAGAGGAACGTTCGTTACGCAGCTTTAAAGGACAACTGACGATGCTCAGTGTTTCTGTTCTCTTCATCCTGCTAGCTGCTGATTTATCCATCGCCAGTGTGTTTGCTTTGGGTTGGGGAAGCTTATTGACTGTTTTGGTGTTGATGTTTGTTGTCCGTCCAGTCAATATCTTGTTTTGTACTTGGAAAAGTAATTTAAACTGGCGACAAAAGTTATTTTTAAGCTGGGTTGCACCTAGAGGGATTGTATCCGCGTCGGTTGCGTCTTTGTTTGCAATTTTGCTAACTCAGCGCGGGATTAATGGTGGTGATTCAATTAAGGCTTTGGTTTTTCTCACCATCATCATGACGGTGGTTTGCCAAGGGTTAACAGCTGGTTGGGTGGCGAACTGCTTGGGGATCACTTCCAAGCAAGCTACAGGCGCGGTGATTGTGGGTTGTAATCCTTTGAGTTTGTTGATTGCTCGATTCTTTCAAGAACGGGGTGAAAATGTCGTCTTGATTGACACTGATCCCGAATGTATAGCCCAAGCTGAAGCGCAAAATCTCCGGGTAATAGCTAGCAGTGCATTAGATGGTGAGGTTCTGGAAGAGGCGGGGCTGGCTTCAATGGGAACTTTTGTGGCGATGACTAATAATGGTGAGGTGAACTATGTTTTAGCCCAAAGGGCGGCTGAGGAGTTTAACCCGCCGCGTGTGCTGGCTGTGTTTCCCCGCGATCCCCAAGCGAATGGTTCAGCTAATCATAAGGTTAGCCAGGCTTTTGTTTCCGACTTGGCAATTAAGACTTGGAATGAATATGTCAATGATGGACGGGTGAAGTTAGGGACGACTACTCTGAATGAATCTGATTTTGCTAGTCAACAGGAGCATATTCAAGACAAGATTCGGAATGGGGTGTTGGTTCCGTTGTTGGTAGAGAGGGAAGAAAGCTTACACATTATCCCAGCAAACCAAGAGTGGGAAGTAGGCGATCGCCTTATCTACCTGTTACATGATCCCAGACCGAATCTCTTAAAGCGTTTATCTGGTGCTAGTCAGTCCACACCTCTAGTTCTGGAAAAGTTACCAGAGGTAGAGGAAGTACCTTTAGCAAAAGTGCCTCAACTTTCTACTAGTGATGCTTCTGTAAGTTGAATAGGTTCTTCTGTCACTTCTGCATACATTTGCCGTTCTTGCCACAGTAAAGCTGCTAAATGTACAAGAGCGAAAATTACAGCAGCAATGGTAATTAGATAATTATGTAGTGTGTAGAGATGCAGAACTGTCAAGCTGCTAATCGCTCCACCGCCTGTAATGATATCTTTCAAAAGCGTACCAACTAGGGGAATTGCTTGAATATTTCCCAACTCGATGTTAAAACGCCAATATCCTTCTTGAGTCCAGTCTAAAAGCATCGCAGTCCAATCTAGACCGATTGCACTCAAAGTAAAGAAAATTCCACTCACCCAAGCAACCAGCCAACTGTTACGAAATTGCCGTCCTAAGAACATGACGACAATTTGCACTAAGGCGATCGCAATCATGAAATTACCAGAAATATCATGCGCCCGATGGAACAACCAACCATAGGCTACTTCGTTATCGATCATTCTCAGTGATCTATATGCCCCGCCTGCTGTCGGTTCGTAATAAAAGGACAACAAAATTCCTGTAGATACATAAATCAGACACAGGGAAAGAATCACGACCGATAATACTGTGGCAATTCGTCGCAAAATCCTATCAAACTGGGTGTTTTGCATATTTCACCCCTCCTATTGTTTGCATAGTATGTACTTTTATTAAATTTTAACTTAAGAAATATTAATATATTTAATTTTTAAATAAAAATAATTTGGTTTTTTAAAGCAGAAGGCAGTTGACAGTTGTCAGTTATCAGTTACCAGTTACCAGTTTTTCTCCTCATCTCCCTCATCTCCCTCATCTCCCTCATCTCCCCACTCCCTCAAATTAAATACTGCACCCAACTTTCTAAGGCTTCTGGCGAACCGTACCAAATTCCAGGGCTTCTAGGGGAATGTCGGACACCCTCAATAATGAGATTTTCTGCGCCTACTAGATGAGCCGAGGCAATGGGTGTGATGCCATCGCCCCAGGTATTACCTATGCCGCAAGTTAACTGATAACTGCTGTAAGCTAGCCAGCTACCGCGTTGCCTTTCGCCATAGATAGTTTTCCCTGCGACGCAAATGTAACGCACATTTTTGTAAAAAGCTCCGGGGTAGTTGTTGTTGACAAAATTGAGATTCCAGCGTGTCCAGCGTTCTTGGCTGGTGTGGGGTGTACCCAGGGTGACGAGAGTAGCTACTAAGGGATGGGCGTTCCAGAGAGATGGCAGCTTACCCGTTGCTGGATAAGGCTTTTCACCCAAATAGATGCGAGAAATCCAACCGCCAGCAGAGTGACCAATTAAGTTAATTTGAGTAGCGTTATGTTTTTGTAAAGCTTGTTTAACGGTGTGTTCGAGTTGCTGTATAATAGGCGCGACGGATCTACCTCCAATTAAAGGCAACCAATCCCTTCTTCTTAGAGGGACTGTAATTGTGGGGAAACCTGATTGTTCTAATAATGCTGCTAGTTGTTGGTAGGCGATCGCGCTTTCTAGATATCCGGGGACAATGATGGTAGGTAATGGCATTTTCAGTTATCAGTTATCAGTTATCAGTTATCAGTTAAATAAAAGGGTTTAGGTCTCCCACTAGCTAGTGGTAGGCGTTAGTGGCTATTTGAAATCCCCTACCATATGCCGCCAGGACTGTTTACTGTTCACTGTTTTAAAAATAATTGGCAAATAATATTTGGGAAAATAGCAAAGCTGACTACATTTTTGGGAAATTATATGTGGTAATATATCGCGGCTTGTCAAAAATTTAATAGAAGCAAAGAACTATCGGCTAGGATAACTTCTGCCACATTTATGCAATTAGAGGGATGCGATCGCCCTAGTGGGTTACTACTTTATGTGTAAGCTTGGATAGTCCCAATTCCTTGGCAAGGCAATATGGCTAAGGTCAAACATAAAAAATTAACAAATAGGCAATGATCATCCGTTGAGTGCCTACATAGACAGCTATCATTTTTAAAAGGGCGCATTTATTGCATTCAAGATAAAATTTTTTCTGCTATTCAATTGCAACCGAGCCGAGTGAACGATAACAGCTATGTCTTATGTCTCCCTGCTAAAAAATATACCAGAAATATTAGCCCAGCCAACTGGGATAGCAGCAATAGCCTCTCTTGGCATCCACGGTGCTATTGCGTTGATTGTGCCATTGATGCCAATGGATTCTAAGAAATCCAATGAAACACCACAAAAAACAGTTGGCGTTTTAGAACTAAGTCAAGCAGACCAAAGCCGTCTGCCACAAAGCCAAAATCCCAATCCCAATCCTAATGCAGTTGGTTTCCCTGGACAACTGCCTCTACAATCACAATTTCCTCAACAACCGCAACTGAGTAACTTACCTAACCTGAACGCTCAGTCAACTGCTTTACCTCCTTTACCGCCACCAGTAACCCCTGGAATTTCACTGCCACCCGTTTATACAACACCTAGTAGTTATAGCATTGCGGCTTTACCTAAAGGTCAGCCTCTGCGGCAAATAGCCAGAAGAGATTTCCGATACGGTAATGGTTTTAACGTGGCTGGGAACAAATTGATACCAGCAGCCCCTCCTAGTTTTAATCAGCAGCAAGCAATACCAGAAGCGCCCAGACCCCTGCCTATAGATGAATTGCCAAAATTAAATGCGGCGAATATCCCTAATGATTTACCGCCGAATCTGCCCAGCAATACAACTCCACCAGTTACAGATGCTAATAATGCAGCTACAGTGGCTCCAACTCAGCCGCTAATAGCCCCCATTGCTGAAACTCCCAAAGCAGGGGATGATTTAGCTTTTGCTGGCCAAAGTGTTCCCAAAGGGCAGCTAGGGTCTACAGTGCGGACACCCGCATTACCCTCAGAAAATCCTGAGCAAAGAGGGGAACAAGGACTAATTGCTAAGGTCAGCTCATACGAAGACCTACGCAAAGCGCTTCAGCAAGAGTACCCAAATTCCCAAGAAAAGGCGGTTATTCGCAGCACGGTTGCTACAGATAAACCAGGCATTGAAGGTACGGTTCTGGGTTTCTTGATAGTTGATACAGAAGGCAAAGTTTTGGATATCAAATTCCAAGACAAGACTCTTGCTCCTGAGTTGCAATCAAAGGCGAGGGAGTATTTTACGAAAAATGCCCCCAAGGGAGATCAGCAAATCAGCCGTTATCCGTTTAGCTTGCGTATCCAAAGCAACAGCAATAACAATGCGGCGACGGAAGAAACAACTCCTAATGTGGTGCTTCCTAAACCAGCTTCTACTCCGTTAGTTAATCGTAATCAACCAGTAAGTACTCCAAAACCTTTACCACAATTACAAATAAGAGAAACTACTCCTAAGCCGGCAACACAACTACCACTCAGAGAAGCTAGTCCTAAGCCGGCAACACAACTACCACTCAGAGAAGCTAGTCCTAAGCCGGCAACACAGCTACCACTAAGAGAAACTAGTCCTAAGCCGACAACACAGCTACCACTGAGAAAAGATCAGCCTGCATCAACACCAACTGTTGAAGCTTCACCTTCATCTGAGCCGACAGCTAACACAAATCAATCATCTTCAACGACAGATGCTAGTAAAACACTCCTAGAAAAGTTGCGTGAAGCTAGAGAACAGCAGCAGGAAAGGCAAGGAACTAAAGAGTAGGGACTGGGGACTGGTGAGACAGCGCTGCAGGAGGGTTTCCCTCCGTAGGCGACTGCGAACCCGGAGGGGGACTGGGGACTAGGAAGTTCCGAGAATGAGTATCTCCCTCATCTTCCGGTTGGTGAATCTCGACTCCGCTCGATTACCGCGAAGTCGAACCACATCTGCCCCATCTCCCCCTACCCGTCCTTCTCAGGGTTCGACCAATCTTGCTCTGCTTTTTGGAAGACGTAAGCAGCGACTGCGAGAATTTCTTCGTTGCTTAACTTGTCTTTGAAGGCGGGCATGGCATTTTTACCGTATTGTACCTGGTGGATAATGGCTTGGATTGAGTCTGTGTCATAATTTTCCAGGTACTTTGATAATGCTTCTTTTTTGAGGGTTTTTTCGGCAATGAGGATGTTTCCGCCACCTATATGGCAGGAAGCACAGTTATTCTCAAAGATTTTTGCGCCTGTTGGCGTTTCTGCGGCTAGGGCGGGACTAGTGAATATGAGTTTAAATATAGCGATCGCTAGCAGTAATACTAATAAAATTATTCTCAAAGCATTTTCCTCTCAATCAGTCTCTAGGAACTGATGCCAGAAGCACCAGAATTATCTCTACCCAGATAGGTAAACGATTCTGGAAATTAAGACTCTATGGAGAGTATATACTTTAATTTCTACGATTGATGATTTGGGGGCAATTTACCCAAAATTTACGGTGACAAGTCCCTTCCTGACTTCGCTACATGGCATTTGTCACTCTTGGCTGGACAGGACTCGTCACCATTATTAATTATGGGGTTTCGCTTTTGACTATGGCTACACAGTCAAGGAAGCTCTAGCGGTTTGCAGACAGATATTTCTAGCCTGCAACGGTGATTTTACCGATCATACCTGCGCCACGGTGAGGTTCGCAGTAGAAGGTGTAGTCACCTGCGGGTGCATCTGCTGGGAAGGTGGTGCTGACATTTTGACCAGGACTCATTAACAACTGTTTGTGAGATAAAGATTTAGCTAAATCAGCACTCTTAGCTGGGTTGAGAGCGTTATCAAACACAACATTGTGGGGAGGAACTTTGTTGTTTTTGAATTCAACTGTGTCGCCTGGCTTGATTGTCAATTTTGCAGGTTCAAATACTAGCAGGCCTTTATCGCTACCTAGTTTTATTGTGTGTGTTTCTGCCGCCGCAGAGGGTGTAAACACAGCAAAGCTGCTAACAACTAAAAGAACAGTTAATACAGCTAAACTAAAGCGTCGCCAGCTTGTAGCAAAAAAATTCATGGCGTTCTCCTAACCAGTAGTTTTTATTTTTCTTATTTCATTTTAAATAAAATCAACACCAAATATGACAATATGTCGTAGATCAGAAAAAAATTTTTTTTGCCAGCTATAAATCGAATAAAAATATGGTGCGATCGCTAATAAACACTAGGTTCCAGACAATAAAAAGTTTCCGGCAGAAAAAATTAAGGTACAGAACTATTATGTAAATATTATTTTTTCTTAATGTAATTTTGCTTGATTTTGTGCATGGGTGATAGATCAAAAACTGTCTGTACCCCACCCTGGCGCTTTTTGTGCGGCTGTGAGGACAAAAGCAGCTAAACTTTCAGCCTGCTGTTGTGATGTTGAACTGGGAGATAGTTGACGACACCAATAGGTTTCTTGGGTTCCGTCGTAGGTCATGGGTTGGCGCATGAAGGCGACAAGATGATCAATCAAATCTCTTCTTGGGCTAGCAGCCTGAAGCTTTTCCAGAGATAAGGATACTTCTGGGTCTGGCAAAGTCGCGCCACCAACATGACAATTGATACAGTTGCGCTCGAAAAGTTTTTTACCCTGAGATAATTCTTGTGGTGAAAATAGACGCTTTGTGCCTTTTTCGTCAACATCCAGAGCGATTGGTTCAGTGATATATAACGGTATAACGAGCGAAAAATCCTGAGTACTGTGTTCTGAGTCCTGTGTAGTCTGGAAATTAAGATAATCAATAAATTCCATTTTCTCAGCACCCAGTACTCAGTACTCAGCACTTATGCTAAATTACTGGCTTTAGTAGTAGATTTTGCCACCGCCCCATTTGTCACCAAGAATTTTTGGCTGTAGGAGAATATGACCTGCGATCGCTTTGAGGTCATCATCCGTCAGATTTCGCATTTCTGTGAAAATATCTGCACTCTTGGTGCTGGGGTGTAATTCGGAAATTTCCTCTTCACCGTCGTAGGTGGTGGGGTTCTTCATATAGTCCACCAAACCTTCAATATTATTACGGTTGGGTGTAGCTAATGCCAGTGCTTCTGGCTCAAGTCCCACGTTCTGGTTAGTTTTGGTCACACCGCCGACGTGACATTGGGCGCAAGCGTATTGAAATAAACGTTTGCCTTCTTTTACTTGTTTAAGGCTGAGAGTGATGGTATCACCGTCAGCATTTAATGGTACTGTCCGGGTAGCTTCGTCCAGTTCCACAGCTGTTGCACTACCAATAATCAACCCAAAAGTCAGTAAAACAGTAGCCACAACAACGCCAATAAGTCTTCTAAACATGATTCCCCTTAAAGTTTTTGACGCTCAACACAGCTAATAAAACGAGACTCAATCTCAATCGAGACAACATTATTACTACAGTGTTTCTGTAGCTTATCTGCTATCTCTGCGATGACATACCCAGCCGCCAGAGGCATTGGCCAGGATTACACAACCCATAATGTTTGTTAACTGGCATATAGAGATAAAGTCGCTGTAATACCAATATCACGTTAGGAGTGCAATTTGTTGCCTAAAATTGGGGATTGGGGATCGGGGAGTGGGGAACGAGGGAGATGAGGGAGTGGGGGGAGATGGGGGAGATGAGGGAGTGGGGGGAGATGAGGGAGATGAGGGGGATGGGGGAGATGAGGGAGTGGGGGGAGATGAGGGAGATGAGGGGGATGGGGGAGGAAACAAACAACTCATAACTGACTACACTTTACCGCCTGTGAACGTGGCGCTTTGGATGAAGTAGCGGTTGAAGAAGGCATAAATACTTAAGGCTGGCAGGGTGAATACCATAGAAACAGCCATGATGTAGTTCCAACAGAGGTTTCTATAGGTAAATTGGATTACTTGTGGGGAAATAATTGAGGGACTAAGATATGCCAATTTTGAGGAGGAATGGAGGGCAAAGTTCTTTTAGTTGCTACCAGAACTAATTAATTGACCTTAAGATAAATAATAAGAGCCGATTTGAATCTGCTTAATCTTGATAATGCAGTATAGCTACCTATCAAGTTATCGGCAATTGTTATGTATAGGCAAAACGATTATTGCCAATTCAGAGCAGGAACGCTTCAGAAATTAGTTGTGACTGATGAACAAAGGAAATAAACATGAAAATAGCATTTGCTACAAGTGACAGAATAAATGTCAATGCTCACTTTGGTTGGGCGCAGGAAATTGATGTTTACGAAATTTCAGATGGGGGTTATGAATTTCTGGAAACTCTCTGCTTTAATCAGGAAGTTTCTCAGCCTGCTGAAAATACAGAAAAGCAAGAAGGTAGCTGCAAACATGGTAAGAGTGATTGCAAAAAAGCGAAGAAGGAAGAAGCTGTAAAACCGCAAGTCAAAGATGGCGACAGTAATGATAAAGTAGCTCAAAAAATAGCAGCTTTATCTGACTGTACAATTGTGTATGTGGCTTCTATTGGTGGTACTGCTGCTGCGAAGTTAATTAGAAAAGGTGTAATGCCAATTAAACCACGTTCACAGAAGGAAGATATTACCTATATTTTGAATAGGCTAGTGCAAACTCTTAAAGGTAATCCTCCACCTTGGTTACGTAAGGTTTTACACCAAAATCAAGAAAGTATTTTGGTAGAATCTGTGTAATACCAATTATCTCAGGACTTACACATCCAAGTTTTCTGTTGAGGCAGGGTGTAAGGTTTTTAAAGATTTACACTTCTATACCCCTATACCCTTGCCCAAACACTTAATTTTTCGTTTTTATGCGTAAGTCCTGTATCTATTACGCAGGTGCTAGCTTTGCCGTCAGCCATTGCAAGACGTAGATGGAATTTTTCGCTTCACCTTCCATCTACGCTGTCTTCTTGATGAATTAAGTACGAAAATAACACTATGTCCAGAGAATTAAATTTTGTTCTCTTGTAGCATAGACAAAACACAAAATCAATCTAGGTTTAATAGTTATGCTCTTAACTTCATTTATAACTCTGGGATTAGCTATATTTTTTGTAGCTATTAGTCTAATAATGACTGATCAAATATGGCGAGTTGTTTCTATTTTGGTTGGTTTTTTTTGGCTATGCTGTAGCCTGAAATTTTCCTTTATTCCCTTTGAAGGGTTATTGTTAGTTGCTTTGTTTCTGACGAGAAAATTCCCACGTCAGTATTATCGTTAATAGCTCAGTATCATTTTAGCTATTTTTGCCTGGGAGCGATCGCTTATACAAATTCGCTGAAAAATATCTCTGGACATCCTACCTGAGTTGTGAAAATTATAAAATCTCCATCCACCAGTTCCAAAAAGTTTGTCAATGCTAAGTCTTAAATATTCTGATGCTAGAGACGGACGTAAGTCCATGCACTAATAGTTATCCTGATGAATAGGCTCACCACTTATCGAACATCAACAATCACCAAAGGGAGTTATTAGTATACTAACTGAGCATGATTATCTCATCAAAACGACTCATAACTTAATATTAAGCGGATTTTTGAGAGTTTTCTTACCCTAAGTAGATTTAAATATCAGTCTTAGGTAGTAATCTATAGGTTTATCTATAAAGCTGCTGTTATAAACCATGAATTAGTATGTGCAGCCCTGGAAATATATTTATAATCAATAGTTATGTTTCAATAGTGTTTTTATCTCAGTAATGAAACCATTAACAATTTTTCTTATTTGTAAATAAATATTCTAAAAATTATATAAATTTACATTCTGAGCTATATTCTCACCTTAATTTTATTTACTATAAGTTTCACTATTGGCAGTTCCAGGGGTATTTTTACTACTATTGGAATTAATAGATTGAGCGTGATTGGTTAACATCTGTCGGCAATCGTGGTCATATACAGTGAATATAGAACTATTTATCCAAAGAGCAGAAGCATTACATCAACAACTAGCAGATTTATATCAAACTGCTAGCGTTTTACCTTGGATTCCCCCCGATTTACTACCACAAGCTTTTAAGGAGCTTTATAGCAGCTCAAAGCTAGTACAGCTAGCAGCAGAGGAACTTTATCACCAAAATGAAGAACTTCTAAAAACGCGGAGTTTATTAGAAGCAGAACGCCAACACTACTATGATTTATTTGAGTTTGCGCCTGATGGGTATTTAGTAACTAATGCAGAAGGAATTATTCAAAAAGCTAACCTAAAGGCGGCAAAGTTACTCAATGCACCAAAACATCTTTTGGTAGATAAATCAATCATTAATTTTATTCGCCTCGAAGAAAGAGAAAGCTTTCGTAGTGAGCTTAATCAATTATCACAGACTGATCAAACCAGAGAATTAGTAGTATGCTTACAGCAGTTGCATGGTGAGTATTTTGACGCAGCCTTAACAGTAGTTGCCCTGTATAATCAAAATGGTGAAATAAACGCTCTACGCTGGTTGTTACGTCAAATTGATCAACGCCAACAACAAGATATAAATTTAGTAAATAATGAAAATTATTTGCTTCAAAATCGTCCAGTTAATATATATGCTAAAGGGGAAAATATTCCTCTGCATCCCTTTGTTATTTGGTATGTCCGTCAAGGTTTAGTCAAGCTGAGTACATTTTGTGAAACAGGCGAAGAAGTATTGATAGGTTTGGCAAAAACGCAGATGGTATTTGGGGCTAATATGACTTCTTTATCTATTTATCAAGCTACAGCTCTTTCAGATGTGGAATTAGCATCAATCAATTTCACAGAAATAGCTGCTACCCCAATACTTAGCCATATCTTGCTACCAAAAATTCAGCAGCGTTTACAGCAAACTGAATCTTTTTTAGCTATAGCCGGCAGGCGGAGGGTAGAGGATCGTTTGTATCATTTATTGGAGCTTTTGCAACAAGAAATTGGCGAATCTGTAGCTGATGGAACTCGCTTTATTGTACGTTTCACTCATGAAGATATTGCTAGTGCTTGTTGTACTACTAGAGTGACAATTACGCGATTGATGGGTAAATTACAGCAGCAAGGCTTGATTGGTTTTGATGAGAAAAAGCATATTCTTATTAAGAGGCTAGGGGTTAGATAACAAGGTTTTCATGGGTAATATCATGTCCGCTTAATCACTTATCATATCTTCGGGGTTGGTAATTGGTAATTGGTAATTGCTAATGGTAGAAAACAATTACCTATTAGCTATTACCCATTACCGACCAAAACAATCATATTATAAGTAATTAGCCTAACTTGATATAACTTCCAATCTCTAACCCCCAACCTCTAGCCGTAACCTCTAACCTCTAGCCTCTGGAATCAGGCTGGCGCTTTTGCTGGCGCTATCCCAAACTATCCAGCTAATGGAGCTATCTTGATCAACAGGGGTATTGGAGACTTTAAAGTATAGTTTTTCTCCGGCTTTGGTTTCAATAGCAAAATCGGCATTTTGAGCGTATATAACTTTAAAGCCTCTATCTCGTAAACAATACATAGCCCAGGCTTTCAATGATTGCTTATATGGTTCATGGGGAATGGGCGGTTTTGTAATGGCTTCTTCGATGACTTTAAATATCTGCATTGACTTTTGATTCATTGTCTAATATTGAGTTTGGCTAATTACTTATAATATGGCTGCTTTGGTTAGTAATAGGTTCTTTGACAAAGTTCCGGGACTTCCGCGCCGTTGAAGGGAGAATTTTAAGCGATCGCCACTGGCAAAAACTCCTACAATACCCACAGCGAGTCTGGAACATCGTTGATGGTTCGCAAGAAGAAACGGTAAATTAAGCGATCGCTCTTGCAAACTGCTATATGTTATGCCATACTTAATCAGACCAATTGGTCTGTAAACAATATGTCTAAAGGCGAAGAAACAAAAACTCGAATCTTGCAACAAGCGGCGGAACTGTTTAATCAACAGGGATATGCTGGTGCGTCGATTTCTGACATCATGCGTGTGACTGGTTTGCAAAAAGGAGGAATTTACAATCACTTCCAAAGCAAGGATGAACTAGCAATACAGGCTTTTGATTATGCGATCGCCTCTATCAGCAAGCACTATAGAATAGCCATACGTAGCAAGCGCCATGCAATAGAACGTCTCCAAGCACTAATTGCAGTCTTTGGTAGTTTTGCAGAAAACCCACCCATTGCTGGAGGATGTCCACTACTCAACACGGCTGTCGAAAGTGATGATGCACACCCTGCATTACGAGAACGTAGTCAACAGGCGATGAACTCTTGGCTGAATCTGATTCGGCGAGTTATTCAAACGGGAATTGAGAAAGCAGAGGTTCAAAATAATATAAATCCTGATGAAGTTGCCACTATCATAGTTGCCACTTTAGAAGGTGCAATGATGATGAGTCAGCTTTATAACGATACTGTTTATATGCAAAGAGCAGTTAATCACCTTAATCATTACATAGAAAATAACCTGAAAATCAATGGTACAAGTTAAAGTTTATGGTTTAGCAAAAACACTGAACCCAATTAAAGCAGAACTATCAGATATAATTCATGCTTCTCTGGTGGAAGTTTTACAGATTAGCCCTGAGAAAAGATTTCATCGGTTTTTCCCACTGGATAAAACCGATTTCTACTATCCACCTGATAGAACTGAAAATTATTTAATTATTGAAATTGTTATGTTTGAGGGACGTGCTGTCGATACCAAAAAAATCTATTGCAAGAAATATTTAAGAAAATTAACAAATAGTTGCAAATTGCAGTTGATGATATCGAAATTACAATTTTGGAAACCCCAAAACACAATTGGGGTATTAGAGGTGTACCAGGAGATGAATTAAACCTTAACTATAAAGTAGAAGTTTGAGGCTATATGCGTAACCCATCCTCAAAACGCTGATAATTTTTTGGGTAATAACCGACCGATAAGTCTGAAATAAATAGGAGTGATTATGCTAACAACGAACAACTCACATAGACCATTAGAAGTAGTGTTAACAATACCTGTGAGAACCTATGACATCGACTTTGCTGGAATTGTCAGCAATATTGTGTATATTAAGTGGCTAGAGGATTTGCGCCTCAAATTTTTAGAAGAACATTTGCCAATTCATCAGCAAATGGAACAAGGATATGTACCTGTACTTGCTGGGACGGAAATTGAATATAAACGTCCAATTAAGTTAATTGATCAAGTAATAGGACGCTTATGGGCTAGCGATTTAGGACGCTTAAAATGGACTGTACAAGCAGAAATTTTATCTAATAATCAGTTAGCAGCAGTAGCTACACAGAAAGGTGCATTTGTAAATTTGCAAACTGGTCGTCCAATCACTATTCCAGAGGAACTACAACATAAATATTTAACTACCAAAAAATCTAATTAAGCAGATCATAACAATTAAATTATGAATCAATTAGCTATTCATTTAACACTACACGGCGGTATAGTTCTACTAATTGGATTACTTTCAGGAATACCTTATGGCGTAGCTATCAACCAAAAAACTCATGAAGATATTGTTCGTGGATGGCGTGTTGCACACTCAGGCTTATCAATGGGTGGAACTACAATGATTGCTTTTTCTGCTGTCTTACCCAGTTTAGAATTAAACCCTTTGTTTAGTTCAATTTTGGTGTGGTCATCTGTGATTTCAGGATATGGATTTTGTATAGCTTTACCTTATGGTGCATGGGTAGGTCATCGTGGTCTAGCTAATGATGGGCCTGTACAAAATAAAATTGTCTATACAGGTAATATGATAGGTGCGATTGGTTCTTTAGTTGGCGCTTTATTACTTGTGTTTGGTTGTCTGAACAGTATTTTGTAGAATTTTTTTTGTTGTTTAACAAACCTATCGGTCTTTTTCGGGAGAGAAAAACTTATGCTCAAGTTTTATTACAATCCTCGCTCACCTATGGCTCGTCGTGTATGGCGGACATTACTAGAAAAAGGAATTCAATTTGAACCAGTTCTCATGAAACTCAATGGCGATCAATTGCAACCTGAATTTCTAGAGATTAACCCATTTCATCACATTCCAGTAATTCTAGATGATGGCTTTCGGGTAGTGGAATCTTTAGCAATTCTGGATTATTTAGAAGCTAAATATCCTATACCTGCACTGTTACCTACAGATGCTGAATCTTTAGCGAAAGTAAGAATGGTACAGATGGTAACTACACATGAACTATTGCCAAAGATGATTCCTTTGCTTTTTGAAACGAAAGATTCTCCCAAGTTTTTGCAGGCAAATGAACATATCGATAAAGGTTTAAAATTTTTATCAGAATGTTTAGGTAATGGCTATTATTATGCTGGTAAACAGTTTACTTTGGCGGATATTGTGGCGGGAACAGATTTGTCTTTGTTGCCAAAAATAGGAATTAGTTTTAGTAATTATCCTAATTTGCAAAGTTGGTTTGAACGTTTAATGGAACGGGAAGTGTGGCAACAGACAGAACTGAGTGTAGAAGATTTTGAAAGATTTAAGCAAGTTTTGCTCAAAATGCGTAACCGCAAACTAAACCAAGAAAATAAAGCCAATGAACATCAATAATACCTTAGCGATCGCCTGTGCATGAGGTAGTTTTAAAATTGTGTTCGCGCATGGTATAAGCAGTGCATTTTAAAATACTTAAAATTAACAGCACCTGCCTAATTACCAGTAAATGTAGAGTGCGTCAGCCCCAATAATTTCCGACAAATTAAGGAATTTTCCACATCTGACGCACCCTACCCCAAGTGCCAGTTGCATAAGTCCTGTACCAAAAAAATTTTTATATTTTACTGATATAACATTAAACTTCAAGAATAAATCATTTATAGCAGGTGACAGGTGACAGGTGACAGGTGACAGAGTTAAAAGTCTTTTGCTGTCTAAGTTTTTTCATTTCCTCATGTCCTAACTGTCTTGGCTATTGCTATATATAGATTTGCATCAGAGTCTAGTCGGGTGCGTTGTCAGAAATAGTCATGAAATAGCAAAATATCAGTTGGTGCGTTAGCCTGCGGTATTATTATGTCTCTGTGCCTCTGTGGTTAAATAATCATCTAAATGCCACCACTAATTAACCATTAAAATATTTTTATGGAAAAAAGATTAACCTCACGCTTTAACAATTTTTACCAAAACTGTATTAGGTATATTAAAAAAATCACCCGTAATCGCAACTTCCGCAGTTTAAAAATATATCTGTTCATCCTCACCATATTGATGGTGATAATCATTAATCCTATAGGCAGTTATATACCTTGGGTTGTCAATACAGTACCAACAATTACTGAGAAAATAACTCACAATACCTTGGTGCAGCTAACTAATAAAGAATCAAATAAAACAGCAAATAAACCAGCCTACAAAACTTCTTGGATAGGTAATAGTTTTGGTGGTGAAAAATGGGTGCAAATTTACATGGCGGGGATGTATGTTGCGCCAAATGGTACAGCTTACGTCGCTAGTCATTGGGATGAAGGCGGTAGAGAAGCAGGTATTTATAAAGATGGTGATGTAATTGGTAAACTTGACGACTTACATGGCTGGGGACGCTTAGGCGGAATAGCTATTACCGGGAATCAACGGTACATATATTTGGCTATGCAGCAGTCAAACTCAGGTAAGCCAGGTGAAGATTATCCGCCAGAGGGAACTGTTTGGTACAATGTCAGGCGCTATGACTTGTCTGGGAAACCTGCACCTTTCCCTGGGGGGCGTGGTTGGGATAAAAGTATGCTCATCATCAATAATAAAACTGAGGTAACAGGGTTAGCAACCAGAGGCGATGAGTTATATGTAAGTGATCCTGCTAGCGATCGCATTCTTGTTTACAATATCGACACGATGCAGCAACTACGCAGCTTTAAAGTGACTGATCCAGGTGCGATCGCTATTGATAATCAGAATAACCTATGGATAATTCAAAACAAAAAAGTTGTCAGTTATTCGCCCCAAGGTCAACGACTACCCCAACAAATTACCGATGTTGCTAACCCAACGGCGATCGCCCTCGACGACCAAGGTAGACTATTAGTAGCTGACAACGGTAAGCGTCAGCAAGTCATCATCTATAACATCACCAACAAACCTATACTAGTCGGCACTTTTGGCGAAAAAGGCGGACTCTATACAGGTATTTATGGAGAAGTCCAAGATTTGAAACTCTATGGTATTACCGGAGTAGGTACAGATACCGCAGGCAATATTTACATCAGTAACAACGGATTTAATAACACAGGTACTGACTTAAGAAAGTTTTCACCATCAGGAAAACTCCAATGGCGCTTACTCGGTTTGCAATTCGTAGATAACGCCGATGCTGATCCTGATACTGATGGTAGAGATGTGTTCACCAAAAACGAACACTTTGTCATGGACTACAGCAAAAATAACGGCAAAGAATGGACGTATAAAGCATATACTTTAGACAAATTCCGCTATCCAGATGATGGACGGCTACACACCTCACCCACAGCCGCCTTTGTCCGTCGCTTAAGTGGGAAGCGGTTACTATATCTCTCTTCAGATATGATGTCACAACGCCTATTAATTTATCGTTTTGATGGAGAGATAGCCGTTCCTTGTGGTATCTTTGGCAAAGATCATCTTGACTGGCCTGCTGACCAGCCCAAGAAAGGTAGTTGGTTATGGCATGATACCAATGGTGATGGTGCAATTCAAAATGATGAATACAAAGTCTTAGGCGAAGAAGATAGTTCGGTTTGGGGTTGGGAAATAGACAGCAAAGGAGATATTTGGCAAGCCGCCGAAGCAGGCTATATCAAACGTTATCCCTGGCAAAAATTAGATAGTAATGGCTGTCCAATTTATGGCAAAGCGGCGGGAGGAAAAATACCTATGCCCGCACCTTTTACAACTTTGACCAGAATCAAGTATTTTCCCAAACAAGATGTGATGTATTTGGGAGGTTATACTAGCGATCGCCCAAATCTTGATGGTGATTGGGGATTAGTTGGTACAGAAATTATCCGTTACGACAATTGGAGTAAAAACAAAAAAATTAGATGGCGCATAGCCCTACCTTATGATACTAAAGCTGATCCCAAACTGCACATTAAAGCAATGGATATTGTTGGCGACAGAGTTTTTGCTGCTGATAGTAAAAGAGGGGGAGTGTATGTCTACAAAGCCAGCACAGGAGAAGCAATTCAACTATTAACACCCGGCTCAGAAATAGGCGCTGAAAGAGGCTGGATAGATATACCCTACGGTATCCGCGCTTTTCGTCGCTCCAATGGCGAATATTTAGTATTTTTGGAAGAGAACGCCAGAGGAAAAGTAATAATGTATCGATTACCTAGTTAGTCAGTTGTCAGTTGTCAGTTGTCAAAATATATAAAAATAGCCCAGAAATAAGCTACAGCAGATTGCGGGTAATTGAGTTACAAATTTCACCCAAAAGCCATGTAACAAAAAACTTTCAAGCCTGTTCCCAGTTCCCTGTCCCCTGTTCCCTGCTGTATTTGTTGCAAAAACAACTGACAACTAACAATTAACAAAAACTTCCGGATAATTGCCACTAGATAGAGATTTATTTTCTGTAATGAGAACTTATATTAGCTGAGTCTGATGCGTATACTACATATTTTGAATCACGTCCGCGAAATTGGTAATGGTATCGTGAACGTAGCTGTAGATTTAGCTTGTCTACAAGCCAAAAATCATCATGATGTAGCTGTAGCATCGGCTGGCGGAGAATATGAAACATTATTAACAAAGTATGGTGTTAAACACTTTGAGTTAGACCAAACTAGAACACCTGTAAATTTAATTCATGCTACTCGACGTTATCGAGGAATTATCAAAGAATTTCAACCAGATATCGTCCACGCCCACATGATGACGGGGGTAGTGCTAGGGAGAGTTCTTAAAGCCTCTGCTGACTACGCCTTAGTCGCCACCGTACACAACGAATTTCAACGCAGTGCCATATTGATGGGATTAGCAGATCGGGTCATTGCTGTCAGTCATGCTGTTGCTAAATCAATGGCTAGGCGTGGCATACCTGAGCGGAAACTGCAGGTGGTATCTAATGGTACATTAGGTAGTGTCCGCACTCGTAGTATGAAAGAGTATTTACCTGTAGAATTACAACATCCGGCGATCGCTACAGTCGCCGGAATGTATCAACGTAAAGGTATTAGTGAGCTAATTGCAGCTTTCGCGCAAATCGCCTCAGATTTTCCCCAAGCGCACCTATATATAGTAGGAAATGGCCCCGAAAAGCATATTTTTGAGGAAAAAGCACAAGCTACAGGTTTTAGCCAACGCATTCATTTTGCAGGTTTCCAACCAGAACCGCAACGTTACCTATTAGCCGCAGACATATTTGTACTCGCGTCTCATCGTGACCCTTCTCCCCTAGTGATTCCAGAAGCCCGTGAAGCAGGCTGTGCTATTATTGCCACCAATGTAGACGGTATACCTGAAGCATTGGATAATGGGCGGGCAGGTGTTTTAGTGCCAGTAAAAGATAGCTCTGCTTTAGCAAACGCACTGACAAAATTACTCAGCCAGCCTAGTCTACTACATCATTGGCAAGACCAAGCACAACAAAATATAGATAGGCTGACAGTTGGGCGTGTTAATCAAGAAACCTTAGCAGTTTATTCTGAGTTGAAAATAGGGGTGTTGTAAATATTTATTGAAAATCTACTTATATATACCCAATTAATCTAATATGAACATAACAAAAAAGGTAGTCCCTGCGGCTTTTAGCTTAGGGATAGCGGGCAAAAGCAGTTTGCCCTTCTCGGATTACTCCGGGTAAAGTAGCTATTTAGGATATTTGTCCATAAATCTACTAACTGTAGTAACTATTCATCTTAAACCTCCAGGAGACCCCCATCAAAACTGTAGTTAGTTTGATGGTGGGAGGAATGGAGGGTTAATTGTGTTCGCGTAGCGTGCCGTAGGCAAACGTCCCTTAAATGACTTTGTGCCTTAGCACAAACAAAATCACTAATGACCAATGACTAATGACTAATGACAACTTGCTTTTGCTGTTCCTGCATCCAACCCTCAAACAACTCATTCAAAAGCCGCGCCTTCATTGGTTCATCTAATTGAGCGGGAATAAACTTCTCCACCCGCACAATTACAAACCACTCAGCAATGCGAGTTGGGGGTGAAATTTGTCCAGGTTGACAATTAGATAGTAGCTGTACCATTGCTGGATGCAGTGTACTCTGTTCAACAGGGCCGACTAAACCACCAGTTTGGGCTTCTGGGCCTTGAGAATATTTTTGTGCTACCTCTGCAAAAGACTGTTCTTTGGCTTGTAGGCGGAAGTAAAGTTCTTGCACCAACCCTGCATCTTGAGTCCGCAGGAGGTGATAAATTACTCTATCTAGTTTGCCCTTCAACTGGAAAAAATAAGCATCCAGTTTCGGCCCCCAAGTGGCTTGTTTATATTTTTCTAACTTGATCTTGCGAGTAATAATATTGTCTAATTTTTCGATGGTCAAACCTTGTTGTGTTAACCATGCTTGAATGTCACTTACTTGGGTTAACTGTTTTTCTGCGTAAAATCTCTGTTTAGCTTGAGCTAACTCTTCCGGTTGACAATCTATTGCTGCGATCGCCTCATCAATAATTAATTCTCGTAATAATTGGGGTAGTAGTTGATAATTAGCCAGTAAGGGAAGGATTTCACTGGCTTTAATAGTACGATTGCCGATTTGCAGCACGTCAGTCATTATCTTTTTGTTTTGGCTGGGAGTGATAGATGCTGAGTTAGTATCCTGCATAGCAGTAACATTCTTCTATAGCTTTAAAATTTTAATAGCAAGAATAGGCAATTTGTGTAAAGTTTTGTCGAAACCACTCAGTATTTGCCTATAACTAATACTTTTGTTTTTAACTATGAGACATTAATAACATAGTACGTAGGGTGGGCAGTGCATCGGCCTACAAAGTGGCGACATTTTTTCAAAATTAAAATAGAATTTCTATACTTTTATTTCTACTATGAGCCATAAGTAACATAGCCAATCTTCTCTTGTGACAAATCAACTGCTGTCAAAGTTAAATTAGTTGTTGACGGTTAACAGTCAATAAACCATAAAAGCACAATACCTCATACTTATACTTTGACAATATGAAATTTACCAAGAAACTGGGTCTAAAGCCCCGTCCTTCTTGGACGGCTTTGATTATGGTAGAATATTTGTGTAGAAGTTTTCCACGTAAAATGATTGTTTTAGAGTTTAAAGCTAAAGGGAAAACAACTCAATATGCAGCCATTGATGAGGCGATGAGAACCTGTCAATTCGTTCGCAACAAAGCTATTCGTTTTTGGATGGATAACCGAGGTGTAGGGCAGAAAGACTTATATCGTCTTAGCAAGGTTCTCAGACATGAGTTTTCTTTTGTGAAAGCTTTGAA
>NZ_JACJSG010000047.1 GCF_014697625.1 Anabaena azotica FACHB-119 | reverse complement strand
ATACCTATGATATCTTAAAAACGGGCAAACTGTTTTTAAAGCCGAATAAATTCGGCGCATTCGCGCTTTACCCCCGCATGAATGACGCTTTCTTTACGCATCACGACTCGTAAGCTGATCATAACTTGCTGATGTTGTGGCGATCGCTTGCTTTCAATAAATAAGCCATATCCGGCCCAGAAGGAATAATCCCACCTGGATTTAAGGGAAACAAATTACCATAGTAATCTTGTTTGATACTTTCTAAATCACAGGTACTAGCAACGTCCTTAAGCTGATATAAGTCGCGAAGATAAGCGCCTAAATTTTCATAGTCTTGGATTCTGCGGCGGTTACACTTAAATAAGCTGTAGTAAACAATGTCAAAACGGAATAAGGTCGTGAATAGGCGCACATCAGCTAAAGTGATGCTGTCACCACAAAGGTAGCGACTATTAGCTAGTACTGTGTCAATTTCATCTAAAGTAGTGAATAGTTCATCACAGGCTTTGTGATATGCCTCTTGTGTTTGGGCAAAACCGCAACGATATACGCCGTTATTCACATTAGCGTAGATTTTCTCGTTCCACCAGTCGATTTTTTCCTTTAATTCTTCAGGATAAAGATTTAACGAAGGATTTGAGGCAAACTCGTTAAATTCTGAGTTCAGCATGACAATAATGTCAGCACTCTCATTATTTACAATCGTCTTAGTTTGTTTATCCCACAATACTGGCACTGTGGAGCGTCCAGTATAGCCGGGTTCGGCAAGGGCGTATAATTCAGGCAGAGTTTGACAACCTTCTTCTGGAGTTTTGAACACCCAACCACCAGAAGACGCAGAAGGAGCAACAATAGATACTGAAATTGTATCTTCTAATCCTTTCAAGGCGCGGACAACTAGGGTGCGGTGCGCCCAAGGACAACCCAAGCCTACATACAGTGTATAACGTCCTGCTGCTGGTTGGTAGCGGCTATCTTCCCCAGTTTTGACAAAGTTCCTAAATTGGCTACTGGGACGAATATACTCTCCTGTTTGATTGCGGGGGGCAATTTGGGACATCATGATTTGCCACATGGTTGTCCAGACAAATTTACCTAAGCTGATAATTAGTTTGGGTGGTAGAGATTTCCCTTTTTTTTGAGTTTTCATGATTGTTTTGGGAGGGGTATGATTTTTTAACGTGGAGGTTCTTTGCGTGAGGTAAATTATTGTTTTATCGTAATTCCGAGGGTTAAAGACCCCTACGTCTGTACGTAGCAAATTTTCAGTTGGGGTTTAAATCCCCAACTGTTCGCGTAGCGTGCCGTAGGCAAAATGTCTTTAATGCGCGAATGCGTGAATGCGCGAATTTTGAATTGTTAACGGCAAAGCGGAAAAAATCTATACCCCTACTTTTTGGTTAGATACTACATTTACATTTGTTTCTGGTAGTGGTGGACGTAAGCAGAGGTAAATTAAGGGGCCGAATAGGGGAATTAAGGCGAATAACCAATATAATTGAGTTTGCCAATTGCGCCGCGCCATATCATCTCCTAGTAGGGCGGGGAAGATGAGGCAAAGTAGGCAAAAATCTAGGCTCATGACATGGATGAAGCGATCGCTTTGCCACTGTTGTATAAAGTTACTCCAATCTCCTTGGAGTAAACCGTAGCTAACTAAAATTACTGTGCCTATGGTGAGTATAATGCCAGTGATGCGAGAATCTAGGAGTTTAATTAGGGTGTTCTTTGTACCAGGGAATGCGGGGTTGGTTTTCCGTAAAGTTAAATAAGGTAGCAGCGCAAATGCACCTACCCCAAATGAAGCGCTAGCAAATAACCAAGCTGGGATTTTTTGCCCTCTACCATCAATAAACAGAAGGGCGCTATAAATCATCGGCCAGATGCCCATGAGGTTAAATAATGCTATGACTAGGGGGTTAATGCCTTGCCATTGTCCGGTGGACAAGTTTTTGATTAGCTCGAATGTGTCGGGTTGATTGGGAGGAGCAAGGACAAAGGCATAAAAGACAAACCCTAACCACAGCACCCCAAAGGCAATTTTTCTGACCATGATTTCATTTAGTTAACTGAACGCTTCTGAAAGATAATCAGCCGCCGCCGCTACAACTGCGATCGCATTTTCGTAGTCTAGGCGGGTAGGGCCTAGAACTCCCACGCTACCCAAGGGAACCACCCCCCGGCGATAGGTAGAGGAAATCAGGGAGCAGGTACGAATCGGTTCTAGCGGGTTTTCTGCGCCGATACGCACTGTGACCTTTGATTTGTTGGTATCTTCCAACTCCGGTTCTTCAAATATTAACCGCCATAGTTGCTCTTGTTCTTCTTCCAAGAGTTGGATGATGGTTTGCACTTGCTGTAGTTGCGAAAATTCTGGCTGGCGTAAAACTTCCGCCACACCCCGCACCATAATTTGAGTAGCCGCAGGTGCAGCCGTCCGGTTAGCTAATTCTGCTACGGAAGTTTTCAGAAACTCCCCATAGAGTTGAAATTCCCGGTCTAATTGACTCCAATCGAGGGTGCTAATTTCTAACAAACTTCGCCCGCGTAAGTGGCTATTTAAGAAGTTAGAAACTATCTGTAATTCTCGATCTATGACTTCGGTATCAGGTTTTTCGCTTCTACCTGGAGGTAGATCCATTAACTTGGAATGTGTTTCATAATTATCTGTTACCAAAATCAGCATGATGCGCCCCGCCTCTATCTGCACTAATTGCAGATGTCGGACTGTGGCTGTGTTGGTTTGCGGCATGGTAATTAAGCTAATACACCCACTCAAGCTAGCCAAAATCTGCGCGGCTCCTTGCAACAGAATCTCTAGACTCCAGTCTTCCCATTGGAGACGCTGTTGTAGCGCTAACTCTACCTCTTTGGCTAACACTTCCGATGGTGTGATTAGCTTGTCAACATAAATGCGATAACCTGAGTCAGAAGGTACTCTTCCGGCTGATGTGTGTGGTTGGTACAGTAACCCAGATTTTTCCAGTACGCCCATGACATTGCGAATTGTCGCCGAGCTAACACCCAGGTCGTACTCTTCCACCAAGGCTTTTGAACCTACAGGCTCTGCCGTAGCTATGTAATGACGTACCGTTGCCCAAAGTATATGCTGTTGTCGATTAGTCAACTGAACTTGCATAGGATTGTTTGTCAGAAGGCAAATTTTAAGTAAGTTTTAAAAATTGTGAGGTTTTAAAGCAAAAATTAATAACAGTTAATTAAAAATGTAGACTTATATTTCTATTGTAATAACTATTATTAACTTTCCCTGGTTGCTGTCTTATTTCCCAGGCTGATAAAAGAAAAGTTTGATAATGTTTTATTTAATTTTTAGGTATTTTTGCATATATAATTTTAGATTTTTGTATTGTAAGATACGTATTTTCCAGGGTGCGATCTACATTTATCATGCTAGATAAAGGTAGATTTGACCTGATTGTTTTGGCTTTCATTTATGTCATTTTCAGTGACAAGAATTGTGTCAACAATAGCACAAATAAGCTGGAATATTAAAATCCAGCTTTCAGGGGACTGGGGACTGGGGATAGGTAAGGGCTAATACTGGGGAATTGAGGAATCAACTAAAAGAGAATAGGCAGCAATACCACCAGCAATATTTTTGACATTAGTGAACCCTTGGGTGACTAACCACTGACACATCTGAGCAGAACGGACTCCGTGGTGACACAATACCAGAGTTTCAGCTTGGGGATCGAACATAGCGGGTACTCGTTCTGACCATTGAGCATATTCACTCAAGGGTAGATTGACAAAGCCCTCAATTTGCGCGATCGCTAATTCTTGCGGTTCGCGTACATCTATTAGCTGAACATTTGCATCTTGACTAGCAAGACGTTGAGCTAATTCATTTACACTAATTTGAGTAATCGGTTGCCCAGAAGTATTACCTGTCATGTGGTTTTTGTTATCAATCCTATATTATTTATGTTGGCAGAAAACGCGGGGATTGGGGAGTGGGGGGAGATGAGGGAGATGAGGGAGATGAGGGAGTGGGGGGAGATGAGGGAGAACAACTGATAACTGATAACTGATAACTGACAACTGACAACTGATAACTGATAACTGACAACTGATAACTGACAACTGATAACTGACAACTGACAACTGATAACTGATAACTGACAACTGACTAATGACTACACAACGCTCATTATCTGGTTTTATAATTGCTGGTGCGATCGCATTGGTTGTAGCGGCGATCGTTGGCTTTAACTTGTTCTTTGCTAAAAGTCCGGTTAGGCTTATTGCTACTAGTTCTCAATCGAGTGCGGCTGTATTTGTGTCGAAACTGGCTCCTGTGACGGTTTCACTGTTGGTTAATCCTGACCGTTTGGGATCTTTCGACAGTTCGGGAGAATTATCTAAACTGAAAAATAGCTTGTTGGTGAAGAGTGGCTTAGATTACAAGCAAGATATTCAACCCTGGCTGAAAGATGAAATTACGCTGGCTGTCACTACCTTAGATATCGACCGTGACCCGGAAAACGGCAAGCAACCAGGATATCTGATGGCGCTTGCGACTGACAAGCCAGCCAAAAGCCAGGAATTTCTCCAGTTATTGTTCTCCAAACGGGTGTTAGCTGGTGCAAACTTAGCGACGGAAGAATATAAAGGCGCAAAACTTATTTATGATAGTTCCTTACCTGAGTCTGATTCTTTAGCTGGTGCGGTGGTGGATAATTTTGTCTTATTCGCCAATAATCCGAAAGTTTTACGTGATGCGATTAATAATGTCCAGGCTCCTGATTTAAACTTGTTGAGTTCTCCTCAATACCAAAAAGCTACTCAACAGTTACCTAAAGGTTCTGTAGCTGTGGCTTTTCTTAACCTTCCGCTAGTTGCACAATGGCAAGGTTTGAATCTACCAGAACCAACTTATGATAGTGAAATTGTAGCTCTGACCTTAAATTCTCAGGGAATTTTCGCAGAAACTAACTTCCTCACTGACTTGGAAATTGAACCAACATCTTCTCAATTATCCAAACCTGTAGGCGCATTAGAATATGTTCCCGCATCAGCAGGTTTAGTCATTTCCGGTTCCCATTTAGATAACTTAGGTAAGGGTGGTTTAGCCAAACTGTGGACACAAGCCAAAACAGCCATCTCCGGTTCAGGAACAGATATCATTGCAAGATTAGTGCAACCCTTAACTGATGTGGAGAGTAAACAGGGTATCGATTTACAGCAAGATATTTTTAGCTGGGTACAGGGTGAATATGCAGTTGCGTTAGTTCCCCGTGTGGGAAAAGCAAGTCCTGACTGGATTTTTGTGACCCAGAAAGTAGAAACTGTACCAGAAGGAATTGCGCGTTTAGATGCGATCGCCTCATCTAGTGGACTCAGCAGTAATACAATTACTCTAGACAAGCAAAAAGTCACCGCTTGGACAGAATTAACCACAGCAAAAACTGATAGTGCAAAACCATCATTTACGGTAGAAGCAAATGTCAAAGGGGTACATACAACGTTAGGGAACTATGAGATTTTTGCCTCTGACTTAGCAACTATCTATGAAGTTGTGAATAGTCAACAGAAGTCTGTCATTAGCGATCGCAATTTTCAAGATAGTATTGCTGTCATTCCCCAACCAAATCAAGGTTATATATATGTAGACTGGACAAAGAGCCAAAATTTAGTAGAGCAGCAAATACCGATACTCAAGCTGATAGAAGTAGTAGGAAAACCATTCTTTGAAAATTTGCGATCGCTCACTTTCAGTAGTTACGGTAATGAGGCGGGAACTTTGAAAGGTGGCGTTTTTCTCCAACTTACTCGCTAATCATGTAGAGACGTTGTATGCAACGTCTCTACAGTGAAGCATCTTGTTCAAGAAATGGTATAAATATTTGGAGGATGAGAATTGACTGGGGCAGCACAATACGAAAGTATAATTCAATCGCTGCAATGGGATGGACTGCGATCGCTATGGGATAACATTGAGACTCGTAACACTCCCGGATGGGATGCAGGTAAAGCTTTTGAATACCTAATATTATGAGCGTTTCAACTAGACGGTGCAAAAGTAAGGTGGCCATACAGAGTAAAACTGTTTGGAGAAGAAGTTGAGCAAATTGATGGTGTTATTTACTACGGAGGTTTGTCTTGTCTAGTTGAAAGCAAGGATTTTGCCGACAAAACAAACGTTGATATTGCTCCTATTGCTAAACTCCGTAATCAACTTTTACGCCGTCCTGCCAGTACAATTGGATTAGTATTTAGTCGAACTGGTTTTACTGATCCGGCTCGTCATCTTTCCTATTTTTCATTACCGCAGACAATTCTTTTATGGACTGGAGAAGAAATAAAATATGCTTTAGAGAAAGAAGAGATTTGTGAATTGTTAACTCTTAAATATCAAGTATGCGTAGAAGATGGATTACCGGATTATGACGTAAGAGAGAGAGATATTCCATGATTGCCTACATTGTTTGTGAAGGAATTTTTGATGTACATTTACTTAAGCTTGTTCTACCAGAAGAATTACTAAACAACGTTGAAATTGTTTCGGCTGGTGGACTATCCGCCGTCAAATCGCTGGCACGTTCCTTGATTGTTCGTAGACAAGTACCAGTTGCTATTGTGGTTGATGCCGATTCAGTAGCACCAGAAGTAGTTCAAGAACGCCTTAAAAATATTGAGGAACTAGTTGAAAGCGTATCTGTTAATACACCAATTAAAGTAATTGCTGCTGTACCTCAAACAGAAATTATTTTCTTTCAGGATATTGGGCTACTTTCGCGTTTATTAGGATACGAACCTTCTCAAGAAATGCTTACTAGTGCAGCTTTTCAACCTTGTAAAACATTAAAAAAATTGCTTTCTCAATCTCACAACAAGGATAGTTTTTCCCAAGTTATTAATGAGTTAACTAATGAGGATTTAGAAATTTTACGCCAAGCTCCATTTATTCAAGAATTAATTCATTTTCTCCAGTCTGTACAAGAAAAAGCAACAGTAAATATTTAATTAAAATGACGTAGTTGACCCGGTGAAGTTGTTGCGGAGGAGGGGTGCGACGTTGGAACAGTATGTGAGCGATCGCCTTTATGTGGCATAATCAGTATCTCTAAATCACCAACTGCCGCTACTATACTTATTAAAGGAGCAGTGTTAATAACTATTTTATCAGTTTTAGGCATTCTCTAAATCACTCAGGAGTTCCTCTTCTGTGAAATCAATCATGGCTACACCATAATGATGCAGGTTGAGTAAAAAAGAAACCCTATCTGTACCTAATAATTCAGCCGCCATACCAGAAGATATACGTTTCATTTCAAATAATTTTACTGCCATTGCCCATTTAGCTTCTTGTTCAAATTGTTCTCGTGTCTTTTGTAAGGCATCTGGTAATGTTTTTGGATAGTCGATTTTAAGCTGTAATGTCATATAGTTATAATTTTTTTACTTTTAAGTTTGTTTGCCTTCATCTATAATATTTTCATAAAATCTAACATAATATCGAAATTTAATTTCCGTAATCGCTTAAATTGAAGCGGTATTCATTAACTAATCACTAAAACTGACATAAGTGAATGCTGCTGACTATCACCACCACCCACACCCCAGCGACAGAGTTAGGCTACTTACTACATAAACACCCAGACCGTTGTCAGTCGTTGTCGCTGTCATTTGGACAAGCGCACGTATTTTACCCGGAAGCGAATGAGGAACGTTGTACGGTGGCGCTGTTGTTGGATGTTGACCCGGTGAAGTTGGTGCGGGGGAAGGGTGCGACGTTGGCACAATATGTGAGCGATCGCCCTTATGTGGCATCATCTTTTATGAGTGTGGCGATCGCACAAGTATTTAGCACGGCTTTAGGTGGACGCAGCAAAGACCGACCAGAATTAGCACAAACGCCTCTACCTTTGGTGGCGAAACTATCAGTTTTACCCTGTCGTGGTGGTGAAGCTTTCCTCCGCCAATTATTTGAGCCTTTGGGTTATACTGTTAACGCCCAAGGTCATGTTTTAGATGAAAAATTTCCAGATTGGGGTGATAGTCGCTATTTTACAGTTGAACTCCACCACACTATAACCTTGAGTGATTTATTAAGTCATCTCTACGTCCTCATTCCCGTATTAGATGATGACAAACACTACTGGGTAAATGATGATGAAATCGAGAAATTACTACGTCATGGTGAAGGTTGGTTATCGCAACACCCAGCAAAAGAACAAATTACCCGCCGTTACCTCAAAAGACAACAGCGCCTGACTCGTACAGCTTTAGCACAGTTAGCAGAGGAAGATAACCCCGACCCTGATAGTATGGAGGAAACCCACGCTGAGGAAGAAGCGGCTGTAGAAAAACCAATTAGTCTTAATCAACAGCGTATGAATGCGGTGGTTGCTGCATTAAAACAAAGCAATGCTAGGCGCGTAATTGATTTAGGTTGTGGTCAAGGAAATTTATTAAAAATACTCTTGCAAGATGTCTTTTTTGAGCAAATTACAGGTGTAGATGTATCCTACAGGTCATTAGAAATTGCTCAAGAAAGATTAGACCGCTTGCGCCTAACCCGTAACCAATGGGAACGTTTACAATTAATTCAAAGTGCGCTTACCTATCAAGATAAACGCTTTCATGGTTACGATGCGGCGACGGTAATTGAGGTAATCGAACATCTTGATTTACCACGTTTGGGTGCATTCGAGCGAGTTTTATTTGAATTTGCTCGACCAAAAACGGTGATAGTAACTACACCAAATATTGAATATAACGTCAAATTTCCTAACCTCCCGGCGGGGAAACTGCGACATAAAGACCATCGCTTTGAATGGACGCGATCGCAATTCCAAACCTGGGCAAATAAAATTACAGAACGCTTTGGTTATAACGTGCAATTTCAACCAATAGGAGAAGAAGATTCAGAAGTAGGTTCACCCACACAAATGGCAGTGTTTAGAAATAAATAAAGTAACTTACATCTTGCTACAATTTTTTATCAATAAAATAACAAACTAGAAATCTGATTATTTCGTAGGGTGGGCATTGCCCACCACCATTTTATTAAGAACGTGCAAGATTTAAGTTAATGTTACCAGCAAATTACGCATCACGAATGTTCAACAATGGAAGCCATTATCTTTATTGGTATTCAGGGTGTAGGTAAGTCTACTTTTTATCGAGATTACTTTTTCAATACCCACATCCGCATTAATATGGATATGCTTAAGACTCGTCATCGAGAGCAAATCTTTCTACAAGCTTGTTTAGAGGGTAAACAGCCTTTTGTTGTAGATAATACTAACCCTACTGTTGAAGACAGAGAACGTTATATTATCCCAGCAAAAACTCATAAATTTCGAGTTATGGCTTATTATTTTCCAGCAGATTTAGAACAATGCAAGCAAAGGAATAGTCAAAGACCACCTAAACAAATTGTACCACTTGTAGGATTAATAGGAACATATAAAAAGTTAGTTATTCCCAATTGGACAGAAGGATTTGATGCAATTTACACAGTTAAATCAAAGTTAAATTACTCATTTATTGTTGAGGAATGGCAGCATGAAGTTTGATGAATTAGATAGTAGAATGCGGGTATTTGAAACAGCCCATGATTATTGTGTAATTCCTGGGCTTTACATAGTCGCTAGGTTAGATGGACGTAGTTTTACCCGCCTAACCAAAGAAGTACATCAATTTGCATCTCCCTACGATATCCGCTTCCGTGACATGATGCTAACAACAATAGAGCATCTGATGAATTGTGGCATCGATATTAAGTATGCTTATACTCAAAGTGATGAAATCTCTTTGCTTTTTGCTTATAACGAAACTACTTTTAACCGCAAAACTAGAAAACTCAACTCAGTTTTAGCAGGGGAAGCAAGCGCTAAATTTTCTTTGTTATTGGGTGATGTTGCTTGCTTTGACTGTCGCATTTCTCAGCTTCCGAATATAGAAGAAGTGGTAAATTATTTTCGTTGGCGACATGAAGACGCTCACAGAAATGCTTTAAATGCTCATTGTTATTGGTGCTTACGTCGTGATGGTAAAACCGCCACCCAAGCAACCAGTATGATGAATGGATTATCTGTAGCTGATAAAAATGAAATGTTATTTCAACATGGAATTAATTTTAATCAACTTCCTAATTGGCAAAAGCGAGGTGTCGGGCTGTATTGGGAAGAATATCAAAAGCCAGGATTTAATCCCATAACAGGTGAAACTGTTCCTGCATTCAGGCGACGCATAAAAAGAAATTTAGATTTACCCATGAAGGATGAATACAGCCAATTTATTTCCGAATTAGTTAACTGTTGACCAATTACCAATTACCAATTACCAATTACCAATTACCAATTACCAATTACCAATTACCAATTACCAATTACCAATTACCAATTACCAATTATTATGAAAATCACTATTCCTGAACTTTCCCTAGTTGTCCTTATCGGTGCTTCTGGCGCAGGTAAATCGACATTTGCGCGTCAACACTTTCAACCATTTGAAGTGATATCTTCTGATTTTTGTCGCGGGTTGGTTTCCAACGATGAAAATAATCAGTCTGCTTCTGGGGATGCTTTCGATGTTCTCCACTACATTACAGCCAAGCGCCTAGCCGCAGGTAAGTTGACAGTGATAGATGCTACCAATGTCCAACCAGAAGACCGCAAGACCTTATTGCAAATGGCGAAACAGTATCATTGCTTTGCGGTGGCGATAGTTTTTGACCTATCAGAAGAATTATGTCATGAACGAAACCAACAGAGGGAAGACCGCCAATTCGGCCCCCATGTAATTCGTCGTCACACCCAAATGTTGCGGCGTTCCCTGCGTGGTTTAGAAAAAGAAGGTTTCCGCTACGTTTACACCTTAAAATCACCAGAAGAAATTACCAATGTAGAAATCGAAGTTCAACCCCTATGGAACAACAAAAAACACGAACACGGCCCCTTTGACATCATCGGCGATATCCACGGCTGCTGTGATGAACTAGAAACCCTATTGCAAACATTAGGCTACGAAAAAAGCAGAGGAGCAGAGGAGCAGGGGGGCAGAGGGGTAGAATATATAGTCTGGGATGCTCCTACTTATTGCCATCCACAAGGACGTAAAGCTGTTTTCCTTGGTGATTTAGTAGACAGAGGTACACGTATCCTTGATACAGTTAAACTTGTACGAAACATGGTGACAGCCGGGACAGCTATCTGTGTCCCTGGTAATCATGAAAACAAGCTATTGCGGAAACTACGAGGTAAAAATGTCAAGGTAAATCATGGGTTACAGCAAACCCTTGAGGAAATTGCTGCTTTACCAGAAGATGTCCGTGAACCATTTACCCAAGAACTCACACAATTTTTAGATTCCCTTGTCAGCCACTACCTACTTGATGATGGGCGCTTGGTAGTAGCGCACGCAGGTATGAAGCAGGAAATGCAGGGACGGGGTTCTGGTGCAGTGCGGGAATTTGCCCTATATGGTGAAAGTACGGGAGAAATTGACGAGTTTGGCTTACCAGTCCGTTATAATTGGGCGGGAGATTATCGGGGTGAGGCGCTGGTAGTTTACGGACATACCCCCGTCCCGGAGGCGGAATGGTTGAATAATACTATTGATATTGATACAGGTTGTGTGTTTGGTGGCAAACTTACCGCCCTGCGTTATCCTGAAAAAGAATTGGTGAGTGTCCCGGCGGCGCGTGTCTACTGCGAACCTGCGAAACCTTTGGTGGAAAATAGCTTCAACCGCACATCACAGCAGGAATTTGATGATGTTCTCAATATTGAGGATGTGTTGGGTAAGCGCATCATCAATACCAAACTGCAACCAAATATAACTATTAGGGAAGAAAATGCGATCGCCGCTTTAGAAATTATCAGCCGTTTCGCCGCAAATCCCAAATGGCTGATTTACCTACCTCCCACCATGTCGCCTGTGGAGACATCCTCAGCCCCTGGATACTTAGAACATCCAACCCAAGCCTTCGCCTACTACCAAAACCAAGGAATTACTGAGGTAGTTTGCGAAGAAAAGCACATGGGTTCACGGGCTATTGTGGTTATATGTCGGGATGTAGCCACGGCTGAAAAACGCTTTGCTGTGGTAGATGAAGGTATCGGCATTTGTTACACCCGCACCGGGAGGAAGTTCTTTGATGAACCAGCAATCGAAACGCAACTATTAGCGCGGGTGAATACAGCCCTGACCGCCAGTGGTTTTTGGGATAAATTTGATACAAACTGGGTATGTTTAGACTGTGAACTCATGCCTTGGTTAGCGAAGGCGCAAGGGTTGTTACGAGGGCAATATGCGCCTGTAGGGGTGGCAGCAAGTATAGGGCTGAATGATGCTGTAAAATTGTTGCAACAAGCAAGCGATCGCGGTGTTAATCTCCCCACCCAACTCACTCACTACCAACAACGTGCAGAGATGGCTAATCAATACGTCACTGCTTACCGTCGCTACTGCTGGACTGTTAACGATATTGCAGATTTAAAACTCGCCCCCTTTCATATCCTAGCAACAGAGGGATCTGTGCATACCGATAAAGACCATCGCTGGCACATGGAACAAGTAGCCCAAATCTGCCAGTCAGACCCAGCTTTACTTCTACCCACCGCTTACAAAGTCATAGATTTAACCGACCCCAGCAGCCAAGCAGAAGGGGTGCATTGGTGGGAGGAATTGACGAAAGTTGGTGGTGAGGGTATGGTTGTCAAACCCATGCAATTCATCGTCAAAGGAAACCGGGGTATTGTACAACCTGCGGTTAAGTGTCGCGGACAGGAATATTTACGAATTATCTACGGCCCTGAATATTCAGCCCCAGAAAACTTGCAACGTCTGCGTCAACGGGGGTTATCCTTGAAACGTTCCTTAGCCATGCGAGAGTTCGCCTTGGGTGTGGAAGCACTAGAGAGATTTGTCGCCCATGCGCCATTACGCCGTGTCCATGAATGTGTGTTTGGGATTTTGGCGTTAGAAAGTGAACCCGTAGATCCCCGACTTTAACAGTTGTCAGTTATATAGCGGATTGCAACCGGATAAAATACAGATTCATCTGCGTACCCTTTGCTTCGCAACGCTACCGTGAACGGGAAGTCTGCGCCAACATCTGCGTTCAATTATTTTTTCTGTACCTCACTGACTTGAAAACCGCTATAAGTAGCCGATTATGTAGAGACGTTGCATGCAACGTCTCTACCGCGAAACATAAAAATTTGCATACAACGTCTCTACCGCGAAACATAAAAATTTGCATACAACGTCTCTACCGCGAAACATAAAAATTTGCATACAACGTCTCTACAACAAAAACATAAAAATAGGGCAGTTGTTAACCGCCCTAGAAATCAACAGCAAATCAGAAATCTCACAATTAACTGCTCAATAACACACTCACAACAATTCCTGCAATGATAAATCCACCACCCAGGATAAATGACCAGAAACGATGGTAACTATTGACAATAGTCCCGTTTTCACTTTGCAGTTGAATCAAGTCCATCCAAGGCGCAACACCCCGACGGAACCAACCCACAGCCCCTACTTGTTGACCAAGCAAACTTTGTACTCGGTTCATCCCAAATAAGAAATTACCGATGGGGCCAAAACGGGAGGCGTAGTGTAAATACAGCATTCCACTACGGTCTTGAATTTTCAAATCAGAACCAAATTTATAACCTGCATCACCACGACCAATTAATAGACCTTCCAGTTTGGCGGGTTGTCCACGTAATGGGCTGGCGTAGGGGTCTGACATGAGGGTGAGAACGTCGGTTGCTGGGGCTTGTTGATAGTTGGGGAACATCACCAAAGCTTTGATGACAATTCCGATCCCTAAACCAATGAATGGCGCAGCAATAGACCAAGCTGAGTTTTGAGTGCTTGTCCACAAAATGGTAGCAACAACCAAACCTGCTAATAAACCGATGGTTTCTGCCCCATACAGCACCACATCTAATAAGAAGTTACCGTAAAGCTTACTCTTACTTAGGCTTTTACCTTCGCCAATAACTCGTCCCATGTCAAACTCAGTTGGTAAACCTAGCTGTTCGGCGTAGGTGCTGAGGGCGCGGACTCGTTTACCAGTCAGGGGGTGAGTCGAATTTAACTCCATCCACCAACCCCAGGGGTTAAAAATATCCCACAAAAAGACGCGACCAATTTTTTGGGTATCTGAGGCTATACGGTAGGCGGTTCCTGTGGATGCGGCGGCTTTCGGGTCATAGATACCTAAAGCCCTTGTTCCTTCAATTAAACGGCTGGGTTCCTGTGACCGTGAACCTTCCTCTAAAATCCCATAGGCAATCTTGACTAAGGCGCGGGATAAGCCATTGGGGTTTCCTGTGCTTTCTGCGGCGAAGTGGTCAGCAAAGTATTCTCTAGTACGGGAGAGATACAGGAGTAGGTAAGTCCCCAGGATGTAGAAGATATAGGCCACCAAGGCGGCTGTTTGCATTGCATCTTTGATTTTGCTATCACCACCGCCACGTCCCAATCTTCTGGCTGTGCTGTAAATTAAGTAGCAAATCTGCACTAGGGTAGATGCGATCGTCATCACTGCAAAGTCCCAATGGACGATGTGTCCTAGTTCATGGGCGTAGACGGTAGCAATTTCATCATCATCTAGGTAAGTGAAAAGCCCCTGACTGACGACCAAGCGGGCGCTATTGGGTAAGGAACCGTAGGTAAAAGCTGTGGGGTTTTGGTCGTTGATGATACCCAGGCGGGGAATTTTCAGGTTTTTTTGCTGACAGACTTGACGAATAACTCTGGCTGTCTCAGGACTATAGCTTTCTACCTCTGCTAACTCTACCCAGCGAGTTTGGTAAAGCCAGCTTTGGGTTAAGTCCATCAGGAAGGGAGACAAGAAAAAAGCGAGGATATTAAAAGCTAGGGTAATACCAATTGCGATCGCCAGTCCTTGGAGTGGATCGTCGCTACCTAAAATAAATACCAAGCTCAAACCTAAAGCCAACACCATGCCAAACAGCAAGGTCATGGTGACACCAGAGGCTAATACCAAACTACCACCAACACCCCCCATCGCTAATTTCACACCAGTCGTAGCTGCACGTCCAGCTTTTTGAATCGTGCTAGACTGATTATGAAGATTTTGGGGTAAAGTTTGACGCGCTGTTTCTGCCCAACTCCGTACCTCTGGGTTTTGGCTCATCATCAGCTTTTGACACATAATCGCAGCTTTGTCTGGTTCGCCTGCACCTTGATACGCTTTCATCAGCCACATTTGCGCGGAAAGATAATCTGACGAATTTTGATCAGCACAATTGCGGCAGAACTGTTCTAATAATTGAACTGCCTCTTGATAACGCCCTGTTTTAAAGGCATCCAATCCAGATTGCAATGACATAGAGTCTCCTTAGTCAAGGAGTAGTATTTGATCCATCAATATCAATAGCTACAATCTTTGTCATCTTGTTTTCGCAAAAATTTAAAATACTATATTTGCCTGATTAACTAGTTCTTTTCTCCGTATATTTACTCTTAATAGTTTTAAGTTTTAATGGGCAATATAGTAAAGCCTGTATTTACAATTAGGTACATGTATGTCCCAAAGAAGAAAATTTTTAAAGAGAGCCGGATACACCACCCTATCTACCTTACTGGCAATGGGATTTTTACACCGAGATAAGGGAGATCATGATAGGGAAAATGCGGCCTTTGCCAACTATGAAATTTCCACTACACCCCTACGACAATTAGCAGCTGCAAAAGGAATGCGTTATGGCGCAGCAATTGCTGGAGATGCTTTACAAAAAGAAGCAGACTACGCCAATTTATTAGCCCGTGAATGTTCCATCGCCACACCCAATGGGGAATTAAAATGGTCAGCCACGGAACCCCAGCCAGGAGTCTTTACTTTTACAGCCGCAGATGCGATCGCCAAATTCTGCCAAAACAATAATATGGCCATGCACGGTCATACCCTTGTCTGGCATACAGCAAGACCTGATTGGGTTCCCTATCCCCCTACCCCCTCTAGTTTTTCAATATTTGAACGCCATGTCAGAGGCGTTATGGGGCATTATCGCAACAGCACTGTTCTCAAGTCTTGGGACGTTGCCAACGAAGTCATAGCTAACAGTCCAGAAGAAACTGATAACCCTTATGGTATACAGAGAGGGTTCAAGCCAGAAGTATTGCGAGACTTATTTTTACTTGCGGCTAGCGTCGATCCCAATAAAAAACTATGCCTTAACGAATTTGGGATTGAGAATGGCGGTTGGAAAGCTCAACAATTTCTCAAGACCATAGAATATTTAAAAAATAATGGAGTCAAAATTGACTGGGCTGGTTTTCAGTCCCATTTATGGTTTTCCACTGCCTATCCTTTCGATGCCACAGGATTTAGTAATGTCTTACAACGGTTGAAAGATATGGGAGTTAAACCAGTAATCACAGAGTTGGATATTATTATTGATACGCCTTTTCCAGCGACTCTGGCACAACTAGATCAAATGGTAGCCGACGGTTATAAAAGATTTCTTGATCTGTGCTTTGCTGGTGGAGTCGATACCATAATTACATGGGGCATCACAGATCGCCACACCTGGATACGTCAGCCTGAGTGGATGCCACAAATATATAAAAACAATCCTCAATACCAAAACTATCTACGTCCCCTTCCCTTTGACCAGAATTTGCAACGTAAACAAGCATTCTATGCTATTTCCCAGGCTTTTAAAGAAGCTCGTGATGTCAGGCTGTAAAATAACCTTTCCAGAAAGGGCTGAGGATTGGGAAATGCCTACCCTACGTAACTAAGAATTTCCAAGCACTACCTAACTTTTTCCCTAATATGGAAAAATTTAACCCTCTTTCCTACCAAAGAAGGAAGCAAATTTAGAACCTCTCTCCATTTCGGAGAGAGGTTTTTCAAAACCTATGAAAACTAGACTTTCATTATTCTTACTTGTGTTCTATTCCCTCCTACCTAAAATCAATGCGCTCCTGTTTTCTGCACCACAACCTGAAAAGTTTGGAGCAAAATCCGCAAGTCCAGCCAGAGTGACCAATTCTCAATGTAATCCATATCTAACTTGAATGCGTCTTCAAAGTTATCAATATTAGAACGTCCAGAAACTTGCCATAACCCAGTGATTCCAGGTAAAACTTCCTGACGAATGAAATGACGTGTTTTAAACTTCTCAACATCACGTAGAGGTAAAGGACGAGGCCCGACAAGACTCATTTCGCCTAGAAAAACATTGAAAAGTTGTGGCAACTCATCTAAACTGTAACGGCGTAAGAACTTACCCACTTTGGTAATTCGCGGGTCATCTTTAATTTTGAACAACACTCCATCTTTAATTTCATTTTTAGCTTCCAATGAAGCTTGAATTTTTTCTGCATTTGTCACCATCGTCCGAAATTTCCAAATTTCAAATGCTTTCCCATGTAAGCCAACACGTTTCTGCCTAAAAAAGATTGGGCCAGGAGAATCTAATTTAACGACGATAGCAATTAACAGATATAGAGGTGATAACAAAATAATGAGAGTGAAAGAAAAACAGAGGTCGAAACAGCGTTTCATCCAAAAATCACCACCGACAATAATTGGTGCGGGAATGGTTGGGAAAAACACTTCTCCTATCATGTCGAATGTAGATTTAGGTAGAGAAAATTCCCCTATTGTTGGTAGCATACGCACAGTAATGCCCGCATTATAAAAATGCCAACACAGGAATAAACGGTTTTTGATACTATTCCAAGAGATGAAAACTTGGTCTATATTCTTCTTCCGAAGATATTCAAAAGTCATCTCTCTATTTGCCAAGTCTAGGCATCGAGCATCTGCATAGTCTTGAATAGAAAAATAATTTTCTCTTTCTAGTAGCTTTATATAGTATTCTTCTCTGTCTTCCTCATCAGCAATAATAAAAATTCGATGGCGTATTGCTCCTTTGACGCGAAAAAAATTAGTAATGAAATTAAATAAATAACGATATCCACAGATAAAGACAAGAGCAAGCAACCAATATGCTAAATATTTGGTATATGCAAAATGCCTGTTCTCTGTGTAGATAAAGTTGATGAAAAACAAAAGTATACTTGACAAAGAAATACCTTTGATAACACCCCAATAATTACGGCGATGAACACCAGCATCATAAAGTCCAGTTGTTTGGAATATTGCTAATGTCAAGCCCAAATTTAACAGCAAAAACGATAATGTCTTAGCAGTCCAAATATCTAAGTTTGTCCCAGACAAACCAGATAAAACCCATGCCAGGCTGATAGATGCTGCGTCTAGCGACACAAGTATTACTATACGCATAAGGCGGATAAATAATCCTCGCTGCACTCTGGGAGTTCTCGCTGAACGCAAATCAGGTTTTAAATTTCCTAATGAAATATTGCTGGATAGCATGAATGTTTAACCCTTGGTAATCTAATTGAATTTTCATTAAATAATCGATTGATCTGGGTGATATTGTGTTTTACACAAGTTATTAACTTAAAAAACACAAAAGAAACATTTACTTTGATTGACTTGGCAAAATAAGAATTTCTCGTAAGAATAATATTCCTAAGAACCAAGGCTCAAGTAAATAACGCCGCCACAGCCTTTTCGGTTCACTAAACAATCGATACAACCATTCCAACCCCATTCTTCCCATCCAACGAGGGGGGGTAGGTATGGCTCCAGCCACATAGTCAATGCAGGCTCCACTGGTGAGAATAGCGTTTGTATTGATACTTTCCAGATTTTTTGCTATCCAATGCTCTTGACGCGGCATTCCCATACCAACCATTAAGATATGAGGCTTGTAAGCATTGATAGCTTCTATAGTGGCCTGATTTTCGGGACTATCTGGATTCATATTAAAGTAGCCATGCTTACAAGCAATCTGTAAACCTGGAAATTGCTGACGCAAAATGCTCGCTCCTCGCTCAACTACTCCTGGTTTAGAGCCTAAATAGAAGATGCGCCAACTTTGGATAGTAGCTTCCGCCATCAGTGGCCATACCCAATCAGCATAAGTAACTCTCTGTTCTCGTTTGATGGGATAGCCTAAGAGTTTGCCAATAAATACTATCGGCATACTATCGATGTGAGTATATTCTGCCTTCGCATAAAAATCCCTCATTTTTGGATCATTGTGGAACAGATAAAGGCTATGTAAATTGTGATTAGCAATAATCCATTTCTGATGTTGTTGAATAGATGCTGCAATTAAACCATTTAACTCAGGGATAGAAAGAGCATCGACTTGAACGCCAAGAAGTTTGTAAGAAGATTGTTTACTCATAAATTCATAACTATTTTGTAAATAGAAAATTTGACATTATAGTTAAGTAGCCTTGATCAAGATTTTTGCAATATTTTTTGCTTGAGCATCCCAAGAATATTTTTCTGTAATTAAGGAATACGCTGTATCGACCAGCGATTGATATTTATCAATGTTGGTCGCTGCTTCCAACACCGTATTAGCAACTTCTTCACTGGAGTATCCTGTAACTAAAAGATGTTCCAAGTGACGAAACTCCTCTAAGCCTCGTAAGCCCTCTGGAGTTGAAACAACTAACTTTTTAGTAGCAAAATAATCTAAGGCTTTATTGCGAGCGCCACCTGCCACAGCTTGTTTTGAAAATGGGAGGAGAGCAATATCTGCATATTGAAGATGGGTAACAAAATCTTCGCGTTTAGATAGGAAACCCAAAAAAGAGATATTACTAGGAAGTGGTTCAGCAATATCTTGAGTATCCCTACCAATGACAATAAAATGTACTTTTTCTTGATGACTTTCCAGGTGTTTGGCGACCTGAATAGTCATGTCTACAGACATATCGTTAGTAGGGAATTGAAAAGTTTTAGGTGCAATGACAACTACTATTTTAGATGGTCTGAATGCTTGGTAAGGGTCTTGTTCCACAAGAGGTTCGGCAACTAGTAAATCTTCTGCTACACCATTACCAACGCAATAAATATTTTGTGGAGATTTACCATACCATTGAGAAATGAGTTTAGGTGTTGATTCGCCTGCGGCAATAATTGGACAGTTAGAGAATATGAGTATTCCTTGTGCAATGTATGTCTTGATCAGTTGTCTCAACTCTTGAAAAGGATTAGCTACTGAAAACAAGCGTTGCCAATATTCATAGGCGGAAAATGTATGGAAGTCTAAAACAAGAGAAGGCTTATTTCGTCTTTTTAGGTTTAATGCGATTAAAGCAGCTAACCCAGGTAGTGTTTCTTGTGCATAGACAATATCTGGAGCAAACTCGTCTACACAGTTTTGAATATTTTTAATATATGACTGCAAACTTCTATGCCCAATTGACATAGAAGGAGCATAATCTACAGATGAGCAATCTAAGCCTAACTGAAAAACATCAAAATATTCAGTAAGATGTTGCCCTAAATAAAACGGTCTGGTAAAAGCACCAAATGGTTGCTGAGAATCAAGTGTCGAAACAATTAATAAGCGTTTGCCCATAATAATAATACTCTCGATTTGCTGTTATGAAAGGTAATGTCATCTGATTGACTAATTGATTCTGCATAAGTTAGAGCTACCAAAACCTTACTAACAAACGCAATCCTTTGAGAGTAAAGGATAAAGGTTTAGTTTAACTAACACTTTCAGAAAAGGTGGGTGAGTTTGCCAAGTTCTTGTACCCAATGATGGCTCTGATATAAGGCAAGAAGAAGTAGAATATCCAAAATGCTCCAGAGTGTCTGCTACAAAATGTAGCCCAAGGTTTTATAGGAAATCCTTTAATGTGCGACACTTTTTTCAATCGTTCTAATATATTTAGGTTTGGATCTACCCAACTATTGCGAACAGAATTTTTAGTGCAAGTTCCTATATGTCCTGGTGCTACCCATACATGACAACCCAATTTCCGCGCTCTGAGGGCGTAATCTAAATCTCCTAAACTGTGAATAAAAGCTGTATCTATATTGCCAACTTTTGCAGTAACGCTTTGAGGTATCAGCACACAATTACCGTACATAGCATCACATCTTTGCACCTCTAAAGTTGGCTCTAAAAATTCAAATTTGTTAGAGTACCACTTTTGAGACTTAACTGCTCCTCCATAAGTAGCTTTTTTTGTAATTGGGTCTTGAGTTGAACCAACTACAATTGAGTCTGGATAACCTTGTGCTGTTAAATTTTGATGTACCTCTAATAATTTATCTAAAGCATTCGGCTCTAGATATGTGTCATCATTTAACCACATATAGTAGTCATAATTATTTTGCATTGCTTTACCAAAGGCAAGGTGCATTCCCCCAACCCAAAATAAGTTGCCATTACCTTGAAGGATGTTTACCTGTGGGTATTTTGCTTTTACAGCTTCGGCTGTACCGTCGCTACTGCCATCATCAGTTAAGTAAACATCAAAATGATGTTTCTGTTGATATAAAGCTTGTAAACAGGTGAGAGTCGTATTACGTCTGTTATGACAGGTCATAATTACGGCTATGGTTGGTTTTTGCATGGCGGTTGGCTCGTGTAATTTTGGGATAATAGAAACAATAAACTTTAGTTTATTTAATAGATTAATGTTTAAAATTTAGCTGTCTTTTCTATCAATCTACTAAAATTAATTTTGATGTTAACTTTTTGAAGTTTTTGCTCGATTTTCCTAATCGCTAACATATATCGATGTAAAACTGATGTTCGAGCCATGTTGAGTCTAGTAACTTCTTCAGCTAACCATCGATATTTTTCGGAATTAATATTTAATTTTTTCATTTTTTTAATTTGGCTATGCCAATCTTTGTAAAAAAATAGGTTGAAATAATGGATAGATGTAATGTCTTCCCAATCTTTTACCCTTAATTCTGAGGATAGACGGTTATGTAAAGGTAGGGGATAACTGTAATTGGGTGAAAAATGTTCGACATTTTCTGCCAAAGCACATAAAGTAATCGATAAGACTGATTGTTCGACAAAGTAAATACCTTGAGGCGGGGTAATATTTAGGTGCATTACCTTCTCAAAGTTTTGTTTCCAAGCAGTAAAGATACCTGCACTTCTTCTGACAGCAATTAACCCAGAGTTCCAGTAGGCTCTAATTTTTTTGTTACCAATTGGTGTGTTAATAAATAACTCCTGCTTAACACCAAAAATTTGATATAGCTTGCGCCAGTACCATTCTTGCGGGTCTTGTGAACCTGTAGAACCTATTCCTTTACCATATTCAGGACGCATCCGTACATTACAACCTGCTGGTAATAAAAACTCTGTTGGTTCAGCAAAGAAGCATTTATCACTATCTAGAAAAACTAAAATTTCGGCATCAATATTCTGTTCTGCATAGGCACAAACTAGGGGTTTATTGGCTAAATAATATTGATGAAATTCTTGATTTATGGGGATTTGTTGGTGGATGACATGTAAGGCGGCGAAGGCTTCTAGGGTTTGTTTGGATATCGGCGCACCGACTCTGGGATGAAAACTATAGATTGGTGTATCTTTGAGATTACCGCAGAATTTACGAATACTTTCTGCTAGCATCAGGGATTGAGCTTCTAAACGACCAGGTTCAGTACAAATTACAAAAGCTAAGGGTATAGTCATAAAATTTAGAGAGGTTAGAGGTTAGAGGTTAGGGCGAGAATCATCTGTTTCATGTAGGTTAAAAGTGCTGTATTTATACGATTAAGTATGGAGTAAGCTGTTATTTTGTATATTGATGATTTCTTGAAATAAGGAGTGATAACGATGCGCTTGTAGTTCTAATGGGAACTCTCTCTCTGCTTTTTCACGTGCATAGAATGAGAGTTTTTGTAGTCTGTGTTCATTTTCTAGAACCCAAGCAATTCCTGTGGCAAAATCATCTACTACGTAAGGTTGAGCTAAATAGCCGTTCTGTTGATGGTCGATAATATCTTTGAGTCCAGTGGCGTTAAATGCTACGACTGGAGTCCCACAAGCTAGAGCTTCTGAGGCTGTCTGTCCAAAGGACTCTTGCAGGGAAGGTACTAGCATGACATCGGCGGCGGAATAGGCTGTTGCTAGTGAGATGTCATCGTTTAAATATCCTAAATAATGGGTTCGGAAGCCTAAATCAGGTGTATTTTCCGGTTTGTTTGCCCCAAAAATTACGACTTCTATGTCGTCTTTTTGACCAGCTTTGCTTAATTGTTGTAGAGCAGGCTGCAATAGATGAAAGCCTTTATTGATATCGCTGGTGGCTTGGATAGCACCAAAGAGAATCAGCTTTTTATCTTGGGGTAGGTTATGTATTTCCCGTGCAAAATGTTGATTGATAGGTCGGTATTTTTGTGTGTCTAAACCGTGGGGAATGACTTCGATGCGTTTATCCTGAAATAAAGAACTAGAACGAGCGCACTGTGCTAACCAATGGCTGGGTGAGACTAGAGTAATATCTAAATTTTTCCAAGCTTTGGATTTACGTTGCCATACCCAGTGTGATATATCTTTGTCTGTATTACTATACAGTTGGGGACAAGCTCCACAGGATAATTGATAGCGATCGCAACCTCCAGTAACGTGACATCCTCCCGTAAACCCCCACATATCATGGAGAGTCCATACTAATGGCTGCTTCAGTTTCGCTAAGGTTTCTATTTGCATAAAAGCAGCACTAACCCAGTGCAAATTAATTACATCTGGATTAATCTTTGCTACTTGAGGCGCAATTCTATCTGGTAGCCATTGCAGAAAAAATGGTGTACTTTTCCGATGACGATACAACTTTAAAGGTAAAGCTTCAAAGGTCAACTTAGCTTTAGCAATACCTTGAAATAATCTGATCCTTGGAGCTATGACTGTCTGATCATGGCTAGATTTTTCTTGGACTAGCATTTGTGAATCTAGCCCCATATTCTGTAAACCTCCATGCAGGCGATACGTAGCCCTAGCTGCACCACCGCTAATATCACTTGTACTCACGTGTAAGATTTTCATGTTAATTACTAAAAGTATTTTGAACTGTGATTAAAGTTAATTTATCGGTGCTAACTTGGCGATTTCGTTGATACTCAACAGTTAGACTTAAGGCAGTTGTGACATACATCAACCAATTCCAACTGGGAGTTAACAATCTCGCTTCTGTAAAATTGACAATGACAATAAGTATGAGCATCTGCACAGGCCAGTAATCTTCCGGTTTTTTGCCGATGGAAGTAATGCGACTTAACGCCATGAAGAAACATCTCATGAAACCAACAGCAAAAACGATAAAACCAAAGAAACCTAAATCTAACAGTAAATCTAGAAATCCATTATGGGAATTACTCGCCCATTCATAAGTAGCTCTGAGGTTAGATGCGTTAGGACTATTCCAAAAGCCATAATATCCATAACCAAACCAAGGTCTTTCCCAAACCTTAGAAATTACTCCTGCCCACAAGTCAGAACGTCCATTCAAGGTCAAGTCTTTACCAGAAGTACCAACTAAAGTTTCGATATGACTCATCAATACAAGAGAAAAACAGATGAGTAACATCAACCCTAAACTCATCATCATTACTTGTAGTTTATAGTTGGTCTTTTTCAAGAAGTTATAAAAAGGTAAAAGTAAGACCATTGTTAATACAATCGCTAAGGATGTGGTGGAGCGGGAAAAAATAATTAGGCATAAAGATACACCACATAATATCCACATCAACCAACGATATCGATTAATACTAAGACCCAGATGTAGAAACACTCCTGTACTCCAAGCCATCATATAACCTAATTCATTTTTATGCCCATAAATTCCCGACCACATTCCCGCCAATTCTGGCGCTACGTGAATATAACCGCCCATGAATCTGGAAAAGAACAGAGATAATGATGCGCCTAAGCCTAAAGCTAAAGCCATAAATCTCATTTGTTCTTTCAGGGTATAGCGTATGGCTAGATATGTAGCAATCAAGTATATTCTGATGATGCCTCTAACATAGTTAAGGGCGTTGCTTAAGTCTTCCGACCACAGTAGAGAAAATAAAACTATGCCTAACAATAAAAATTGTAAGGGGTTTTTAGTAATTACGTACAGAAATTTTTTCCAATGGATAAGGAGGAAATAAAATAAGATTAAATATGAAATTATATTTAATAAGGTATCTATTTTATCTCCTCCAAGGGGAGACATGGAAATTTCCTGTGCGGGTTTGATTGTCAATACTCCTGCAGAAGCTAAGATTAAGAAGATTGTTAATATTATTTCGCGTGTTCTTGTGTTCATTAGTTGTTAGTCATTGGTAATTATTCATGAGTTATTTTTTTAGTTTTGAATAGTCCCATCTTTTTTTTACTTTCTCCTTGAACACATCAATGATTTTTGCTTGATATACGGTTTTTTGGGTGAAAATGTCTGCTTCTACGTTACGAACAATATATGGTGGATGCTGGAGGGGAAATTCCATTGCTTGGGTTGGGACATTAATAAAGGAAAATTCTTGGTTAGAAGCAAAATGAGTAGAATCTGCACCAACGCCGACATTGGAAACTAAGTTTACTTTGGGTGTAATGCTTAAACTTCCCTGCATCCAACAAGCAAAAGTCCATTGATAATCCCAGGTGATACCTGTAGGATTATCGTAGATAGTTTGCAGTTTTCTCTGCCAATAACTGACTGCTTTGGGGTCGATGAGAATGTCATTTAAAAGATTTTCGGCTTGGACTTGTTTCCAGAGTTTCATATATAAATCATAATGTTGCCAAGCACGTCTCCATGTAGCCCAACCCCAGCAGTGGCTATAACGGGAGAAGTAATAGCTATAATTTGTTTGTTTATGTTGAGGCTGGATGTTTTGAGCGGAAATGCTAGCTATTCTCGTATCATTTTGATATTTTTCTAGTAGTTCCTCACAGAATCTAAAGAAGCTGGGATGGGGGATACAATCATCCTCTAAAATAATTGTCTGTTCTACATGACTAAAGACCCAATCTAAACCGCTAGATACTCTGACTGCACAGCCTAAGTTAACATCTGAGTAATTCTTGATAACTTCGCAGTCCCAGTCAACTCTCTCAATAATTTCTCTGGTGGCTTGGCATTTTTCTGCCTCATCTGCGCGGTCATGTCTAGGGCCATCGGCGATGACAAAAAGTTGTTTCGGTTGGGCTTGGCGAATCAGTTGAAAAACTTTTTCTGTGGTTTGGGGACGTTTAAAAATGATGAGGGTGATTGGTGTATTCATGTTGTTAATGTTTGAAGAAAGGGATAAGGGATTGAACTTGAATTTTGAATATTTTTTGCGTTCTTTTATCAAAAGCGTTGCATAAAAATGCGGCTGATGCTTGGGATATAATTGTGGCGATCGCTGCACCAAGTCCGGCGTATTGAGGAATTAGCAAATAATTAAGAATAATATTTAAAATTGCTCCAAATACGTTCTTACCTAAAGAGACATGATTTAAACCTTCGGCTATGAACCAAGGTGATGATGCAAAACCCATAAATACAAATATGGAAGTCCATATATGTACTGCTAATATTGTCCCGGCTTCTGCATAACCACTACCAAACATCACGGCAATTATCTTGTCAGATAAGAAAGTCATCGGCACAGCAATGGCTAAAGATATACAATTTAATAGCTGAAGTAATCGCCTAATACGCTGATAGTAACTAGTTTCCGATTTATCCTTAGCAGCATAGATTGAAGGCGCGACAGAAGAAACAATTGCTGCGGGGATGAAGTACCAAAGTTCGGAAATTCGCACAGCCGCAGAATACACTCCCACTTCTTGGTCGCCAATCATTTGACCGATCATAATTTGGTCAATTTTCATAAAAATCATGATGGCGAAGCCGGAGAAAATCAAAGGTAAACTTTCTTTGAGCAGGTTTTTAGCAACAGTCGTACTCCACCGCCATAACCAAAAGGAATTACCTTTAATTTGGTAAGCAATCACTAAACCAACCGCACACATTACCATTTCTGCTAAGGTCATCCAAGCAAAAGCTAACAATGGTGCATGGATAAGGATTAATCCCACCTTCAACAGGCTATTGAGCAGGAAGGCTATATTTTTAGCAATCACACTATATTTTGCCTGCACCTGGGATTGAAACCATAGTTCGATGGCTTCCGAAGCCCTGAAAATTCCTGCTACCGCTAAGATCACCACAAGGGAGATTTTCAGAGACTCGCGTTCGCCTAACAAGACTGTGCTACCAACTGCAAGGATGACAGAGGCTATACCACCGAGAAATTTTAACCAGAATGTGGTTCCTAATATTTCTTCTTTGTTGAATGATTCCTTTACAACATGACGGACGACAATTTCATCTAACCCTAGAGTGAGAACTGGCGTAAATAGGGTGACATAGGCGAGAGAGTAGTTAAACAGCCCATACTGTTGTACTCCTAAATAGCGTGCTATCCATACGCCGACAATTAAGCTAGCAGCCATACGCAGGATGCGATCGCCAAATAGCCAGCCTGTATTTGCAATAATCGCCCACAATCCCGAACGAGATTTGAATTTGGATAAGTTTGACAGCGTTAATTTACTTAGCATCTTCTGCTTACGCAAGTTTTTGATGATGTTCTGCATATATAAAGTTCTAGTTTTGGCATGGTCATGTCACCCCTTAACTAATTTTCCTTTCAGTAATGTTTTCACAAAGTAGCTAACTAGTGAAAATATTCCTTTGACTTTCCAATAGAAATTTTTTTCAAATACAAAGATTATTTTTAAATACAAAACAAAATCTTTAGTAGTTGGACGTGGTATCGTCTTGATTTCATTTAAGGATGTAAAAGCTAATAAATACGGTAATCGCAAACTGTTTCTCTGGAGAATGTAATTAAATAAAGCATTCCGTTTCCACCATCTTTTATATTCATAACTTCTGTCCAGCACTAAAGATTGCTGATTATGAAATTTGTTATTTTGGTGTATTCTATATTTCACCAAAGGTTGTGATATATAAAACTTTCTTGCACCCACTAAAGAAGCACCCCAGACTAAACAATCATCAGCCCTGATGCGCCAGTCTTCTGTATAGGGAATAGGTAGAATTTTTTCTAGTATTTCCCTACGCATTGATAATGTGGAAGTCATAGAACCAATCCACTCACCCTTACATAAGGTTTTGATGACTGAATAGCCCAAGTCTAAATCAACTGCGTAATCTTGAAACACCCCCTCGACAGCACCAAATTTCCTATATGCACAAAATACAAAGTCACATTCCCTGCGCCTAGCGTAGAAATTCAGTGCTGTTTCTAAATACTCAGGTTCATAGATGTCATCAGCATCAAGAAAAAATATTATGTCTCCATGAGCCGCTAGAAATCCTTCATTCAAAGATGATAGTTGACCTTGATTTTTCTCTTTTAAAAGATATTTAACGCCTGAAGTTTTGGCAAGATTAGCTATTATTTCAGCCGAGTTATCTGTAGATGCGTCATCAATAATGATAATTTCATCAAATTTGACTGTTTGATTTAAAGCACTATCAACAGCTTTTCCCAGAAATTCTGCGTAGTTGTAATTATTAATCAAACAGGAAGTTTTGATTTTTGTGGTATTCATATGAGAATATCTAGCAAGAAACACAAAGACACACAATAATTTTAACCTAAATAAATGAGTTAGTTGTATTTTTTACAAAATCAATTTTTTGATTTATTTAGGTCAGACGACTATTTCATGTATTCATCTTTGACTATTGTCTAAAAGATGTGATATGGAAATAGTCGCTGTAGGCAATAGTGAAAATTTATTTCCACCAATTACTGTTTTTTGGATAGCTTGATTAAGCTACTCGATGGTAAGCGAGATTCAATTTGTGGTGCTTTATTGCTATAGATGTAACTATTAGGTTCGTTTTTAACGTTCACGCCATTGATGACTATTCCTAATACTTTCTGTCCCGACTGATTTAAGAAATCTTTAGCTGCATTGGCGCTGTTAAGGTCAACTACCCCAGGACGTACAACTAATAAAATACCGTCGGTGAGAGTGCTTAAAACGGCTGCGTCTGCTATTCCGGTCAGGGGTGGCGTATCAAAAATGATAAAGTCGTAGTCTTTGGCAAAGTTACTCATCAACACAGCCATACGTTGGGAATCTAGCATGGCGACAGGATTGGGTGGTAAAATTCCACAAGGAAGCACTTCTAAGTTCGGCATGACTTGTTGCAAGGCTTCATCTAAAGTCACTTGACCAATCAGGACATTACTTAGCCCGATCGCATTGGACAAATCCCAAATATGATGTTGGATGGGGTGGCGCATATCTGCATCAACTAACAGCACCCGACGACCAGATTGAGCCATTGTTACCGCTAAATTTGCGGAGACTTCAGATTTGCCTTCTTTGGGTACGGAACTTGTGACGACAATACTCTTGAGTGGTTTATCAGAACAGAGGAACTTTAAGTTCACTTGTAATATTTGGTATGCGTCCCCAACTGGGAAGTAAGGAATATCTCTACCAATGACTTTGGGAACTGATCTATCAAGTCCGGGGATGGGAGCATCATCTTTAGCCGTTCTGCCAAGTGTAGGAATGATACCTAAAACAGTGTATCTGAGGACTTCTTTAGCTTCTTTAACAGTCTTGACTGAGCGGTCGATCAAATCTATACCGAAGGCGGCTATGAGTCCTAAGAAGATACCTACTGCTCCGCCGCCGACAATAAACAAGATTTTGCGGGGGCCTTCAGGAAATTCTGGGACTAAAGCATAGGATACAACACGTGCGTTGGGAAGCTTTTGGTTTTGGGCGATATCAACTTCTTGGCGCTTCTTGAGCAGTGTTTCGTAAGTTCCTTGAGCGGCTTGTAATTTGCGTTCTAGCTCTCTTTGAGTCTGTTCTAGTTTCGGCAAATAGTTGGCTCGTTGAGCATAAGCTTGACGCTGTTGGGTGAGGGTGGCGATTTGTCTTTCTAAACCTACACGTTGTGCCTCAGCACGGGTAATATCAGCGATGAGGCTTTGCCGTAGTTCTCCTACCTGCAAACTTCCCTGGGTGACTGATGCGTTACCTGCTACTTCTCCTGTCCGTTCTTTCAGTAGCTTCTTCAACACGGCTACTTTGTCTTCTAAAGCTACAATTGCTGGGTGTTCAGGTGCAAACCGAGTACGTTCCACTGCGAGTTTACTTTCTGTTTCTTGGAGTTCAGCCAGCACTTTCTGAACTCCCGGCGCTTGACTCAATTCAGCTTCGATGACACCTTGTTGGGAATTGACTTGAGCTTGAGCGCGTAACTGTTCTAAACGACCTTTGACATCGTTTAGTTGTGCTAGCGCCTGGGAAATTTGATTATCTAGTTTGGAAACAGTATCAACTGCTACGCTTGCCTCTTGGTCTAGGGCAACAATTCTATTATTTTCTTTGAATGTGCGTAGTTCTGATTCGGCTTTTTTGACGGTTTTTTCGGCTTTAGGTATTTCCGTGAGAATGACTTGCTTAGCGGTGATTGCTTCTTCTTGGTTCGCCTGAATATTTAAATTGATGTAACTGTTGATTACTGTGTTGACAACTTTGGCAGCTTGTTGAGGATCATTACTCTTATAGGTAAGCTGTACAACGTCTGTGCCTTTAATTCCTTGGATTGTGAGTTGCCGTGCAAACAGGGGAATTGATAAAGGTTTACCCTTAGCGTCTTTGAGGTTGAGGGTTTTAATGGTTGTCTCCAACACTGGATTTGAACCAATGATTCTCACTTGAGTTTCCAAAGGGTTGTCATTAACATTTAATGATTCAAGTTTGCCTATATCTTGAGGTAGACCTGTTAAAGAGAAGGTGCGATTTGTCTTGATCATTAAGCTACCTTCTGCTTTGTATGAAGGTTTCTGGGAAAAGGCATACAGGCATCCCAAGGTGACAGATAGTATAAAAATGCTCACTACAGCCAACCAACGCCGTTGGAGAACTTCTAGGTACTTGTGAATATCTACTTCTTCAATACTTTTTAAAGATTCTATGGTCATATATACAAATTTTCATCACAAACTGTTGACAGCAGACTATACCAGTGTCTATGCACCTTAAACACTTTATTTGGTTTTTCAGTAGTAGTAGTATTTGCGGGTCATGAGCGGGACAGGAATTGGTTCACTACTAGTTATTTACTGATGAACTTTCTTCCCGCTTACTTTTGACGCTACACCCATGCACAGAACAAATCTAAGCCGCGACTCTAAATCTTTTAACTTGCTGCGATCGCACCTTCAATCCTGTTTAAGCCTGTTCACTTATTTAAAGATTAACTTCGATTAAGTAAAATTGCTAAGATTATCCATTATTCAACTCTATACACTTCCAAGACCTTCAGATGCAAATAATTCCTGCTTGAGTTGGTATTTGGTAACAGGTTTCTCATACATCATCGCTTTGAGAGTGGTCAGTGGGTTGATGAACCAAGCAAGTTTTTTATTTAGCTAATCTTTTCTTCTGGTATATATAGGCTAAATCAGTAGTATCATATCATATTTTATGTAAATCCACTTAATGCCTTAAGTTTATAAAAAATTTATATAGTCTCTGTTGGCAAACTGTCTGAAAAGCCCGTTTTGCAAGGTTTTCTCCCAGATAGCGGCGGACTAATTAATAATTCTTTTTACTAAAAATTCATATATAGGAGAATATAAAATTCTACATCGGAAGAAAATTTTTGACTTATGAATTAAGTATAGTAAAAATCTTTGATACTTTGCTGTCGATATTCTGCCTCTGTGAAAAGTTTGGGGGCTAGCAAATAAGGGATTTCCAGAAAATAGAATATCTGGAAGTCCTAGCTTCTACTTTGACAAAAATCAGTTGTCAATCCTGAATTATGGGCTGTGATTTGGGGCGCTTGGGCTGTGAGAACTACATTTCCTTTGGCATCAATCACCCAACCTTGGGCTTCAACAATAGTATTGGTAGAACTATCTTCCAACTTTGTCAGATTAGTTGCCCTATTGGTGGTGTTATTGGCATCATCAACTATGACCCAATTTGTGATTACAGCAGGATTTTCTAAAGTTTCGTAAGGATTTTCCGGTATGCCACCCCGTCCGGTAATGATAAATTGATTTTGTGTTTGTGCGATCGCTTCACCACTATGGCATTTTTGACTAATTTGCTTTGATATATCAATGGCATTTGTTGGGAGTGGAATTAAACTTTGACTAGGGTCAACATCAGGGCTAGTGATTTCCACAGTACCGCTTAACTCTGGGCTAGCTCCAGTGGCAGTAATATCACTGTCTGCGGTAGGCGCATTACGGAATTCGATGCCAAAAATACTTTGAGATTTAATTTTGATGCGACCGCCCCGAAAATCAGCAGAATTGGCACTAATATCGCTATTTTCGCTAGCAATGAGAAGGTTAGTATCAATATCAATATTGCCACCGATGACATTATTACCTGTGGCGTTGGTAGAGATTTTACTGCCACGAGAGAGGAGCAGATTTTGCGATCGCAAGTTAATATTAGCTTGTGATTGGTGAGGATTGCCCCTATGATCACGAGTATCAGCGTTGATAAAAGCCTGACCATCCAAACCTATAGAACGAGCATCAATACTTAAACTACCCGCGCTTCCCCTACCGCTACTCCGTACCGCTACTCCCGCCCCATACCTAATTTGCAATACATCAGCATTAATCATCAGGTTTCCAGCGCTACCCGTGGAGTCTGGCGTTGCTACCGCAAACAAACCACTAGAAAATAAATCATGAGGAGCAGTACCAATTAGTTGTATTTGCGAAGCTTCGACAGATAAATTACCCCCATTACCCACACCGAAAGTACTAACACTAACTTGTGCGCCATCCTTTACTAATAAGCTAGTCGTATCAATTGTTAAACTACCGGCATCTCCTATAGCGCCCCTATTAGCTTGAGCAAACAAGCCACTGGGAGAATTTCTGTGAGAAACACCAATTAGCTTGACGCTATTAGTAGCTCGTACAGACAAATTACCACCCTTACCCTCACCAAAAGTACTCGCACTCACCTGCGCCCCATCTTGCACCAACAAATCATCAGTAAAAATTGCCAGAGAACCTGCATTCTCTGTTGCCGAAGAACCAGACCTAGTAAACAAACCACTAATAATACCATTAGCAGCAGTACCAATCAGTTGCACTTTTTCCGCGTCAATAGTTAAATCTCCACCCAAACCTGCTGAAAAAGTGTCCGCACTAATTAACCCCCCATATTGGGCTGTTAATTCACGGGTATGAATCCTGATACTGCCAGCTTCCCCAGAAGAGGTTGCATCAGTAAATATACCGCTAGGTAGACTACCTCTGCCTAGCACTCCTGTGATTACCAAATCTTGTAACGGGGCAATCTTATTAGGTACTGGTTCATCTGTATTTGCATCATTCGACCAGTCCCCAGGAATTTTACCACTGCTAGAAGTACCAATTACTCGTACCGTATCAGTAGCATTTACAGTCAAGCTACCGCTTTTACTATCCCCTGAATTTCTCACAATTACCTGCGCCCCATCTTCAATTCGCAAAACACGAGTATTAATCGTTAAGTTTCCCGCTTCTGCACTACCATTAGTTTGAGTAAATATACCACTAGGGTATCTTTCATCTAATGAGCTACCTTGCAATGTCACCGAATCTGAAGCGTTGATAGTTAAACTAGCCTTAGTTGGTAGATTAAAAGGAATCCTGTCCAGAAATCTCGCCGAATAATCAGTAATAATTTGTGAATTATTCTCAACTTTTAAATTACGAGTATTAATTATCAAATTTCCGTCGTCTGTGTAATTATCTGAAGCTGTGGCATATATCCGGATGGGAATACTATTAACATCACCTGTCAGTTTCACTGTTTCTAAAGCATTTATCGTTAAATTGCCACCATTCACACCGATAAACGAGTCATCCTCCACAAATAAATTACGAGTATTAATAGTATGGTTTCCCGGTATTCTATCAGAGTTACTAGTAGATATAGAACTTCTATTTTGCAGTTGAATATTTTCTTTTGTATTTATTGTTAAATTATTCTCTACATTTAAGTTAGCATCTTGTAGGACTAGATTATTACTTGTAATGTTGAGATCACCTAAGCTATTAATATTAGTTCCTGAAAGTATCTGAATATCACCAAACTCAGGCACTACATCAAAATTAAATAATAAGCCTGAGCTTGTTGGATTAATGCCAACTAAACTAGCTGATGCTACGCTGCCTAATTCTATTCTGCCTTCAGGCTTTAAAGTAATAAGATTAGCATTTTCTAAAATAATCTTGCCACCCAAAAAAGCTAAAGTTTGACTCCCTTCTACTTGCAGTGTAGTCGGCTGAAATATTGATTCTCCCTGTAACCGAATGCTGCCAGAATTAGTTCCATATTGCAAACCAAGAGGTGTGGTGACATTGAGTAAGGCGGTATTGTTTACTGGATTAGCATTAAACTCGCCACCCTCGGCAAACCTAATACTATTAGCAGTACTAGCAACAAAAGAACCCTGAATATTCAAGCTAGCATTAGGCCCAAAAATAATGCCGTTGGGATTGATTAAAAATAGATTGAATCTGTTGTCAGATTTGATCATACCATCAATATTCGATACTTCTCCACCAGTAACCCGACCAAAGATATTTTGAATATTACCCGCACTATTGAAGTAGGCAGTTTGACCTTTAAATAATGAAAACTTGGTAAAACTGTGGAATAAATTGTTACCAACTGATGTTCCACCATCTATAATAAATTGACTTTCATCCGACTTACTCGTAGTGATAATAGTATTTTTAGGCAATGTATTGTCTTGAACAATTTCCGCATTGCTCACATTAGCAAAGCCAATTACTGCACCTATGCCCAAAATAATAGAAATACCTACTGTAATACAATGGTGGTTCATTTTTGCTTGTTTTAGAGAATGGTAGACCACAACCTAGTGTACTCTGATAACTGTATGTATCTTGTTTTTTGTACCTTATTTACTTGTAAACTGCTGTATCTTTGAAGATGAGCTACTCTTGGGTTATGATATTAAACTTTGAGCAAAAATAATTGACCAATCACAACTGACAACTGACACAGTGCAAATAAAAATCCCCATCTATAAAGATGAGGATATTATCAATTTAATAACTGACATCAAGTTTGGCTAATTTCTCACGATGCGTTATAGCTTATAGGCAACAGCTTTTACCGTTACCAACCAAGGTAGATAATAAAAGCGTTGTAACGGAAATAATTACATACAACTACGTTAGCGCAGGATAGATTTTGCCAAATCCTCATGCCTAAAGTTTAATTAAAAATCTAAACTCGGCCAGTCTGGCTGACGATAATATTGCGTCATATCGTCAAATTTCCGCAACTCTACTCGACTGATCACAAATTCTGGCGCATTTAACAGCCAATTTTGATTCAACTGGGATAGTGTATCACTAAGTTCTGTCCGGTCTAAATCTGCTGATACCTCCCCGAAATAACCTAATGTTACATGAGCCGTCAAATGATAATGTTGTTCAATCCCCAAAGCTATCAATTTAGGATTTTGATAAACTGTGCGGCGGAATTTCACTATCTGTTCGTAGCAACGTTCATTTTTGGGTACTAAACAAACAGCAACAGCCCTGGGCATGATGATCAATCCTAACATTTGCCAAGAAATCGGCTCAGTTTCTGGTGTCAGGGATTCTTGATATTGCTGTAATATATCAGCTATGCAGGAACGTAGATGTTGGTCAAAATCAGGATTTTGTTCGCCAGCATCCCGATAAGCACTGTCCCAAATCAAGTCTGCCAAAGTTACATGAAAGCTAGCAGGAGGTACAGGAACTATCAAATCCTGATTGATAGGTAACTGTAATAATTCCTGCTGATAAGCTTCTAATTGGCTATAAAAACCAGAATTTTTCGAGTCCTCCGCCGCCGATGGGGTAATTAGCGTATACCCTGGAAAAGGTGCTGCTTGTCTAGATCCCCCAACAAGCTGAAATTTATAAGATTCATGAATATGCTGGACTTGGGATCTATAAGCTTCTGGTAGCGTCAGTCTTGCTACCCGATTTAAGTAGGTTTGATAGTTATCGTCCAATCTACATTGCCTCGCGCTCTCACTTGATAGATTTTAGAAAAAATTACACGACTTAACTGAGGGTTTGCAAAAGTATTTAGCCTGTTCTTAAAGAAATGTTATCAGTAGAGGTGATTTATTCGCTGCTTTTTATATTTTGATAACAATTTTGGCTCGCTAAATCACAAAACTGCTCTACGCTCTCTCTGACGAGTATAATTAAAAACATAATTTTTTAAATTTATGGGTCTTACGCAAATGTCATAATCAAACTAACTTTAGGGTGCGTCAGCCCCAATAATTTCGTACAGATTCAAGGATTTTCCACATCTGACGCACCCTACCCCAAGTGCCAGTTGCGTAAGTATTGGTTTATTGAGATGAATTATATTCTACCCTCTAGCCTCCACAAAATTTACTTTGTTGAAACAAGAAACACTTTATAACAGTCTGTTTATTTTAATAAAAGTTCGAGCGTAGTATGTTTGCCAGAATCCGCCGTCTATTTAATCTATTTTTTAACAGGTCAAGAAAAATCAACAATGAACCTCTAAATAGAGTAAGTTTGATTGTGATTATTTTGATTGATATTTTTATATTAGTCAACGTTTTTACGGGTTTAGATGATATTAGTAGGTGGCATCTTAGCCCTGGGGAAGCTTATCCATGTTATGCACAATGGCAGAGTTACCGCACAGAAAATGATAAAGATAAAGATTATGGAATTATTAGGCAGTCTTTACGCTATGACAATAGTAATCAACCCAGTCAAAAACAAATCTACCAACAAACTGAAACAGACCGTTTAGGTAAAGTTTCACCAATTTGCTTACAATATGCTGAATATCAGGATAAGATTAATATTCCCCAAAATCAGCAAGATATTAAAACAATTGACAACAAACAAGCGCAAATCACTAATCTGACACAAGCTAATAACAGGATTCGCGCTCAGTATGACTCTACACTATTGGAAAAAATTGCCGGACAATCTCGTGAGCAGTCAATTAATCAAGTCGGGGCAGAAAAAGCTAAACAAGAGTTAGATAAAAATAATCTTAATATTGCTCAGTTAAGAAAGGAAATATCTAATCTAAAAAATGCTCTAATTCTGAAACCAGAAAGTAGTAGTTTTATTGCTTTTCTTCAGAATAGTGAACAATTCGGTAAGCTGGAACAAGGCTATAAACAAGCATCTTTTTGGTATCCCAGTATTCAACTGGCTTTTCAGTCTCTGTTTTTGTTGCCACTAATATTTGCAGCATTATTCGTTCATCAATTTTCTTTGCGTCGGAATTATGGACTTATCGCTCTGATTAGTTGGCATTTATTAGTAATATTTTTCATCCCCTTAATATTAAAGATATTTGAATTTCTGCAAGTCGGGGCAATATTCCAATTTGTTTTTAATATTATTCGTGCTATTTTCGGTAGCTTACTTTTCCTTGTCAGCTATGTTTATATATTACTGATTCCCTTAATTGGTTTTGGCGTTATCAAGTTTTTCCAAAAAATTGTTCTTAACCCTAAACTTCAAGCAGTTAACAGGATTCAAAAATCACGTTGTGTTAAGTGTGCAAAGAGAATTCGACAAAATGATGCCTATTGTCCACATTGTGGTTATTATCAGTACGTTGAATGTCACAACTGCCATGAGCTTACTTACAAACACTTACCACATTGTAAGAGTTGCGGTAGTTTGCAGGATGCTGGTGAATTGTAGTTCAGGACTTACGCATAAAAACGAAAAATCAAGCGTTTGGGTAGGGGTATAGGGGTGTAGGGGTATAGGGGTATAGGGGTATAGGGGTATGGGGGTATGGGGATATAGGGGTGTAAATCTTTAAAACCCTTACACCCTTACACCCTGCCTCAACAGAAAACTTCGATGCGTAAGTCCTGTAGTTAAGGGAAGATGACGGGGAAAGGGGAAGAATTTGTTGTTTTTCTCTGGACTTTTGACTATGAACTAATGTAGTATACTTGTAATACATACTTTGGGAGTTCATCGGTAATGACAGCCGTAGAACTGGAAAATTTACGTAAGACGTTTACGCTGACTCAAGGTTGGGGGAGAGGGCGCAAGCAAACTGAGGTTGTGGCGGTAGATGATATTACGCTGACTGTTCCCGATGGGCAGGCGATCGCATTCATTGGGCCAAACGGTGCGGGTAAATCTACTACAATCAAAATGCTGACGGGTATTTTGTATCCCACCTCTGGTTATGCGTCTGTGTTGGGGTTGAACCCGTGGAAAAATCGGCGGGAATTAGCTTATCAGATTGGGGTAGTATTTGGACAGCGATCGCAATTATGGTATCACCTACCCCCCCGCGACACATTAGAATTATTGGCACGTATCTACAACCTAGACCGCCAAGAATATATCAAACGCCGTGATATCCTAGTTGAGCGTTTTGACCTCAGACCCTTCTGGCATACCCCAGTGCGTAAGCTATCCTTGGGGCAAAGGATGCGGGCAGAAGTCGCAGCCAGTTTACTCCACGCACCAAGATTATTATTCCTTGATGAGCCTACCATTGGTCTAGATGTGATTGCTCGTCAAGAATTACGCGACCTCATTCGGGAGTGGAACCGCAATGAAAATATTACCGTATTTCTCACCAGCCATGATGCAGGCGACATCGAACGGGTAGCCCAACGAGTAGTGGTAATTAACCACGGTCGAGTCGTACTTGATGACAAAATTTCCGCCATGCGCCGCGACTACTTAGGGGCAAAAATCCTCAGTGTGAGATTTCATGACACAGCCCCGCAAATTACCCTCCCTGGCGTGACCGAACTTAAGAAAACTGAATACGCCCTCAAGTTGGAAGTAAATACTCGCATCACTCCCATTGAAGCGGTGATGAGTCACATTCTGCAAGCAGGTTCTGTGGCTGATATTGCCATTGAAGACCCACCATTAGAAGAAGTCATCGCTCACATCTACTCCCAAGCCGCCCCCTGACTTTTCACGTCATGTGGAAAAGTTAACGCTCCTACCTAACCCCCCAGCCCCCTTCCCTACAAGGGAAGGGGGAGCAATTAAAGCCTCTCTGCTTTTAGGGGTTTGGAGAGGGGTTTTCCAGATCCCGTTAAAAGTCAGACCGCCCCTAGTCAAGCAGTACAAACAAGATGAACAATATCACCAAATATATCTGGATTGGCTGGACTTCCGCACGCTCTAACCTAGCTTATTTAGCAGAAGTAGCTTCACGGGGTGTTTTTTTATTTGTAATTCTTTACATCTTTCTCCAATTGTGGCGTGTTACTTATACAGAGACAAACGCCCAACAGTTAGGGAACTTCAGTTTAGCGCAAATGCTTTGGTATTTAGGCATAACCGAGTCAATTGTGCTGTCTGCTCCCACAATAGCCCAAGAGGTAGACGAGGATGTACGCACAGGGGCGTTAGCTGTGCAATTAATTCGTCCCTTATCCTATCCGTTGTATCGCCTGTGGACTACGTTAGGAGAACGTGCAGTCCGCTTTGGACTAAATGTCACAGTATCTATAGTCATAGCACTACTATTCGTGGGTTTAATTCCCTTAAGTTTGCCAGGCATTTTCTTATTTCTCCTGTCCCTACCATTAGCCTTTGTCCTTGATTTTTTAGCAACATTTTTGGTAGGGTTGGGGGCTTTTTGGTTGGAGAATACCACAGGTTTGATGTTGATATATTCGCGTATCACGATGATTTTAGGAGGAATGCTGATACCGTTGGATCTTTTTCCCGAACAATGGCAACCTCTATTAAAAAATCTCCCCTTTGCCAGCATCGTCTATGGCCCGGCGCGTCTGTTCGTCCAACCCGACTTAGCATTTGCTGGGGAATTACTGCTGCGTCAAGCAATAGCTATAGGTGTACTCAGCTTATTGGTAGCTTGGGTTTATAGCACAGCAGTTAAACGCATCCATGCAAACGGAGGATGAAGGGAAATTCAAAATTCAAAATTCAAAATTCAAAATATATTTAAAGCAATGTTACAGCCTTTAGTTTCCTACCTGAATTTAGCTGCGGCTTATGTCCGCCTCAATTTGAAGGCGCATTTAGAATATCGTGGCGCATTTATCACGCAAGTAGTAGCAATGGTGCTGAATAACGTTGTTTGGGTAACGTTTTGGGCGTTATTCTTCCAACGCTTTCCTGTACTGCGTGGTTGGACTGTGCAGGATGTAATTACTTTGTGGGCATTAGCAGCCGCAGGTTTTGGTTTAGCTCATGCTGTCTGTGGTAATGCTTTACGCCTGAGTAGTTTAATAGTCCGGGGACAGTTGGATGTGTGGATGCTGTACCCGCGTACTCTTTTATCCCACTTATTGCTGGGACAAATGAGTGCGACAGCTTGGGGTGACTTGTTATTTGGTTATGGGGTATATTTATTTTTCGTCAAGCCTGATTTAATACATTTGTTGATGTTCATAGCATTGACAATTTCCTCTGCTGGGGCGTATGTCGGCTTTAATGTGTTGGCTGGGAGTCTGAGTTTTTACCTTGGTAATTCTGAAGGACTGGCGCAGCAATGGCGAAACGCTATGCTTACCTTCAGCACCTATCCAGCAACTTTATTTGAAGGTTGGGTGAAATTGCTGTTGTACACTTTAATTCCGGCTGGGTTCGTTGCTTATTTACCCATTGAAGCATTAAGAGAGTTATCCATAGTACATACTTTACTGGCTGTAGCTGGTGCGATCGCCGTCTTGTTAGTAGGTACAGTTGTGTTTTATCACGGACTACGGCGCTATGCTTCAGGTAACTTGATGGATATGCGCGGGTGAGTTGAGAGTAAAAATCCGGGGTATACTTGGTGTTAATTATTACTATTTAAGTTGGATTGAATACATAAGCCAACCGCTTGGTGTTCTTGGGGTTGAGCCATGTCAGTAACCTCACGCTTATTTATATATCTCTAGCGTGGGCGAATTTTCTTATGGGGGAATGCTTAGTTTTGTGTTCAGTGATTGATTCACTCATAAATCTATTACAAAATATCAGTCTATAGTTGGTTATGATAAGGGAACAATCTACCGAGTAAAACAGGGTCATTAATATATTTGAGATAATTTTTGTATATCTTCATCGCTAGTTCTGGGAAAATTTAACTATGTTGCTAAGTGAACGCCCCAACTCAAGCCAGTTAAAATCTTTTACAATTAACGGTCTATTTGGTTATAAGGATGTCGAAATCTGTTTCGATAAAGAAGCAATGATTCTGATTGCAGAAAATGGTTCGGGAAAGACTACCATATTGAACACTTTATATTATTCAATTTCTTGCAATTTCAATAAACTGAGGACTGTAGATTTTGAATCAGTAGTGATTGAATTTGAATCAGGAGTTAGTGTAGAAATTAAAAAGAGTGACTTAAATTCTTTTTACAAACGTGATGCTTTTGAATTTATTAGTCTCCTTAGACCTTACTTACCTAGCAGAGAGATAGAATTATTGCAAAGGGACATAAAAAGAGGTTTAACACCTGAAGGATTGCGTAGGCGCTTGTTTGAAGCCAGAAAAAGATATAGTTCGTTAAGATTACCTGATTACTTTGATAATATTATAGAGGAAATTTATTCAACATTTAAAGACGATACGTTAATAGAAAATATAAGTAGAATTGATAAAATCAAAGCTACTATTCAAGAAAATCTTAATGAATTTATACTTTATTTTCCTACTTATCGAAGAATTGAAGAGGATTTAAAAAATTTAGGATATGAAGATAGATTAGAGCGATTAAGTCTAAGCGATGGAGAAGGTAAGCTTATTCAGTTTGGGATGAACGATGTAAATAATAAATTTGAAGATATTAAAACAAATATTAAAAATTTAGCATTAAATCTATTTTCAAAAGTTACAGGTGAAATTTTAACTCAGTTTGTGGAAGGTATCGAAATAACTCAAGAGATGAGAGATAGTATTAAGCCTGAAACTCTGAATATAGTATTGAGTCGTGTTGGTGAAAAAAATATATCTAAATCAGATAGGCAGAAGATAGAAAAACTAGTCAATTCAGGCGAAATAAATGCCTCTGACAGTCATGATCAATTAGTTTATTTCTTATCAAAACTAGTTGGATTATATGAACAGCAGAAAGAGAAAGATGAATCACTCAACAACTTGGCAACTATTTGTAATAGATATTTAAATAAAAAACGTATTATTTACGATGAAGTAAATGTAGATATATCTATCATTCAAACCAGAAATAATACTCCTATTCTCCTTCAGAATCTTTCATCTGGAGAAAAACAAATTATATCTCTTTTCTCAAAAATTTATTTAGAATCTTCCGAAGACTTCATTTTATTGTTTGATGAACCAGAATTGTCTCTTTCTATTGAATGGCAAAGGCTTCTATTACCTGATATTTTAAGATCAGGTAAATGTAGATTACTTTTAGCTGCTACCCACTCGCCGTTCATTTTTGATAATGAATTGGATTCAAATGCTAATGACCTAGATACTTTTGTGCGAGAAAGATAAATGTCTGTAGATAATTTGAGGGCATCACGCGAAAAGGCAGTAGTAGTATTCACTGAGTTTACTAGATTATATAAGCAATATCCATCTGCCTTATATTGCTTTTTTGAGGAAGAAGATTCAAAATATTATGGTATTAGGATAAAAAATATTACAAGACCAGAAAAGGATATTTATCTTCCTTGCCGTGGCAAAGAAGCAGTTCTAGGTATTTATCAGATGTTATTATTTCGTAAGTATTATGCAAATGTTAGAGCAGCTTACTTTATAGATCGAGATTTTGACAAACCAATTGATAGAGCTAGTTTAAGTGTAATATATGAAACTCCATGCTACTCAATAGAAAATTTTTATACATCTGTTCAATGCGTATCGGAGATTTTGAAAGTAGAATTTAAACTATTAGAATCAGATGAAAACTTTCATAGATGTGTTGGTCTCTACACTAAATTACAAGAAGAATTTCACAATGCAGTTGAATTACTCAATGCTTGGATTGCTTGCCAAATAGATAAGAGCAGTCAAATCACTATCTGTGACCTTAGTGTAACTCGCTTTGTCACTATTGATCTAGATAAAATTACAACAATGTACACGATTGATGATTTATATACTCTGTTCCCGCAAGCACCTTTGCTCTCTCAAGAGGAACTAGATACAAAGCGAAGCGAGTTACAGGCTATGAATCGACAGCAGAGTTTTAGAGGAAAATTTGAAATAGAGTTTTTGCGAACTTTCCTTCAGAAGCTTATCAATGAAGCTAATGAGGGTAATTATCCATATTTTACTAGAAAGGTAAAAGTTCCGTTGACTTTATCAATAAGAACGATTATTTCTGATTTGTCTCAGTACGCTGATACTCCAAACTGCCTTTACAATTATCTTGAATCTTTACGCAAGCCATGAGTAAATCTTAAGTAGTAGCGTGGCAAGGCTAAAATAGTACATTAGCCAATAATCTAACATCTTATTCATCTGCGTTTATCTGCGTTTATCTGCGTTCAATTTATCCAAATCTATTGCCACATTTTAGTCTTGCCACGCCAGTAGGGTGCGTTAGACGCTTCTATCATATTTTTCATGACGATAAACTTGTATAATTTCTAGGTTTTTTCTGATAATTTAATCAACAAAAGTAATAACTTATTTATTATATTTTATACCTAAAGGTTAGATTATTAAATTAACTATACGAGCCTTATGATAGGTATTATCTAATAGTAAAACTGATTAAATTAGGTGTAATCAAATAGCTAAATGAGGTGAAATATTATGCCAGGTGGACACGCTAGTCATAAAGGAACGGGTGCTAAACCTAATACTAATGCTAATGGAGTCATCAGTGAAGCGGCTGATCAATCTTTAGAACCAGAAGACCTCCTACCTGAAGAGTTGGTAAGGACAGAAACTCTCAGAACCGATGAATACGTTGATTTTCCTCCTGCTACGGAGCGTCCAGAAAATAAACCAGAATAACTCTTAATTTGTGTAATTCGTAATTATTTTATTAATTACGAATTACTTTTTTAAAGCACATCTCATCTGGATGAAAACTAACTTCTAACTTCTCTCCCTAGAACGGTCAAACCACTCTTGATATTTTTGACGGTGTGCTTCATCGACAACTGAGATGGAGATATGCACCTGCTGACAACCGTGGTTGCGTTCTAGGGCGATCGCATTCAATAATAAACTAGCAATCTTAGGAGAGCTAAAACTCCCACTCACCGTTAAACCACTATCCAAACTAGCCAATTGATGGCTAGCATTTTGAGCTAATTCAACCCCAGAAATTTCCCCTTGACTTAAATCAATCTCTGCAAGTTGTCTGCGTTCTGCGCCTACTTGTTCCACAATCAGCTTTTCCCGCCGCACAGGAACTTGTATCATCTCGGTTTCGATGACCTTACGGACAACAACTTCACCAATTTTCTGCCTAATACTGTCAACTACCAGCCTTTCTTCCAATAACCGAAAATTCTTATCCACCTCAACTATATGGTTATGGTTTGGCTCAGTTGAATTATCAGATATTTGCTGATCAATCGGTCTTTGTGCGGCTAAATAGTCAGACATATAATCTACGTTTTAAACTTATATCTGGAGTTATTACAAATACAGGTAAAGCTGTATTTGATGATATCAAGCTTTACCTGTACTCAATTTAATTGAGTTATTAGCTATTAACTAACAACTCAACGAACAATTAGCGTTCTTCGATGGGAAGGCCAGATGTATCTACATCTAATTCTTCACGACGAATTTGTTCTTGAGCTTGTACAGTATCATGATCAACAACTTTTTGAACTGTGACTTCTTCACGCACAAAAGCTTCTTTGCGAATGTCAGCAGTTTCTTCGTGAAGTTCTACACGAGCAACTTCGCCTTCACGGAAGGTAGCTGTACCAGGAGCAACAGTTCTACCAGCATCGTCTGGTGTTGTCCGTTCAATTACAACACGCTCTCTTTCCACTGGTACTGAAACCCGTGCAGTTTCTGTTTCAACGTGCTTACCAACAGCTACTTCACCAGTTTTCTGACGGCGTTTGTTAGCAATTAAGCGTTCTTCATACAATCTCAAAGTTTGATGATCTTGCTCATTGAGTCCGAACAAAGAAGGCTCGTTTTCGTATCTGTAGGTGTCGCGGCTGTCAGAAGGTGTAGCTGGGACAGCAGGCGTAGCAGGTCTAGTTGCTGGTGTAGCTGTTTGATAGCTATTGTCTAATGATGCGGAAGTTTCTAGAGGAGTAGATGCTTCCAGAGCTGCGGATGTATCTAATGTACTAGTGCTGCTAGGATTACGATATACTCCACGTACCCGTTCTTCGTAGTCGTAATCAACAGCTAAACGGTCATTAAATTCAGGTAAGTTTTCAGCTTGGTCTCTGGTCATCCCAACTGCGTATACACGACCCGCACTATAATCAATGCGAGAACGACCAACTGGTAATAAAACTTTTTTACCAAAAATCCAAAAACCTAAGTCAACAATTAAATAGCGGAAATGACCTTCATCATCCACTAAAACATCGTTGACAGTACCAATTTTTTCATCACTTCTTTCTGTATAGACACCAAGTCCCTTAATGTCGTTACCTTGAAATGAATCTTGATAATTTGGGTCAAAATCGGCTAATCTGTAAAGTACCATTGTAATTTCTCCTCAAATATATAAAACATCTTCTATGCACCAATCTAAGAATTTATTACTAAGATTGCCTCTTTCTCGCGAGTGAAATGATTTTAAAATCAAAAATCAAAAGTAATAGACAATTTGTATTTATAAATAATTTTTAATAACAAAGGTACAAATAGAAACTATTTTTTCCATTTGCACCTATATATATTTGCTATTTAACTAATCATCAGACATTTCCATGTTTTTCGAGATTAGTTTCATTTACAAGTAAATTGCCTTCAGTATCGATATCCAACTCTTCTCGGCGAATTACTTCTTGTGCTTCGACTGTATCATTCTCGATGATTTTTCTTACCCGGACTTCTTCACGTACAAAAGCTTCCTTCCGAATTTCTGGAGTTTCTTCATAAAGTTCTATACGTGCTACTTCCCCTTGTTCAAACTGAGCTTCTTCAGGATTTACTACTGCGTCTAGTGATGTGGGTGAGCTTCTTTCAATGACTACACGTTCTCTTTGAATAGGTACTTCCACCCGTGCAGTTTCTGTTTCAATATGTTTACCAACTGCTACTTCACCAGTTTTCACACGCTGCTTGTTAGCAATTAACCTTTCTTCGTAGAGTCTGAAGGTTTGATGATATTGATCATTCAAATCATATAAATCTGGTTCTTGCTGATAATTATATGTCTGACGATCATAAGTTAAATTGCTAGTTTGCGGACGAAATACACCGCGTACTCTTTCTTCGTAGTCAGCATCAACTGCTATATTATCGTGATATTCAGGTAAATGTGCTACTTGTTCTTTGCTTAATCCATCGACATAAACACGTTTTGCTGGATAATCAATATGGGATAGACCAATTGGTAGTAAGATTTTTTTATTGATAGAATCTTCTATATTGGTATCAATTACTAGATAACGAAAACGACCATCATAGTCAACTAAAACATCAGAAATATCTCCTACTCTGACTCCACTTTGGGTATAGAGTTCTAAAGATTTAACATCATCGCCGCCAAAAGTTTCCCGGTAGTTGGGGTCAAAGTCTCCAAGTTTATAAAGAGGCATACATTGTTACCAATTGTGAAAATAGAATAATCTACCTATCACAGTAGAAAGGTTTTGTCCTCTTGCCCTCTGGCTGGCGACTGAAGTCAGATCAAATCAGGTGAGAGATTTTATTTATTGTGTCATTAATCATTAGTCCATAGTCCATAGTCAACAGTCCATAGTCCATAGTCAACGGTTCATTTATTACCTTTCCCCTTTCCCCTTTCCCCTTTCCCCTTTCCCCTTTCACCTTTCCCCTTTCCCCACTCCCTTCCCAGATTTAATCTTCGTCTACCCCCCAGGTGTGGCACAATGAAGAACTGTAATAAGAAAAGTATTGTTAAGGTAATTTAGTGACTCCAACAGCTCAATCCACGGCAAGTGCGCGTCGCGTGGTATTCCCATTTACGGCAATTGTGGGCCAGGAAGAAATGAAACTGGCGCTGCTGTTGAACGTGATTGATCCCAAAATCGGTGGTGTAATGATTATGGGCGATCGCGGCACAGGTAAATCCACAACAATCCGGGCCTTGGCTGACCTATTGCCAGAAATCCCTGTGGTTGCCAATGATCCCTTCAACAGTGACCCCAGCGACCCCGATTTGATGAGCGATGAAGTCCGCCAAAAAGCAGTCGCAGGGGCAGAAATTCCCATAGAATTGAAAAAAGTCCAAATGGTGGACTTGCCCTTGGGCGCTACAGAAGACCGGGTATGCGGCACAATTGACATCGAAAAAGCCCTGTCTGAAGGTGTCAAAGCTTTTGAACCAGGACTGCTGGCGAAAGCAAACCGGGGGATTTTGTACGTCGATGAAGTTAACCTCCTAGATGACCACCTCGTAGACGTACTCCTCGACTCCGCCGCCAGTGGTTGGAACACCGTAGAACGGGAAGGTATTTCCATCCGTCACCCGGCTCGTTTTGTTCTCGTCGGTTCGGGAAACCCAGAAGAAGGTGAATTGCGTCCCCAATTGCTTGACCGTTTCGGGATGCACGCCGAAATTCACACAGTGAAAGAACCAGCTTTGCGGGTGCAAATTGTCGAACAAAGGTCAGAATTTGACCAAAATCCGCCCTCTTTTCTGGAAAAATACCAATCAGAACAAGACGCACTACAACAAAAAATCGTTAACGCCCAAAAGCTATTACCAGAAGTGAAGCTGGACTATGACTCGCGGGTGAAGATTTCTGAGGTTTGTTCAGAGTTAGATGTAGATGGTTTACGGGGTGATATTGTTACTAACCGCGCCGCCAAAGCTTTAACAGCATTTGAAGGACGCACCGAAGTCACAGTTGATGATATCCGTCGCGTAATTACCCTATGTCTGCGTCACCGCCTACGCAAAGACCCACTAGAATCAATTGATTCTGGTTACAAGGTAGAAAAAGCCTTCGCCCGCGTCTTTGGTGTAGAAATAGCCGAAGATGATGCTTCCCAAAGAAACGGTGCAGGTCAAGTTAAGACAGGTGTCCGGTAATTAACATCAGTGGACAGTAGTATTTAACAACTGTTCACTGAAATATTTAGGGGACAGGTGACAGGGGACAGGTGACAGGTGACAGGTGACAGGGGACAGGTGACAGGGGACAGGTGACAGGGGACAGGTGACAGGTGACAGGTGACAGGGAACAGAGGGGAAAATTATTACTCAGCACTCAGCACTCAGCACTCAGCACTCTACAATCAGCATTGAATTATGAGATATTGGAACTCTTGGTTAAGCAGCTTGATTTTAGCTAGCCAATACAACCCACCCCGGTTTGTAGAATTGTTGATGCTGGTGTTAGCGATCGCCATGTTAAGCATTGCCACGATTTTACCAGACAAACCTTATATGGTACTGGGCTTGAGTTTAGTAGTTGGCTCATCCATTTCTATTTTAGTGCGAGAAGCGATCGCACCCTCCCCCGAACAAAAAGTTGCCCGGCTCACAGCCTTACTTGCTCTCTTCATCAGCCTGTACGGTTTCGCCGACTTACTCATCACTCTCTAATTAGTCAAAAGTTAAAATTCCATAGTTCGTATTGACAACCTGAAACTTAATTTTTTGACTAATGACTAATAACTATTCTCCCCAACCTTGCATTTCCACCAATTCCATACACAAATCATTAATTTTTTCTAAATCAGGTCTATGCGCTAGAGTTGACTGTTCATAAATAGCATCCATTTCAGCCACTAAATCATCAGCCATCTGCATTACCTTCTGATAAGAATATTCCCCCCTGAGAATAGCTTTTAAATCCTCAACATCACCCGCAACTCTTCTATCTACAGTTATTTCACCAGTCTTTAATATTTCCAAACCACTGCGTAACAAACGAATGCAGTGCATTCCATGCTTCAAATCAAAACCAGATTTTCTTTCCATCTCCGCCCTAGCCGGGTTACGATTTTCTTGCCATGTTAAATAAGCTTTCCATTCTCTTAAAGCTATTTGGTAGCTCTGACTTTTCTGTAGTAACCGAATAAAATCTTTACGGCTATTAGTTAACTTTTGCGTATACTCCAAACTCTCATCCGGTAAAGCATACTGTTTCAAAACACCCTTAAAATCAATATCAGCCGTTAATAACTTATATAATTGTTCCGCTTCTTCCAAAAATTCAATCCGACCTCTAATTAAAATATAGAGATACTCCAAAAAAGCATTCAACTCATCCTTAATTAGTGGCGCTTCATCTTCTATACCAAAATCAGATGGTAGTGGTTTCTTCTCAGGTGGATTTAACAACCACTTACGATGAGTTTCCATCTTTTTGATTTGAGCAAACGCATATCCTGAATAAGTATGTTTAACCTTCTTACTTAAAAATAGTTGTCGATGCTGAATTAAATGCCTTCCAACATCAGTTAAAACAGGATATTCATTTAACCATAGCAATTCTAAAACATTAGGATTAGCTCCCGATAACAACTGAAGTAATTTTCTTAATTCATATATAACCGTGTCCTTATTTCCATCAATAAAGGGAAATAAACCCGGTTCATCCCAACCAGAATCTTTCTGTTCTATATTGTCAAAACCCAAATAATACCTTTTAGGTGCAATAAACACACCCCGAAAATCTAAATCAGAGTCAGGACGATTTAACCCATACCCGTGGCTACCAGCTAACCCAACTAGAATTGTTCTTTGTTCAACTTCAATTCTTTTCATATTTCTTACCTATAACCAACGTAGGGAAATAATCAATCCTTCCTACCAAATCTTTTGAATTGGATAAGCATCAAAAACTGTATCAACACTTAACAAAGGTATTTTTTCAACTATCGCCTGAGCTATAACAATTCTGTCAAAAGGGTCACGGTGATGGTTTGGTAAACCATCTAGTGCGTAGATATGAGCTAATTCAATAGGTAAGATTCGTAATTTATTTACTCGCTGTTGCGTTTCTATCAAGCTGGGAAGAGGTGAGATTAAATTCAGCTTACCAAGCTGATATTTAATTTGTATCTCCCAAACACTAGCGATACTAACCACCCAAGAGTTGCTAGTATCTAGTAACAAGTTCCTCACATTTTCAGATAGCTTTTCGGGATTTCCTGTTGACCAAATCAGTACATGGGTATCCAAAAGTAAATTCATATCTCACCTTCACCCAACCAAAATTCATCCGGTAAAGGATCATTAAAATCATCACTCATCCAAATTTGACCTTGATGTAAGCCTAATACCCGTTTTTCAGGCTGTTGTTCTATTTCTTGGGGTTGAGTATATTTCTGGGCTAAAAATTCCACAAAATCTAGCACCTGCTGTAACTTCTCTGGTGGTAGAGTTTGTAGCTTGGCAATTAATTCTGAAGTGGTATCTACAACTTGGGAAGTCATCTTACCTTCTCCTAATCGAGCATCTTAACTATATGTTAGTCATTAGTCATTAGTCATTAGTCATTAGTCATTAGTCATTCTCCCTGTTCCCCTCCCAGGAGGGGCTTAGGGGTGGGTTACTCCCCCATCTCCCTCATCTCCCTCATCTCCCCCATCTCCCCCATCTCCCTCATCTCCCCCATCTCCCTCATCTCCCTCATCTCCCCCATCTCCCTCATCTCCCTCATCTCCCCCATCTCCCCCATCTCCCCACTTCCTTCCTAAAAAAGGGAAAATCTGAGCAAGGAGATTCCGTTGCTCAGACTTGTTGGTGCTGTTCTGTGTCATTATTAACTTCATCCAGAATTTTGAGAATTACGCAAAATCTTTAAAAATTAATTGATAAGTTTTCAAATTTTAAATCTTGTAACTACTGGCGCAAAAACTATAGGTAAAACCTTGACTTAACGCTAGCTGATAAAATATAATTAGAGATTGTCTGTCTAATTACCTGCTCGGATCAGGTAGACATACTGCAAAAGCTGGTCAATCATCATCAGCTACCTGTACGGCAACTTTAAGGACAATTTCATGGCATACGCGATTATTGAGACTGGCGGCAAGCAAGTGCGAGTTGAGCCAGGTCGTTTTTACGATATTGAACTCCTCTCTGCCCAACCAGATGAAAAAGTTACAATAGATTCTGTATTACTAGTGCAGAACGATGGCGAAGTCACCATTGGACAGCCGTTAGTAGCTGGGGCAACAGTGCAAGGGACGGTTTTGCGGCATCTGAGAGGTCGCAAAGTCCTGGTTTATAAAATGAAGCCGAAAAAGAAAACCCGCAAAAAACGGGGGCATCGCCAGGAAATCACTAGACTTTTAATTGATTCCATCACCCTGAATGGCACAGTGTTCGCAGCAGAAACACCCGCAACTGCTGAAACTCCTGCCGCTACCCCAGAGACAGAAGCTGCTGCTGAATAATAGTAAAGAAGCAATAAAAAGGAAATTATGGCTCATAAGAAAGGAACAGGTAGTACACGCAACGGTCGTGATTCTAATGCCCAGCGTCTGGGTGTAAAGCGCTTTGGTGGACAAGTAGTCCGTGCTGGCAACATTCTCGTGCGTCAACGTGGAACTAAGTTTCATCCTGGTAACAACGTTGGTATCGGTAAAGATGATACTTTGTATGCCTTGGTTGATGGTTTAGTCACCTTTGAAAGAAAAGGCAAATCTCGCAAGAAAGTTAGTGTTTACCCCGCAGCTACCGCAGAAGCAGTAGCTAGCTAATGTTTGTAGTGTTCGCGCAGCGTCTCGCAGAGAGGACTTTAGTCCTCTCACTGCATTCAAACTGCAGCACATTTCATCTGAGTGAGGTACACAAGGGCGGGCAAGATGCCCACCCTACAAAAGTTTGTTTATATCTGTACCTTATTTACCTGCAATTTGCTGTCATTGTACTAATGGTAGGGTGGGCAATGCTTACCATGTCTTGTTTTTGGCGCTGCACTGCCCACCCTACATTTATTTAGGTATCAGCACTAAAGTGCTTACTACAAACTCAGTACAATCTTTTGTGTCAACAGCATATTAATCAATGCGCCTAATCCCACTCCAGCAATTGAAAAAGTAAATGTAGCGATAAAAGCTTGCCATTCTGTAAATCCATCTGACTGGAAGTCTATTCTTGCTAGGAGAGCGGCGGAAACGATGAGAAGTGTGTCCAGAAACACACGAAACCAAGCTATCATCAGAAAGAAGAAGAATGCACCAGCTACAGCAGTGAAAAAACTTCTAATACTGGATGCAAGGAAAACATTAGAGAAAATTGTGATATTGGGATAGGGGGCTGTGATAGTTCCTATCAAAAAAACCATAGTTAACACAAGAGTAATCCAGGCAAACCAAGGGGCTTGTATATCAGATAATACCCAACCCAATGTGCTGTAGCTCAACATTAATAGCAGTAGGGCTAGCCAGGGAAGTTTCTTTACAATTGGCATGGGTTGGTATAACTATAGATAGAAAACTTTACTCTGTCGAAAATATTGTTTGAAATTCAGGGCTTGTTCCTAGCAAGGTAGGTTTTGTGATGATTGCCTCACTTGAGAAGGCGATAACAAACACACCAACCTTTTAGGCGGCAAAAAATCTCACTTACTTGGATGGATTTTGACTGCGATCGCTTAGACTATTAGTTTATCATCCTATTTTTTCTAGTTGCAATTAATAGGTGGTTAAGCTCTGACAAAAGTTTAAATAAATTTTGCCCAGAATTACGGTATAAACTAGTTAAATATTTTAGTAAACATTTGTAAACTATATATCAGCCAACTAGCCACGTATCACATCGTGTTCAAGGAATGATCATGAAACAACTTGTTATCGCAGAGCGCGTATGCCTGATTGGTCACATCGTCTCAATGGTGTTTGGATTAGTAGGGATACTCTTAGTTGTACCTAACGCCGAAGTGCTTTTCCATCTGTCTGAGTTCGGGCAGAAAGCCATGCAATGGAGTATGGCTGGTGGTGGTGTAGTTTACATGATTTTGGGCGCAGCAGCAGTATTTTTATATGCGTTGCGGACATTGGGTTTGGGTCGTACTTTGGGTTTTATGCTACCTGCGGTATTGATATCCTTAACCAGTGAACTGCTAGGAACCAGCACAGGTTTTCCTTTTGGTCATTACAGTTATTTAAGTGGCTTGGGCTATAAAATTGCTGGGTTAGTACCTTTCACCATTCCCTTATCCTGGTTTTATGTGGGATGCTCCTCCTACCTATTGGGACGCGCTGGTTTAGATGTAGATAAAAAACCCAGCTTGTTACGCCATGTGGGCGCGATCGCTTTAGGCTCGTTACTACTAACCTCCTGGGATTTTGTCCTTGATCCTGCCATGAGCCAAACTTCCCTACCCTTCTGGTATTGGCAACAACCAGGAGCATTCTTTGGGATGCCTTATCAAAACTTTGCAGGTTGGTTGGGTACAGGTGCAGTATTCATGACAGTCGCGGCTATTTTGTGGAGAAACCAGCCGATCAAATTTGAGCGATCGCAGCTTAATCTACCTCTAGTAGTTTATTTAGGCAACTTTGGTTTCGCTACCGTCATGAGCTTGGCAGCAGGCTTCTCTATTCCTGTATTGTTGGGCGTATTGACAGGTGTCGCCCCGGCTTTATACCTGTGGTGGAAAGGCTCATCTGCATCAGGTCAACTGAGCGTGGAACCAACTGCAAATGAAGTCTCCATTGCCAGCATTAAAGCGGTGAATTAGGAATTGGGGACTGGGGACTGGGGACTGGGGACTGGGGAGCCAGTCGCGTGCGGAGGTTCCCTCCGTTGAGCGAACTGGCGTGACTGGGAAGAGAATAATTACTCAGCACTCACTACTCAGCACTCCTCCACACCCGATTCAACATCAAAAACACTCTTGTTAGATTAGCGATTTCGAGTTACATAGTATTTTTATCGTGGACAACGCTTTGACAGCAGCAAGTGCTTTGGCGCTTCTGTTATTACTCATCCAAGTGCCAGCAACAGCAATTCTGCTGTCTCGTCTATTTAAGGGGCCAAGACGACTAGCGCCAATCCAGCCCCAACAGCCCACACCAGAACTTTTGGGTCAGGTGAGCGTTGTTGTTCCTACACTAAATGAAGCCCTGCGTATCAGCCCTTTGTTGGCTGGGTTGAGTCGCCAAAGTTACGAAGTTCGGGAAGTAATTGTGGTAGACAGCAAGTCCCAAGATGGCACTCCCGACTTAGTAAAAGCTGCCCAACAGCAAGATCCCCGCTTTCGCCTCATCAATGATGATCCTTTACCCGCCAATTGGGTGGGTAGACCTTGGGCATTGCATAACGGCTTTTTGTATAGTTCAGAAAATAGTCAATGGTTTTTGGGGATGGATGCGGACACTCAGCCCCATCCTGGTTTAGTGGCGAGTTTGGTGAAGACAGCCGAGGCGCAAGGATACGACTTAGTGTCCCTTTCACCCCAGTTTATCCTCCAGTATCCGGGGGAATGCTTGTTGCAACCCGCCTTGCTGATGACTTTACTTTTCCGATTTGACCCCGCAGGCGTTAACGCAGACCAACCAGAAAGGGTCATGGCAAACGGACAATGCTTTTTATGCCGTCGTTCTGTACTAGCGGCTGTGGGTGGTTACAGTAGCGCTAGTAGCTCTTTTTGTGATGATGTCACCCTAGCCCGTCATATTGCAGCCCAAGGGTTTAAGGTGGGCTTTTTGGACGGTGCTAAGGTGTTGAAGGTGCGGATGTATGAGGGGGCGTTGGAGACTTGGAAGGAATGGGGGCGCAGTCTGGACTTGAAAGATGCTTCTTCCCGCGCCCAAATTTGGGGAGATTTATGGTTACTTTCGGCAGTTCAGGGTTTACCTTTGCTGGTTGTACTTGGTTACTTGCTTGTTGGTTTCTTACCCTCACTGCTACCCCTCAAGCTTTTGTTCGGGTTAAATGTGTTCTTGCTTGTGATTCGCTTTGCGATGCTATTGGCGATCGCACCTTCCTACGACCGGACAACAGCTAAAGGTGGCTGGCTATTTTGGCTGTCACCCCTAGCCGATCCTCTAGCAGTGTTGCGAATCTTCTTATCTGCATTCCGCACCCCAAGAGAATGGCGAGGAAGAAAATACAGTAAAGAGTAGTGAGTGCTGAGTAGGGAGTCATTATTTTCTCCTCTCCTTCCTATTCCCCTGCTGGGAGGGGTTAGGGGTGGGTTACTCCCTCATCTCCCCCTACTCCCTCATCTCTCCCCTCTCCCTTATTCCTCTTCACCCCCCACGCGATCGCCTCTTTCCAACTCCCAGAGAATTTGATTACCCTCACGGCGGACTCGTGAAACAATCCAGTTACGCCACCGCCACTGATCCCCGCGACTGGTGACAGCACTGGCGTGGACATCCATTAAGTCTGCTAACTCCGAACTGGTGATGAGATAACCTTTCGCTGCTATTTCGTCCGCAATCCGCAGGGTTTCTACTAAGTTCCGCAGTTGTTCCACCCGCTTTTCCGGCGGGTTTTCATCGATTGTAGCCGCAACTTGTGCGGTAGATGGTTCCATAGTGTTGATGTTGATGTTGGATGCAGAGGTACTGCTTTCTGGTGTAGTTTTGTGAACTATTGTAGAGTTTGTAACATGATTATGTACTTTTGCTACATCTATTTTGGTAACATTAGGTAAAGATTTATGAGAATCGTTGTGGCTAAGTTGCTGTAAAGATGGTATTTTACCAGTTGCAAATGAGCGAGCAATCACATCACAGCGTTCGTTACCTACGTTACCAGAATGACCGCGCACATGATGCCAATTTACTTTACGACTATTGAGTTCATCTAAAGTTTCTAACAAGTCTTGATTTTGGACTGGGTTTCCATCAGCTTTTTTCCAACCCTTTTTTTTCCAACCCTTTACCCACTTGGTAACGCAGTTAATCAGGTATTCACTATCGGTGTAAAGGGTAATGGGTTGGGTTTGTCCAGAGTCGTGGAGAAATTTTAAAGCTGCGATCGCTGCCTGCATCTCCATCTTATTATTAGTGGTATGGCTGGCTGCATCCCCCATTTCGTGAACTGAACCATCACTAAAATAGACGACAACACCCCAACCCCCAGGGCCAGGATTACCAGTACAAGCCCCATCGGTGTATATACTTTCGATTATCGGTTTAGACATAGGAAGAATAGCGAAACATACAGCAAATAGCTGTTACTTACGATATTTTTTTAGCAATCTCCAGGCTATTATACTGGTAACTAATCCAGCGAAAACGCTAATCAAAAAGGCTTCTGTCAGGAAAAATAATTTGTCTGGTTTTGGTGGATGCTGAGTCACCAAGATGGATGATGCAATTTGGCTGACGGCTAACCCAATACCCACACTACCGATGAGGTTTTCTAGATTGCGATCGCCTTTTGTGCGCTCAATCTCGATAATACCTTGTACAGTCTTAATATAATTTTCCATTAATGTTAAACCTGGACTGAAGTTAGCTTGGTCAGTTTCAATTTGTCCGAGAAACTTTTCCTGTGCATAGTTGCTGAAAGTTTCTAAGAATTGCCAATCGCTATGACTATCTAATTTGGTAATATCCAGGTAACGTTTTTTATAATCTCCTATATTAACATTAATTGTTCGTCTTTTTTCATCTAAATAAGTTAAATTATTAGTATATTTTAATAATATTTTTGGTGTATCTTTAAGGAACTTTTCTAATTGGCTTATCTGAATATCCGGACTTTGCAAGCTAGTATTCAAATGCTTAATTATAGAATCCGCTAGTTTATCTGCTTGTTTTAAATTGTCTTTTAGTTTCCGACTTTCGGAGTAAGCCCAAATAATTTTATGGCGATACCATAAAAGCCTAATTAGTTGAATAAGTAAACTCTTACTCTTTTCTATAACTACATCCGTTTTGAGGTGAGAGGGAAACAAACAGATTAAAACGTGATAACCATCACTCAATTTTTCATTTGCTGTAGGGAGTCGCCGCAGTTCAAATACAGTCCCGTCGAAAAACTTACCTTGTTGTTTAATAACATCTTTGTCCCAATTGTGCTGATGGCTAAATTTTAATTGTGCATAACAAGCTTGGGCTGTGGCGAGGGGGTCTTGATTATTTGTAGCTAGTTGACCCCAAATTAACCAAGTTTGTCCAAGTTTACCATGTTGATGATTAATTTTAGTGAGGATTTCTGTTTGTAACTTCTCGAAACAATCAATAGATTGCGGTGAATATTCATAATCAGTTATATAATTAGCAGTGCAGTCTACTTGTAGAGCGTAAGTATCACCCAACTGTACAGGATAATAATATCCATCTAAAGGGTCTGGAAAAAATTCCGCTTTTTTATTACCTAGTAGCTGAATATCATCAGAACTATCTGCTTCGGCTTTTGCCAGTTCTGCTAATTTCTTATTATCTAACTTATCACCATAAACTTTTTGCCAAAATAGTTGACGATTTTCTGTTATTTTCGCGTCATCTTGTCCTAAACCTTCCTTGAGGTCATAAAGAAATAAATCCAGCGTTGGGTGAACTAATTGATACTGCTGATTCATAAAGAAAGAATTTTTTTGATAACATCTTTTGCAGCTTTTACAGGGTTTAACGCCTGGAAAATCTGCCGAGATAGCACTACTAGTTTATTGGTATCATCAACTTCTTGCTCAAACTTGACTAACTCATCTTCAATTTCTCTAGAAACATTTTCAATTTCTGTATTTTCTGGTTCCGGTTCGTATTCAGGCAAGTTCTTCTTGCCTTTGCTGCGGTATTTAGACATTGTATTTATCCGTTCCCGCACTTGCTTGTAAGATGCAGCTAAGGGGGGATAACTATTTGCTATGCTTTTTAATTTACTAATATCTTGAGGAAGATTAATCTCCCTAATCTGCTCTTGTATAGTATCTGGTAATGGTGTATCAAGCTGGTATATTGCGAAAATAAAGGCTTTCAATACAGAAGCTTCTATTGGTTGCATAATGGAAAATTGCCTGTGATGGTAAAAGCTGCCCAGAAATAAGGGTGATTATAAGGTTGATTATTTGCTTCTTGTGTATTCTTAATAATGTCTAAATTCTCTGTCCATACATCACGAACTATCTCCTCTTCTTCTGGCAAATTGTTGATTTCATCTGCATACCATTCTGCTAATTCTGCATTTGTGAGGTTTCGCAACCATTGGGTAGTTTCAGCCAAAGCCACGGCTGCTGATTTGCCTTGCTGTAATTTTTGATAAAATCGCATCATCACCACAGCACTAGCTTCAGATTCCACAATCCATAGGGTACTGAGGACATGAGCCACACCGCAACCCATAAAACCGCTTACCAGTCCGACATATTCTGAAGTGATGGTGTGATTACCTGTAATTGCAGTTTCGCAAGCTGCAAGGCTGACGAGTTGATAGCTTGTTAAATCAAAATCGCGGATATCTGCCAAAGTTAGCCTATCTTCACCAGCTAAGGCTAAAAACGATAAAGCGGGATTGTGAAAGTTATACTCACCATGCCCTGTAAAGTGGAAAATATTGTAAGCTTGGGGCAAAGCATTGAGCAATGCTGGCTTTGTTACTTCCTCAGAATCGATGCGGTGAGGATGGGGAAACATCTGGCTGATGACTTGTGATTCAATTTGGGCAAACTCCAGTGAGTCATAATCTATACTTTCGGGATGTTCTACACTCAATAGAGATGATTCGGGAATTGATTTGAGATTTGTTGGCTGTAATTGTTGTAAATTGATGCCAATTTGAGCGCTAGGTAAATAACTGATTGTGTATTGTGGCGGGAAGATGGCATGAATAGGTAAGCGGTGCAAATCACGATGAGGAATTAAAATTAGCTGCTGAATATCAGGAATTTCATTAACAATAGCGTTGATATTGAGAATATCAGCCAAGCTTGAAAGCATTTGCGGCAAATTATCACGCCAAGTTCCGGCTTCCTCGTCTTTCTTTCCCTTGCGATTATCATTGTATTGTTGATTCCAATTTTTCAGCCAGTCCTCAAAATCCCGTAGGCGTTGCGCTTGTCTGATCACGCCGTTTTCTTCAGTCAACTGAGATTCTTTTAATAATATTGGTTCTGGTGTGTCATGTTTGAGAATGAAAGTGTGGAGGGCGTAAAAGCTCAGATGCCAGTAGATAATAGCTGTTGTGGGGTTTAGCAGTTGTCGCATTTGTGAGTAGCTGGGGGAAAAAATCTCATCACTCCACCCATCTAACAGCCAACTCAAGCAAGCATTTTTCCCCTGTTCTGCTAATTCCACTGCTTGCAACAACTCCCCAGACTGGACAGCTAAATCAACAGTCAACTGTCGCAGCCATGCAAATTTTAAAGCCAGTTGTTTCTTGCTTTTATCAGAACGATTTGGTTCATCCAGCAACCGCCGTAAAATATCGGTTGCTTGTCGCTGGAGTTCTGCGGCTTCAGTTGTTTGACCTAAATCAGAATGGACACGAATTAAATCTTGTAAAACATCTAAATGCAACTCAGGGAAATCTGATGCTGTGAGAGTTTTTAACGCCTCATTGTAGCTAATAACAGCTTCGTACCAATAGCGGCGGAGACGAAAATCTCCTTTTCCTCGAAAGTAGCGAGCATTACCTATTGCTTGATGCAACATTCCCCAACCTTCAGGGTGAGTTTTTTGCTGACAATACTTCAAACCTTCTTCATAACTTATTAAGCTTCCCTCATAACCACGTTGGTTAAGGTGAGGATTTTGTCTAGCAATAGCACTAGAGAAAGCAAGCAACTGATTAAAACTAACTGATTTTCCTGCTGCAATACCCCGATTAATCCAAGCTGCATGGTTATCTGATGCAAATTTCAGGGCATTGTCGTAAGAAGCGATCGCTTCTTCATATTGCCCTAATCTTTCTAGCACATTGCCTTGACCATTCCAGGCATTGAATACTTCTGAGAAGTTGGGATTGATGACTAAAGCCCGATCAAAAGACTCAAGTGCTTCTTTATATAAGTTTAATTTAATTAGACAAATACCACGATTAGTCCAAGCTTCAGGAAAATTATGTTCTATCTTAATGGCTTTATCGTAAGATGCGATCGCTTTTTCATATTCTCCTAATTTACCCAGTGCAATACCCTGGTTGTACCATGCTTGGTAGTCGTGTGGTTGAATTTTCAGCGCTTTGTCATAAGATGCGATCGCTTTTTCATATTCTCCTAAATTTTTCAGTGCAACACCCCGGTCGTGCCATACTACGTAATCGTGTGGTTGAATTTGGAGGGCTTGGTCGTAAGATGCGATCGCTTGTTCATATTGCCCTAAATCAACCAGAGCAAGCCCCCTATTATACCATGCTTGGTAGTAGTCTGGTTGAATTTGGAGGGCTTGGTCGTAAGATGCGATCGCTTGTTCATATTGTCCTAAATGATCCAGTGCCACACCCTGGTTGTACCATGCTTGGTATAAGTCTGGTTGAATTGCCAGAGCATTGTCAAAAGATGCGATCGCTTGTTCATATTGCCCTAATTTATCCAGTGTATTACCTCGGTTGTTCCATGCTTGGTAGTCGTCTGGTTGAATTTCGATGGCTTTGTTGTAAGATGCGATCGCTTGTTCATATTCTCCTAAATTAGCTTGAGACAAACCCAGGTTGAACCAAGCTTCACAGTCATCAGGTTTGATTGTAAATTGTAAGGCTTGAGTGAAAGCTGTGTTAAAGGATGCGTTTGCTTCTTCATATCGCCCTAGCTGACGCAACGCCACACCGCGATTTTGCCAAGCGTTATGGAAATCGTGTTTAATTTCAATAGCTTTGTCGTAAGATGCGATCGCTTGTTCATATAAGCCCAAATTTGCCAACGCCACACCTTGATTAAACCAAGCCTCTGCGTCCAACTCACCATTATTAAATTGATTATTTGTTTCTCTTTCCTCTGTGTCCTCTGCGCCTCTGTGGTTCCTTCCTCTTCCCTCCTGTAACCGCCTCCCAATCTCACCCGCCACATCTCCCACTTCCCCAACATTCAACACAGCCAACTGCACCATTCGCCGTGCTAACTCATCATTGGGTGTAGGAGAGGCTAACAACCTTTCACCAAAACCCCGCAACCACCGAACCAACGCCGCCTCATTAATGCAATTTGCATCCAAAAAACCTTCTACCCGTCCTCTACTCCAGCCTTCATCATTCACCCCTGCTAATAGCCGGAGAAATATCGACTCATACTCCGCATCTGTTAGCTGAGGTACTTCACCTCTCCTCATTTCCCGCACAGGAGGAGACACAGGTATTTGCTGACTACCCAATAAACGCCGCAACAATTTTTTCAACCACTGCCAAAGCCGCTTGAGCATACACTGTATGATGTCATGTCCGCTTAATCACTTATCATATCTTGGGGGTCGGTAATTGGTAATTGGTAATTGGTAATTGGTCATGGTAGAAAACAATTATCTATTCGCTATCGACAAATAGGGGGTAAGCGGGAGCAAGCAAGAAGTGAAGTTACAATTAAATGAGCGTGGTGAACTACCAATAGCAACACCAGCAGCCAATAAGAAAGTTGAAATTTCACTCACTGATCACAACTGCTGGGAAGTTAAATCAGGAGATGGTTAGATGAATCTTGAAGAAGCAGTGTTAGAAAGATTACGCCACTTACCTGTGGATAAACAGCAGCAACTATTAGAATTTGCCGAATTTTTGTCTCAAAAAACTACTCTTAAGCCTCCTTTACGGACTGTGAGAGGATTATGTGCGGATTTAAAAGTAGATATTAGTGAAGAAGACATTGCTCAAGCACGTCAAGAAATGTGGAGTAATTTCCCCAGGGATATCGTTATAATAGATTTGGAAAAAATCGAACGCAGATGAACGCAGATGAACGCAGATGATAGATTTTTTGCAACGCTCTGACTTTAATTGAACATATTTATAATCACAAACGCGCATTAAATATTTGCTGGGCAGTGAGAGTGAAAGTTGGTAAAGTTGGTGAAATAATCTGCTCATTATTTCTAAATTGCGTAATTTCATATTCACCATCAATAAGGTTGTGAACTGAAATCGTTGGTTGTTTTGGGTCGCCAATAAACCGCTTACCGCCTAAAGCATCATAATCAATAATCCAGTATTCTTGAATGCCCATTTCCTCATATTGAGAATATTTCCGATAGTATTCATCTCGCCAATTAGTATTGACAACTTCCACAATTAATTTTACAGAATCCGCTAGTTCGATGATTGATTCACTCTCCCATCTAGGCTCATTAACAAGAGATGTTTCATCCAAAACAATAATATCTGGTTCATATCCTGATTTTCCCTCTGATGTTTTCACTATCGATTCTCTAGGAATAAACCAAATTCCACTCTTATTTAAGAGTTTAATAGCATCATTGATGACACTAATACCAAATCCAGCAATTTTAGAATGCTTCCCTCTTGGTTTTGGCATCTCAACAATTACCCCATCATGTAATTCATAGCGCACTTGTGAGTCTGCTGGATACCATTCGATAAACTCATCAAATGTTACAGGTTTAGTTAAGGCTTGACTCATAGTTTGTTGCCTAAAATCTTAATTCCCTTCTTTGCACCTTTGCGCCTTTGCGTGAGGCAAAAAATAGTTAGTTGGCAATGTCCAAAGTATCATGGTGGTGGGCATTGCCCACCCTACGTTAATAACTACGTTAATAACGGATACGTGGGTCAACATAAGCATTGAGAATATCAATCAAAATACTTGCTGACACTACAATTGCCCCGAAAAATACTAGTACACCTTGGACTGTGGGATAATCACGCTCAGAGATTGCTTGATATAACCTATTTGCTAACCCAGGCCAAGAAAATGTCACCTCAGTTAAAATCGCTCCACCTAACAGGGAAGCAAAGGTTAATCCTAAAACAGTAATCACCGGAATGAGCGCATTTTTTAAAGCATGAGATACTAAAATCTTATTTTCAGAAATACCCCTCGCTCTAGCTGCTTCTACATAATCAGCTTTTAATGTTTGCTTTAAATTAACTCTCACAATTCGCTCAAAAATTCCACTCAGCAAAATTCCTAAAGTCACACTGGGAAGCACCAAATGATGCAATGATGTTAAGAACAAATCAAATTTGCCGCTAAGTAAACTATCGAGGGTATAAAGTCCCGTAATTGTCGAGGGAGGCTGGAGATTAGGCGGGAAACGGTTGGAGTTGGGAAACCAGCCCAATTGTACCGAGAAAATCAACTGTAACATCATTCCTGCCCAAAACATGGGTAGGGCGTAGGTGATAATTCCAAACAACCGTCCGCCAAGGTCAAAGGATGTTCCGGGACGAGAAGCGGAAAGTGTACCTACCAAAATTCCCACCAACAAAGCAACCACCATACTAAACACAGCTAACTCTACTGTCGCTGGGAAATATTGTCCAATAATATTCCAGACGGCTTTTCCCTGGCTGCTTAAAGATGTACCTAAATCAAACCGCAGCAAATCACCTAAATAGTTTAGGTACTGTATAAATATGGGTCGGTTTAAACCTAGTTGTTCTCGATATTGTTCTTTAACACTTTCTGATGCACGTCCACCCAGAATTGCATCTACGGGATCTCCTGGTGTGGCTCTGAGTAATAAGAATACAATTGTCATGATGGTTAATAATTGCAAGGGCGCAAAGAGTAACCGCGAGACTATGTAATATTGTAAGGCTTTGGAGCGAGACATAATATTTTAGTCATTAGTCATTAGTCAACAGTCAACAGTCAACAGTCAACAGTCAACAGTCAACAGTCATTAAACTATCTGACTTTTCACGGTATCTGGAGAACCCCTCTCCAAACCTCTCACGCCAGGGTGGTTTCATACGAAAAAACAAAAATTTATAAGTCCTGATTTCTTGTGTTTTAGCAGAGATTTTGACCCCTCTCCAAACCTCTCCCCCACGGGGGGAGAGGCTTTGAAATACATTTGTGTTTTTTCTCTGATTATATAAAACCACCCCCCTACAAGGATAGAGGCTTTGATTTCTCCCCCTTCCCTGCCTACGGCACGCTGCGCGAACGTAGGGAAGGGGGCTGGGGGGTTAGGTCTGGCGTTACCTTTTCCACATAGCGTAAAAAGTCATCAAACTATGGACTATTGACTGTGGACTATGGACTATTAACCTTTGACTATTGACTTATAAACGAGAATTTGCGATGGGTCAAGTTGGACGTTGTTGATGCCTTTGCGAGCAAATACGTAATCTTTGCTTTGCCACAAAGGAATGTAAGGAATATCGGTTGATAATTGATTTTGAATTTCTGTAAATATTTTCTGGCGGGTTGCAGGATTTTGTTCTTGGCGTTGCTGGTCGATTAATTTGTTGACTGCTTCGTTATAGTAAAAAGAACCTTGAGTTTGGCTACCGCCATCTTCACAGCCTTTAGCAACTGACCCTTTTTGACAAGCTAGGAATGGCTGTACATAGTTATCTGGGTCTAAAAAGTCGGGATACCAATCAACTAAAGCGGTGGGATATATACCTTTAGAAATGTCTTTGTAGAAAGTAGTACCTTCCACTGTACTGACTTCAAACTGAAGTATACCACCAAGATTTTGATCGGCGATCGCTTTTAATGTCTGGGCTGCTAAACTCCGAGGCGCTGAACCTGAAGGATACCAAATTTGCACTTTTGCGGGGTTTGTTGGCGAAAAACCAGCCGCAGTTAGCAATTGTTTGGCTTTATCATAGTTAGCATCACCATACTTTTCTTTAAAAACTGGCTGGGACACATTAAAAGTGCTGGGAATTAAGCTATAAAGTGGTTCGGCTTGACCAAATAAAGCCCTGGTATTTAATATTTGCCGATCAACAATTGATGCGATCGCTTGTCTAACTTCTAGTTTATCTAAAGGCTGTTGATTTCGGTTCAACGCCATGAATGTCACCACACTACCTTGAGATGTGATCGATTGCCAATCCCCTCTTTTAGCACCTTGTTCTAAACTTTGAATTTGGTCTGGTTGTAAAGACTGATAAGCTACATCTACTGCACCAGTGCTAAAGGCGTTGAATAAATTCACTGGGCTAGTTTGAATTTGCACATTCACGCCTTGATTTTTGGGTTTTTCTCCCCAATATTTATCAAAAACATCAAAGCGTATAGAATCTGTCCCATACTGTGCTAATTTGTAAGGCCCAGTCCCGACAAAGGTATCTGGTTTAAATTTACCCGCACCAATTTCATAAGCTGTGGGAGAAACTGCACAAATTCCTGAGAATGCTAACAGTGAAGGAAACGCTGCAAAAGGTTTTTTTAGTTGTATTGTTAACTCATAATCACCTGTGGCTTTCACGGAAGCGACAGTATCAGCGAGTAAGAAAGCGGGTTTACCTTTATTTTCGATAAAACGCCGGATACTAAATTCCATCGCCTTGGCGTTAAAAGGCGTGCCATCATGAAAAACCACTCCTTGGCGTACAGGTATGGTGTAGGTTAAACCATCTGGGCTGATTTTTGGTAATGTTGTCGCCAGTTGCGGCTTAATTTCTGTGCTACCTGGTTCATAAGTATAGAGGCGATCGCTCATGTTAAACAACAAGCTCAGAGATGGTATTTCATAAGCATCAGCCGGATCTAGAGTTCTTGGCTTACCCGTCGTCCCTACTGTAATGCGCCCATCCCCTGCGGTTGCATTAGTAGCGCCCGATGTTGGTGTAGTTGTTTGTTGACGAGGAGTGCAACTGATAACCAAAACTAAACAAAGACAGAATATAGAGACAAATTTTGTTATCCGTCTCCCAGACAAAGCAAACCAATTCATAGCGTCCCAATTTTTGCAGTTAGCGGTCAGCAATTATACTATATAAATTAGCTTTTATATTTTATTTCTCCAAATTAATTTAGGCGATCGCTCTGTTGATTTCAGGACTTACGCAACTGGCACTTGGGGTAGGGTGCGTCAGATGTGGAAAATCCTTGAATCTGTACGAAATTATTGGGGCTGACGCACCCTACAGTGAGTTTGATTATCACACCTGCGTAAGTCCTAAGTTTTATTTATAAATGTTAATTAAGTAACTAAGTATAAAGTAGCCCCACAATAATTATAAGAATTGAAACTAGTGAAATTGTCATAATTCAACATTATTTAATAGATGACTGTGATATGTAGTAAATAAGCAACAATTTTTATTGACTCATCATTTAATTTATTGAGTAAAATTGTTAAAAATACTTGTTTATCAGGGCAGATATTGCGTAAATTATTTTATTGTTTCCAGTAGTTGTAGTTAACTACTGCTTGACCAATTAAAACTTGCCAAAAAGGAACTCAAACCGTGAAATATTTCTTTCTCACTGAAGGATGGACTATTGGTAGAGTATGGGCATCTGAGGGGTTATGGCAAATCACAGCATGGCGAAGACAACCTGATATTCAACGCCTAAATATTTCTTTGGTAGAAAACAACGAATTAATGTGGCTTTATCGCATTGAAGATGCCGTTATTACCGTAGAAGTCAAGCCAACCCCATCAGCTATAGTTAGCGAAGCTATTGGTCAAGTAGTGCTAAAACGCCTCATGACAGCAGAACAAGTAATTGAACGCCTAGAGACAGCCGAGGCTAAGTGTCAGTTACAAAACATCCAATCAGTCCTACTTTAGCTCAAACATAGTTTTAAGTAGAAAATCTGGTAATAAGCAGAAAGTAAATATAACATCATTTTCAGGCGACGCTGGAAAAGCTGTCCCGCCTGAGAACATATTTAATCTGCGATTTTTATTGACTATGACCTGACTATTAGCATCAGCAATTTTCTCAAGAAGAATGAGCAGTGAACTTTAATATTAAAATGAGAAAAACGTTACTCTTCTTTTCGGAGCTACATAAATGTCATCCACAGCAATTAACAAAGTAGTTAAAATGATGGAATCTCTATCTGTAGAGATTCAGGAGCAAATTGCAGAACATCTTCAAGAGTACATTAGTGATTTACAAGATGAAGCACAGTGGGAAAAATCGTTTCAAAAAACACAAGCCAAACTTGTTGCTGCTGCCCGCAATGCTAGACAAGAAATTGCTCAAGGTAAATCCGTTCCAATGGATTATGAACAACTATGAAATCAGCTACCTTGCCGTCATTCTGGGCAGGTTATCGGCAGTTAAATCATGAAGTCAGATTGAATACTCGCAAAGCTTATCGAATGTGGTCAGAAAACCCATTCCATCCGTCTTTGCATTTCAAATGTATTAATACTGAGGAAGCAATTTGGTCTGTGAGAGTTAATCGAAGTTATCGAGCGCTTGGTGTGTTAGATGGTGACACAGTAACTTGGTTCTGGATTGGTAGCCATGATGACTATGAGCAATTTTATTCATAAATAGTGCATGGGTATTCATATCATAACTAAACTTACGTATTAGATGTATATTTCATTACAATAATTTTAATAAAGGAAAGGAAATAAAAAATTACATTCTTTTCTTGTCCACAATTGTAAAGATTTTTAAAGTTACACAGAATAACTTCTAACCCCGAATTATGGGAAGATGAACCTGACAGGCGAGGCAATACCTACGGTAAGCTTCGCTAACGCATCGATTGAACCGCTTGCAAACAGTTCCATCAATAGTTACACTTTTTAAAACATTCTCATTTTTACTTGGCGATCGCCACCCTCTAGGGAAACAATCCCTAAGCGGTTGAGCTTGCCAAATAAGCCACTGTTCTGGATTAATAAATTTAGACGTGGTAAAGGATTAGACTCTGGCAATAAAAAAAATTTCAGAGAAGTCCGAGGTGAGGCTTCCAACCTTGGAACCTTAAAACAGTGAACAGTGAACAGTAAACAGTTATCAGGCGTATGGTGAGGAATTTACACCCGCCAGCAACGCCTACCACTAACTAATGGGGGACTTAAACCCTCTTACTTAACTGGTAACTGATAACTGATAACTGTTAAGTAAGAAAATTGTTTTGTAAACATAACTCATCGAGGAGGAGCGTAGTCGATGGGACTACCCTGGTACCGAGTACACACAGTTGTTCTGAATGACCCAGGACGACTGATTTCTGTACACTTGATGCACACAGCCCTGGTGGCAGGCTGGGCTGGTTCGATGGCACTATACGAACTAGCTATTTATGACCCTAGCGACCCAGTTCTTAACCCGATGTGGCGGCAAGGAATGTTCGTGCTACCCTTCATGGCACGATTAGGCGTTACCCAATCTTGGGGCGGTTGGAGCGTGACTGGTGGCCCAGCAACAGACCCTGGTTTCTGGTCATTTGAAGGCGTTGCTGCTGCTCACATCGTACTTTCTGGTTTATTATTCCTAGCTGCCGTATGGCACTGGGTTTACTGGGATTTGGAACTCTTCAGAGATCCTCGTACCGGTGAACCTGCACTAGACTTGCCAAAAATGTTTGGCATTCACCTGTTCTTATCTGGTTTACTTTGCTTCGGCTTCGGTGCTTTCCACCTCACAGGCTTATTCGGCCCGGGAATGTGGATTTCTGACCCCTATGGAGTAACTGGAAGCGTCCAGCCAGTAGCGCCAGAATGGGGGCCAGACGGGTTTAACCCATTCAACCCAGGCGGTGTAGTAGCTCACCACATTGCTGCGGGTATTGTCGGTATCATTGCTGGTTTATTCCACCTCACCGTTAGACCACCCGAAAGGCTCTACAAAGCCCTGCGGATGGGTAACATTGAAACCGTACTTTCCAGCAGTATTGCCGCAGTATTCTTTGCAGCCTTCGTAGTTGCCGGAACCATGTGGTACGGTAACGCTACCACCCCCATCGAGTTGTTCGGCCCCACCCGTTACCAATGGGATCAAGGCTACTTCCGTCAAGAAATTGAGCGTCGCGTGCAATCTAGCGTAGCTCAAGGTGCAAGCCTTTCTGAAGCTTGGTCACAAATTCCCGAAAAACTAGCATTCTACGATTACGTAGGTAACAGCCCCGCTAAGGGTGGTTTGTTCCGTACCGGGCCAATGGTTAAGGGTGATGGTATCGCTCAATCTTGGCAAGGTCACGCCGTATTCACAGATGCTGAAGGACGCGAACTAACAGTACGTCGTCTACCAAACTTCTTTGAAACCTTCCCGGTAATTTTGACCGATGCTGATGGTGTTGTCCGCGCTGACATCCCCTTCCGTCGGGCAGAATCTAAGTATAGCTTTGAACAAACTGGTGTAAAAGTTAGCTTCTACGGTGGCGATTTGAATGGTAAGACCTTTACCGATCCCGCCGACGTGAAGAAATACGCCCGTAAAGCTCAAGGCGGCGAAATCTTTGAATTTGACCGTGAAACCTTAAACTCTGACGGTGTATTCCGTACATCTCCTAGAGGTTGGTTTACCTTCGGTCACGCTGTATTTGCTCTATTATTCTTCTTTGGCCACATTTGGCACGGCGCTCGGACAATCTACCGAGACGTATTCGCCGGTGTGGATGCGGATCTAGAAGAACAAGTAGAGTGGGGTCTATTCCAGAAAGTGGGTGACAAATCAACCCGCGTTCGGAAGGAAGCTTAATTTTAGCGACTGGGGAATAGGGATCGGGAAATATTACCCAGTACCTAGTACCCAGTACCCAATACCCAATACCTAAGCAGGAGTTTTTAATATGGAAAGCGTTGCTTACATTCTAATTTTGACCCTAGCCATAGGCGTTCTCTTTTTTGCGATCGCATTCCGCGAACCACCCCGTATTGAGAGAAAAGAGAAGTAAGGTAGTCAATACTAAACTTTTAATTCAAATAAAAGCTGATATCCGTTGTTTTTCTCATAAAACAACGGATATTGTTTGTTTTACCAAGAAACAGGGTCTAAAGCCCCGTCCTTCAAGGACGGCTTTGATTATGGTATAATAATTGCGTAGGAGTTTTCCACGTGAAATGATTGTTTTAGAGTTTAAAGTTAAAGGGAAAACAACTCAATATGCAGCCATTGATGAGGCGATGAGAACCTGTCAATTTGTTCGCAACAAAGCTATTCGTTTTTGGATGGATAACCGAGGTGTAGGGCAGAAAGACTTGTATCGTCTTAGCAAGGTTCTCAGACATGAGTTTTCCTTTGTGAAAGCTTTGAA
>NZ_JACJSG010000046.1 GCF_014697625.1 Anabaena azotica FACHB-119 | reverse complement strand
TTCAAAGCTTTCACAAAGGAAAACTCATGTCTGAGAACCTTGCTAAGACGATACAAGTCTTTCTGCCCTACACCTCGGTTATCCATCCAAAAACGAATAGCTTTGTTGCGAACGAATTGACAGGTTCTCATCGCCTCATCAATGGCTGCATATTGAGTTGTTTTCCCTTTAGCTTTAAACTCTAATACAATCATTTTATGTGGAAAACTCCTACGAAAATATTCTACCATAATCAAAGCCGTCCAAGAAGGACGGGGCTTTAGACCCTGTTTCTTGGTAATATCATGTTTGCTTAAACACTTATGATATCTTGGGGGTTGTTAATGGGTAATGGTCAAAAACCAAAAAATAGCCATTTCTTATACCCATATAGTCAATACACAGAGAAACAAGGCTTCAGTCCACTCCACAACCGCACCGTAGGTATCGCCGGTGTGTCCGCCTAATTTGTGGTTGAACCATGCACCTGTGAAGATAGCGATCGCACCGCCAGCAATCACCATCACCACCGGGACTAATAAACTGTGACCATTGCCTACCCAGAATAACCCACTGACCGCAAACATCAACAATAAACCTGGTAATAAATCTTTGTAATTACGAATCGCCTGCTTATGAAAAGCCCCCTTACCAGTGGGTTTGAGGTAAGGATAGATGGCGATCGCCACTTGTTGTCCCCAGCGTCCCCAGCCACAAGCCCCCATCAAAACCAGCCAACGACTTGACCCCATATCCGTTAAAGCCGCAGTCTTGAGTAAAAGAATGGCGATCGCACTCATCGCCCCAAAAGCACCTGTAGCACTATCCGCCATCACCTGCAACCGCCGTTCGCGATCGCCCACCGCCAAACCATCAGCCGTATCCATCGCCCCATCCAAATGTAACCCACCCGTAATCGCCATCCACAACCCCACCACCAACGCACTCCGAGTGAATACAGGCATCCCCAAATCACCCAAACCCCCATCAACCAACCCCAAAATCCCCCCAATCAACAACCCCACCATAGGCACAAAACGCGCCACACCTTGAAAATCCAACCCCTGCACATGAGGCAGAGGAATACTCGTGTAAAACAAAATACTTGCCCACAAACTCAACAACCACCTCACAACACCCCTCCGCGTTAAAAACCCTCTCCAGACCCTAACAAAAAAACCAAATCTTCCGTATACTTTTTGACCAGATACCCACAAACGAGGCCAGCCACATGGAACGCGCCATTTCTGCTTTAGGAATTTTAGTATTCATTGGTATATCCTATGCCATGTCTATACAGCGTGAGGCAGTACGTTGGCGAACAGTAGCCTGGGGCTTAGGTTTAGAATTTGTCTTTGCCTTAATAATTCTCAAAACACCTTGGGGATTGAACGTCTTTAAATCCTTGGGTGATATAGTCAGCAACTTTCTCTCATTCTCAGATGTAGGTGCAAAATTTGTCTTTGGCGATAACTTTAAGGATCATCTATTTGCCTTTCAGGTACTCCCAACAATTATCTTCTTTTCCGCCTTTATTAGCGTCACCTACCATTACGGCATCTTGCAAAGAATAGTCAATAGCTTGGCCTGGGTGATGATGAAGACGATGAAAACCTCTGGTTCCGAGTCTCTTTCTTGTGCTGGTAATATTTTTCTAGGGCCTACAGAATCAGCCCTGATGGTGAAACCCTACGTAGCCAACATGACCCTATCAGAACTCCATGCGGTGATGACTGGTGGATTTGCAACCATAGCTGGGGGTGTATTGGGCGCTTACCTTTCATTTGGAATACCCCCAGAACATTTAATTGCTGCCTTTTTCATGACCGCCCCCACATCATTAGTTGTATCAAAATTACTATATCCAGAAACGGAAATCTCCCAAACCGCCGGACAAGCGAAAATGGATGTAGAGACAAATTATGTCAACGTGATTGATGCTGCTACGAGTGGAGCAATTGACGGTGTGAAACTAGCAGTCAATGTCGGCGTAATGATTATCGCTTTTTTAGGATTACTCGCCGTAGTTAATGCCCTACTAGGATGGCTAGGTTCTTATATTGGTTTACCACAACTATCTTTAGAGTGGATTTTGTCTTTTATTATGGCTCCTGTGGCCTTTTTGATGGGTGTACCTTGGGCTGACTGCGCTCAAGTAGGGGCGCTACTAGGTAAAAAAACTATCCTCAATGAGTTTCTGGCTTATGTAGATTTAGGTAACTTAATTAAAACTGGCAAAATTTCGCAAAGAGGCGTAATTATTGCCACTTATGCCTTGTGTAACTTTGCAAATATTGGTTCAATTGGAATTACTATTGGTGGAATGACTGGTATGGCTCCCCATCGCCAACATGACTTCGCACGCCTGGGCGTGAGAACGATGATTGGCGGATTACTAGCAGGTTTTATCACCGCTTCTATTGCGGGAATGCTAATTTAGTTAAATAAGAAGCTAATTTTTTGATGAAAAATAATCGGCGTTGCTGAATCAAGATATGAATTTGTCTCACGCAAAGGCGCGAAGACACAAAGTTACAAAGAAATATCAAGCCTATTTTGGCATTTCATATTCCAATTCAGCAACGCCAAATAATCTAATTACTTGTAGTGGCTAGCAATAGCCAAGACAGTTAGGACATGAGGAAATGAAAAAACTAAGATAGCAAAAGACTTTTAACTCTGTCACCTGTCACCTGTCACCTGTCACCTGTCACCTGTTACCTGTCACCTGTCACCTGCTCTACTTTTTAACATACCCAAGTTGCCAATTTTGTGATTGCTGCAACTGATTTATTTTGCCTTGAAAAATCAGATTTAGGGCAATACGAGTGTTTAAATATCCCCGAACTAAATAATATCCTTGCTTACGAGGAATGCCAGCAATGACATTTTCCTCAACAGGAACCAGTCCCCCACAATGGATAGGTTCACCGGGTATTTTGAGTCTAAATAAATACTCGTATTGATAACCCTGGGGAATCTTAAATACAGCATATATATGATGCTGACCGCGCCAGGGTTGCAGAACTATTTTTTCAGGATATGTATAAAATTTAGCATTTTTTGTGGGAAAAAAACCATAGGGAGCATTGCAAGTGACAACAGGCGATCGCTCTAATTTATCTGAGACATAAGATACTCCCATGACACCAAATAAACTCAGCGCAAAGAATATGTAGAATAAAGACTTTTTTAGCACTTGTTGAGTCCCTACATTACTTCTTTTTGCTATTTTAACTAACGCAGTCTCTAGATAGAGATTTTCATAATTTTTGATTCCAAATATATAACTCAAGTTAGATTTACAAACATATAAATACCCACATATAATATACCACTGAATATCAGGATAAGTTTACTACAGGCTGCTGTGGAAAATTGACCCCTAAATTTATTGATGGGGATTTCCTTCTGCCTTCTTTAATTGGGTTTATTGGCTTTTGCTGGTATGGGTGGTAGTTTGATAGCCAAGCGGAAACAATCGTAGGAAATGTGAAAATTTAATTGCTATTTGAGAAGCGATCGCTCTCCTTTTGCTACATTAACAGGAGACATTTACAATCTAGCTAGATACTCGTGTAATAAATCACACAAGTCCTCTCTAGCCCCTAACCCCTATGGTATTTACTACACGCTTCTCTGATACTAAAAACCATTGGGCGAGTCTATTCATTGAAGCTTTAACAGCAAAGCGGATTTTGAATGGCTATCCTGATGGGACTTTTCGCCCCAATAACTCAGTTAACCGTGCTGAGTTCGCCGCTATAGTTGCAGCCGTATTTAATGTTTCCATCAAGCGCCAATACATCAACTTTACTGATATTCCCGCGAATTTTTGGGCGGCTGGTGCAATTAAAGAAGCTTACGAAACCGGATTTTTAAGTGGCTTCCCCGACAAAACATTCCGCCCCAGTAATCAAATTTCCAGGGGTGATGTGATAGTATCTCTGGCCAATGGTCTGGAAATGTCCAGCAAAATTAAACCAGATTTACTAGACAGATTACCGCAAATATATGAAGATGCAGCTAGTATTCCCGCTTATGGCAGAAATCAAATTGCGATCGCCACTAGTGCAGGTTTAGTTGCTAGCTTTCCCAATACCAAATTACTCAACTTCGGGAATGCAGCTACTCGTGCCGATGTGGCAGTAATTATCTATCAAGCTTTATTGTATCTCGGTCAGGTAGAAAAGATTCCCTCCGCTTATATAGTTGTACCATCCACATCCTCAGCAAATACTGTGCGGGTAAATCATCCCAGAGAGTTCCGGGGTGCTTGGATAACCACAGTGTGGAATAGTGACTGGCCTTCCAAAGCTGGACTGTCTACAACTCAACAGCAAAATGAACTAGTAGCAATTCTGACTCGCCTGCAAGAATTAAATTTCAACGCCATAATTTTGCAAGTGCGTCCAGAAGGGGATGCTTTGTATGCGTCTGAGTTAGAACCTTGGAGTGCTTGGTTGACAGGTACACAAGGCCAAGCCCCAGAACCATTGTATGATCCCTTGCAATTTGCGATCGCCGAAGCCCACAAACGCAACATAGAAGTCCACGCTTGGTTCAACCCCTACCGCGCCAAAACTAGCATCAAAAGTGGATCTAACGTTCGTCCCCATATAGCCGTAACTAATCCAGAAGTAGTTTATCAATGGGGTAATCAATTGTGGATGGACCCTGGGAGAAAAATTGTCCAAGATAGAGCTTACAACGTCATCATGGATGTTGTCCGCCGCTACGATATAGATGCAGTCCACCTAGACGACTATTTCTATCCCTATCCCATTCAAGGACAATCTTTTCCTGATAATAAAACCTACGCCGCCTATAAAGCAGCCGGTGGACAACTTAGCTTAAACGACTGGCGACGACAAAACGTCGATCAAATGGTGCTGCGTCTATCGCAAGGAATCAAAGCAACAAAACCTCATGTAAAATTTGGGATCAGTCCCTTCGGCATTTATCGCCCCGGACAACCACCAGGAATTACAGGCTTAGATGCCTATAGTGTATTGTACGCTGACTCCAAGAAATGGTTAGAGCAAGGCTGGGTAGATTACCTAGCACCTCAACTATACTGGCGTACTGACCAAACCCAGCAGAGTTATCCCGTGCTGTTAAAATGGTGGACAGAAATTAACTCTCAGCGACGACACATTTATGCAGGTAACAATATTGGACAACTTGATGGCAAAGCTTGGAAAAGTGAAGAGATAGAAAAGCAAGTCAAAATCAGCCGCAACCAAGCCACAGACTTATCACTAGGCAATATCTTCTTTAGCGTTGGTTCCATCATTGAAAATCGCCAAGACATCTCCGACACCTTCCAAAACTCGCTTTATGCCAAACCTGCCCTAGTACCTACAATGTCTTGGCGCAGTACCACAGCACCAGCGCCACCAAAAGAACTGCAAGTCAACAACCGCAGACTCAGTTGGCAACCTGGAGATAATCAACCCGTGCGTTCTTGGACACTTTACCGTCAAAGTGACTCTAATTGGACAATACAACGAGTGTTGTCAGCAGGTACAACATTCGCCACAGTCCAACCAGGAACCTATGCTGTATGTGCAGTAGATAGGTTAGCAAATGAGAGTCTAGGTGTAGTTATTAGGGTTAGTTGACAGGTGACAGGTGACAGGTGACAGTTATGATTAGCCTTCTGCCTCCTGCCTTCTGCCTTCTGAACTAATTACAAAAGTTATCTACTCTAATATCTCGCCAAATATCAGAAACTTGCCAGCCTGAGTTGCCCACAGACTGAGTTACAGGCTGATCTCGTAAAGGAATATAGTTAGGTTCTCTAATATCTAGATATACTTCTTTTTGTTCTTCAACAATCGGTTCTGGTGTATCCAGAGGATCAGGAGGCAGATTTTGTTCTTCTGTTTCCTCCATCATTTTTATCTTTTTCAGAACTAATTTTTCCGATTTTTTTATTAGCCGTATATCCATTGGTTTTTATGCCTTATATAGTGACAGAAAAAGGTTAATCTCAAGATTGATTTTTAGACACACTAGTACAGTTCTTCAAGAATCTGGAGAAAGATCCGTAATGAAGCTGATATAATGTCTAATGTTGTAAAAAATACTCAGGACAAACTAGAATACACTAAATTCAGGTAAAATAAAACTTATATGCTGAAAAATTTATAGAAACTTAGAAAAGTTGATGATCAAGGAATATATAATTGCACAAGACTCACTGCTAATTTCCAGAAGTTACCCCGATTCCCAATTTACCAGAGCCTGCGGCTAGGTTAACGCCCGTGTAGCAAGAGCTAATGTCAAGGCAATTAGGAAACTTTGATGCTGCCGAAGTTGGGTGATGTGCATCTTTTACCCTCTTTTGGAGAATTGGTGTCAGGCATTTTTTCAGAATAATCTTCATCTAAGAAAAAAATATTTATTCAATCATAGATAAAAATATCATGCCTGAATCATCAATAATGATGATTCATCTTACTTAACCAACCAAAAAGAATTTTATAGTAGTTGCCAGATAAATTAGGACATACAATAATTATAAAACCTCAAAAAAACAGCTTTTAATCCTGTCCCCTGTCTCCTACCATACTACAGCTTACTAGATTAAATTAACTTTTCTAACCGCCCATTTCACGTTAAGTTGACACCAAGGACAGTTGTGCGCCCATACAGATAATGGATGTGTTGCCAAGATTGTTTGAATTAGTTAGGACTTACGCAAGTGTCATAATCAAACTAACTGCAGGGTGCGTCAGTCTCAATCATTTCGTAGACATTCAAGGATTTTCTACATCTGACGCACCCTACCCCAACTGCCAGTTGCGTAAGTCCTGTTAGTATTAAATGCGTGACAACTTACAGTCGGGAACAGGTGAAAAGCGGAAAACCTCTGAAAATAAAAGTTTTAAGATTTGATGATATTTTCAGGGAACACCAAAAAATAAATTATCCCAGTTGACTGTTAGTAGGGTGCGTCAGTATCAATATTTTCTTGGTATGGTTAGGGTTTCTCTTACTGACGCACCCTAAATCTTGCATATTTTCAAAACTTACTTTTTTAAAATCTCCTGACCTGTGCCGCATCTAACACAGACAAGCTGTAAAAAATATGGCAGAATATTCTTGGTTGAGATAACAATGTCCGTAAGGCAAGGTGTGAGGAAGATGTCGCAGATATTGTGGAAAACGCTAGCATTAAGTCCGCTAGTTTTAGGATTAAATATGTTAGCTTCAGCTAACGCAGATGCTTTGGAAACAGTGGGAGCATCGCCAAATAAAACAGCACAGACAAATCTGTTAATTACTCAAGCAAAAACTGATGCAAATAACACCATAGAAACATTCAACAACGATAACAATGCTCTATCTCAAGTTACATCAGTTTCCCAATTTTCTGATGTACAGCCAACTGATTGGGCATTTGCTGCATTACAATCTCTAGTCGAACGTTATGGTTGTATTGCAGGCTATCCCAACGGTACTTATCGAGGTAATCGCGCTTTAACCCGGTATGAATTTGCCGCAGGTTTAAATGCTTGTTTGGATAGAGTTAATGAATTAATTGCCACAGCTACGGCTGATTTAGTCAGAAAAGAAGACCTAGCCACATTACAACGTTTACAAGAAGAATTTAGAGCCGAACTCGCAACTTTGCGAGGAAGAGTAGACGCGCTAGAAACACGTACAGCAGAGTTAGAAGCAAATCAATTTTCCACAACAACGAAACTGGTGGGAGAGGCAATTTTTGCCGTCACTGATACCTTTGGAAATGACGACGAAAACAACACTGTATTTCAAAATCGGGTAAGATTAAACTTTCAAACCAGTTTTACAGGTAAAGACACTCTCAATACACGTATTGCTAGCGGGAGCAATAATACGGGATTGCCATTAGCAAATGATACATCTGAGGGAACTCAAACTTTTAATCTATCCCCAGGCGGTAACAATGCTGTCATTGATTGGTTAGCTTATTACTTCCCTGTTGGTAACGCCCAAATTTACCTGGCTGCTACAGGTGGTATTCAAAGCGATTATGTACCTACTGTCAATCCTTTCTTTGAAGACTTCGACGGTGGAAATGGTGCTTTATCCACATTTGCCTCAGAAAGTCCCATCTATCGCATTGGTGGAGGTGCGGGTCTTGGGGTTAACTTAGTGCTTGGTAGTGGTAGCTTCAAACCTACCCTCACCTTGGGTTATTTAGCTTCAGAAGCGAATAATCCTAGTGCTGGTTCAGGTTTATTCGAGGGTAACTATGCAGCTTTAGGGCAATTGAAACTTGATGTAGGCGATCGCCTCACCGTAGCAGCAACCTACGTTAACGGCTATCATGGTGGAGGCAGCGCTTTATTTGATGCAGGTTTAGTAGGTAGCGCTGTAGTTGGTACTAGTCAAGCTAACTTTGTCGCAGGTGGAAACGCCTACTCCAGTAACTCCTACGGCTTTGAGGCTGCTTTCAGACCTAGTAGTCAACTCTCAATTAGTGGCTTTGTACTTTACAGCGATATTACAGGCTTTGGCAGTGGCGATGATGGGGAAGTTTGGAGTTACGGACTTGGTGTAGCTCTACCAGATTTTGGTAAAAAAGGCAACCTTTTAGGCATTTTTGCCGGCGCTCAACCATATCTAGGTAGTGTAGATGGTGATAGACCTTATCATGTAGAAGGGTTTTATAGATATCGCGTCAGTGACAATATTTCTATTACCCCTGGTGTGATTTGGTTAACCAATCCTGGCCAAGCTGATAGCGATGATGCCATAATTGGTACTTTAAGAACCACCTTCACTTTTTAACTCTTAAACAAGGTTTTGGGTAGGCATACAAATCTTACCCAAAGACTAACTTACAACAGGGGCATCTACCATTTTTTGGACATAACATTGACACATTTGCGTCAAAACTTTGTGGCGCATACACTGAATTTCTCAAGGTAGCTCTTGATTACTTCCTCAGCATATAGTACACTTGTACCTACACGAGAGAACTTTACAACCCCTGGTGAGCTATGGGGTTTTTTCTTGAAAATATGAGTAGTGCTGAGTGCTGAGTGAGGGAAAAAGTTAAAAGTCGAAAGTTAATAGTAAACTAGATAACTCATCCTGTTCAAAACTCAGCACTGGCTAAACACCCAACTACTGCACTTGAACACTACTCAGCACGTTGCTCAACGCCCCGCTACCGCTAACAGCACTACTGTAAAGAAGTTTTCGGTATGCTGATTTCTACTATTGATGAATACTAGCAAATTGTTTAGTCTTGTCTTGGGAAAGTGACTGTTTCGGTTTACGGTGATTCTCGATAATTTCCTCGACAACATTTCTGTAAACTTCAGCAAATTTATCTCTAGTATGGTTAGCTCTCGCATATTTCCATGCTTTGTGAGACATGATTTTTAATTGTTCAGCAGGTAAATGAGAAATTCTTCTCACTGTTGCTTTAATTTCTTCAATTGAACAATTATTTAAAATTGCACCAAAATCATAAACATCTACTCCAGTTTCATAGCTGATAATCGGAATTAACCCACTGTGTAAGCAAGTTATCACTCCACCTGATTGTCCCTCACAAGCCGAAGGATAAACAAGTCCCAAACAGTTTTTTGTTAGCTCTATATAATCAGGACTACTAACATCAACCCAACCATAGGTATGAATATTAGGTGTTTCATAAAGTTCTTTATAAAACGCCCTTTCAAATGCTTTATCATTACTAATTGGGCCACAAACAGTTAAATGAAACTCTGGCATTTGAGCAAAAGCATCTAAAACCAAATCTAATCCTTTAAGAACTAGAGCGCCGCTACCAAGCCACAAGAAATTCCTTTTGACATTTTCAAAGTCTTTGTCTTCTTGCCAAGGATAAACAACTGGTGTAGAAATGGGAACGCGATACATCGGTTTGTTAGCATAGCTAAATGTATTCACCGTGAAATCGTTTCCTAAAACAGTAGCACAATCTGCATTTTCAATTCCCAAATTAGGAACCTCATACCGTTGTGGACGTAAAGTAACACCTTTACGCTGTTGTAGCTCTAGAAGTCTATTACATTCAGCTGCATTGCGAAATATCATGTTAGCGATATCAACGTGCAAAATTTTCACGCAATCTGGATTGAGTAATGGTGAAAGTGCTTCTAAGCGATCGCGAATGTCAATAAAAAACGCATAGTCTTTCTGCGGAACAAATGTATCATTATGGAACTGGATAACATCTACGCTATAGCCAAGGTCTAAAAAGGTTTGTGCTATCTGCCGAACTTCCCAATACCAAGTATGATCGTTAGGGAGCGATTCACCGGGTTTTACAAGAAAAGGCTCAATCCGGTACGACAGAAGAACATTTCCCTGGGAAGGTTGTTGTGGTTTTAGTGAAAGCACTCTGTGAGTTTTGATATACTCAATGCGAGATTGTATTTTTTCAAATAAAAAATAAACAAGATTTTTGCCATTATTGATGTTTTTCAATATCATATTTTACTCCAAAATCATCGATTATTCCTAATTAAATTACTCACCACCATTGTGTGCATAACTTAATAATTTGGAAGGTGATGGATAAACTTTTACTTCGGGAATAGGCACGATAAATTGTCCGCCCCATTCACTAATAAATTTCATTTGTTCCATAATTTCTTCTTTAATATTCCAAGGTAAAATTAGTACATAATCTGGCTTGGTTTCACGGATCTTTTCTGGATGAAATATAGGAATATGAGTTCCCGGTAAAAATAATCCCTGCTTGTAAGGATTGCGATCTACCGTGTAATCAATAAAATCTTTATTAATCCCACAGTAATTTAATAAAGTATTACCTTTTGCAGGCGCACCATAAGCAACGATAGATTTATTCTGCTGTTTAGCTGTAACTAAAAAATTTATCAGCTTGAGCTTTGTTTGTTTAACTTTTTCTCCAAATGTAATGTATGTTTCTAGCCGATCTAATCCAGCAGCAATTTCCTTGGCTTTAAGTTGGGATACTCTTTCACTAATATTGGGTAACTCAGCATTATTATGTTTACCATAGATTCTCAAGGAACCGCCATGAGTTGGTAATTCTTCTACATCAAATAGTGTCAGATTATGGGCTGCAAAAATATTTTCCACGCAAAGGAAGGAAAAGTAAGAGAAATGTTCATGATAAATTGTGTCAAACTGATTTTGGTCTATTAACTGCAACAAATGGGGAAACTCCATTGTTAAAATTCCATTGGGCTTCAGCAGTATTTTTAAGCCAGTGATAAAATCATTCAATTCTGGTACATGAGCCAAAACATTATTACCTATTAACAGGTCGGCTTGTTTCTTTTGAGCAGCCAATTCTTGAGCAACTTCAGTTCCGAAAAATTCAGTAATAGTCGGAATACCTTTTTCAATAGCTACTTGCGCTGTATTTGCTGCTGGTTCTATACCTAAAACTGAAATACCTTTATCTTGAAAATATTGCAGTAAATATCCATCATTACTAGCAATTTCAATGACTTCAATGTGGGAATTAAAGTCAAATTTTTTCACAATTAATTCGGTGTAAGCTTTGGCGTGTTTTAGCCAACTGTCTGAGTAAGAAGAAAAGTAAGCGTAGTCTCCATCGCCAAAGATGTGATTTGGGGATTCAAACTCTTCTAGCTGAACTAAAAGGCATTTTTCACAAATGTATGTATGTAAAGGATAAAACTTTTCTGCCTGATGCAAATGTGGCGGACTGAGATAGTCGTTTGCTATTGGTGATATACCTAGATCAATGAAAGTATATTTTAATTGGTTGCCACAAAAACGACAATTACAGGTCATAACAGAGTCCCCTATCTAAGATTGTATCTGCTGATATTAAAATACGTTCAACAAAATGAATCACCGGGAAAATTTTAGGAAAAATATCGAGGTAGTTAACAAATGATGTAGTCAGATGTAAAGTTTGTCAAGGCTGATATTAAACATGAATTGACAAGCAATTTTCTATCAAAGCAATGATTTTATACCTGTAACAATGTTTATTACTGGGTGATGTTTTAATCTTTTGACTACAGAAAAGCTGAAAGCTAATTGTAAAAATAAAATGAAATCAATATGAGATAAATATGAGTATTAAACAGCCGAAACATAGGTATAGCAATGTAGATAACAGTTGCCAACTAATAGATTTTCTTATATAGTGATTATGTTTTGAAGGGGAGTAGCTGCTGGTCATAAATTAACCAGTCACCTGAATCAACATACTGGCGATCGCCTGGTTTGGGTAGCAAGATTTTATCAGTGCTTAGTCTAAGTATTTTGAACTAAGCACCTAACCTTGGAAAGCGAGACCTTCACTAAGTTCACATCTGCAAAGTGAGCTTGGTGAAGTATGTTTATACTCACAAGCTCACTCAGATTCTGGTTATTTCTTGGGCGTTCAGCACTCAGCAGTTTGTTATAGTGATTAAGCTTGCTTGTAAGATTTGTCTATGATAAGTTGCTAACTATAATACGGTAACTCGATAAAGTCATCGTATTTTATCATGAGTAGTCTAGAATTAATTACCTCCATTGCCAGCAAAACCTTTGACTCTATCAGGTTCTAGTAAATTTTGGGTTCTAGTCAGTGTAGGACTGGGAGTGTTCATGTCTACTCTAGATGTAGGCATTATTAACGTCGCCCTTCCTTCTATAGTGAAAGCTTTTGATACTACCTTTCCCACAGCTCAGTGGGCTGTCTTAGCCTACTCATTGGTGAGTTCTGGTCTAGTTTTAGGCGCAACCCGCTTGGGGGATATGTGGGGGAAAAAATCCCTCTACCAGACGGGACTGGCTGTATTTACCTTCAGTTCTTTTTTGTGTGGTCTTGCGCCTAGTATCGAGTGGCTCATAGCCTTTCGTGGGCTTCAGGGATTAGGTGCAGTATTTATTTCCGGGTTGGGTTTAGCAATTGTCACAGAAGTGTTTCCGGCGGCTGAACGAGGTCGGGCTGTGGGCATTATCGGCAGCTTGGTGTCCTTGGGTGTAGCCTTTGGGCCTTCCGTAGGTGGGCTGATATTGAGTTTTTTTGGCTGGCACACCATATTTTTAATTAATGTGCCATTAGGAATCATTGCTAGTATTTTAGTAGCGCGAGTAGTACCACCTTCTGTCCTTGCTGAAGGCAAACAAAAATTCGACCCCTTTGGCGCAATATTAGCTCTAGTGACTTTGGGTAGTTTTGGGTTAGGGATGACTTTTGGGCAAAGTCAAGGCTTTAACAGTTCCACCTTTTTATTATTACTATCTATTACTGCCTTCAGTTTTGTCACTTTTCTGGTGGTGGAATCAATTTTAGAATTTCCATTGGTTGAGCTAAAGCTGTTTCGCAACCTCCAAATGAGTATGGGTTTGCTGAGTGGCTGGCTAGCTTTTATCGTTATTACTGGTGCATTGTTAATTACTCCCTTTTTTTTGGAACGGGTTAAGCAATATCCCACAGCAAAAGCTGGGTTGCTTCTGGCTGTTTCACCTGTGCTGAGTGGGTTAATTGCTCCCATAGCTGGGATACTGAGCGATCGCTTTGGCGCTCGACGTATCAGTATCATAGGATTGGGTTTGATGATTGGTGGCTGTTTGGCTATTAGTACCTTCAATGTCCAAATCACAGAATTTGGTTACATCTCGCGCTACTTCATCTACGGTATTGGTTTAGGTCTATTCCAAGCCCCCAACAATACAACAGTGTTAGCCTCTGCACCTAGAGAACATCTGGGCATCGCTTCTGGATTACTTTCATTATCACGCACCGCCGGCGGTACAGTAGGAGTCCCATTGATGGGTGCAGTATTTGGGGCAATTATCGGCAGTGTTACAGGTGGCGTAGATGCGGCGGTTGCTTCTCCTGAAGCTGTTGTTGTGGGCTTTCAAGGAACATTCCGCCTAGCAGCAATCATCCTATCTGTTGCAGCCATTGCATCTGTAATTAGGTTACGCAGTAGTGATAGAGACTAGGATGATGGTGAATCCTGCCTCTGCCTTCTCCCATCTCCACACTACATTACTTCACAAGATGGGATTTTCAAACAAACTTAAAGCGAGAATAAAATCCATAATAAAAATTGCTACCCAAGTGGTGACAACAGCAGTTTTTGTTGACTCACCTACTTCTTTAGCTCCTCCTTTTGTAGTTAACCCCCAACTACAACCATTAATAGAAATAATAGCTCCAAAAATTATGCCTTTTAACACAAGAATGTATAAATCAGATGGTGCTAAAAAATCTCTCACTGAGTCTAAAAATACTTCTGGCTCAACATGATAAAGTTGAAACGCCACGAAAAGACCACCAATTATCCCAGTCGTTAAAGCAAAAATTATCATAATGGGCATCATGACACAGCAAGCAATGACTCTAGGCAGTATGAGATAATCAACTGGGTCAGTTTTTAGCATATAAAGCGCATCAATTTGTTCTGTAACTCGCATTGCACCAATTTCTGCTGTAAAAGCAGAGCCTACTTGTCCGGCAATAATGCTAGCAGTTAAAATTGGGGCTAACTCTCGGCAAAAAGCTAAAGCAAAAGCTCCTCCTACAGTATTTACAGCGCCAAATTTTACTAATTCTCTGGCTGTTTGAATAGTAAAAATCATCCCCGCAAATAGATTAACAAGCAACACGGGAGAAATAGAATTTGGGCCTGCGGTTTCCATGTGTCTAAAAATTTCCCGATAGTAAGTTTTTCCTTGAACTATATGTACTAAAACTTGTCCCAAGAGGAATATCGATAAAAAACAGCGTCCAATCCATGAGTTATCTAATTTTCTTTTTGGTTGCAACTTTATGATCCTTAAACTAATAGTTGTTCCTTTTCCCCTTTCCCCCACTCCCCATCCCAATGCTACGATCTGGATAGCCTTTATACAGACCTAACCTGAAATGGCTTCTGATTTCGCTGGTTCCATGATTCTTGATACAGCACTTTCTGTATCTGGGTTAACAGATTATCTGCGCTTGCTGTTGGAAAATGATGAACAACTGCGGCAAGTTTGGATCGTTGGGGAAGTTTCTAGTGCTAATAATCATCGCAGTGGATTATTTTTTACATTACAAGACCCTGATGGTACAGCAGCAATTAAGTGTGTTGTCTGGAGTGGTCAAATAGCGAAGCTGGCACAATTACCTGTCGCAGGTGAACAAATTATAGTGTTGGGTAGTATCCGCCTGTATCCGCAAAGGGGGGAATATCAATTAACAGTATGGCAAGCTTTGCCTGCGGGGTTGGGTTTACAAGCGCTGCGTTATCAACAACTCAAAAATCGCTTGCTGGCGGAGGGGTTGTTTGATCCCCAAAGAAAGCGATCGCTTCCTATACATCCCCAAACTATCGCTGTGGTCACTTCACCAACGGCGGCGGCTTGGGGTGATATTCAAAAAACTCTCAAACATCGATATCCAGGGTTACAGGTTTTATTTTCCCCGGCGACAGTGCAAGGTGAACAAGCACCAGAATCTATCGTTAAGGCGATCGCCAGGGTAGAACGGGATGGACGCGCCCAGGTGCTAATCTTATCACGGGGTGGCGGTGCGGTTGAGGAATTGGCTTGCTTTAATGATGAGCGGGTAGTCCGGGCTGTGGCTGATTGTTCCATCCCTGTGGTGACGGGGATCGGTCATCAACGAGATGAGTCTTTGGTAGATTTGGTGGCAGATGTCTGCGTACATACACCAACGGCAGCCGCAGAAACGGTTGTACCATCATTGGCAGAGTTATATAATCTGCATCGGCAGCGAGTAGCGGCTTTACACGAAGTTTTACTTTATTCTCAAACATCGGCGGAAAATGATCTGCAAAGATTACGCCAGCGTTTGCTAAATCTGCGCTTGGATAAGCAGTTGCAACAAGAAGCACAAAAGTTAACTTGGCAGCGTCAACAATTGTTACAGTTAACTTTGGGGCGATCGCAGCAAGCCAAGCAGCACTTACAACTGTTACGAGAAAAATTAATCAGTCTTGACCCGAAAGCGGTGTTACAGCGTGGCTATGCAGTGGTGAGACAGGAAAATGGGGCGATCGCGCGGACTGCGGCTGAACTAGCTGTGGGCGATGAATTGTTGATTCAACTTTCACAAGGTGAGGTTAAAGTCAAGGTGATATAGGAACAGTATTTGATTTTGGAAAAAGTCGGCAACAAATTTGAATTATTTTTACCCGTAAAAAAATGCCAATCTGGCTGAATTAGACGCAAGAAACTAGTATTCTGTACTTTAGGTAACTGTTTGGTAATTTGTTTTGCTTGGCGAAGTTAGTGTCTGGAGTTTAAGAAATGGTGATAAATTTTCCATATTCTCACTGCACTACTCAAAAGTTAAAAAACCATATTTATCTCTGTTAAAGGTGCAGTTTTCCAGTGATAATTACTGCTAATAATTAAACTATCAAGTTAAAAGCTAGTCAAATAAACTTCATTTTTCAGTGCATTGCAAATATTCTACTTGAGCGAATTAAACGACTTTTTGCGAATTGTTTCAATTTGTATGGCAATCAGCTAATCTCAGCAAAATGGTAACGCTAGATAGATTAAAATAAAACGCTAACCATAAAATACGGATAGCAAGAGACACTCAAGGCTATAACCTGTACTTTATTGAAAACCATTATGAGATACCCCATCCATTCTTCTGGGTCTAGTTTTCAGAATACAATGACTACTGAACAATTAAATCAGATAATTGAAGCAATTACTGATGGGAGATATTCCTGGGCTTGTGTATTAATTTTGCGTTTCATTGGCTACAACCCACTTCACTTTATACCTCAACGGACTTATAGCCGGATATTAAAAGAGAATAGACAAGTTACAAGCAATCAAGCAAATACAACAGAATTAAAAATACCCTGTGGACAGGCTGCTACAGGTGTTGGTAGAGATAACTAAAACACTGGGAATTTCAGGCTGTTTTGTGTTCCCTATCCCCTGTTATATGTCTTCGTTGATGCCATTGCCAAGCGTGAGTGATAATTTCATGCAAATTGGGTATTGAGGTGGCGAAGCTAATTTTATCTGTACTTTATCAATACTACCAACTAAAATCGGTGGATCACTCGGCGATCGCGCTCTATAGTTTTGATATCTTTCCCTGTAACAAGCTTGGCAGTTTCTATCACTTCCCGCACGGAAAACTATTCCCATTTCCTAAGTTAAATACAACACTTTCTCCCCCGTTGAGTACATATTGCAAAGCCAGAATATGGGCTTGCGCCAAATCATTCACATGAATGTAATGTCGGATATAAGTGCCATCTGGGTAGGGTCATCAGTGTTAGAGATGAAAACTGTTGATATAGGAATCTGATTTGATTTCTAAATAAATCTCAGTAATTGTAGGGCGCTGCACTGCCCACCAAAGATATGATACTGTATGCAATGCCCTACGCCACTTGCGCGATTGCCGATTTAGAAGTATCGAGAAACCTGATAATAGGAAATTTAGAGTTCCACAAGAACGATACCTGCGGCGAACATAGCGTATGCACTCATCTAGCTCGTTCCTATTGTGCAACGTCGGTTTTGACGGTGAGTTGTTCATGCGGTGGGGCATGAATTTTTGTCGTTAGATTGTGCAGGTTTATGACAACCAGAGCCTACCAAGAGCTTCATGTTGCTAAAAAGCTACACATTATTTAATCTGTAGCGTTCCCAACCTCTGCTCCAGAGGGAGATGTACCGCAGGCGATAAATTCTTTCTATGGATGTTCATATAGAAGTGAATAGCAGCTAATGCTTAAAGTCACTTGACTAGCATCTATCTTAGGATATAAATGTAATGTGCATCAAGTAATTGGTTAATAAGTGGCAAAAATCTTCTTATTGATCATAGTCATGATTTTTGAAGACCTAATTATCGACCTTATTAGAGGACTATGAAGCCATTCAAAATTCTTAGCCTAGATGGTGGTGGTATCCGTGGAGTTTTATCCGCAACACTTCTTGAGGAAGTAGAGAGGATAGTAAGAGAAAAGAAGGGACAGGAACTCCATGAATATTTCGACTTAATTGCCGGTACTTCTACTGGCTCAATTTTGGCTGCCGGGATTGCTTGTCAGATGAATGCCAAGGAAATGACTCGTCTTTACCTGCAACAGGGACAAAATATCTTCCTCAAGTCAGTATATGAGCAACGCAAATGGAGAAAGCTCAGTCAAATTTTCGGATTTTTCGGAGATTATGTGTTATATCCCCACGAATACGGAGAGCAGGGATTGTCTAAAGTATTGGAAAAAGAATTACGTGCATCTCCTGTGGGTAAAAAGTTGGGTAAATGTCCCACAATGGCAGAGATTAAGGAACATACCACAAACCAACTGTTGATTCTTGCTTATGATGTGTTATCCCGAAACACAACCTGGTTTGCCAATGATGACAAAGAAGAATGGTACTATAATAACGAACTCTGGAAAATATGCACTGCCTCGGCTTCAGCACCAACGTTTTTCCCTCCTTACAAATTCTCCTATAAGAATTCCCCGGATGTTCTCCCTCACATTGATGGTGGAGTAGCTGCAAATAACCCAGAATTGGCGGCGGTAGCTCATGCTTTATCTATGACGACAGAGGATCAAACCAAGCCGGAAATACAACAAATTGCCGTTCTTTCGGTTGGCACAGGTCAAACAACTTCTGCTTATGACTACGAGAAAGTCAAAAAATGGGGGTTACTAGACTGGGTAAGTCATCTTCCTGATATTTTTCTAGATCCTGGAGCGGAAAATTCACACTATGTTGCTTGTCGTATGTTTATGGGAATACGCTGTGAAAATCGTCTGCGTTTGAATTTTGAACTTAACAAGCAGTTTGAATCAAAGCGGGAACCCGGTAGGCTGCGTAAACAGCTAAAAACACCCTATAATGAATACATTGAAAAAAAGACGGGGCAGAAGAAAGAAATTAACGAAGAGATTGACAATCCTGAAAATTGTCGAGACCTGATAGAGGCTGCCAAATGTTATCTTGAATACGGAATCATAAAAAATTATCCGAGCAAAGGAAAAGACATTTCAGTTCGAGAGGCAATTGAACATTTTATTGATTGTCATTAAGTGCGATCGCCCAAGGCAGGGTTTCTTTCAGGGTATCTTTAGCAAAGAACCGGGATTAACTGGGTAAACCTCTAGCAAAAAGCGATCGCCTTCCATGATCGTCAGTTGAAAATCATCTACAGCTTTACTCAGAGTAAATATACCATAAGGTATAAAGGTTTTCTCCATTTCATTCTCAAGCTAGCCCGCGCCCTACTTACCTATCAAGCCATCGCTTTTCTGATTTGTGGAAGGCGATCGCTTCGTTATATGAGTAATGGTAGGATAATTTTCATCTATGTATGCCAGATAAAGATATAGCAGGGGACAGGTTATAGGGGACTCTTGTCAGGGCTGAAAGCCTTTGAAATTAAAGGTTTTAAAATTGTATGATGTCCTAACTTATGCTTCGACTGCTATATATTTCATAATATTGTTAAAACGGCCCTCGAAAAAGATAAATGGACAATTACTAACGGGCATCTATTTATTTAAGTTGAGGAAGTTGTAATTATTTTAGCTGAAGACAATAGTAGGGTGCGTCAGATGTGGAAAATACCTTGATCTGTTCCAAATTATTGCTGCTGACGCAACCTACAGTTAGTTTGATGATAACTTGTTCATCAAGCGATCGCAGATCGTACCGCTCCACCCATCGCACATTTGAGGAGTATTGCCGCGCTAGGTTTGCATACACTCACCGCCGCGTGAATTATCTCATAGCTGGTTCTGTTGTATTTGACAACATAGTAATGGTAGCCAATGGACATGATTATGACAATGCTAGAGACAATGACAGGAAAAATCAACCCCCAAGAACTGACACAAAGCAGACTGCAATTGCACTACGCAGTTCAATATATTGCGGCAACGGGCGCGGCATTGGTAGAACCTCTACCAGATGACAGCCACACCAGTATGATATGGAATCCGGTTTTAGAAGCGTTCGTTGGCGCGACTATTCGAGGGGATCAGCCCTTTCAAATAGCAATCAAGCCAGTTAGCCTCACATTAAGCTTGATAGATCCTCAGAATAACACGATCGCATCTTTGCCATTACACGGAAAGACTATGCTAGAAGGACTCGATTGGCTCCAGCAAGAGATTTCTAAACTCGGTATAGATGCGAACAAAATTGTGCTTTTGGACTTTCCATCTGATGATTTTCCCGCTCATCCCCTTGCTCATGGAGCATCCTTTGATGCCAGTCAAGAAGGAGAATTGCGTGAATTAGCTAGTTATTATATTACCGCGCATCGGCTACTTCAGGCAATGGTTACAACTTACGAGAATGCTTCAGCCATTTACATTTGGCCTCATCATTTTGATATAGCAACACTAATTACACTTCCAAGTTCCAAAAATGAGAATTCATTAACAGTCGGGGTTGGGTTATCGCCTGGAGACACTAGTTATCAAGAACCTTATTGGTATGTGTCTCCTTATCCGTATCCAGACATAGCAAATCTTCCTAGCCTTGATGGTCAGGCTTTTTGGCATACCCAATACTGGGTTGGGGCTGTGCTGCCAGCTTCTCAATTCACTAAGAATGCTAATGCTGAAACCCAACAACAGCAGGTTGCTGCATTCCTACATTCTGCTGTGAAAGCATCAATAGCCCTACTCCAGCCCAAATCTGCTTGGGAAAACTCTGGTTGAGCAAGTAACTAGGGTGAAGGTAGAATCCTCTCTCTAACGAGACGCTTACGCGAACGGCTTTAGCCAGGGGAGTGTCAACACATGACAACTGCAAATTCTCATTCTCAGCCATTCTGTACCATCCAAACCAGAAAACCCAAAATTTGCTCAACTGGTAGTAGTGGATAATCGCTTAAGTCAATGGTGACAGTTTGCCCTTCGAGTTTGAGAAACCGCCAAACTGTACCACTCGTCACTGTTCCGTAAATCGTGGAAATTGGTTGCTGCTTTTGTTGATTAAAACGTTGTGCTGCTACCATTTCGGCTAAACATTGTCCCAGTGCTGGTTTGAGGTCTTCTTTCTTCGCTTCTACCAATACTACCGCCGGGGCTTTAATAAATAACTGTTCTGGAGAGCGACTAATCAGAAAATCGACATAGCCAGTCAAATCAACCTCTGGTTGCACGTTGAACTCTTCGCCGGAAAAGACGCTGATTTGTCCATGAAACTGACGTTTGACTTCTAACAAAACGGGGTTGATAATTCCTTCAGAACGGGCTTTTTCACTACCCACCGCAACAGCCCAAGGTAGGGTTTCTTTCAAGGTATCTTTGAGCAAAGAACTGGGATTGACTGGGGAAATCTCTGGTAAAAAGCGATCGCCTTCTACAATCGTCAGTTGAAAATCATCTACAGCTTTACTCAGAGTAAATTTACTATAAGGCATAAAAGTTCTCCCCATTTGCTTGATAAGCTAGCCTGCGCCCTATTTATCCATCAAGCGATCGCAGTCTGGAAGCTGTATCTTTAAATTTGATTTGTTGGGGTTTACTTGAGTTATCCCAACCTACGGCTAGCTTGCTTAACTGCATTATCTAAACTCTGAGAATTTTAGATTTGCTATTTCTTAGCCTCTACTATATGTCTTTTTTGATGCCATTGCCAAGCGTGAGTGATAATTTCTGGCAAATTTGGATATTGAGGTTGCCAAGTTAATTGTGTCCTTGCTTTATCGCTACTACCAACTAAAATTGGTGGATCACCCGGTCGGCGATCGCGTTCTATAATTTTGATATCTTTACCTGTCACTTGTTTGGCAGTTTCTATTACTTCCCGCACGGAAAAACCACTGCCGTTTCCTAAGTTGAATACTTCACTTTTGCCGCCGTTGAGTAAATATTGTAAACCCAAAATGTGAGCTTGCGCCAAGTCATTTACATGAATATAATCGCGGATACAAGTACCATCTGGGGTAGGGTAATCAATACCAAAGATAAAAATAGATTCACTCTTACCTAACGCAGCTTGTAACACTAGTGGAATTAGATGAGTTTCGGGAATATGGTCTTCACCTAACAAGCCATTGGGGTCAGCACCTGCGGCGTTAAAATAGCGAAAACTTACAGATTTAAGATGATAAGCAGCATCAAAATCAGTCAGAATTTTTTCTACCATCCATTTGCTAGTAGCATAGGGGCTAATGGGGTTTTGCGGATGGTCTTCTGTCAGGGGAATAAATTGAGGTACGCCATAAAGAGCGCAACTAGAAGAAAAGATAAATTTATTAATCGATGCAGCTAACATTGCTTCTAACAATGTTAAAGTGCCGACAACATTATTACGGTAATATTTGGCTGGGTCAGTAACAGATTCACCTACAGCAATGTAAGCGGCAAAGTGCATGATTGCCGCTATATTATTTGTAGCAAAAATGTTGTCAAGAAGAGAGCGATAGCTCATATCCCCAACAATCAACTTTACCTGCAAAACCTCTTCGACAATTTCTCGATGCCCATTTGAGAGATTATCTAAAACAATAACTTCATAACCTGCATTTTTGAGAGCGAATACTGCATGGGAGCCAATGTATCCGGCTCCACCTGTGACTAAAATAGTTGACATAATTAAAAACTAGTAATTAATGATGAATATTTTTTAAATTGATATAACCTATCTCTCAAGAAACACAGGTAACAGGTGACAGAAAATAGGGAATAGTTGTGTTTCTTTTATATTTTGCGGGAGCGTGCGATCGCGCTTGTGGGAGGTTCTTATCTTGCGCCACTCTGTTATTGCGAAAATTGCAGCCCAAAACCTTTATGATTTCGTAGGGTGGGCAGTGCATCGGCACTAGCTTATTGAGAAGGTGCAAAATGTCAGCTATGTAACTACGGCTATAAATTGCGAATGCAGGCGGTTGCATTGTTAATGCAGGCGGTTGCATTACGAATGCAGAGGGTCGCATTGTTAATGCAGGCGGTCGCATTGTTAATGCAGAGGGTCGCATTGCGAATGCAGGTGGATACATTGCGAATGCCATGTAGTAAATAACGAATGCGTTAGAAATTGTATAAGTGGTGGGCAATGCCCACCCTACTGTCTGTCACTTGTCACCCGCTATAATTTCTATCATTGAAGTATTTGGACATAGCACTGTCGAGGCAAGGCATGATTTCGCCGCGACTGCTACCAAGTACACTGTAAGTAGGACGAGGAGCAATCCAATCAAGTTCTTGTGCAGGTAAAGCTACTAAACTACTGACACTTACACCAGCTTGTTTTGCGGCTAGTCTAGCTAAATCAGCCCAGGCGATCGCACTTTTATTAGCCAAATGCCACAAGCCGTTTTCACCATCAATTAATAAATCTAAGCTAGCATGAACAAGGTCTGGCACATAGGTGGGCGAAACAACCGCATCCTCAGCCGCAACAAATTGTCTGCCTGCACTCAATTCACGTAGAGCAATAGTGACAAAGTTGTACTCATCCCACGGGCCAAAAAATGCACTGGTGCGAATTACTAATGATGCAGGATAAGCTTGCAATACTAATTTTTCTGCCATCACTTTGCTGCAACCGTACACATTTAGAGGTGCAACAGTATCAGTTTCTACATAAGGATTTGTTACTGCGCCATTAAATACTAAATCTGAGGAAAAAGTTAATAAAGCTACGTTATGTTGAGCGCAAGCGGTAGCTAAGATTTCTGCACCTTCAGTATTTATTTTTAAGCAAATGTGAGGTTCGCGTTCTGCATCATCTACTTTCACATATCCCGCAGCATTCACAACTGCCCAAGGTTGTAGTTCCGCAAGTACCGCATTCACAGAAACAGCATCGGTAATATCCATTTCTTGGCGTGATAACAAGCGATAGGTAATACCGCGCAGTTCACACAACCGAGCAAAAGCTTTTCCTAATGTGCCTCTAGCGCCAATAATTAATAAAGGACGAGAAGCCGCAGGAATAATTTCTACCCCACACCCTTGATGAAAACAATTAACAGCCGGATATTCTAAACGCTCTGGTCTTCGCCACCATCCAGGGGTTTCTAGTAGTGGGTGATGGGGTTGACGACCATGAGCTAAATTGGCGACTAATTTGGCGATCGCAGTTGGTCGGGGATCAGGCGATGGCGTTCCGCCCAGCGTAGCTGATCGCAAATCAAACACACCTGCTTCGTAATACCCAACTGAGCGAGTTAATAAGCTATTCCAATCGTAACTACCTAACAGCGCCCAAGCTGTAACAGCAAGAATATCTACACCTTCATCTTGTAATTTGTGAGCAGCATTCCACACCTCAAAAAACCAGCGTAGTTGCTCCTCACGGGTACAGTGGAGGTGAACTTCCGTGATAGCTAAGGGTAGTTTATAACGTTCCCAAGTTTCCTTAAGTAATGTGTATGCGCCTGCTGTACCTTCAGCACATACCCTGACCGCCTCCACATCTGCGTACCTTTCCTTACCATTACCACCATGCGTCCAAACTGGATACTTTTCTAGATTTTCATCCAGAAAACGCTCACTTGTTAGGTAATGGTTAATACCGATAATGTCCGGTGGACAATAACAATTTGCACTCTTCTGTTCTAGTTCCGCCTCACTTAAACCGCAGTCACATAAGTATTTCCATATAGGATGATTTTGGTTGATGCGACCGCACAATAAATCAAAACTCAACCAACGGCGCTCGTTTTCAAACTCTGCTTGATAACTTAGTTTTGGTGTACTGTAAGTCTTACCTAAATCCTCCGTTTGCACAAGTTTAGCATCCGGGTTAACCTCGCGGATAGCTTTCATTGCCAGGGCGATCGCTTGACACTCCCCTAACAAAGCACGAGCAAAAGTTAAATCATCCTTTCCGTGAGGATACCAATGTCCATACATCCCACTAAACCTTGCAGTCGTCAGTGGTTCATTCACAGGCGTGTAATATGTAACCCAAGGATATCGTTCCGCCACCGCACGGGCAAACACCGCTAACTTCTGGGGAAACTCTGGGTCTACTAAGCTAGTATCAAGGGGACCACTACCATGATGTACCAATCCCACAATTGGAGTAATACCCAGTTCCCGCAACCTTTCCAGCCGTTCATCCGCCCAAGACCAGTCAGCAGTCTCCAACCCATGAGGGGCGATCTTCTCCCACAATACCGGGTAGCGGATTTTTTTGATCCCCAGTTCGGCAAACAATTCCAAATCATCCAAACGCCTTGCATGACCGTTGCGTTCCAACTGGTCAAAATACTCCTCACCCACACGATTAACAGTACATTCTATCCCAGCCCACATCTCTAGGGGATGTTTTGAATTGAAAACAACAGACATATATTTTGTAATTCGTAATTAAAAAAAATCAACTATACTTAGTAAAAAATCCGCGTTGCTGAATTAAAATATGAAAAGACAAAATAAACTTCCTTTTTCTTGATAACTTTGCGTCTCCGCGCCTTTGCGTGAAACAAAAAATCTGTGGGGCAGACAAAACGCCCACCCCACAACAAATCACCAACTAAGCCTTAACAGCAATTTGCTTGTAAACAGACAAAGCCTGCGCCACACATTGATCCATGTTGTAATATTTGTAAGTCGCCAAGCGCCCTACAAAATATACTCCGGGGATGCTCTCTGCCAAAGCCTTGTATTGCTTGTAAACTTCCTGATTTTCAGGACGTGGTACAGGATAATAAGGGTCGCCCTCTGCTTGAGGATATTCGTAAACAATGCTAGTTTTAGCGTGTTCCTGTCCAGTCAAATACTTAAACTCAGTTACACGAGTATATAAGTGTTCATTGGGATAATTAATCACTGGTGCAGTTTGGAACACCTGAGTATTGTGTGTTTCGTGCTTAAACTCCAGCGAGCGATAAGGTAACTTACCGAAACGATATTCAAAGAACTCGTCCACTGGCCCAGTGTAAACCATCTCCCGGCAAGGTATCGCCTTCTCAATTTCCCGATAATCGGTATTCAACATTACCTTGATGTTCGAGTGATTTAACATAGTCTCAAACATCCTGGTAAAACCGTGGAGTGGCATTGCTTGATAACTATCAGTAAAATAGCGATCGTCGCGATTGGTACGGGTAGGTATTCTGGCAATTACTGACTTATCGAGTTCGGAAGGGTCAAGTCCCCATTGCTTTCTGGTATAATTGCGGAAGAATTTCTCATACAATACCCGACCAACTTTGCTGATGACTACATCCTCTGAAGTCTGGATATATTCTTTGGGTTCAGCTAGTGATTTAAAGAACTCTTCCGCCTCAAAAGAATTGAGGTTCATCCCATAAAGTTTATTGATGGTGTCCAGGTTGATGGGGATGGGAACCAATTGTCCATCAACGCTAGCAAGCACGCGATGTTCGTAAGCACGCCACTGGGTGAAGCGAGAAAGGTACTCAAAAACGTCGCGGGAGTTGGTATGGAAGATATGCGGCCCGTATTTATGGACGAGAACACCATGTTCATCGTAATGGTCATAGGCATTACCGCCAATATGGTTACGCTTATCTACAATCAGTACCTTTTTACCATCAGATGCTAAACGTTCGGCAATGACACTACCAGAAAATCCCGCACCGACAATCAAATAATCAAAGACAAAATCTCTAGTGATAATATTGGGTGCTTGTCTACCTGCAACAGCACCAGTAGAGCCATTTTTCTCTTCTTTATTATCAGCTGCGATGGCGTTCCGCCCAGCGTAGCTGATCGCCGAATCGATCAACTTCACCATCGAAGCCAAAGTGCGATCCCAAGAAATCTTTTCCAAAAACCCATCAACTCGACTCAGCCAACCTGATGCTACATTATCCTCCTGCATTGCCAACTCAGCCGCAGCGATAAACTCAGCAACTGTATCTGCAATGCGTACCAACTTCAGATCCCCGTAAGGACGAACTACATCGCGAATAGAAGTAGATACTACAGGTGTAGCGGCTGCAAGATACTCTGGAGTTTTGGTAGGACTAATATAGCGGGTTGACTCATTACGCGCAAATGGCAACATCGCCAAGTCCCAACCAGACAAATATTTAGGTAGGTCTTTATATTCCTTACTGCCGAGATAATGAATATTATCGTATTGAGGCAGAGTTGCCGGATCAATTTTCACCACTGGCCCAATAATTACCAAATGCCAGTCGGGACGCGCTTGGGCAATTCCCCGCAACAATTCAATATCCATCCGCTCATCAATTACACCATAGAAACCCAAACGCGGATGGGGAATTTCAGCTTGATCTGCTGGTTCTTGCAGATTTCTGGCTTTGGCAAAATGCGCTACATCGACGCTGCTGGGGAAAGCGTAAACATTGGGGTGCTGATTAACTTTACTTTCGTAAAGGCTTTGTCCCCCTGTAAATACCAAGTTTGCACGGCGGAATAATTCTGCTTCGTACTCCTTCAATTTAGGTGATGCACCTTTGAAAGCAGATAATTCATCCATACAATCATAAACGACAGCTTCGGGTTGCCAATGGCTGGTAAATGCGATCGCCATTGGTGTGTAATACCAGCAGATATAATTGTTAATTTTCTGTTCAGCTAATAAGCCATCAACCAACACCTGCAAATCTGCATTAATAGCATCCTCACTCAAACCTTCTGGTAGATGCGGTACAACAACTACTACACCGCTATCATCTTGAATAACATCTAACCTACCTAAAGGTTCCTTAGTAAAAATCGGCTCTTCAATGAAAAATACTCTTCTTCCTTGAGCGCAACGGCTCAGAAGGTGTTGTGGTCTTTGAAAGACAAAATTCCACCGCAAATGGGATAAACAAACTATATCAGGTGTCTGTGTAAAACCTTGGGGTTTTTGTTGTTTTTTCGATATAGAAGATGATACACCAGAAGCTTGCAGATCAGTTAATTCTGGTAGACTGGTTTGGGCAACTTTCTGTGAGATTATCTGCTTAAATCCGTTACCGTTGATGTTAGATTTGCTTTGTGTCATATTGCGGTAAAGAAGATATATGTTGAAATTGCAGTGAAAATGTATCAACAATACTGACAAATCAAAAGATAAATATTTAACTTGTCGGCATATTTCCGCTTGAAAATGTTGTTAAATATATTGGCGGTATGATTTGTAAGCATCGGTAAAATGATGACAATAACTAACGGTAAATATTATTTTCCATGTTCACATCTACTGAAGATAGAGCTTTGTGTATATCAAAAGCATGATTTTTCCTCTAAATAAGCACAGCAGCTTAAATGTAGGTTTGATATTTGATTATAGAAAACGTACATCTGGTAAAATGGCATGATCATAATTACAGATACTAAAATCCCTTCAACGAGCAAGTTAGATTTTTATATCTGCAATTAAGTTGTGATCACTGGCAACAAGCTTGATAAATTGCTAGGCACAGAAAAACCCTCAAGCTCAAAGATACTAAAACCTTCCTCTATCCTGCCTAACTGCAACTATCAATGTTATCGCCTAATTAGTCCTAAATCTGTTTTCTTTTAACGTGAGTTCGACAAGCGTTGTTTTGACCTCACCCCCAACCCCTCTCCTACGAGGAGAGGGGAGTAAGAGGGTGATTTTTTCGTTTCTCCTCCCTCTCCTCTTAGGAGAGGGAGGTTGGGAGGGAGAGGTTCATCGAACTCACGTTCTTTTAGTACATAAATTTTCATTTGTAAAAGAAATTGATAACTTTAAGCAGGTTATCTCTTTTAGACAAATTTTTTGAATGATTAACCATTAGCTAATAGAAATAAAAGGTAATGGCAAGCAATATGAAGATTGTTGCTCGTTCTCCAGATGATATTGGTAACTAAAAAATATCATAGTACGAACAAAGGAGAAAACGAGCATTTATCCTCAGCCTAGTTCCAGAATCTTGTTAGCGAGATTCTGTTCCTTGATTAGGAAGACCAGGTGTTGTTACTGTACCGCCAGGCGCTTCAGGTTCAGCACCTTGACGAACATCAGTACCAGATTCTTGACCAGTCATCCGATATCTTTCATCAACAGAAGTGTCACCTTCTTCTGTGGTTGGCACAGTTGTTTGGGTTCCAGGGTTATCTTCTGGATTAAATTTCTCATCATTTTGACGATTATCAGGAGGAGTTTTAGATGTCATAATATTTAGTACCTTTTGCAATCCGTTATTGTATTAGAATAGATTTTTATTATCTTTATTTCGACTACCCTGGGATAGAAATTTTTCTCTAACTTATTTCACAAAAATATTGGCAAAACATCACTATATTGAGTGTATGAAAGCAATAAATAAACTAATATTTACTATTGCAAGATTCTTTAGTATGAAATTAGTAACCAAAAGTTAGATTGAAGAAGAGGGGGAAAGGGGGAGGGGGAAAGGGGAAGGGGGAAAGGGGAGTAACTGTTGACTGTTGACTGCTGACTAATGACTAATGACTATTGACTGTTGACTATGGACTATGGACTAATGACTATTGACTATTGACTAAAGCGCTAAACTAGATATTGTCCTTACTGCAAACCTGCATTAACTCAGAGATACTGTCCATGCTAGTCCTGAAAACAACCGCCCCAGAATTTTACAGCAAATTTCAAGCATTAGTGAGCGATCGCCGCGAGGCAACGGTTGATGTTAGTGGCACAGTACGCGAGATTCTGGCTGATGTGAAAGTGCGGGGTGATGCCGCAGTTAAGGACTACACGACTCGCTTTGACCATTTTAGCCCCCCTTCCCATCATTTAACTGCAACCTTCATCGCCGAACAAGCCGCAAAATGTTCTCCAGAGGTGAAAGCAGCATTAGAACTAGCGGCTGAACGTATCAGTTCTTTTCACCAAAAGCAACTACCCCAAGACATTGGTTACACCGACAGCACAGGCGTAAAATTGGGTTTAAATTGGGTAGCTCTATCTCAAGTAGGAATTTACGTCCCTGGAGGACGCGCTAGCTATCCCAGCTCAGTCTTGATGAATGCTCTACCCGCGAAAATTGCCGGGGTAGAACGCATAGTGATGACTGTACCCATGCCCCAAGGGGAAATCAATCCTGCCGTTCTAGCTGCTGCCCAAGTCGCAGGTGTAACAGAAATATATAGCATTGGTGGGGCGCAAGCGATCGCTGCCCTAGCCTACGGAACCCAAACCATCACCCCTGTAGATAAAATTGTCGGCCCTGGTAACGCTTACGTAGCCGAAGCCAAACGCCAAGTATTCGGGACTGTGGGGATTGACAGCATTGCTGGGCCTTCGGAAATTTTAGTTGTAGCCGATCGCCAAAATAATCCAGAATGGATTGCCTGGGATCTATTATCGCAAGCTGAACACGACCCCAACGCCCAATCTATCTTGATTACCGATGATGAACCCTTCGCCCAAGAAGTAATCGCCGCCGTTGCCCAAATTCTCACCACCCTACCCACCAAACAAGTAGCTAGCAGCAGTTGGCAAAATCACGGCGCAATCATTATCGTCAACGACTTAGCCGAAAGTATCCCCCTACTCAACCAACTAGCCCCAGAACACGTAGAACTGTGCGTAGACAATCCCCAATTACTAGCCAGTCAAATTAAATGCGCGGGTAGCCTATTCTTAGGAAGATACACCCCAGAAGCGATCGGCGATTATCTAGGCGGCCCCAATCACGTCCTCCCCACCTCCCGTTCCGCCCGCTTTGCTTCCGGCTTAAGCGTCTACGACTTCCTCAAACGCATCACCTACTTAGAATGCAATCAAGCCGCATTGCAAACAATCGGTCAAGCAGCCGTCACCCTTGCCCAAACCGAAGGTTTACCAGCCCACGCAGGTAGCGTTGCCATCCGTTTAGGCACTAGCAAATAAAAAATATCCCATCGTTTTCCAGGCAGTGCCTTGGGCGGCTCTGCTGTTTCAAAGCCTATCCCCCCGTACTCACAGGTGTAGGTTTTTAATATAGCAGTGAGTTGTAGGGGCGGGTTGACAAATACCTTTGATGATTGATGATGATCTGGGTAAATCCGCCCCTACCGAGAAAATCATTGTTTCATCCACAAGTCAGTTCGCTCAAGTCTCTTAACCCGCCCACGCTCCTCTGCTCCCCTACACTCTTAAACCCCTATACCCTTGCCAAAACCCTTGATTTTTCGTTCTCATGCGTAAGTCCTAAACAAGTAGCTATCAATTTAATGAACCTTTATTAAGCTTTTTTTAACTGTCTTAACTGTCCTTGCATCCTTATAGGAGTTTTGCAATACTAAGACAGGTGAGGTGCATCATCTGATACATCACTAAGGACTTTGAAAACAGCCTCTTAGATTTAAAAGTTTCCTTTGCATCTGAGTAAAGTATCCTCACGGAAATTTATCGCAACTTTAATTTAGTAAATATGCAAAAACAACTGGATATGTAAGGGATAAAAATAAAAACATAAACACAAGGTGGTGAATAATGTCAACATTATCCACCATACAAGCAATGCTTTCTTTGTTATATCAAGTTCGGCTAATTACTTATAATATGGTTGTTTTGGTCGGTAATAGCTAATAGCTAATAGGTAATTGTTGTGAGCCATTACCGATTACCGATTACCTATTACCAGCCCCCAATATATGATAAGTATTTAAGCGGACATGATATTAGAGAATGCCTGAAAACTTTTTCTTGTTGTGTTTAAGACTAGTAGCTCCTTTTTAAGGCAGGGCTGTTTCATTCCCTAAAAGACCATAATTTACAAGCGTTTCAACCAAAAAAATCAGGGAGCGCACAGTAGGGGCGCACATCTGTGCTTCCCTACAGATAATCGATGTGTGGCAAATATTTTTGGCATGGGTATAATTTTTCAATTGCCCACTTTCTCAAATTTTTGGCTGATACTCTTGACAAAATCCTGCTCCAAACGAATGAAACAGCCCTGCTTTTTAAGGGGGGTTAGGGGATATCAAAACATATACTTAGCACTTAAGACACATCCTCTGAAATGAAAAATGTTAACTAACCCGGATATAACCTATGGAAATAGTTTGGAATACGTTGAAAAGCCTTAATTACTCCAGCATCCCCATTGGCAAAATAGTTACTGTTGTCATCCTCTTAACGATTACACAGACATTAAGACGATTTGTTGTGGCAGCTATAGTTAAAACTATTGAGAGTTTTACTAGAAAAACTAAAACCACCCTGGATGATGAATTAATTTCGATTATCAAGCCGTCATTAAGTTGGTTGATTTTGATTGGTGGGCTATGGCTCGTTAAGGAAATTCTGTCACAGGAATTAGGTGTTCAATTGAGCGAAACCATTGGTAGGGCGCTCAATTTAGCTTCGGTGTTTATAGTAGCATACGCTATCTATCGAGCCTCTTCTATCTTAGGACAGATAATTGCTAACTTGTTGCTACATACCGACACTGAGTTAGATGAATTACTCAGACCTTTAATGCCGAAAATATTTCAATCGGCTGCTGTTATCGTCATCACTATTAAGGTCAGTGAAATATTTTTAGGACAATCCGCCGCAGCTTTAGTTGGTCTATTAGGTGGTGCTGGTATTACTTTAGGTTTGCTGTTAAAAGATATTGTCTATGACTGGTTTTGTACCGTGATCATTTACTCTGATAATCTCTATCGAGAAGGGGATTGGGTTTCAGTTTCAGGATTACAGGGTTTTGTGCAAATACAGAGTATTGGATTTAGAACTACCACTCTACATGTCTATCAGTGGGGTTCTATTTTGAAAATGCCCAACTCGAAAATGATTACGGGAATTGTTGAAAATTGGTCACAAAATCCGGGTGATGAATTAAAATGGGGCATTAATCTAACTCTCAAGATTGATAATATTTCCGCACAGCAAACGGCGAAAATATGCGATGCTATTAGGGAAATGCCCTCATCTATTCAGGGCTTATCCAAAGAGATAATTGTGCGGTTTAGCAAGATAGAAAATAATGCCCGTGTTATTAACATTGTTGCATTTGTTAATAACGAAAACCTCTATTTTGATGCAGAAAAAAACTTAAATTTGGCCATTTTAGATTTACTGGAACAAGAGGGAATTGATTTTCTGTATGTGGAACTAGAAACGAATCCTGAAGAACATAAAAGGTTCCAGAAAGCAGCCAATAATTAGCAAATAAATATTGTCACCGCCTATTTGTAAAGTAAATCTTAAGTAGGGTGTGTTACGGCAGTACAAATTGCCGTAACGCACCATGAGCAAGTGGCGCGTCACGCATTGCTTTAACGCACCCTACTATTTAAGCTTTACTTTATAAATCATCTCTCATGAGATTATACCGTTTCTTGATGAAGATGCACTTTATTCGGCGCTGTAGAGACGTTGCATGCAACGTCTCTACATTGTTTATTCGGCGCAACTTCATGGAGAATTGGTATTAGTTGTAAATTATTAGATTTTGTTAATCAAACCTTAACCTTCTGCCTACTAAATAGCGATCGCCTTCGCAAATGTAAAGAAATATATACATAACATTTGCCCAATATTTACACATACACCAGTCATAAAACCCAACAGCAAAAAGCTTTTGAGCCTGTTCCCTATCACCTGTCCCCTGTCCCCTACTATAACTAATGACAGAAATTTATGAATAAACATAATTCGATTGCTAGAGGATAAAACTTCCAGGCTATCGTACTAGTAATTTGTCATCACCGTAGAAATACCAAATATCGTAGATGAAAATCCTGTTAATTTCTTCCTATTGTTAGAGAAGTATCAGGCTTTTTGTAAGTTACTGTTTAGTAAGAGGTAATACTTATGACTAGTTACGAGCAGATTTTTAACTCAAAACAGACCATAGAAGAAGCACTTAGCCCAGAAGAAGCCGTTGCGGCGATCGCAGTTGTTACCACCCTTGCAGATTCAACCGATGAACAGATAGATGCTGAAAGTTTAGCCAGTATTCTCTGGCAATTTGAAGTTTTTGCTGAATATTCAGAAGAAGAAATCATTGAAATAGTTGATGAACTCATCACTATTGCCGAAGAAGATGGTGTTGGTGCTTTGTTTAATGCGGCAAGTCAAACCCTTTCTGATGAATTAGTTTGGGATGGTTTTGCAGCTGGAGTAATTATTCTCCTAGACGGCGAGAAACTAGTAATTCCCGAAGAAAAACAGCCTTACATTAAACAACTTCAACAAGCATTAAAACTAGATGAATCAGAAGCCCAAGAAGTTATTCAAGAGATAACCGCAGCTTTTCAACAAACAGATAATGAAGATGACTTAGATGATGAAGAAGATATTCTTATAGTGGAAGATTACAGTGAAGAGGTTTATGAATCACCCTTGGGTAACTTCACTGTCCCTATTCCCGTTGATGCCGAACAAGGAGGTAAAATTCAAAGTCAAGAAGGTGTAGTTGGCTTCTCAGATGACTTCGGCACTTTATTGAGAATTGATTATTACCCCATACCTCCAGAACAATTAGAAGAACTCGATTCCACAGATAAACAAGCATATCTCCGCTCAATCATGGTTGACAAGTATGTGCCTCAAGCAATACTACAAAACCTCCCAGATGCAGCAATCAAGCATACAGAATATCAAGAAAAAGGGGAGTTAAACTATTATTATACCCTGGTTGATATGCCTCTTGGCTCAACAATTTCTCAACAAGACAACAACGGCACTATTACTAGATTAAATGCCTATCGAGGGTTAATTTCTTTTATTCAAGATGACTTTTTGTATATAGTTAGCAGTCAGCGCAGCTTTTTTAATGGCGACACACCCGACTCCATAGAAGAAGAAGCAGAAAACATCAAAGAAAGTATTTTAGAGTTTGTTGATACTATAGAGTTTACTTAGTGGTAAGAGGATGTTTGAAAAGTATTATTGCTGACCTCAAATTCTTTAAGACCTAACCCCCCAGCCCCCTTCCCTACAAGGAATGGCAGGGTGGTTTCATACAATTAGAGAAAAAAGATTATTGTGTTTCAAAGCCTCTCCCCCCGTGGGGGAGCCAGTTGCGTGGGCGGGTTTCCCGACTTGAGCAAACTGGCGTGAGAGGTTTGGAGAGGGGTCAAAATCTCTGCTGCAAAACGAGAAATCAGGACTTATAAATTTTTCTTTTTCGTATGAAAGCACCCGCTATTAATTTTTAGTACAACTCATGATGATGAAGTATTTCCGACATAAACTTTTGAGGTTTGAAGGTTCTGCGGCAATACCCCATTGCTTTGTTTGTCATCATCGGTACTTGCTTGTTCTTTCTTCTCTTGCACAACTTGAGTAGCGTACACTTCTACATCCTTTTGGATAATATCTTCCACTTGGGTCGAAAAGAAGCTAAATGCTTGCTCGTGGCTTTTGTAGTCAACATAAGGCCCTGCCAATTGAAAGAATTGCCACCCTTGTGTTTTGAGAGATTCAGCTGTACGTCGATAGTGTCGCCAGCGTTCTCCGTAATGAAAAAATTCTTCAATGGCGGCGCTAATAGCTACAAGTTGACTTAGCGCAAAAGTTGACCAAACAAAAAGGTCTCTGACTGTAGAACTATTAATATTTAAACTGACTAAAGCCGGAAGAATCACACCACCAATAATTGTCACCAGTCGTAATCCATGATATCTATTGCGAGCTTTACCTGCTTGTGCTTCCATCCAGAGCATTTGGTCTAACCAACGCGAAGATAGAAATTTTTTTTGCATTTCTGAGAGAGTTAAGGAATCTATTAAATTTGTAAATTCCTCTTTGAGAAATTCTCGATAAGGATCTTTATTCAACATAGTTGTTTGCTCCCTAATTCAACAGTAAGTTTGTAATTGTCTTAATCAAATCTTCCTTTGCTGCTTCTAAGTCAATTGTTTGTAGACAGCCTGATGCAGCTAATTGTTTAGCTCGTTCATCAGTAGCATCCCCATGCAAAGCAGAAACTAGCTTGTCTGCGGTTCTGCCGCTACCAGCAATTACCATCACTAACCGCCCAGCAATAACGCTATTTAACGCATCCACAAAGGTAATTTCGCCACCATTAATCAGGACTGTAATTGAGGGTGCGCCATTAGCTAAAACAGTTGCCACTTGTACTATCCAGGGAGATTCATCACCCCAATTATTACCAGGAACTAGCACAAAATGAGTATGATGCGGCTCAAGGGGTGTGGCATCCTCACTGAAGACAGTTGTTTGTTCAGGTAAAATTACCTTCCCTATGGGTGCTACACCAACTAGCGGAAAATCGCCATTGATTTGGCTACGGGCTTTGCCTATCAATTGCATCACTCCCGCATCAGTACCACCATCCACCACATAAGCCCCCAAGCTTTGGGCAATTGGCGCTAAAACTTCTACGAACAGCCTCTGGATACGTAAAAAATCTGCTTCGCTAATTTTACTAGCGCCCCCTACTATAACTAAGACAGGACGGGAATTACTTAGCCCTAATTGCGCTAGCGCCTGGGGTAATTCCACGGCTTCAGATACCGTAACTGCTACTGCTGCTTGCTGGGAATTTAAATTTAGGCTGAAAAATTTGACCATTGATTGGGTGTATAACTTACAAATATTTAAGTATTTACCGTAACAAGTTTCTGTTTCATGTTCAATCGGCCATGAATACTATTTATAAATTAAATGTAGCTAAATAGACTTTAAATTCATTTGCATACTAAAGATAACCAACTTTTGAGAGAATGAGTAGACCCATAGCCAAAATTCGTCAAACAAGCTCCATTTATAGGCTTATTTCATTTAAGTAGCACTTGTTTAGAGCCAGTTTATCAGCATCTATAACTTTAGGCATACTACAAAAATATACACTAATATCGAAAAATTACTATGTAAATTCTTGACAAATTACAGTGTAGCGTTTTTAATTGGTAATTAATTATGCCGGATTTTACAATATAACTTTGAAGCCACCGTGAATAACAGTAGGATCTTTGCTGACGGCAAGCCTGGATTGTTCCTAGCAAAGCAAACTTTCATCCCCGTCGCTGTAGTATCGATATTGACCAGCAACCCTTGCCTAGCGCAAATCACACCTGACACGACCTTGGGAAATCAAAACTCCCAAGTGACAACTGGTGTCAACATTCAAAGAAATGAGGTTGACTTACAGGCTGACTTAATTGAAGGTGGTGTCCAAAGAGGCAGCAACCTATATCACAGTTTTTTAGAATTTAATGTCAACAATGGGCAGAGGGTATATTTTGCTAACCCTACAGGTGTTGAGAATATTTTTAGTCGAGTTACGGGCATTAACCCTTCTAATATTTTGGGGACTTTGGGCGTAAATGGTGCAGCTAATTTATTTTTGCTCAATCCCAAGGGGATTATTTTTGGGCCAAATGCCAAGTTAGATATTCAAGGTTCATTCCTGGCTACCACAGCTAACAGTTTTAAATTTTCTGATGGTAGTGAATTTAGTGCTACGAGTCCCCAAGCGCCGTCACTGTTAACAATGAGTGTACCCGTGGGTGTGCAGTTTGGTTCACAGCCAGCAGCAGATATTACCAGTAAAGGAGAGTTGGTAGCAGAAAAGGATTTGACGCTGAATGCTGGCAATTTGGATTTACAGGGAACAGTCAAAGCTGGTAGGAATTTAACATTACAGGCGCAGAACAATTTAAAAGTTAGAGATATCGAAAGTAATGCTTTCATTGCGCCTGCGGGTGGGAATTTGCTGGCGCAAGGTGATCTGTCTAGTTCTAATTATTCGGTAATTCATGCTATCGGCGATGTGAGCTTTAATAGCTACACAGGAGGATCTTTGCACATTCTGGCGGGTGGGAGTGTCAATATTGCTGGTAACGTTACAATTAAGGGCGTAGACAGCACAGGCAATTCTCTTCAAGAAACCGTCACGCGATCGGATGGAGAAACAGAGATAGATATTGATGGTAGTCAAACACCAACATTAGACATTAGAGCAGGGGTAGATTCCAAATATATTGGCACTCCAAACTTTACATCTAATACTCCAACAAATGCCAATATCAATATCAACGGAAATCTTACAAACTATGGAGGTTTGATATTTTTAACAAATCAATATCAACCAAATCCTCAGTTATCAGGAAATATCGCAACCAAGGAAATATATTCTGGCGGAAAAAACATTTCTAACCTTGAAAATGGAGGGAATATTGTTATTGAATCCAAAGGAAATATCACAGCCTCTAAAATATATTCTGGTGTAGAGAATAATAAAGGTGACGCGGGGAATGCAGGTAATATTATTGTTCAAGCCACTGGTAATATTAGGGTTGGAGCAACAGATCCAAATAGTCCAGATGGTGAAGGCGCTATGAATGCTTCCGTATTCACATGCAATTCCTCTGTACAAGGATGCTCTGGAAAAAGAGATGCTGGAAACGCTGGGAGTATTAAACTTACCAGCACTAACGGTGGTATCAAGGTTATAGGGGGCTTATTTACGAACTCAACTGCTTTTGGGGAAGGGAGTAGAGCAGGTGATACGGGAAATATTACATTACAAGCAAGGAACGGGACTGTTGAAGTTATTGCTAATGGATCTGGTGCGATTGTAACTCGAACTCAAAATGACAACAAGCCAGGTACAAGTGGAAATGCAGGGAATATTACAATTGATGCCAAAAGTATTACAATTAAGGGCCGAGCAAATAATCAAACAGACCTTGATGTAACAAGCGAATCTAAGCTAACAGGCTCATCTGGAAAGATTACATTTAACAGTCAAATGCCACTGGAATTAAATAACCTCACGATTGGCACGGATGCTCGTGATGGTAAGGGTGGCAATATTGATATCATCGCTCCTTCATTAACTATAAACAAGAGCCAAATTACTACAACAACTTCTGGCACAGGTAATGCAGGGTATATTAAGATAATTGCACAAAATTCGGTGCTAGTTGATAATGAATCGGCAATCAATACTAATAATACAGGTTCAGGATTTGCAGGAAATATCACAATTGATGCTAAAGAGCAAGTAGCTCTCGACAGCAGTAAGATATCGAGCGAAGGCAATAATGGATGGATAATTATTGGTGGCAGCTATCAGCCTAAAAGCATGATTATTGATAATTCAAAAATAACTACTGATAGTAAAAATTTAGGAGATGCAGGAAATATCACAATTAATGCTAGTGACAAAATATCTATTGACAACGGCAGCGAGATATCTAGTCAGGGGAATAATGGCTCTATAGTTATTGGTAATGACTCTGTGCCTAAAACCTTTACTATTGATAATTATTCTAAAATAACTACTGATGATGATAATTCAGAACAAGCAGGAAATATCACAATTAATGCTAGTGAAAAAATATCTATTGACAACGGCAGCAAGATATCGAGCACAGGTAATTATGGCTCTATAGTTATTGGTAATGACTATGTGCCTAAAACCTTCACTATTGATAATAATTCTAAAATAACTACTGATGGTGATAATTCAGAACAAGCAGGAAATATCACAATTAATGCTAGTGACAAAATATCTATTGACAACGGCAGCAAGATATCGAGCACAGGTAATTATGGCTCTATAGTTATTGGTAATGACTCTGTGCCTAAAACCTTTACTATTGATAATAAATCTAAAATAACTACTGATGGTAATAATTCAGAAAAAGCAGGAGATATCACAATTAATGCTAGTGACAAAATATCTATTGACAACGGCAGCGAGATATCTAGTCAGGGGAATAATGGCAGTATTAACATCACCACAGGTAAGTTGTCTGTAAATCAGAAATCGGAAATCAATACTAATGGTAATAATTCAGAAAAAGCAGGAAATATCACAATTAATGCTAGTGAAAAATTATCTATTCTCAACAATAGCAATATCTCTAGCAAAGGAAAATTTGGCAATGTTAACATCACTACAGGCAGCTTGTACCTGAATCAAAATTCGGGAATCAATACTAATAATGATTCCGGTGATGCTGGAGATATCAAGATCACAACACAGAATTTGTTACTTCGTCGCCAAAGCAAAATTACTACTACCGCAGGTTCAGAAAAGAATCCTGGTAATGGCGGTAGCATCAAAATTACTGCCGAGGATGGATTTGTTATAGCAGTGCCATCGGAAGATAGTGATATTACTGCCAATGCCTTCAAAGGTCAGGGTGGCAAGATTGATATTCGTGCTAACCGCATTCTCGGATTTAAAAAGCAGGAAAATTTGAGTTCAACACAACTGAGTGGGCTTACCAAAAATGGTATCAGCGACATCAGCGCCAGTTCCGATGTGGGTGACAATGGAGAGGTATCGCTGAATACTCTCAGTATTGACCCTACTCAGGGGCTAGTGCAATTGCCGACAAATATAGTAGACACTTCTAGATTAATTGCCCAAGGCTGCGGTAGCAGTAGTAACGTTGCTAAAGGAAAAAGTGAGTTTGTCATTACTGGACGTGGGGGACTACCTCCCAGTCCTGATGATACTCTCAAGGCTGGGGCTATTTCCCCGGAATGGGTTGTAAATAATACTACTACTAATAGGAATAATTCGGGGAGTATGCCTGAGAGGAATTTAAAGCAATTATCATCAAATACTGCCGATACTTTAGTTGAAGCGGTGGGGATGGTACGTAATGCAAATGGAGATATTGTTTTTACTGCTCAACCTACAACGGCTACTGGGCTACAGTCGGGGCTATCTAGTCAAGCTTGTGGTGTTGTGCAAGGGAATGTGAAACCATGAACGGGTTGCAGGGTAGGCGATCGCCACATCTATCTCAATACTATCCAAATAAGGTTCACATATCCTTCCTGGTGACAGGGTTAATTCTCGGCTTCCATCTACAACCCTTGGCGGCTCAAGAGGTTCCCGCAGAAGTAAGACCGCCTTCCATACAACCATTACCACAACCACAACCCCTCCCAGAACTACCACCGCCAGAACAGCTACTACCCAATGCACCCCAGTCACCAACGCAACCAGATGTGAATCCGCAAACTTTAGCGGAGACGTTGATTGTAGAACGGTTTGAGTTTGTGGGGAACACAGTTTTTAGCAACCAAGAACTGGCGAAGGTGACAGATGCTTACCTGAAACGCCCAATTACTTTTAATGATTTACTCGAACTACGTTCACGACTGACGCAGTTATATGTAGATAAAGGCTATGTGACTTCTGGAGTCATTATTCCCCCCCAAACTGTGAAAGGCGGGGTGGTGGTATTGCAAGCGGTAGAAGGAAGCTTAGAAAAGATAAATGTGATAGGTACGCGCCGCCTTAACCCCGACTATGTGCGCGATCGCCTAGCAATTGCAGCTGGTAAACCCCTATCGCGCGATCGCCTACTCGCCGGACTGCAACTATTACAATTAGATCCTTTAATTAAAAGTATATCTACGGATTTACAAGCCGGCATTCGTCCGGGTACTAATATATTAGAAGTTAAAGTTACTGAAGCCGATACTTTTAGCACTCAAATAGTCTTAGATAACCAACGCAGTCCCAGTGTAGGCAGTTTTCGCCGCCGCATCAATGTTAGCGAAGCCAATTTGTTGGGGTTAGGAGATGGTCTAAGTGTTGGTTACACCAATACAGATGGTAGTAATGGCTTTGATGTTAGCTATAGCCTACCCGTCAATCCCCGCAACGGTAAGCTGATTTTTACCTATGCGAATACTGATAGTAATGTGATAGAGCGTCCTTTTAACTTTTTGGATATCAATTCCGAGTCCAGATACTATGAATTAACCTACCGTCAACCCCTGCGACAAACACCCACCCAAGACTTGACTGTAGGAATTACCGCTAGTCACCAAGCAGGTCAAACATTCTTGGGTTTTGACAATATCGGGGCGACTCCGCTAGCCGTTGGTGCTGATAACCAAGGTAGGACGAAGGTTTCTGCAATTAGATTTTTTCAAGAATGGACTCAACGCAGTAGCCAACAAGTCATAGCAGCGCGATCGCAATTCAGTTTCGGCTTGGGTGTTTTAGGCGCAACAATTAATCGAGATGAACCCGATAGCCGCTTTTTTGTCTGGCGAGGACAAGCCCAATGGTTGCGCCAACTAGCGCCCGATACCTTAGTGCTACTGCAAACTGATTTGCAATTAGCCGATAGAAAACTGTTAGGGTTGGAACAATTTGGTATCGGTGGACAATCAACTGTGCGCGGATACCGTCAAGATCAATTGTTAACAGATAATGGTGTGCAAGCAAGCGCCGAAATTCGCTTACCAATTGCGCGAGTTGCACAAGGAGTTTTGCAACTTACGCCTTTTTTCGATATTGGTACAGGCTGGAATAATGGCGGTTCAAATCCCCGTAATAATACCTTAATCGGTACGGGGCTTGGTTTGTTGTGGCGACAGGGTAGTAATTTTACTGCGCGTTTAGATTGGGGTATTCCGCTTACATCAGATAATTCTCAGAGGGATAGAACATGGCAAGAAAACGGTTTATATTTCTCTGTCATCTATACACCTTTTTAACTTGGGGATGGATGGTAAGAGTGAAAAAATTGGCGGGGAAACAACGCCAACAATTCTGGTATGGAATTTTGGCTTGTCTGACAACTTTACTATGTATATTGGTTTCGCCTGTGGTGGCTCGTGATGTGGGAAGTCAAGAGTTGACTACATCGGTGGTTGCTTCTGACTTTTCACGGGATCTAGAAAACCTCTCTCCAAACCTCTCTCCTAAGAGGAGAGAGGCTTTAACTACTCCCCCTTCCCTTGTAGGGAAGGGGGCTGGGGGGTTAGGTATAGAGTTAGCTTATCCATCAAATGTGAAAAGTCAAATAGTTGCTTCTTCCTCTCCAGAACAAGCAGCTAAAAATCTCTATATGACAGGGCGATTTTCCCAAGCTGTCGAGTTATTACAGCAAGCTTACCAAACAAATGGTGATCCAGTAGAAAAGGCGGTGATTCTCAGTAATTTGGCTCTCAACTTGCACCAATTAGGGCGCATTGATGAAGCAACTAAGGCAATTGAAGATGCGATCGCTATCTTACAAAAAATTCCCCAATCATCACAATTACCAGTTTGGGCGCAAATTTGGGATGTCAAAGGTAATCTCGAACTAGCACAGGGTAAAGCCCAAGCCGCTTTGTCATCTTGGGAAACAGCCGCATCACTCTACCAACAATTAAAAGATAGCGATAAGGCTATCCTCGCCCAAATTAACCAAGCACAAGCATTGCAGGCTTTAGGACTCTATCGCCGAGAAATTTCTCTACTCCAGAATTTGACCAAGGATTTGCAAAAACAACCAGACTCCCTCGCTAAGGCGGCTAGTTTTCGCAACTTGGGTGAGGCGCTGGCGTTGGCTGGTGATTTCCCACAAGCACAAAAACATTTACAACAAAGTCTAGAGATTGCCCAAAAATTGGCATCACCGGAAACCATTGCTACAGCTTACCTCAGTTTGGGTAATCTCGACTATATTCCCGGTAGCAACACAAAACAAAAAAAGACTGCTCTAGCTTATTACGAAAAAGCAGCTATTTCCTCAACTACTGCGACTAGCAAAATTCCCGCCCAACTTAACCGTTTACGCCTATTAATTGAGTTGGAACAATGGGCAGAAGCTCAAGCATTATATCCCGAAATTCAAAGTCAAATTACTAACCTGCCGCTTGGACGTTCTGCTATTTACGCTCAAGTGAATTTGGCTCAACGCCTTCTAGAAATGAGGCAGAAATTCAGCGAACCCAACCCAGAAACAATTGCTAAAATTCTAGCTGTGGCACGTCAGCAAGCGCAACAATTGCAAGATGTCCGCTCAGAATCTTTTGTATTAGGTAATTTGGGTCATCTATATGAATTATCTCAACAATGGTCTATAGCCCAAGATTTGACCAAACAGGCGCTAGATTTATCTCAGTCAATTCAAGCCCCAGATATCGCCTATCGTTGGTATTGGCAAATGGGACGTATTCTTTGCCAAGGTAAACCCCATTGTGATCAATCGGGAGATATTACAGGAGCGATCGCTGCTTACCAACAAGCATTTAATAGTTTACAAAATATTCGTGGCGATTTGATTGCTACCAATAAAAATGTGCAGTTTTCTTTTCGGGAAACTGTAGAACCTGTGTATCGTCGTTTAGTTGATTTGTTACTTCAATCATCAACATCCAGTCAAGAGAATCTAAAACAGGCTCGTAATGTCATTGAAGCCCTACAAGTGGCAAAATTACAAAACTTTTTGCAGCAAGCTTGTCAAGATTCTAAATTAGAACTTGACCAGGTGATTGATTCTCAAGACCAAACATCAGCAGTTATTTATGCAATTATTTTGAATGACCATTTAGAAGTTATTCTCAAACGACCTAATAAAGAACTTAGTCATTATACTGCCTCGCCACAAGAGAAAATTCAGGATGTTGTCAAACTACTATATGATAATCTCCAAGATGATAGTGCTTATGATGAAGTAAAAGACTATGGTCAACAAGTCTATAACTGGCTGATTCAACCAATAGAAAAAGAGCTAAAAGAAAGCAATATCAAGAATTTGATTTTTGTTTTGGATGGGCCTTTAAGAAAAATCCCGATGGCGAGTCTTTATGATGGTCAGCAGTATCTAGTAGAAAAATATTCTGTCTCCTTAGCTTTGGGGTTACAAGTGCGTGAACCAAAGCCTTTAAACAGAGAAACCATGAAAGTTTTAGCTGCTAGCTTGACTGACCCACCAGAAAATCAAGAGGTTTCTGGTTTTTCTCGATTAGTAAATGTTTCATTTGAAGTGAAGGAAATCAAAAAGACAGGATTAGCAGTGGATTGGATTGCTGACCAAGAGTTTACCACAAAAAACTTTAACAAAGAGCTAAATACTGCTAATTTTGATGTCGTACATTTAGCCACTCACGGTCTATTTGGGGAAAATCGAGAAAATACTTTTGTGGTGACCGCAGATGGTAAGTTGAAGATAGATGATTTTGATCAATTGTTTAGTAGTGAAGGACAAAGCCGCAAGCAAAAAATAGACTTACTTATTCTCAGTGCTTGTCAGACAGCTACAGGTAACGACCAAGCCGTGATGGGTATTGCGGGAACTATTGTCCAAGCTGGCGCTAGTAGTGCGATCGCTAGTTTGTGGGATCTAGACGATGAAGCCAGCGTTCCCTTCATGAAAGAATTTTATCAACATTTAGGACAACCCAACATTAGCCGAGCCGAAGCCCTACGTTTAGCACAGCAATCTCTACTCAAAAGCGACAAATATGACCACCCTCGTTATTGGGGTCCTTACGTTTTAGTTGGTAGTTGGCTTTAATATCAATCGCCAAAAACTTTGAATTAAATCAGTTATCAGTTATCAGTTATCAGTTATCAGTCCTGACGGTGTATGCTGGGGGTCAAGAAGCGCAAAAATACGACTTCCAGCAATTGATGTGGTGTTTCACATTCGTATTTAACTGATAACTGTTCACTGTTCATTGTTAAGTTTATAATCTCACCTGTTTTTTTACGTATTATCACTATACTTTAGGGAAGAATTTTTCTTTACAGTGTATCAGATGGATGGCATTTATACAGGCGATATCCATCGGCTAAAGTCAATGATTTGTATTATAAAAATGAATATTAGTATTTAATTATGAATAACTTTAAAAATGCCTTCATTTCTTACGGGAGAGCAGATAGTAAAGCCTTTGCGACTAAGCTGCATCAGCGACTGATAGAAGCCGGCTTCAACATTTGGTTTGACCAAAATGATATCCCTTTAGGTGTCGATTTTCAAAATCAAATAGATGACGGAATTGAGAAAGCTGACAATTTTCTGTTTATCATTGCGCCCCACTCAATTAACTCCCCCTATTGTGGTAAAGAAATAGAGTTAGCACTGCGTCGTAAAAAACGTATTATTCCCTTGCTACACGTAGAGCAAATTACCCAGGAAACTTGGCAAGAACGCAACCCTGGAAGAGATGCTAGTGAGTGGGAACAATATAAAACCAAGGGATTACATTCTAGTTTTCCTAATATGCACCCAGCAATTGGTAAAATTAACTGGGTATACTTCCGTGAAGGTATAGATGACTTTGAAAAATCCTTTGCGGGACTGCTAGAGCTATTTTCCCGCCATCAAGATTATGTGTATCAACACACCTACTTTTTAGCCAAAGCCTTGGAGTGGGAACGACAGCAACAACACTCACAATACCTATTAATTGGTGACGAGCGGGTACAGGCGGAAAACTGGTTAAAATTTCGCTTTAAAGATGAGCAACCACCATGTGAACCAACAGATTTACATTGCGCTTTTATCTGTCAAAGTACAAAAAATGCTAATAACCTGATGACTCAGGTGTTTCTCTCTTACTCAGAAAAAGAGAGAGCATTTATGGCAAAAATTGCCAAAATATTAATGCGAAAAAGCTTCACGGTTTGGACAAACAAAACAGATATTCAGACTGGCGCGGATTTTGTCGAGTCAATTTACCGAGGTATTGAGGAAGCAGACAATTTGGTGTTTCTGATGTCACCAGCCTCTTTACAATCAGAATATTGTCAAATGGAACTGTCTCATGCTTTCTCTCTGAAAAAACGGATCATTCCTTTATTAATTGAACAAGTAGACATAGAGCAGATTCCTGTAGAACTACGTACCTTGCAGTTCATCGACTTTACAGACCAAGAAGAGGAGGGAAAAGAGTCTGCCGATACTGATCAACTAATTAATATACTGACTCAAGATGCAGCTTACTACGAACAGCATAAAATCTTATTAGTCAAAGCTCTGAAGTGGGAAAGACAAAAACGCAATTCTAGTATTCTGTTGCGGGGTTATAATCTTCGAGAGGCGGAAGCTTGGTTAAAAATAGCTCAACAAAAAACCCAACATCCACCCATACCTTTACAAGTAGATTTCATCAGCGAAAGCCTCAATCAACCACCTCTAGTAGCACTAGATGTATTTGTTTCCTACTCTCGCGCTGATTCTGATTTTGCCCGCAAGCTCAACGATACCTTACAAATTCAAAACAAAACTACTTGGTTTGACCAGGAAAGTATAGCCTCTGGTAGTGAGTTTGAGCAAGAAATTTATAAAGGGATAGAAAGCGCCAACAACTTCTTATTTATTATTTCGCCAGACTCGATCAATTCAGACCAATGCAAGGCTCAGGTAGAGTATGCAAACTCATTGCATAAAAGGATTGTCACGGTTTTATATCGGACAATTAATACTGGAGAACTTTTGCCAGAATTGGCTAAGGTGCAGTGGATTGATTTTTGTCAGCATGGTGCAGACTTTTTGACAAAATTTGGGGAATTAACCAGAACATTAGATGCAGATCCAGATTATGTGCGATCGCACACTCGGCTTTTACTCAAAGCCAAAGAATGGGAAGATGCTAAACGTGACGATAGTTTTTTGGTACGGGGTAAAGATTTAATCGCCTCTGAGGAATGGTTGAAGCAGTCTGTTGACAAACAACCAGCCCCCACCAATCTCCAACTAGAATATCTTGCAGCCAGTCGCGCTCTCCCCTATCGTAAAATCAAGCTCCGCACTGTGCTGTTGACTAGTTTGGCTGTGTCAATGCTAACTTTTATTGCTAGGTTTTTCGGACTCACCCAGACTTTAGAACTAGCAGCTTATGACCAGATGATATCCTTACGTCCTGATGAACCAAAGGACGAACGATTTTTAATGGTCGATGTTGACCCCCAAAGTTTGGAAAGTTTGAATCAAAGTGGGAGATATCCGGGTGGTAGAGGTTCTATTTCTGATGCTGCTCTAGACGATTTACTCAAAAATCTTTCCCAGCATCAACCTAGTATGATTGGGTTGGATTTTATCCGTGATTTTCCGGCTGAGGATAGCCTAAGACAACGTTTGCAGCAAACGAAAAACTTTATTTCGGTCTGTAAAAACACTGATAATAGCCGGGGTGAAAAAATTATTGGCTTTAAACCAGCGCCAGAAGTCCCCCTAGAGCAAGTTGGCTTTGCTGACTTGGTTGATGATGATGCTAAAGGTGGTCGTTATGTGCGCCGACAATATTTAATGCAAAAGCCAGACGAGAAATATTGTCAGACAAGGGAAGCTTTCAGTCTAGTAATTGCTCGTCGCTACCTAGAAGCTAAAGGTCAGTCTTTCACCTCTCCTCTCAATCCCCAAACCAAACGATATGACCAGCCTATGCAGTTTGGTAAAACTGTGATTCCCCGACTACTGGGATTGGGAGGTGGCTATCAAGACATGGATAATCAGTTTGAAGGCTATCAAACAATGCTCAAATATCGTACCTTTAAAGGCCACCTCAATGATTTCGCGCCTAGAGTCAATATTTTGGAGGTTTTGGACAATCAAGTTGCTGCGGAAAAAATTAAAAATCGGATTGTACTGATTGGCTTTACTGATAAGCAAAGCAGACAAGCTGATTACTGGAGTACACCCTATGGTGACGTTGCTGGAGTGACTTTACATGGGCAAATGATCAGCCAGATATTGAGTGCGACCTTAGATAATCGTTCGCTCATCTGGTGGTGGCCTCTTGGTTATGAAACAATCTGGATGTTTGGCTGGGCTTTGGTGGGTGGTCTTGTCTGTTGGCGATTTAACCGCAATCTTCATATCGGTATAGCTGTAGTAGGTTCTACTGGAACTTTATACATTATATGTTCTGTAATTCTGGTCAGCCAAAGTGGTTGGATACCTTTTATTCCGCCAGTTTTGGCATTATTAGTTACTGGAGGAACAGTAATATACTTAACTGATAAGCTCCGTAAAAATTAAATCAACATATCACCAAAGAGGTAATGACAAAATGATCCGTTCCCGTTTATCCATTCGCCGATCAACTGTTTTCATCTGCTCTTTGACAAGTGCTGTTTGTGTGAATTTTGTGTCGCCTATTTTTGTTCACAAAGCCCAAGCACAGAGTATTGTTGAGCGTATTGGCCGAATGTTTAATACTTCCAGACCAGAGGGAAATGCTTCTGGACGTTCACGAGCAGGAGCGACGCGATCGCAATGTTCTCAAATCGAGGACAACAACCTCATGGCCTTAGTTCCCAATAACGATGGTGGCTCGACTACTCAAGATTATCCCCAGTTCTGGTTTTATTTACCCTTCGGTGGCACTTCCGAGTCACCTCCAGCCACATTTAGATTATTAGATGAAAACAAAAGGTCTGTTTTGTCAAAGCCTTTGCAGCTCTCTTTACCAGAAAAAAAAGGCATCGCCAGCATTAGTATTCCCTCTACCGAAAAACCATTATCAATTGGCAAAAGATATCAATGGTACTTCAAAATTACTTGCGTCAATGATCAGGGACAGAACACAAATATTAGTGTCAATGGTTGGATTGAAAGAGTAGCAGCGAGTGCTGAATTAGTACAAAAAATTAAGCAAACAGCAAATCAACAGCAGTACATCCCTTATGCAGAAAATAATATTTGGTACGACACTGTTAGCAAACTTGCTCAAAACCGCACAGCTAATCAGCAGGAATGGAATAATTTACTATCACTTTTTCAGCTGAAGGAATTTGCTAACTCTCCTGTTTATGAACTGAAGATCCAAAAGCAATAACATACATCCCTACACCAAGTCTTAACAGATAACCTTGGTGCGTAAGTCCTGTTTTCTACATACAGCATATTTTGGTAGGACTTACGCAACTGGCATATTTTTTCTGTAGGGTGTGTGAGGAGCGATAATATTTGAACGTAGTCATGAGACTTGTAGCGTCACGCACCAACCACCAATTGTGACACTTGCGTAAGTCCTGTTTGGGTAAATGAGGTACAAGTGTCAAACCCAAAACCATGTAGAGACGTTACATATAACGTCTCTACAGTATTTCACGAATAGCGAAACTGCTGTAAGTGAAAGGTCATACCAATTTGAAAAAAGAATGCGACATCAGAAATGAAAACATGAAATTTCTCAGCCTTTCGGTAAAAGGGTTGATACTCAACAATGTCTGATAAAAAAGCCTGAACAGTTATTAAAACTAGTTCAGGATATAATTTGAATCAAGAATTTTTGTTAAAAATCGAAAAAATATTAAATTCGCTGCTACGTTTTTTGACCTATGCTTCTTCAGATTTTTCGCTTTTTTGTCCTGGGGAAGATTCATAAAGAGCATCTAGTTGTTGACGTGCATCTTCAACATTAATTGAACGCATTACTAACAGAGGTTCTTTAATAAATTTACCTGTACTATCTAATAATTCAGGGTGTGGTGTTATTTGTGTATTCACTGATGGATAACCATAGCTTCCCTGATTGGCATTTTGCGGGTTGGTTGAGTAATTCCCACCTAAGCCAGAACGCATCCCATCACGATCAAAACTAAACATAATTAAATTACGAATTAGGTTTGCTACAGCTATGAGAGCAAGAACTGTAAAAGCCATAATATAAAGCAGGTGTAACATCGGATTTTCCTCCAGCAACAGCGATTTTGGAAATTTATGCTTTAAACGTTTTGTTTTACTCGTTGATTATCAATGGCGAGGCTAAATACTTGGCACATTTGTAAGTGCGTCTATAGCTATATGGGGAAATTTGCCAACATCATAATAATCAATTGTATCTTATAATACATTATTTTTTTGTTAAAATAATGTTAAGAAGTTTACCCCATCATCCAGAGTCATGTGAAACCCTGCCATCTATTGACTAGATTGCTGCGAACGAAAGCGTGCCGCTACATTCCAGCATTCAGTTACTAATTGGTGCCAAGGTGCCATCGTTGCCATATCGATGCCAACTTGCCCCTCTGTCGCAGTAAACAGCATTTTTGCTGTGTTGAGTTCTTCCTGGGCTTGCTTAAGGCGCGACAACAAGTCTAACTGCTCTTGTTCATCCATAAATGAGAGCCGCTCAGTTTCCAGAAAGTCGCGCGATCGCGTAAACCAATACTGAAAATCTTCAAGCAACGGTTGCAGTACCGTTTTCAGCAGCTCAGTTCCCGATATATTCGAGTCTGACATAAATGAGAGAGGAACTTCTAATTTCTTTATTAATATTAACTCTATTTATCTTTCTTAACATTACTATAAGGTATTTCTTAAGGAAGATTTAATTGGCATCTGTAGTTATAAATACAAAATATACACAGTACAGATTGTACAGGAGGATAGAGGCGCTTAGGCTAGGGACTGGAGGTGAGCAAAGAGATATATCCATTTCTTGATGTGTGGTTTATTACATATATCCCAATGGGAACTCAGCAAAAGCAAAAACCTTCCACTTCCCCTTTACATTTTATGTACATGGTGGATAACGACAACTGATCGCAAGCTAGTCAACCGTTTGACTACAATAGATAAATCCCAAAATATTCCCAATAATATATAAGTAGTTATGCAAAAGCACCTTGATTACCAAGGATAGCTGACACAGCAGGAACATAAGCCCGTGTTATATTTGGGTAGATTTTGAGAACTTCAATTGATAAATTAATCTAGCAGTCACTTCGCTAATGGTTCAGCAGCCAATGTCGCCTAATCAAGACCCCAACAATCAGCCAGAACAACCACAGAAAATCTACTTACCGCGTACCAGCGAATCAGAAACCCTAAAAAAGATTCGCCACACCGCTTCCCACGTAATGGCAATGGCAGTGCAGAAGCTGTTCCCCAAGGCGCAAGTTACAATCGGCCCCTGGATTGAGAATGGATTTTATTACGATTTTGACAATCCAGAGCCATTTAGTGATAAGGATCTCAAAGCCATCCAAAAAGAGATGGTGAAGATTATTAATCGCAAACTGCCAGTAATTCGGGAAGAGGTCAGCCGTGAGGAAGCACAAAGACGGATTCAGGAAATTAAAGAACCTTATAAATTAGAAATCCTGGCAGATATTAAACAAGAACCAATCACAATTTACCACTTGGGCGATGAGTGGTGGGATTTATGCGCCGGGCCTCATGTGGAAAACACCAAAGATATCAACCCGAAAGCCATAGAGTTAGAAAGTGTGGCGGGTGCTTATTGGCGTGGGGATGAAACCAAAGCCCAATTACAACGTATTTATGCTACTGCTTGGGAAACTCCCGAACAACTAGCCGAGTACAAGCGCCGTAAAGAAGAAGCATTACGACGCGACCACCGCAAACTCGGTAAAGAATTGGGTTTATTTATCTTTTCTGACCTAGTAGGGCCTGGTTTACCTTTGTGGACTCCCAAAGGTACTTTGTTACGCAGCATTTTAGAAGACTTCCTCAAGCAGGAACAACTCAAGCGAGGTTATTTACCTGTAGTTACTCCCCATATTGCCAGAGTCGATTTATTTAAAACTTCGGGACACTGGCAGAAATACAAAGAAGATATGTTTCCCCTGATGGCGGAGGATGAAGCAGCCGCAGAACTTGAGCAAGGTTTCGTCATGAAACCCATGAATTGTCCCTTCCACATCCAAATATATAAGAGTGAGTTACGTTCCTACCGAGAACTACCAATGCGCTTGGCTGAGTTTGGGACTGTTTACCGTTACGAACAATCAGGAGAGTTAGGCGGTTTAACTAGGGTGCGTGGTTTCACCGTGGATGATTCCCACCTGTTTGTGACTCCCGAACAGTTAGACGATGAGTTTCTCAATGTAGTGGACTTGATTTTGTCGGTATTCCAAAAACTACAATTGAAGAACTTTAAAGCAAGACTGAGTTTCCGTGACCCAGCCAGTGATAAGTATATCGGTTCTGATGAGGTGTGGGACAAAGCCGAGGGTGCAATTCGCCGCGCAGTGGAAAAGTTGGGGATGAACCACTTTGAAGGTATTGGGGAAGCGGCGTTTTACGGGCCGAAACTCGACTTTATTTTCCAAGATGCTTTGGAGAGGGAATGGCAATTAGGCACTGTACAGGTAGATTACAACTTACCTGAACGGTTTGATTTGGAATACGTCGCTGAAGATGGTTCCCGCAAACGTCCGGTAATGATTCACCGTGCGCCTTTCGGTTCTCTAGAACGGCTGATTGGGATTTTAATTGAAGAGTATGCGGGGGATTTCCCTTTATGGTTAGCACCAGTGCAAGCTAGATTGTTACCTGTAGGCGAAGCACAGGTAGACTTTACCAAAGATGTAGCTGCGAAGATGCTGGCTTTGGGTATTCGCGCCGAAGTTGACAATAGTGGCGATCGCTTGGGTAAACTCATCCGCAACGCCGAGAAAGATAAAATACCCGTGATGGCGGTAATAGGGGCTAAGGAAGTAGAAAGCAACACGTTAAGCATCCGTACCCGCGCTTCTGGCGAGTTAGGCGCTATACCTGTGGATGAAGTCGTGCAGAAGATGAAGGATGCGATCGCTAACTACGAGAACTTCTAGTCATCAGTCGCTTGGGTAATACCCAGGCGACAACCTCAATTCATTAAACATATTGCTATGAGTACCACAAAAGATAAAGTCCAATCTCTTTTACAGCAACTACCTGATGATTGCTCAATTGAAGATATCCAATATCATTTATACGTAATTGATAAAGTTTTGCGAGGATTAGAAATAGCTAAAACAGCAGGTACTATTTCTCAAGTGGAAGCTGAAGAGAAATTGAGTAAATGGCTTATCAAGTAGTTTGGTCTTCCACAGCTTTAGAAGATGTAGATGCGATCGCTAACTCTGATAACCTATAATCGTCAGGTAGGTCAAACAGACCTATAAACTTTCTATATCAACTCGAAAATACTAAATATTTATCTATATACGAGAAAGCTTTGTCGCGGCAATTTGTGATTACCGTTACCTACAAAAAGAGCCTATATTATTTATTGAATAAAATAATTGTTTTGCAATTTACTTCTATTATATAGGTCTTATATTATGTATCAGTTCTATGATATGTCCAACTCTGTTCAACATTTTACTGCTCAAAAAAATCTCATTCAAGGGCTTTTCGTTCACGACGACTGGCTAAAAATATGCACAAGAAAGCCAAATCATCCAGCTGTAAGAAGGTATAAGATTTGCGAACAGATGATTGCTCAAGGGGGGATAATAAAATTCCCTGAAAATAAAGATATTCTTCCCGAACTTACTTCTATATTGCTTGATAACTATATCCTATCAAAAGTAAGTGGTGGTAATTCTGCAAGTTTCTCACTTGGAGATTTTGCAAACTACGGTGATGATAAAGTAAGGCAGCAGATTGCATCTCAGTTAAAGGAACCAGATGGTTTTCAAAGTATAATGACAGAACTTTCTTTTGGAGCTTGGTTCTTAAATAAGAAAGGTTTTCAATTAACTGCAACAGAAGATGAAGGATTGGCTGATTTTAAGGTAGATATAGATAATTATCCTGTTCCTATTGCTGTAGATTGCAAACATATAGATAGCAATACAAACGATACAAGATATAAAAAAGTTATTGAAAAGGCAAACAAACAAATAAAAAGATGGAAAGCCAGTTTGTCATGTCAAGAAATACATGGCATTGTTGCTATCGATGTTTCTCAAAAAATGTTACATACAAATAATGATTTTGGAAAGCTTTTACCTAACTTAAAAGAAATTGTAAATATTATACGAAATCTACTAAGAAAAGATTATTCGTATGTAAGTGGTGTCTTACTGATTTGCGATTCCTTTGAGATGAGTAAGGAACCTGGAGATGCTTCATCAACTAGCTATTCCTTTGCCAGAAGTGGATTATTTATTAAACATTTGAATCCTGTTAAACCTTTACCTAGCTATCTTGCTGAACCTTTTGAAAACCAATGGGGATATGAGGCAGGGAACCTAGTAAATTGGAAACCTAGAGAGTTATAGCTACCAACTTATAACTGTTAATGTTGATACTTTCGTCAATTCTCTATCAGCAGTTACTAGGTTTGCATTTGTCTTAAACGCCCTAAAATCTAGACGATTGTAGTCAAAGCATGATGAAAACAACAATATCACTACCAGACTCAGTTTTTGAAAAAGCCGAAGCACTGGCAAAACAGTTAGGTTTATCACGCAGCGAATTGTACACAAAGGCATTGCAAGCTTATCTGCAAAAGTACAATCGTAATCAAATTCTCAACAAGCTAAACGAAGTTTATTCTCAAGGGTCTTCTGAACTAGACCCGTTTTTGGCAAGGATGCAATTTCTCTCTCTAGAGAGTAATAATTGGTAATATATTTTCAAGAAAATTGCTCAAGATGCCCAACAGGTTTTCTCTGGAAATTCGCCTTTTTTCCAGTATTGTCTCACCTTTACAGCTGCTCTTTGGAACAATGCTTGTGAGTTTTGAGTTGGTGTTTCTTTCAGTTCTTTAACTTCTCCACTGTATTTATCTAACCACAGCGTTCCAAAAGAATCTTCGTGCGGCCCGAAGAGGTAAGTAACACCAGTTTCATCTTCTTGGTCTTTTAAAATCAAAACGTAAAAAGCCATAGTCTATGAAGTGGTTTATAAATTTTGCATACTTCATTTGTAACCCAAATGGGGTACAAATGAGGTACATTTAATTATGCTTCTGGTGGACTCCACAAACGACCAGAGTTTAGAGTTGCATTATGAGCAGTCCGGTAGTCGGTATTGAAAATCACTTCAAAGCGTGACTCAAAGTATTCATGTTCCAGTAAACGCAAATCTTCAGGAAGATAATTACCTTGTTGTAACCTAAACCAAGCATCAGCTATATCTGGATCTGGATCAAAGCAATCAAATCTATCATCCAACTGATGCTGGCGATAGAATATATGATCTTTTATCCGTCTAATGCGAAACTCTGCCCAACCTGTGGTACGCGCAATTGCTACTATATCGTCCGCAGTACCACGGATAGTATTATAAGCTTCAGGAGCATATTGCTCCCAGCGTTCCATATATTTCATTTTTTTAACTTTAATATAAAATTTAATATATCTTAATATTAACTCAATTTATAATTATTATCTCCGGTGAAATTACTTAAGTATATGGCAGCACTTAGATAAGTGTATATTTTTTACTAACACATCAGTATCGATATAACTCATGAACAAATCAACTAAATACATGGGATGCTAGTTGATTGGTTAGGTGAGTATTTGTAGATGTCTATTTCTTCTGTCACGGTTAAGGTTCCCGGTACAACGGCTAATTTGGGGCCGGGTTTTGACTGCATCGGTGCAGCGTTAACTATATATAATCAATTCCAGTTCACAAGCCAGGATGAAAGCAAGTTAACTATTCAAGCCACAGGCGCAGAAGCCCAACGGGTGCAAACGGATGAGAGTAATTTAGTTTATCAGGCGTTTGTCAAGTTATATCAATATATAGATCAGCCAGTGCCAGGGGTGAAAATTGAGATTGATTTAGGTGTACCTCTGGCGCGGGGTTTGGGGAGTTCGGCTACAGCTATTGTTGGGGGTTTGGTAGGTGCGAATCGATTGGCGGGTGAACCTCTGTCTCAGGCGCAGGTGACAGATTTGGCGATCGCAATGGAAGGACATCCTGATAATGTAGTCCCGGCTTTGTTGGGGGGATGTCGTCTGGCGGCTACCAGTGTTGCAGGTTGGGAAATTTGTGATATTCCTTGGCATAGTAATATTATCCCCGTGGTGGCGATTCCTGATTTTGAATTGTCTACCTCCGAAGCGCGGCGAGTTTTACCCACAGAATATATTCGTGCAGATGCGATTTTTAACACTGCTCATTTGGGGTTGTTGTTGCGTGGTTTGCAAACTGGTAAGGGAGAATGGTTAAAGGCGGCTTTACAAGATAAGCTGCATCAACCCTATCGCCAAGCTTTAATTCCTGGTTACGATGCTGTGAATGCGGCGGCGATCGCATCTGGTGCTTACGGTATGGTAATTAGTGGCGCAGGGCCGACACTGTTGGCTTTGGCGGATGTATCTCAAGCTCAAGCAGTAGAAGCAGCTATGGCTTCAGCTTGGGAAGAAGTGGGAATTACGGCGCAAGTGCGATCGCTTGCTCTCGATACTCAAGGCGCAACATAAAAATTCAAAATTCAAAATTCAAAATGAAACAACTTAACCCCAGCTTGGGTTTAGAGCAAATGCAGTCGGAGATTACCGCCCTCAAGTCGCAAATTCAGGTGCTTGAGCAAGAACGTGCGACTTTGACTATTAATAATGATGTAATTGCTCCTGAAGATGATTCACCTTTGGCAATTGTGGAAGCTTACCGCCGTCAAGCTAGAGAAAACGCCCAGCTATCTGCTGAACTCAAAGGTATTGATGATGCGATCGCTGCTTTACAAACTCACTTACAGCATAAACAGGGTGAATTAGCTCGTTTGCCACAAAAATTAAGACAAATCAACCAACAGCAACAATTAGAGGAAGCTAAAAAAGTCGCTCAAGTCCACGCTGAACGCATCAATCAAATTGCAGGGGAACTAGCAACGGAAATCCGCCTACTCAAAGCTTGTGCTGATCACCTCAGTCCATTGTATTGGCAGATTTACTACAAACCTTTCATCACTGGCTTCAAAACCATCTCGGTTCCTTACGTCCGTTCAGATGGGGAAGTTTGGACTATTGTCAATCGCATAGTTTAGATCAGTGAACAGTTATCAGTGAACAGTTATCAGTGAACAGTTATCAAGGTGAAGAAGAGTCACTAATGCTGAGAACCAATTGCGGTAGGTTTCCACCCGGTATGAACTGCTAACTGGTAACTGCTAACTGGTAACTGATAACTGATAACTGATAACTGATAGATAACTTTTTGTAACGGTGGCTGGAGTCACCGTTTTTTGTTGACGTTACAAAACTTTATGTCTAGAATGGGCTGGCTAGTAAATTTCTTGGGTATTTATTCTGTTTTATGGTGATAATCGCAGAATTTATAAGTATAAATGCTTATCTATAACCAAAATTGATTTATTCAGAGATAAATAAAGTTTACAAAAGTAATAATTCCTTAATATAATGTAATTAAAAGCGAAAAGAAAAAAAGATTGTCAGAAGTGATGAATCCTATAGAATTTCCGTGGCTATCAGCCATAATTGCCTTACCCTTGGTGGCAGCCTTAGCCATCCCCATAATTCCAGACAAAGAAGGTAAAACAGTTCGTTGGTATGGTTTAGGAATTGCGATCGCTGATTTTGCCCTAATGATTTTCGCCTTTTGGCACAATTACGACTTCCAAAACTCCAGCTTCCAATTTGTAGAAAAATACGCTTGGGTTCCACAAATAGGATTGAATTGGTCTGTAGCAGTTGACGGTTTATCAATGCCCTTGGTATTGTTAACCGGCTTAATTAATACACTCGCAATCTTCGCGGCTTGGAAAGTAACCAACAAGCCGCGATTATTTTATGGGTTAATGCTGGCGATGTACAGCGCCCAGTTGGGTGTATTCCTTGCCCAAGACTTGCTGTTATTCTTCCTCATGTGGGAAATCGAACTAGTTCCCGTCTACCTGCTGATTTCCATCTGGGGAGGCCCCAAACGCCGCTATGCAGCCACCAAATTTATCCTTTATACTGCTGCTGCTTCTATATTTATTCTCATAGCCGGATTTGCCTTAGCATTCTCTGGTGATACAGTTACTTTTGATATAGCCGCTCTGGGAATGAAAGAATATCCCAAAGCCATCGAATTGTTAGCTTATGCAGGATTTTTAATTGCCTTTGGTGTAAAACTCCCAATTTTCCCTCTACACACCTGGCTACCTGATGCCCACGGTGAAGCCTCTGCCCCTGGTTCCATGATTTTGGCTGGTGTATTGCTGAAAATGGGTGGTTATGCCTTAATTCGCTTCAATATAGAAATGTTGCCTGATGCCCATGTTTACTTTGCACCAGTCTTAGCAATCTTGGGTGTAGTTAACATTGTTTACGGTGCTTGCTGTGCCTTTGCTCAAACCAACCTCAAACGCCGCCTAGCCTACTCCTCAATTGCTCACATGGGTTTTGTGCTAATTGGTTTAGCTTCCTACACAGAAATTGGTGTAAGTGGAGCTATGCTACAGATGGTATCCCACGGTTTGATTGCTGCTAGCTTGTTCTTCCTAACTGGTGTAACTTACGAACGTACCCACACCTTATTGATGGACAAAATGGGTGGTATCGGTAAAGTCATGCCCAAAACCTTCGCCCTGTATACAGCCGGCGCAATGGCTTCTCTAGCTTTACCTGGGATGAGTGGCTTTGTAGGTGAATTGATGGTGTTCCTGGGTATCGCTAGCAGTGACGTTTACAGTTCTAGCTTCAAGGTTGTAGTCGTCCTGCTGTCAGCAGTGGGTGTGATTCTCACTCCAATTTACTTACTATCTTTATTACGCCAAGTATTTTACGGCAAACAAAGCCCAGAGTTACATCTTGATGCTTTCATCCCTGATGTTAAACCTCGTGAATTGTTCATCACTGCTTCCCTGTTGCTTCCCATCATCGGTATCGGTTTGTATCCCAAGTTGATCACCCAAACTTATGATGTGAAAACTGTAGAAGTTGCCGCCCATGCCCGTCAAGTGTTACCAGTGGTTGCAGGACAACAACCATCAAGTTTGTACTCTCAGATTTTTAAAACACCAACTTTAGCTAATGCTCAAGTTGAAGGTTTAGTTAATATTGCAAAGTAAATATATCTCAGCAAGGGTGCTGAAAGTAAATGTAAATATGAGGGGAATTAGGGGTGGTTGTCAGACTACCCCTAAAATTTTATTCATAGCAGGTGACAGGGGATAGGGAACAGGCAATAAAAGCGGCTCAGGACTTACGCAACTGGCACTTGGGGTAAGGTGTGTCAGATGTAGAAAATCCTTGAATATGTACGAAATTATTGGGACTGAGAGGTCATTTATAAAGTAAATATTAAGTAGTGGCGTGGCAAGACTAAAGTAGTGCATTAATTAACCACAGAGGCACAGAGGCACAGAGATAAAAGAAAATTTTATTGCACTATTTTAAGCTTGCCACGCTACTGGCGCGACCGGACTAATTTTGTGCATTAGCTAACAATCTATCATCTTGTTCATCTGCGTTTATCTGCGTTCATCTGCGTTCAATTTTCCCCAAACCTATTGCCACATTTTAGTCCAGTCGCGCTACTACTACAATTTCAGATTTACTTTATAAATCATCTCTGACGTACCCTACAGTTACTTTGATTATGACACTTGCGTAAGTCCTAAATTAATTTGAATACTTAATAAGTATTGGCAATAATTAAGTTTGGTAAACCTCATTACCGTAAGCAACATTTATCTCATACAACCTCTACCTATTTTCTCAGTAATATTTCATGCTTTGCTTCCAATACATCGGCTTCTATTACGAATAAAAAGCGTTCGGAATTAGATTTAACTAATACTTATATACTAGCAGTTGATGATCACATTGTGCCAGTTGCGTAAGTCCTAAATTTGTTCGGCAGCCCAAAAAAAGTGTGATAGCTAATCACATTTTTCAATACAAAAGTATATTAATTACATTGCAACTTAGTTTACTAGACCTGAATTTACCTGAAATTTTCAAGTACTGAATTTAACTGAACTATCTGGTTTAATCATCCCACATACTATCAATAGGGAATGAAGCTAACTGGAACATAAGCTTGATCCGAAGTAAAAGCAAAATGTATCGAGCTAATATTCTCACGAAAACAGCAAAAAAAACAAGACTGAGACTTAGAGAAAAACAATTCTTACGGCTTGTTTTCCAGCTTGAATTGATTCAATAAATTGATTGAAGTAATCCTAATTGAAGAAGCAAACGAACATGACACGAAGCAAAACTATATTCCAATTACGTTCTGAAAATGGACAAGCTTTTGATGGTTCCACTAAAGGAATTACAATCAATACATCCGCAAACGTAGGAGTTTTAAACACTGGTTTTCGCTTTAATGGAGGAGCTTTAGATATAGCAAGAAATATTGCACTAGATAATCTACAAACTTTTACCATTGAGGCTACTATCGTACCAGAAAAAATTGCAGGCGATCGCAGAAATCTCATAGAGGCTCAAACTCCGGGACTAGCACTGTTTATTGATCCTACTGGGAAACTAGTTGGCTCAATCAATACAAGTGCAGGCTGGATCAGCGTGGATAGTGGCACAACACTCATTGAATCAGGGAAGACAGTAAGGTTACGATTTCTGCGATATGACAATGGGCAAACGGAACTGCAAATCAATGATACAACTGTTGGCTCAAAAGTCATTTCCGGTTCCATTGTCAATGCAGGCACAGGCGGTTTCAAAATTGGTACATGGGTCGATGGAAAACGAAATCCATTTATTGGGAGTGTAATTACACTAGATATCAAGGAAGGTACGGTAACGCCACATTTCCAGGCGCAACTGGCAATCAAAGCACAGCAAATTGCCACAGAATTTCAGCAAAAAACAGGTATAACACGCGTATCTGTCAGCCTAATTCCCGATGAAGGACGCTCACGACTACAACCAATTCGTGACATCATGAACGCAGCAGGTGTGAAAAAATTATCAGATTTAGCGTCCTTACAGATCGCGCAGCCAACAGTCATGACACCTGGAAAGGTCATAGTTGCGCCTATGAAAAGCAATTCACTTCAAACTGATTGGTCAAATTTGGCAAAAAGATTGGCAACTGCAAACGTGACTCAAAAACAAGAGGTAATCGCTACACTGCTGTCAAATCGAAACAGTGAAACAGTACTCAAGAAGATGCAGGTAAATGCAGGCACACAGACAAGGCTTGCACAGAAAGTAAACATTATGCCTGACTCTGAAGATCCTCATCCCCAAGCTCTCAACATCAGCAAATCCACTCTGTCAAATACCAACGCTCTCACTAATGGATTGATTACTGATAGCGGCCGCCTCTCAACGCTGGGCAATTCGATTACAACTGGTACGCAACTATCTGAGGAACAACGACGCGAAAGCCCTACACTAAGACAGCAATTGCAGACACCTATACTTGCGGAAATATTCGTAGGAGATGATAACAAACAGAGACTAGCGGACATAGTAGCATTAACTGAAATGCTTCAGAATGTCAATCCTACGCTTTGGCCCACCACTGCCAATCCAACAATGCAAGTTAAGTCTCTAACTACTATTCCAGTGGGTAGTGCAGTGATTATCGCTAGTATACTAGACTTAACAAACACAAAGCTCGTCATTGAGCCAACAGTAACAAAGTTATATATCATTGCCGAGGAAGTAATTTGCGGAGCAAATGCACAGATCACATGGCGACGACCCGGCGGAACTACACCAGCACGAGCAGATAACCCTGATTTAAACGGGCGTGGCTGGTCTGGCGTACACACTTTCTCCAATTCGCGGGATGGACTTCATGGAGAAGATGGCCGGACTGGAGACCCAGGGATTAATGGTGCGCGTGGTGCAGATGCTCCAGAACTAGAGATGTGGGTGAAACGCCTGACAGCAATACCAAATTTAGATATTAATGGAGAAGACGGACGTAAAGGCGGGCAAGGACAGCGTGGTGGTAAAGGTGGAAATGGCGCAGACGGACAACGGGGCGAACGTTTCTGGTTTTTTGGTTGGCACTGTACAGCAAGGCCTGGATATGGTGGGCATGGCGGCAATGGCGGTAGAGGTGGTGTCGGTGGACGTGGTGGCGATGGTGGCAGTGGTGGCAATATCACCATTGGTGTATTGGAAGGTACACTAGCTGCGACAGTAACTAATAAGAGTTTCAAAATTAAAAACCAGGGTGGACAAAAAGGATCTGGTGGTGATGGTGGCAAAGGCGGTGGACGTGGACGTGGTGGTCGCGCTGGAATTGGTGAAACTTGCAAGGATGCACAGGATGGGCGTGATGGTGGTGAAGGAGCGTCTGGTTCAAGTGGCATAGAAGGTATAAATAGAGGATTTGACGGTGAAATCCAGATGTTCGAGTTCAGTGAGGATGCTTGGGACGAGTTACTAACACGTCCTTGGATTTCTGAATTGGCACCAACTGAAGCATTTCCAGGTGACAAGCTAACAATTCGTGGTAGCAAATTTGTATCAAGCGATCGCTTGTTGTTAGGAACAGTAACACTAGTACCGACAATCAATGCTGACGAGAGTATTTCTGTAACGATTCCAATCAACACTGGTGGTGGGGCTAAATCAGTCATCATCCGACGGGCTGATGGCACACAAAGCAATCAGTTGAACGTAGGCATTAAGCCACAAATAACTGCACTGCCAAATACACTCAGTCCTGGCGTTAAGGTGGATGTAACAGGTAAAGCTTTCTTAACAGGAGCAGGTATTTTAATTGACGGTGTGGTAGTACCAGCGACTTTCAATAGCAGCCAATCACTGACGTTCACAATGCCAAATACAGGCGGTACAGGTTCAGATGGTGGGTCGGTAAGTGTGCAAGTTCGTAATCCAGACGGACGGGTTAGTAATCCACGTATAGCCATGAAGCCAAAAATCCTAGAAATCCCCTTCCGCTACGGAGTACATAACCTGAAGTTTGGTAATTTTGATGATGGTAAACCCAGTTGGAAGACATTCGAGGATACTTTTGGGACAGCAGAAGTTTGGCATGAATCACTAGACCCTGTTTTTGGCCATCCACTTCTGACTGCTGCTTACTACAAGTTCTATGAACATTTCCTCATCGGCGAGACCAACAGTGGATTAGCAACAGGCTTTTGCACATCCCTTGCTAGTCTGGTAGCAGACAAATTTTGGAAGGGGGAAACAGATGCAACCACCGTTACCAAAGAAGGAATGATCAAATTTTTTACAGCAATACATGGTAGGTTACTCAGCCGCGAAAGTTTGATCCATTTCCATGACCAAGGACGTGAAGGTGTTCAGCGTGTAGAACTGACAGCGCGAGAAATCGAATCGACATTCCTACGTGGATGCGATCGCCAGAATGCTCCTTTACTTTTCTTTATTCCTTCCGGTGAAGTGTGGGATGCTGGCTACATTGATAAACTCGGCGCTTCACACTGTGTAATGCCCTACAAATTTGAGTATCCAGCTTCTCATCCGGGGCCAAAACTTTCTCCAGATGGCAGCACAACAATCTCAGATTTAGATGGGGTGAAAATGTTCGTGTGGGATTGTAACCGGCCAGACAAGGCAAATTGCCGATTAGAGTTTAAACAAGAAGGCAGTGTGTTACATTTCAGCTACTTTAGAGAGCAAGAAACTTCCCCACAGTTCTCCTCAAAAGACGGAATCACCTTGGGCATGATGACAAATGGCAATTATCTGCTAGCAGATCACAGCCTGCCCTTTAGTGGGCCACTGGGATTGACAAGGTTTGTGCTTGACTTCCTATTATCACCTGCTGATCTTCAAATAACTGACGGTCTTGGTCTGAGAACAGGCAATTTTGGCGGGCAGCTTCTCTCACAGATTCCAGACAGTCATCCATGTTATCTTGTGCCAGGTATGTATTTGCTACCAGATAAGACACCACTAATTCGGAGGATTACGGGTACAGGGAATGGTACATATACCTTTAACTCAATCACCCCAAGTGGTGCATCAATCGTTTTAGAGGATGTACAGACTGCACCAGGACAAGAAGATGTATTTGCAACGAACAATGATGCTACTCAGATCCGGTTCAGCCCTGGTAGTACCAAGACTTTCAATCTCACAATCGCACGTAAGGTCGATCAGCAATTCAGAGCTATAGCAGTGCGCGGTATGGCAGGCGCTCCTGGTGAAGAGGTAGACATCACATTATCGCCTGAGCTTTCGCTGTTGCGTGTGGGGAATCGTGGTGCAGCACGTTCACTAGAGGTGCGAGCATTCTCAGTTAACGAAGCCACAAAAATACCTGTGAACAAGAAATTTGCGGGTGTAAACCTACCGTTAAAACATGATTTATTGGTCACAGTACCTAATTGGGATACGTTGGAAATGAATGTAGAAGCTCTCAGCTTCAGCTAATACTTTTTCCGCAATATTTCTTCTTATCTGTAACCCATAAATAATTCTTTGTTTAACAGAATTATTTATGGGTTATTGCTATTATCTTTTATAAAAATCATGTCTGATTAGTGAAAATAAAAACCTATGATAATGATGTTGTGGATTGGGAACTACCAGATGTGGAAGTTTGAGTAGATGAGCGCAAAAAGATTTGCGTTATGTAAACTTCACCTTTGCTGTTGGTAGCCACACCCACACCTGTAAGGTTGTAATTACCGCGAATGTTTTTGAGATGTCCTGAACTTGACAACCAGCCTTGCACCGCTTGGGTAGCTGGGTCGCTATAGCCGCTATTGGTCGCCACATTTTCCGCCGCCGCTTGGTAGGGAATAGCGATCGCCGCAATTCGTTGTGCAAAACCATCATGACTAAATTTAACTTTACCATGAGCCATATTTTGACTATGAATTCTAGCTTGGTCATCTATAGCTGGATTGCGAGTTAAGGCTGGTAAACTTTGGGAAGTGCGAAATTTGTTAATTTGCTTAAACACAGAGGCTTCTACAGATGTGGTATTGATTGTAGATGTTGTGGGTTGGGAGCTACCAGATGTGGTAGTTTGAGTAGATGAGCGCAAAAAGATTTGTGTTATGTAAACTTCACCTTTGCTGTTGGTAGCCACACCCACACCTGTGAGGTTGTAATTATCTCGAATGTTTTTGAGATGTCCTGAACTTGACAACCAGCCTTGGACTGCTTGGGTAGCTGGGTCGCTATAGCCGCTATTGGTCGCCACATTTTCCGCCGCCGCTTGGTAGGGAATAGCGATCGCCGCAATTCGTTGTGCAAAACCATCATGACCAAATGGCCTTGTACCATTAGCCATATTTTGACTATGGACTCTGGCTTGATTGTCCATTGCTGTATTCCGGGTTAAGGCTGGTAAACCTTGGGAAGTGCGGAATTTATTAATTTGCTCAAAAACAGACGCTTCCAAAGTTGCGAAAAAAATATAGTATTAGCTTATTATTCCCCCTTTAAACGCCAATTTACCGAAAAACTGGGTTTAAAGCCCCGCCCTTCTAGGGCGGCTTTTGTGGTAGTATAACTAATAGCGGTAAAGCGCACAAATAAAAGACGAAGTAGGTCAAGCGGACTGCTCCTGATCCGGAAAGACAGGTAGTATAAATCCGCGCATCTTGTACCGCCACTTGCTTTATGCCGGGAAACCCGTCCAACGCAGTGGCTGACAAATGTGGGAGTAAACGCAGAAATTAAAAACCTTTTCAAACGCGGTCGGGCAGTCCGTGTGAGCTTGTGGACGTATCCAAACGGAGAAAGTTGAATACTAGTATTCAGATTTCTAGAGAGGACGGATGAAGCAAGAATCCTCCCTCCGGGACGCTAACGCGAACGTCTCTTTAGAGCGAGGAGTGTCAAAGAGTTTGCCTTTGGTTAACTAAATAGCCGCAGAATAGGCTTCATCTACTTTCAAGGTTGTACCTGTGATGAATTTGGCATCATCGGAAATTAAAAAAGCGACTGTTTTAGCAAACTCTTTGTAGGTAGCAGGACGGCCAAGCATCATATCTGAGGGTACATTCCAACCCTCTAATTCTGCCATTGAATCGGCAACGAAAAAAGGCGCGACGCAAACCATGCGAATTTTATCTGCTTTGTAACGTTTGGCATAAAGTTTTGTAAAGCCTTCCATTGCAGCGCGTAACGTCCCGCTAAAGGGTGTCCCTAAACTGGGTTCTTGGGAGTCACTAGCAGAAATGTTAACAATGACACCTCCACCTGAATTTTGCATTGCTGGTGTCACTAGTCTGGCGATACGGACTAAGCTTAAAAATAGCATTTCAAAGTTTTCTAGCCACATTTCATCAGAAATGTCTAGTAAATCAGGACGTGGTGGATCACCAAAACTATTGACTACCGCATCAATGCGACCAAATTTATTTAATGTAGATTCTACCAATGTTTGTAGGTCATAGGGGTTTGTCATCGAGCCTTGAATGGCAGTACCCCCTAATTCTGCAGCTAAATCTAAAACTTCAGGCGATCGCGCCATTAATGCCACATTATAACCCTTTGCCGCTAACTCTCTGGCACAACCCGCACCAATCCCCCGGCTAGCAGCCGTGATTATTGCTACTTTTGCTGAAGTCATAATCTTGATCAACTTGATTTGTTAGTGCGTAATTGTCCACAAGCCGCATCAGCTTCTAAACCACGGGAATAACGCACACTTACAGCAATATTTTGTTGCTTCAGCACCTTCACAAATGCTTCAATGCGATCGCGGCTAGGGCGTTTATAGTCAACTTCCACGATAGGATTATATGGAATCAAATTAACGTGACATTGAAAGCCCCGCAGACGCTTGGACAATTCTAGGGCTTGTTCTGGTAAATCATTCACACCAGCCAGCAAGATATATTCAAAAGAAATTCGCCGTCCCGTGATGGCTACATATTCTCGACATTCAGCTAGCAAATCTTCGATGGGATAGGGGCGGGCGCTGGGAATAATTTGTTCGCGGAGTGCTTGGTTAGGGGCGTGGAGACTGACAGCTAAGGTAACTTGGAGATGGTGTTCGGCTAATTGACGAATGCGATCGCGTATCCCTACAGTAGATATGGTAAGCGATCGCTGTCCAATACCCACATCTTGATTCAAGCTTTTAACCGCACTTAAGACATTATCTGTATTTAACAACGGTTCACCCATGCCCATAAACACAACATGACTCACCCGTTGTTGAAAATCTTCTTGAACAGTTAACACCTGATCAACAATTTCATGTCTTTCTAAGTTACGTTTGTAACCACCCTTACCAGTAGCGCAGAAATCGCAAGCCATTGGACAACCCACTTGGGTAGACACGCAGACAGTCAACCGTTTATCACTGGGAATACCAACGGTTTCCACAATTTGACCGTCGCCCAATTGTAGGAGATATTTTACAGTGCCATCTCTTGCAACAGAACGGTAGTGAATTGTCGAACGTCCAATAGGAACATCCGCCACAGTCGCCCGCCATTGTTTAGAGAATACAGAAATATCAGCGAGCGATCGCACTCCCTTATGATAAATCCAATCATGCAGTTGCTTACCCCGATAAGCAGGCTGTCCTTGCTGCTGCACCCATGCGGTTAACTCCGCCACCGAAGCACCTAATAAGGGAGGTAAGGCTGTTGTTTCTGAGATAGGTAACTGGAGAGGAGACGCAAGAGGTGTAGCAGACATAAAAAATCACAAATTTGTGCTGGATCTCTATTGTAAGGCTGGGGATTGGGGATTGGGGACTGGGGATTGGGAGATGAGGGAGATGAGGGAGTGGGGGGAGCAGAGGAGAACAACTGATAACTGATAACTGATAACTGTCACCTGTCACCTGTCAACTGTCCATTAACCAAAAGTCGTACCATTCCAGCCCCACATTGCACCCTTAGCCTCAGCAAACTCTATATAAATTCTATTTTTGGGTACGCCTAGAGTTTGATTAATTTGTTGGCAAAAATCTTGACTCATTGCCTCAGTTTGGTCTGATTTCATTGTACCAATGCTCTTGATTTCTATATAGCAAACGGGGTCTGTAGTGCCAGCAAATGTCATAGGCACTTCTGCCTCTAAAGCCGTCATGACATAAGATTCTGGCTTTCCTAAATGTTTAGCTAATTTAGCTGAGAGATTTTTTAACATTGCCTCAGCTTGAGTTTTTTCAGGCGCAGATACAGAAGTTTGTATTTTAATTAAAGGCATAATATCAATTCAAAATTCGCTCATTCAAAATTCAAAATTAGCACTGTGTTAATATTATCTAATTTAACAGTACAAAGCATAACTTCAGCGTAAGTAAAATTTCCCAGTCCCCAATACCCAGTCCCCAGTCCCTAATCTCTCGCCCCACGGAACAAATGATTATGCTCAGGATGATATAAGCGCGATCGCCCACTGATTGACGATAATGCAGGGCTAATCACATATAATGTGGTGCGAATGAGATTTTCTTGCCCAGTACAGTCTGCCATCTCTTGGAGCGGAACCACAAGGATTTTTTCATCTGGCCAGCCGATGCGAAAGCATATGGCTACGGGTGTGTCTGCGGGATAATGTTCTAGTAATTTCGCTTGAGCATTTTCCACATGACGCGCACTTAGATATAGGCATAAACTAGCCTGATGTGCTGCAAGGGAAGCTAATTCTTCTGTTGCTGGGACTTCTGTACGTCCGCTAATGCGGGAGAGGATGATAGTCTGCACCAAACCAGGGACAGTTAGTTCAACTTTCAGTTTAGCGGCTGCGGCTTGGAAAGCACTGATACCTGGGACGACTTCAAAAGGAATGTTGGCTTGATGCAGGAGTTGCATTTGCTCATGAATAGCGCTGTAGAGACTGGGATCACCTGAATGAAGACGGACGACAATTTTTTGCGATCGCGCCCTGTCAATCATCAAAGGCATAATTTCCTCTAAAGTTTTGTTAGCAGTCTGAACAATTTCCGCATCCTTTCGGCACAATTGCAAAAGCTGTTCCGGTATTAGCGAATCAGCGAATAAAATCACATCTGCCACAGACAGTAATTTTTGGGCTTTAACAGTTAGTAACTCAGGGTCTCCAGGCCCAGCCCCTACAATATACACTGCGGAATTTAGCTTATTTAAATGATTTTCCATACAAAAAATTATAAATAAATTCAGTAATTACCTTTAGGTATATAAACCTCAAAAAAATTTTTGAGAAATTGTTCAGTATCTTTCCGGATTCACTCTCTAGGCATAGTAGAGAGTAGTGGTAGATGCACCCTGGTTAAGCCCTAGAGATTACTCTGGGGCATTTTTTATTTTTAGTCATTAGTTTTTCTCCCCTACTCCCTGTTCCCCTCCAGGGAGGGGTTAGGGGTGGGTTTCTCCCTCATCTCCCCCCACTCCCTACTCCCCAGTATCCTTCACGGGAGAAACAACATCAGGTAGAGGGCGTTTGCGAACGTAAAGCCAAGCTAGTCCAGCTAATCCTAGAGCAATACCTGTAAGGCTGACAACTTGTGCAATTCGCAATGGCCCCAGCATTAAGCTATCGGTACGAAGACCTTCAATCCATAAACGTCCTAAACTGTAGGTGGCGAGGTAAACCATAAATAATGTACCTATTCGCAAGCGTGGTTTCCCAGCTAAACTACGAAAGAATAAAGTGATTAGCAAAGCAAATACCATTAAATCCCATATAGATTCATAAAGGAAGGTGGGATGAAAGTATTCAAAATTTGCTAACTCTGGCGGACGGCGTTCTATGGGAATGTAGAGCTTCCAAGGTAGATTTGTAGGACGACCAAAAGCTTCTGAGTTAAAGAAATTACCCCAACGCCCGATCGCCTGCCCTAAAATCAAGGAAGGGGCTACTAAATCTGTTAATTGCCAAAAAGAAACTCGCTTGAGTTTGGCAAAGATTAACGCCGCCAAAGTCCCACCAATAATAGCTCCGTGAATGGCAATTCCCCCTTGCCAAATGGCAATTATCCGTTCTGGATGCTGGGCATATTCTGACCACTCAAACAAGACATAATAAATTCGAGCGGCGGGAATTGCGCCTATCACCAGCCAAATCGACAAATCACTGAGTAAATCGGGATTAACGTTGCGGCGCTTTGCTAAGTATTGCGAAAGGCTAACACCAATTAGCACAGCCGAGGCAATCAATAAGCCATACCAACGAATAGTAATAGGGCCTATTTCCACCACAACTGGCCCCGGAGAAGTAAATAGAAATGCCATAGGCAAAGTGCAAATATCCAGTGTCATATAAAATTACCTAAGTTGTTATTAGTCATTAGTCAACAGTCCATAGTCCATAGTCCATAGTCCATAGTCCATAGTCAACAGTTAATTTATTACTTTCCCCCTTCCCCTTTCCCCCTTCCCCTTTCCAGATATAATCACTTCAATAACTTTGATACATATACGATTGTGATTGCCATTTATCCTGGTAGTTTTGATCCGATCACTTTAGGACACCTCGATATTATTCAGCGTGGTAGTCGTCTGTTTGAACGGGTAATTGTTGCTGTATTGCGAAATCCTAATAAAGTACCATTATTTAGCGTACAGGAACGCCTAGAACAGATTCGCATTGCGACTAAGCATTTACCTAATGTGGAAGCAGATGCTTTTGATGGCTTGACCGTAAACTACGCTCAACAGCGACAAGCACAGGTTTTATTACGGGGTTTACGGGCAATTTCTGATTTTGAAGTTGAGCTACAGATGGCTCACACTAATAAAACACTTTCTACACAAATTGAGACAGTTTTTTTAGCAACATCAAATGAGTATAGTTTTTTAAGTAGTAGTGTGGTAAAAGAGATCGCAAGATTTGGTGGTTCCGTCGATCATCTTGTCCCCCCACACATAGTTTTAGATATATACAAATGCTACAATCACAACTATCCAACGGCGAATCTAATGACAACCCCGACAACTACTCCCTCTCTCCAGAGTATGGCAACGGAGGCCCCCCTGGAGAACCTCCCAGACCAGGAAGTGTAGATATTCAGCAGGAACTTGACCGCTTAGAGGAGATTATTCTCTCTAGCTTTCGCATCCCTTTAACGGGACGGACACTTGTAGATGAAGAAAAGTTATTAGAACAGCTAGATTTTATCAGAGTTTCTTTGCCTTCGGTGTTTCAAGAAGCAGCTGCTATTTTGGAACAGAAGCAAGAAATTTTGTTGGAAGCGGAAGAATATGGTCAGCAGTTGGTTGATGCAGCTCAAGCCAAAAGAGCGCAAATTCTGGCAGAAAGCGATATTGTTAGGCAGGCAAAGCAAGAAGCTGACCAATTACGCCGCGCTTGTCAGCAAGAGTGTGAGGAAATGATGCAGGAAACTCTCACGGAAATTGACCGCAAACGCCGCGCTTGTCAGCAAGAGTGTGAGGAAATGCGACAAACTGCGATCGCCCAAGCTCAAGAAATTGAAGGTGGTGCTGATGAATATGCTGATCATGTTCTGGAAGGGATCGAACAAGACCTTAAAGATATGTTAAGAATTATTACAAATGGACGGCAACAATTAAGAAGTGATAGTCAAGCACAACGTAATTCTCATTCTCAGAAAAAGAAGTAAAAGTTTATCAGTAGGTAGATGCAAATAAAGTTCATGGGTATGGCTTACTATTAGGCGTAAATAGAAGGTTCGTGTCACCAAGTGCAACCTATGGCTATAAACCTTATACAACAACAGTTACAGAGATTGATACCAGATTTAAGCGTGAGCGTAAAAAGATAAGTTGCACAAATACTTTTTCTAGCGCAGAGACAGTAAGAAAACTTTGCCTAAATGTTATACTACTAAATGTAGTATAAAATATGCTGCGCTAATTACTGGCAGTTATATATAAACGATTCTCTAAAGACAAATGACGCTCCAAAATCACCCTGGTTATTTAGGCTTAACTTCTCAAGGAGTTATTGCTATTCATACAGATTGGCCAATTTACCCTGAAGAACATGGGGCAAATCTTGCTCTTCTTTGGTTGACAGTTTTTAAACCTAATACTGTTTTCAAATGTATCTCTGATATAGACCGTTGCTGTCTTTTCGTCGCAGAGGTTAATAAAACTAATTTAGCTAAACCATTTGATATCAACAATTTTCATTTAGCTGTATGGCACGAAGATATCCTGTGTTTAGCCGAAAAAGGCTTTATTACAGGAGTCTCAGCAATTACCGAACGCAGATGGTACGAAATTGAGTATTCAAAACTGCCGAAACCGGCATATTACCGTGGTGATGATGACCAATTGATCCAAATAAATTTTTTAGAAAATTTAGATGAGTATGATGATGAAGTAGACGCTTGTCCGGAATTTAGTGAAACAGGCATTACTGTCACAAACAAAGGATGGAAATATATTACAGAGTTTCTGAGTCAAGAGCCATTGAACTTTAGTGCAACTTTAGGAGAAAGAGTAACAAAACTATTTGATTTGGAATACTACGATACGTCAGTTCGAGAAGCTTGTATAGGTCTTGAGGTTCGTATTAAAAAATATTTGGGTAGTCAGACATATGGGTATAAGTTAGTAGAAGAGTATATTTCTCAGATACGAACCAAAGGTAGCTTCATTGAAAGCTTCATTAAAACTTTCAGGGGTGAACTTCGCTCAGTTTTCAACTTTATTCGTAATGATTTTATGCACAATTTTATTGATATTAATCGTACTCAAGCTAACTCAATTCTTATTCGTGTTTCACGAGTTACAGAGGTTATGAATAGTTTAGAAAGCTTAATCAATAGCTAACAATCCGGCGTAGATATAGCGTAGCTGACACAGGGGCAAACTAAACCGTATAGTTTTAATTCTCTGCTAGTGTTCAAGGCAACTAAGCCACACCCATGCCCGCGAAGAGATACTATGATAATTCTGTCTAGAAAGAGGGGTTAGTTTAACTCAGCATTCTGAACGCACCTACAGAGGTAATGCACGAGATGCAATCATGTCGCTGATTACTTAAATTACTTCTATTCCCTTTTTGAGCTAAAAAACAACATCATTACATAGGTTTAGAGCATTACATCTCCGCGTTCTTGCTAGTTACTGCTCGACCCTATCATCAGCCTCAGAGCTTGAAAAAAATTAAATTGAACTACTTGAATTTTACGTAAATCAGTTAATTTATCACCCCAAAAAAATGTAAAATTTAAATATTGTTGAATTAAGAATTTTCTAATGATATTTATGAAAATTATTGAACTTTTACCTACCTACGAGCAAGTTGATGTTTATCCAAAATATCGCACTTATACATGGGTAAATCCTCGCTCAGATCGTGAATGGGACTATGATTTTGATTTACATATATCCCTCTTCTGTCACTTTCCGAAATAAGCAAGTAGTAAATAACTGAAATTAGCCAGAAGAGAAAAAAGGTTTAAATTGGTTCATGGTAGAAATTAGGTGATTAAATCCAAGCAA
>NZ_JACJSG010000045.1 GCF_014697625.1 Anabaena azotica FACHB-119 | reverse complement strand
TTGTCTATCTCTCAAATTGTGAACGCTTTGAAAGGTGTTTCCAGTCGTAGATATGGACAAGCTGGATATAAAAAACCCCACAAAGAGGCTTTATGGAGTCCTAGTTATTTTGCTGTGTCTATAGGAGGTGCGCCTTTAGATATCTTAAAGGAGTACATCAGAAATCAACAAAAGCCGTCGTAGAACGACGGGGCTTGTATCCCATTCTTTTGGTCAGACACAGTGTTACAGTTCAGCTTGTTGTTGGTTGTTGCTAACTCGACACTACCGCAAAACATTGATTTTGGGGCGTAAGGGTTTTGAACACGGTATCTGTCACATTCTTTTTTTATTTCGGGGAATTGGTGGAACGAGCAATAACATCTGACGGTGTGATTTTGGCGTATTCTTCAGGTGTTAAAAATCCATCTCTCACATTCACCTTCTTCGGTATCAGTCCCAAACTATACCATTTGTCTGCTACTTCCTGTTGCTTGTTAATTACTTGTTCAGTAATGGGCAACAAACCATAATCATACTTTTCGTGCATAATTTCTAGCGTAGGCACATCAAGCTGAGTCACAGGCGCAAGTAACTGTGCCACTTCTTGAGGATGATCTCTAGTCCAGAGATCAGCTTTTTCTAGTTCTTCTAAAAATATTTTGATTACTTCTGGATTTGCTTGATAAAACTGACGAGATGTTGAGTAAAAATTACCCGTATCTCGTAAACTACCACCATCCACCAAAACCCGACCTACTTTATTTTTTGCATTTCTGGTAACAAATGGCTCCCAAATAAACCAAGCATCTACCTTACCCTGACTAAAGGCTACATTCGCATCTGGGGGAGGTAAGAACACTGACTGCACATCACTCAGTTTTAAACCAGCACTTTCTAACGCCCTTACTAATAGGTAATGACCAATTGAAGCTTTTTGAAAAGCAACTTTTTTGCCTTTCAAATCAGCAATACTTTTAATAGGAGAATTTGTAGGTACTATCAGCGAAACAGATTTACCACTGGGACGGGTAGTGGCTAAGTAAACCAGGGGTGCGCCTGCGGCTTGAGAAAAAATAGGTGGAGATTCTGCTGTGGAAGCAATATCAAGTCCGTTGGCATTGAGGGCTTCCAATTGTTGCGGTCCAGCCGCAAACTCATGCCACTCAACTTTATAACCCAAGGGTGCTAACCTCTTTTCTAATGAGCCCTGTTTTTCCAAAACTGCCAAAGCAGATAATTGTTTAGAACGAACTATCCGTACTACTTTATCTGTCTTCGGTTGTTCGTTACTAATAGCAGTAGTTGTAGGCGCTGGTTGTTGAGTTGTTTGCTCGGCTTGATTGCAACTCGATAGTGTAGTTGATAGCACTAAGCCATAACCCAACATAAATAACAACGAACGGCGTGTTGTTTTTAAACCTTTTTTAAATTGAAATTTTGGTTTAAATAAAGACATGGGTTTTTTATAGGTGGTCAAAATCTTTTAAAAATTAGGAAGAGGGGCAGATATAATCCACCCCAGGCGACTCAAGGGATAGAAAACTGATAAGTTTAGGACTTACGCAACTGGCACTTGGGGTAGGGTGCGTCAGATATGGAAAATCCTTTGATGTGTACGAGATTATTGGGGCTGACGCACCCTACATTTAGTTTGATTATGATACTTGCGTAAGTCCTAAAGTTGTTAACTGTTGACTGTTAACTGTTAACAACTAACGCTTCCAAACTGCCAAAATTGTTACTTTGATTTCTTCTGTGAACTCTCCAGAAGGCTCAACTGCTAGTAATGCTTCTTGCAAGTCGGCTTCAAATGCGGGAGCGTTATCACCAAAGAAAATCTTTAGAGCGAAGGCTGTGGTGTATAAATAGCCAAGGTAGCTGGAGACTGTCCAGGTTTTCTCGAAAGGAACTTCAAATAATTCTTGACGAGCAAAGGCCGAATTGGCAATTACCACTTGATGAGGCGGATCTACTGGTTTACGAACACCTTGTCCCCTTTGTCCAGTTCTTCTTTGTTCACCCAGCCATTTTTTGACAACTCCAATAGCAGCTTGTTTCCAAGGTAATTGGCTTTCCCAAGGGTTTTCGTTGGTGTTGAGTAAAGCTATTCCCCCATCATCAGATAGCAATGGGTAAAGACGCTCAAGTACAAGTTCTCTTTGCATCCAGTGGAAGGCTCTACCAATAGTAGTTAACCTGAATGTGCCTAAACTAGAGTCGATTAGTTCTGCGCCTTGGTTCAACCAAGTAATATTATTTGCCTGTATTGCTGTGGCTTGTCGTTGAGCTTCTTTGATCATATCTGGGTCTGGATCAACAGCAACGACTTCCTCAAAATACTCCCCGAAAGGAATAGCTATTAAACCAGGCCCGCAGCCTAAATCGAGGAGTCGCCCTTGTCCGTTCAGGTTAAATATTTCCGCTAATTTGGCAAATACAACAGGTGGGTACTTGGTTCGATATTGAGCGTAACCTTCAGCAGCACCTTCAAATAATGTTGGGTCGTAAGTTGGAAGTGTTTTTATTGTAGTCATTTGTCATTAGTCATTGGTCATTGGTTGAGAAATTTAGATAAGTAGGATGAACAGTAAATTGTGTCCACCCTACGAGTTAGCGAGTAGACAGCTTGAATATAGGGGATAGGCGACAGGGGAGATTGACTATAACCTATAACCTGTAACCTGTAACCTGTTACCTATAACCTCACCCTAAGAATACTGAGTCACAGGCGGTAATTCTTTGTTAAGAACCCAATTACCTATATCTCTGAGTTTGTAGTCTACGGGGTCGTGGAGGGTGAATGTACGTAAGTCTCGCCAGTAGCGGTCGAAACCGTACTTGGTGGCTGTGGCGCGTGTACCTGTGACTTCAAAAATGCGGTTGGTAATATCTATACCTACACGGGTGGCTAGGGCTTTGGCGGCGGAAACTGCGATCGCCACTTCTCCTCTTTCTTCTGGAGTCAGCGCCACATCCTTCTCCCAAGCTACTTGCACCTGTTGGGCGGCTTTGTCTGCTAAACTGAATGCTGCTTGTAATTCTACCCAAAATTCTCCGTAATGATGCAGAATATATGGGTCTTGTGTAGCAGTTTCTACACCAGAAGTAATCCAAGGTTTAGTATTGGTTTGTGTGTACTCCCGCGCTGCTGCAAAAGCCCCTTTGGTAATTCCCAAATAAACGTTAACTTTGGTTAATTGGGCAATAATTCCCAAGAAAGTTGCAAAAGCATTATCAGGGGGACTGGGTGGCCCTAAAATCTCATCCTTGTAAACTAAGACGTTATTAAATGTGAAACTCACACTATCAGTCCGACGTTGACCAAAGTTATCCCAATCTTGATTAGAAACTAACCCTTCTCTGTCTTTAGGAATGACAAAAAAGAATGGTATTTCTACGCCATCTTGCACAGCAGAGAAGACACGCAAATCAGCCAACGCAACTCCAGTAGCAAAGCTTTTTACACCATTTAAGCGATAATTTTCTCCATCTGGCGTAATTTTTAATCTTGTATCTCGCGTGTTAATAGCATTTGCCCAAAATAAATTATTTTTAGCAGTTTCTCGATAATATTTTTCCTTCTGTTCTAGAGTTCCAGAAACATGACCCAAAGCTGTTAAATTGAGATGATTACCATATAACTGACCAATTGAACCATCAGCTTTTGATAACTTTCTCACCACTTTTAAAGCATCAATCCAAGTTGCACCAATGCCCCCATATTGCTTGGGTACAACTAAAGATAATAAACCACTTTCACGTAATTTGTTAATTTCTTCTTCGGGAACTCCTGCTTGAATATCCCGTGCAACTGCCGTTTGTACTAATTCCTTAGATACAGCTTCTGCTATATCAATATAGTCTTTTGGTTGCGTAGCATTAAGTACCATAAACAACCTATCCTTAAATGAGATTTTTGTCAAAAATAGCGATATAGCAGGGGACAGGTGATAGGTTACAGGGGACAGGCAAGAGAAAGCCCTTGCAGTAATTTAATGATTTATCAATGTCCTAGCCTATGTGGCGACTGCTATATCAGAAATGCAAAGTGGGTGTAATATTTTTCAAAATCCATAAGTAAATTAAAACTCCTTGAACTTTGAATTTATATACCCCACTTCACAAGTGAACAGAGGATACGGAACATGGAAAATTTAGAGACTAGATATGTCAATTAACAATTATCAGTAGACTTCTTGCACGAATAATTGAACCATCAGAATACATAACTTCCAGAGTTATTCTTTTGCGTCTTTCTTTGCGTTTTTGCGCCTTTGCGTGAGCTTTTAAATAATATTGCCATGAAGTAGAAGTGATTGAGGAAGCGATCGCGCACATCTTCTGGTTTCTCGATTCTTTTCTTGAAACTTTTCGGCGATCGCAGTTCCTCCCACCTGATCTAGATAATCTAGAAATGCTGGCGGAAATTCTTGCTTGTGGACATCAGTATCGATAATGGGGTAACCCAGTTTTTCGCGGATCTGAGCAGATTTGGACTTTTGCGGACGTTCTATTGCGATCGTCATTTTATTTCTCCGCCGATTTATCTCATTTGTTTGAGAATTTGGAATGTTTGGTCATTTTCGGCTGTGGGAGTCCGTTTTGACCCCCAACCGATATTTTCTCGATAACTTCCAAGTAATCCTTTTTGTGCCAATTCTGCCTCGTTAACTGAGGTTTGCAGATCACTTTCTGGTGCTACATAAAGAGCATCAACGGGACAATACAATTCGCACATAAAGCAAGTTTGGCAATCACTTTTTCGGGCGATCGCAGGCGGTGCATCAGGTACAAGGTCAAAGACGTTGGTCGGGCAAATGTTTACGCAGATATTACACTTAATACACCGAGACTCACTGACCAACTCAATCACAGTATTGCTCCTAGTTTTAGAAGGGTATAGGGGTGTAAGGGGGTGAGGGTGTAAGGGTGTTGGGGTGTTGGGATTGTCAACAACTCGTACCCCTATACCCCTATACCCCTACTAAGTTCTCAATTGGTTGTGATTTCACCCACACTTGATCTAAACCACCGCTAATTAGGTGATGTTGCTGGTTAGCATCTTGGTGGGGATAGTCTTGATGTTTGTGCATTCCGCGAGTTTCTTTGCGTTCTAAGGCGCTGTTATACATCCACCGCGCTGTAGCTACCATTGCCGCCGCTTCTCTAGCTTTGATGAGCTGTTTATTTTCCACCTGACTATCTCGAACTTCACCCCAGAGATAATCTAGTCTACCGAGTGAATCTGATAAGCCTTGCTCTGTGCGGAATAAGTTGCGGTCATAGGGGAAAACTTCAGCTTGCACAGCTTGAATGACTTCATCGGTAGCTAAAGTATGGGGATGTGCGGTTCTGGGTTGGAATGCAGCTTGACCTAATCCTTGGGCTTGGCGTTGGTTGCCTTTATTTCCCCAAGTTTTGGCATACTCGGCCGCAGATTCACCAGACCAGTAACCAGAGGAAATTGCCCAAGCTGCATTGTGGCTACCACCACCTGTAAAGCCGCCACAAATTAATTCTCTTGTGGCTGCATCTCCGGCTGCATAGAGTCCTTTGACGGAGGTTGCACAGGTTTCATCAATAATTCTGATGCCGCCTGTGCCGCGTACTGTCCCTTCTAAGCGTAAGGTGACAGGGAAGCGTTGGGTAAAGGGGTCTATGCCTGCTCGGTCGAAGGGTAGGAAGAAGTTGGGCTGGGCTAACCGCATTGATGAGCGCATCTCTTCGGCGGCTTTGTCGATGATGGCGTAAACTGGCTGTTCGAGTAGTGTTTTGGCAATTAGCGATCGCCCACGTTGGGAACCTGCGCCAGGAATCGGTGTACCATCTTCATAGGTAAAGGTTGCCCAGTTATAAAACAGGGTTTTTGTCACTGAGGAAAAGGCGGGAGAGATGCCGTAGGCGTTGGAAAACTCCATTCCCGACATTTCGGCTCCTGCTTCCGCCGCCATCAAGTAACCATCCCCTGTTAGGACGTTACATCCTAACGCTTTGCTCAGGAATGCACAGCCGCCAGTGGCAATGACTACAGCTAATGAACGCACTCGCCACCCTTTATTTGTCTGGCGGTTGACTCCTGTTGCACCTGCGACGACTCCGGCTTCATCGACCAAAAGTTCTAAAGCAGGACTGTGATCAAGAATTTTCACCCCTGCTCGTTTGATTTGTCGCCGCATCAGTTTCATATACTCTGGGCCTTGCAGGCTTCGTCGATAAGGTTTACCCTCATCATCGGTAGGGAAGGGATAACCCCAATCTGCTAAAAGGTTGACGTTGGCATAAGTCTGATCTAATACGCGCCTCATCCACTGGCGATGTGCTAAGTATCCTCCCAAGGATTCCCGACTCGCCATTGCTGCTTCTCGTGCTTCGGGTTCTGGCGGTACATACCAAACCCCATTACCCGACGCAGCCGCACATCCTGTTGTACCACAGTAACCTTTGTCTACCAGTACAACCTTTGCACCTCTAGATGCAGCACTCCACGCCGCCCATGTGCCAGCCGGGCCTCCCCCAACCACTAACACATCTGTTTCTAGATCCACTTCCCAATCAATCGTTAACTTACTCAGCATCAATTCTTCTCCCCATCGATAAAAGTATTTAGCTTATCGATGCCTTGCTATACAATTTTGCTTCATCTTCTAGCGCCTGAAGCTGTAGATATTTGTTCAATTTAGTCAAGAACAGGCAGATAAAAACATTTTCTAGAATTAATATTTACAATACTCATGTTTTCTCTTTCTGTACTTACCTTATGTCAGATAGCGAGTAAAGTTAGCTTTTCCGACATAAACTACTGCAAATTGACCAAATTACAGTAGTTTATATCAAAAGTCTTTCACAGCTATCAGCAAAAAGCAAGTGTTTTTCAAAACAAATTGCAAAGTTATGTGAAACTTGTGTTTTAGAAGAAAAATTTTCATGCAGCAATTTTTGCCAGATTAGAATCTAAATACAGTCCGCACCCAACCAAATAAACTGTCAGGATTGCTTGCATTTGAATCAGGAGCAGTCACCCAAATCAGACCCGGTGTAATTTCAATATTATCGGCGATTTTATATTGGTAGAATGCTTCGATATGCAGGGAAAGGTCTTTATCTGCTTGCCCTAAGCCCGCTCCTAAATCTACATTTTTACTCAGCCTAGTCATCCTTGGAGCCATACCTACGAATAATCCTCCCAGGCTCCCTTTCTTCCCAAGATCCGGAAATGCCATTCCCACAGCCCAATCCATAGCGTTTCCATCACCGCGACCCAAATACCGATGCGCAGCATAGCTTACCCAGCCATTGATAGCAAACCTTGGACTAACTTGATAGAACGCTTGTACACCATAAAGATTGGCTACCGTTCCCGTTCCTGGTACAGTACTGTTGACTAAGTTACTTCCGGCGGCTGGGCCAAAGTTAGTCCCACTTAGCCCTTGAGTATTCGGTGGGCTATAAGTGTTGACGTAAGTCAAAGCAGCCCGAAATCTACTACCCGGACTAGTGTAGAGTAATTGAGCCAAAGCTAAATATCGCCCTGTAAAGAAGCCATTGTTATCTGTAGGATTGTTAGCATTGGGTGCGCTATATGCTAACCCAAATTGGAACTGTTGATTGAATCTATGGAGTACAGCAATTCCGCCCCCGCTATCTCCATAGTTATAGACTAAAGCTCGTCGTGAGAAGCGGGAAATCCCATTCGAACCAGTTGCCAAGCTGCTTTCAAAATATGGATTAATCGGAATAGTAAAGCCTAGTTCATTAGCTCCATCCGATAGGGCATAAATGTTAACTTGGGTTTTTGAGCCAAATGGAAATCGATAACGTAGACCACCGACAGACAAATCATTGAATGGCCTTGTAATATTCGCATTATCAGCAGTTCTACCATCGTAAGTACCAAGTAAACCCGCTCTTGTTTGCCCTAAAGATGCAATACTTCCGCCACCCAATGATATGCCTAGTGAATCTCTACCTGTAAAACTGGTGTTTAATCGTAAAGACACCGAGTTTTGCAGAGTAACTACGCGGGGAGCAGGTCTTTTAGTAATGACGTTATTACCTGATAGAAGTGAGCCAGTAACTATCTGCACTCGACCTGTCAGTTTAGTTGTAGTAGAAAACTGCTGTGCTTCTAAAGTTGTTGTCCTTCCCTCTAAGGCATCTAATCTTCCCCTGAGTTGAGCCAGTTCTGGAGCAAATTCTGCTTGTAATTTCTTGATTGTTTCTAAATCTTCTCGTTTCACTAAATCTGCTGTAGAAGTAGCAATTAATTCATTGAGACGATCTAGGGCTGCATTTAAACCTGCGGCAAATTCATAGCGCGTAAGAGCGCGGTTTCCTTTGAAAGTACCATCTGTATAGCCAGCAATCACACCATAGCGCTCGACTAGAGATTGTAATGCCCCAAATGCCCAATCTGTAGGCTTTACATCCGATAGCTGAGATACAGAATTAACCTGACCTATTTCTGAATCCTGATCTACCGACCTAGATGTATTAGGACTTTTTACACTAGGTAAAACTATATCTGAAATAGGCGTAACCTGATTCAGAAAATAATTGTTATCTTCCTCTACATACTCAGGAACAAGTATAGTTTTATCATCCTTTACGGGAGCTAAAATAGACGAATCTATGGGTTCAGAAGATTCAGAAATTTCAGGGGTATTTGCCCAGCTTCTTGTGGGACTCATTAATAGCAGTAGTACATCTATTAGGGTAATAAAAAACACTAACCCTAGAAAATTCCAACCAAATTTAATCATGAGTCCTCAACTCTCAAAAGCAATATTCTTGGTTACAAAAAATGCCAAGATTACAGAAATATTGGCAGCAACAATTCTATTAAATCTTGTGAATCAAATTGCAGTCAGAAATTGGTTTAGGTTATTGCTAAGACAGGTAAAAATTTGCATCTCAAGACCGTTTGACGATTAGAAAAAGCGTCTTTGGAGATTCAATGCAGGTAGTTTTCCTCAGCACAATTCACTGGCATTAAAGATTTAGCTGAACGTTTTCATTTTTAATCAGCGAACTAGGTCTAAAAGCTTGGTTCTCAAAGTAATACGGTAAATCGGTTGATTTTTAGTACTTTGTGTGGATTTATATTTGCACACTGATGTGTAAAATGCAAGACCCTAGATTAGATTGAACAAAGTTATAGGGGTGAATGACACGCTTGTAAAGGTGAAACTCTCGCGCTTGACTGGGTGTAGGGGTATAGGGGTGTAGGGGTGTAGGGGTTAGAAGAAGAACAGTATTTATTAAACATCTTGATTTAATTATTAGTTCTTGAGTGTGCAGAACCCCTACACCCTTACACCCTTACACCCCAAAAGCAGAGATGAATATTGGATTTGCCGATAACAAGCGTGCCATTCGTTATAGGGGTTAGGGTATCTGACAGGGGTAGGTTTTTGACCGAGCGGTCAGTAAGAACTCTAAAATTAACTAGAGAATGACATTTCCGTAGAAACTTGTGTTTTCCACTACAACCATCTAGGTTAAGAAAGTGTCAGAATCATCCTTGAAGATGTTCTCTCTCACGATCGCACTTTTGATATTTCATCAACTAAAAGTCCCGTTTGACAATTTTTGATGTAATATGTTGGCTATAAAGTACGGTAACTTGACTGAGGAACCGTACTTTTAGAAATCAAATAGCTTGACAGTAATGCAGATTCTTTGGTTTATTCCCACAAGCCGCGACGGACGTTATTTAGGCACAGAAGTAGGCGGGCGCGATGCCACGCCTGATTATTTACAGCAAATTGCCCAAGCTGTAGATAACTTAGGATATGTAGGTGCTTTACTGCCCACTGGGCCTTTTTGTGAAGATGCTTGGATTACAGCTGCATCTTTGATTCCTGTCACAAAAAGGATGAAGTTTCTCGTGGCAATTCGCCCTGGAATTAGTTCTCCGGGTGTAGCGGCGCGGATGGCTGCGACTTTTGACAGAATGTCGCATGGCAGATTATTAGTCAATGTTGTCACAGGTGGCGACCCCGCGCATCTAGCTGGAGACGGACTTCATCTGAGCCATGATGACCGTTACAACCTAACCGAGGAATTTTTAGCAGTTTGGCGAGGTATTGTCAGCGGGGAAACAGTTGATTTTCAAGGTAAATACTTGGATATCAAAGGTGGGAAACTCTTATTTCCACCAATTCAAAAGCCTTATCCCCCGTTGTGGTTTGGAGGTTCATCGGCGGCGGCGAAACGGGTAGCAGCCAAGCATATCGATACTTATTTAACTTGGGGTGAACCGCCGGCACAAGTTGCCCAGAAAATTGCCGAAGTGCGCCAGCTAGCCGCCGAACAAGGTAGAACAGTGCGGTTTGGGATTCGCTTGCACGTCATTGTCAGAGAGACAGTATCAGCAGCTTGGGATGCAGCCAATGAGTTAATTAAGTATGTGGATGATGAAGCGATCGCCAAAGCGCAACAAGCCTATGCAACATCTGATTCCGAAGGGCAAAAGCGTATGGTGCAACTGCACAACGGTAAACGCGATGCCCTAGAAATTAGTCCCAACTTGTGGGCGGGAATTGGCTTAGTTAGGGGTGGCGCTGGTACTGCTTTGGTTGGCGATCCTGACACCGTAGCCGCCAGGATGTTGGAATATCAAAAACTGGGAATTGATACCTTTGTCTTCTCTGGATATCCCCATCTAGAAGAAGCCTATCGCACCGCAGAATTATTATTCCCTCGCCTACCGTTACAACATGACACTACAACCTTGACAGCGCCAATTGTGACTCCTTTCAGCGAATTTGCCAGCCAAGAGAGACTTACTCAACAAATCAAAGAAGTAGCTACCACGAGTGCGTCGTAACCATTCCCCGACCTAAAGGTACGGGGCTTTATCCCCCTCCCCACACTACCCGCAATATCTGGTGCGTACTTGTGTAGTTGGCGGAATTTCAGGCGCGGTTACGTTTCTAGAAGGTGTACTCACCTCCGCACCCCAAGACTCAATTTTCGTAGATACTCGTTATCTACTCGGTTACTGCCAAAAAGCCTGGAAGCGAGTCAACATCCTGCGTTTAGAGCATTTCACCGTAACCTAATTTTACCAAGAGCCAAGGCAAGCACAGTTAAAGTCTTTGTAAAGCCGTCCTTCTAGGACGGGGTAAGAGACCCAGGAGTTTCGATGACTACTACTCTCAAAAACACTAAAAGTTACCACAACGTATCCCTAACTGGGGTACTAGACAGCCCTCAATTTCAAAAAATAGTTCCTTGGATTGTGCCTGTCTTAGTCCTCATCCTTTGGGAAACTGCTTCTAGAACGGGAGTACTCTCCAGTCGAATCCTACCAGCACCAAGTGGTGTAGTGTTCACGGCATTTAAATTAGCTTCCACTGGAGAATTGTTTCAACATATAGGAATTAGTGCAGCAAGGGCAATCTCCGGTTTTGTTGTGGGTGGTAGTATTGGATTTAGTTTAGGATTACTCAATGGCTTTTCTCGTCTAGCAGAAAAGTTGTTGGATAGCTCCTTACAAATGCTTCGCACCATTCCCAATTTAGCATTAATTCCCCTGGTAATTTTGTGGTTTGGTATTGGCGATCAAGCTAGATTATTTCTAGTGTCAATAGGGGTGTTCTTTCCTATTTATCTCAACACATTTCACGGGATTCGTAGTGTTGATCCCGGATTGATAGAAATGGGAAAAGTTTATGGATTAAAGACACCCCAACTTTTGTGGCATATTATTTTTCCCGGCGCATTATCTTCCATCCTTGTTGGTGTCCGCTTTTCCTTGGGGATTATGTGGTTGACACTAATTGTTGCAGAAACCATTGCTGCCGATTCTGGGCTTGGTTACATGGCAATGAATGCTCGTGAATTTATGCAAACAGATGTTGTAGTTTTGAGTATTGTAATTTATGCTTTGCTTGGTAAATTAGCAGATTTTATTGCCAGAACATTGGAAGGAAAATTCTTGGCATGGAATCCAAATTATCAGTTTAAATAAGAGTCAAAAGTCACATACACCTTAACTCAGGAGTCATAACCCAAAATAATTAGCGTGATTTATTCTAATTATTAGGCTTTGATATCAAAACCTTCTGACTCCTCAGTTATTTTTTTAACTTTGACTTTCATTGATTGACAAAATAGGAGTTTTGGAAAATGGTGGCAATTAGAAAAGGTACACAACTCAGTCTTCTCGATTTAACTAAATCTTTTGGTAAACAAACTGTTTTAAATTCTCTGAATTTAGAAGTCGTCCCTGGAGAGTTTGTTGCTATTGTAGGTCGTAGTGGTTGCGGTAAAAGTACTTTACTACGTCTAGTCTCAGGTTTAGATAAACCTAACAGTGGCGGTATTTTATTAGATGGACAGCCATTTCGTAAGCTTGGCGATTCCATTCGAGTGATGTTTCAAGACTCACGCTTGTTACCTTGGAAAAGTGTAATTGATAATGTGGGTTTAGGTTTACATGATAATTGGCAAGAAAAAGCTTTGTGGGCGTTAGAGAAAGTTGGACTCAAAGATAGAGCTAAAGAATGGCCATCGGTACTTTCTGGAGGACAACGCCAAAGGGTATCTTTAGCTAGAGCGTTAGTAAATCAGCCCAGATTGTTATTGCTGGATGAACCTCTAGGTGCTTTAGATGCGCTAACTCGTCTAGAGATGCAGCAGTTGATTGAAAATTTATGGCTAGAGCGAGGATTTACAGCGTTTTTAGTTACCCACGATGTTGATGAAGCTGTAGCACTGGCAGATAGAATAGTAGTTATTGAAGCTGGGGGAATTGCTTTAGATTTGTCTGTAAATCTGCCTCGTCCTAGAAATAGAAGTAGTGAAGCGTTTGTCAATATTCGAGAAACTGTGTTGGAACAAGTGATGAATACGGAAAGAGCTTATACCAACAAGCAGTTATTACAATTGAGTAAGTAAAACTCAGCAAGTCATGTCATTAATTCTATTAGTAGAGGACAGGGAAGAGTAGAAGCTGTTTGCTATTAGGGTTTTCTGAATACTATATATCCCAATGCTATACATGAGGCATTTCTCTAGAACAGAGAATTTGCTAGTATGAGCTTGTGCGTTAGCCAACTAACTCTGGCGTAAACAGAGCGTTGTCCAACGCTTGAGGTAGAAAGTTGTATATTTCAAGATGAATTGAGAAAGTTTTTATCAAAAAACTCTGTCAGTAAGAGAAAGTACATATGAAACTCATTTTGCCCATTGAGGTTGCTGCGGAAATTGAGCCTCATTTACCATCTGATACAAAAGTTGTGTTGGTTGATAGTGATGGTAAGCTAGATGGTGATGCGAGTGATGCAGAAATTTATTTAAGTTGGTTCTTGCTCAAACTTCCGGTTCTACAAAGTGTGTTAGCATCTGCGCCTAATTTGCGTTGGCATCATGCACCAAATGCAGGTGTAAACCATTTTTTAACACCTAGTTATTTAGAACGTGATTTGATTCTGACGAATGGTGCGGGAGTCCATGCAATTCCCATTGCTGAATTTGTGATTGCTTACATCCTCTCTCATGCCAAGCAGTTGCTAGAATTAAAAGCTCTACAAACTGAGCGTCGTTGGCAAAGAGGCTTGGCTATTCAAGAATTAACAGATGTAACTGTGTTAATTATCGGTGCTGGTGGTATTGGACAAGCGATCGCAGCTCGCGCTAAAGCCTTCGGTACTAGAATAATTGGTAGTCGCCGCCAACCTCAACCACTGGCGAATTTTGATCAAGTAGTGGGTGCAGATGAATGGCGATCGCATCTTGGTGAAGCCGATTATGTAGTAATTGCTACACCCCTGACAGCAGAAACTAAAGGTTTAATTGATGAGGATGTTTTGCGATCGCTACCTGCTCATGCTTATCTAATTAATATTGCGCGTGGTGCGATCGTTGATGAACCTGCCTTAATCAAGGCACTCACAGAAGGTTGGATTGCTGGTGCAGCCTTAGATACAGTTATCAACGAACCACTAACACCTGAAAGTCCCTTGTGGACAGTGCCAAATCTTTTCATTACACCTCATTGTTCCGGTCATTCCCCAAAAGTAAAACAGCGCTCTATAGAACTCTTTATTGACAATTTTCACCGCTACATTACAGGTCAGCCTCTACGCAATGTCGTAGATCAACAAGCAGGATATTAAATCAGTGGAAAGTCAACAGTTATCAACTTTTTGTTACTAATAATTGATAACTGTTCAACAATTGAAAATTAAAACAAAAATAATCTTTTTAGAGATAATTTATAAAGTAAACCTTAAATTGTAGTGGCGTGTCAACTCTAAAATGTAGCATTATACTAAGTTGCAGTCAAAGATAGTATCTTACTCTGCGCTACTTCTCTTTCCCCTCCTCTTAGGGGCTAGGGGTGGGTTGCTCCCTTGCCTGCCAAAACAAATATCTTTAAACACAACTTGGTATTAGAGTGGGAAAAATCGAACGCAGATGAACGCAGATGAACGCAGATGAACAAGATGATAGATTTTTTGCTAATGCACAAGTTTAGTCTAGACACGCCACTACTACTTAAATATTTACTTTATAAATAACCTCTTAGAGGATGTTTGAAAAGTAGTATTGCTAAAATCAAAATCTGAAAAATCTAACCGCTTGCTTATCCCCTTCCCTATAAAAACATAGGGTTGCAAAGCCTCTCGCCGTTTCGCTTAGAAGTTGGGAAAGGGATTATTAGTATACTTTTCTACTTGACAAACATCATCTTATTCAACATCAGACCTCAACATGGGCAAAACCAAGCTGATCGGTGTGCGTTCTTGCACCTTAGCTCGTACAACAGTAGTAGTTCCCGAAGAAATTTGCAAATTTGGCCTTTGAGAAGAAGACCACTTATAACCACTTGGTGTATTGGGGTCTAAGTTTAATTCAGATACTACTTGAATCAGTTCTTTGGGCTTTTGACCTAGCAATGACTCTATAATTTCTGGATTACCTACTTTACTCACAGTCACCGCTTTTGTAATTGGCAAGTTAGAAATATTAGTAACAGTACCCAAAATTCCCCCAAAATTGTGTTTAACATTTTGTGGTGTAATTTGAATTGACATCCCTGGCTGAATTTTCCTTCCTTCTTTTACAGGAAAATAAGTAACGCCAACCAGCTTACTTTGAGAATTTTCTGCTTCTATAGTTGCTAAACTAGAACCTGGACTCACCACCTGCCCCAGCGTGGCAGTAACTTCTAAAATGCGTCCACTATGTTGACTAATAATCTGGCTATTAGTGCTTAATAGCATTTCTAGTCTGATAATCTCGCGCTGAACATCTTGAATTTGTTTTCTGCGGATAGTTTCAGTTTCTAATTCTTGTTGAGTGATAGAAGCTTGTTCACTAATTAATCTTTGCAACTGTGCTTGTAGGTTAGAAATAATTGTCAAATTCTCCCGATAATCTTTTGCTTGTTGAGTTTCCTTGAAATTTAGATCATTTAACTGAGACTTAAAATCAGAAATTTTTTCTAAGTTTTGTAAATATTCCCGTTCTGCTTCGAGAGCTTCATTACCAGAAATCGCTCCTTCCTTTTGGAATAATTGTCTACGAGTTTCCATTCTCCGTTGAAACATAGGAGTTAGCGCTTGGGTTTGCTGGAGGCGTTGTTGTAAACTTTGGCGCTGTTGGCTAACTGGAGTGCTTCCTGCAACTTGTAGTAGAGGTGATACTAATTGCAGTTCTTCCATACGTTGCCGAAGATACTGACTTTGTAAGTAAATATTACTTTTTTTCTCTTCTATACTTTGCCTTTGTGTTTCTATTACTTTTAATTTAGCTTGTTGCTGTTGTAGTTGTTTGCGGATTTCAGTTTGGTCAATTCTTGCCAATATCTGACCTTTTTTTACCACATCTCCAGCTTTGATATTAAGCACCATCAATTGACCAGCACTTTGTGATTCTAGTGAGACAATATCAGTAGGATAAATGATGACACCACGACCTTCTATAGTGACGGGAATAGTGCCGAAAATACCCCAGGTTAAAGTAACTCCTACCACGGAACCTAAAGCAAAAAGAGGTAGCCAACTTTTAGGCTTGACTACCTGCATCAACTGGTTTAATTTTTCGGAGGAAGATAGACGCTCTAGTGATTCTTTGCCGAATATACTGCGCTTTTGGTTTGACATTTCTATTCTAGTGATAGAGGCAAGTTAGCCAGATAAGTTGCTAGTTATCCGTAAAGAGAAGATGACATCTCAACTAACTAGCAAGTTGAGCTAGTAGTTAAATAAAATATTTTCTGGGTTCAGCGCAATAGTTTATTTTTCACTGGCAATTACAATTTTTTAGATTTTTTAACTAAAAGTCATGTCATGCAAACTTTTATTTAGATAAAATGTTTTTTGTATTCAGCGCAATAGCTTATTTTTCACTTTGAATTACATTTTTTTCGTTTTTTATTTTAAATGTCTTTAAAAAGCAATAAAAAATCAACTATCCAAATTGACTGTTAGTAGGGTGCGTATGAATATTTTATTGGTATAGCTAGTGCTGCTCGTAAGTAGCATAACAAGGCTAAACTTGTGCAATAAGTTTCTTCTCTAACCTCTGTGTCTCTGTGCCTCTGTGGTTAAAATCACTAAACCCAAAGGCACAAAGTAGATATTATTTAACTTTTAAAACTGACTTACCCAAAGACTGACAAATCACATCATTTTGTGGTGTATGAATACGACTACATAAAACATCGCGATAATGTCTTTCCAAAGGATTCTTTTTCATTAAACCAGGATTTCCAGTTAATTCCAAACCAATTTCTACAGCCCGAAGGGAATTTTTAGTAGTGAGATATTTAACTGCTTGTGCTTGTAATCCTACATTTGGCTCATACTCATTGTTATCAATATCTTTTGCCAAGCTGTAAATTATTTTGCGGTTAGCAAATAGTAAAGCTTCTATTTCGCCGATCGCCATCTGAAAGCGTGGTAAGCTAGCTAACGGTTCCCCCAAATTAGAGGGTGTACGTTCATGCAGGTATTCTACTAGCCAGTTACGAGCGCTAGTAGCTACGCCATGATACAAAGCACTCAAAGTTAAACTGTTCCAAGTCGCGGTTAATGGGTCTATTGGTTGGGTTGTCGATACAAAACTCAGATTTAAAGCATACTCATGCGGAACTAGGACATTTTCTAAAATTAAATCATGGCTACCTGTAGCCCTCATCCCCAGGTGATCCCAAGTTTCCACAATACGCAACCCTGGAAGGTCGCGCTTAACTAAAAAACTACCAACTTGGGGTTCGTCCTCAATGGTTCTCGCCCAAACTACAAAGTAGCGTAGTATAGGGCTACCCGTGGTGTACTGCTTATGACCCGTTAATAACCACCCATCGGCTGTGCGTTTGGCAAATGTTGCTGGTAAACCACCTCTAGCTGGTGTACCTAACTCTGGTTCCACACGCGCAGCATTGAGCAAAGCAATACCTTCTATAGACTCGCGGCACAATTGCTTGTATACTTCTGGATGCCAGCGACGATGGCGGGAAGCATGAGCGTGTTGCAAATAGTGCATTGTCAACACTAGGGCTGTTGACGCATCACCACGGGCTATCCCTTCGATGACTCTGCAAGTATCAGCTAACCCCCACCCTTGTCCACCTAATTCACGGGGAATAGTTATGCTAAGTAGTCCAGCTTCATGTAGTGCTGTAAAATTCTCGAAAGGAAAAGAAGCTTCTTTGTCATGTATTGCTGCACGGGTGGCAAAATCTTTAGCAAGAGCATCAACTCGCTCAAAAATAGTAGTGCTTTCCCGTTCTTTACTAGTTAGGGTATTTGCTGCTAACTGTTCTAAAGGTGTCATTTTTTTAATTCAAAATGCAAAATTCGGGCATTCAAAATTAATGTCCTAATTGCTTCATTGATGGCGGATATTTGTTGTGGTTTTGGGTTGACTTTGTACTCGTAGACAAACAGGTTTGATACTAGTATTAGTGGTATCAAATATTATGATAACATCAAGACGGAGAATTTATTCTTCAAGCGCCTTACCCCATAGATGAATCTAGGGGCTTGTGTCGCATTGGTTATCGGTCATCAGGAGCATCGAAATTTATTCGGCACACCATTTGCTATTTTTATTTTTGGGGACAAGAGAAATCTTGTCCTTTATTTTTAGGAAGGTTTTTGTAGTCAAAATCACATTTTTTTCAGCGCCATCACTAATTTTTCATATCCTCTTGTATTTTTTCTTAATCTGTGCAAATCTGATATTTATATAATACGGTAAGTTGATAGACTTAATGTAATATATAGATATTTTAAGAGGAGTGTTTCTAATCCAGAACTTACGCAACTGGCACTTGGGGTAGGGTGCGTCAGATGTGGAAAATCCTTGATTGTGTATGAAATTATTAGGACTGACGCAGCCTAGAGTTAGTTTGATTATGACATTTATGTAAGTCCTAGAATCTTGTCCGTCATAAATTGTTAAATCAGATATCAGTGCTGACGGCCTATGGTGGGGGATTTAAACCCCCCACCAACACTTTCCACCAATTGTTGTGGTGTTTCACCAACGTATTTAAGTACGGGCGGGTTTAACGAACATATTTGTTTTTACCATGAATTACTCAATGAACCCGCCCCTACAACTGTTGACTGTTAAAAAATGTCTAGTAATAACATAATTTAATCGACGATTAGACGATAGAGATGCTCAGTTTGTTAGTCAGCCAATCATATGCCTACATGAGTAGACTTACTCAAGGCGTAAAAGTGAAAGTTATTGGTAATTACTACTAGTAGTTTAAATATAGAAAAGCCATCAAATGCGAAAGCTAAAGAAAAGAGAATTTTTGTTTAAGAAAGCAGGATAAATCCTTATTTGACAGGATACTGAAAAGTTAAATATATATATTGCATAAGTAGCCAGATCAATACATTTTTAAGAGGAAAGAATCCTATAAAAGCTCATACATTTGTAGTACAGGAGATGGCAATTATGTTTTTTGGATACATTGAAAGAGAACTATTATGGATAGAAAATGCTGCAAGTTGGCAGAATACACAATTACCAGAAAATTTACATTTACACAACGATAAAGGACAAAGGAAAGCAGATATTTGGGAATGCCATTGTGAAGAGATACAGGAAGCAGTTAAGAAACAAAGTGAGAAAAAGCTGAAATAGAAAGCTTTGTTATTTGCTAATTGTAAATTGCGTAATTGGTATTAGGGCGCATCATAATGAACTCCCAAGAGCAAACAGCTCTGACTACTGGCAACCAAAGCTTGAGTAAGCGTAGTACAGTTTTAATGTTAGCGATCGCTAATGTTGACTACAACCAACCACTACTGGGAAACATCGGACGTAGCTTAGAAATTCCCGTCAAACAAGTAGGATTTATTCCTTTTTTGACTCAAATTGGCTATGCAACAAGCTTACTTTTGCTAGTTCCTTTAGACGATAGAATGGAACGCCGCAATTTAATTACTACCATGCTAGGTTTGCTGTCATGGGCTTTAGTTGCCGAAGCTGTATCTCCCAATTTGATTTGGTTATCTATAGCTAGCTTGGCTTTAGGTGTTTGTAGCATTGTGGCGCATTTATTGCTGCCCTTAGTTGCATACATGACAGCCTCAGCCGAAAGGGGGAAAGTGATTGGCACATTAGTTAGTGGCATGATTTTGATTGTGCTATTAGCGAGGACTGTCAGTGGTGCAATTGGCGAACATTTTGGTTGGCGGTGGATGCGATCGCCGCAGGTTTGATGTTAATCTTAGCTTTAATAGTTAGAATACCAATGACACACTTATTTGAACCATTGAGGATTCGTGAAGTAACTTTTCGCAACCGCATCGCCGTGTCACCGATGTGTCAATATTCTAGTACCAATGGCTTGGCCAATGATTGGCACTTGGTTCATTTAGCTTCTCGTGCTGTGGGTGGGGCGGGTTTAGTCATCACAGAGGCGGCGGCTGTGGAACCGCGCGGGCGTATTAGTCCCCAAGATTTGGGAATTTGGTCAGATGCACATATAGAAGCTTTGGCGAAAACTGTGGGCTTGATTCATAACTTTGGTGCAGTAGCGGGTATTCAATTAGCCCATGCAGGGAGAAAAGCTAGCACCGCCAAACCTAGTAAGGGGGGAAAAGTTTTAGATGAGTCTCAGGAAGGTTGGCGACCTGTAGTTTCCAGTAGTGCGATCGCCTTTGGTAAAGAAAGCCCAGTACCCGAAGCACTGAGTATCGAAGGTATCCAGCAAGTTGTGCAAGCCTTCGTAGAAGCCGCCAAGCGATCGCTACAAGCTGGTTTCAAAGTTGTAGAAATTCACGCAGCCCACGGTTACTTATTACATCAGTTTCTCTCACCCCTAGTTAACCAACGTCAAGATGATTACGGCGGTAGCTTGGAAAACCGTACCCGCATCCTACGAGAAGTCGTTGAGGGAGTGCGTGAAGTTTGGCCTGAGTCTTATCCCTTATTTGTGCGCCTCTCTGCTACCGACTGGATAGATAAAGGATGGGATATTGAACAAAGTATTGCCATCAGCGACAAACTCAAATCATTAGGCGTAGATTTAATAGACTGTTCCTCTGGTGGGGCGATACCGGGTATTAATATCCCTGTGAAACCAGGATATCAAACGCAGTTTGCTGAACGCATTCGTCAAGAAGCTAATATTGCTACAGGTGCAGTAGGTTTAATTACCACCCCGGAACAGGCTGACCAAATTATTCGTAATGGCGTAGCTGATATAGTTCTGTTAGGGCGCGAACTCCTCCGCAATCCTTACTGGCCTCATTTGGCAGCTAAACAATTAGGACATGAGAAACACTGGCCAGTTCAGTATGATAGGGCTTGGTTGTAATTGGTAATTGGTAATTGGTAATTGGTAATTGGTAATTGGTAATTGGTAATTGTAAGTCATGAGTGCTGATTCAGGATACTCAGCACTCATGACTCAGCACTCAGGACTTATGAATATGCTTCCATTGGTAGACAAGAACAGACAAAATTCCTGTCCCCAAAAGCGGCATCAATTCTGCCGACAGTCGGCCAGAATTTATACTCCCTTGTCCAAGGTGCGGGGTAGGCGGCTTGTTCACGGGAATAAGGATGATGCCATTCGGCGCTAAGAAGGCTTTCCACGGTGTGCGGTGCGTTTTTCAAGGCATTATCTTGAATATCTACCTTACCTGCTTCAATTTCGGCAATTTCTTGACGAATAGCAATTAAGGCATCACAGAAACGGTCTAATTCGACCTGAGATTCGCTTTCTGTGGGTTCTACCATGATTGTACCCGCTACAGGCCAGGAGACAGTCGGGGCATGGAAACCGTAGTCCATGAGACGCTTGGCGACATCATCGATTTCGATGTTGGCGGATTTTTTGAGCGATCGCAAATCTAAAATACATTCATGGGCAACCAAACCATTCTGCCCTTTGTACAACACCGGATAGTAAGACTCTAATTTCTTAGCGATGTAATTAGCATTGAGAATTGCCACTTTGGTAGCTTGGGTTAACCCATCCGCCCCCATCATGGCAATATACATCCAAGAAATCACCAAAATACTAGCACTTCCCCAAGGCGCAGCTGCGATCGCCCCAAGATTTTGGGAATCTTCCCCAGTCACGCCAGTTCGCTCAACGGAGGGAACCTCCGCACGCGACTGGCTCCCCAACACCGGATGTCCAGGTAAAAATGGTACAAGATGGGAAGCCACACCAATTGGCCCCATACCAGGGCCACCGCCACCGTGAGGAATACAGAAAGTTTTGTGCAAATTCAAATGACAAACATCCGCGCCAATATCCCCTGGACGGCAAATACCCACTTGGGCATTCATATTTGCCCCATCCATGTAAACTTGACCGCCGTGGCTGTGAATAACCGCACAAATTTCTTGAATTGCTTCCTCAAACACACCGTGAGTTGAAGGATAAGTCACCATCAACGCCCCAAGTTCATGGCTGTGTTTTTCCGCCTTAGCTTTGAGGTCATCAACATCAATATTACCTTCACTATCACAGGCAACAGCCACAACCTTCATCCCACACATTACTGCACTCGCTGGGTTTGTCCCATGTGCAGAAGTGGGAATTAAACACACATTGCGGTGTGCTTCTCCCCGGCTTTCATGATATTGACGAATTACCAACAGCCCCGCATATTCCCCTTGAGAACCAGCATTAGGTTGTAGCGAAATCCCAGCAAAGCCAGTAATTTCCGCCAGCCAAGCCTCAAGTTGCTGGAACAGAATTTGATAACCCCGCGTTTGGGTAGGTGGTGCAAAAGGATGTATTCTGCCAAATTCTTCCCAACTTACCGGAATCATTTCCGATGTAGCGTTTAACTTCATCGTACAGGAACCCAAAGGAATCATCGATGTAGTTAAAGACAAATCCTTAGTTTCCAGCTTGTGCAGATAGCGCAGTAACTCCGTTTCCGAGTGATAACGGTTGAAGACCGGATGCGTCAGATAACTGCTTTGACGACTAAAGCGTTCATCTTTTAAAGATGATTGCTGAATTATCCAGTCAACCTCTTGTACATTTAAAACAAATGGCAACTCATCCGTTCCCGCAAATATCCGGCATATATCCTTAACATCTTCGACTGTTGTAGTTTCGTCTAAGGATATTCCCACCGTCGATGTATCAACAATCCTCAGATTAATTCGGTAAGCTTCAGCCGCTTCTAGAATTTCTGGGAGGGGTTTTTCCCCCAACTGCACCTGCAATGTATCAAAGAAAGATTGGGAAGTAATTGTATAACCTAGTCGCTGCAACCACTCTCCTAAAACCAGAGTCAAGTGATGTATCCTCTCAGCAATTTGCTTGAGTCCCTCCGGCCCGTGATATACAGCGTACATACTCGCCATCACCGCCAGCAATACCTGGGCTGTACAAATATTACTCGTAGCTTTTTCGCGGCGAATATGTTGTTCACGGGTTTGCAAAGCTAGACGCAGTGCTGTTTTCCCGTTGACATCCTTGGATACGCCGACAATACGCCCTGGAACTTGCCGCTTGTATTCTTCCTTGGTAGCAAAGTATGCCGCATGAGGCCCACCAAAGCCCAAGGGAATACCGAAGCGTTGAGTACTCCCCACGGCAATATCAGCACCAAATTCACCGGGAGGGGTGAGTAAAGTTAAGCTTAAGGGGTCTGCGGCTACTGTTACCAATGCGCCTTGGGCGTGGGCTTTTTCGATGAAAGCCCGGTAGTCGTAGACTGTGCCATCAGTGGCGGGGTATTGTAAGACAGCACCAAAAATTGGTTGAGCAAAATCAAACTTCTGATGATCCCCGATAATAATTTCAATCCCCAAGGGTTTAGCCCTGGTTTGTAAAACGTCAATCGTTTGGGGATGACAAGCATGAGAGACAAAATAAGCATTTGCCTTATTTTTGCTGACCCCGTAACTCATACTCATAGCTTCGGCGGCGGCTGTCGCTTCATCAAGTAGGGAAGCATTAGCAATTTCCAACCCCGTTAAGTCGATAATCATGGTTTGGAAATTTAGCAGCGCTTCTAGCCGCCCTTGGGCAATTTCTGGCTGATAGGGAGTATAGGCTGTGTACCACCCTGGATTTTCCAAAATATTACGCCCAATCACTGCTGGGGTGATGGTATCGTAATATCCCATACCAATGTATGAGCGAAATACCTGATTTTTCGAGGCAATTTGTTTTAACTTTGCCAATGCTGCATACTCAGTTTGCGCCTCTGGTAACTGTAGCTTTTTATCCAGCCGAATTACTGACGGTACTGTTTTATTAATCAGGTCATCTAGACTTGAAAATCCCAATACATCAAGCATTTGTTGAACATCTGCCGATGACGGGCCTATATGTCTTTGTATAAAAGTATTTAAAACTTGTTTCCCTTGGTCTAGCTGTTGGCGTTGGTTTTCATGAACACGACCTTCATCGCTAGACTGAGGAATAGGGGCATACGATACCACTAAATTAAACTCCAGAAGTAACTATTTCATATTCTGCAACAAATCCCCAGAGAACGTAGGGATAATTTGTCAAGTTTCAATAAACAAGGCAGTTATCAGTTATCAGTTATCAGTTATCAGTTGACAGGTGACAGGTGACAGGTGACAGGTGACAGGTGACAGGTGACAGGTGACAGGTGACAGGTGACAGGTGACAAAGCAAAGACTTCTTCCTTTCCCCCTTCCCCCTTCCCCCTTCCCCAGTCCCCAGTCCCCAGTCCCCTACTACTCGCCTTCTACCTCAGCACGATATTCATCTGCCGTTAAAGCGTCGTTTACTTCATCAGGGTCATTGACACGTAGTTTTAAGAACCATCCTTCACCGTAAGGATCATCGGCTACTGCTTCGGGAGATTCAATCAAAGCCTCATTCCGTTCTATGACTGTGCCGGTTACTGGTGCATTCAAATCTTCCACAGCTTTGACTGACTCAATTGAACCAAAAGTATCTCCTTTAGTCAGTAAGTCACCAATTTCTGGCAGTTCTAAAAACACTACATCACCCAACTGATCAACAGCAAATTCTGTAATGCCAATAGTGGCAATTTCACCATCTAGCCTCACATACTCATGAGTATCCAAATATCGCAAATCTTGAGGGTATTCAAACGACGACATCTCTTTTCCTCTTTAATCTCAAACAATTAGCGTCCCAAAGGTAATTACAGCAGGGAACAGGTGATAGGGGACTCTTGACAGGGTGGAAATTCTACTTCTATATAAGTTTTTACAGAAAATTTGTACTTTATTCACCTGCAATCTGCTGTAAGACCATATTGAAATAATCACCATACCGTGATTGAGTATCTTACAACACATTTAATAGGTCAACAGTTAACAGTCAACTATTCCCTATATAGCAGTTGCTACATAGGTTAGGGCATGGAAGATCATCAAATTTTGATAGCCAGCAGCTTCAGCACTTCCTGTCCCCTATCACCTGTTACTTGAACGATAAAAGGGACGTTTAACTACAACTGCTGGGTATGCTTTACCCCGTATTTCTACTTCTAGCTGCTGACCAACTTTCGCTAGTTTGGCTCCGACGTAGGCTAAAGCCACGGGATAACCAAGTGTGGGAGATAAAGTCCCACTTGTAACTTCGCCTACTACTTTACCCTCTGACAGGACTTGGTAGCCGTGGCGGGCAATGTTCCTTCCTTGGGTTTGCAAACCTATGAGTCGGCGCTTTACTCCTGTGGCTTTTTGTTGTTCTAAAACTGACCGCCCGATAAAATCACCTTTGGTATCTAAATGAACTAGCCACCCTAAACCAGCTTCTAGGGGGGTGGTTGTATCGTCGATGTCTTGTCCGTAAAGTGCCATCGCTGCTTCTAGCCTTAAGGTGTCTCTCGCACCTAAGCCGCAAGGAATGACACCAGCATCGTATAAATTACGCCACAATTCTACGCCCACTTCTGGGTCTACTAGAACTTCAAACCCATCTTCCCCGGTATAACCTGTGCGGGCGATAAAAGCAGGTTTATCTAGTATTGTTGTCTCTAGATGACCAAAGGCTTTAATTGGTTGTAAGTCTTCTTTGACCAAGGGTTGGAGATAGTCTATAGCTTTTGGCCCTTGGAGGGCAATTAAAACTTTTGTTGCGGAAAGGTCTTGGAATTGCACCTGATTTTGGTCTAGGTGTTGCAATATCCATGCTTTGTCTTTATTGGTGGTAGCTGCGTTAACGATAATAAACGCCTGTTGTGTGCCTGTGCTGTCTTCGCCTTGATAGTAGATGATAATATCGTCAATGATTCCCCCTTGCGGATTTAACAACACTGTGTATTGGGCTTGACCTGGTTGCAACCGACTCAAGTCTGAAGGTACTAAAGCCTGTAGTTGAGAAATGAGGTTTTTACCTTGGAGGGTAAATTTGCCCATGTGAGAAATGTCAAACATCCCCGCAGCAGTTCTCACGGCTTCGTGTTCACGGGTAATACCGCTAAATTGTACCGGCATTTCCCAGCCACCAAAGCTGGTTAAGCGTGCTTTGAGTTCTACACCCAGTTGATACAAAGGGGTTCTTGCTAAGATTTCGGCAGTGTCTTGTTGATTAGCCACAGATAGTTTTGCTTATGCGATCGCATTTCAACATCTAATATCCTACGTAAACCACCTACGCTCCCGCAAGCGGTGAGCGTAGGCTTTTAAGTAGCCCTGAACTATCTGTACTGAGTTCACAACACAAACAGTTCGAGCCTCCAGGCTGGTTTACCCTTGTGGGTTCGCCACTTCCTTTAACGGGGGAAACCCCCGCAACGGAGTGGCTCACAAAAACAGCCCCAATAGTAGCAATGTTTTTTGCTCCATTAAAATCAGCGTCGCCACTCCAACAACAAGCCTCATTAATACATTTGAAACGCTTGTCAGAACGCATTCCAATATGTAGGCATTGATGGCAAGTAAGACTAGTCCAAGCTGGAGGAACAGCAATTATTTCTACTCCAAATTGGACACCTTTGTATTCCAAGAAAGAACGCAATTGGAAAAAAGACCAAGAGTTAGAACGTCTACGTTCTGTCTTATTTCTTGGCTTTTGATTGGTTCTTTCACGAATACCCGTTAAATCTTCAATTGCCACTGCTGCATTATTTTTTAATGCGGACTGAATTATAGACTTGCTGATGTTATGGTTTAGCCATTGTTGAAATCTTCTCTCCTTGCCTGACAGCCGTTTCAAAATCTGCCTTGCCCTACGACGAGTAGACCTTGTGCCTTTCGTGGCAGTATGCTGGAGAGATGCTCTCACTCTAGAAAACTTGTCTCTAACATCATTGATTTTCTTTCCATCCCACTTATCCCCATTGCTAGTTACAGCAATGTCACGACGACCAAAATCAACACCAATTACTTTATTAGATTTGATTGGTGTTGGGGAATCGTCTTTAATTTGAATGTGGATATAGTAGTTACCATCACGATGTTTACATAACTGTGCTGATGTCGGTTTTCTACCTTTTAATTTACCTCTTTGATAATTACCAGCATCAATCTTGATGTGTTCCCTACCGTTCATTAAAGTCAAACTAACAGTCCAGTCTTTCTCTCTAAATGAGAAAATCCTGGCATCATAATCAGCCGATGTTGGCGCTATAGTTTTAACTGGTTTGTCTTTAAGTTTTGCAGTTTTGCGATTAGCGCCAACTCTGGCGCAAGCACGAACAGCTAAATTTGCACTCAATCCAAACAAAGCACGAAGCTCGTGATAGACCATGTTTTGAATAGTGGTCTTACTGGTTATCTGAGGTTTAACTTTCTTGTTAGCGTAATTACACGCATTACTCCAAGCCTTCAGTACCAGTTCGATTTCTTCTGCTTGTTTTTTAGAGGGGTTGAGTTTGCAAACTAGCGTCAATACTTGTTCCATGACGCGCGACCTAATCACGGGTGACTATAATACACCAAAACAGTCGTGTTGTATCAAAGATTTATTTGTTAAAAACTCAACTCCCTCCACTCTTTCAAAAACCTGCGGTTGTTATTATTTGGGAGGCGTTACCCTTCGGGAAGCAAGCTACGTTTTTAACCCGCAATTCCTCTCACCGCTTCTCTTCCCTTCGGGACGCTACGCGAACGAGTAAGCGGGAGCCTCCTTGCGGGAATAGGTGATGGTTTCCATTTATAGGGAGTGGGGAGTGGGGAAGGAAAAAATTTCTTAGGGGACTGGAGACTGAGGACAGGTGACAGGTGACAGGTGACAGGTGACAGTGAGAGGGAATAATTTCTTACTCTCTAGTTACTACTCATTACTCAAAGTGATGTTTAATAATGGAGTAATGTTGAGATTTATTAAGAAAGCGTTATGAATTATTGGCGAGTAGTAGCTAGTCTCGTTTTGGCTGTGGTTTTATTTCTGTTCCCTGGGTCGGCGCAAGCTGCGAGTTCTTCCAGTATCACCCGTTCGGCTGGGGATGCAGTGCAAGCAAAGGATTTTGCTGGTAAAAGTTTAGTTGGTGAGGAATTTACCAACGTGGATTTAGAAAATGCCAACTTCAGCGATGCTGATTTACGCGGTGGCGTGTTTAACGGTACTGTGTTGGAAGGAGTAAACTGGCATGGTGTAGATTTTAGTAACGGCATAGCTTATCTGGCAAGATTTAAAAATGCTGATTTAAGTGATGCTGTTTTCACCGATGCTATGATGCTGCGTTCTACTTTTGATAATGTAGATGTTACTGGTGCGGATTTCACTAATGCAGTTTTGGACGGAGTACAGGTGAAAAAACTCTGTGCCAAAGCTAGTGGAGTCAATTCCAAAACTGGGGTTGATACCCGTGAGTCTTTGGGTTGTAAGTAACTAGGTTCAAGGGAATGTCAACAATTTCTGATTCCCTTATTACAATTCATTAATATAGCAGGGGACAGGTGACAGGTGACAGGTGATAGGCTGAAAAGCCTCTTGGCATAAAGATTTTATGATTCATCCTTGTCTTAACCTATGCTTCGACTGCTATACATTTCAAAATAGCGCCATAAAAAGTAGCGCTGGCTACTTTTTGTCTGAATTTATTAGAAAATTCAAGCCTGCATATCAGCACATTCAATCACCAAGGGGTTGCTGAAACCTTCACATTTTGTTACAAAGTTACAAAGAACTTCTAGAGACCCACAAGCAAATGTTCGGCGGACTTACTGGTTTCCAAGATCCTAAAGGCACTGATTGGGGCGAAAGAATGCTCAATACAGTAGCCAGCCAAACGATTCGCCACTTGTTTACCCAAAGCGAGTCAGTAGAAGTCTTTGTGCGTTGCTTTCCCTCCAGCAAGCTGTTGCAAGGTAGTATTGACAGCTTCAAAATGAGTGGACGAGGCTTAGTTATTCGCAGAGATTTTGTCGTAGAGGAGATGTCTTTTGAGACTGATGCGGTATCTATAGACTTTAGTGCTGTTTTAAGTGGTAAATTAAATCTCAAACAACCAACCCAGGCGATCGCTCAAGTAATATTATCTGAAGCTGGGATCAACAAAGCGTTTAAAGCTGAACTGGTGCGGAAGCGTCTAGTTAACTTAACTGTACCTGCCTTAACTGAGTTATCTGCTGGGAAACCAGTCTCTTTTACCGACGTAGAAGTACAACTTCTGCCCCAAAATAGCCTGAAAATTAATGCTCAGGCAGATTTAGGTACTGGTGAACTCATACCCATAACCATGACTCTAACTGTGGCTATAGAAAAGCGCCGCCGCATTTCTTTTAAAAATCCCGTAGTTGAACTTGACTCAATTCCCGAAACGCAACGAGAAATATCAAATACCCTCAGCCTAGCACTGGCAGAAATTTTAGATAATATGGTCGATTTAGACCGTTTTGACCTTGACGGCGTAAAAATGCGCCTCAATCGTTTAGATACTGAAGGAGACAAGTTAATTTTCAGTGGCTACGCAGAAATCGAAAGAATTCCGCGTAGTCCTTAAGCGTGGCTGGATGTGTCAGTTAACTGATAACTGATAACTGTTAACTGACCTGACTTTTCACGGGATCTAAAAGACCCCTCTCCAAACCTCTCCCCTACAAGGAGAGAGGCTTTAATTGCTCCCCCTTCCCTTGTAGGGAAGGGGGCTGGGGGGTTAGGTCTGTCGTTAACTTTTCCACATGACGTGAAAAGTCAGGTTAACTGACTACTTCCAATCCTTATCTGCTTGTTCTAGGACATAAGCAGCTACATCCTCAATTTGTTCTGGTTTTAGACGACCTTTGAAAGCTGGCATAGCGTTTTTACCATTGGTGACTTGAGCAATAATTGCTTCTGCTGAGTACATACCGTACTTTTCCAAAGCATCTTTCTTCAGATTTTTGTTGGCTTGAACTAAATTCTTGCCACCAGCATGACAGGAAGCACAATTAGCACTAAATATTTTCGCGCCATTGACAGTATCTGCCGCCAATGCTGGTTTGCTGAAGGCAAAAGTGAAGAGTGCTATGCCTAACAGCACTAAGGAAAAAATCTTTTTCATTTCGCGTTCTCTCTGCAAATAAGGCTTTATTGGGCCAATATCTTCATCAATATTGTCAAATGAGCCGTTACCTACGTCAAAAGACAGGCTGTCAAACTTTATTTTCAGTTATCAGTGAACAGTTATCAGTTATCAGTGCCAGTAGGGTGCGTCAGCCTCAATAATTTCGTACATATTCAACGCGAGTTCGACAAGCGTTGTTTTGACCTCACCCCCAACCCCTCTCCTCGTAGGAGAGGGGTTGGGGGTGAGGTTTTCGTTTTTCCTCCCTCGCCTAAAAGGAGAGGGAGGTTGGGAGGGAGAGGTTCATCGAACTCACGTTATTCAAGGATTTTCCGCATCTGACGCACCCTACCCCAAGTGCCACTAGGGTGCGTCAGCCTCAATAATTTCGTACATATTCAAGGATTTTCCACATCTGACGCACCCTACCCCTTGATTTTCAGTTATCAGGTTATGTTAACTGATAACTGATAACTGATAACTGATAACTGATAACTGATAACTGATAACTGATAACTGATAACTGATAACTGATAACTGATAACTGATAACTGATAACTGATAACTGTTCACTGATTAAGCGCTATTTGGCTAATTGCTTCTTCCGTGACGCGGCAAATTCGCCAATCATCTAATATTGATGCTCCCATGCGACGGTAAAAGGCTTGGGCTGATTCATTCCAGTCGAGAACACTCCACTCTAATCGCCCACAACCGCGTTCGACGGCGATTTGGGCTAATTTGGTGAGGAGGGCTTTACCAATGCCTTGTCGGCGATATTCTGGCAGGACGAACAAATCTTCCAGATAAATTCCTGGCTTGGTGAGGAAGGTAGAGTAGTTATGAAAAAATAGGGCAAAACCTACAGCTTGACCTGCGGTTTCCGCTAAAATTGCTTCAACGTATTTTTGCGAACCAAATAGATGCTCTTGCAGTGCCAGAACATTACCAGTTACAGCATGAGTTAATTTTTCATACTCTGCCAATTCTTTGATTAAACCAAAAAGTGTTTCACTATCAGCAGGTTCAGCAAAACGCAAGGTCAAATTATTAGTCATTAGTCATTAGTCATTGGTCATTAGTCATTAGTCCATAGTTTATAGTCAATAGTCAATAGTCCATAGTCAATAGTCCATAGTCCATAAGACTTGTTGCAAAGCTTCCAAGTTATGAATCATGAACCGCCGATAAATGAGGCAGTGGGTTGGGGTGTGGCTTCCCCAGTCCCCAGTCCCCAGTACTTCAGATTAACCAACCCTTCAGCCGTTTAGCTATGTGAGGACGGCGCAGTTTCCGCATGGCTTTGCTTTGAATTTGTCGGACTCGTTCGCGGGATAGGTTGAACATATTACCGACTTCTTCTAAGGTGCAGGGTTCGCTGGTTGTTAAACCATAACGTAAAGAAATTACGTCTTTTTCTCTGGGGGTAAGCACATCACCTAAGACTTCCCAAATCTCCTGACGCATCATGTTTTCGTTCATTTTTGCTTCTGGAGATAGGTTATCTTCATCTTCTAATAAGTCCATCAGTTCGGTATCTTCTTCTTTACCGACTCGATGATTTAAGGATAGTGCTTGTCGGCGGAGTTGTTGGAGTTGGCGTAGTTGGGGGACGGTTATTTCCAACGCTTCTGCCATTTCCGCTTCTGTCGGGTTGCGGCTGAATTTTTGTTTGAGTTCCCGTTGGGCTTTTTTGAGTTTGTTGAGTTTTTCTACAATGTGAATTGGGAGGCGAATTGTTCTGGCATCATTGGCGATCGCTCTAGTGATTGCTTGTCTAATCCACCAGTAAGCGTATGTGGAAAACTTGTATCCTTTATCGGGATCAAACTTTTCTGTAGCCCGATTTAATCCCATTGCTCCTTCTTGAATTAAATCTAGAAAAGGTACTCCCCGATTGAGATATCGTTTGGCAATTGATACTACCAATCTCAAGTTCGAGCGAATCATTTTTCTTTTAGCTACTCGACCTTGATACAAGCGATTTTCTAATTGTTTTTCTGTTATATCTAACTCAGCCGCTATTTGCGCTTTTGTTGGCTGTTGTCCCAATTGTGATTGTAAAGCAGCTTGTAAATCTCTAAATTCTTCTAAAAATCTGACTCTTCTGGCTAATTCCACTTCTTCATCGGGTTTTAGCAGGGGATAGCGGGCCATTTCTTTGAAAAATGCCCCTACTGCGTCATCATGCTCGGTTTTATTATACCCAGAAGGCCGAGCGGCTGCCATTTGATCCCCATCGCGTTCGTCTGTTTCCAGATTTTCTACTACCGGGGCTTCTTCTTCTATGATTAGTTCTATATCGAGGCTATCAAGTGGATGCTCTTCATGTTCGACAGCATTCACTAGTATTTCCATTGTTCCCAATTCAGCAATATTCATAGTTTCCTTGAGGGATTCATGCTTTGTTTGGTACATAATTTAATGATAGATATTAACTACTGAGAGTTGGTAGTTTCCCTAACTCAAGATGTGCCTGTTTATTGGCAGAATCCAAGTTTCCGTAATTCGATTTTTAGAAATTCCGATTAATTGCTAGTATGTAGCTGCTATCTTTAACTTCTCTGGAATATTCAAATTGCACCTAAAGTTTATTTTCTCAGTTTCCCACAAATATATTGCTTATTTTTTTATTAATCATTTAATCTGTCAAACCCCCTCAACCTCTCTTTTATTTAACAATCGGAAAGAAATATAAAGAAATTCTTCCTTAAACTTTAATAATTATATACTTTTATAAAGTTTTTTAGCTTTACCCTGGGAGAGACATGAGAGCAATCATATTATTTGTTGGTCTGGACTTAATTAGTAGCTTCAGTAATTTTTCCGAATGCTAATAATTGGGCAATTTACTATTTTCAAGAAATTATTTGTATAAAAGCATCTCATAGAGACAAAGAAATGAATATCTATCGATGGGCGGAAAAAAGGCTATTCCCTATTTAGTACCTAGACAAAATATTTCATAAATTTCCAGGGAGTTAGTTTGATTTTTTATAGTTGTCTTCAAATATTTATTGCACGTATGGTCGGGTCAAATTTGTCTAGTAGATTACATAAGAGGTAACTTATCAAGTATTATAAGTAATAAAAGTAGTAGGTTTTACAATTTACATCTAAAGAAAGAAAAATTAAAATCTGGCAAGCTAAGTAAACTTAACTGGCTCGGTCTAAGGAAATAAGAAGATTTATCTTTAGAATTAAACAATTATGTATATTAATGACAACAATTCACTAGGTTTATTGGTTAGCGAAAATAAGGATTTATACCGAGCCGCTACAAATGCCAATCAGTACGTTGAAGTATTAGTAGACTTTCCGGGTAATTCAGGGTTATTTACATACCGGATACCGAACCAGTTAGAAATCAAACCAGGAGATATATTAAGTGTACCTTTCGGCTCGCAGCAATTAGGCGCGATCGCCATCAGATTATCGTCACAGCCCAATGTTGACATAGCACCAGAAAAAATCCGCGCAGTAGAGGATGTAGTCACTTCGGGGTTTTTTGCTAGCGCTTATTGGGAATTATTAAATCGAGTAGCGGCTTATTACTATACGCCATTAATTCAGGTAATAAGGGTAGCCTTACCACCGGGATTATTAGGGCGATCGCAAAGAAGAGTCCGCTTGATCAAAAGACAAAAAAATCAGTCATCTGTTCCCTTTTTAAGTCCGCCAGCACAGCAAATTCTGCAATTATTGCAAGACCAAGGGGCAGGGGATTATAGTTTTGCTTATTTGCAGCAAAAAGTTAAATCAACTTACAGAGGATTGCGGGAATTATTGCGTCATGGTTTAGTCGAAAGTTACTTGGAACCGCCCCGGACAACAAAACCAAAACTGCAAAAAGCAGTGATATTAATTGACACAATTGACCGTGACTTAACAACCAGGCAAAGAGAAATTTTAGATGTATTGCGAAGAAGTGGAGGTGAGTTATGGCACAGCGAATTGTTACAAATTTGTAGTACCAGTTCCTCCACCTTGAAGGCGATGGAACAAAAAGGCTACATTGCTATTGAAGAAAGAGAAATATTGCGTAAAGAACAGGCACAAGTATTAGATTTAGATATACCAAAGATATTAAATCTTGCCCAAAGTAATGCTTTAGCAACTATACAAAAGCTAGAGGGATTTGCTGAAGTATTGTTACATGGAGTCACAGGTTCCGGCAAAACAGAAGTATATTTACAAGCGATCGCCCCACTACTGGCACAAGGAAAATCAGCCCTAGTTCTAGTCCCAGAAATCGGACTGACACCCCAACTCACCGACCGTTTCCGCGCCCGCTTCGGCAACAATAAAATCAGCGTTTATCACAGCGCCCTCTCCGACGGCGAACGCTACGACACCTGGAGACAAATGTTGACAGGCGATCCCCAAATTGTCATCGGCACACGCAGCGCCGTTTTCGCCCCCCTACCCAACCTCGGCTTAATTATCCTCGACGAAGAACACGACAGCAGCTTCAAACAAGACTCCCCCATCCCCACCTACCACGCCCGCACCGTCGCCCAATGGCGTGCAGAACTAGAAAACTGCCCCTTGGTTCTAGGTTCCGCCACACCATCCTTAGACAGTTGGGTGAGTGTCAATAGTCAACAGTCCATAGTCAATAGTCAACAGTCAACAGTCAACAGTCAACAGTCAACAGTCCATAGTCAACAGGAATATTTAGAAAATTCTCCCCCATCTCCCCCATCTCCCTCATCTCCCCCATCTCCCTCATCTCCCCCATCTCCCCCATCTCCCCCCATTCCCCAGTCCCCAGTCCCCAGTCCCCAGTCCCTCTACTCCCCCCTCCCCGAACGCATCAACTCCCGCCCCTTACCGCCAGTGGAAATAGTAGATATGCGCCAGGAGTTACAACAGGGAAATCGTTCTATATTTAGTAGGTCGCTGCAAGAAGCTTTACAACAACTGCAACAAACAGGACAACAGGGAATTTTATTTATCCATCGCCGGGGACATAGTACCTTTGTATCTTGCCGCAGTTGTGGTTATGTAATGGAATGTCCCCACTGTGATGTGTCCCTAGCGTATCACCAAACAGAAGAAGGAGCGCCGCAATTATTGCGCTGTCACTACTGTAATTATGTGGCGGTACATCCTAAAAACTGCCCCGAATGCAGTTCACCTTACCTGAAATTCTTCGGGAGTGGGACTCAACGTGTCGCCCAAGAGTTAAGCCGACAGTTTCCAGAGTTGAAATACATCCGCTTTGATAGCGATACCACCCGTAACAAAGGCGCACACCGTACCCTACTAACTCGGTTTGCTAATGGGGAAGCGAATTTGTTGGTAGGGACGCAAATGCTGACTAAAGGTTTAGATTTACCACAGGTGACATTAGTAGGTGTGGTTGCTGCTGATGGACTGTTAAACTTATCAGATTATCGCGCCAGTGAACGGGCGTTTCAAACCTTGACTCAGGTGGCCGGGAGGGCGGGTAGAGGTGATGATCCCGGTAGGGTAATTATGCAAACCTATACTCCAGAACATCCGGTAATTGAGGCAGTCAGGTATCATGACTATGAATCTTTTGTGCAAGCAGAGTTAGAACAACGGCAAGTTCTCAATTATCCGCCTTATGGTAGGTTAATTTTGTTAAGGCTGAGTAGCTTTGATCCTATTCAAGTACAGAATACAACGAGTGCGATCGCCACAGTTTTAAGTGACAACCCAGGATTTGAAATTTTAGGCCCAGCACCAGCTAGTGTGATGCGGGTAGCCAACCGTTATCGCTGGCAGATATTGTTAAAATTTGCCCCTGACGCTTTACCACATCTACCAGACTGGGAAGAAATACGCTTACTTTGCCCCGATGGTGTCAATTTAACTATAGATGTAGACCCCTTGAATATTATGTGAGAGACTGGGGACTGGGGACTGGGGGAGATGAGGGAGATGAGGGAGAATAACAACTGTCACCTGCTACATCAGCGTTCATCTGCGTTCATCTGCGTTCAATTTTTTCCCAATCTATTGCCACGCTACCACAACCAAAAACCCAAACAACAGTATAAACCCAAGTACATATATAATCTGGGTAGTGCGATCGACCTTAGCCAAAATTTCCTGGTAAGAAAGCTGGTAATTTTGCACGAGAAAAAATGCTTGTGGACTAAATAAGAAGGGTAACAAGCGACTGAGTACCAGCCTGAGAAAAAAGTTGATTCTCCATATCTTAGTGCGGAAAGGGTCTTGACCATACTGCCAGGGAAAAGCAATTTGCACAAGCCTAATTAAAGCTTTCGTATCAGCAACCCGCAAGGACTCATATAAAGGTAGTGCCTGTGAGATATCATCATTAGTTTGAGAAAGTGCTTCATCCAGAACACAGACATCTTCTAACGCCGCATTTACCCCTTGTCCGATGTCTGGCGGAAAGCAATGGATGGTATCACCTAACAGCACTACCCCAATAGGCAAAGAATCCTGATTTTTTGACTTGCTTGTCAATAAAAATTGTAATCCAGAACAATACTGAGGTTTAGGAAAATAACCGCCTTCACTTTTAGCAAAGCGGTCTGCTTCTTCCGGCGATAATATCTTACGAGTCGTGATGCGTAAAGCCCCCACGCTTCAGCCGGGGGTAGAGCGCGAACAGGACAAATAAATTTGTCCGTAATGATTACAAAACGCAAATACGATTTATAATAATAGAGGAGGTGACAAATAAGTGTTTAATCTGACATACGAATTTAAATTAAAGCCAACCCATGCACAGGCTCAGATATTTGAAGACTGGTTAGAAATTAATCGCCGAGTCTACAACTATGCCTTAGCTGAACGCAAAGATTGGTATTTATCGCGTAGTTGTCAGATTAACGCCTGTTCACTCAAACACGAATACATCATTCCTGCTGATACGTCCCGACCCACCTACGCCAGTCAGTGCAAAGCGTTAACTGCTGCAAAGAAAGAGTTTCCTGAACTCAAGAAAGTGCAGTCTCAAGTTTTGCAGCAAACCTTAAAACGCTTAGAAGTGGCGTTTGTAGCAATGTGGGAGAGAAATCACGGCTTCCCTCGGTTCAAAAAAATGGGAAGGATGCGGTCTTTTGTCTTCCCGCAAATGCAAGGTGAAAGACTGAAACCAGGAATGGTTAACCTTCCTGTGATTGGATGGGTTAAATTACGACAATCAAGGGGAATACCTGATGGTGGCGTAGTCAAGCAAGCGCGTGTAGTGAAGCGTGCTTCTGGTTGGTACGTGATGCTAATCGTCCAATGGAATGTATCTGTGCCATCACCGATGCCACACGGGGAAGCTGTGGGGATTGATGTAGGCCTAACAAGTTTTATTGCTACCTCCAATGGGTTGACTGTCAAGCGCCCAAAGTTTTTTGTAGATGCCGAACGCAAGCTTAAATTGCTGCAACAGCGTGTCTCTAGAAAACGTAAGGGATCAAATAATTGGTATAAAGCTCAAAAGAAAGTAGCAAAACTGCATGAGTACGTCGCTAATTATCGTAAGGACTGGCACTCTAAACTGTCTCACCAAATCTGCAACGATGCCGGAATGCTATTTGTTGAAGATTTAAACTTGGTCGGGCTATCCTGTGGGATGCTAGGCAAACATTGTCTAGATGCTGGGTTTGGTCAATTTTTCAATATTTTAGAACAGACCTGCTTTAAGCGCGGTGTCTATTTTCAAAAAGTGGACAGTCGTAAAACTAGCCAGATTTGCCCTAACTGTGGTGTTGAAACGGGTAAGAAAGATTTGTCAGAACGTACTCATGCTTGTTCAAATTGCGGCTATATAACTGATAGAGATGTGGCAGCCGCGCAGGTAGTTCTTATAAAAGGACTTGCAGCCGTAGGGCATACGGTCAAGATGCTTGCTGAGGGTAAATTCGTTGGAATCCCCGTGAAGCAAGAATCCCCGAATTTCTAATTCGGGGAGTGTCAAATTTGCCGTCCGTGGTTCCTCTGGGTCTTTGACAGGTAGTATACCAAGGCGTAAATAACGCTGAGGATGACGCAATGCAGCCAGAACAATATAAGCCCTTTCACTCACAGCGTATTCTGCGCCATCGTGATCCAAGATAGGTTGCGGTGGTAAGCTTAAAACTTTATACCTCAAACCTGCACTATCACAGGGGAAAAGCTGCATCTGAAATTTGTTCAACCCGGAGGTATCCCACTCTGCTAAGGTCTGGCGAACTAAAGAACGAAGACCATCACAACCAATTAGAAGACTTGGTGCAAATCTGACAAAATTATCTTTACCGACCTCAGCAATAACATCTAATTTATCTTCTTGATTATTAGTAGTTATTTTGTTAATTTCGACACATTTAGCATTAAAAAGTACCTTGATACAGTCTTGCCAATTCTGTGCCTCCTGATACAACATCCTCACAAAAGCTTTTCTGGTTATCCAATAAGAAGTTTTTCGCTTAGGGTCTACAATCGGCAGTTTTGATGATTTTATGCTACCATTTGGAGCAATTCTGGTTAAAGAAAATTCTTGAGTGGAAACGCCTATTGTTGGAAGATTAGACGTAATTCCTAGATAGTCTGTAAACTTTTGTCCTCGACCATCTATTAAATAATTAAATGACTTGTCTGGTTCATAGTAATCTGCTGTGCTTCTTTGTTCTAGGACAGTGATATCTGTCCAACCGCGTTTAGCCAGCATTAAGGCTGTAGCTAAACCGGACGGGCCACCACCCACAATCAAAACACTCTGCTGACACTTAGACTTATCGGTTATAAATGATTGTTCTGCATTCATATTCTGCTTAAATTTGCTAGCAGTTATTATGTTTCATATATTATTCCTGAAAATTATTAAAGGTTAGATACTAGTTGCGATTATTTGATTTAATTTATTAATTTTAACACCAAAAATTCTATTCACACTTAAAATATCAAATTTATACTTGATGTTTAAATATAAGTAAGGTTAGTAATGTCTATCACAACATCTTTTTGGTGGGCGATGCCCACCCTAATACAATAGTTTTCTCTTAAGTAATATCTAAATTACGTGTAATATTATACTTAAATTTCATTTTTCAAGTGAAACTTATACATTATCAAGTAGCCAATCTTGAGGATGTGTTGTATAAACAGGAGAGTTTATAGGCAAAATATATGTGTAAAAGTAAATTTAAATATTCTTGATGGAGACTTTAAACAGTAAGTAAAAAATAGTAATGGTTTAAATAAGTAAGTTATGTAGAGTAAATAGAGTTAACCCAAAAGTTGCCAAATTGCTCACAGTCTTATCAGTAAACAGGTAATTTTTTATATCTAATATTTAGTTTCATAACACGCAATTGGAATTAGGCATGAAATAAATGGGACTAGGTTTGTTACAAATTGGCTTAACGCTGTGTATTGTCATAGCAATTACCCCGGTTTTAGGTAGATACATAGCCCTGGTGTTCTTGGGAGAAAGAACTATACTTGATCCTCTGATGAACCCGATAGAGCGGAGCATCTATGTAATATCAGGTGTCCGTCCTAAAGATGATATGACTGGTTGGCAGTATATACGCGCCATACTTTACACTAACCTGTTCATGGGAATCTTAGTATATTCATTGATACATTATCAGAGGTTATTACCCTGGAATCCCAACGGGTTCGGTGTGCCTCGCTGGGATATTATTCTGCATACAGTAGTTTCATTTGTTACGAATACTGACCAGCAACATTATGCAGGGGAGACAACCCTGAGTTATTTCTCGCAAGTAGCAGCTTTAGGATTTTTGATGTTTACTTCCGCCGCCACGGGTTTGGCTGTGGGTATTGCCTTTATTCGCGGCTTAACAGGGAAAAAACTCGGCAACTTCTATGTTGATCTCACCCGTGGGATCACGAGGATATTATTGCCCATCTCGGTCATTGGTGCGATCGCCTTAGTTTTGTTAGGTGTACCGCAAACATTAAGCCCAACCCTAACCATCACCACCCTAGAAGGCGGAACCCAATACATCGCCAGAGGCCCAGTCGCCTCGTTTGAGATGATCAAAATGTTGGGGGAAAACGGCGGTGGTTTTTTTGCGGCTAACTCCGCTCACCCTTTTGAAAATCCCAACGGTGCGACTAACTTCATCGAAACCATTGCCATGATTGCGATCCCCGCAGCCATGATATACACATACGGTGTATTTGCCAAAAATATTAAACAGGCTTGGCTCTTGTTTTGGATGGTATTTATTGTATTTGTGATTCTGGTGTGGGTAGCCGCAACTGGGGAACTACAAGGAAATCCTTTAGTCAACGGTACTTTAGGTATAGAGAAACCCAACTTAGAAGGTAAAGAAGTGCGCTTCGGCTGGGCAGAAACAGCACTTTGGGCAGTGATGACAACCGCCACCATGTGCGGCGCAGTCAACGGAATGCACGATGCTTTAATGCCTCAAGGACTATTTGCAACTTTATTTAACTTATTTTTACAAATAATTTGGGGCGGTCAAGGAACTGGGACAGCTTACCTATTCATTTACCTAATTCTCACAGTCTTCCTGACAGGGTTAATGGTGGGACGTACCCCAGAAATTTTTGGGCGCAAAATCGAAAAGCGGGAAATTGTTCTCGCCAGCTTAATCTTACTAGTTCACCCCATAGTAGTGTTAATTCCCAGTGCGATCGCCCTAGCCTATCCCTTTTCCCTCTCCGGTATTACTAACCCAGGCTTTCATGGCATTTCCCAGGTAGTTTATGAATACGCCTCAGCCAGCGCCAACAATGGTTCCGGCTTAGAAGGACTGACAGACAATAGCCTCTGGTGGAATCTCAGCACCAGCGTCAGCATTCTTGTAGGACGCTACGTTCCCATAATCGCCATGCTGCTGTTGGCTGATAGTATGTCACGTAAACAAACTGTACCCCAAACCCCAGGAACCCTCAAGACAGATTCCCTACTATTTACCACCGTCACCGCCGGCATAGTTTTGATATTGGGAGTTTTAACATTCTTCCCCGTCCTCGCACTAGGCCCCATCGCCGAAGCCTTTAAACTAGCCTCTGGTAGTTAATCAGTTATCAGTTGACAGTTATCAGTTATCAGTTATCAGTTGTTACCTTTCCCCCTTCCCCAGTCCCCAGTCCCCAGTCCCCAGTCCCCACTATGAACCCATCTGCACCTACCCCAAAAAATAAACCCCCCCGTTCTCGTACTAGCGATCGCCCTCAAGCACGCAAGAAAGTTAAAATCAAAACCAAAGGTATCTACCTGCGGGCAATTGGGGATGCTTTTGTTAAACTCAATCCCAAATCTGCCATTAGAAACCCTGTGATGTTTTTGGTGTGGGTGGGAACTCTCATCACCTTATCAGTCACAATTGAACCCAATTTATTCGGCCCCACCCAACAGAAAAATCCCCAACTTTTCAACGGTATCTTAACCGGGATTTTGTTCTTTACCGTTTGGTTTGCTAACTTTGCCGAAGCTGTAGCCGAGGGTAGAGGTAAAGCCCAAGCTGATACTTTACGCTCAACCAAATCGGAGACACTTGCCAAGCTACTCGCCCCCGATGGCACAATTACAGATGTCCCTTCCACTAGTCTTAAACAAGGGGATACTGTATATGTAGTAGCAGGCGATATCATCCCCGCCGATGGGGAAGTTATTATGGGTGTCGCCTCAGTCGATGAATCAGCGATTACGGGAGAATCTGCTCCAGTTCTCAAAGAATCAGGCTCAGATATTGCCAGTTCTGTTACTGGTGGTACGCGCATTATCTCCGATGAACTGATTGTCCGGGTAACGGCTGACCCAGGTAAAGGTTTTATTGACCGGATGATTGCCTTAGTTGAAGGTGCGGAACGGACAAAAACACCGAATGAAGTTGCTTTGACGGTGTTACTCGCTGTTTTGAGCTTGGTATTCTTGTTTGTTGTCGCTACCTTACCCGTATTCGCCTACTATGCAGATACCCCAGTCAACGTCCCGATTTTGGTAGCCCTATTAGTTGCCTTGATCCCCACCACCATCGGCGGCTTACTCAGTGCGATCGGCATTGCGGGTATGGATAGAGTCGCCCAATTTAACGTCATCGCCACCTCTGGACGGGCGGTGGAAGCTTGCGGTGATGTGAATACCTTAGTATTAGATAAAACTGGTACTATCACCTTGGGGAATCGCTTGGCGGAAGAGTTTATCCCGATTAATGGGTATTCCATCGAGCAAGTAGCTAGTGTTGCTTGGGCGGCTAGCGTGTTTGATGATACACCAGAAGGTAAATCAATTGTTCGCCTAGCGGAGAAATTAGGTATTAGATATGACCTCGACCCTAACCAAGCACAGGGCGTAGAGTTTTCCGCAAAAACCCGCATGAGTGGGACTAACTTACCGGGGGGACGGGAAGCGCGGAAGGGAGCAGTGGGAGCAATTAAGGGATTTGTGCGATCGCGCAATGGACGAGTTACCCCAGAATTAGATGCAGCCTATGAGCGAGTTTCTCAACAGGGAGGTACACCCCTAGCAGTCTGCTTAGATAACGAAATCTACGGTGTCATCTACCTCAAAGACATAGTGAAATCTGGTATTCGCGAACGCTTTGACCAATTGCGGCGTATGGGAGTACGCACCATTATGTTGACTGGTGACAACCACATCACCGCCTATGTAATTGCACAAGAAGCTGGAGTTGATGACTTTATCGCCGAAGCTACGCCAGAAGATAAAATCAGCGTCATTCAGCGAGAACAAGCCCAAGGTAAACTCGTAGCCATGACAGGGGATGGAACCAACGATGCACCAGCCTTAGCCCAAGCGAATGTCGGTGTAGCCATGAATACAGGCACTCAAGCCGCCAAAGAAGCCGCTAACATGGTTGATTTGGACTCAGATCCGACAAAACTCATCGATATCGTCAGTATTGGGAAGCAATTGCTGATTACGCGGGGTGCATTAACCACATTTTCCATTGCTAACGATATTGCTAAATACTTTGCCATTATTCCCGTCATTTTTGCATCCGCTAATTTGCAAAGTCTCAATGTGATGAATTTGACAAGTACCAATTCTGCTGTACTGTCCGCGTTGATTTATAATGCCCTAATTATTCCGGCTTTGATACCCTTGGCGTTGAAAGGTGTCCAATTTCGACCCCTCACAGCTAATCAATTACTGCAACGCAACATTTTAATTTATGGTTTAGGTGGAGTTATCGCCCCATTTATCGCCATTAAATTAATAGATGTGCTAATTACACTCGTTGGGTTGGCGTGAATTGGGTATTGGGGACTGGGGAGATGAGGGAGATGAGGGAGTGGGGGAGATGGGGGAGATGAGGGAGAATAACTTTGGACTATTGACTATTGACTGTTGACTGTTGACTGTTGACTATTGACTATTGACTATTGACTATTGACCATGAAACTTAATAAGTTTTTGACGATGAATTTTCACATTTTGCCACGGCGGTTTAAACATCATCTATTATTAGCGATCGCCATTATTTTCGCTTTACATTTTCTCATTCATCCAGCAGCTTATGCTATTACTGGCATTGCTGTAAATCAAACTGCTGCTTGGGCTTTTCGCGTCTTAGCATTAGTACTAGCATCACTTGTGATTTACTTATTTGTCGTCATTTTTCAGCCAGAACGCTTTTAACAGTGGACAGTGAACAGTTATCAATTAAATCCTTGACAAAATTAAAAATTCAACGTGTCTGGAAAAATTTATATGTCCTTGATTCGAGAAATTTTAAGAGCTATTCGTATTACTCTAGTATTTTGGTTGATAGCAGGCATCATTTATCCTCTAGCTATTTTAGTAGTTGGTCAAGGATTATTTCCCTATCAAGCTAACGGTAGCGTCATGCAAAATATAGAAGCACAACCAATTGGTTCCGCTTTAATTGGTCAAGTATTCGCCTCCGAACAATATTTTCATAGTCGTCCCAGTGCAGCAAGATATAGTCAAGGTAGAAAAGCTAGACCAACAGGTATATCTGGGGGTAGCAATTTAGCTCCTAGCAACCCAGCATTATTAAACCGTATTATTGAGGAAGCAAATCGACTGCGCGAAGAAAATATTCAACCTATTGAAGATTTAATATATAGTTCTGGTTCAGGCTTAGACCCCCATATTTCTATTCAAGCAGCAAGACAACAAATAGAGAGAGTAGCCCGCGCCCGTAATGTGCAACCCGATGAAATTCTCCGTTTAATGAATAAATACACAGACGGTAGATTTTTAGGGATTTTTGGCGAACCAGGAGTCAATGTTTTGCGATTAAATTACGCTCTTGATTTGCAGGATTTAAATAATCAGCAAAATCGATAAGATTGGGGAAAGGGGAAGGGGGAAAGGGGAAAGGGAAAAATAACAACTGTCAACTGATAACTGATAACTGATAACTGATAACTGATAACTGATAACTGTCAACTGTCAACTGTCAACTGTCAACTGTCAACTGATAACTGATAACTGTCAACTGTCAACTGTCAACTGTCAACTGTCAACTGATAACTGATAACTGATAACTGATAACTGATAACTGATAACTGATAACTGATAACTGACTAATGACTAATTACCAATTAAAACGGGGTAAGCATAAAATATTTATTGGTATGGCTCCGGGTGTAGGAAAAACTTACCGGATGCTAGAAGAAGCGCACGCACTTAAACAAGAAGGAATTGATGTTGTTATTGGGCTTTTAGAAACCCACGGACGCAAGGAAACAGCCGATAAAGCAGCAGGGTTGGAAATTGTCCCGCGTCAGGAAATTGTGAGAAGTGGGCTAACACTAACGGAAATGGATACAGACGCTATTATCAAGCGCTTACCCCAATTGGTGTTAGTTGATGAACTCGCTCATACCAACGTTCCTGGTTCGCCACGAGAAAAACGCTACGAAGATGTGGAAGTCATTTTAGCCGCAGGTATTGATGTCTATTCCACAATGAACGTGCAGCATTTGGAAAGTCTCAATGATGTGGTAGCAAGAATTACTGGTGTGGTCGTCAGAGAGCGTGTAGCTGATAGGATTTTGGAAGAAGCTGATGAAGTAGTGGTAATAGATGTTACGCCAGAAACATTACAAGAACGGTTGTTGGAAGGGAAAATTTATGCACAGCCAAAAATCCAACAATCCCTGGATAACTTTTTTCAACGCCGTAATTTAATTGCTTTGCGGGAATTGGCTTTGCGAGAAGTAGCTGATAACGTAGAAGAAGAAGCGATCGCCACCATCCCTAACGGACAATTTTGTAACATTCACGAACGGGTTTTAGTCTGTGTATCTACTTATCCCAACTCAGTCCAACTTTTGCGGCGGGGTGCAAGAATAGCTAACTACATGAATGCACCATTATATGTTTTATTTGTTGCCAATCCTGAACGCTTCCTCACCAAAGAAGAAAGTTTACACATAGATACTTGCGAGAAATTGTGTAAAGAATTTGACGGTACTTTTATTCGTGAGACTAACACTAATATAGCTCAGGCGATCGCACAAGTTGCAGAAAAATACCGCATTACACAAATAGTCATCGGCGAAAGTCACCACTCACGCTGGCGAATTCTCCTCAAAGGTTCATTAACTCAAAAATTAGTCCGCTTGCTAAAAAACATTGATATACACATCATCGCCAGCGAAAAAGCCTCATCCAAACGCTGACATCAATTCAAAAAATCAGTAAACGTTAAAGTAATTCGTTAAAAGTTTGCTTCACCATTACTATCTGCTATCTGCATTTTCCGCAGAATTGCAGCTTGAATCTTAGCATCAAAATTAGGGTCTTCTACAGTCGTAATCATCTCATGTTGACCCTCATTGAGCCTATCAAGATAAACTCTAAGAGCTATTTTATCATCACGATGTTGGAGAAAGTACCGTCTCAATTCTTCATCAGACATAGCAGCATAATCAATCTGACTCATTAAAATATCTCTCCATGTGGGTTAAATTGAAACACAACAGCTTAGAATAGTTCTTGATACCTAAGATGTTGAAACTAGTCTAACCATCTTGATTTATGGCTCGAATTAATCTGTTAGATACTCGTACTACTAGTTTCGGTGATTTGATTGGTAATGGCAAGATTTATCGAGTACCAATTTTCCAGCATGATTACTCTTGGAATGAAGTAAATTGGGAAGACCTTTGGCAAGATATTTTAGCACTCCATACTAACCCTGACTCTAGCCACTACATGGGGGCGCTTGTTCTACAAACTTCTAGCACTTCAGATAAAGAGTTTACAATTATTGATGGGCAACAACGGTTAGCTACTCTCAGTATTGTTGCTATTGCTGTGATTGATAAAATCCAAAAATTAGTAGAGAAAGAAGAGGAAAAAGAAGCTAATCACGAAAGACAAGAAATCCTCAAGCGTACATACCTTAGTGATAAAGATCCCCGCTCTCTGCGTTATTCAAGCAAGCTGATTTTAAATGAAAATAACAACGATTTTTATCAAAGCAATTTAATTAACCTGAGAAGACCACTTAATATTCGCGCTCTAGCAAAGTCCAATCAATTACTTTGGCAGGCTTTTCAGTATTTTTCTACTCATCTTGCAGAACTGCCAGAAGTTATTCACAGTGGCGAAAAATTGGCTGAATTTTTAACCAATACTGTAGCTCAAAGATTACTTTTTATTCAGATTAACGTTGAAGATGAATTGAATGCTTATACAGTTTTTGAAACTCTCAATGCTAGAGGTGTAGAACTAAGCTCAACAGATTTACTCAAGAATTACTTATTTTCGCTATTCCAGGGGCCAGACGATTTACAGGAGGCACAAAGGCAATGGAGGCGAATTATTAATACAGTGCAAATGGAAAAATTTCCTGAATTTCTTCGCTACTATCTTAGTCTCACACAAACCAGAGTAAGACGTGAAAGACTATTTAAAATAGTTCGTGAAGTGGTGAAAGATGCTCAACAAGCATTTGATTTACTCGATAAACTGGAAAATTACAGCAGTCTCTTTATTGCTCTTGGTAACTCTAATGATGAGTTTTGGCGCGATGCTTCAGAAAATAGACCATATATTCGTGAACTTGAATTATTCGGAGTAAAGCAAGCCTATCCAACTCTATTTACAGCTTATGAAAGGTTTTCGCCTCAAGACTTTACTCGCTTATTAAAACTTGTGTGTGTACTGTCGTTTCGCTATACCATTGTGAGTAGTTTAAATCCTAATGAATTAGAATTACTTTATAACAAAGTAGCAATTGCAATTACAAAAGGTGAGATAACCAATCCCAAACAAGTGTTTGATAATCTTCGCTCAGTTTATGTTTCAGACGAAAAGTTCTTCCAAGACTTCTGTTTATTCTCAATGTCTACGAAGGGACAAAAGAAGAAGTTAGCCAAATATATCTTATGTAAACTTGAGGCAGATACTTCTCATATAGATGTTAACGAAGATAGTTTTTCCATTGAACATATATTACCAGAATCACCTAGTAGCGATTGGCGGCAACAGTTCACTGATTCCCAAATAGAAGAAATGGTATATCGTCTAGGGAACTTAACCCCATTAGAACCTCATCTTAATCGGCAAGTAGGTAATGACATTTATCCAATTAAGCGAGAAGCTTATCAGCAGAGTGTGTATCAAATTACAAAAGATATATTAGCTGAAGAATGGACTCCAGATACACTGGCTGCAAGGCAAAAACGTTTAGCACAACGAGCTGTTCATATTTGGAGAGCCGACTTTTCTGTGTAACGCATCATGGCGCGTAATTTTACAGTAAAGGTACTTCCTTTACTTAATTCACTTTGCACATCTATACTGCCGTGATGGGCTTGAGTGATAGCCTGAACAATAGCTAATCCTAACCCAGAACCGCCCGTAATGCGAGAGCGATCGCTACTTACCCGATAAAACCGATCAAAAATGCGATTTAATTCCTGTTTTGGAATACCAATACCAGTATCTTGAACTTTAATTACAGCATCATGGTCATTACGGTCTAATACAACCGTTACTTTTCCACCTCTGGGTGTGTATTGAATTGCATTGACGATTAAATTAGAAACTAATCTATAAAGCTGGTCGGAATTTCCGATAATATTCACATCTTGATTAACTTGTATTGAAGATATCAACTTCACCCCGGCGGTAGTTGCCATTGCTGCAAACTCTTCAATTAAATCGCTAACTATATCATTTAAACAACAAAATTCACGCTGCAACTTTTGGTGTCTATCTAAACGAGCTAACATTAACAAATCAACAACTAAAGCCGTCATCCTCTGATTTTGACGGTGTATAGTTTGCAAAATATCCCTTGTTTCTTCTGGGTCTATTTGTGTCATTAAAAGTGCTGATTCTACCGTTGCACTTGTGGCAGCTAAAGGCGTTCGTAATTCATGCGCGGCATCTGCTGTGAACTGTTGAATTTGTCGATATGACTGATAAACTGGCTGCATAGCTAATCCTGATAACCACCAACTAGCCCCAGCAATCATCACCATTGCTATTGGCAATCCTAATCCCAAAATTAGTTTTACACTATCTAAATAATGGTTAAATTCCTCTAAACTTCGCCCTACCTGCATATATCCCCAATCTTGATAATCTTGGGTATGCAGCGATAGAGTAATTTGATGGTATTCTTTACCTTGGTTGTCCTTAAGAAATTGCCAAGTTTGTGGATTAAAAACGTTAGGTAATCCCTCTGGATGATAACCAACATTAGCAATTAATTTTCCGGAAATATCAAAAAAACGTACATAGTAGCTAGTTTTAGTCACAATGCCGAGAAGATGGCGTTTAGAATGCGGCTGTTGAATACAATTACTAGCTTCCCCTTCACAGTTACCTTGATTGGGTAATAACTGACTCACTAAAGGTTCCAAACGTCCAGGGGACTTTAATTTTAGTTCAATACTATCATGCAGTGTTCCCGCTACCGACTCGATTTCACTGTCTAAAGCCACCACATGAGCATGAAATACAGACCTATAAAAACCAAAAGCACATAGGCTTAAAATCAAACCCATGACAATAGCATAATACAGAGCTAGGCGAATGCGAGTCAGCCGAAACAGTTTATTTTGATTCATCATGAAATTTAAAACGATATCCCAGACCGTGCAAAGTCTCTATTGGATTAGCACAATCACTATTGATAAGTTTGCGACGTAACAAACGTATTTGCGCCGCTACTACATTACTACTAGATTCCGCATTAACTTCCCAAATTTGATTACGAATTTGTTCAGTAGTCAAAATTTGGTTGGGATGCTTCATCAAATATTCCAATAGTTGAAATTCTTTATTAGTTAATGTAATCCGTTGTTGTTCACCTGTTGTATTTTGTTTGATAACTGTACTGTTACCATAATCTAGAGTTAAATTACCAACAGTTAATTGTTGGGGTTGGAATAGGGGAGAGCGACGTTGTAAAGCCCGCAATCTTGCTAACAATTCTACCATGCCAAAAGGTTTGACTAAGTAGTCATCTGCACCAGCATCTAAACCAGTAACTTTATCCTCCATGCTATCTTTAGCAGTTAATATTAAAATAGGAAGAGGGTTTGCTTTATAACGTAGTCTTTTACATAATTCTAAACCAGTAATTCCCGGAAGCATCCAATCGAGAATCGCCACTGTATATTGCGCCGAACTATTTTCTAAGTAAGCCCAAGCGTCATTACCATCTACAACCCAATCAACTAAGTATTTATGTTGATTTAAAGTACGCTTAATAGCAGCACCTAAATCTGGTTCATCTTCGACAAGTAGTACCCTCATATCTAATTAAATAATTAAAGTTTTGCTAATTTGTGATATAAGCAGACCGTGCAATAGGGATATCCCTATTAATAGGTTGACAGAATTTGATGAAATTAGGATGAAATCCGGCAGGATTGTGACTAACTTATACCAATTTTATATGAGGTAGCACATAAGATAAAATCCAATAATTTATCTGCGTTTATCTGCGTGCATCTGCGTTCAACTATTCTCAACATATTATTCTATGCAGGTTCATATTAATTGAGTATTACATCTTGCACTAATCTCTTATTACTAAGATAACAACTGAGAAAGCTGATTATTTCCTGGGCTGGGCAGTGCCTACTATCCTCTGAATGAACAGGTGCAAGATAAAGGCAAAATCAGCAATAGTAATTATTTATTATTACTGTTGATAAAAAATCAAGCCTAAGTCGAAATTTCATCCTAATTTCATATTTATACTGCAAGATAAAAATATGTTCAAATGTGCAAAATCATACAAATGTAATAGTTTGTACTAATTATTGATTTATCGTAATTCCGAGGGTTAAAGACCCCTACGTCTGTACGTAGCAAATTTTCAGTTGGGGTTTAAATCCCCAACTGTTCGCGTAGCGTGCCGTAGGCAAAATGTCTTTAATGCGCGAATGCGTGAATGCGTGAATTTTGAATTGTTAATTGGATAATTAATATGAAGCAGCTAACAAAACCTTCCTTATTGGAGAACGGTTTCAACTCTCAGTGGAATAATCAGAGTAAATGGAAAGATACTAATGCTGATGTTACCCAAGCATTAGGTAATGTACCAATTGTAAAACTGCAAAACATTTCTCCTGTATGCTCTATCTCAGATTGCTTAGTGAAATTAGAAAGTTGCAATCCCGGTGGGTCAATTAAAGAGAAAAATGCAGTTTACCTCATTACGCGAGCAGAGGAGGAAGGGCTGCTTGTACCGGGTGGTACAATTATCGAATCAAGCTCAGGCAATTTTGGCGTAGGGCTGGCGATGGTGGGAGCAGTCCGAGGATATCGAGTGATGATTGTTGTCGATGCCAAAACTCCACCACCGTTTAGAAGAATGCTGAAAGCTTATGGTGCTGAACTGGTGGATGTACCACTGCATGAGGCAGACGAATCAGGCTCAATGCAAAAGGCTAGAATGAAACGAGCGCGTGAGTTGGCTGCAACTATTCCTGATGCTTGGTATCCGTGTCAACACTTGAATCCTCTCAATTCTGAGGCACATTCCTACTATACTGCGCGTGAGATTGAAGCTCATTTTGCTGGCAATCTTGATGCTGTGGTGGTTGGTGTTAGCACTGCCGGACAGATAATGGGAATAGCTCGTTATCTGCGATCGCGATTTCCCAAAACACGCATTGTTGGCGTTGATGTGGTGGGTTCCGTGATTATGGGAACGCCAGCAAAACCATATAAGATGACGGGGATCGGGTTATCTTTCTTTCCACCAAATTTGGATTTGTCGCTGCTCGATCGCGCTTATGTAGTCCCAGAAGATTTAGCTTACTCTGTGTGTCACACCCTTGCACGTCGTGAAGGCTTACTTCTGGGTGCATCAACAGGAGCAATTGTCGCTGGTGGTTTACATTTAGCGCGTGAACTAGGTGCGGGTGCGCGGATTTTGATGATCAATCCCGACCGAGGTGATAGATACCTTGAAACAATATATGATGCCGATTGGCTTGAGCGTCATGGGTTTATCCTCAAACAAGGAGAAAATCTTGATGATGCGATCGCTTCACTAAATCCCGTATATTTCCAGTAGTGCTAAGTATCATGAACAGCTCACCCCAGTCTAAACCAGCAGGTAACTATACAACTTCAGGGCGATCGCTATTAGCACTACTTACCCAGTTTATTCCCCTTTCCCTGTCTGATGTAGCCATGACTCTCGGAGATCCGCTTCAGACATCTGCACTCAGTCGCCTACCCTTTCCTCAAGAGACATTAGCCGGAGTTGGCGTAGTTAAAGGAGTTGCGGTATTTCTAGAAAGCCCCATCATCATGATTCTTCATGCTTCAACCGCACTAGGTGGACAAGCCAAATCTAGACGCGCACTGTGGCAGTTTACAGTCATAGTAGGACTAGCTCTTAGTGGTATCTTTCTTTTACTCACTTGGGAACCTGTATATAACTGGCTACTGCTTGATGTATTCGGCGTTACCTCATCAATAGCCGCCAGGGGGAGAACTACTTTTTTGTTAATGTTCCTGTGGCCTTTCGTCATTGCTTGGCGGCGATTCTTTCAAGGCTTGCTCATCCGCGCTCAAAAGAGTATAGCTGTAGGTTGGGCAAGTGCGGCGCGATTGACTTGGGTAATTGTGGCGCTGACCGTGGGAGTAAGTTGGCGCTTAGATGGAGCCTTTTTAGCAGGTATTACCATGATGGGAGCCATACTGATTGAGGCAGTATTGGTAACATGGTTTTGTATGCGTCTTGGTGCGATCGCAATTCTCAACCAGCAAGCAAATTCTGAAACTAAGAAACTACCCCAAACCTTTGGCAAAGTCACCGTTTACTATCTCCCTTTAGCCTCAACCATGCTTGTAGTGTGGGGTGCAAGAGCCATACTCTTAAGTCTCATTGCTCGTTCATTCGATGGTAGTTTAGCACTCGCTGTCTGGCCTGCGGCCTGGGGGCTACTGCTGTCAATTGCTAACGGTACACGCATGATTCAACAAGTGGTAATTTCTGCTTATGAAGAAACTCCCAAGCGAACACTGATGACTTTTGTCATGATTGTTGGCTTGAGTTTTACTGTAATACCATTTTTTCTGGGGTTTACAGACCAAGGATTATTTTTACTACGTCAGTTTTTAGGAAATAACCCCTCTCTTGTCCAAGCATCTCGCCCAATTATCCAAATCCTCTCATGTTTACCCTTGCTCTTAGCTGTGCAGAACACCTTTCAAGGATTACTTATTCACAAGGGTAAGAACTGGTTCATTAACTTAGCAACCATTGCTGCAGCTACTTCTACTTTATTGGTATGTGGAAGTCTAATTTTTACTGGACATAGCGGCGCTACTTCCGCAGCTTATGGAATGCTGGCGGGTGTGATGAGCGAAATTATAGTGCTTTTGTTCGCACTGAAAAGAAAATAAGGGTGGTGACGCTGAAAAGAATATCAAGTCTGAATCACCCTGCAACAAATTCTGGTGAAAAAACTGATCTGGTTGGGGAAGAAACTAGGATAATGAAGCATAATTATCCTTTATAGCTTTGAGCAAGCAGCATCACCCCAGATGGTGAATCCTCAAAGCTGGTGATTCAACTTAAGTGAATGACTATGAGTACAGTAAATATTGCGCCGGCTACACGTGTGGGAGTATTGGGTTTCGGTGGACTCGGACAAGCAGCCGCCAAGGTACTTGCAGGTAAACGGGAAATGACTCTAGTAGCAGTGGCAGACCAAAAAGGTTATGCTTATGCTACTGAAGGTTTAAATTTTAAAGATTGCATCGCTACCTATCAGTCTCAAGGTTCGGTGGGTTATTTAGAACCAATTGGTAATTTAACCAACAACAGTATTCAGGATTTAATCGACAGCGCCCAACCTGTAGACGGCTATTTTCTCGCTTTACCCAACCTACCCAACGATTTTATCCCTTCTGTAGCCAGGCAGTTTATTAAATCTGGTTGGCGCGGTGTGCTGGTAGATGCGATTAAGCGCACCAGTGCAGTAGAACAGCTAATTGCTATGAGAGAAGAACTGCAAGCGGCTGGTATTACCTACATGACAGGATGCGGTGCAACACCCGGACTGTTAACCGCCGCCGCCGCCTTAGCCGCCCAAAGCTACGCCGAAATTCATCAAGTAGAGATTACCTTTGGTGTAGGTATTGCTAATTGGGAAGCTTACCGCGCCACTGTGAGGGAAGATATTGGACATATGCCCGGTTATACAGTAGAAGCCGCCAGGGCGATGAGTGACGCAGAAGTAGAAGCACTACTAGATAAAACTAACGGTGTGTTGACCTTAGAGAATATGGAACACGCCGATGATGTCATGTTAGAGTTAGCAGGGATAGTAGAGCGCGATCGCGTGACTGTTGGTGGTGTAGTTGATACCCGTAATCCCAAAAAGCCCCTCAGCACCAACGTCAAAGTCACAGGACGCACCTTTGAAGGTAAGATTTCCACCCATACCTTTACATTAGGCGATGAAACCAGCATGGCAGCCAATGTATGCGGCCCTGCCTTTGGTTATCTCAAAGCTGGCACACAGTTGCATCAACGCGGCATTTACGGCATATTTACTGCGGCAGAGATTATGCCTCAGTTTGTCAAGTAAGGGTGTAGGGGTTAGAGAAGAGAAATAAAAAATACTAATCTCTAATATCTCATCCCTAATGCCTATCAACACTAGTGCTTGACACACATAATTATCTTAAAGCCTCTCTCCTTGTAGGGGAGAGGTTTGGAGAGGGGTTTTGCACATCCGTCGAACTCACGTTAATTTATTGGTAAAATAGTCGAGGAAAATTTTGGCAGCAAAAGTAAAGTCTTTTCTACTGTAGTAATTCCTATTCCTTTAATTGCTAAAAATTTAGATAAACTGCATACAGCTTCATCTTGCATTACCTGCCTAACTTTTTTAATATATGCTTCCCCTAAGCCAGTTATTTCTAAAATCTCTTCGTTTGAAAGTGAAAGAAAAACAGTTTTTAAATCGTTAAATATATCATCTGGTGCATGAGAATAATATATATATATTTCTATAGGTAATTCACATTGACCTAAATACTTATTCATAACTTCCAAAGCTTGATTTTGGGGTATTCCTCCATTTTGCGCCCCAAGTAGTGGGAAAGCGATAGAAGTTATCTTCTTTTCTGCGTAAGTATCAACAAACTTTTGCAATCCCAATTCTAGATATTCCAACTTTGATGGTTGCTTCCAATGCCGTTTAGTAGGGAAATTTAGAACCCAATGTGGAGCAGATTTATATAACCACAGCTTGCCAATTTCCAGTAAATTCTGCTGGCAGATTTTTACATAATCTGCATACATATCTGGATATCTCAAGCGGAACTCTAAAGCAATACCTGCACCCATTACTCCTACACAGTTGACGGTGTTTACCAATGTTTGGCAATTTGAAGTAAATAAATTGCCATTAATAATTTTGAGGCTCATTAGTATAAATTAACCATTCCTGACCATTTTCTTGAAATTTAACACTCATCCGAGTATTAGGTTTATATTGTAATTGAAGATGACGAGATGAACTAACATTAATAGATTGTCCAAGTGAAAGTTTAGAAATGTCACTAAAGGGCGAAATAATTTCTCTGTTAAATGGAGCCTCTTCTATAAATTTTAACAACAGTTCGCCATTAATAGTTCCATGTTTATCATAGTTGTCAATTTGAATATCAATAAAATTCCCCTTGTCGTTAATGGTGACATAAGGATTATTGTGATAAAACAAACTTCCTTCACCAACTATTTCTCGTTCTTTAAATACTCGACTAGCATATTTTGAATCTGTCCCGATCAGCTTGAGTAAAGTGTCTTTATCCTGGGTAGTACGGCAAATAATGCTGATATCTTCTAAACTCAACTTATTAATATCCAGGTAACTATGAACGATAAATTCTTGTTGAGATGCTCTCAAATAACTTTCTGTCCCAACTGCTGTAGAGTAGACATGATCAAAATCAAAATACTGCTCTAAGAAATTTGTACTGTTACCATAATAAGAGCCTGAAGCGGCAAGATTACCATTACTTACACCGCATTTACTACCATGAGTTTCCAGCACTCGCTTGAGATTGAAGCGAAAGAAAATTGGTACAGGACAAAGAGCATGAATATTCCCTTTTCGTTTACCCAAACCTTCATTATGCCACTGAGTTGGAGTTTGTGGACGGCAATAAAAACGGGCAAAGTTTTTGACATCATCTCTAGTACGGTCAATCACGTTTATAGCGGCTGAATTGAAAAAATTATCACAAAGATTTCTGGCTAATAGTTTCTCATCTGTAAGAATTGAAACAGCATTTTCAACATGGGTCAAATGATAAATGTAACCTTTCCAATCAGAATTTTGATGGTTTAAACCTGTTTGCAATTTAAGTGCAAATTCCTCTATTTCTGCGGCTGACCTTTCTAAAGAGAAATCATCTCTTGTACAATTAGTAGAAATATCTAAGAAAGGATTGTAATTATCTATCTCCGGCTCATATTGTGGTATCTCATCTATTATCGGTTTTAAATTTTCTCCTCTTTCAATGACAATCATTACCATAAGCTCAAGTATGTCTATGATACGTTTATCCTTGGCAAACCAATAACGATGACGATTTTCATATAATGTATTTGCGATTTCTTCTCGCTTCTCTCCCTGCAAGAGATAGATATATACTGCTTTACGTTGCTGTTCAGTTCTTGCTTGTATTATCCATTGAATAATTTCTTCTTTGGAAATACTGTCTCTGCGGGAACGGCAAGCATAGAATAAACTTAAAGCATTATCCTGATAATCAGGATGCAGAATACGGGTATCTGGAGCAAAATCAACTAACAATTTTTCTTCAACAGCGTTATGATTAATGATTAATAGTTGCTGGCAAGGTAAATAACTACCAGCTTTAGACATAAAGTGGAACGTCTCTAAGAAACTTTGAACTTCATTGAGTTCATCATCTGCGGTAAAGTTATTGAGAAAATTTTTATTAATCAGATTACCAATATATTTAGCTGGAGAGACTTCCACTCTTGGGTAACTATTTTCTATCTCATTCCTCAAGACATGAACTAACCGTAAATCATTTACAAAATAACGTTCTTTATCAAAATCACCTAATAGTTTCTTAACTTCTTGCCACTTCTCATCAGCAATGAGATTATTTTGATAATGTTGCTGAAAACCTGGCCAGTTGGCAACTTGCAAAAAGGTGTTTTGTTGTAAAAGCTTCCCTGTTACCTTATAATTAACATTATTGACTGATATGAGTTGACGGTAGCGACCATACAAACCACTGGGTAAAGCTGCACAGTGAGTAATCAGATAACCCATAGTGCGATCGCCTGCCAACATGTTGCGGATAATATCAATACCTTCACTGGGATCTTTTCGCTGCCAACTAACAGCTAACTCTTCCCATAAAAAATTCCAAAACTCATATTCATCAACATTGGTAAAACCAAAAGTTTCCGCCAAAGCCTCCCAGTTATCCTCACTAGCGAGAAAAAGTCTATGCAGAACTTCGCCTAAATCTTCGCCTATACGTTGCGCTAACTCCCGGTTATCAACTGAAGACTTAACTAAACTTTCTCGACCTGTGGTAATGTCAAAGTCAGCGTTTAATACAAAACCTAGAAATAGCTGTTCTCTCGTAGGCGCTGTTACCCAAAAGGTAGGGATTTTTGCAGGTAAAGCATTATCAAGACAACCGTCTTTTTCCAAGACACCTAAAACTAAACTAGCCTTTGTATTCACACCAGCTTTTAAGCATATTAGAATTGAATCTTGACTATTTGTAGTTTGATATTTACCTATTTCTACACCCGCAACATTAAGAACATTCGATGGCTGCCAACGTAGAGAAATTTCTTGATGATGGTGATTAATAAATTTACAGGTTTTGATAGCTTTAGAGAAAACCAACAGAATATTAGCTACAGCTTGGAAATCTTCAAGTACATCTTGCCAAGATACATCATCATCTAAATTCAATTCTATAATTGTTGCATCTGATAAGCTGACGTAGCGTTTAAAATCTCCTCGCAATTCACTAGCCTTTTGTGCATTTAATCTTGATGGAATCAAACCACCTTCAACGCTAAAACCTAAATTTTTACTGAGTATATAGGGTTTATTAGTAGCAAGATAGACACTCTTAAAACCTAAACCAAATTTTCCTGTTACCCCTTCTCCTTTATCAGAAATATTAAAAGTTAACATCTTTTCTAAATCACGATCAAATCCCTTATCCTTATATTGCTTTTCTGGATGATCTGGATGTTGAAAACAGCCAATTGCTCTACCTGCATGGATGAATTGAATTTTATTATCATCAAACTTGATAATAAATTGCTTTCTGCTCTCATTCAGTCTTTGTTCTGGTGACATAAAATGCCATTCAATGACAGCATCATCGGCATTTTGAAATAACTCAAAAGGAATACTCTGACATCTATAGCCGTGTAAATTTATCTTCGCGCGTACAGCTTCTAATAACTGCTCTCTTACCTGTTCACTTTCCGAAGAATTATCTTCTAATAAGTTCCCTAATTCAGAGATAAGATTCTCAATTTCTTGATCAATATTCTCTACAGAATGATGTTGCTGCTTGAGTTCTGCTCTCTGATGACGAAGGTTATCCCAGTTCGTTAAGATATTTTTAACCTGACTAATACGTTCATGTGCGCCTAACATTCTCATTACATAAGGCGCACCTTCTAATAAAAAGTTTTTGGCAACTTGAACATCTAGTTGATCAGACTTTAATAAATCTTCCCAAATATTCTCTATTGATAAAGGAGTTACTTCATAAATTTCTTCCAGTAATACCTTCGTTGAATTCTTTAAAATATTTACTAATTGTGATGGGAGAAAGTTTTGAGGTTGAAGAGGTAATAGCTCAAGTTCTGTAACATCAGGTGTAAGTCTATTAACAAAAAGATGAGGAGGATTTTTACTGTTGACAAGACTTGCTTGAAAAGTAAAACCCATTATAGATTCTACCTCTCTGGTACTCTCACCAGCCTGACCTACATAAATACGAAAGGTACGATGTGTTATCGATGTGTTCTCAAATAATCTTTGATGCAAAATGCCTAAATCTCGCCTACCTAAATAGAGATGAGCAAGGCTTTTAATACTTTCTTCTCCACCTAACAAAGTTAATAATGCACCAATTGGTTCTGTTGGACAATGTTGTTCCCAAGCTCGAAAGTAATTTTGTAAGACATCAGAGTTTTTTTCATCTCCTACTGTTACAGAAGTTTTTAGAGTTCTTGATAAATCCTTTTTCTCCAAACCCCTTAAATGAGATTGCAGAATTTTTGTTTGCTCATCGTCGAGAAGATAAGCAGCATCAATATTTTCTTGATTTCCCCATGTCAAGTTACTGGGAGTTTGCCACTGTCCGCGACGATTAAGTAATCGAATTTGCCCTATAATTTGTGGAAAACTATCATATTCAACTGCTAACATTAAATAATGATTAAAAACCTTAATTGTATCTGCTTCAGGTTCATTATTGAGACTGACAAGATTTTGCAAAATTTTAATTAATTTTTCTTCTCCAATTTCATTTAATAAATTTGGTAGTAAATATTTTTTAAATTTTTCAGGGCTGATTTTTTGGGCAAATTCCCAAGCAGGTAGGAAACTAACATCAATATTACTAAATACCTGCAAAGCCTCATCTAAAGGAAATTCATCTTCTGCACAATCTCCCAATTGATAATCATCTGCTGTTTGTAAAAGAGAGCCAACTTTTGAAAAGACTTTATCTTGAGTTAAAAATAATTCTTGAGTTAACCATTGCCAACAATTGTTATAATTACGAATCTGTTGATTTAATTGTGAAGATGCTATATAAGAGCTAGAAACTTTCAATAATAACTCTTCAATTTCAATTTCTAGGCTTGGATAATGTAGAACATTCTCAGGCTTAACAGCATTTCCATCTCTATCTATAAGCCAAGCTGTGACTTTTAAACTATCATAATTCTTTTCAATCATTCTTTGATTTGAATTACTGAATAAACTGCTCAAAGCATCAAGAATAATATGAAAGTATAGATGCGGTTGAGACTGAGTGAGAACAAAATCAATTACATCATTTTCTTTCCACTTAGAAAATAGCCTTTTGACTATTTTCAAACCATTATGATTTTGGACATCTAATGGTAAAAGTGACAACTCTGCATAATCACCGTTACTAATTTCCACTAAAGTAGATAAATGTTTACTAATTTCTTTGGGTAAAATCTCGATTACTTGTTGAGGAGCAATTAATTTATCATTGCAAATAAGCCATCTTTCTGCTGTAATGAGATTTTCTAATTTTGAGTTTTGAGAAATATCTATATCTTGTAATGCGTCTAATACTACTGATGAAAAACCACACCAATAATCTAATGTTTTTTGCGGGTAAGTGAAAATTTTCTCAAGTAAACTTTCTGTGTTCCAGAAGGTAAATAATCTTTTAACAATACTATAGGCTGGATGACTCGATATACTTGTAGGTAGAAAAGTTTCACTATATTTGCTCTTATCTAAAATAGAGATTATCTGTTGATGTTTATGTAAATTTGTTGGTAATTTGATGACATCTCTTGGTTTTATAACTTTATTATTGACATCCACTAACCAATGAAGATTTTTTAGTTCACTTTCCCATTGCTCTTTTTCGGATGTAGACAGTTGTTGCAGAGCATCCAAAATTAGATCACAATATCTTTCAGGATTGGCAAATTTGATAATTGTCTCTATTGCTACATTCGGAGTCCAAACAGGAATCCAAGTCTGATCAATTTCTGCTTTGTTTTGACGAATGAGTACAATATATTCTTGAAGACGTTCATCAAGAGGAAAATCTACATTTTCTAAATACATTTTACCAGCTTCAATAGAAACTAGCTCTCCATTAACTGTTTCATGGAGTTGTAGAGATTTCCATAACTCTTGATTACTAGGTCTTTGCCTAATATAGCGCAATAACTCATATCTTTCAGATGGTTCTAGTAAATTACCATCTACACAGTCTGCGCCTAATTCACGAATTAAATCTATCACTTCTTCAGTCTGTAATGATTTAATTCCTAATAGTTGGTGTTTAGCTGAAGGAACATATTCAGCAATTTGTCGATTAATTAATCGCCAATCTTCACCTCGTAATTGTAAAACTTGCTCTCCAACTTTTTGCCATACTGTACTATCTTGGGAAGTGATATATAAAGGAGTTGTAGTATCTTCGTATTTTTCTTTATTACCATGCAGCAAATAACGTAATTGATTAGACATGATTAATTAACTCCTTTAATAAATTGCTTCTTTCGTGAGAATTGGCTAAGTCTGGTTTTGTGGCTAAAAGCTGTAAGCAAGTTTGGGGTTCCAATTTAGGAATAGCTTTTAAAGCACTAGTTTTTCCTAAAATCCTAGAAATCTTTGGTTCTATAAAAATCAGGTTACATTCAGTTAATGCTGATTTTACAGCCGTAGCAATAGGTGTTTCGTAATCCCTTCTATCACCTTGGAATAAGCAATATTTGTGCTTATATTGTTGTAAACTCAAATATGAGTAAATATAAGCTTTATTCTGCTGATGATTATGCCCGACAAATAAGGCAAGATTGGAGACAAGCTTTAAAATATCTTCTAATGAATTAGTCTGCTCAAGAATTTGCTCAATAATTGCTTTAGCTACCTGATGCGTAGTTCCTGCGGTTAATAACTGACTAAGACAAGTTAAGATAGATACCATTTGCTGATTACTCAAAAAACCACTACTGCTAGAGGAATTTGCCTCAAATAATTCGTAAACTAATAGTGGTTGTTTAATATCTAACTCATACAAAGCGTTGAAAACTATCTGTATATGTTGTATATTGCTGCTAAGTTGTTTAAGTTTTAACCTTTTTTCAGGATGGATTAATTCAACTATTTTTTTGATAGCTGCATGGAATTGCTCTTGTTGCAGCTTGTCTATACCAATGACTATAAATGCTTCTCGGACTAGATTTATTAGGCAGGTTTGAATTGGCGATCGCCCAATAATTGTTCTGTTTTGAATCAGCAAACTTATTAAGTAATTAACATTTTTAGATTCAGCAAAGAGTAATTGTAAATCTAAGGATGTCAACAAATCAATAATCTCTTGCTCACTCCAATTTACCGAGGTTTCATTTGATAAGAGGTTTGGCTGTTGCTGATGAATTAAATAATAGCTATTTGCAAAATTGCTCAATATAGGAAATACTTTCCAATTGGGGGGTATACTAGGTAGCGATCGCACATCTACATTAACTGGAATTAGTTCCCAAGCACTGCGAGTAGGTTTAATCCTAAATACCCATTGATAGTCACTACAAATACTCTGTTTATATACCTTACTTTTGAAAAAATGTGAACGCATAATTGCGTCAGCAAGGTTAGATATATCTAAAGTAGATAAACGATGAATTTTGACAAAATTATCAAGGGAAGGAAGGAAAAGCTTTAAAGTCCCTTTACTCGCCAGCAAATAATTCCACTGCGCTATCATTTCATCTTCATTCGTGGGAGTTTTTTGTTCAAACCCTCCAGTCCGAATTTTTTGCAATCCCTCAATATATTTTCTACCAGAATCAAGAAAGAAATAACCATGTAGAAAAATTGTATAATCTTCCTCCCCCTGACAATCAACTACTTCATAAGCTTCTTGTTCTGCTCCTTCTGTACTATCATCACTAGCTAAAGGTAAAAACACCGACCATTGTAATATTAATCTAGCCTTATTTTTATTAGCTAAGGATTGCTTGGTAAAAACAACAGCGCAGTGAGGGATTGATTTATCAGGAATACTTTCTGAGTTCCCAGATTCATTAATTGAGACTCTTTTTGTCCAATAAGATGACTGTTGTAAATCATCCCAAAAAGTAGCTGATACACTTGCTGGATTTTGACCTAGTAATAATGAAAAATCATTAGCTGGTAAAATTCGTTCTTTACCTGCAAATCTAATTCCTGTTGTATCTGTACTAATGATAATTTTCCCTTGCAAATCATGTTCATCTTCTTCGATTATTTGACTTGCTGTAGGATAAATGCAACGTTGACAAGGATTCTCATTATCTAAACCAACAGAAAATTGTTGCTGAAGAGAACCATTAGCATCTTCGAGCCAATATCTAACATTTCTAATATGCCGTAACAATGGTAATAATTGCCCAATCCTCAGTTTCATATCTTGAGGTAGATTGGATTCCACTGATTTTGCATCATCATAATAGTTAGCCAAAATACAACGTTCATCTGCCATCTTTTGGCGCAGTGGAACCCATAAAACAAAGTAATTGGCTTGAGGTTGGATTAAATTCTGTTCAATTAAATAATTTTCTACAACATGACGGTCATTATCAGAAAGTTCTCCCCATTCTGGGCGTTTAGCGTCAATACCATCTTTATCAGCCCAAGGACTAATAAATTCACCACAACCTTCAGGAACATCCTGAGAACTAGCAATATAAAAGAAAGCTTCACAAAAATGGAAAATACTCTTTTGTCCCAGCCCAAATTTACCGATTTTACCTTTATCTTTGGCATTAGCATCTATGCCAAAACAACATATAGCTTCTTTGTCAGATTGACTAAATGTCCCATCATTCAGGAAAAATAGAGCAGGTATCTTTAACAGAGGATGTTCAACTTTATCTCTCAATCCTTTATTTATGCCAAACTCTAAAGTTGTGGCTCGTCCATCATTGGCATTTTGAATTATTTCCTTAATAATAGGAAATCCTTGCTTATACCTTTCTTTCAATAAGCTTTTGATATTATTGACAATTGTTCCCGGTGGAATTTGATAACCTGCCATAGTTGATACTCTTGCTGTAATTATTCATAAATGTAGAGACGTTGCATCCAACGTCTCTACATATTTGGCGCAATCTCATATAGAATTGAGAATTGGGATAAACCTAACCCATAGCCTCTAAACTCTCTTCATCTTCTAAACAAGAAGATGCTTGAATTACAAATGGTAATTCTGCACCTATCAAACCGCGTTGAATGCGTTCCGGCGTTTCATTAAAAATCACAAACAAGGGATATACAGTATCAGCCCCTTCGCTTAAAATGTGACTGTGACGCAAAGGCATTAACCATTCATAATCCTGATCAAGTAAGACTTGAGTTTGTCGCCAGCGTCCTAATAATTCAGAAAAGTCCTCATGGGGACGGTGAATAAATAAGAGAATTTCCGGCCCCGTTTTGATTTTCCATTCGGGGTCACACATTAAAATAGCCACATCACAAGGTAAACAAGTCGCCTGTGTGGTTGCAGCTACAGTATCACGCAAACGAACAATTGGCAGAGGAATAATAATTGTACTTTCATCAGGACGACGCAAACTAGGAATCATTTCTAGATATGGTCGATACTGTTTTAAGAGTGCGATCGCCGCCTCATGATTACTATACTCTGCCAAGCTAGCTTCATAGTCAGATTTTTGCACAGGCATAGAAAAATCAAAATTAAGTAATCATATCAAATTCCGCTAATTCGGTAATGGGTAATAGCTAATTGGTAATGGTAGAAAAAATTACCAATTACCAATTACCAATTACCAACCCCACAAGATGACAAGTATTTAAACGGACATAATATCATTTGTGATTTAGCCCAATTTTTCAAATACCTTAAACAGTGGTAAATACATTGCTAACAAAATCGTCCCCACCATACCCCCTAGTACCAAAATCATAATTGGTTCTAAAACGCTGGTTAATGCTTTTACCGCCTGCTCAACTTCATCCTCATAGAAATCAGCAATTTTCATCAGCATTCCATCAAGTTCCCCAGTTTCTTCACCGATACTAATCATTTGAATTGCCATTGGTGGGAAAACTTGCTCTTTTTGCAAGGCAATACTAATCATACCCCCTTGTTGAATTTCCGCTCTGGCTGCATCTATAGCATTAGCAACCACCTGATTTCCTGATGTATCTCGCACAATTTCCAAAGATGTAAGAATGGGTACACCAGAACGAGTTAAAGAACCGAAAGTGCGGCTAAAACGAGCAACTGAGGTTTTTTGAATTAAGTCACCAAACAACGGCATTTTCAAGGAAAGACGGTCAATAGTTTCTTTCCCAACACGAGTTTTATAGTATTGTGTAAAAGCAAATCTTGCTCCTGCAATACCACCAACCAATAATATTGAAGCCGGACTTCTTAAAAGATTACTACAATCCATTAAGAATTGAGTTAGAGCAGGTAATTCAGTCCCCAATTCTACGAAAATCTTCGCAAAAATAGGGATTAGAAAAACTGTCATCCCCACAAAAATAGAAGTTGCCAAAAAACCTACAACTACTGGATAAGCCATAGCGGATTTAATTTGGTTTTGTAATCGCGCCATATCTTCTAATAATTTGGCTAAACGATTCAATACCTCATCCAAAACACCGCCAACTTCCCCAGCCTGAATCATACTCACATATAAGCCATCAAAGCAGTCAGGATGCTTACGCATAGCATCAGAAAGATTAACACCACTTTGAACATCGTTGCTGATATCAATCAGCGCTTGTTTCATCTTCTTATTAGTACACTGATCACCCAGTACACCTAATCCTCTGACAATGGCGACTCCCGCATTTACCAAAGTGGCGAGTTGTCGAGAAAATACCGCTTTCTCTTTTACTGTCACCTTGACAAAAGAATTTTGAAATTTCTCAAAATCAAAACCAATCGACTGTTTCAGGTCTTGAACTACAAGTCCTTGATCCCTTAAATTAGTACGGGCTTGTGCTATAGATTCAGCAACAACTTTCTGACTTCTAGTTTTTCCCTGTGTATCCCGAACACGAGCAATAAATGTTGGCATATGTCAATAGTCAATAGTCATTAGTCATTAGTCAACAGTCAATAGTCAACAGTCATTAGTCATTAAATCTTTGGACTATGGACTATTGACTATGGACTTTTATCTAGTGTGCTTTGACGGCTCCTGGTTTCGCTCCTGCTGCGGGTGGTGGCGCAGCAGCACCGATGAGGCGTTGAATTTCGTCTGGTTTGGAGGTTTTAGACATTGCGGCTTCAAAGGAGATAATTCCCGCTTTGTAATAATCAGCTAAAACCTTCTCTAAAGTTTGCATTCCTAACTTACCGCCAGTTTGAATTGCTGAGTAAATTTGCGAGGTTTTACCTTCACGAATTAAGTTAGAAATAGCCGGAGTAACAATCATAATTTCCTGTGCCATGATGCGACCATATTCACCCGGCTTGGGGTTTTTCTTTGGCACTAGAGTTTGGCTAAATACTGCGACTAAAGAGTTAGATAATTGCACCCGCACTTGGGTTTGTCTTTCATGGGGGAATACGTCAATAATCCGGTCAACAGTTTGAGAGGCAGAACTTGTGTGTAAAGTTCCAAATACTAAGTGTCCGGTTTCTGCTGCGGAAATCGCCAAAGAAATGGTTTCCAAATCACGCATTTCCCCTACCAGAATAATATCTGGGTCTTCCCGTAATGCGGCTTTCAAAGCATTGGCAAAACTTTTTGTATCTTCACCCAATTGACGTTGGTGAACTAAGCTTTTAATTGGTTCGTAAACAAATTCAATCGGGTCTTCTACGGTGAGAATATGCTCTGCTTTCGTGCGGTTAATTAAATCAATCATGGCCGCGAGAGTGGTGGTTTTACCAGAACCTGTAGGCCCTGTTACTAGAATTAAACCTCTAGGCTTGTCGCACATTTCCCGTACTACATCTGGTAAACCTAACTTTTCAAAGTTGGGAATTTTAGAACTGAGCGCTCGTAAACAAGCTGCATAAGCACCACGCTCTTTATACACATTCACTCGGAAACGAGCTAAACCCTTGACACCGTAGGAACAATCTAATTCCCAAGTCTGTTCTAAGGTTTTGCGTTGGCTGTTATTGAGCATACTAAATATCAGCCTTTGACACTGGTCGGCGGTTAGTACCTCATCGCCGATAGGTGTGAGTTTCCCACTAATGCGGAAATAGGGAGGTAAACCTGCGGATAGGTGCATATCCGAGCCACCCATTTCAATCAGCTGCTCCATCAAATCTTCAATCATAAATTCCATAGGGTCGCTTCGCTCCAAATTCAAAATTCCTCTTGGAAAGTTTGCTCAACGGGGGGAACCCCCGCACGCAACTTTCCGCAAAATTCAAAAATACTAAATGCAAATTACCGCTTGCTGGACTAGTCTTGAAAACGCGGTGTCATACAGTAGGGACAATCTAGCCATTCTGGTTGTAATTGGGCGGTGCAAGTGCGACAGGTCAGACCGCTCTTGCGTTTAGCTTTTAACTCAGCTTCTAAACCTGTGTCGGTGAATGTTACCCGTTCTACTTCTTCTAAGGTGGTGGAACCTTGGCGCACTAGTTCTAAGCTATAAGCCAGTAGGGTTTTCATCCCTTCTTCGATCGCCACTTCTTTGATCCGTTCTGTGGGTGCTTCTTCGTTGATTAAAGTTTGCAGATTTTCCGTAACCCGCATGACTTCATACACACCGCAACGTCCTTTGTAGCCGACACCGTTACAACTTGGACAAAGCTGATTTTTGGCTTTGGCATCAGCGATCGCTTCCGAGGGTACGGTGTTAGCCTTATAGAAGGTGACAGACACTTCACCAGCAGCAGACATCCCATAACGGGTAAGTTCTTCAGGTGTGGGAATGTAAGGAATACGACAATCAGAACAGACACGCCGCACTAGACGTTGCGCCAATACCCCAATTAAGGAACTGGAAACCATGAATGGTTCAATCCCCATTTCCCCCAAACGAGCGATCGCGCCAGGAGCATCATTAGTATGTAATGTAGTCAATACCAAGTGACCCGTTAAAGCCGCTTCAATCGCTGTTTTCGCCGTTTCCTTATCCCGCGTCTCCCCCACCAGTAGCACATCCGGGTCTTGTCGTAAAAATGCCCGTAACGCCGTGGCAAAATCCAACCCCTTCTCCCGAATTACCTGCACCTGGGTAATTCCCGGCAAACTATATTCAATCGGGTCTTCTACAGTACTGATATTAATCCCTGGTGAGTTCTTCTCCGCCAGCGCCGAATACAGCGAAGTCGTCTTACCTGAACCAGTCGGCCCCGTTACCAAAATCAAGCCGAAAGGCTTACTGACCATATCCTTGACAATTCCCAAAGTTTCTGGGTCAGTAATCAACTTATTCAACCCCAACTGAGTAGCAGAGTTGTCCAAAATCCGCAGACAAACCTTTTCCCCGTAGCGACTGGGTAAGGTATTTACCCGGAAGTCTACCTTACGTCCCTCAAACATCCGGCGGATACGTCCGTCTTGGGGTAAACGTCGTTCAGCAATATCTAAATTAGAGATAATTTTAAATCTCGCTGTCACCGCCGGAATAATTTTCTTCGGTAGAGGGGGAAAAGCTTCCCGCAATACACCATCCTTGCGGAAGCGAATGCGGAGATTTTCTTCTTGTGGTTCAACGTGGATATCAGAAACCTTATCGTGCAGAGCCTTAGCCAAAATTCTATTAACCAGGTTAATAACTGGCGCATCTTCTGCACCCTTCATAGCTGCACCTAAATCAGCCTCCATCTCATCAGGTGCATCTTCAATATCCAGATTGCCGAGATTTTCTAAATCTTGATTAATATCTGTAGACTTTTCTTGTTCCAGGTGTTTTTGCCGCACAGCCAAATCATCCAAATATTGGTTAATTAGCTGTTGGTAATCCTCCTGGGTAATTACCATACGCTGTAATGACAAACCTTGAGGGCGCAAGATGCGGTTTAAGTCATCTGACGCTTCCAGATTATCTGGAGAAACCATCGCCACTAACACATAAGGCGGGTTGTGTTCATCATTCCTAGATAGCGGTACTAAACGGTGACGACGGCAAACATCTACGGGGATGAGACTATCAATCAGATTCCCCACCATCGTATTTCCCACACTGTTGACCTCTGGATCGAGAGATTCAACACCGTAGAGGATTTTTAGTTCAAATAATTGCTGTTTCTTATATTGTCTCTGGAACTCAGGTGATAGCTGTCGTCCGGTAATTGACTCCAAAACATCTGTCAAGGGTCTACCAGACTTGCGACTTTCAATCAGCGCTTGTCTCATCTGTTCGGTATTAACATAGCCAGATTGGACTAATTTAGTACCGAAAGGTGAAAACTCTGTTCTTGTAGTTAGAGCCGTGCTACGCCGTTGTGGTGACGAGTAAGTCATAGGTGAGCAATGAGTAGGAAAACCTCTGCTTAGAGTATTCCCAGCCAGAGACATAAAGTTTTCATTAACAGTATGAAGAATTGGGGAGCCTCGTTCGGAATACCGCCCTTAGACGATTGACCCTAATCTGTTTACCATTTGTAAAAATAAAATGACGATCAGATCATTTGCCAGAGAAAATCCGGCAAAAATCAGTCTCAGTGTACAGCCATCAACTACCAAGGTTGTGCATTGTGGTGAAATACTCCCCTAAATCACATTTGGGATGAGTAGACTTGGACAATGATCGACGAAAATAAACAGGTAAACAATACAAGCCAGCAATTGGGTGAATCAACAGAGGTAAAGCAAGCAATTATGAGTGAATCCCCAGCCGAAATTAACAATAACGAATTGAAGAGCGAAACAGAACAAGTAACAGCCCCAACTAATGTAGGGGGGGATACAGTTACAGAAGATAATGGCTTCGCAACAACACAGACACAGGGAACTGATACAGCCGCTTTGGCTGAATTGTCAGGGCAAATTGATTCCCTCAAAGCACAGTTAGAAGAGCGCAGTACGCTATATATGCGGATGGCGGCAGATTTTGAAAATTACCGCAAACGCACCCAAAAAGAAAAAGAAGAGTTAGACCTACAGGTAAAAAGAAACACAATTTTAGAATTGTTGCCTGTGGTCGATAATTTTGAACGGGCGCGATCGCATCTCAAACCACAAACCGATGGCGAAATGACCATTCACAAAAGTTATCAAGGAGTTTACAAACAACTAGTAGATTCACTGAAGCGGTTGGGCGTTTCGCCAATGCGTCCTGAAGGACAAGAATTCGATCCTAATCTTCACGAAGCAGTAATGCGCGAACCTACGGATGAACATCCAGAAGGAACAGTGTTAGAAGAGTTAGTGCGCGGATATTACTTGGGCGATCGCGTGCTACGCCATTCTATGGTCAAGGTGGCTGCTCCAAAGGAAGATGCACCACCAGCACCGGAAAATCAGTCGAGTCCAGCCGACAGTTAACCTGTATCAGCTCGCCTCACTGACCAATAGTGCTGAGGTCATAGTAGAGGCGAGCATTGTTAGGGATTGGGGACTGGGGATTAGGGATTAGGCAATAGTTAAATAAAACTTCTGCCTCCTGCCTCCTGCCTCCTGCCTAAGTTTATACCCAAAAAAAGTAAGTCTAGGCTACTAAAGCACTCAGTAAATATATTTACGTATGGGAAAAGTTATTGGGATCGACTTAGGCACAACAAATAGTTGTGTTGCGGTTTTGGAAGGTGGTCAACCGATAGTGATTGCTAATACCGAAGGTGGACGCACTACACCGAGTATTGTGGGATTTGGTAAAAGTGGCGATCGCTTAATCGGTCAGTTGGCAAAACGACAAGCTGTAACCAATGCGGAGAATACTATTTTTAGTATTAAGCGGTTTATCGGTAGGCGTTGGGATGATACGCAAACAGAACGCGATCGCGTACCTTATAGCTGTGTCAAAGGTCGAGACGAAACTGTAGACGTGCAGATTCGTGGACGCAATTTCACGCCCCAAGAAATATCCGCTATGGTCTTACAAAAGCTCAAACAAGATGCGGAAAACTTTTTGGGTGAAGCAGTCACACAAGCAGTAATTACCGTACCTGCGTATTTTACTGATGCCCAAAGACAAGCCACCAAAGACGCGGGTACAATTGCCGGGCTGGAGGTCTTACGAATTATTAATGAACCCACGGCTGCGGCTTTAGCCTTTGGTTTGGAGAAACAAGACCAAGAACAGCTCATCTTAGTTTTTGACTTAGGCGGCGGAACCTTCGATGTTTCCATCCTTCAGTTGGGAGACGGAGTATTTGAAGTCAAAGCTACTGGAGGTAATAATCAACTAGGCGGCGACGACTTTGATGGCTGTGTCGTCAATTGGATGATTGAACGCTTCCTGCAACAAGAAAAAGTTGACCTAGCCCAAGATAAAATGGCGCTGCAACGCCTGCGAGAAGCAGCCGAAAAAGCCAAAATCGAACTCTCCAGCATGGCAAGTACCTCAATTAACTTGCCTTTTATTACAGCTGATGACAGTGGGCCGAAGCATTTAGAAATGGAACTCAACCGTTCTAAATTTGAAGAGTTGGTAGGGCATTTAATTGAAGCCACCATCGAACCGATGATTCAAGCTCTCAAGGATGCCGACCTGAAACCACAAAATATAGATAAGATTATTTTGGTCGGTGGTTCTACCCGCATTCCCGCAGTGCAGAATGCCTTAATCAAGTTTTTCAATGGGAAAACTCCAGACCGTTCGATTAACCCTGATGAAGCAGTAGCATTGGGTGCAGCTATTCAAGCCGGGGTGTTAGGTGGAGAAGTTGACAATCTACTGCTATTGGATGTCACACCCTTATCCTTGGGAATTGAAACCTTGGGAGAAGTATTCACCAAAATCATCGAACGAAACACCACAATTCCCACTAGCAAATCTCAAGTATTTTCCACTGCTGTTGATGGACAAACTTCAGTAGAAATTCACGTCCTCCAAGGTGAGCGGGCAATGGCTAGGGATAATAAGAGCCTGGGTAAATTTCTCTTAACAGGCATCCCTCCTGCGCCCCGTGGAGTACCGCAAATCGAAGTTTCCTTTGAAATTGATGTCAACGGGATTCTCAAAGTTGCAGCCCAAGATAAAGGCACAGGTAGAGAACAAAGTATTCGCATTACCAATACAGGTGGATTAACCAACAATGAAGTAGAACGGATGCGCCAAGAAGCAGAAGTGTATGCCGAAGAAGATAAAAAACGCCGAGAACTGGTGGAACTCAAAAATCAAGCAGATAATTTGTTGATAATTTATGAATCTACCTTAAAAGATAATGGCGAATTTATTGGCGAACAAATGAAAGTTCTAGCCAGCGAGAAAGCGACATTAGTTCAAAGTTTAATGACCAACCCCGCCATTTCCCTCAAAGAGTTTCAACAATGTTTGGATGATTTCCAACAAACTCTATTTTCCATCGGTGCTGATGTGTACAATCGAGCTAGCAGCCAAAATGATGATGTCACAGAAGCGATCGCCGATATTGGTCATATTTCCCTAGCCTCAGATACCCCGCCTGCACCTAGCGGAACTCTCATACCGCAGTTTAACTTTGATTTTGATGACGAAAGCACAGCACAGGCTGATTATGAAGCGATAGATTAGGGATTGGGTATTGGGTATTGGGGACTGGGTATTGGGGACTGGGGACTGGGGACTGGGAAATAGATAATATATTGACTGTTTAATACCCCATCCTTAGTCCCCTTTAAATTTTGGATTGTTTAATGTCAAGTCCAAAATATCCCATTCCCAAAGATAAAAGCTTCCCCTTTCCCCTTTCCCCTTTCCCCTTTCCCCAGTCCCCAATCCCCAACATGGAGGGTTTTCCACACCTAATGGTGCGGCTAGCCCCTCTAGTTCATGAGGGAGGTTTCCTCGTAGTACGTAGCACAATTGTAAAAGAGACAGCCAACTTGGAAGCAAGAGCCTAAAGTTATACTTTTTCTGCTCCTAGTTTTGGTAACTTTTTCCAGTTTTACGAGGAAAGTACCCATTACTTTACTAGTTGGTGAATTTTGTTAAAGGTAAAAGGTAAAATCAGTTATTAACATAATTTAACTTTGCCTTCTATCTAGCCCTGGCAAGATGCTCTGATGGTGTCTACTGCCTATATTTCCTCCTTCCTCCTAACTTTTACCTTTGCTATATGGCCCGCGACTATTATGAGATTCTAGGCGTTGCTCGTGACGCTGACAAAGAAGAAATCAAACAAGCCTACCGCCGTCTAGCCCGGAAATATCACCCTGATGTGAATAAAGAACCGGGAGCCGAAGATCGCTTTAAGGAAATTAACCGTGCTTATGAAGTCCTTTCTGAGCCGGAAACCCGTGCGCGTTACGATCGCTTCGGCCCTGAAGGTGTTTCTGGGGCTGGTGTTGGCTTTCAAGATATGAGTGATATGGGCGGTTTTGCCGATATCTTTGAAAGCATTTTCAGTGGGTTTGCTGGTGGTATGGGTGGCCCTACGCAGCAAAGCAGACGCGGCGGGCCAGCGCGTGGCGATGATTTACGCCTAGACTTGAAGTTAGACTTTCGGGAAGCGGTATTTGGTGGGGAAAAAGAGATTCGCATTTCCCATCTGGAAACCTGTGAAACCTGTACAGGTACGGGTGCAAAACCAGGAACTCGCCCCCGTACTTGTTCGACTTGTAGCGGTTCAGGCCAAGTCCGCCGTGTCACAAGAACACCTTTTGGTAGTTTCACTCAAGTCTCAACTTGTCCTACCTGTAATGGCACAGGCAAGGTAATTGAAGACAAATGTGGTACTTGTGATGGTAAGGGGACAAACCAAGTTACCAAAAAACTGAAAATTACCATTCCCGCCGGTGTGGATAATGGTACACGCTTACGTATTGGTCAAGAAGGCGATGCTGGTCAACGTGGCGGCCCTCCAGGCGATTTATACGTGTACTTGTTCGTCAATGAGGACGAGGAATTTCAACGGGATGGCATTAATGTTCTTTCGGAGATTAAAGTTAGTTACTTACAAGCAATTTTAGGTTGCCGATTGGAAGTAAATACTGTGGATGGGCCTGTGGAATTGATTATTCCCGCCGGCACACAACCAAATACCGTGATGAAGTTGGAAAATCGGGGCGTACCACGTTTAGGTAATCCCGTGAGTCGCGGCGATCATCTGTTAACGGTGTTAATTGATATTCCTACCAAAGTGACCCCAGAGGAGAGAGAATTGCTAGAAAAGCTAGCTAAAATTAAGGGAGACCGCACTGGTAAAGGTGGTCTAGAAGGTTTTTTGGGAAATTTGTTTAAGTAATGACGCTCTCTCCTATATCAACTCCTGATGCTCAACTTGACTTACGTGGCACTCCTTGCCCGATTAATTTTGTGCGGACAAAACTCCGGTTGGAGAAAATGCCGCCTGGAGGGTTACTGGAAGTGTGGTTAGACCCAGGAGAGCCAATTGAGCAAGTACCTGATAGCCTGACAATGGCAGGTTATCAGGTAGAACAAATTACAGATTGCAGTGGCTATTTTTCTCTATTAATCCGCCGTCCCGTAACTGCCTAATGAAAGTTTTACCCATTGGACAGTTATTGGGTACGGTGTTAGCCGTGCAAGCAAATTTCTACAAAGTACAGCTAGATTCTGAAGCAGAGGCGCAGGGGAGTGGGGGAGCAGGGGAGAAAGAAAAATTAGATTCTTCTCTGCCCCTCTGCCCCTCCGCCCCTCTGCCCCTCTGCCTATTATGTACCCGTCGGACTCGGTTGAAGAAAATCGGGCAACAGGTGATGGTGGGCGATCGCGTGGTGATAGAGGAGCCAGATTGGTCTGGAGAACGGGGGGCGATCGCAGAGGTTTTATCGCGGCAAACTCAGTTAGACAGACCGCCAATCGCCAATGCGAACCAAATCCTGCTCGTTTTTGCAGTGGCTGACCCTCCCCTAGAACCTTATCAACTCAGTAGATTTTTAGTTAAGGCAGAAACTACTGGACTAGATGTGGTTTTATGCTTAAATAAGAGCGATTTAGTTAGTCCAGAACAACAGCAACAAATTAGCGATCGCTTGTCTAGTTGGGGTTATCAACCAGTATTTATCAGCGTCCAAAATCAAATCAATCTTGACCAAGTAGCCAAATATCTCAGCAACAAAATTACTGTAGTTGCCGGGCCTTCTGGTGTGGGAAAATCTAGCTTAATTAATGCACTGATTCCCGACATTAACCTGCGCGTGGGTGAAGTTTCCGGTAAACTGGCTCGTGGTCGTCATACCACCCGCCATGTAGAATTATTTAAATTACCCAGTGGTGGCTTATTGGCAGATACACCAGGGTTTAACCAACCTGATGTGGATTGTAGTCCAGAAGAATTAATATATTATTTCCCCGAAGCTAGAGAACGTTTAGCGGTGGCTAGCTGTCGCTTTAACGACTGTTTGCACCGAGATGAGCCAGAATGTGCAGTGCGCGGAGATTGGGAACGCTACGAACATTATCTAGAATTTTTAGGAGATGCGATCGCTAGGCAAACCCAACTTAACCAACAAGCCGATCCTGAATCTACCTTAAAAGTCAAAACCAAAGGCAAAGGTCAAAGTCAATACGAACCCAAACTAGAAAGTAAAAAATATCGTCGCACCTCCCGCCGCACTCAAGTACAGGCGCTACAAGATTTGTATCAAGAAGAAGAGGAGTAGGGATGGGAGAGATGGGGGAGTAGGGGGAGATGAGGGAGATGAGGGAGATGAGGGAGATGAGAAGAATAACTGTGGACTGTTGACTAATGACTAATGACTAATGACTAATGACTAAATTTTATGTCTCAACCCCTTGCCACTACCCCTAGTTCTCCAGATGTCACTGAGGATATAATTTTTCCACCAGGCGATATCTACAGCGACGAACCACCCTTGGAATCTGATTTACACCGCGAACAAATAGAATTACTTATAAAAGTTAGCTTGAAAACCCCTGAGAAACAGCAACGCAGTTGCGTTTTTCGTGCTAAGAGCGGGGATGAAAAGCAATTGGCAGGTTTTAAAGAGCCAGTGAGTTAATCT
>NZ_JACJSG010000044.1 GCF_014697625.1 Anabaena azotica FACHB-119 | reverse complement strand
TAATATTTGAGCAGGAGCCACCAACTTGCCCCCTGAAGTCCTTATAGTTGGGGAAAATATTTAAACTAAACTGTTTAGTTTGCCCCTGGTGACAGCTTCGCCAGCTCTCCCCCAATTTACAGTCTTCATACTTTAGTGCGTTTAAAGCAAGCGATCGCCTACGGTCAGAGCATTGTCATCAGGGAATGGGTTTCTTCTAAAAAAATGCTGATGAGCGGCCATCGGTTGATTCTGATAACAATCCCGACATATCCAAAACACACTGTAGATAAATTAATAACAAACTCTGTAAGTTACAAACTCTGCAACTTACAGATTTAATGAGCTTCGTAACTCATCTTCTGTAGTACCTTGAAGTTCCGAAGCTTTACTCAGCAGTAAATCCACGGCAACACGAATCAAAGTATTATCTGTAAGTCTTTCACCACCTTTAACTCGTTTTGTTCTATTTAATTTACGGGTTAGATCAGTGAGTGCGTCAATCTGATCCTGTCTCAATCGTGTTTCCTTACGCTCCAATTTTAAATACTTTGGAAGTTCGGTACTCTGTAAGTCTGTATCTTTCAAACTTTGTAACTTTGTAGCTTTGTTGATTGCTTCACCCTCCCGCTTAATAGCACTTTCCTTATAAGAAACAGACTCTGCAACTTCCAAAGTCTGTAAGTCTGTAATATTGGGAGTCTGTTGTTCTGTAACTTTATCTCGCACTTTACTTGGAGTTTCCACTAAACTATCGGACTTTGTAACTTCGGTAGTCTGTAAGTCTGTAATCTTGGAAGTCTGTTCTTCTGTAACTTCTTTTGTTTTTGAGTTTGTTCTATTTGCAGATTCTGGTTGACTTACAGGTTTTGTAACTTCCGAAGTCTGTAAGTCTGTAACCTTGGGAGTCTGTTGTTCTGTAAATTTATCTTCTACCTCACTCGGATTTGCTGACAAACTTTCGGACTTTGTAACTTCCGAAGTCTGTAAGTCTGTAACCTTGGGAGTCTGTTGTTCTGTAACTGCTTCTGGCGTTGAGTCTGTTCTGTTTGCAGATTTCGGTTGACTTACAGGTTCTGTAACTTCCGAAGTCTGTAAGTCCGTAACATTGGAAGTTTGTTGTTCTGTAATTTTATCTTCTGCTTCACTCGGATTTGCTGACAAACTTTCGGACTTTGTAACTTCCGAAGTCTGTAAGTTCGGCTCTCTGATTTTCTGCGTTTCTTCTTGAACGAGATCAGATAAACGACGGCGAGGCTTAGGCATGAGTATTCACCTCTCTCAAAAGCTCATCAGCAATACGCCGATAATCCCCTTCGGCTTCACGAGCTACTTTTCCCCGAACTTGAGTAATTGGTATGCCATCAAGAGCAGCTTGTTCATGAACAGCATAAGCCCTAACAAATCCGTTAAATGCAGGAATACCCCCTTGCATCAATGCTTGTTGAGCATCAAGCGCCTTACCTAAACTACGCGGATCAACACGGGTTAATAAAACTCGGAACTTAACTTTTGCTGGCATTATTGATGCTTGTACTGTTTCAATTAGCGCCTGAAGATCCATTGGGGCTGGCGGAGAAGGCAGCACAACAAAATCAGCTGCATCGATAGTAATTTTCAGTGCATCAAAGTGGAGTGCTGGGGGAGTGTCCACAATAATAAAATCAAAGCCTTTTACCTTTTTAAGTTTTAACAACTCATTCGTATCTGTTTCCTTAGCTAGTTCAAAATCTCGCTCATTGCGCTCTGCCCACCAAGTAGCAGAACCTTGAGGATCTGCATCTACCAATAATACTTTTGATTTCTCAGCAAGGATGGCTGCTAAATTGACGCTAGTTGTCGTCTTAGCTGATCCCCCCTTTCCGTTCACAATAGCAATAATACGCACATCCGACTCCGTAACTCTGTTATTCTGTAAGTTAGTAACTCTGTAAGTTTGTAAGTGACGAATATACTAACTTACAGAGTTTGTATGTCAATAGTACGCCATAAGGCGGACAAGACCAACTTGGTTTTTATCTGGCTGACCTCACCAACAGGGAATTATGAGCAGCAGGTATACAGGCTGGCTGTTATGGCTATAGCAGATCATTGTGTAAAGAAAAAACTGGCAACCGTCAACGCTGACCCAGAAGTAACCCAAGCAATGTTAAATCGATTTAACCGTGCCATAGCAGACCTGACGGCGGTGGTAGAGTATCTTGAGGAAGAAAATTAATACGCTAGAAAATAAAGTAACCTGTAGACTTAGTATCGCCGTTAGAATTGGTACAGAGCTTATCCCAACTGCGGTTTCATCCCATAAATCTACTCTATAAAATGTGAATTAGCTCCAAATAAACTGAACTTATTGTCAGATAAAAACAATGAATATTGAACAGACTGTCTTAGAAGTTTCAGGAGTAGAAATTACCAAAAATCTCTTAGTAGATTTACAAAAACTCTCCTCTTACTCTGGAGAACCAATAGCCGCCGTCTATGCAGATAATCTACTGCGTACTATGCGCTCGTTGCGCGATAAATTACCTTTTGACCCCTATACAGAAGTGGTAATGGCACTGCATGATGCGCTGGCATTTCAAAACAGATGGATTGATTACAATGCTAATCAATACAAGGGAGTTTGTGAATTACTTACGTCCCTAGTGAATCAAGAAACAATCAACAATTACTCAGTCGAGTCAGCCATTTTAACTTTAGAAAACTTAGGCTTTGATACCCTACCATTCGGTGTAAACCTTGACGATAACCTATATACAGATGAAGATGAGGAATAACCCAGAATGGATGATAATTCTATTCCTCAACACTTTTAGTAATATTACAATCAAATTAATTCACCAAGTTTCTTTAGTACACTTAAAACCTGCTGAAATTCATTTTGTTTTTCTATTGATAAAGCATCAGACCGAGCATATTTTGGCTTTTCTGCCTGAACTAGCTTGACAAAAACAAACTCTCTACCGTTGATAAGTAACCCAAAAGTCGGTCGTTCAACATTAGGAGTGTCGAGCATATAAGCAAGTGCTTGAGGTAGTGCAGATATTACATCAAATTTAGTGCTTTTAGATTCAATAACAAGTATCCAAAGCCTTTTATTTACGACTAAAACATCAATACTACCTTTAACAATAACACTTTCATCAATAGCAGAAATTTCAGTAGAGGTTTCTGTTTCAATCTCGAAAGTAGGTTGATAAAAACCAGCTAAATCAAGCAGTGGAGACAGTACAACCATCTTCACTACTTCTTCGGACATGGGACGGCGTTTAGTTAAGTTTAAATAATTACTTTTTACTCGTTCTAAAGATAATTGTTCGTTATCCGTTAGTAAGGGTAAATTTTCTGTCCATTCTGTGAAAAATTCAGTGTTGGTAACTAACTCCAACCCAAAATTTTCCTCTAGTTCGTAAAGACTGATATCCCGCGCTTGGATTGTTTGTACCATAATTAGTTGAAAATAAGGGATACATCAGTATTATACAGCAGTAAACAGGGTTGAAATCTCTTGGTATACAGGTTTGTGGCGATGCTGTCATTGCTTTAAATGCACCTCGGAATATGCAACTAGAGCATACTGATAATTCTTTTGACTATTTATGTCCCACGATTAATCAACCTCATTACAAACATCCGTCAGAAAATTAGATAGTTACTAATATATAAAGTCATGACAAACAATAATTGTGACACCCAGAACTAATTAACAAGCAGATCGCTTTGACAACTAGACACCATCAAACCAAATCCGCCAGCACACTACTCACCTTCAACTGGTGCTGCTGTCGATTATCGTCATAAATCATCAACGTCTCCAGCTTGATGTGCCGACTCATCTTCTGCACCTCCCGCACACTCTGCCCCGCATCCAACGCCGCCGTAATTGAACTGTGCCGAATGCGGTGCGGTGATAACGGCTTAGTAATATTCGCCTGTTTGGCCCGTGTTCTCACCATCTTGGCCAGCCCCGTATCTGACAAAGGATGCCCTGGTGTATTCTTATCTAACGCCACAAACAACGCATCTTTAGTTGATGCCAACCCCCGAAACGCCAACCAATAACAAATTGCATCCCTAGTCTTAGGAGTTAAATCAATCGCCTCCCGTTGACTCCCCCTTCCCTTACCCAAAACCATGAGTTTGCTATTTTGACGGTCAAAATCCCCTATCTTTAACTTGGCAATCTCCCCCCGGCGCAGCGCATTATCCCAAAGCAAGCGTAGCAAAGCATAATCCCTGACCCCCTTGGCTGTTGTCCGATCGCAAGTCAAAAGAATCTGCTTAAATTCTTGGGGAGTAACACCAGTGGTATCTCGATATTTAATAACAGTCTCACCCTTGATATCCTCCAAGGTGTAACCACAAACCCCCAACACCCTACCTTGATGCACCAGCGCCCGTAAAGCAGCTAACCGCCGATTAACCGTAGCCTCCGATAACCCCTGCTCAATTAGCTTGGCTTTGTACTTAACCACCCACCCCAAGGCTTGCGCCCCTGGCAGTGCCAAAAATCGTACCACCCATTCCGCCGTCGATTCCACCCCAAACATCCTGGCAAAAAAATCTTTAATGTCCCAGTCATAGGCCCTACGAGTGGACTGACTACGCTTCTGTGCCAACAACATCGCCAACACATCCGGTTGAGTCCACCATTCCATTACCGAAGGCAGAGTATCATTATTGACTTTTACGATGCGACCAGACATAAAAACTAGGTTACGATAATGTCTCTTTACGTAACCTTATATCCTAAATAGGGATACATAGCCTATCTTTTTTACCTGTTTGTCCCAAAGTTAATCTATCTGCCCCAAAAAACGCTCTCACGCCCTCAATTGGGTCATCAGTCTTTACTAGCCATTTCGGATATTCACAAATACTTCAACCGCTATGTAAAAATCCATAACGTCCCGTAAATAGATTACGTTGTTCGGTTTTTCTGCGGTGCGCTCAAGTCCCTTGTTCTAGCTATATATAATTTATTATATAGCTAGAACCACGCGGAAGACGCTGATTTATGGGCAATCTTCCCCAGATGACGCTCGGTCAGGAAAAGTTATCCCTGCGATCGCTTACGCTTCAGTGTATGACACTTAAATTTTCCAACTAACATTATCATACCCCAAGATAGACACATTTTGAAAAAGTTGCAGCACACTGATAAGAGCCAATTCGACTTTTAAATGATGGTGTGCCAATGTGGTTAAAATACGGTGTAGATAAAGATGGCTATCTAGTATGTATTGAAGATATCAACAGTGGTAAAACTTTACTCAAGTGTCCTTATTGCCAGGGTGGTTTAATTGCTAAAAAAGGTAAGGTAAAAGAACATCATTTTGCCCATGATGAAGAAACTTGTCGCCCCATAGCTAAAAGTGAATTTCCCACTCTACCACTATATGATAATTTTAATATTGAACTAGCTCTTAAAGATTTAAAGCAATTAAAACTGCTGTGGAGAGAGTACGGAGCTAAAAATTATCCTATTAGTGGTGACTTAGTATTTCCTGGCTTATTGAAAGCTGGAGTATTAAGAAAAAACATATATTTAAAACAACCGGGTTATGAATTTAGTGATTTGGGTAAAATCCCTGTAGGAGCTTTGGATTTCCAGGGATTCAACACAGTGCAAGAACCGCTAATACTGAAAAAACTGCTGAAATTAGAGTTGGCTTTGAAACACGCTCAACATAAAAATGCTCTTGATTTGGCGTACAAACTTACCGATTTAAAACTGTACCACGCTCAACTTAAACGCATCTTATCTTGTACATTGTATTTCTTAGAAATTCAAACTAATATCGGCACTTTATACAAGATAGGCGTTACCACTAGACCCATTATCAAGCGAATAGCAGAGATAGAAAGAGATTTAATTCCACACTACGGTACTGTTACTATTAAAGTATTGGGTAGTTGGGCGCATCGGGGAAATATTGAATTATATTTCAAACACCGCTATCAGGAATTTAATCATCCCATCGGCAGTTTAACTGAGTATTACAAATTTAATGCAGAAAATATCAAAATTGTCTTAAGCGAGTTACAACAAATGCAACCTAAAGCACTTTCTCAAGAAGAAATAAAGATTCTTGAAGATAATTCGAGCTTAAGCCAAATTGCTGTGTAGTATTAGTAAAACATCGCAGTAAATGCTTAAATGCTCTTGAGTCCTAACTTAAACTGGTTTGAGCAGTAGTAGGTGTACTCATGTATGAGTTAACAACTTCAATAGAAGTACGAGTTTGGGAATTAGATAAGAATCTAGAATTAACTACTGAAGATATGTTTGATATTCTCTGTCAAGAATACCAGTTAAAGGCTGATTCTATAGAAACAGCACTAAGTTGTAAATGTCCATTTGCATTAACTGGCTTCTTGAAAGAATTAGAAGACTCAGAGATTGCTAATTATCTGATAACAATGGAAGATTAACTATCCTAAAAAGGACTAATTAAATCTAAATTTTTGTCAAACCAAATAGCAAAAATTAGCAAAACATATTATTTTTTAAAACACTGCTTCCCAGAACACTGATTCTATGTTCAATGTATTACCTGCCTTTTACTTTTTTTAGCTTCATCATTTTTTTCTTTTGATGGAGCATACCAATCTGGCTCACCAACAATAAACAACTCTGCTCTACTGCGAGTTAAAGCAACATACAATAGATTTTTCTCTTGCTCCTCCTGCCAAGCGAGTTGATTTCTCCATTTCATAGGCACATCTTCAGGTTGATAAATAAATATTCTTTCCGCCTCACCTCCTTTAAACTTGTGGATAGTAGATAAAGTTATGGGTGAATTTTCATCACTGAAGATTTCATCAATATAACTTTTTAAATCTTCAACACTTGTAGCTTGTGCGTGAGACTGATAAATAGCTAAAATCGCTTCTATTTTATCTACCAATTTCTGTCTTAATTCCTCTTCATTATCCAAATCACGGTAACGTTGCAGTTTAATTTCTTGATAATGTGCAACAGTATCATTGAAAAAATTAAAGCTGTATCCGGGCATTTTGGCTATCAAATCGAGTTCTTTCTTCAGAGAATCGCCTACATCACGACCCTTAACAGTAGCCTTCATTCCCAGTCCAATTAACTTAATGCACAAGCTAACCAATGGGGCAGTTTTGCGGCTAATAATTACATCGCCGTTATGAAGAAAATTTTCAATACCTTTTTTTTCAATTTGATGAATTACTCCCTCAATAGCATCTGGGGCTGGTTCAATGGGGATGTGAGGAAAAATCTTTTTAACCAGGGCGATATGCTCCCTCGGACAACGGTAGCAAATCGATAAAGGGAGTTCTACCGCCCTGGTAAGGCTGACAATGTTGTTGTAGCTTTGGTTATCGGCTCCAGCAAACCCCATGATGGCTTGTCTGGGATCTCCAACTGCCAGTATGCGCCCCTCAAAGCCCACAAGCATGAGAACTAGACTTAACTGCAAAGGATTCAAATCCTGACATTCATCAACCAGGACAAATTTGTAAGGTTTGAACCAAGGGCGTTCGTGCAATCTCCACTTAACAGCCAGCCAAATCTGATCCGTGTAATCCAGCTTTTTTTGAGTGATTGCCATTTCTTCACCAAGGGTGAGACAATAAGCAATCCATTTAGCTACTAGCTGGGGTTGTTGTACACTCTCAATGTCGTGATGTGAAGCGATTTCTTGGACAACTTCTGCTGTTGGTTGTTGATGCGAGAGTCTTACTAAATCAATCAGCTTGAGAAAATCATCATCATTGCTGATTATCCCTTCTTGCCAGAGTCTACCTATTTTCAGTCCACGCTTAGGAATTAAATTTAGGCTTTGAGCAATACGCTGATACTTATACTTGGCAACTACTATCTCTTCACTATGTTGCACATTAAGCTCTCTTCTAATCAAGCTAAATGCGGCACTATGAAGCGTACTAATTGAACTTTTCCACAGGGGGCCAAACTTTTTTATTAAATGGGTTGAATTATCCTTACCAAAAACACAAATCTTAATTTCATGAGGTTTTAATCCTATCTCCCAAAGAGCCTTAGCAACAATAGAAAGTGTCGTACTTTTACCAGACCCGGCGACAGCATTACAGCAGCCGTTACCTTTTTGGTTAATAACCCAGTCAATAATTCCTAATTGGAATCTCGAAGGAACAAAACCAAACCTTGAGCGCAGTTGTTCCGCTTGACAATTGCTCAAGTCTGTTACTGGTTGGTACTGCTTCACCTCACTACTTGCTGTGTACACTGCAATTTCAGTTTCTGGTGTTGGTGAGTCCAGCACTACAGGAGGGGAACTCTCTTGTGGTGAGGAGTGCTGTTGTTCACTGTAGGATGGGGCAGAAATCGTATTAGTATGGGGTAGCAAGCTATACGTAGCGTCTGCGACAGGTGAATTTGTCTCCTTTCCAGATGCTTGTTGTATCTGGGGCAAAGGTTCAGTTAAATTGCCATAGCCATTGTCACCCGACTGTACTAATTCTTTGCTAGATAAGCATTCAATAGCCAGCTTGATTTGTTCTAGTTCATCAGCAGTTAGTTTATCTAATAGAGGAATAATCGACTCAAATGGGCTGCATTGACCATCGAGCGCTCGTGCATATCCTAAAATTTGTTGGGAGAAAGCTTTGGGATATCTGCTAACTTCTGTAGGCAGATTATTCCAATTAGTTTTCTGCTTTGGCAAATGCTGTGTTTTAGGATTTGGATTGCCTCTAGCCATAACTTCTGGCTTTGATAAATATGAATAAATGATAGTCGATATGCAGTGTACACAGCATAAATAATGATTAAGCTAATATGAGTCTTACTTAGTACCCACAAGGCCCATTTCAATTTGGCATTCAGTAGCTGGGTTCTTTTCCCTATAATTTTGACAAAAAACTAAGCACACTTGAAGTGTTCAAACCTTATAAGATTGCTCCGCAGAGATTAGACAGAGGATTCTTATAATGGAGTTTCAATCTGTGCATTAGTGCCATGTTCTTGGGTTTCTACAATATCAACCAGATGATTTGGTGATGGGTTAGGTTCGTTGGTAATGGGGCCATGGCCTTCTGCCGACTGTAGGCGATCGCCAACGGCGGGTGAGGGTTCACTAACCTCATGAGTAGATAGTGTTGAGTCCACAGTCATGAGTAATGAGTTACTCTGAACTGATGACTCATCACTCAATGTATTAGCGCAAGACTGAAGCAACTCAACCGCAAGAGCCAAGAGGGTTCGTACACGAGTCAGCTTATTTCGGCGGTCGATCCCTAGCCGTGCTTGGAGGTTGCGGGGGTCGTAGTCATGGCTGAGGTGGATAACCCTGACTTTCTCCTGCTTTTCGGATGGTTCAAAAATCGGCTCCGATGCCGTGAGCTTGTTATAACCATAAACACCACTAGGACGTTTAACATTATAATGGTGTACCTCACAGCCGGGAGGGGCGATGTAGTGTCCTTCTAGATTATTTAGTTGATGATGCAACTGTTCTACACAGGCGGCGATCTCCTGCATTTGTGCGTTCACACCCAAAGACTCAGGAGTTTGAGGACATCCCCTAGACATCAGCATCATCACTGCTGCTTGGCGGCGCGTAGTTCTAATGGTTTCCTGAATACGCTGCGCTTGCTCTCGTCTAGAGCGTATCTCAATTTCACGCACGCGAATCAGCTCGATTTCCTCATCTGGAGTCAGTCTGGTGGCTGCCCCACAAGTCTCATAATTCAAGCAAAATCCTGGGTCTATCCCCGGTTGCAACATCATAGAGGCGCAGTCAAAGCCAAGTCCGCAGATTTTCCGAGGCATAGTTTACACTTAGTTCTAGATTAATATTTATATTTTATAAGCTAGAACTTAAGAGCGACACAAGCCTAAAGAGATATAAGGGTAGCCGTCGAGATACCAGCAAAATGGGACACCTTGTAAAGTTATGTTACGCAGATGTTTGAAAACCCTTGATTTAACCTTGTTTCAATACCGATTTGAGCGTCTCCTCTCTTGTGAAAACATCACCAAAAAAGGTCATTAATGGGCAAGTTTGGGGGACTTAATAGGGCGAAGAGTTGATTTTAGTGTGCAATAATTTGAATGCTAGTATACCATTTTTGGGCAAGTTAGTAAATTGTTAAAGGATATTTTGTAACATAACTTTACAGGATGTCCCATTTTGCTGGTATCTCGGCGGCTACCCATTACCAGCCTTAACTAGATAACTAGCAAATTGGATTATTAATCGTTGGTATTTCATTTACATATTGTTAATTTGGTTGATTCTGTATTAGTTAGGTAATGGCTATTTTGATTATCAATTTAATGATTTAAAAGATGAGTGCATTCTTTCAATAAGTGGTAAGAAATGGGAATTATTTTTTGTGTAGAAAGTTATCATGTAAGCTGTTTTGTTGCCTTTGTATGGTAATAGTGTCAATAACATTTCCGTTCCCTCACCAGTAAACCATAATCTGACAGCATTTTTGCCGTCAATTTTGAGACTTTCTCTTTTAATTAATCTGTCTCCATCTGGTGAAGGAGAAGAAGATTCTCTAGTTAAAACAGATTGAAAATTTTCTTCAAGAATTTGCACATCTGTTTTAATTAAATAATCAGGAAAGCTTCCATCACCCGTTTTTGGTAGTCTACGGTTAGTAATGTGTACTAAATTCCTCCAGGATCTTGTAACAAACCAGTTTTGTGGATAAGCAATAGAATAGGTTTGCTTTTCCACAAAGGTTTTAAATTTATTATTTGCACTGGCAGAAATTAAAAGTTTATTTTCTGTTATTATAATTTTTCTACTTTGTGCGTGGGCTGGTGGCTGTTGGAAGTAGGGCATGAAGGCAATGAAATTGAATGCTGTCAAAGTTGCAACGGCTAATAAAAAGCGAGAATTCTTGATTTTGATTAACATTTTTAAGTTTTGCATAACTATGAAGTTCATATCTGATTCCATTCCCTTCTCCACGGTAAAGGACAAGCATGACCATTATTTAGTGTCCAAGTTTGTTGATATTCCTGCCATGTCATACGATAAGCATCAAAAGGCTTTGTATCCCAAAATTACTAATAAATTAAAAACTTAGAGTGCTATCTGATTAACCTTCACTGACGAGTAGGGCATCAACAATTTCTGTGTATTGAGGTTGAGGCTCTTTATTTACAGCAGCATAAAGAGGATTAGCTAAGTAAGATTTATCTTGAGTTTTGCCAACTAACTTCTTGACAATTTGAACACAGCCACCTTCAGATGATGCCAATTAACCATATCCTGGTTCCATTCGTCCTATAAGAAAGTCTTCAATCGGTTCATATGAGATATTTTCTGACAGAGAAATTAATTCCAACCCATTTCATCAACCGCCTGTAAATAATAATTGATAGCCTCCACTTGTTCTTCTAACCTTTCCACTGACATTTGAGATTCTAGAACCGCTTCAATTTCTATATCACTTTGATTGTGAAGCAGCTTGCTTTTTAACTCTAATTCCACAGCATCTAACCGCAAAAAATAATCTTTTTTCAAAATTTCTAATCTATCAACCGCTTGAGAAATTCGATATCGTAAACTTCTTACTTCATCGGCTGTTGTTGAACTTAGACGCTCACGTTTCTCTATATTCTCAACTTTTTTCTGAACATTTTTTATATACTCATGATATTTTTCTGTAAATTTATTCTTTTTACCAGAGAAATAGCTTTCTATCTCTATTGTATTAATAGGTGTTTTTCTTAAGCTTCGCCATTTATTTTTGTAAAGTTTAAAATCTTTTACATGATTGATACAAGAAACTATTAGAGGTATCAATAGTAAAGATAAGATAAATATAACAAAATCAGAATATACTTTTGAGATAACAACTAAATTTAAAGAAAAACTAATGGCAGAAATTGCCAACCTTGTAACCGATGTCAGGATGAGAAATAACCAAACAAATGCGAGTAAGGTATGGGGAAATACTAATCTAAATCTCGGTTTTTGAGATTTGAGTTCTTGGATACGTTGATTAATGATAGCTTGTATAACATCAGATTCTGAGATATAGAGATTCATATCTTGAATTTCAAAACTCATAGTTATAATTCCTGCCAAAATCACAAAATCAATTGTAATTTGTCTGCTCAAGATTCAGTGTAGTAATTATTGAATGTAATATGGTTTCAAGTTCTTGAAAATTCTGCTGAAAGTTATCTAAAGTACAAGATTTTTCTCCTGTTAAATCAAAAAAAGTTAAATCCCTATTTCTACACACAACTGTGAGCTTTTGTAATGGTTTATTATTTCTGCGAGTAATATTGTTAAATTCCATCCAGAAATTAGGTTTATTGTGCTGATTCCCTAAAAGAAACTCTACCACTTTCGATTTTGCTGTTTCATTGTCGTTACATTTTGGTAAGGTAGCTTTTACAATAAGTTCCATAAATCGATAAGACAGCAATTTTCTAGACTCATTTTCATTGTTGGTAAAAACATAGAAATTATCTTCCATGTCCATATTCTCCACACTATATTCCTCATAGCCTCGCTTGATAAATCTATCTGGACGACGTTTATCTCTGCTCACCAGCTTTAATTGAGGATAATCTTTACTTACTTGAATTATATGACGTTCCTCTTTGATAGGTTTAGTTGGACTAGGAGCAGCATTTTTAGGAATAATCAAGGTTAAAAAATCCGTATTTAGGTTCTCTTTTTCATATTCCATCTGATAAACAATTCCTTTGAAATAACAGACAAACTCGCCGTTATATCTATCGACAAATGTATCAAGCTCGATAGGTTCCTTCCGCGAACTCATTACATAGATAGGCTCTACATCTGCCATCTGAAATCTTCGCTTATTCATAGTGAATGAAAGGATATTTTTATCTGTATATTTTTTTAATTTGTTGTAGAACAAATTAGACAAAGCTCCCTGAATCTGACTCTTAGATGAAACCTGGGGATCAAATATTATCTGTTCTGCATTTGGAAAAATAATTTTTACAAATTTTTCAATCGCATCTTTACGGAGATAAAACAGTAGAGTTGTATGTTTGTTAACAAAAAAATTAATGCGAGTCTTAGCCCAATTTATTGCATAGATTAGTCCATAAATCACTCCTCCTGCAACGATAGAACTAAGAATATGAGAAATTCCTGAGTCTACGAAAAATGCAATTATGGACATGAAGATACCTAAAGCTAAAACACCAATAAAAATCCGTGCAGCCCAAATTAATCCACCAAAAATTAGCTGAGTTTTAATTTTTTCCTTCCTAGCAGCTTCGACTTCGATGAGCCTGGGATTGAAACTATGATGAGTATATAAGCTCTCTACTGCGTAAGTATATTTTTCTTCCATGTTATATCTACCTTTATTTCATGATTGATGACAACAGCAACATCAACATTAAATCTCTATATCTTGTCTTTCCTCAGCAGTTGCTTGAAAATAAGTTTTTTGTTGGAACTGTTTAAAAAGAAGTTGTGCAATAAAACCCGCAGGAAAACTCATCAAATAAGTATTAAATCTTTCAACACTATCGTTATAAGTCCTTCTTGATGCAGCAATTTCTTCTTCTATTTCAGCAATTTGTTTGTTCAAGTCTCTAAACCCGCGTATACTTTGGAGTTGTGGTAAATTCAGTATTTGATTCCACATCCTTGATATCTGGTTCTCTGTATCAAATACAGCTTGTTGATTTCCACGTTGTAAATTTGCTTTTTCTATGAGTTTAGTCAATGCCTCAAACTGATTAATAACACTTTTTTCTTCTCTACCAACGCTAGCAACTAGCTTTTTAATCACAGCGTGCCGTCTTGATAGTTGTGTATCTATTCCAGAAAAGTTTCTGTCAACTCTAGAATTTAGTCGAGTTAATTCGTTATAAATTTGAGATACTAAATATCCGAGGAATCCAAGCACAATAAGTAAAAAAACAAATATGTTACCCATGATAGGCTCCCTAGTATTTTTTTTAGTTGCTGTTTCTCAATCTCAATGTCTGTTATGAGGATGTTTTAGAAAACTATTTAGCTATCAATATAGATACGAAGTAAATCTACTAGATGCTGCAAAAGACTAATTTTTTCCCCTCCTTACTAAACCAAGCTAATCTAGATACGAACTGAAGCTGGTTCATGCTGCAAAACAATTAACAGATTGTCTAATCTCATACCAAACCAAATAGAATAGCGATCGCACCAAGTAATGAGTGACTGAGGATAACACTGTATAAATTCCGAAACTTGGCGTAATGGTAGCTCCAGAAAAGACCGACCATCAATGTGAACACTAATGTCAGGATGTCTTGATAGATAAGATGGACTAAGGTGTAGAATAATGTGGAAAGTAAAATCTGTAACCAACTGGCAAAGTTGGCTCTAGAAAATAGACTGAATAAAAAGCCACGGTAGAGAAATTCCTGCACAGGTGCAGAAACTCCAACAAAAAAAAGGTAGAAATTCCAACTGTATGCAGAATTGTCGATGAGTGGCCCTTGAGTAGCATAGTAGGCAGACATCAACAGCACAGAAGCTAAAGTTGGCAAAGAAATAGCTTTAAGAGCAATTCCTAAGCGGTTTTGAGTAAATCCTAGTTCAACAGCAGAAAATTTGTACAGTCGAGCGATCGCCAAAATAGCTATAGCAGATAAAATTAGGACATAAAATCGCCAGGAAAAAGGGATTAATCCCAGATAAATCAGTATAACTGGTAATATATATGCAAAACTAACAATCAGAATTACTTTCTGACGTTCTTTGCTGATTAACCGATCTGCCATATTCACTCATCTCCCACGCGAAGATCAATCAAACGAACGAGCAGAAAAAATACAGGAGCGAAGAAAGTAATAATTGCAAACCAAGGAATTAGGGGATCAGTACTGCTCATCCCAAATAGAACATCAATCAGAGACACTCCAAATACACTACTTAAAAGCGTTAAAACTAAACTACCTAATAAGAAAGACAGCAGAATAGGCTGATACTTTCTGGTGGCACTTTTGTATATGCTAGTAATAGTTGTTAAAAATAGTATAGAAATAATTGCATAAGTTATAACATTAATGCCAGCTAAAGTACCTCGAAACTCAGATGAGAATAACAGGCTTTTTGTATGTTCTATACTGTAGCCTTGAAAAGGCAGCCACAACAACACACCTAACTCGCACATGATAAGATAAGTCAGGTATTTATTTTTATTAAAAATAGAATCTGGTACAAAAAGAATTGTTGAAACGAGTGCCAGAATCTGAACGCCACAAGCAACAATAGCAACAAAATTGATGGCATAAAACCACCTACTTATAGAAAAAGCTTTCGTGTTTTCTCTCCAAACATCGTAAGCAGTAGCAACTCGTAAAAGTCCTTGTAATCCGGCAATATTATTAACTGTATGAATGCGTTTGATACCTAATTCCAAATCAGATTTCTTCAATGTCAAATTTCCCACAGCATCAAAAGCTCCTTGAGAATTAAACATTTCTTGGGTAACATTTGTGATATCTGCCTGAGAAGTTTTCCAAACAGAATAGAGTTTGTCAAGTTTCTCAGCCTGAATACTTATTACTGCATCAGGCTTAAACTCCATTAACATCATGCGATTGTTATTAAGCTCAAAAAACAACGCTCCCGTTGTAATCAAAACCGTAACAAATGTGAAAATAATAAAGGGACGTGTTTTAACACGAATCATACAATGCGCTCTGTAAGAAGCAAACAGAGGCATCCAGAGAAACATCGAAGGATATACAGTTATATGAGGATATAGTTGAGCGTAAAATATTAAATTTTCCCAACCCTGAAACTCGTAGAAGATTCCCACAGGTAGACAAATCAACATGGCAAGCGCAACTACGCCCAGTACCATCTCCCACTGCCAAGACAATCTTCTCTCTGAAAATAAACTATTCCATGTCAATTCTTTAGCCAAGGGATTGGCTACAATCACCGGCAGCCAACTTTTACCAGGTTCAAATTTATTATGTAACTGCTGGCGAGCTGCATTCATCGATGCAAATAAAGAACGATCCTTAACAAAAGCTTCGAGAAAATGCCTTAACAATTCTCTAGCCACAGAGGACTCAACCATTTCCCGCATCACAATACAGTAAGGCAGAGATAGCTGCGTTAACTGATTTGCCAGTCCTAAGCCATCACAAGAATTAAAAATTGCCAGTTGCAGCTTTTTTTGGATGACTCCTTCTAGCAAGTCTCTCAACTCAGCGATTTCGATAATTCCTTGTTTACCATCAGCAGGATTAATTTGGATACGCCCAATCCTGCCATTAGGATCACTTTCACTATGTCCAGCAAAAAAGAAAATGTGCCAGCCTTGACTATCTTGTAACGTTTTTTCTAATTCTTGACGTGTAGGTTGTCTGAGAATATGAGGTTCTCCACCATATCGCTTAAGGCTTTTAAGAAAATCTTCCTCTTGTGCAAAACCCAGCTTTTCGTCACCAAACACTACAAGTATGCGTGCAGTTGCTCTCAATTGTGGTGTTTGCTTTTGAGTCAGCCGCTTAAAATTCGTTGCACTGATGGCAACCTCTACACCTCTGCTGGTATACCCCGCTAATGTATCCCACTCTTGCCAAGGAAGTCCGCGCAATTTTCGGTCTTCTGTCTGCACAATAATCTGGACTTCATCTTTTTCGGTAATTTTTCCTCTGAACTTTTCCAAAACAAGACTGACGCGAGGATCTGGCTGTCCATTTTCATCTATCCAGCCATCTCTACCTAACCATCTGTTTAATTCTGCTTTCAGAGAATTGGCGAGTTCTGTGAGATTAACTACTCCTGAAACTCGATTATCCCGATTTTTAGCAACCCGACGGCGATCGCCCTGTAGACCAATATAATATTGCCAATCTTTGAACTTAGATTCTAAAAGTTCTGGTAGAGGCGAAAGAAATGAAACAAGTTCTTCTATCTGCCCTTGTTGATCATAAATGGCAAGAGTAACAGGCAAAACTTCAGAGTTATTAATTTTTACTCTGCCACCAATTTTAAAAGAGATTCTTAATGCCATTTCCACTCTTCTTTAGGCAATAAAGTATTCTCTAATGAAGGTATCTCCGATTCGCACTTCTACCCAAAACTCTTCACCTGGAGATAATTCTAGCGGGATAGAAATCAAATCAGCAGGCTCATTCACTGTTTCTGTATAAATATCGGATTCATCTGGTACACTAACTTGCATACCTACAGGTAGAGAAGCCCTTTCACCTTGAATAATAACTCTGACAAAAATTAATTGGCTGTCGTTTTGGGAAACAGAAAGCTGCATTTCAAATCCTTGCCCTGCCAATAGGAACCTCTTCTTGCAGGTGGCAGCCCTCAGATCACGCATCGAAGGTTCCCATTCTCCTTCATAAATATTGTTCAACCAATTTCTTAAGTAAGTAATTTTTTTTTGAGCAAATTCTATGGTAAGTTCATCTGTCTGAGGAATTCTAGAAAGTGAGAAAGCTTCCTGTTGCGCCAAGTAATCAATCAGATCGTCCATAGACTGCAATTCGTCAATTGCAATTTCTTTATCAACAGTTTCAGGATGAACAGCAGGCAGAAAACCAATTAGTGTCGCTTCTTTTTCTGAACTAGCAATTTCTACAAATAAGTAACCAAGGCAATTATTACTGACAGGAGAACCTTGCCCGCCACTCAAGCGTCCTGGTAGTAATGTCACAGTATGTTGCTCTACAGGAACCACCCGACATTCCAAATAACCTAATCCGGTTAATTCCAATTCATTTGCTTCACTCCATAAACGGCTGACAGCATTCCATCTTTCTGGTTTGGCAAGATTAGTCTCAAAGCCTAATAGTCGAAAATAGGCATCGGCAACTAGTACAGCAAGGGTACTTAAATATATTCTTTCTTTGGCATTTGGAGTGAAGTACTGTGACGCATAAGCTCTAGCTTGCTGGCGAAACGATGCTGGAATTGGAAATTGAATTGCCAATTCCCGTATAACACTTAGTTTATCGCTCATAGTTATCTTCTCCGAACAGTCTCTGATTCTTTTCTAACCATTCTCGGAGTAAAGGTTCACATTTTCTACACCAATAAGACGTAATTACACTACGTGTTGAGCCTACTTCCGCAGCAATTTCCTGCCATTCCTTACCAATGACTAATCTCAAGTATGCAAGCGATTGACAGTTGGCTTTTGGATTATTTCTGATATGGCAAGTCTTAAGAATATTATCAGGATCATCCTGAATCCATTGAACAAATGATTGCCAAACTGGCAGCAACAAAGAAGCATCTATATCAGCTACAACTTGATCTAAAGGATCAAGCTCGACATCATGAGTTTGCTTTATAAACTGCCTGCGAGTGCGATGACGGTTAACTTTACGAATTTCATCTATGTATTGACGATGAAGACAAGTATTAAACCACTTCAGCACAGAACCTTGGTTTGGATCATATTTTTCACAAATTGTCTTACTCAATTTAAACATGGTCTTGTATAGAGCTTCTTCGTAGATATCATTATCCCTGCTCCGATTGCGCTTTAAGTTTAAGATGGCTCGGAGCAAGCGGTTAATGGCTTTACTACGTTGTGGGCTGGTTGGTTGATGGCTGCAAGCTTCTTGGATGAGCGATTGCAGGTAGAGATTCAGTTCGTCCATAACTTATGACATACTTGTAGCAGTGCCACTAAGCAGACTCTCATCTCCACTACAATCTAGTACGAAGAATAGTGGGATAGTTCTGCAAGAAAATTGAGTAAATTGCAAAAGTTTTCTCAAAGATTTTCTTTTACTGTGATTTGCGTATAGCTTAGTAAAAAAAATATCATCTAAATCAGAAAAAAATTTCATAATATAAAATTTATTAAATTGAATTATTTTTTCAAGGTAAATTTTTTCTGCTTTATTCCTGACTGTCTTATAAAGAATATAGAAGTATGTTTTGCTATCTTCTTAATAAAGAAAATAACTATTTCTTTTAAAAAGTACAGAACTAAAATTAGAGAGGTTTAATAACCCATATCTCAAGAGAAATTCAGAAAACCAAGCGTTCCTTTCATTTGAAGATATCTCCACAAAGTAAAACAGTATTCTTCTCTTTAACAGGAAGAAAAGTATGTCAGTCTGATTTCACTGAGCCAGAGCGGTAATTTATAAATATGGAATAATTACCAATTCTGGTAGCAAATAGCTGGCTAAATAAGTTTAAGTTTAAGCTCAGTAGCTTTTGAGAAATACTTTTAAGTAAAGTTTTACTTAAATAGATTAGTTACAATCGAACAGGGGTACACAAAAAAGCACTTAAAAGAATAATAGCAGTGTCAGTAGACTTTCGATAGTACTTATGTTTAAAAATATAAAATGTATAATTAAATACTTCTATTTCTCTATCCGAGCAATAATCTCAGCGTTTATATTAAATTTTTACGTTACCTTATATCCTAAATAGGGACACAAAGCCTAACTTTTTTACCTGTTTGTCCCAACCTTGGTTTAGCTGTCCCAAAAAATGCTCGAACGGCTTCAACTGGCTCATCAGTCCTTACTAGGCATCTCGGATATTCACAAATACTTCAACCGCTATGTAAAAATCCATAACATTGAGTAAATTTTGTGTCCCCTGGTAAGATGTGAACTAGTAGAGGTCAGATATCCATATTCCAGTCTATAACTGCTGATATTGGAGGTTTTTGAACCATCTGCTTCCGTTGCCACTGGCGGAGCGCATACTAAACTTGGCAGCGTTCGCTGCCAAGTTTAGCTGAATGTAATAGGGTAATAACTAATGGTTGATGGTGGGTGATGCCTGTGACTTTAGCCATAAGTTGTCCGATTTTGACAACTTATGCCTTGTGTCTTGGACAGATTTTGCCTAAAGTCACAATTCCCACCCTGCTAAAGTGCTGATTGCTGAGTACTGAGTGAAAAATTGCTGTGTACACCGCAATAAAAGACTATCTATAGTGAGCGATCGCAATTTCGGCTAATAGACAGCTGAATGCCTCTCTCTGGTTGCATTTCCCTCAATGTCGCTACATACCCATTACCCGACTTTTCGCCTACCAAAGATAGCATCAGCAAGGCCTCTGCTCCTAATGCTTGCTCATCCAATCCTCTCATCAGTTAAAGGTAGAGTTAGAAAAAATGTGATTTTTTGAAGAACTGAAAAGTATTGACTATCAAATAATTATTTCTACATAAACAACAGCTTCAATCCAAATCTGTGATAGCCTTTTTTACAAACAAGTCAATGCTTTGTTAAAAAAAACAAAATTTACGCTTAATTTTAATATTTATTGAAATTCTTTTGCTATATAAAATATTTTAAATATACTGCGCTTAAATCTGCTATGATCGCATAAAGTCATTTATTTGTTTAATAGCTGGTTAAATTACTCATTCTTAAGAGAAGTCATGTTTAAATTAATTCAAAAAACCATTAGTTTTGTAGCCAGTACCGCGATTATTTTGACCGCAAGCTCGTTGACGTTTGCTCAAGAACCAAATACAATTTCCACACCATTGCATGAGACAACAAAAAAAGTTAATTCAGTAGATTCTCCAGATTATGATAACAGCATTAACAGAATAGAAAAACTTTTGACTTATCTTCATAGCACTCCTGAAGAAAGAGTTAGCGATCTGTTTAACACTTGGTCACAAAACTACAATTCTAATGACAGCCTAGATGCTGCTAGAAAGAATCTCCTAGAAGGAGAAAAAATTCTAGAAATGCTTACAAATCTGGAAACTTCACAGGGAGAATCATTAGTTATTGCTGACCAATACCAAAATAGCCCTGTTTTTGACTACAGCCGAGACAAAAAATGTATTCCAGCCTCTAAAAATGTAGAAAATAAAGCAGCGATGTCTTGTAAAGAGTTAGTTTATGCAACTCTGTGTAAATTAGCTTCAGATGCTGGTGAACAGAATAAAACAATTAGTTACTGTGAACAATACTTTAAAGAATTTAATAAAAACCTGTCTACCTATTCTAAGAATCAAAGAAATTTAGGTTTTGCTATCTCCCTAAGATGTTCATTTGTCTATGACATTAAGTTTATAGATAAAAGCAGTACGTTAAAATACTGCTTCGATAGTATTAAATATTCTTTTACACTAAAGAGCAATTTTGATCCTTCGAGTTGGAAGTTCAGTTATAGTATTGCTGATAGGCATTTAATTACAGCTAATTCAGTAATTAATAGTATATACAGGGAACAAGGTAAATATAATGAAGCTATCAATTTCTTGCAGGAGCAATTACAGGGTATTCAAATAAATGATTTAACTAAAATTGTAGATCCTATAAGCCAGTCTTCAGAAATACCTGCTGCTGTAGGAGTTAGATTAGCTCTTTTAGAGCTTTTGGGCGATACCTACATGGAAATGGGACTTTTTGATAAAGCAATTGAAGCTTACCAGAAAAACAAAAATGAAGGATTAGAAGAGCGAGACTTTGGTTCTGGTAAAGATAGCGTATACAGCACCGAACTAAACATTGGTGAGGATGGTGGTCAATTTGTAAGACTACTAACTAAACTTGGTTATGCTTTGCTCCGTAAAGGTAATCTTACAGATGCGGAAAAAGAGTTACTAGCTGCTTTACATTGGCTAGACAATGGAGCGGGGATGTTAGATTCAGGTCAAAGCGGTGAAACTGTCAAACTTATCGCTCAAGATCGTAATAGTTCAGTTTATTCGACACTGCAAAAACTATACATTGAGCAACGTAAGTATCCACAAGCTTTAGAATTTGCAGAAAGAGCGCGTTCCTCTGTATTCACAGAGCAGGTATCAAGGTTTTCTCGTGAGGAAACGCAAAAAGAATTCCAGCCATTTAGCTTTGCTCAAATTCAAGCAGAGGCGAAAGCTCAAAACTCCACTTTTGTCATGTATTCCAGATTTGAGCCACCCGTGGCAATATTAAATAAGTCCAAACAAGTTAGTGAGGAGCTTTTCATTTGGGTAGTTAAACCCAATGGAGAACTACACTTTAATAACGTTGATGTTGCTTCTACATCGCTCAATTTAACTTCACAATCATTTCAGAATCAATCTCCAAATAATCAGTTTTGGTTTGGTATAATTGCTACTATTATTCTTAGTGGTTTATGTTTGTCTTTTCTAAAATCACAAAAGCAACTGAAACGAGAATATATTACCGTAAGTGTTGTTGCTGTTTTGTTGCAGTTGGCTTTAGTTGGTTGTCGGCAGGCTAGTTTAGAAGCTCAGAAACAAAATAATAACTCTACTGTTTTAGACTTGGTACGTGGTACTTATACATCTTTAATTAAATCTAATAGTCCTATTAATAATAGTAGTTGCACCTCTCAGAAAGCTTGTCTGGAGCAGTTGTACCAAACTCTGATTCAGCCTATCGAACAATACCTTCCAGACAACCCAGAGGCACACGTTATCTTTTTCCCATACAGAGAGTTGTATACAATTCCTTTTGCTGCTCTTAAGGCAAAAGATGGTAAGTATTTAATAGAGAAAAATACAATTCACATTGCGCCTTCAATTGAAGCACTGAATCTTTTAAAAGTTAGAGCCGAGAAAAATCCTTTCTTACCATCTCGGAATTTGGTGGTAGGCAATCCTGTAATGCCAAAACTAACCTTGAGTGGATTATTATCTGAATCCATTACCCCAGAATCCCTACCAGCTACGGCAACAGAAGCACAAACAATTGCTAATTTCTTTAATACTTCACCCCTGATTGGGGAACAAGCTACTGAATCAACTGTATTAAAGCAACTTAGTAATGCTAAGTATATTCATCTTGCTACTCATGGTTTCCTGGATGTTATCGCTAAGGATGGCTTCGAGCCTACTTCTGTATTAACTTTGACTCCTTCTAGAGACAATGATGGGCTGCTGACAACCGAAGAACTTTACGAGATTCCCTTGGTTGGTGAGTTAGCAGTGCTTAGTGCTTGTAATACTGGTGCTGGAGAAATTACTTCTGAAGGAGTCCTGGGATTAGCTCGTCCTTTTCTAATTGCAGGAATTCCTAGCGTTGTCGCTTCTCTGTGGTCAGTTCCCGACAATCCTACAAAAGATTTGATGATTCAGTTCTATGAAAATCTCAAGGGTAATCCTGATAAGGCACGGGCTTTGCGGCAAGCTATGATTGCCACAATGAAAGAACATCCTGATCCAGTTGCGTGGGCTGGATTCACACTCATTGGTCTTGCACAACAGCCACCATCAGCTTTAAAGTCCTCCCAAAAAACGCAAATAGTCGGACAGGTGTCATGTTCCGGGATAATTGCTGATCCTCTCAGTAGCGGGAGAGCTATTAAAAAAGCAACCTTGGAGTCAACCGCTCAGGGCTTTAACCTACGTATTGTAGAGTTAGGAACAGAACATTTATTAGAGCTTGACAATAACCTTGTTGTGCAAGCTGCTAGTACAGACGGTGGTAGTTGGAATCTAGTTGCTTATAACGCTTCTAAAGAGCCAGTTAAAATTAACCAAGATGGTTCTTTTAGTATTGGGATGATGGTGTCTACACGTAGCGTTTGTAATTTTAGCGGTAAATTAGAATTTCTAGGTGACACTAAGAGTAAACTATTTGGCAATTAGCATTATTAAAATGCTGGTATTTTTCTTTGTGTTGGTGCTTCATTTTTTGGTGGTCTAATATCAATAGTGTGGCTTAAAACAACTACTCCCACAACAATAGATAATAATAGTGAAATTAATATGAAAATTAGCTTTTTATTATCTCTTTTTTTTGGTTGACTGTTGAGCTTAAGAATGGCTTCTAAAGCCTCTGATGCTGACCTGTAACGTTGGTGATAATCTTGGCGCACCATCTTATTTAAAATCTCTGCAAGTCTGGGGTTAACTTGAGTATACCTATGCCAATCAATCTCATCATCCGCATCATTGGATAATTGAACAGGATGCAAGCCAGTAAGAGCTTGAATAGCAATTACACCGACCGCATAGACATCACTGCTTAGATTAGGCTTACCCTTGAATTGTTCACTGGGTATATAGCCAGGTGTTCCAATGACAACTGTTAGTTGAGATTGCCTCCCAGAAGATGTGGCTTGAGACATGATTTCTTTCACAGCCCCAAAATCAATTAAGACAATTTTGTTATCTCGTTTGCGTCTAATTAAATTATCAGGTTTCAAATCTCGGTGAATAACTTTATGTTGATGGATAAATGCTAATGTTGTGAGAATATCTGACAATAAATCAATTACTTGCGCTTCATTCCATTGCTTGTCATTGATTTCTTCTTTCAGAATAGTTCCCTCAATGAATTCTTGAACGAGATAAAATTCTTGATTTTCTTTAAAATGTGCAAATAACTTGGGAATTTGCGGATGTTCACCCAATTTGTAAAGAACTTGAGCTTCAGTGTTGAATAAGCGTTGGGCCACCTGAAAAATAGGAGAGTTTTTTGGTAAAGGTAAACCCTGATGTGTAGGCATGAGTTGTTTGACAACGCATAAAGGGTTGTCAGGTAGATGAATATCTTCCGCAAGAAAAGTCTTACCAAATCCACCATTGCTAAGATGCTTGATGATTCTGTAATGTCCCCCAATTATTCCAGCCATAACTCTATTTTGCTTTCCCAACTAAAGTAAATCCTGCCCAGTTTACAGGGTCAGGATGTTTTTTTATGGTTGTTAGCATCGCCTGACGTAAGTTTCATAAAATTTGAGTTTGAAATATCTTTTAATTCAATCAATTGCTAAAATGCACTCTTACTCTTAGAATTATCCTGTTTTTGCTTATTTTCTAAAATTGTACCAATGTCATAATAAACCCGTTGACCTTCAGCAAAAGATTTAGGCTGATTTTTACCTCTGGTTAAAGGTGCATTCGTAGTAGGGTCTGCACGGAAGGCTATTAATTCTTCCAAAACTTTATTTGGATCATCTTTTGTCTCAAGAGTAAATAAAAGATCATCTTGTTCACATCTAGGCGAAGTTCCTTGTTCTTGAACCTTGACACTACATACTACATTTATTTTGCGCTCTGTAATCCATTGAGCCTCATCAGCAGTGATTTTCTTTAAAGCATCTCGCTCAAATATAGTTTGAAATCGTTTAGATACTTCTTCGCATCGCTGTTGAGGAGTCCACTTTTCACCAAAGGAGTTATTATTAGGATTCCAATATATGACTGTCAATGGTTTATTTTGTTCATGATTGTTAACAATAGTTGCAGGTACAGTCTGACCTTTATATGTATCCGTTCCACAAAAAAATTGTATTCTATTACTACTTTTTTGAGGGTCATCAGAAGAAGAAGTCGTTGCTGATCCGAGTTGATTGGACGCACCAGCTTCATTTTCTTTGGCACATCCTGATATACAAAATACTAGAAATACAATAAACACAATTGAAATAGGAAAATACTTAATTGTCATAGTTACTAGGATTCTATTAATTTTATTTGAGCTATTATCACAAACAAAACATACTGACGGAGGTGATTGTGATGAAGCCATTACACTATTTTTACTGGGTATGATTGCCCATTATTAAGATACTATATTATCTGGTCAGTATTTTGAACATCGTTGATTTTGATTTTGCAATCCAGTAAATATGCTACCATCAAAGTCTAGATACAAATTAAGCATAGTATTTTTCTGAATACTTAAAAAAACTTTAATAACTGGTTTTGTGTATCTTATTTGCAGGCAAAAGTCAATACTTTTAAAAGGTCAAATCATGATAGATTTTAAACTTTCTATAGAGAATTTTTAAATATAAATAATCAAATATTTTTATTCTTTTCTTAAGATTGAATTTAAATCCATAAGCAAAGGTATAATAAAACCAAGAATACCATAGATTTAAATATATGTCAGGATATATTAATAAATAACTGGACAACACTATAAATGGAGTGATAAATTATCTTCATTTGTAGTAAAGTAACTTATCAAAAAAATATACTTTTCATTATGGTAACGCATTTTATTCCGTTACTAAGATGCAGTTGAGCCACCTAAAAATCTCATTGTATACCGACAGTATCAAGTTACATGAGATAGCTATTTTGCGTAATGTCTACCTCTCTCTAACTTTTTGCTCCACCTCTAAAAGCTGAAAATACCAAATCAACCGATTATTTTACCCCGGTGAACTGTCCGATTATGGCGGCTATTTCTGGACAGTTAACAACTCGGTAAAGAACTGGGAGTCGCTCTGCAAGCAAGCAGGTGGTGTCAGGGACGGGCAATAGATATCTCATGGATTAACTACTATCAGTAGATCGAAAACTTTTGTCAGTTAACGAAAGAATGAGGGTTTCAGCCGTCGGTTTTGGAACTGGCAATCATAGCAACCTGCGATCGCTCTGAAGCCCACCGAGAACAAAAGTTCTTGAAACTCAGATTATAAGATGATTTCGCCTCCTCGTATTCCCAAGCCGAAATTAAGGACTGGTAGAACTTCTGCAAAACTTTTCGGTCTACTGACTATAATTGCCACCCGCCCCTGACACTACGCTAACGCCACCTGCTTTACTCCCAGTTATTGAACTTGTCGTAGCTCATATCAACACTGGTAAGCTTGCTGCTGCCACCAGTCCAGCAGAGAAGCAATCAGCGCCTCCTTTCTCAAATCCTGCCCATTAATTTTTTGAGGCAGTCCCAACTCACTAGCAAGTTTCCGTGCAGCCCGTAGGGTTAAATTCTTGATATTGTCGATAGTTAAAGTATGATTTTTCGGCGCTTCCAGCTTTTGATAGCCGTAACGCTTTATTTGCTCAAACGTATAAACGTCTGAATATCCATTATCCCCATCTATTTGGGCTTGATTATCCTTAATGTCAGCGATCGCCCCAGAACACCCACTGCTTTCTATGCGATCGCCTCTACTCCAAGAACTCTCAAGTGTAGTTTCACTCTCAACTTCAGATTTCATATAACCTGAAACAGCAAATTGTTGAGCAATGGCTTGAGGCAAATCAACAACCTTGGCAGGAGCAACACCTTCTAAATCAAGACATAGCTGCACAGCAACCGGGGGCTTTGGTTTACCGTTGTTGATGTCATCGAAATACTGTTTATCTAATTCTTGTTGTTGTTGAAAAGCCCAACGTTGAGCATTATCCTTAAACCACTTGGCAATAACACCAAGAATAGGAGGTTTATTCTCTTCAAGAGATTTAATTTCATTGGGTGCAAACAGTTCAGGTTGTAATGTCGTACCTGAAGGTAAAAGATTAAATGCCTCACTCCATAACCGTTCTATTTTATGTGCAACATAACCAGCAGTTCTACAAACTCTAATATAGGCAGTATGTAAATAATTAACTACAGTTTTAACAACTTCAACAGCTTTTTCATTATCTAAATTGAACCGCACCAAATGATTAATTGAGCTAGCAGCATTTTTTACTAGCTTGTGAACTAAGGAGGCTTCAATCTGGATAAAACAATATTGTTTGTCTTTCTCTAGCCTAGCTATCTCTTGAAGCGCCAACTTTAAATTTTGAGCAAGGTTTTCAATTGCCGAGAAATTAACTTGACGGAATCTGGTAAAAGCTGTCATAATTCATGCCTCTCTTGATGGTGTTGATTTAGCATTTCTAGTAATTAATTTAATTATTTGCCGATATTCATAATTAGTTAAATAGATTTTTAGCTAATAATAATTTAACCTGTATATCTGCCGTGAATCTCTTGCCTGCCGTAACTTGCCGTAAATATGCCGTAGGCTAAGACGCTTTGCTGGTAAGCCATGCCGTGACTTGAGCCAATGCCGTACAAAGAGGATAAACCACTTAAAAGTAGCCTCTAAGACTTACGGCACTACGGCATTTGCTTTACCAATCAGGTAATAAATAAGTATGATTTTCACCAGCTATGAGCTTTTCAGCCTGAATCAATTCCTGTAAACCAGCAATTAATTCCTGTTCTGAGTAGCTGATAAGCCTGTCAGCTTTCTTTAAATCGCGTAATGTCTTAGGAACTTTATTTTTCACATTATAAAAGTATTCTAAAACTTTATTGGCTACTTCACTTAATTGCTCTTGATGTTTTGATTGTTGTTCGCTCCATTCCAAATTAAATTCTAAGTCAAAAACCCTATCCTGATAAGGTATTTCATCAGCAATAGAGTCAGACTGCTTTGATAGTTTAGGCATGAGTGCCACAACAAAACCACCCAAAGAAGCAATCAAGATAGGACGGAAGTTTTTATAAGATATAGGTTTTACCTGAAGGTATCTAGACTTAATCTCCTCCCGTTCTTGCTTGCCTGGAATAATGTCACCCCTATTCAAAATCAACTCCAGCACCCCATAAGATTCTTGTTCCCTACCATTTTTGATGTACCTGTTACCTAATAACAGTAAATTGAGGCAGAGACGAGTTTGAGAATCCATCTTTTCAATACCCAATGCAGCCAAATTAAAAGACTGAAGGGAAGCAAAAAACTTAGTATTAAATTCTCTACCAATCAGCAATACATCTAGTAATTTACTTCCATAGTTCCAGTCCGAGAAAGCTTTACTAAGTTGGTCAGCAATAACCAACCAATCGTCCAAAATGAGAATTAACGGTGGTAATGCTTCCCGCTTATCTTCAGGTAACTGCTTACGTTGCTTGTAGCAGTCGTAAAAGTGATCAATTGTGCGCTTAGTTGCTTCTGGTTGCTCCTGATCAAAGACAATTACCCTACCCTTGTCCCGTAAACCGCAAAAGCTATCATTTTTGGCACTGATGACCCAAATATCAGCACTATTGTCATTATCCAGAATCCTTTGAATCAGGTAATCAAGGGCAACGGATTTTCCTGAGCCTGGGGCAGCAACTAAAGCAGTAGAACCATCAGAACGAGCTATACTTTGCAGAGTAGTTAGTGCAACGCTCTCCGATGGGTGAAGATAATTGCCAGTTGGTACATCTTGAGATGTAAGCGTTGACTGTTGTACTTGCTCTTGCACAGTTCCGGGTGTACCGTGTGGTAATTGTGCGGCTGGCTGTTGCTGTGGCTCAAATTTCTCAAAGCTCTGGCCCCCATCTAACAAGTGACCAAATTGATAATAGTCCTCAGCCGACATTGCCATAAGTAGGGCTGTCTGCTGTTGTGGAGTAATGCTGGCGATAAACTGCTGTCTGGCTTCCGCGATTTTGATACCACGCAAGTATTTCAGCAGTTCGTTACCAGATAGTTCCAACAATTGCTCACCCAGTTTGACACTGTAAGACGCTCTTACACCTTCAAACTGCTTAGTCGCTCGGTAATGCGGTCGAATATCACTCAGATAATCTTGTGCCTTACTGGTGGCCCACAAACCTATCCCTCCAAATGCGATCGCTGCAATACCCAAATGAATCTTAAATGGATTGTCGGCTGGCAGTGAGCGAAAAACATACAAACCTTCATGCTGGAGGAATGCCCAAGGGTTATAGTTTGGGTTGCTGGTGCGGTACTGATTAGCCTTCAAATATGGTTCGGGAATTTGCGATCGCTGTTCGTACCTACAATACTTTTTACCCAGCAATAGTTCTTCTGGGTTGCCCTCACCTGCGACTATGGGCGCATCGTGGATTCTGGCTGATTTGGGGTAGAAACAGATATCCTTCTTGGCTATACCGTCGCCAATATGAGCAGCTATGCCACAAACTAAAGCACCTGCCACAGATAATTTAATAGCCAAACCTAAACGCGGTGGCAGACTGTAGGAGCGCTGATCTAATTGGCTTGGTTTAACATCTTTCATCATCGCTTCTTCCGTAAAAATAAAAACAGTGCCAGGGCTGCACATACCCAAAAGCCCAACAAGAAGCCGAAATGGTTTTGACTAGGTTGCTCAATACCTTCAAACTCTCTCACCTGCTGAGTAAACACTTGAAAACTGCCACGGGCTATAGAGTCCATCTGTTGGGCATCCCCAGTTAGCTTGTAAGAACTAGCAGCCAGAATCGCAGTACGAGTTACACCAATAGCCAACTTTTGACGATTGGTGATTTTGGGAATGAGACTATTTTCAAAACGCAAGTAGCAGAGAGTGGCAGCTACTGAAGCACCCACTGGTAAGCCAGCTACTACTGCCGGGAACAGTCCTACACAGCCAGCCAGATACAGCGATTGGGTTGAAACCAGTTGAAAACCTGCTAAAACTGCACCTTGGGCAATACCACGAAAAATAGTGATAGAACTGTCAGTGGAGGCGATCGCCTGTTGTAAGAGTTGAGAGTCGTATTCATCCCCGGTTAAAGATGTAGACGAATCATCAACAATCTCAGCATTGAAATAAATAGGCGTTTTCTCATTTTTGGTCAGCATTGGCTAAACCCTGTAAAAATTTATTCCCAAGGTTCATCCTTGGGAATTTACTTGTTAGTCAATCAACCGTCTAAAGAAACCTTTGACACCACGCATCGCGTTAGAACCGTGCCTGTGGATATCTTTGAGTGTTTCTTTAGCTCGGTCTGCGGGTGAAAGACCTTGCTGTTTATCCTTTACCTGCTGCCAAACCTGAGATTGTGCCTTTGTTGCATCAATCTCAATCACTCTAAGGGCGGCGCGGTGTGATTCATTAAGCAGGTTGAGCGTTCGTCCGTGCCGGAACTGTTCTTGGGCTAGTTGGTTGTCAGATGCAATAACTTTTTGCTGTAGTCCATAGCCCAAACGCGCATCGCTGACTCTGACCTTTGACCAACCATCAGCCATTTTGTTGATGCTTGTACCTGCGGCGGTAAGAAACTGGGTTTCTTCAGCCATGACTGCCTCAGTTGCTTGTAACCCTTGGTTGAGGTTGCCGAATACAGCTTTGGCATTTTGGGCGCGTTGAGTTTGTTTAATTCGGAAATCCGCTACCTCTGCGGCGGCTGTCTCGTCGCCGTCGAGTGCTTGAAATATGGTTTCTTGGCTGATGTTGGTTAAAGACTGTAAAGCAGCATAGGTGACAGGTGCATCCAGTTTGAGTTTTACGGTTCGGTTCATGGTTTACACTCCAAATTCATAGCAGTGCCATAGAGATACAAAGAATACCGTTCGTGGTCGTTGGCACGGAGAAAAGGAGTGTGCAGAGGGCAAGCTAGAGGAGAAGCGATCGCTAGTTGTGTGTACCCATCCCAAGACTGATCATCAATCTCAATCCTTGATGTGAGTTCAGGCGAATATCTACAAAAGCCGTTCGCTTGGTCACTAAGACAAATATAATTAATGACTACTTCTATGATTCCCATGCTCCTAGCTCCTTAAGTCTGTTAAAAATGTCACTAGCCTGCTGTCTAGTAGCACCATCAGCAATATCGGAGAGTGCTGTCTCATCTCCTTGTGCAAGTCTCCAAATAGTTTCGTCCGGTAGTTCTTCCCCAAAATTGCCTAAGAATTGTCCGTGAGTAAGAGGGTTTGGCGTTGAGTCGATGGTTTCAAATTGGTCATAAATTCCTCCAGATTGCAGGTATGGCAACACTTCTTGAATAAGAAGCTGTTGCTCTGGTGTCCTGCCTAAATCCGCTTGTAATGGATCATCGTTAGCCACAATAAATGCTGCTCTTTGTGCCAGTTCCTCTGGGCATCCATTGTTAGTTAGCGCGTTCAAGGCTACAGAAAAGATGTTGTCGCTCATCTTGCTAAGATCCTTTATATTGATACCTGATGCTATTAACTGGCGATTCGCATTACTGATTGGCGTTAGTGGGTGCGATCGCCTTTAATTTCACATTCCGATTGCAAAGTATTGAAATACTGGTTAACGTCACCCAAAGTGACATCACAATCAAATTTCAAAGCTTTGTATTGTGGATGGTGATGAATTTGTGAGAGCAATTCTTGGGCTTGTACAACTAATTGGGGTAATGATTGCCGACTCATATTCACCTCAAAATAAAGACAATTGCTGTGATTGTTGATTGACTACATAACTGTTTACAGATAAGCCTTCTACGGCATAACAACGAGTAGTTAAAGCCTTGTGATTCAGCTTGATATCCCCTTTCTTCTTCTCTCCAGCAAGAGGACGGAATGTATACTGTGGTGCTTTGAATGTACCTGTTTTTTCTATGTATTGGTACAAAGTTCTATCTATTTGATAAACGCCAGACTCAATTAGTAATGCTGGGTCATCGATGCGAGTGAGATTTTGCATTAGCTTTCACTCCCACCTTTTAAAGAACGAACAAGAGTGTCACCGTAATTAACTAACAGGATGGTGAATAGTTGTGAATATGTATTGATTCCTGTTTGTTCAATGATTTCTTTGGCTTTAGGTATGTGCTTCTCGTCCAAGACTACACGGGTCTGATTCATAACTTAAGACTCCTAACTAATAGCTGACCTTTTGGTTTGTCGGTCGTTTGTTCTGGTTGAGATATTTGTGGCGTTAATGCAAGATTTTCTGTTTCAATTTTTTGAATCTGAGGCAAAACATTCATCGTATTGCCTGCTAGATATTCACTAATCAAGAGATTTGTGGCAGACGTGACGCTAATTCCTCTCTCAGTTGCATATTGAGACACCCAGGCTTGATGACGTTCATCTAGTCTGACTTTGGGGTTAATTGTCCCAGTTTGGGGCAAGAATGACAGATTTAGATGCCATCGATGTTTGATTGCATCCAACAGCAGATTTACAGTGTCAGTCAGTTTGGAATAGTTAAGTGAAAGACGGACTCCTTCAACTTTGCTGGCGACTTGAGCCGCTAAACGTACTTGCATTTCACATAGCCAACAGTGCTTGAATGTTTGACAGTTGCGGATTGGCAGGAATGTAAAAGCCTTGCTTAGAACTCAGTTTTTGACGGACTAAATTTGCACATCCACCAATCAGCATTATGTTGGTAACGTCAGCGAGATAATCATTTGCAGCTGTAGAAATGCTATCCATCAGGTTGTTAAACCAGTTTTCTAACAATCCTGGAAAGACTGAGCTAAAGTCATATTTACGTCCGTAAGTGAATGAACCATCAGCGATCGCATCCATCATCTTCGCCACTTTAAAAGCAACGTTATCGCGCTTGGCGAAACTCTGCATCAAATCGCTATTGATGATGTCATTAGCCAGAGACACACCACCCACTTTCGGAATTGAACGCCGGGTGAGAACATCCAAGGAAGGAGTGATGACGACATAATTTGTTGTCCCACCGCCGATATCAATAGCGAGTGTGTCACCTTCGAGGTCAAGCTTGCCATTGCGGTAAGCATTAACTACAGCCACATCCGTCTCAAGAAAAAATTCAACGTTTTTAATTCGGTGTCTGTAGTTTGTGCCGTTGACAGTGATTTGATGGTCGGCAACTAAAGTTCGTCGGATAGTGTCTTCATGCCATTGAGAATGTTCTGGAACAAGAAACCGGACAATACCATCGAAATCTTGCCGTAATCCAGCCAGAGTAAACGGTTTAACGAACTCTGGCAGGTCTTTACCCCTTTCTGCTGCCGTTTGTGAATTTTTCTGCTTGGTGGCGCGTTCTCCAAGGACTAAAACCTTATCATCAATTTTGACAGAAGGCGAATTGTCACTGTCGTAATCTCTGGCGCTGGTGTAAGTTACGTCTTGGATGACTGAGCGCATCACGCGAGGTTTTTCACCTTTGAGGGCGGTAATGCTGCTGTAGTTGCCGATATCTGCACAGTAAATATTGATCACTTGCAATCTCCTTGTAAAGCTAGTAGCAGCCGTGATTGGCTGTTGCTAACCGTTTCAGGTAATTATTTCGGTTGTGCTTTTATCTGGTATTTCCCGACACTCATAACTGCAAGAGTCTGACATTTGCAGAGGCTTACTACCTCAAACGTACTTACCACGTCTTAGTTGTCATGATTCAGGCTTAATGTGTTCGCTTGCCGTATATCAACATCGTAACTAAAATGAAACCAAAATGGTATCACTTTGGTATGGATATAGTATCATTATTTTAAATAAGATATTTAAAAATCATTAGACTAACTGATACTAATGTGGTATCAGTTTAGTTAGAGTAGGGGGAATCAATCTAATGTAGATATAGAAAAAATTATGATTACTTTCATGGCCCGTCAGAAAAAACCGACAACAAATAGGACAACACGATACTTAAATGAAATTGTTGAAGCCTTGGACAAATACGCAGAAGACCAAATGATTAGTTCTAATGCGGCTGTGAACAAACTTTTAAAGGAGCGATTAACCGAACTGGGATACATTCAACAATAATGGTCGCCAAACGTGACGGAGGAAAATCAACCTAACAAACCAGACGATGATTTTGATCCAGTAACAGACCCAAGGGACTGGTCAGCAGCCCAAACAGAGTTAGCTTGTTTTGCTCTTGCTAGAAGCAAAGGTAAGCGGTTGGTAAAAATCATCAATACTAAAAAACCACCCATGCCATTTATTTGCATTTTTGAGGACTACCCCCAATGACACCTGTAGCTACCCAAATCCCAATCACTGCAATCATTCCTATACTGACTGCTATCGGCGATCGCCAATGGCAGCAGTTTAAAAACTTAGAAGCAGATTTTGTAACTCAGCATGGAGTGGAAGTCTGGGAGGAAGTGTTCAATTTCCGCGTCTTACCTGCACTAGACAAGGATTCTAATCGTTGGTTGCTGGTTCATTGGTGTGGAGAAGGTATTAACTGGGTTAAAGATGTGGCTTAGTAATTAGCGATCGCTGACTATTAAGCTTGTTAACAACAGCAAAGTTGACTCAATGCCCTCAAAAGACGTAGCTACAAGGAATAGGTTAATTGCGGTATGACTACAACAATCCCAAAACTACTTAGCATTTCAGGAGGGCCATTGAAAAAAGCGACCACTCCAAATAAGGAGCGATCGCTGTTTATATGTAATCGTTTAAATTTCCGCTTTCTGGTTTGTCAGCCTATTAAGACAAGACAAACAAATCTGTTTTTATACAGTCGAGCTGCTTTTCATGCTACTCTAGCGAGAGTAAGTCTGCACGTAAAAGCAGTCAGTCATTACAAGGGAGGTAGTAACGACCAAAACAACATATTCACATAGCCACAATAAATGTGAGTCGTTGTAGAACAGTTTTGGTGACATAAAGACTTGCCGGTCGAAACACCAAATTGTTCCAAGCTAACGAGGACTCACCACTCGTAACGTACTTGTACCAGTCTGTTGCCAATATTAGCACACAGGCGGGACACTTTATGCTTTTTTTTGGACAAATAGTAAAAAAAGCATCTACCGCTACAATTTATCCCCACTCTGAATTAAAGCGGAGTATTGGCAAACGTTATTAAGCCAAAAGTAATTAAGGGATGATTTTCCGGCTAGATGCCTCGAAAATGAGGATAATGTCGTGAATAATAGATTTTTTCAATCAAAAACTGTAATTCTTACCCTTGAAGAAACACAGAGGGCTGATTTCTTGTTTCTTTACCATACACAAGTTAGCGCCAAGGCTTACACCAGTCGCTAGGAAAGTTGTGTCAAGTCAGTAAAAAAGGAAATCGGCCAGCTGCCCACACGCCAGACATACGTTTAGCGGTTAACAACTAACCGTCAATTCATAATAAGCAATTTCAATGTAGCAATGTCTGGGTCATAAAGGCAAAATTAGTGCAACTTAAATCAGGTGACATCAACCCTCTAAAACTGACCATGAGAGTATCAAGCCAAGAATTTCAGCCTTATTTAACAAAAAATTAATTTTTGAGTGAATAGGAAATTTTTTGTTTGTAGCCGTTAGTGACATCTGATATAAACACCGCTAATGAACCTTCAAATGAGGGGTAGGGAGTAGACCAGAAAGGGCTTAGGTATTGGGTATTAGGTGTAGAAAAAGATTATCGATTACACCCCACACCCAACACCCCACACCCAGAAACATACACCCCGAACCTCAAAACTGTGGGTAGCTCCGATGAACCAAATCATCATCGGAGAGAGAAAAATGGCAAAAGCCAAAACAAACAAAGCATTACAGCCTACCCTAGAGCCATTAGACCCGCTAGGACAAAGGTTTATAAAATACTTCCATCACGGCTGGGGATTCATCTACGCCCCCACCCCGAAAAGTGGTGAGCGCCCACAGTGGCAGACAGAAAACCGCTACCCCTTACAGCCGCGTAACCTGTGGCAACAATACTTAAACCCCAATGTCTTACTAGGACTGCGGTTTGCCAAAGAAACCAACTACCTAGTATTAGACCTAGATAGAAAAAGCCCCATACACCCATTAAACAGCCGAATAAAATACCTGCAACTACTAGCCAGCCTAGAAGAAATCGGCTTATGCCGACCAATACCCATTCAATCAAGCGATAGTGGCGGACTGCACATATATTATTTCTTGGAAGAAAAACAACATTCTTACACCCTAGCCTGTGCAATCTACCAGACCCTACAAGCAGCAGGTTTCAAAATCAAAGGAGGAGAACTAGAAATATTCCCCAACTGTAAAGTGTACAGCAAAGGCAGCCCCAGTAACTTTAACGCCCATCGCTTACCCTTACAGACAGGCTCCTATGTACTCGACGATTGCCTAGAGCCGTGGTCAGACGACATTGAAGACTTTCTCAACGCCGCCGACTGGTCAGCCACCGGGCAAGACTACCAAGCATTAGCCCAAGCACTAGCCCAAGCCAGTAGCAACAAAATTGTAAAATTCCCCTACCGTCAGCGCAGTGCAGGCGACAAATGGAAGCACGACCTAGAACAACGCATAATTGAGGGATGGACAAGATATGGACAGACCAACGAACTGCTCAAAGACATAGCCTGTTACGGCATAGTCTTTCGCCAATTAAGCGGACAGACATTAGTAGATTATATAGTGATAACAGCGTGTCAGTCTCCTGGTTACACAAACTGGTGTCGCCACCAACACGAAATCGAACAACGAGCAGAACAATGGGCGAGATGCTGTGAAGGATTTTACACCCCCTACCCAAGCAGTCCGCAACGGGTAAAAAGTTATAAAGAACAATTTGGCACAGTAGATGACAATAAAATCATCAACCTGCACCCCAACGAACAACGTCAGCAAGAAACAATAGAACGCATCCGCTCGATTGTGGCACAGCTACAACAGACTGAGACATTTCCAGAACGGACAAGCGATCGCGCGTTGGCTATTATCGCCGCATCCAAAGCCCAGTATGGCAAAGGAGTAAGCCAGACAACCCTACACAAACCGATATACCTACCCCTATGGCATCCTGAACACCAAGAAAAAACCGACACAAAACAGCCTGTAAATGAGCCTCCAGCAAGCAACACAGCGATTTTACCCCCCCAAAACTACCCCCAAATACCAGACCCCTGGTTAGAAGACCTACAACCTGAAAGCCAGACAGACAAAGGAATACAAGAACAAGCTGGCAAAATTTACACACCCCCCCCATATATGAAGGTTTTGTACACAAGTTCGGCTAAAGCGTTGCCACCAGCAACGCCTTTAGCCGAACTTGTGCAAATACAACAATCTTCTCCCAGCTCTAATTCTTCAAATCACAGCTGTGATTCCTCAAACTACAGCTCTGATTCTTCAAATCACAGCTCTGATTCTTCAAACCACAGCTCTAATTCCTCAAACTACAGCTCTGATTCTTCAAATCACAGCTCTGATTCTTTAGAAATTTTAAATCTTACCAATCATAAGCAAAACCAATACCAGCTCTGGCCAGGCGAACCGTTTAATGAAAATAAGCAAAACTTATCAAATGCAGAAACAACTGCTGCATTAGGCAATTCAGACGTATTAACCACTGCCGATAGTGATGTTAATAGGGTCTGTGAGAACACTTTACAGAGTGAATGTACTTCACAAGCAGAACCCTCTGTACCAGTTTCTATACCAACCACCACACAGCCGAATGGAGGCTGTGAAGATTCATTAACTGCTGCTGTAGGAGTGGATGATTCACCCCAACAACAGACCTTTAGCCCAGACGATTACCGTCAAGCAATCAGACTGAAACTTCAGGCCACTGCTCAAGCACGTCATTGGGTGAAATTATACTGCACTATAGAAAAATTATCCTTAATGCCCCAGGAGCGAATCAAACTGGAACAGCTGGCCATACGCCTGCTGATGCTGGAGTCGCCATCGCAGATTTTACAACAGGAAGCGCAGGAATGGCTCTCCAGTAACCCCTCCGTAAGAGAGCTAGCAGAGCGTTTAAAACGAAGCAAATCGAGGATGTAAACGTTTTAGATGCTGATGGATGACCTCCGGTCGGTCGTAGACCATCTCTACGAGAGGCTGCGCCAACAGCTACACTCTTGCGTTCCGCGATCGCCGTCTTTAACGTACCAGTATAAACATGAAGCTGCAACAACTGATGACAGAGACAGCTTATTTGCTTTTGAAAGTACAGCAGATTTTACAAACTTTAATAGCGAACATATTCTAAAAGTTTGTATAGAGGATAGTCAATTAAAAAAGTACCTACTATATTTTTTCACCTTGGTATTAAAGAGAAAAGTTTAATAAAAAATTAATAAATCCAACTGCCCCATTTTGTAAAAGCAAGAGCATAAATTCGTTTGGATAGTCATAACTGTTGAACAAGCAGTTAGCAACTTTGAATAAAATGAGATTTTATCGAATTTTTATACCAAAAAGGATATTTATGTCCAGAAACTGGGCATTTAAGCATTAAACCTAGTTTATTTATTGCAGAGTTCGGATAAAATAGATAAAAAATGTACTATCAGCCCCTATAAAAGCCTGTAATAAAAATAGACAAATAAGTTAATATAATATTTATTTGCTAAGGAATAAAAATCTAAAACGCTATTTGTGCATATTTAAATATTTTTGTCAACTATTCACAGTAATGAAAAAAGTATCTAAAGCCCATTTAGGTAATAAATAAATATATAGAAAATTAAAATAATCTTGCTAAGGATGTTTTGGGATAGAGAGTTGTACTACAGTTTTTTTATTGTTCCTTTGCAGAATAATTAAGGCAGTTGGCAAAAAACACCTTATTCCTAACAGTGGAAATTTGTTAGTGCGAAGGACAGTTAAGCAAATTTATTACTCTTCCTTATGGAAAGAAAGGTTTTCCCTGTGACTTTGGCTAGGCTCAAAGCATCTACATCAGCTGCAAATCGAGCAGATAGTAGAGTAAGAAAAAATCAAGCTCCTCAAAGCTTATTTCAATCGTTTTTTAAAGTACGTTGGCAATTAGTTTCAGTCGCAACTACGCTTCTAATCGCATTGCAATCTAGAGCAGCAAGAGCAGATTCAATATTTAGCAACGCTGAAAAAGCAATGACCTGTGTAATTAATAGCGCCTCATCTGGTGGCACTATTAATAATGCAGTGCTGACTAACTTACCAATAATTTTGTTTACGTCACTGACAATAGTTTTGTTTGGATACTTCTGCTTCTCGGTTTACCAAGGAGTAGCAGCTTATGGTCGCGGTGAAGAAGTAAGTAACGTTATACAACAGCCAATATTCACCTTCATCTCAGTAATATTAATTGTGGTATTCCAGTCATTGCTATTTGGTGGTAACACAATTTGCACCTAAGTTAAAGAATTTTTTAGGCAAGCATTTCAATCTGAGTTTGTCTAGATAGCTGACAAGTGCTTTCACCTTAATTTTTCAACAATTGCACTTGATAAAACTCATCCATAATCCCCTTCTTAATAAGGGGATATGGATACTAATGTGCGTGCATATTTCTCAACAACTGCTGAAAGCTCTATGAGAGAAGAAATTAGAAAAGTCAATCAGAGCTTAGGCGAAAGCCCAAAGTTTGGCCCATTTACAGGCAGACAGTTCGTAATTTTCGCTGGCGTATTCTGTCTAGTTTTTGGATTGTTATGTTTAATTATCGGCTTAGATATTTTCTGGGGGTTAGGTTTTGCATTTTGGGCTAGTTTTTCAGTAGCATTACTATCAGGAGATCAACCCCATGTCTACTGGTCGAAAATATATCCAATTGTGCCGAGATGGACAAGAGGATATGCTACTTACACCTCACCACAACTGAAGAAAAGGATAGGGACTAGAAGAGTAAAACTAACACGTTCATCCAAGCCTAAAACTATTAATCCCTTTGAAGATTGGTTAGATTTGACAACAATAGTCAGACTCAAAAAAGACTCCTACACTATTGGAGCTTATCTGCTGAGTAAAAAGAATCTGACCGACAGTAGTAATACCCTGCAACTAATCTTTGGATTTACTTGCACAGGGATTCATCCTGTATTTAACTCAGAGCAAGAAATAGAAGCAGTAGCTAGAGCTTTTGAGAGTGGTTGTAAAGAAATTCCCCAAGGTGAAAAAATCACCTTTAGATGGAGTTCCTTTTGTGATGATAGTGACGCTGAACAGTATTTGATGCAGCGTATCAATAATTCATCTTCTCCAGAGTGCGAATTTCTAGATTGGGGAAGACTAGCCCGGACTCAAAAGCTAACAAAAGAAAGAGCGCGTAAGGACATCAAACTAAACATTTACTGTTCATTCACAGTCACATCAGAAGCCTTAGAAACCTCAGACCCAGTAGATAAGTTCCTGGTGAAATTAGCTAACTTCTTACAAAGGAGATTTACAGATTCAGGGATTAATCAACTAACTAAAAAGCGATTTACGCAAATCTTAACGAAAGCCCTAGAAGCCTCATTAAGATACCAGCAAATTCTGACAGAGATGGGGTTAACTCCCCAACCCAAAACCGATAAGGATTTATGGCGAGAACTTTGTAAAAACATCGGAGCCAAAACCGTAATCGCTCCTCATACCCTGGTGTTTGATGAGCAAGGTGTCAGAGAAGAAATTGACGAAAAAGCAGTATTTGATAAGCCAATCGAAATTATCAACCAGCCGCACTTAAGTTCAATCATATTGAACAATGGTGTACCGTTTGCAGATAAGCGTTGGGTATGCCTACCAACAGGAGATGATAAGAAATTTGTGGGAGTGATGGTACTGACCCGCAAACCAGAAATTTTTGCATCCACCAAACATCAAATTCGGTTCTTGTGGGATTTATTCTCACGCAACAACATTTTTGATGTGGAAGTAATCACAGAATTTTCCCCGGCTGACCGAGGAATAACCCGTGCAGCCCAGCAAATGATTACAAAACGCTCCAGGGCATTGGACATAAATGTGCAGCAGAAAAAATCAATAGATGTTTCTGCCCAAATCAATGTTGAGCGTTCAGTGGAGGCACAAAGACAACTGTACACAGGAGATGTACCACTAAATTTGAGTTTGGTAGTGTTGGTTTACCGCAACACACCAGAAGAAATAGATGATGCCTGCCGATTAATTTCAGGTTATATTTCACAACCAACAGAGCTTACCCGTGAAGTGGAATATGCTTGGCTAATATGGTTGCAAACCTTGCTAATTAGGTTAGAACCAATTTTGCTACGCCCATACAATCGGCGGGTAACATTTTTCGCCAGTGAAATCTTAGGACTGACCAATATAGTGCAGAACAGTCCCGCAGATGAGCAAGGATTTGAGTTAATCGCCGATGAGAGTGATTCACCCCTTCAGCTTGACTTATCAAAAACTAAAAATCTGCTAATTCTGGGTACAACAGGCTCAGGTAAATCAGTTTTGGTATCATCCATCATAGGCGAGTGCCAAGCTCAAGATATGAGCGTTTTAATGATTGACCTGCCCAATGATGACGGAACAGGTACATTTGGCGACTACACGCCCTATCACAACGGCTTTTACTTTGATATTTCCAAGGAATCTAATAACTTAGTGCAGCCCTTGGACTTATCAAAAATCCCTCCAGAGCAATGGGAAGATAGACTTCAAGCCCACAGAAATGACGTGAACTTGATTGTTCTTCAGTTGGTATTGGGTTCTCAAACATTTGATGGTTTCCTATCTCAAACAATCGAGTCCTTAATCCCACTGGGAACAAAAGCCTTTTATGATCATCCCGATATTCAACAGCGCTTTGCTAAGGCCAAGAAAGAAGGGTTAGGTTCGGTAGCTTGGGACGATACACCTACCCTGGCAGACATGGAACACTTCTTTACCAAAGAGCATATTAGCCTGGGCTATGAGGATGAAAATGTTGACCGAGCGCTGAACTACATCCGTTTGCGTTTTCAATATTGGAGAAATAGCAGTATAGGGAATGCCATCTGCCGTCCGTCCACCTTTGATACCGATGCCAAGCTGATTACCTTCGCTTTGACGAACTTACAGTCAAGTAAAGATGCTGAAGTGTTTGGGATGTCTGCATATATCGCTGCATCCCGCCAATCTCTATCAGCACCCAATAGCGTTTTCTTCATGGATGAAGCTAGTGTATTGTTGCGGTTCGCGGCGTTATCCAGATTAGTAGGGCGTAAATGTGCCACTGCCCGTAAAGGCGGCTGTCGGGTGATGCTGGCAGCGCAAGATATTCTTTCCATCGCCAATTCAGAAGCTGGGGAGCAGATTTTACAGAATATGCCCTGCCGTTTGATTGGGCGGATAGTTCCTGGGGCGGCTAAAAGCTTTACCGAACATCTAGGAATCCCCAAAGAGATTATTGATAAAAATGAAAGTTTTCGTCCCAATATCAAACAGATATACACGCTGTGGTTGCTGGATTACAACAATAAGTATGTTCGCTGCCGTTACTATCCTTCCTATGCAATGTTGGCGTTAGTTGCTAATAGCAGAGAAGAACAAGCAGCCCGTGACAGATTTAAAACAATGTACCCTGACAAATTCAAATGGGTAGCCGCATTTGCTAACTACTATGTGGAATGTATTAAGCAAGGTAAGCCTTTATGAGAAAGTTAGAAATTGCCACTGGATTTGCACAGTATAAAGTCTTGTTAGCGATTTTAGGAATTTTAGCAGCAGGGCTATCATTTGAAGTCTGGAAATGGAATAAAGAACGGTATGAAAAATATATTGCCGAGAAAGTACAAGCTTGTCAGCAATCTATAGAAGATGCCAGTAATGATGTATTAAGTAATCGGTTTTTAAAATCTAATTACTATGCTGGTCTAATGCAGCAGCAATCTAAATTTAAGTTGAAACAGCCCGGAATTAATACTGAATTTAAAGCCAATAAGGAATACATTTTAATGTATTCTCAGCCAGCATCTGTAATACCAAATAATCCCAGATATGAAGGTAGTTTGTTTGAAAGGCTGTCAAAGGAAACTGATAAACAGCCTCCAGCCCCAATAATAGTTACTGGTAAGAAAATATTAGGAAATAAAGTAGAGGTAGTATCTGCTTGCTCTCCTGCATCTTTTACAGTTTCATCGGAGAATTTATATGAAGTTACTCAGCCAATTGATATTACTCCCTATCTCCCGCCGTTTAGCAGCTTTTAGTAGTTTAGTAGTTCTGTTTATATTGTTGTCAGCCTTACCTGCTAAGGCAGGGTCTTCTTTTTTGGATCAACTTCAGCAAACGGTTGCTAGCTTAAAGACCTATATTGAGCAACAAAAACAAGAATTTAGCCAGCAGTGGAAAGAATTGAATGGAGATTTAAGCGACGCTATCAGTTCTACAGTAGGAGATTTAGGAATACCTGACCCTTTAAAGGCAGGTAAAAAAGTTAAGGTAATTATTCAACAGCAAGATACTGATTTAGTTCAAACTGATTCCCAAACTCAAGGTGAAGATGCCGAGAGAAACTGGCATCAATCTTATAGTTATGGTCTGTCTCAATCAGTTTTAGGTAAAGAAGGACAAAAAACTCAAGCACAAGAAGCCGAAATGAGTAATGAAGCTTTAGGAACTTCATCTAATAATGCTGAAGCGGTACAAAATGATGTCATTACTCAAGACATTTTAAAAAAGATGGCAGTACAGAATTTGCAAACAACGATTATTACAAAATCAATTCACAGTGAGGCGCAAAAACAGACGAGAGCTTTATCAGCAGCTAATATAAACTTAAGTGATATTTCTAGTAGGTTAGACGAACAAGCTAGAAAAGAACAAGCTAATAGTAATTCTAGTGCCAAACAAATTATAGGCACGGCTGCTTTCGCTGATGCTTTTTGGGAACAGAACAATGCTAAATAATTTAACTAATTTCTTGTATTTATTAGAAGTAACTGGAGATACAAATGCTGAAGATATAGTTGATGGTGCTATTAATGGCTCTCGCATGGTTGTATCTTCATTTAATCAAGACTGGCAAGATTTAGCAAACGGTCAAAGCGAGGTTTTTAAAGCAGTAGTAGCTGTTTCTGCTTTATGTGGAGTTGTGTTTGTCTCCTTCTGGTCTATTAGTTGGTACTCTAGGTTAACTCAGGAAGGGTTTAGTAATGAAATTCTCACTGAAATGGTCTATCCATTGTTAGTCTGTCTGATGCTAACAGTTAATAATGGACATTTACTCGCTAGTACATCTTTGATGTTTCGTAATGTAGCAGTTGGGTTAAATGACAAAGTATTAAGTATTACGCGAAACGGCATTACTTTGAGAGATGCTATTCGTACTACTAATATGGATCAGGCATTTGCACTTTCAGCCCAAGCGCAAATGCAAGAGTGCGAAAAAAAACCAACAAGTGGAAAAGACACACAAGGCAACCCGATAAATCCACGGGAATTATGTCAGAAGGAGAAAGCTGATCAAATTAAGGAACAAGCTCAAAAATACAAAGATAAATATGGCTTACCTTCCTATTCCAATAGCTGGAATCCTTTAGATATAGCTGGGCAAACTATTAACTCAATGGTGCAAGCCCTATCATGGATTATATTTAGTGGATTACAAGCAGCATTTCAATACACTGTGCAAGTAGCATTTTTGATGAATGCCTACATCGCACCCATCTTTCTAGTGCTGTCACTTTTCCCCTTTGGAGCTAAACCTATCTATGCTTGGGTATCAGGATGGTTAGCTTTGACTTTGGTGTTAATGTCGTACTCCATCGTTTGTGGAATTGCTGCTAGTGCAATCGTCAATGCTAGTAACAATAACCCCTTGTTCTTACAACTAATAGAAGCAATTCTCTCGCCAATTCTGGCATTAGCAATGGGTGCAGGGGGAGGGATGGCAGCTTTTTCCTGTTTCTCTAGTAGTGGCAGGTTAATCTCAGGGAGGATATTCAGATGAGATTACTTGATAAAAAAGAAATAAATTTTGCTCCCTTACTATCAATAGGACAGACCATAGTTTTAATATTTATTTTTTTCATAAGTCTAGCTAATTCGGGTAGATTAGGGAAAATTGCCAGCAGCAAACCAACTCTAGTTGAGTTACAGGATGGAACATCTATTAGAGCCATTCCCATTGGAGAAAAAGAGCGTACTGACCAAGCAATTATGGATTTCGTAGGTCGGACAATGATGAATTTAATGAGTTGGAACGCTCTACCAAAATCATCAGATGAAAATTTAGACCCAAGAAAGCTAAAACTTGACCCTGGTGTGCAGATAGCCGAGAAGAAACTAACCACAAATACTTGGGGTGCAGGATTTGCATTATCAGAAGATTTTCGCGCTAGTTTCTTACGAGAAATAGCAGCATTAACCCCATCTGATGTATTTACAGGTGATACACAATCAGCCTTATTAGTGCGTTATCTGTCACCTCCTGAGAAAATATCAGAAGGGAAATGGCGAATAGGTATGGTAGCCAATTTGGTGGTATTTAAAGGCAAAGACCAGTCAGGTAATGCAATTTCATTTAATAAGACTGTTTACGTTAGAGCAATTGATACTCCACCATTACCAAATAATCCTTCAGTACAACTTTTAGCTGCTTATAACGCGCGAAAAGCAGGAATGGAAATATATCGTATTCAAGACTTAGATTTAGGAAGGTAGCTTTATGTCGAATAAAGTTGTAGAGCAGCCTAATTCTAAAGCTACTACCAATGATGGCAATCGTAGCCAAGAATTTGCTCAAATGAATGGGGTAGAGATTAAAGCTGATTCAACAACATCACCAGAATCAACAGCTAAGGAGCTACAAAGTGAACCAGAAGAAGTTGTCACTACTCGTCCTGTAGCTGGACATCCTTTGTTAAAAGGACTAACAATCTCCGGTGGAGTTTTGCTGTTAGTCATCAGTTTTAGTGCGATGATTGGCACACTAACGGGAGCTTTAAATTCACCCAGCAATAATCAAAGTGAACAAAACACAAAAACTACTCCAGAAGTTAAACCAGATAATGAAGAAAACGAAAAGGGAGAGCTAAAAACAGCGATCGCTATCACATCTCAAAAAGGTGAATTGCAAGCGATCGCCAAAAAAGATAATGGAGATGTATCATCTACCCCATCCCCTACCCCATCGCCAACAACTACTGCTACAACTGCCGTTACTGTCAAAGCTGTACCAGTACAAAGGCAACCAACAACTTATCAAGCGCCACCACCGCCGCCTACACCCATTACTAGATCAACTGGAACCTATCAGGTTGCTTCTAACCCACCGACTAGACAACAGTTTTCTCCGGCCCCTATCCCTTCATCCCCTACTCCTCAACCTAAACCTGTAGCTATCAAACCTAACGTTAGCAATTCCCAGCCATTACCTTCAGTAAGAACTAGCCCCAAAGACCCGATGCAGGAATGGTTAGCAGCAGCAAATGTGGGCAATTACTCTTCCAGTGACTCTAGCAGCAGTGAATCAAACTATGAACAACCAGATTTGAAAAATGCCCAAGTAGAGGGAGGTTCAGGAGTTAGGTCAGTCAGTGCTTCTCAGACCAATCAAAATTCGCCCACATCACAGACTAACTATGATGGCAAGCGGGTTTTAGTCGGCACTCGTGCCGCAGGGGTGATGGAAACTCCCGTTGCTTGGCTAGGTAGCAATGTCAGTAATCAGCAAGGGCAGAATTGTTTAATTAGACTGTCGCAACCATTGAAAGCATTCGATGGAGAGGAAGTATTACCCAAGGGTTCTTATATTGTTGCTGTTGTTAACCCAAGTAATTCAGAAATAGCCCAAATGACGGCGGTGGCTGCACTGGTTAATAATGGCAGCACAACACAAGAGAAACAATTGCCTGCAAATTCTATTTTGATATTAGGTAAGAACGGCAATTTACTCAAAGCCCAATCGCGTAAAGGTGGGGAGAATTTGGGTTCTTCACTAATGGCATCCTTGCTATCTGGCTTATCCAAAGTAGCGGAAATTCAAAATCGAGCTAATTCCGAAACGACAATTAGTTCACTCGGTACAACTACTACCACCACAAATAACGGTGAAAAAAATTTAGTAGCTGGTTTTGCTGAAGGTAGCATCAATGAAATCTTAGAAAGAATGAAAAACTCAAACGAGCGTCAAATACAAGGGCTACAGCAACAACAACAAGTCTTTGTAATTGAAGCAGGTCAGCAAGTACAAGTTTTTGTAAATCAGTCCATCTCGATATGAAAAGTTTAGCTGTTTTACTGGCAACTACATTAGTTATTGGTAGTAATGTCGGCATATCTTTAGCATTACCACCAGCCAGAAATGTATATTCACAGGACGCTCAAGGAAGCAATAGTAGAGGGATTGATTTAAAAGTTTGGAGTGGTTACGGACTAACCATTAACTTTATCCCTACAGGTGAAATAATCAAGCAAGTGTGGCTTGGAGATCCGTCACGTTTCGCTCTGACTTCCAACGGTAATTTGTGTCAACGTGGTGCATCAAATGATGAGAATTGTGGGACTGGTGGAGCTACAGTCTTATTTTTGAGGCAGATAAAACCGATTAATTTCCCTGCTCTAACTGCCAGCAAAGATGGCAGCACAGTAATTACAGTGATTACTGTTAGTGCAGAAGGACAAAAGCAGTACCAATTTAAGTTGACCCCGGCTGGAGGTAGCCCAGACTATACAACTCTAATTATTAAGCCAGATTCAGAGAAGCCAACACCTGTGTTAGTTGAAAAGCCACCTGTCACCCAAATCAGTTCTCTACCAACTCAAAGTTATCAGGTAAGGGCTGGTTCTGGTAATGGGAGCAGGGGAGCAGGGGAGCAGAGGGGCAGAGGAGCGGAGGAGCAGAGGAGCAGGGGGGCAGAGGAGCAGAGGAGTAGGGGGGCAGGGGAGCAGAGGAGCAGGGGGGCAGAGGAGCGGAGGAGTAGGGGATCTCAACAAGCCATTAATAATAACTTGATTAATTCCTCAAACTCAAGAGTATCGGCAATTTCCACAAGTAAACCCAACGAAAATTTATCCCAGCAAACTAATAATAACCCTGTAGAAAGAACCCCTGAAAACAAGGTAAATCTATCAACTACTAACTCTTTACAAGTAGGGACTTCATTAAAAAGAAATGATGCAAATGCCCTAGCTTATGGACTAGGACTAGCAGTTAATAACGGTGTAATTAAACCTAAGTCTGGAGAATGGCGTAAAGCACAAGATACCATCCGTTTACTCAGAAGAGGTAAAACTAGGGTCGAGGCTATTAGATTATCAGGTATTCCCCAAGAACTATTCAATAAATTAATTGAGTGGGGGCAAAACTAATGATTTTAAAAAAAACTGTTTTCTCAATAGTATCTACATCTTTAATTGCTGCATCATTGTTAGAATTACCAATAGCAGCAGTAGCAGAAATTCCCACAGTAACTTACACATCAGGTAAATACCAATTAAAATCTCCTGATTGGTCAAAAATAAACTGGAGTAGTTTAGATCCACTAACTGAGCCTGGATACCTCAATGTATCCCCAGAGATTGCTGCTAAATTAGGCTATAATCCCTCCCGTTCATGGTCAGCCGGACAGAATATTGACTCTGTAGTTATGTTGGGAGACGTGGATGAAGCTTTTGCTCAAAGCGAATTTACTCTAGATGATATATTTAGCAGAGGAGTCAGCCAAAATTCCCCAACAACATTAAAAGATTTTGGTTTAATAAAATGGCAAAACATAGGGTCTTTAGTCAAGGCAATTCCTAATTTAAAAAATATCAATGTTGACAGAATTAAGCCAATTCAAGACTTACTGAGAAGTAAGGGAATTTTTACAGGAGCTACACTTGGAGAAATCTTATATTCCTATCCCCAAGCCAGTAAACTTTCATTAAGCCAACTAGATTTAAGCAAATATCCATTAAGCTCAATTCCCAGATTAACAAAAACCAAAATTAATAAATTTCTCAATTGGCAGCAAAGCTTTATTAATCAAGTACCAGGATTAAACAAAGTACCTTTTGATAAAATGCCTCAGCCAATAAATTCTGGTCTGGATGTAGTGGGTATAGCCTCTGTGGTTTTAGGGAAATCGGAACGTGGAGATTCCAGGGCAAGAGAGAATTATTTCGTGTCTGGCAAAGTCACCCGTGCCAACAAAACTGTTGTTGTCGCCTGTGGAGTGGGTCAAGAGTGTCCTTACTTAGAACTGGGGGATGTCGCGGGGACACAAGGCAACCTCTACGGTAAACGTTGGGCTTCTGGTTCTTCACAGCAAGTAGATGGCGGTTTTGGGATATTACAGCGTGTCAACGGCGGTAAAGAACCAACAGGTAGGTTGGTTTATGGTTCAGGTTTCAAAGTTGTCCTTACTGGTGTAAACGAGTCTACGGGTACAGCTAACTTTGGGCTATTCTTTCGTATCTGCATGAACTTCTTCTTAGGCGGAAAATCCTGTACACCCTATTTTATTGGGCCAGTCCCTTGGGTTCCAGTTAGAGAAAATGATTTAGTCATTCTAGGGAGGGGGTGAACATGACGGCAACATCTACAACAACCGTCATCAGGGATGGGGGAGGTGTGCAGCCGGGGAAGCTGGGGAAGAATTTGACAAAGGAATCTTCCTCAGCCTCAACAGATTCTCTAGCCCACGATATCGTTCCCCAAAACTTTTACGATGCCTTCTTCTCCCCAATGGGTTTGGCATTACTTGTAAGTGTTGGTGCATTGATGTTAGCCAAGTCGATGGAAGGGCGAGGGGCATCAAACAAGTTAGCACGGGCGCGATGGGCAGGGAGTAGGGAGAAAACAGCAGCTCGTAAGCTGGCCTGTAAACAGATTACTGAACGCAGACATAACAGAGTAGCTTTATATATAGGTACACCCAAAGGTACTAAATTCCAAGTTGTTGGCAACAAACGCATTACCAACATTCCAGAAGATAAAAACAGGCTTTATTTCCCAGATGGGCAGCGTGGTATTTTAGTTACTGGAAGTGGGGGGTCTGGTAAAACCTTCTCCATGATTAATCCTCTGATACGTTCCGCCATTGACCAGGGGCTACCAATAATTATCTACGATTACAAATATTGTCATCAGGAGTCAGAAAAAGCAGAAGCCAAAGGACAAGCGCCCAAGCTGGCAGGTTATGCAGCAGAGCGTGGTTATGAAGTAACAATACTGTCTCCAGGCTTTCCAGAGTCAGGGGTAGCAAATCCCCTCGATTTCCTCCGCAGTCCGACTGATGCGGAAATGGCACGTCAATTAGCCATCGTCCTGAACCGTAATTTTAAGCTAACAAGTGGCGACTCTTCCGATAGCGGGTTTTTTGCGAATGCAGGAGATCAGTTGGCACAGGCTATTTTTATGCTGGCACGCGGTACAAGCTTCCCGGACATTATGATGTGCCATCAACTTCTCAGTTTACCCAGGCTGATTGACCGCATTCAGCAAGCAGACCTAAATCCTTGGGTAAAAGTTGCCTTTGATCAATTCTTATCTGTAGCTGGTAGTCCAGAAACAGCCTCTAGCATTGTGGGTACAACAAGCGGGTTGTTTACTCGCTTTATGACCCCATCAACCTTGTCCGCGTTCTGTGGAAAAACAAATATCCCCTTGGACTTGACAGGACGGAAGATGGTTATCTTCGGTATGGACAAAGAAAAACGGGATGTCATAGCCCCACTGTTAGTTTCCATTCTGCATCTTTTAGTAAGTCGAAATGTTGCTAAAAAAAGAACTGAACCCCTAGTTTTAGCATTAGATGAATTACCTACTTTGTATCTTCCTGCTTTAGTAGATTGGCTGAATCAAAACCGCGAAGATGGTTTAGTTTCTATCTTGGGTTTCCAGAATATTTCACAGCTTGAAAAAGCATATTCAGAGGAAGTTGCTAACGCTATTTTTGGTGGTTGTGCAACAAAAGCCTTTTTTAATCCGCAAGATGATGTAGCTGCCCAAAGGTTTAGTAACTTTTTAGGAGATGAACAAATTAAGCATAAAGAACGTTCTCGTACCTCTGGCGGTAAAGGAGGAGCCAGTACATCTTTATCTGAGCAAAACAGCACTAGGAACCTGTTTGAAATCAATCAGTTTAACTCGTTACCAGAAGGTAGAGCCATAATTGTTAGCCCTGGATTTAGAGGAGGTAGAGAGGTAGGGCTACCGCTATTAGAACAAATTCAAATTCCCAAAGCCGATAAAGATTCCGAAGTAGAGAGCGTAGAGAAATGGTACAAATTACAGCAAAAATTCATAGCTCAATCAACATTGAGAGAGCCATCTGGTGAAGAATTGGAAATCAGAAGATTAGAAGCCGAAAGGTTATTGCCTTTGGTAGAAGAAAAAGAAGAAGCTGAGAAGATTATGCAGAATGAAATTTAGGAGGAGAAGATGAATAAGTTTTCCGATTATGAATTGGGTCTTTTAGCTAAACTACCGCTAGATATTGTCGCCTTAGCTAATGAACATCGAATTGATATTATGAACGCGGCTGAATTTTGGGATGAACCACCATTCCCCGACAACTATATCCCAGAAATGATTGAAATCTATTACGGCAATACCCCCAGTCCTCATGTGTTTATTTTCAATGGAATACTAGAGGACTATAGGCTGGATGATTTAGACGTTAATACAAAGTCTATTGCTGTGCAGATTGATGACCAATGGGCTTATATCCAAATAGAAGGTCAAGAAATTCTTAATCGATTAGGTGGAGTGATTTTACCAGATTTAGTGATTGAACCAACTGCATTGTTAAATTCTGTTTTACAGGTAGAGAATCATGGATGAAATTAAAGCCGAGAGTAAACAGATACAGCAAGATTATCTAGAAATCCTTAATGATATCTTGCAAAAAGTTATGGAGAAAGGACAGTTTCAAGGAGCAGATGCCAATAAAGATATATCAATTTTTGTCGGGAAACAACTCCAATATAAAGGTAATCCTCATGGGGAAGTATCTGTAAATCTGGTCAACTCAGATTTAGTAGAGCAGTTGCAAAAAGCTATCAATTCTCCTCAAGAACTGAAAGGTTCTGTCCGAATTATGATTGGTAAGGACAAGGCTTTTCATGTTAAAGACGGGAAAGTTATAACAGATAAGCTGGAACTAGCTACTAAGACGGCTCAAAACTTAACTAATAGCCAAACTAAGAATGTCGCTAAATCTCCTCAGAAATCACCAGTTAGTATCAAGGATTTACAAAGTCAAGTTGATACTTTACAGCGACAGGTTGAATCACAACAGAAAGTAATTGATAATTTCAATAATCAGCAACAGAAATCTCCAGAAGAGATTAATGCACTATTAACTGAATTTAACAACCTCAAGGCTGCTTTTGATACACAGCAGAGAACAATTGAGCAGTTACAGAAAGGGTTGGCGGCGGTTAATAGTCGTAATAATCCTCATGTACAGAACCAATCTTTAAAAGACTGGATAGGTAAACTCGAAACTAATGTCAAAAAATCTGCCCAAGGCTTGTATGAGCAAGTTAAATCTAGTTTAACTCCAAAAATAGAGGAAATTAAGACACAAATTCAATCAGCACTGACCCCAAAGATGGATAAAATTAAGGCTCAACTAGACAGTCAGATTGAGTCTCTAAAAACTGAAATGCAATCTCAAATGGAGGCGATGAAAAATGATTTGAAAACACAAGCCGATGTTGTCAAAACTGGTATTAGTGAAGTTAAGGAGCTTGTACATAATGAAATTCAGCAGGGTGTAGAACGTCATCAAGGCGCTTTAGGTGCTGTTAGTAGCAAAATCACTGAAGAAGTAAATACAGTTCACAAGCAAGTAACTCAAGCTGTTGGAGATATAAATTCTGCACTCAATCATACTGTTAAGCAGAACTATGAGAAGGTAACAAATAGTGTGATGGAGGCTAAAGGGAAAGCCATTGCTAAAAGTGTTGACTCCATGCTGCGTCTTTTTGGTCAAACAAACGCAGATGGTTCAATGACTTATGAAAGTAAAAGTTTTCGCTTTCATCAGCAAGGAAGTAATCTTTCGATTACGGCTAAAGATGGTAGACCTGTTATGGTAGAAGGTGACTTAACAACTGCTGCAACAGAAAGCGATGTTGAATCTCTCAACAAAGTAGAAGCTGTTGTTCATAATTATTTGAAACCCAAAGCACCAACTCATTCACAATCATCAAAACTAAGACGCTAATTTTATCTCCTAAAACCTCGTCTCGGTTGTGGAGATGGTTGACGGGAAATAGTCAATTTAGCTTTAACTTCTCGTTCTCTCTGTTTTTGTGTCTCTTTAATGGTTGTTAAACGCTCTTGTAATTGAGGAGTTTTAAGTAAATTATAAATGGTACTCATCTCTATAGTTTTCGGTTCCCTCTTCCAGGTTTCATGCTTTTGAACCTGGATTTCCCATTGGGATATATCTGATTCTAGTTGCTGTTTCTGAGTAAATAATTCTTTGATAGTGCCGATAGTTTCTAATTGCTGATTTAGCATTAACTCATACTTATTACTCAACTGATGAAGCGGAATAAGCTCCATTTTTCTGATAGCTTTCTCTTGTTGGGTGTGTTTTATCCATAAGCTATCAATTTGTTGTTGTAATTGGCTAATTTGACTTTCAATAGTTTGCCTATCAATTGGAGGCGGAACTTGTGCTACTGTCTCTGAAAAATATTCCTTAACAGCTTGTTCTAAATACAGTAGCTCTTGGTTAGTCAGTCCATCGATTACTTTCTTAAATGCTGATTGGGTCAGTTGACCAGAAAAACGTTCTTGAAGTCGTTGTTTTCGTTCAAAGTCGCTCAATTTTTTAGGTGGTGCTGGCGGCGTATGTCGTTGTTGATTATTGTTATCTCGCCATGCTTTGAGGGTTGATGCTTCGTAATATACCTTCTCGTATGCCAGTGGCCCCTGAGACACAATCAAATCATCAACACCTTTATCTGGCCCTGGCAAAGTTACCACTTTGACCTTAGCTCCCTGTTCCTCCAGTAGCCCACCAGTACGTGAGATTGCAATCTCTATGTTCTGCTTCGTTTCCGGTCGCGTCTCGTAATCAAAGCAGAAAGTACACTCGCGTCCTGGTGTGGCGAAAACAGCTAACTCGTCCATGAGTCTAGCTTTCACCTTTTCCCCTAACTCATCCTTACTGCGATAACCAGCATAAATTCCGGGTAGTCCAATTGCAGCATGACCTTGGCTTAACAGACTGGCTGCTTTCTTGGCTCCCTCAGTGATCGTGACTGGTAGATTATGTTTCCAAACACAATACCAAAATCCAGAGGCGCGATCAGCTACGCTGGGCGTTCCGCCATCGCTTTCGCTTGGCTGTACCCCATGTTTTTCATAGATACGGTCTGCTACCTCATCCGGTACATCAAGCAAGAAAATACTAAGTTCAGTTTTGGGCGGATGCTCATATTTGATGAATTTGCCGGGCTTATCCGCTTTTTCTCTGGGATTGTTAGGTTTGTAGCATCCCCACAATGTTCTATCAGGTTTATCTCCAGGCTGTAAGTTAGCAAAAGACTTGGGATTAACGCCAGCATCACACCACCAGCCGCCATCTTCAATATGAGTATACTTACTCATGATTCCCGACGATAATCTACCTGTGTTCGTGCGTGGCAGATGCTCACTGTACATGAGGTATTCCCAAGCCTCATGTTCCCAATCTCTAGTTTGGTGCAGACTTTTAAAGTTACGGGTAGCAATTAGAGGGTGAATGGCACTACCAAACACCAGTTCTCGCCAGTGTTGGGAGTCTAGTTGTTCAGGTACTTCAGCCACATGATCTGGAGTCCAGAATGCTACTGTAAGCTGTGCTGCTTTAGGGACTGGTTTCTTAATAACAGGTTTGGGAGTAGAAGTAGGCAGAGGGGCAGAATTGGGCAGAGGGGCAGAGGGGTAGGGGGGCAGAGGGGAGGAATTAGGCTCTGGGGCAGAGGGGTAGGGGGGCAGAGGGGGGGAATTAGTATAAGATTTCTCCTCTGCTCCTCTGCTCCCCTGCTCCCCTGCTCCTCCGCTCCCCCGCTCCCCTGCTCCTCCGCTCCTCCGCTCCTCCGCTCCTGGGCTTCGCGGTTCCTTCGCTACAATTGCAGCAGATGTAACCATTTCTTTCTCTAGTTTTGACTGGCGTTGCTTCTCTAATTCTTTCTGCCGTAGTAGCGCCAGTGCATTTTCCTTAGCCCTACTTGACTGCGCCAGGGCTAGTAAATCGTCTTTATTTTCCGTGTACAGTTTTAATTCATACCTAGCACGGCTAACCGCAACATAAAAACTTTCTTGCCCAATAGTGTAATCCGCCGCTATCAGCACTCGGTCTGCCGTTTTGCCCTGGCTGCTGTACGTAGTGCTGACTGTTGCATAATCCAGGTGTTGGGCTTGTTGTAAGTTGATAAATTCAGTTTGACCGCTATCTAAATACTCGATTTGAGCATTAGAACCAGCAATGGCCTTAACTACAAACTCCTGACCGTTGCGTCGTCCTAATTGACGATCATTTTTTGTCCAGCGTAGGCGATCGCCCTCGGCAATTTCAATATTTTGACGGTGGTAAACTGCTTTATTAAAACCTGTATCTACTTGAAAGTGTCGCCCATCAGGAGCTTCGAGCCTTAGCCCGTCACCATCCTTACCCACCACTTCATAAAGTTGACCTTTCTCCAGCCCCCGGCGTTTGTAACTACGAGTTGGCATGACCATATCACCCAACTCAAAGTTGTGGCTGTAGCGCATTTGTACCGATGTGAGGTCTTTGGCTTGCAGTTGGGTGATAGTGGTCGCAGTCCCTAAACTACCTTCAGTTCTCAAATGCTCCCGAATCGCTTGTGTAATTGCCAAACGCTCCTTATTGGTTCCCGCTAATACTAGGGTTCGCGCTCGTTGTTCGGGTGTGGCTGTTACATACTCATCGGCGATCGCCGCAATTTTGGATTCTGCCGTTACAGTCTCAATACAACCGTTTTCATCCAAACGGTTAAATCCTTCCTCAATTTGACCATCAGCAATCAAGTCTACTGCCAATTTTAGTTTCGGCGCACGTTGTCTATTCGATTCGTTTAAGTAGCTAGTCTTAATTCCCGCCTGTTGCAGAGATTTAAACGGGTTGCCAGCTTCTACGGCTGATAACTGTTTTGTGTCCCCCACTAACAAAACTCTGGCTTGCAGTTGGGCTGCTCGTTCTAAAAGGGCAAGGGCATCTTTAGCACTGAGTAACCCTGCTTCATCCACTACCCAAATTTGATTCAATTCAATCTCTTGGGGCGGTTCAGACACCAGTAATCTAGCAACAGTCTCAGCTTGAACATCTAACTCTTGACTCAGGACTTTAGCGGCCATCGAACTGGGGGCAAACCCTTTAATGGTGTAGCCCGATGCGGCGGCGATCGCTTTTAACTCCTTGAGAGCGAAAGTTTTACCAGCACCGGCTACCCCCTGCCATGCGGTAAATTGGTCTGTTGTGGTTGCTGTTGTTAGTACCGCTCGACGCTGATCCGGGTTTAAAGCAGTTGTTTCCAAATGGTTTTCAACTACTTCCGGGTGGGCCAGTGGACTAACTTTACCTTGCCCAGACTGCATTAAGTTAATGGTTGCCAATTCCCGGTTGACTGCTGCCAATGTGGTAAAGTCGCGCTTTTGGGAAGATAGGCTTAGTAATTCAGGATTGGTTTGCACTATCGGCTCAATTTGGCTGACATCCGTTGCTAAACCTTGATTAAGAATGAATTTCTCCAAATCTTCCTGGGTAAAAGCTACATTTCTTTCTGAGCAGTGAGCGATCGCCGAATCTAAATTTTCATAACTCACTAACCGGGGTTGTAGCAGAGGTTGCGCCTCTTGCGGTTGTACAAACTTGACACCTAATGCCGCCGCTTCCTCTCGCCACTTGGCTTTCAATTCCGTAGGGTTAATTTTCTGCTTGATGTTACGAGTAGCAGTCCAAGCCGCTTCACGCTCTGCCCAAGTTGCGTTTTCTCCAGCCGCACTTAATATCTGCTGCCGTCGTTTAGAAAACTCTTTTAAATCCTCATCTCGAAAGCCTTTAATCTCAAACTGCCCGTGTTCTCTTGCTTTTACCTCGTAACCTAGCTTTTGTACTTCGAGAGCTAGGTAATTCTGGTACACCATGCCCAGAAATTTCTTATTTTTGAAAATTTCATCATTGAAAAGACTATACCATTGACCACTTTCAAGCTGCGTCATATTCATGACCAAAGCATGGGTGTGGAGATGTGGGTCTAGTTCCCTGGTTTCGATATGGTCAAACTCGGCGATGACTAAGTTATTAGTTGGGAGTAGTTCTTGCCCTTTCTCAGTTGTGGCTCTGGTGTAGCTATAGCGTTCTTCAATCAGTTGTAAAGTCTTCTCTACTGCTAACCCATGAGCAGTAATCAGCCTTTCATCCCCACCCACTAACGCTTGTAGGCTGACACTCTTGGGTGCAGAGAATGTAAAGTCTGTAGCTGCCCGACGTTGCGACGAGTTCAACTTTCTAGCACATAAAGGTTGACTACCATCAGGTGACAACCCATTGACAATGTTGAAAAAGGTTTCTTGGTCATCCACGGCTCCTGACAATCCTAATTTCTTCGCACCTTTACCAGACCAGCGTGAAGCACCTTCTTGGTAATACCCTTCCATGAAGTAATGTACTGCTTGCTGTGGTTCTGTGTTCTTTCCTGTTAACATCCTCTGTTCCTTTCGTAGAATGTCAGGTTCAAAGGTTGAAAGATTTCAGGTATTTGCTGAGGATTGCTGATGATAAATTCAAGTTCTACATCTGTATAATTGTTGAGCTTGTTTATTAAGTTTTCAAAGTGCATTGCATCAACACACCATACTTTAAATGATGCGTAATGGTTGGGCTTTAGCTCATAAAAGAATTTTTCACTCTTGGGTAGTTCTTGAAATATTCCCACTGCCTGTTCATGATATTTACAAAAATTAAAGCCCACCCAATTGACTTGTTGTAAATCAGCTACCCGAATCACCACATCAGCAGAAGATTGCTTTCTGGATGATGCCTGACTACTCCAGTAACACCTATTCTTCCAATAACACATCGACATCATTTGATGCGCTTGAGTCTTTAAAAGCGTTGGAGTTACTTTCTGTAGTATTGGGTAATTCAAATCTTTGTATTAGTTAATAAAAAATTTTTCTGCCCAAATAAATTTTAAAACAAGTGCTTTTTTCTGGCAAAACTTTTTTGCGTACTGTGCGAAAAGTTGATTTTTTGGGGCTGACATGGTTTTCACATAAAACTGACATGAATCTGCCGTGAAACTGCCATAGTTTTACCAAGGATTTAACATAGCTTCCATGTTAAGAAACTTAGAGTTCCCATGAAAATGACATGGTTTTCACATAGTATTAACATGAAAATCACGAGAGTTTACCATAGATTTCACATAAAACTGACATCGCACGCTGATGTGTTTTGTTACCAAGATTTTCATCTACTGAGTCATCAAATTTTATGAACCCATTAACGCTGGCAGTAGATCCGGGTGGTTCGTTTCTCAAATGTTTTTACACCTTGGAAAGCTTTAAACCAGAACTGATTTTGATGGAGCCGGAAGTCGCTACAGTCCCTCTGGAAAGTTTACAAGCTTATGAACAAAGTAAAGTGGGTAGTTCTTCCCCTGAAAACAGTGCTTGGATTGAATATCAAAACAACTTCCAAGCTGTGGGCTTTTTAGCAAGGAAGCGCTTTAATGCAGATTTGCAACTGCAACGCCGCAAGTTTGAACTAGCTTTACCTAAAGTCTTGGCGATGGTGGGCGCGATCGCTTCTAAACATGAGTTACCCAATAACTCCTCTATCAGATTAGGTATTTTACTTCCTTGGGGAGAATACCAAGATAGGGCGTTATTTCAAGAGCTAATCACTAAAGCACTAGCTGACTATAAGTTCAAGGAACAGTCCAAATCCTTTGTAGTGGATGCTTTTATCTGCCTCCCAGAAGGTGGTGGCATTCTAACTAGAGGCCGCGCCCCCGGCTCTAGTATCAAAGACCAGACCATTGCTGTGATCATGCTGGGATACCGCGATACTTCTATCCTAGTGATTGAACGCGGGGAAATGAGCAAAGGAAAAACGGAACCTTTGGGATTCTCCAAAATGATTGAATCTGTGATGGCGCAAACATCCGGCTTGAATGCCCATCAGTTAACGGCGGCAATTTGTAAAGCGGGGCGAAATATTAATCCTAAAGCTCTAGAAGAATTGGCGGCTGTCGATGCAGCTTACAAAGAACATGAGTTAGCCACAATTAGAACTGCTGTGACTAACGGCAGAAAAGAATACTGGATGATGTTGTCCAATTGGTTAAAGTTGCAAGTTCCCCGCGATGTTGATGAAGTGATTATTGGTGGCGGTACTGCTCACTATTTTCGCTCTCAACTGAATAACTTGTTTTCGGCATCTACAGTTAACTGGTGTGACCATTTGGAATCACAAATCACCAGTAATTTCTCTCAAGTGGCTGCCAAATCCCTGCAATATCGATTAACCGATGTTTATGGATTATTTTTCTACCTGTGTGGTAACAGTATGAGGCAAAATAAAGTACAGGTAGGTACTGCCAATGGATAAGCCAATCGAGTACCGATGCCGTATTGCTTTGGAATCTCAAGAATCTAATGTTGCCTTGGTCAACTTTCTTAAAGCCAAGGAAAATTTAGTTCTTAGCGAGAGAGATAAACTATTTTCTGCCCTGTCCGCCTATTGGCTACCATTTGCAATGAGGAATGCAGGGTGTTCAGATGAGGAATTAAAGCAGTGTGCTAAGAACGCGGTTTATCGCTTGAAGCTGCATATTAGCTATCTGGTTGAAAGTTTCGGTCTGGATTTAGAAGATGCTGTATTACAACCTGCCACAGCTACAAAACCTATTCGACCAGTGACCAAAACACCAAAGGTTGAGCTTGATTTGCAACCATTAACTGCTCCTGAAGCATCAGACCATGCTTCGCAGCCAGATTTAGAGCAGTTGATACATCACGAAGATGACGGCACTTTTGAAGGATTATTTAATTAGTGAGGGTAATATGCCTTATACCAAAGAGGCGTTACAGAATATGTACGCTCTATCAACAGAAGATGTGAATGCAACTTTGGAAGTTTGCGGGTTGCCTGTAGATAAACAAGAGTATGGGGATGAAGAAATTGCGGCGGTTGATTTTCAACAAGCAGTTGAGTTAGTTAAACAACAGAACTCTGATACATCCACTACCCCAGAAAATGATGCTTCAGAAGGTAAGAAGAAAAGGAAGTCCAAACCCTTAGATACTACTGAGTTACTAGCTAAGGCCCGTGACAAAGGGATTAAACTCAGCCTGCTAGAAACAATGCAAGTATTACAAGCCTGTGGGCTATCAGAAAAGGATGAATACTCTCAGGCTGAATGCGATCGCTTCCTTGAGGCTGGGGATTTAATTAAAAAGCAAAGTAAATCCGTTGAGGAAGTGGCACAGCATTTTGGTTTAAGTACCAATGATTCCACGCCAGAAGCGGATATAGATACAGATGCGCTTTTGCAGGAGCTTGGAGATACTACCGCTTTATTAGGTGAGGAGGAGCGAGAGTTAATCAGAGAAATGGTGCGACAGAAAGCTAAAGGTGATATGGCTGGACTACCCAAGTTGTATTTGCAGTCTTTATTGGAGGAAATGCGATCGCCCCAATTTCAACAGGAGTGGCAGAAACTACGAGAGGCATTTAAAGCCAAAGTCATGGGAAAAAAGCAGACTTCCCCGATATTCCCGTTGCAGCCGCCTTTAATGAGCTTGCCACCGACATCGGAGAATGGGTCAATATCCGAATAGTTGAGGAAAAACGCACGATTGAGGTCAAGGCACATAAAACTATTGAGACAAAAGCCAACATTCGGGCTACCCAGATAGCTTTAGACAAACTCAATCAATCTCAGCAATGGATTGAAACTGAACAGAAACAAGTCCAACTCAGAAATGAACGAAGACAACAATTTCGACTAAATTTGATTCATTTTGCTCGTTGGATTGGTTCTGGTAGGTCTGGCTTGTTATTTTATCTGGGGTCGTTGGCAATTTACCTATCCTTGGGTTTCGCTTGGGGTCTTAATCTCCCTTCTGCGATCGCCTGTTCCAATACCAAAAGTTACTGTTACCTTTTGCGATTGGATAAAAAAACTGTGGTCATTCCTAGTGATTACATCAAACAAGCGTCTCCAAAAAAATCCAATCCTCAACGTTAATTAATGGGGCTGTTTTTCAAGCTGACAAATAATTTTTTTCAAAATTGATTTGTCAATTGGTCAGTTTTTAATATAAAGGGGTAGTTAACAACTACCCCCTTGATGAAAGTTAGTAACGGCTAAAAATGTAGAGTTTCCTATAACTTTCTTCTACTGAATAGTAGGAGTCAATAAACCAATCACGGGCTATTGCTTTCAAGTCAAGATAAAAACTACAAATGCCCACATATTCCAACTTTTTCAACACCCCTTGTTCTTCGAGTTGGTCATAAACAAAATCTTCCTCGCTTTCATACTCACCCCAGTAATGTTCTTGAAAATCCTCGACACTAGCTGCAATAGTATCATATTGATAATATGCAGCATAGGCTGCACCATGCTCTGATAATGTTTGAGCAAGTTCGGCTAGTTTTTCTATGCTTTCGTATTCATCGATGTGAATACCATACCAGTTTTGAAAATCATGGATTGCCCATTCTTCACAGGCTTCGTAATTACGACATGGCGACCAAGATAGCATCCATTCGATGTCTTCTTGAATTTCCGAAGCATCTTGTGTACAGTCAATCCACATCCCGTGTAACTTACCATTGTTGTAAGCAGATAAACAAGACACATAAATCTGTGGTGCATCGTCATCAAGGCATTCGCGCTCATGTCTTGGAAATGGAAGTAAACAATACGCACCTTCAACTATTGGTAAGTCAACACCAGCTAAACTGATTGCTAAATCAACTGCCCTTTTTTCTTGGGAAGGAACTATTAAAAGGTTGCCTTCAAGCTGGCAGTTGTAAACTTGCTCGGCTACTAATTGGGCATCTCGTTCTGAGTGAAATATTAAGGTGTTAGAAAACAAATTCATGTGTTAGAATCCTTCTAGTATTAAACTCAGAAAAAGCACCTTTAGATTGGTCGTCGGGGGTGCTTTTTCTGTTGTGTATGTAAGAGTTTTGGACTTGGCGCTACATCTGAAATTTCACGCTTCGGTTCGGTTCCGTTACCGGGAGTTTTTGTGGCGCTCCGTTCCTATTCCTTACTCTTTTATTATCCCATATATATATGGGATAAACCACAAAATCTAGATATTTCTTGATTAAAATAACTTATGTATTGCCATATATATACGGGATTTGCTAAGATAAGCTTAGAGAAAAAGGCTCATTACTATGGAAAGAAATGATATTGCTACTCGCTTTCAATCAAAAGGAGTAGGAGTAAAATCTGGTGCGAAACCTATATCTGTACTGTTGCCAGACGAATTAGATAGTTATGTGCGTAACAAGCCCAACCGTTCCGAATGGTTGCGGCAAGTTATAGCTGAGGCTGTGGCGAAAGAACAAGCTTCAGCTTCCCAAGAAGATTAATTGTGAATTTTGTCCAGGCGATCGCCCGTATTTAAATATTACGCAAGTGGCATACCACAGGCATTAAAATATTACCTAACGCATCAGTAATACTGCTTAATATAACCGTAAGCCTTTTCAAAAAGTTCCTTATCTTGGTGCAAAGCATACTTAAACAGAGTTTTCCGTAGTGCCTGTCTGACTTCCCGTTCCCCAGCACTGGTTTTCTGCCACCCAGGAAAGCGTACCACTCGTACTATTTCGTCAATATCATTAACAATTCGCTCCACCATTTTGGGTGTATGCTCATTGCGGACTTCTGAAAATAGCTCAGTCAAAGCTGCCTTACCCCGGTCTTCATCTTCCTGCGGTGGCGTGTCTTTCTCTGTCTGTACCAAGTCGCGGGCTAAGTCCAGCAAATCCTTGAGGAAAGCTACACTGTGAATTTGTCCTTGCTCATGGCGTTCTTTTAAAGCTTCTAGACGCTCTGATAAAGCCCGAAAACGCGGATTATCAATATGCTGGCGCAGCCGACGTGCGATTTTAAACTCAATTTCCTTAGCTTTCCTCCTGGGGTCTGGAGAATTTAGCACCACCTCTAATAATTCGGCATCCAGTACAATTTCTTCCAGGTCATCACGCACCGCTTCTACACGAACATTTTGGTGAATTAGCTCAATCGTTTTAGCTCCGAGTGCGTGCCAGAGTAGTTTACCCATGCCAGTTGTCGGTTGCACAGAAGTATAAACCTGGGACAGCCATTTGTAATCAGTTTCGTAATCGATGAGCATGGGGTCTGGTGATAATGCTTCCCATAAATCAGCTAGGTAACTGTAATCGGCGGCAAAGTTATCACGCACATCATTATTGGGTAAACAATCCTGAGCCGCAATTAGTCCTTCATAACCACTCAGGGTGCGGTCTACACCGAGGAAATAGGCTAAACATTTCTGTACTGCACCAGGGAGTTCGTTCTTTAAAGCAGTAATTTCAGAAATAACCTGCTGGAAGCCTTGCTCATCAAAATCTAAAGATTGGGCGACATCATCAAATACACCGAGATAGTCCACTACCAAACCGTGTGTTTTATTCTTACCGTAGGTGCGATTAGTCCGGCAGATGGCTTGGATTAGAGTATGTGCTTTGAGGGGCTTGTCCAGGTACATTGCTTGCAGGATAGGCGCGTCAAATCCTGTGAGTAACTTGGCGGTGACAACTAAAATTTTCAACGGGTCGTTAGCATCACGGAAACGGTCTAAAAGTTTCTCTTCTTGGTCGCGGCTTCGCTGATACGGTTTAAATCGCTCATCCTTACCTGTGGCGGAAATAACAATTTCACTGGCTTCTGGCGGTAAGTGTTTATCCAGTTCTGCTTTATACAAGAGACAGCATTCTTGGTCATAGGTAACGACCATGCCTTTAAAACCATTGGGAGCAACTTTTTGTTGGTAATGTTCGGCGATGTCTGCACAGATTTTGGTAATCCGGTCTGGAACTTTCACCAGCACTGCCATTTTAGTAACGGCTTTGGCGAGGGTTTCTTTATCTAAATCTGATAAACCACCTGTTAATTCTGCATAAGCTTGGTCGATCGCATCTTTATCAATATGCAGTTCTACCAGACGCGGCTCAAAGTGTAAAGGAAGTGTAGCCCCGTCGCGGATAGATTCTTCAAAACCGTAGCGGCTCATGTAACCGCGCTCATCTTCTTCTGCACCAAAGGCATAAAAGGTATTGCGATCGCTGCGGTTAATTGGTGTACCTGTAAAGCCAAACAGAAACGCATTCGGTAATGCTGCCCGCATTTTCATACCAAGGTTGCCCTCTTGGGTACGGTGGGCTTCATCTACAAGCACAATGATATTGTCACGCTCGTTGAGAACACCGTTGGCTTCCCCAAATCTAAATATGGTGGTGATGATAATTTTGCGTGTGTCCTGCTTGAGTAGCTTTTCTAACTCAGCACAGGTTTCTGCTTTTACTAAGTTGGGAATATCTGAAGCGTGGAAAGTAGCACTAATTTGAGCATCTAAATCAAGGCGGTCTACGACAATTAGCACCGTTGGGTTACGCAGTTGCGATCGCAGGCGCATTTTTTGAGCCGCAAACACCATTAACAGTGATTTACCAGAGCCTTGAAAATGCCAAATTAACCCTTTTTTGGGTCTACCAGCCAGCACACGGTTAACAATGAGGTTGCCAGCTTCGTATTGTTGATAGCGGCAGATGATTTTGATGCGGCGCTTTTTATTGTCGGTGGCAAATAAGGTGAAGTGATTGAGGATATCCAGAACAACCGCAGGACTGAGTAGAGAAGCAATGGTATCTTTAAGGGCGGCGAGGCTGGCGGGGGGTGCGTCATCATCCAGCCGCCAAGGCCCCCACAGGTCTACAGGCATACGGACAGAACCGTAGCGTAATTCTTTACCTTCTGTGGCTACACTGAAGACATTACAGGCAAATAATTCAGGGACATTTTTCTCATAGTCGTTATGCACCTGTAATGCCCCATCTACCCAACTAACAGCTTTCCGCACGGGGGTTTTGGCTTCGATGAGGACAAGGGGGAAGCCGTTAACTAGCAGCACTAAATCGGCACGGCGTTCTTCAGCCCCGGCGCGGTAGGTGTATTGGGTGGTGAGGATATATTGATTATTTTCTAGGTTGTCAAAGTCGATGAGGCGGACGGTAGTGTGTTCGTGGTTGAGTCCAAAGGGCATAGTGCGATCGCCCCGTAACCAAGCGGTAAATTCTTCGTTGGCGCGGATGAGTCCATCACTGCGAACTGCCAGCACAATTGCCCGTAAGCGGTAGAGGACTTCTTCTGCTCGGTTAGGGTTGGTGGCTATTTCTGGGTTGAGGCGGATGAGGGCATCGCGGACGAAGGTTTCAACGAAGACTTCTTGTGATTGGCGGGGAATATTTTGTGAGGAGAGGTAGTGCCAACCTACACCGTTGATTTTTCTGTTTGTGCGTGAAAATCCAGGTTGAGGTGGTGCGGTTTGGATAATTTTACCGCAGAGGATATCACGGACAAAGGCTTCGACGGTGTTGGCTTCGTTGAATAACATTTTAAATTTTAAAGAAAGAACAAAAATATTTTGAAAAATTCAGGTTTTTATTGTTGCTTGAACATAAATTTAATGTTCGCTTTGTTGGTAATAATCATGAAAACAAAACTTTTTTCATCAACTGTGATTTAAAATTTCTTAGAAAAGAAAGACGGATTTTTACTTTCTGAACAACTAATGATAATTCTTGATATTTTGCCCCTATAGATTTTTGCTGATCAATAGGTATTTTAGGTAAGATTGTCCCTTCAATATCAAATTTGCTAATATGAGGAAGATCAGTACCCTGCTGTTGACCTTTTAGTTGAAACTGAATTGACATTGAGTGAAGAAAGCACCAAAGAAATTCACGCTCAATATTCTCAGAAGGTATAAACCTACCAACGCGCTGTAAAAGAAGTGCTGGTAAATCAGTATCACTAACTTTAGCAACTTTAAATCCAGCCCCTACGAATGGCCGATCCATTGCTACTACAATATCTCCAGTGGATAACATATATTCACTAAATTCTTTTCTATGCTCTGAAGGCCAAAAGCAAGTTTTATCTGGTTGCCAATCTAAGGTATCAATTCCCACATTAGAGCAACGCAAAAGCCGATCACCAGTAGAAGTATAACCAGAACTTTTAAAAGGATATCCTACTTGTAAAGAACAAACGTTTCCTAACTCAATGAAACCTAAATTTTTTATAGTGTTTTTATTTTTTAGTAAAGACTTTACTTGCTGCCAATCAAAAACAGATTCTATATATGATTGAACAATTAATTGACAAGCTTTTAGAAGCTGTTCATACTTATATATAGATTGAACAATCGCTGACAAGCTTTCTGTAATTCTTTTCTGTTCCTCAATAGGTGGTATAGGAAACTCCCACCATGCAAGGTCAGAAAAGTTAACATAAGGATTAACAGAACCCTTGGATTGCTTAATGGAGTGTTCATGAAATGCTTCAGTCTGCATAATGAAGGGTAATAACTCTGGTAGCAAAACATTTGGGTCTTTAGATTCCAAAACAAATGTCGTGTTAGCACAAATCCCCTCAAAATCAGGAACAGAAACTTTCCGCAGGTAAGTTCGACGGGAACCATAAAGAACCTGACTAGGCTTAAAACGCATATGAAATGCTGGCCCCAAATAATTGTCGTTAATTTCTCCCCACCGCCGAATACGCAAATCATCTGTGTCCATGTGTTCACCAGCCACATAGCGTTCTAACCCAGATGTTTTTGGGTCAACCTTATCTTTAACTTGGCGTACTACATCCCCAAACTTTACCAATTTCCACCCTGGTTTTAAAGTATCAGCCTGTATCATCTTGTACTTAGTCTACCCATTTAAAAACAAAAACTCTCCTTGAAACTATTCATTCAAGAGAGGAATTAAATTATCATGTTGCAACCGACCCACCACAATAGCGCGATGGATGTCAATACCCTCGGTAAAATCAATCACATCATTGAAAAATCTCTGCTTTCTTCTATGTTTCTTCTGGCTCTCCCAAGCTATTTAACCAAGTTACCAAATCGCCTACATTTGTAAAATCTAATAAAGCATCAGCTAAATCTTCCACTTGAGTCGGCGATAATTGCTGAATCCGTGCTTCTAACTCTGGTGTAACCGCACCAACTTTCCTGTTAAGCCAACGCACAACTATTTCCAGTCTTCCTTCGAGTCTTCCTTCTTGTCTTCCTTGCAATTGCCAGCTTGTTACTATTTCCATAACTACCTCTTGGTTGACAAGTTCAAATTGAGCAATTTGGCTTAGAAAAATCTCTGCTTTCTTCTATGTTTCTTCTGGCGTTCCCAAGCTATTTAACCAAGTTACCAAATCGCCTACATTTGTAAAATCTAATAAAGCATCAGCTAAATCTTCCACTTGAGTCGGCGATAATTGCTGAATCCGCGCTTCTAACTCTGGTGTAACCGCACCAACTTTCCTGTTAAGCTGACGCATCACTATTTCCAGTCTTCCTTGTAATTGCCAGCTTGTTACTATTTCCATAACTACCTCTTGTTTGACGGGTTCAAATTGAGCAATTTCGCTTTGAAAAATCTCTTGTTCTGCTGCATTTAACTGGAGATAGGTGTCAACAAATCCAGAAATCAGTTTCATTTTGGCTGGATTTAGTCGTAAAGTTGCCAATAAACGCAAACATTCAGCCTTCACTCTGGGACGGTCTGAGGGTGCTATCCTCATTTTAGCCATCAGCGCACTAGCAACAGGGTTTTCTTGCTGTAAAAAGTCACGCCAGTTTAATTGATTGAGTTGTACCACCCCATAGTTAAATTCCATAACCGTTTTATCGGGAAATGTCACACGATAAATATTTGTTTGGGGTGTGCGGGGACTGTCGTAAGAAAAAATGACAATTGGATATACAGGTAATCCATATTTTTCAAATAATCGAGCAAAGTAGCGGAACAACCTCCGTCCAAAGTCAGCTTCTGGGTATGACTGATTTTCAATATGTACAAGAAAGAAAGTTTCTTGTCCTCGAAATCGAACTTTTGCTACTAAATCAGCTTCATATTGTTCACCCGCAGTAACATCTGTGAATAATTCTTTATCTAAAAATGTCAATGAGTCCGGCTCTAGATAATCAATTACTTGGGGAAAAAATAACTCTAAAAATTCTAAAAAAAATGTAGTAATCAGTTCTTTAAATAAACGGTCGTGGTCAATCATATCAATAATTGCTTTACCCTTATTTGTTCAAAAATATCCAAACGCATGAAAAACCCATCTCCAATTTGATAGAGGATTAGTACATGATTTTTGAAACATACGTAGAAACATACGTAGGGTGGGCATTGCCCACCAAAACCATGATATTGTGGGCAGTGCATCGGCCTACAGCACAATAGTAGGGTGCGTCAGATGTGTAAAATTCCTGAATTTGTCCGAAATTATTAGGTCTGACGCACCCTACAGTTAGTTTGATTATGACACTTGCGTAAGTCCTAATAAATATAGATTACAGGGAATCCAGCATATCAACCAAGGCATCCATTTCTTGCCAAAAAGCTCTACTACCCTGTTCCCAGTCTGCCCAAACTTCAGCCAGTGTCTTTACTTCCTGGGTTTGGTTATTGGCTATTGTTCGCCGCACATAAAGCGGGATTGACAAGCTGTAGTCCTGGCTAGCAATTTCTTCTAAAGTAACAACCTCAGCAAAGCCAGGGTCATTACCATAACCTTGATACGCATTGAGAATACGTAACTGATGTTCTGGTTTGAGAAAACTTTGCCCTTGCACACGGGCTACTTCATGCACTGCATCAATAAATAAAATCCGTCCTTGCCGTTCTAGTGGCTTACGGGTACGGCAAATAATGATACAAGCTTCCATTGGTGAATTGTAAAACAGGTTAGGCCCTAAACCAAGCACACATTCCACCAAATCAGCCTCAACCAACTTCTGACGCATCTGGGCTTCTTCCTTGCGAAACAGTACCCCATGCGGAAAGAGAATTGCACAGCGTCCCGTTTGCGGGTCAAGACTTTTTAAAATATGCTGAAAAAACGCATAGTCAGCCCTTCCTTGAGGCGGTGTCCCTAAAAAATTACGCTGCCATTGGTCAGATTGAAATGCTTCCCGGTTCCACTGTTTAATAGAGTAAGGCGGATTAGCGAGAACTACATCAAAAGTCCGCAGTTGGTCATCTTCAGTAAAAGCAGGACGTTCCAAAGTATCGCCGCGCATGACTTGATAATCATCTACCCCATGTAGCACCAAGTTCATACGGGCAATGGAAGCGGTCATGTGGTTGCGTTCCTGTCCGTAAAGCTTGAGGGTACGGTGTTCTCCACCTGTGCGCTTCACCTCAGCCAAAGCGGAAATCAACATTCCCCCTGTACCGCAGGTAGGATCGTAAATGCGATCGCCTGATTTTGGTGCAAGCATCTGTACCATTAAATATACAACTGTACGGTTGGTATAAAATTCCTGGGCTGTATGTCCACTGTCATCAGCAAATTGTTTAATCAGATACTCGTAAGCATTACCTAATTCATCTTCAGGAACATTAGCTAGGGACAGCACTACTGTAGAGAAATGTTCTAGTAGATTTTTAATGATGTAATCAGGTAAGCGTTCTTTATTTGTCCAAGGCGCATCACCGAAAATTCCATCTAAGCGACCAGGGTTAGCGGTTTCAATAGCCCGCATGGCATCTTGTAAAGCTTTACCAACATCCTTGGCAACAATACGGACATCTTTCCAGTGAGCATCATCGGGGATAATAAAGCGGTCGTTAGCAGTGTCACGGGCATAGTTAGCATCACCTGTGTCAGCTAAAGCCCCTGCAAAATCCTCATCCCAAACATCAGATAGCCGTTTGTAAAACAGCAAAGGAAAAATATATTGTTTGTAGTCACCAGCATCAACTAACCCACGTAAGATGGTAGCAGCTCCCCACAGATAACTTTCTAAAGCTTGTTGTGTAATTGGTTGGTTCACTCCAGCCATCCCCCTTCCAGCATTACTTGGTGCAGACGTTCCTCAGCTTCCCGGCATTGTACCAAAGCATCTTTAAAAGATGCGATCGCCTCCTCTAATGGTGGAATATCTGTCCCTATGGGCGGTAAAACATAACGGGAGATGTTCAGTGTCCATCCTTCCTGTTCAATTTCCTCCAAAGAAACCACCCGCGCCCGGTCTTCTACATCTGTAAATTCTTCATACCAACGCAAAATTTCGGCAGTATGTTCTGCTTCTAAAAAGTTTTGGGCGCGTCCTTTACGGAACAGTGTCGAAGCATCAATAATTAATACCTTACCCGCACGGGCTTGAGCTTTACGCTGACGTAGTACCAATATACAAGCCGCTAAACCAGTACCGTAAAACAAGTTTGGTGCTAGTCCAATTACCGCCTCAATCATATCCATTTCTAGCAGGGTGCGTCGAATTTGCCCTTCCACCCCACCACGAAACAATGCACCTTGGGGTAACACAACCGCCATCCGTCCATGTGGCTTGGCCATCGACTTGACCATGTGTTGCACCCAGGCAAAATCACCACTACTATCTGTAGGTACACCAGCAAAAGCACGTCCCCAAGGGTCAGTTTCCCAAACTTCCCGTCCCCATTTTTCTAGGGAGAAGGGAGGATTAGCAATTACTACATTAAATTCAGCTAAACCGCCTGTGACGGGGTTGGTAAAAACAGGGTTACGTAAAGTATCGCCGCGTTCAATGACAAAATCTTCGACTTCATGTAAAAACAAATTCATCCGGGCAGTAGAGGCGGTGGTTAAATTCTTCTCTTGCCCGTGTAACTTGCCAAAGAATGTTCTTGCATCGCCCCCTTTATTACGTACATGGGCAACAGCAGCCAGCAACATTCCTCCCGTACCGCAAGCAGGGTCATACACTGTTTCCCCTTCTTGGGGGTCTAACATATCCACCATCAGCTGTACCACACTACGCGGTGTGTAAAATTCCCCAGCTTTATTCTTGGTAGTATCAGCAAACTTTTTAATTAGGTATTCGTAAGCATCGCCCATAACATCGCTGTGGACGCGCTTGTTACTCAGGTTAAGGGCTGAGAAATGCTCAATCAGGTCTTTTAGCAGTTCATCAGACAGCTTTTCTTTGTTCGTCCACTGAGCATCCCCAAATACACCGTATAAATGTTTTTGATTGGCAACTTCAATGTTACGCAGAGCATCTTGTAAAACAGTACCCACGTTAGTAGCAGCATCACGCACATCTTGCCAGTGACTATCTTCAGGAATTTGGAAACGGTGTTCATCGGGGAAATGTTCACCGTATTCTTCAATCATTTTTTGACGTTCTTCGTCCCAAACATCACAAATGCGCTTGAAGAAAAGCAGTGGCAGAATATAACTCTTCCAATCCGTCCGATCTACCGGACTTCCACGCAAGATATTAGCTGCTTCCCATAGGTGAGAGGACAACTCGGATAAAGTGATGGAAGAGTCAAACAGCGTTCCCTGAATCATGTTGTTCCATAATCAATTAGCGCGAGAAATATTAATCATCTGAAAGTATCAGAATAGGTATAACTTATACAAGGTAATCGAAACCTTTGTTAAAATGCAGTTGAAAACAGAAATTTCCATGAGCGTACCAGCAAGTTGTAAGCTAACTAAGGAATTGTATTGCTAAAGCATAGGTGTTTTGATGGCTATAGACAGGGAATCAGTAAATTTTAAACTTCCCAAGTCTTTAGTTGAATTACTTAGAGCCGAAGCGAAAAAACGCCAAGTATCAGCAACGGAGTTGGTAGTGCAAGGTCTGCATCATATCCTTGGGCAGACAGGAGTAGCTGACAATCGTATAGAAGATGTTCTACACCAGATAGTTAACCGACTTTCGGTACTGGAAGCTAATCAAGTAAAAAATACTTCTAGTATAGAATCCAGTATAGAAAATCGTTTACAGCAAATTGAAACTGTTTTGGGGCAGATCAGCCAGAGTATAGAACAAAGTATAGAATCAACATCCACGCCGCAACAAGCGCAACAACTAAATAAACTGGAACAAAGGTTAGAAACCATCGCTAATAGCCTTGCCCAACTGAACAATGCACTAGGGCAGCTTCGACACCAGGGGAATATAGGTAAGAGGCGATTTTCGCCATCTCATCATTTTCATGGTCAGTCAGTAGAGATTCAGTCCTTAACTGGGGAAAATCTAGCTCGAAGATTGGGTGTTAATGAATTAAGCCTTTCCACAGAGCGAGAGAACAAAAGTCCATCAGAGTTCGAGTCATGGAGCCGACATCGAGATCCCGGTTCTCGTGGCTGGCGTTTTGGTGAAGATGGATTATATTACCCAGTTAAGTAATATTAACTGAGGCGATCGCTTACAGTGAGGTATGACCCATTGCACTGTGTCATGGCTAATTGTGTAACAAATAATTACAAATGTAGGCAGATTTACCAAGTATATTCTACATCTGGCTTTTTTAGAGTCAGAAGAGAGCAGGAGCAAATATAGATTGCCATCAATGGTTATGTTGGTGTGTTAGTAATTCTGTAACTTAAAGGAAAAGATGGCCGGAGTTAAAGGATAAAGTGGCCGCCCTAAAAACCAGGAATGCTTATTTTTGCGTCACCCTACTTTCACCATACTTTACAAGCGATCACATTCAATTCTGTCAAATACGCTTCTGTCATAGGTTCTGTTCTGCGGCTACTTTATGCTTTAATTTCGGACATATTATCCTTTAAGTGACACAGTTTCTGAAGCATATTGTGAGTTAAAAGTTCATTTTATGATTCAAATCACAATCCAAGCCAAGAAAAATTTCACTTACATTTGAGTGATCGCTTTATTTGTCCTATGTGGCTATCTACAAATCAATAACCGCTCTGGGTTCAAAGAGTCCCAAAGCGGCTGCTACCGTATATTTGCTTCTTCTATAGAAAGTGGATCTGAGGAGAGTTGAACTCATGCACCAGCTTGGGCATTAACTCCCTATTCCTTTACAACAGACCCTAACTTTATTGTGCATGATGCCGAACCCTATAACTGTACGGCAGACTCTACACCCTAGTTAGGGGTTTCCTCTCCGGCTTGTTATCAACGCCTGGGCGTGGGGCGTAAGCTCATCACTCACTTTTCCTCTAAGAAAATGGCATTCATCGTATCAGTGAATGAATACAACTTACGGGTGTGGTGAATATGCGGTGGGATGAATGCTGTACAGGACAATTTCTTGATAACTCTATGTACTTTCCTACTTAAACTTGACTAACTTGTTTTTTGTAAAGTTCATCAGATACTTTTTGAAGTTCTGGTTCAACGTCTGTCAAATGTTTTTCTAAAATTGCTAAATTGCGAATATTGTATTTATAAAAAGCGTCAAACAAATCTCCCACTAAAGGTACAGTACCCACAACAGTTTCTAAACCAACATTAAAAATCATTTTGGCTAAATCTTGGCGTGATATACCAAAGCGGGTAGCTAAAAATATAATATAAGCTGAAAACGCTGTACTAATTAAATCACCACCACCTGGAATTAAACCAATAACTGGGTCTATTCCAATACAAAAACTTGTTAACGGAATGCGTATTGATGTATCCATCAAACGACTGAGTTGGCGGATGCGATTTAGAGTAGCAAGGCGTTTAGCAGCGTCCATAATTTACAATATTTACACTACTCTTAAATTGTACCATTTTTAATTATTTGTCTTGTACCGTTAGAAATAATTAAGTATGAATAAAAATTCTGCTGCTCGACCTGAATGTAGATAAATAGACGATACACATTATACTTTATTGAATTAGTCTATATACTTTATTGAATTAGTCTATATACTTTATTGAATTAGTCTATTATGGTTTATGACTAAAACCAACTCAGAAATTTTAGAACAGCTAAAACGAGCATCAGACGGCTTGCTATTTATGAGCGAGTCGGAATATCCCTGTGCAGCTTTCCTGTGGTCAGATATTGCACCTGCAACACCAGAGAAAGTCTTACAACAGACCAACCATCCCATAGACACACCCGTAAAAATCGTAGGAGTGGATGATTTTTTTGGTGTAGCAACAACTCCTGAAGATTGGCACAATGAAGAAGAGAAGGAAACCGTCAAACGATTTCAAACTCTTGTGCAGACACTCAAAGAAAACCTGAGTAATTTGCAGGTGTATCGACTGGGTGAGGTAGAAATTGATGTTTATATTATTGGTGAAACTCCAGCAGAAAATTTAGCTGGTATTTTTACTAAAGTTGTGGAAACATGACCTGTTGACTAATTATTAACTTTACTTTCAATACTGGCTTGAATATTTGGGGAAACATTAGACAAGAAATCATAACCCGTCAAACTTTCTAATTCGTCAACACTGACTTTATAAACTCTCCAATCATTATTTAATTCTGGGTCGTTGGGAATATTTACTGCGATAACGCGAGTATTAGCTGTAATACCTTCAAGCCCTGAGCCTGGGCTATCTAATACGACAACAATCTTCCAAGTGGATTTGGGAACTGTCACCTTACCTTTGAGGGGTTTGCCAAGACTACCACTAGGCCCAGCGACAATATAAAGTTCTTTACCCTGGCTGACTAATTCTCGACAATAATCTTCTAAATTACCCCATGTATTTCTATTGTTGTCGGGTGTCTGGGGCATCATGTTTGTCATTAAAAAAGTGGCCGCATTATCTTCTGCTGTTCGGGTGCGATCGCCCGATGGTGCAATATGCCCCCGGTCATAACCTGAGCCAGAATACATACTTGGGGTTACTCTTTCCCAACCAGCAGGCAATGTGTTGTCAGGACGGAAGTTATTCTGCCTGTCTGCATCTCCCAACCATGAGGAATTAAGCTGCCAAGCTACCCAGTTGGCAGTTCCCTTGCTGTTGTTGTAGGAGAGTGCATATTGATTTTTGACCATCAGGTAATTGTCAGGTGTAAGCTTTGTTGGCGTTGCACTGCTGGGATTCCCCAAGAGCAAATGCACACTGATTGATGGGGAAAGTTCAATATTAGGTGGCACTTGGGACTGGGCTGGTGAATACCCAACAATAAACGCTACTAAAGCCGTTATACCCAAATTTCGACAAATTCCCATAATATTCATACACCCCTAGAGATTGATTTCACTTCAGGATTTCTGATTGTATTTCCTGAGTTGCACTCAAATTTGTTGCAAATTGTCAAATTTCATGCCCCACTGGACTGCATAGACTACGGCTGGATGGATACTAGCGAATAGGGCGATGCCAATTGTTGACTACTGCTAATTTTCAGAAAAATTTTACTAATTTGGGGGAGAGCTGGCGAAGCTGTCACCAGGGGCAAACTAAACAGTTTAGTTTAAAAATGAGATAAAACTTGACCGTAAAGATGGAAAGAGCGAAGTAATAAAACATACTAAAGT
>NZ_JACJSG010000043.1 GCF_014697625.1 Anabaena azotica FACHB-119 | reverse complement strand
ATCATGAGTACGCCGAACCAACCGATGTATAGGCGGTTGTTGGTGCTGGTGATCCAGTTGCAGAACTGCTCCCATACGTTGGCGCTTTGGCGCTGTTGTAAGGTTGCTGTCATAGTTTTATGATTGCGATTGCGTTTTGTACGCGGGAATAATTACTTATGAATATTATCTTAGAGAGTTTGTAACGGATTGTAAAGGTGTATCACTATAGCTTTACTTAACTGTCATATAAGAGCAAGTTATAGATAGGACTTACGCAAGTGTCATAATCAAACTAACTGTAGTGGCTTGTCCAAACTAAAATAGTGCAATACCAATCTATCATCTGCGTTCATCTGCGTTCATCTGCGTTCAATTTTTCCCAAATCTATTGCCACATTTTAGTCCGGTCACGCCAGAAGGGTGCGTCAGCCCCAATAATTTCGTACACATTCAAGGATTTTCCATATCTGACGCATCCTACTATTGTGCCAGTGCGTAAGTCCTGAATACCATAAATTAAACCGCTAAAAACCGTTGAATCACATCCTGACTGAGTTCATCGGTTGAACCAGAGGAAACAATAGCGCCTTTCTGCATGGCGTAATAATAGTGAGCTTGGCGGACAAAGTGTAAGTGTTGTTCTACTAATAAGACAGAAATGCCTGTAGTATCAACGATACGGCGGACTGCTGCTTCAATTTCGAGGATAATTGAGGGTTGAATACCTTCAGTGGGTTCATCCAAGACGAGAAGTTGAGGCTGTCCCATTAAAGCACGAGCGATCGCCAATTGTTGTTGTTGTCCCCCACTTAAATCACCACCCATCCGCGACAACATAGTTTTTAACACAGGAAATAAACTAAAAATTTCTTCAGGAATTTCTGCTTTTCTTGTCTGTTTTTGCCTAGCTTCTAATCCCAACAGCAGATTTTCTTTAACTGTCAAACGCGGAATAATTTCTCGTCCTTGAGGAACATAACCAATTCCCATTTTTGCCCTTTGGTCTGGTGATTTGGTGTTGATTAAATTCCCGGCTAAATTAATAGTACCACTGCGAGGTTTGAGTAACCCCATAATAGTTTTGAGTAGGGTTGTTTTACCCACACCATTGCGTCCGATTAAGCATACCATTTGCCCAGAGGGTACAGTTAAATCTACGTTGCGTAGAATATGGCTTTCACCGTAGTAAACGTTAAGGTTAGATATATTTAGCATTGGTCAATAGTCCATAGTCAATAGTCCATAGTCCATAGTCCATAGTCCATAGTCCATACATTCCCCTCCTGGGAGGGGCTAGGGGTGGGTTACTCCCTGACAGGTGTAGGTTTTTAATCTAGCAGTGAGTAAGGACTCTAAAACTAACGAGAAAATCATTGTTTTATTGACCCCTACACCCCTACACCCTTACACCCTTACACCCAAAACCAAGGTTTTTGGAACACCAATAAAAAACCTACACCTGTCAGTGGGTTACTCCCCCTACTCCCTCATCTATTCCTGCTGTTGTCCCAAATAAACTTCAATCACACGGGGGTCATTTTGAACCTCTGCAAAATCCCCTTCACAGAGTACCGAACCTTCATGTAACACTGTAACTTTTTTGGCGATTTGTCTCACAAATTCCATATCATGTTCAATCACTAAAATAGAATGACTCTGGGCTAATGTTAAAAGTAATTCGCCAATGTTATAAGTTTCTTCATCGGTTAAACCTGCGACTGGTTCATCTACAAGTAATAAGTCGGGAGACTGTCCTACTAACATCCCAATTTCTAAACGTTGCTTTTCGCCGTGAGATAATAAGGCTGCGGGAATATCTGCTTTTGCAGTTAAACCAATGGTGGCTAATAATCCTTCAAAACTATGCTTTTCTTTGGGATGAGAACGACTAAATAATGTCGAGAAAACATTTTTATTACGGTTGCTGGTAATTTCTAAATTTTCCCTTGGTGTTAGGTTGAGATAAACTCTGGGTGTTTGAAATTTGCGCCCAATTCCTCGCCGTGCAATTTGATGTTCAGGTAAAGAACGGAGGTTTTTTCCTTTAAATAAAACTCTACCTATTGTGGGTTGGACTTTACCTGTAATCACATCAAGAAATGTGGTTTTACCTGCACCATTAGGGCCAATTACTACTCGTAATTCACCTACATCCATACTAAAATTAAGCTGGTTGAGTGCTTTAAAACCGTCAAAACTAACAGTGACGTTTTCAGTTTCCAAGATTTTGGCGTTCATGTTGTACTTCTGGATCTGCTTCTAAGCTGGGATAGGTAGAAATTGGTTGAGGACGTGGGAAAATAGGAATGTTTTGATGACGTAACCAGCCTACTACGCCGTCAGGAAGAACTGTCACGACAATTAAAAACAGTAAACCTTGAAAAAATAGCCAAATTTCCGAAAATTGTTCGCTGAAGAAAGCACGGGCATAATTAACTAATAAAGTGCCGACAATTGCTCCAACTAATGTAGCACGTCCACCCACAGCTACCCAAATTACCATTTCAATGGAAAAAGCAATTTCCATTGCTCTGGGGGAGACAGAACCACTTTGCAGGGTGTAAAATGCTCCTGCTATTCCGGCGATCGCACCAGAAACTGCAAAGACTAATGTTTTAAAATCTGTAGGGTTATATCCAGAAAATCTTACCCGACTTTCATCGTCGCGAATTGCTATTAAAAGTCTGCCAAAACTTCCACTTGTCAACCAGCGACAAATACCGTAGGTAACAGCGAGAAATAATACTGTCAGGGTGTAGAAAATCAATTTTGTTTGCGGATCATTGACAGTTTTCCCAAACAATGTTGTGAAATCTATCAGTCCATTTGTACCGTTGAAAAATTGTTGTTGACCGTTAAAAAAATTGAAAAATACAATAGTCGCGGCTTGGGTCAAAATTGAGAAGTAAACTCCCTTAATGCGGTTACGAAATACTAAATATCCTAGTAATCCCGCTAACAACCCTGGAACTAGTATTACAGCAGCTACTGCTGTGGGGAAAGAATAGAAAGGTCGCCAAAACCAAGGAAGTTCCGTAATACCATACAGCCCCATGAAATCAGGTAACTCACCATCTGGGACTTGCAGTTTCAGGTACATGGCGATCGCATATCCACCCAAACCAAAGAATACACCATGTCCCAAACTGAGTAAACCAGTATAACCCCAAATCAAATCAATACCTAAAGCAACAATCGCCAGTGACAAAAATCGCCCCAACAAATTTAAGCGAAACTCAGACAGTACTACTGGCATAATCAAGATGAGGAAGAGTGCGATCGCTACCACCACCCCAACCTCAATTAATATTAATCTTCGCCTCTGTGTATGGAACTTGATATTAAGCATCAACAGTCCTTCCCTTCTGCGGAAAAATCCCCGCAGGCTTCCATTGTAAAAATACAATAATCAGCAAAAATACCATCACCTTAGCCATACTTGTGGTTGCAAAAAACATCAACAAATCGGCTAGAGGCTTCACAGGAGAAAATAACAAAGCCAGAGTTCCAGAACCAATTAAAAAGTTAGCTGTACCAATTACCAAAGCAGCCACAACCGTACCCGCTAAATTACCCACACCACCAACAACCACAACCATAAATGTGTCGATAATGTAATTTTGTCCGGTATTTGGCCCCACCGAACCTAATAAACTAATTGCACACCCAGCCACACCAGCTAAACCAGAACCCAAAGCAAAAGTGATTGCATCAACTTTTTGAGTGGGTATACCTAAACAAGCACTCATATTGCGGTTTTGTGTAACAGCCCTGATTCTTAATCCCCAACTAGAACGCTGTAAAAAGATATAAATTCCTCCTACACAAATTACTGTCAAAGCAATAATAAATAACCTAGCAAATGGTAATTGTACACCACCTAAAGCAATCCCAGTTTGTAACCAACTAGGCGCAGTGACATCAACATTTTGTGCGCCAAACCAAGGTTGAGTCACTGCTAGCTGATAAGTTTGACTCAATAAATTGCCTGTAGTAATTGTTAACCCTAAAGATAGGCAGAAAATTACCCCGACAACCCAGTTACGTATCCTCTCTAAATTTGTACGGGAATTTAAAAACCATAAACCACCAAAAAACAATAGAGAAAACAATAATAAGCCAATAAATAAGACCCAATTAACACTACGAACAAACTGCTGAAAAATCAAACTGACTCCCCAAGTTGCTAGCAGAGTTTCTAGTGGTCGTCCATAGAGGTAACGAATCACACACCTTTCAAGAATTAATCCGATAAATGCTGTGAAAATGAAAGCGATGATTAAAGCTAAAAATATATAAATCCCTTCCCAAAATCCGCCCAATTGTTTACAGACATTCTGTACAACAAATGTTGTATAAGCCCCAAACATCATCAATTCACCATGAGCCATATTAATCACACCCATTAAGCCAAAGATAATGGCTAATCCCAAAGCCGCAATTAATAAGACAGAACCAATGCTAATTCCATTAAATACAGCATCTAAGAAACCAGTTAACATTTTTCTCCATCAGATGTCAGCTTGTTTTTTATTATGATTTTAAAGTGAGTTCGACCAACGTTGTTTTGACCTCACCCCCAACCCCTCTCCTACGAGGAGAGGGGTTGGGGGTGAGGTATTTTTTCGTTTCTCCTCCCTCTCCTACAAAGAGAGGGAGGTTGGGAGGGAGAGGTTCATCGAACTCATGTTGATTTTAAAGTCAACAGTCCAAACTCAAACTAATGACTATTGACTATTGACTATTGACTAATTAAGCTTTTTTGTACTTACCACCCTTAGCTGGATCTGACCAATCACAAGCAAATCCCTTAGTCTCTTTTACAAATTGATTCCAAGGAACTGGTTCAACTGGCGCAGGTGTAGCATAGACAATATTAAATAAACCATCATCTCTGACTTGACCAATCCGCACAACTTTGGATATGTGATGATTAGCATTTACTGTCACTTTTCCTTCAGGTGCATCTATGGTTTGACCATAAGCCGCCGCCCGCACTTTAGCTAAGTCAGGAGTACCAGCTTTTTCTACTGCTTGCTTCCACAAATAAACGGCTATATATGCAGCTTCCATTGGGTCATTTGTTACCCGGTCAGCACCATATTCTTTTTTAAAAGCTTCGACAAATTTCTTATTAGCAGGACTCTCTACTGTTTGGAAATAATTCCAAGCAGCGTAGTGGTCTTTGAGATACTCAACGCCAATTGCTTTAACTTCTTCCTCAGCAATACTTACCGACATCGAAGGATATTTGTCTGGTGTTAATCCAGCACCTTTTAACTGTTTGAAGAAAGCTACATTGCTATCACCATTCAATGTGTTATAAATCACGCCCCCGTTAGGCAAATTTTGCTTAATTTTTGTGATAATTGGCGTAACTTCTGTACTCCCCAACGGTAAATAATCTTCACCAACTGTTTTTCCACCTAAAGCTTGTAATTGGGCTTTGATAATATTGTTAGCAGTCCGAGGGAAAACGTAATCTGAGCCTATTAAAAAGAATTCTTTGCCTTTATTTTTTAATAACCAATCAACAGAAGGTTCAATTTGTTGGTTTGGGGCTGCACCTGTGTAAAAAATGTTTTTAGAACATTCTTGACCTTCATACTGTACGGGATACCACAGCATATGGTCTTTACTTTCAAAGACTGGTTTAACATTTTTGCGGCTAGCTGAAGTCCAACAACCAAAAACTACAGCTACTTTATCTTGATCAATCAGCTTGCTAGCTTTTTCTCTAAAAGTATCCCAATTGGAAGCACCATCTTCAATAATGGCTTCAATTTGTTTATTTAACACACCACCAGCCGCGTTAATTTCTTTGATGGCTAATTTTTCAGCATCAACGACACTTTTTTCACTAATAGCCATTGTGCCACTGAGGGAGTGCAGAATACCTACTTTGATGGTGTCGCCACTAGCAGCAGCCACAGGCGAAGCTGTTGGGCTGTTGGTAGTGCTGGGTGAATTATTAACGCAAGCTTTCAGAAAGATACTACTACCAATGGTTGCAGAACTGTAAATCAAAAACCTACGTCGGTTAAGTTTACTCATATATTTGTTAATTTTCCTTTTTATGAATCAGCTAGCTCCTAGAAATTCACAAGCTCAAGCTTCAAACTGTGATATTAGTTTGATATTTAACCATTTAATTGTTATCTCTGATACTAAATTTTATTTTTCTCTAAAAAATCATTTATTAAGTAAAACTACGAAGTTATAGAGTATTAACGTTATTAGTGTATATAGCTTGCACTCCCGCCTGGGCAACCATAAGAGCAATTGTCAGCAATAATCTCTGAATAAAGCAAAAATAGCCAAAATAAAGCATTTTTAAGTTTGGTAATAAATACTTCCTATTTACTGTGATTTTTCGTAAAATTACTGATGCTCTTAGTGTATAATTTCTCAAGAAAAACAGAGTGCCATAATATTTGCTGAATTTAGGATTAACAGATGAATCAAAGTCAGTCTTGTCAAAATAAAGCTCTATTTTTTGGTTTATGTGTACCAGCGATCGCTACATCTTTAATAATCAACTCAGGCATTACCCTACAACAAGCAAATGCTCAGGAAACCCAAATTCAAATAGCTCAACAGCTAAAATCACCATCAGCAACTACAGAAAAAGCGAGAATTGCTGTCCTCGACTTTGATTTTAGCAGTGTGAGTAATCCCAGTTACTTATCATTTTTGCCTGGAGGTAGCAAAGGTGTTAGTGACATTTTAGTCAATAGATTAGTTAAAGGTGGTAATTTTGTTGTAGTTGAACGTAGCCAAATAGATGCTATCTTAAGAGAACAAAATTTGGGTGATTCGGGAAGAGTTGACGCAAGTACAGCAGCACAAATTGGTCGAATTTTAGGCGTTGAAGCAGTAATTATCGGCTCAGTCACTCAATTTGATATTCAACAACGGCAGTCTGGAGGCGGCTTTTTAGGAATCGGCGCATCCACGAGAGATACAGATGCTTATGTGAAACTAAATATTCGGGTAGTAAATACAACCACAGCCGAGATATTGTTAGTAGCTGAAGGCAATGGTAATAATAGTCAGTCAGATAGTCAAGTAAGTGTTTTTGGCATTGGTGGAGGTGCTGCTACTAGTAATGAAGGTAGATTACTTACCCTAGCAACAGAGAAAGCTGTTGATCAAGTCATTACTGAATTAAATACCAAATCTGCCAATTTAGCCGCTCTACCAAAAGCTTTACCAAGTGTTAATGCTGCTGTAGCTGATGTCACTGGAAATACTGTAATTTTAAATAAAGGTAAATCAGACGGTTATCGAGTCGGGATGAAACTCTCAATTGAGAGGGTGACAAAACAAGTGAAAGATCCAACCACGGGTAAAGTTATTCGCAGTATTACCCAGCCATTAGGCAAGATTGAATTAGTTGAGGTAGATGCTACATCCAGTGTTGGGAAAATTACCTCCGGCGGCAAATTCAAAGTAGGAGATATTGCTAAACCAGTGCAATAAAATTGATAGTAAAGATGAAGCGATCGCCTGTTGATATGAGTAGGCGATCGCTTCATCTTTTGGTAACATAAAATGAAAATATAGCAATAGCCAAGACAGTTAGGACATGAGGAAATGAAAAAACTTAGACAGCAAAAGACTTTTAACTCTGTCCCCTGTCCCCTGCTATACTAGTTATTCTTAGACTCCGACGTAATAATACTGATACTGCCGTCAGCTTCCATATATGCTAACTTGACCTCGGTGAGAAATTCCACCCCTTGCTGACGTAGCTTACTTTTCAACTCATCCTCTGTAATTAGTTCTTGTTGTAAATGCCGTTCAATCGTCTTACCATTTTTAATTAATAGCAATGGTGGGGGATTGAGGAAGCGCTGAAATGTGGGGAACTTGTAACCCAACCAGTTAAGAAAATAGCTCCAAAAAATTACAGTACCTACAAGAATCCCGCCCTCAGTAATTGATGTATAGTTACTTGCCATTGCATTTTGGGCAGCTTCAGCAAATAACACAACTACTAATAAATCGGTAATTCCTAAAGTACCTAACTGTCGGCTAGGCAGTAAACGCAACACCGAACATAGAGCCAAATAAACCAAGGAGCCGCGTATTACTAGTTCTAATACACTAATATTAGGCACAAAAACTGCGTGCCAATTAACAGAAAACCAATTCATAATTTAGTCATTAGTTATTAGTCAATAGTCAATAGTCAATAGTTTCTACTTTCTGCCAGAGTTTGTATTCTTCAAAGGCATGGCGTGACGATCTGGCACAATGCGTCTGCCGTATCTCCTAGCATAAACTTGGGTAAACTCAGCACCGAAGAAGAGAATTTGCGCCGTATAGTAAACCCAAGCGAGGATAACTACTACAGAACCAGCCGCACCGTAAGTTGAAGTAAAACCACTATTACCTAAATACTGACCTAATAAATATCTACCTACAGAAAATAAAATTGAAGTAATAATCGCTCCGACTAAAACATCACTCCAAGTAATTCTCACATCAGGTAAAACTTTGAAAATTAATCCAAATAGTAATGTAGTGATGACAAAAGAAATAACAAAGTTAAGAATTTGCCAGAACAAGTCTACACCTGGTAATAAATGACCGAAATAAGTTACCAGTGCTGATAATACTGTACTAATTACTAAAGAAACTAAAAGTAAAAAACCAATACCTAATACCATGCCAAAAGACAAGATACGCTGGCGAAAAATATTTTTGACACCACGTCCAGGCTTTGGTTGCACTTCCCAAATTGTGTTGAGGGAGTCTTGTAGTTCTGTAAAAACACCAGTCGCACCTAATAGTAAAAGGGCGATACTAACAATAGAAGCTATAGTACCTGTCTTTGGTTTATTGGCATTTTCGATCGCCGTTTGAATAAATTCTGCCCCTTCTCTACCAACTAAACCTTGAATTTGGTTGACAATTTCACCCCTAGCTGCATCTTGTCCAAATACTGCGCCGGCGATCGCAATCACAATAATCAGCAATGGTGCGATAGAAAACACCGTATAGTAAGCTAATGCCGCCGCTAAACGTGAGGCTTTATCATCATTCCATTCTTGAAACGCCTCTTGCAAAAGTTGCCAAATCGCTTTTAAGTTCATTTCTTCTGTCTCCCTTCTCGGAAGATACCGCTTTATCACCTGATATATTTGATACTGATTTGTCTGGTCACGGCATCTTTCCTTGGGTACTTATGAAGCAACCTGGAGGAATAATTTTTTTAAAGTATGTAGCTATAGGGTTAGGGGTGGAAATTTATATACATAATTTAAATTAAATAACTTGGTTTCTCCTACACCCTTTATACCCCTAAACCCTTAGCTATAGACATACTCAAACTTTAAATTGCTGCTTCTTTACTGACAGTCAAAAACAACCGTAAAAGAAGCATTAGGAATCATTTGACGTAAATGCTGTACATAACCATCAGCATCAGAACGGCTACGAAAACGAGCCACAATCTCACGTTGTGTATCGGGAAGTAAACGCGCAATAGCCCAAGAATTTAAACGCTGTTTATAGCCAATTGCTTGAGTTTCCGAATTTTTTGCTGTGATGTCAGTATTTTGTGGCATGATTGTCTTAACCGTATAAAGTTTCAGTAAAGGTGTTAGTAAATTTCTGTTCAGAGATTTACTAGCCTTTTTTTATGATCTGCCACCTTGGTATTCCATTATTTGAAAATTGTCAACACCGAGGGATATATTTTAGACTGAACTTGGGTGATGAATTGCTCTTGTGTTTAATTTATACCAATAGCAGAAGTTATAGTTAATTATCAATAACGAAGCGATCGCCACTGCTAAAAGACAATTAAGATGTTTTTGAGGAGTTAGAAACTTTTGCTGACAATGCGATCGCGTCCTTGTTGCTTTGCTTGATACAGCAAGTTGTCGGCAGTTTGTATTAGCAGATTTGGCGAACTGCTTGGTACAGGGACAACGGACATAACGCCTACACTGAGACTTACATATTGGCTGACTTGGGATTCAGCATGAGGAATTTGCAGATTTTTAATACTCTGACGAATGCTGTTTGCAATACAAGTAGCTCCCTGTAAACTTGTATTGGGTAGAATTACAGCAAACTCCTCACCACCGTAACGAGCAACTAAATCAGTTGAGCGTTTAACATCATTACTTAAGGTTTGAGCAATTTGTTGTAAACACAAATCCCCCGCCTGATGCCCATAGAAATCGTTGTAGCGTTTGAAATAATCCACATCGATCATAATTAGGGAAATAGGGAATTGTTCTCTTGCTGAACGTTGCCACTCTTGCATCAAATATTCATCAAAGCGACGACGATTTGCAATTCCCGTTAAGCCATCAAGCATCGTCAGTCGCAAAAGTTCTTCATTTAACTGTTGAAGTTTCAGTTCTGCTTGCTTACGTTCATTGATTTCCTGTTGTAATTTTTGATTAACTTGATCAAGTTTTACAGTGCGTGCTTGTACTTTCTGCTCTAACTTGTGGTTAAATGACAATAACAAACTCTTTTGCTGTTCATACTGAGCAAACAATTGTGCCACAGCCTTAGATAGCTTCGATACCTCATCTACTCCCGAAAAAATTGGGATTTGCAAATTTGCTTCACCTTCCCGAATGCGATTAGCAACATCGGCAATCTTGAGAACCGGATTTACCACTCGTCCAGCAGCACACCAAGCAAAGATGCTGCTAACAAGACCAATCAGCGTACCCCAGATAAGGATGGTTTGTTGTAGCGATCGCGCTGCTGCAAAGGCTTGCTTGGCAGACTGACGCACTAATACAATCCAACCCAAACCCGGATAATTTCGATAGCTTTTGCTTTTGGCATAACCTGTCAGATAAAGTTCTCCATCTGGCCACAGTTCTACATAAAAGCCCCGTTGATTTTGCTGTGCAGCCTCAACACTTTTCAACCTATTGAGCTTAAAAGCAGAGGAGTTAAAATCCATGTTATTAGCTTTTACTTTGTCTTCAGCAAGCGGAGGCGCAAGCAACACTTCACCCTTGTTAGACAAAATCAGCACTTCAACTTGGCGGTAAACTTGGAGCGGTTGCAGCAAATTATCTCGCAAGTTCGCTGCCCATTGCCAGTACAAATGTGCGCCTAATACACCAACAAGATTCCCCTGAAAATCAAACACTGGAGATGCAACATCTACAAAGCGCAGAGGTTCACCATTAAACTTGGGGTTAGGTAGAAGTTTGCTTAACAACTTAGCTCCATGTACATCCTGTACGCTAGGATGACGCTTACTCTCACTAAACCAAGGTCGTTCAGACACATTCTTGTTTTCTAAAATGCCTCCTGTGCTAACACAAACAATTCCGTTAGGGTTCGTTAAACCAATCCAAGCATAGTCAGTGTAAGCCTGCTGGAGTTTTTCTAACAGCATCCTCTGACTTGCAGCAGAACTATTTAAATCTCGCATTTCATCCAAACTGGCAAGAATCTGAATTTGTTGATAATAGACAAACATACCATCAGCTAGACTGGTTGCCATTTGATAAGCCAGTTGCTCCATGAACTTACCACTGTCTGCTTTAATCTGAATTTCTGCTGTCAGCCCAACAATCCATGACAGCAATAAAGAAAAAATTAAGATGGTCGATGTAATTGCCAAACCCAATCGGTTTCTGAAACTGTAATGAGGATTATGTGTATATGTCCATTTTTTGATGAGGCTTATCAATGGCTCCATTGACTCTAAGTAGGTCGGTGTGAATATTTAGTATTGTCATCAGGTAGGAGGTTGGAGGGTTTAAATCTATTTCATATTTCAGTTCTATATTATACGTTTTTATACTTAGTAGCCGTATATTTTGGCTGCATTATAACAGCTTATATGCAGGCAAGTGGCAACTTATACAAAATATACATATCCCCATAATGTAGCGACTTGACCCAGCCTTTACACAACTGAAACCCACCGGGATCACCAAGCTCCTCTGCTGAGTCTGTTGTATAACTTCTTGGCTATACTGGTATTTTGTTATCACCTCTTTACTCTGTGACCTGTGGTAAAAAATCATTTATTAAACCACGGTGATACGGAAAACACACAGAGAAATATCAGCGTTTTATTAGTCACATTGATAGAGCTAGTAATGCACGCTTAGGTAGGACTTACGCAACTGGCATATTTTTTCTGTAGGGTGTGTGACGCTCTTAAAAGATTTGAACGTAGTCATGAGACTTGTAGCGTCACGCACCAACCACCAATTGTGACACTTGCGTAAGTCCTGTTAGGTATATTTCAAAAATTAAGTATGCGTTCTATATCTGCCTATGTAAAAATTGAGGGTGTGTTCATAGCTGTACCCTGTTCCCTACTATAGCTTGACCAATGTCCACTGGTTAGTTAAAATTTCCGCATCAAATGATACTCTTTCATCATCAAATGCCATTAGTAACATCAATAATCCAAAAAATAGCTCCGCAAATTGGTGCAGTCGTCGTTGTAGAGCCAGAATATGAGCTAGTCGGACATATTACATTTAAAAATGGAAAGAAAGTTTTCTTCACTAGGTCAAAGTTTAATATCAATGGTTTGGGTTCTTCGGAAATAGCAAAAGATAAAGGTTATTCTAAATTTTTCCTCAAGCACTTTGGTTATAAAGTCACAGAAGGAGAAACATTTTTTAATGATAAGATATGTGAAAAAATAGGTGATTCTAGAAATATTGATGCTGGGTTTGAGTACGCCAAGAGTTTAGGATTTCCGGTATTTATTAAACCTATTAATCTTAGCCAAGGTAAATTAGTCGCTAAAATTCATAATAAAACCGAGTATTATCAAGTAGCTAAAAAGATATTTAAAATTTGTACTGGTCTAATTGTTGAAAGATTTTATCCTGGTAAAGATTACAGAATAGTTGTCATAGATGATGAAGTTATAGCCGTTTATCAAAGGCTGCCTTTATCTGTAATTGGTGATGGAAAATCCACTATTCTAGAGCTAATACAATACAAGCAGAGAGTATTTTTTGAGAATTTTGGTAAAAGAGTAATCGACTTAGATGACTGGCGCATTAAACACAAATTACAAAAACAAAAACTAAATTCGCAAAGCGTTATACCTAATGGAAAGATTATTTATCTTTTAGATAATGCTAATTTGTCCAATGGTGGCGAAGCTATAGATTTCACTGAGACTATTCATCCTGACTTTAAGAAATTAGCTTTCAATATTGCCAAAGATATGGGACTGAGGTTAATAGGTTTGGATGTTATTACTCCAGATATCACCAGACCAATGATGGATTATGTAATTATTGAAGTCAACAGCGCTCCCGGCTTAGATCATTATGCTTCCATTGGCGATACTCAAGCCCAGAAAGTAGAAGATTTATATTTGAAAGTTTTAAAAGCCTTGGAAGTTGATAGCACTGGAGAAGATTAAATAGACTGGGGACTGGGGACTGGGGACTGGGTAAGATGAGGGAGAATGACTAATGACTGTGGACTAATGACTATTGACTAATGACTAATGACTAATAACAACTTTCCCAAAGTGAGCGCCGCTTTGGAGGTAGCTATAGGCGGCTGGGGCTTCGGTGAAAGGGAAAACTCGGTCGATAATAGGTTGGAGTTGATGTTGAGATATGACTTGATTCATCGCTTCAAACATTTCTCGACTGCCGACATAAATTCCTTGCACTGTTAAACTTTTAAACAGTATCGGCATGGGATCAATGGCATTACCTTTACCCGATAGAAGACCAATTAAACTTACACGTCCAGCAATGCGGACGGCTTGTAGTGTTTTTGGCAGAGTTCCCGCACCGCCTACTTCTATCACATGATCTACACCAGTGCGCCCAGTTAATTCATAAACTTTTCTTTCCCAGTCAGGAGTCGTTTTGTAGTTGATTGTCTCATCTGCACCGAGTTGTTTTGCTTGCGCCAACTTCTCATCACTACTAGAAGTGATAATTACTCTCGCACCATAGATTTTGGCAAATTGCAGCGCGAAAATGGAAACGCCGCCAGTACCAAGTAATAAAATGGTATCATCTGCGCTGATATTGCCTTTTGTGATTAAACTATGCCAAGCGGTAACGGCTGCACAGGGTAGAGTCGCCCCAGCTTCGTAGGATAGATGGTCAGGTAATATTACCAAACCATCTTGATTGAGAACCACATATTCAGCCAGCATCCCATCAATCCCACCGCCGAGATCGGATTTCATTTTCTCCCTAGTTAAAGTTCCCGAAATCCAGTCTTGAAAGAAGATCCCAGCGACGCGATCGCCTACTTTCACCCGCGTCACACCCTCACCCACCGCCACCACATCCCCAGCACCATCAGACATAGGTATCAGGGGATACTTTATAGAAACGTAATTACCCTCAACTACCAGTAAATCCCGGTAATTAAGAGAATTTGCCCGTACTTGCACCAAAACTTGTCCTGGGCCTGGTTGCGGTTGTGGGCGATCGCCTAACTTCAGTGCATCAATCCCTGTACTATTTTGAATCTCGTAAACTTTCATGTTCAGTTATCAGTTATCAGTTATCAGTTATCAGTTATCAGTTATCAGTTGTCAGTTATCAGTTGTCAGTTATCAGTTATCAGTTATCAGTTGTCAGTTATCAGTTGTCAGTTATCAGTTGTCAGTTATCAGTTATCAGTTATCAGTTGTCAGTTATCAGTTATCAGTTGTCAGTTATCAGTTATCAGTTATCAGTTGTCAGTTATCAGTTGTCAGTTATCAGTTGTCAGTTATCAGTTGTCAGTTATCAGTTGTCAGTTATCAGTTGTCAGTTATCAGTTTATATGATTATTGGTTAATTCTTGATGTTTTAAGAATTGAAAAGAGGATTTTTCCTATTTCGTCGGCATCCTGGTAAATACTGTCAAATGCTTTCTGCTCTATGTATGATGTATCTTTTAATAAAGAAAGCCAATATTTTGTTTCTAAACATCCTTTATAAGCAATGGAAATTTTAGCTGAAAAATCTGCTTGGGATATTGCTCCGTTAGCTTCAGCAATATTGGCTCCGATTGATGTACCGCTTCTAATTAATTGCTTTGATATAATATATTCTTTCTTTTCCTCGGCAAGATATTTGTATGCCTTAACAATCCGAATAGCAAATTTATACGCCTTCTCATAAACTAAACTATTCATAATCAATCGCCTAAAAGTTATATATTTTTGGCAAGTTATATCTTACACCTTTTTAAGCAAATTATTCTAGTAATAACACTTAGAATAAAGTACCCTCTCTTATCGGTTATCAGTTAACAAGACTTGCATACCCTGGTAACTGATAACTGATAACTGATAACTGAATATAATGTGACCAAAGGCTCACGAATAAGAGATAATAGGGAATCCTCACCATACTCAGCTGTAATACGAGTTATCAGTTACCAGTTATGAAGCATTCATTAGTCAGGTTTAAACTTGCCACTATATCGGCGTTAACTGATAACTGTTTACTGTTCACTGACTTGAGCGCCTTGATAACTGATAACTGATAACTGATAACTGATTTAAGAAGATGAAAACAGCCACCGAACTACAAACTCGACTGGAATATTACTATCAGCAAATCAAAACTGTGATTTTGACACGTCAAAGTCCTATCACGGGTTTGCTACCTGCAAGTACAGCTATCACTGCCCACGGTGATTATACAGATGCTTGGGTGAGAGATAATGTTTACAGCATTTTGGCGGTTTGGGGTTTAGGGCTGGCGTACCGCAAGGTAGATGAAGATAAGGGACGCACCTATGAGTTGAAACACAGCGTCATTAAGTTGATGCGCGGGTTGCTGTTTGCAATGATGCGTCAGGCGCATAAGGTGGAACGGTTTAAGGAAACTCAGTCACCTTTGGATGGTTTACACGCCAAATACAACACGGCTACGGGTGATATTGTTGTTGGGGATGATGAATGGGGACATTTGCAATTAGATGCCACATCTATATTTTTGCTGATGCTGGCACAGATGACCGCTTCAGGATTGCAGATAATTTATACCATTGATGAAGTCAATTTTGTCCAGAATTTGGTTTATTACATCGGGCGGGCTTATCGTACCCCTGATTATGGGATTTGGGAACGGGGAAATAAAATCAATCATGGTAATGTGGAGTTAAACGCCAGTTCGGTGGGGATGGCAAAAGCTGCACTGGAAGCAATGAATGAACTGGATTTATTTGGTGTGTCGGGTAGTCAAGCATCTGTGATTCACGTTTTACCTGATGAAATTGCCCGCGCCCGTAGTACCTTAGAATCGTTATTACCGAGAGAATCTGCTTCTAAAGAAATTGATGCGGCATTGTTAAGTATTATTAGCTATCCGGCGTTTGCTGTGGAAGATGTGCAGTTGCGCGATCGCACCCTCAACGATATTATCAACAAACTCCAAGGCCAATACGGCTGCAAACGCTTTTTGCGTGATGGACATCAAACTGTGTTAGAAGACACGCACCGTCTGCATTACGAACCTTGGGAACTCAAACAATTTGAACATATTGAATGTGAATGGCCGTTATTTTTTACTTATTTACTTCTTGATGGGTTGTTTCGTGGCGATCGCCAACAAGCCCAATTTTACCAGGAGCGTTTACAAACCTTACTCGTAGAACGGGAAGGTTTATATTTCTTACCAGAATTGTATTATGTCCCCGCAGAAAATGTCGAAGCTGAGAAGTTAAACCCCCAAAGTCAAATCCGTTTACCTAATGAAAATGTCCCCTTAGTATGGGCGCAAAGTTTATATTATCTGGGGCAAATGTTGAGTGAGGGTTTAATAGCAGTTGGAGATATTGACCCTTTGGGGAGGTATTTATCTGTAGGTAAACAACGGGACGCTTTAGTACAAATTGCCCTGTTAGCAGAAGATGAAGATTTACAAGCAAATCTAGCAGTTTACGGAATTGAAACTCAAACACCAAAGCAAGTAGCACCAATTCAAGTTAGACAAGCTAGCGAACTTTCAAATATATATACACAAATTGGACGTAATGATAAACTTGGTTTGACAGGTCGTCCGGTGCGGCGGTTGCGGAGTTTAACTACATCGAGAATTTTCCGCCTCCGGGGTGAGACGATTGTATTTCTCCCTTCATTTTTAGATGCAGAACAGTTTTATTTAACCCTTGATTACCATTTTTTAGTAGACCAAATTAGGAGCGAACTGGCATATATTCAAAAGTATTGGAGTGATTTAGGTCGTCCAATTTTGACTTTAATGTTAACTCATACCATGTTAGAAACTGGTTCGGAAGCATTACTTGAACTGATGCAGGAATTGAAAGATGGTGTCTGCAATGGTGTGGGGGTAAAATTAGGTCGGTTGAATCAATTGATGTTAACAGGGGCTATCCAAAGAATTGATTTTCTGGCTGATGCGGAATTTTATCAGTCAGCAGTGCAGGATGCCAACAAACGTTGTTATTACTTGGCTTTTCATCCTGAGAAGAATTGGCGGTTAGGACATACCCAAGAATTTCAAGTGGAATATGAGACTAACTTGGGTTTGTTGCTGTCATCTTTGCGTGCATCAGAAAATTTATATGAGCAAATTGAGTTATTGCAGACTTTGACTCGATTGCAAGGATTGGAGTTTGATACAGGCTTTGGTGAATCAGGGCAAAGGGTGACTGTAGCCGATTTACTGGATGAAGTATACACCAAAGCCGGGGAGTTGGGCTTTTGGGCTGTGGTACGCCGGGCGGCTGGTTTACGCCAAATGGTGGATATTGGCTTATCTGATGCAGTGACGAGTATTTTGATTAGGGGTAAGCAAATTGCTGTGGGTAGGGCTTATAGTGAAGCGTCGCTGATTTCCGTACCGATGCCCCATAATGAAATTGCTGATAAGATTAATAATTTCTGCCGTGAAGATATCCGCGATCGCGTCCTCACTCAAGAAGTCCTCATCTATCTCGGTAATCTCATCAGATCCCAACCTGAATCATTCCAAGGACTACTCACCCTGAGAGTAGGTTATCTCATTCTCTTAATTACCAGCGAACTCGCCCAAGAATTGCATGTTACCCAAGATGAAGCCTATGAACGTTTGATGGAACTTGCACCTTTTGAAGTCAAGTCAAGGTTAAATCAGGTATTAACAGCTTATCCAGGGATGAGTAAGCTATTACGTCAGCAAGAATCACTCCATGTTAAACAAAAAGAAACTGACATTGAGTGGGTGTTACCTGAAATTAACGAAGAGATGGAAATTCCCCTTGGTGGTTGGCGACGCTTCCGCCAAGCCGAAGGCGCATTAAACCGCGTCCCCAAAAATTTCTTCCAGCAAGTTTGGCTAATTATGCAGCATTGCAAAGGATTAATTATCGGTGACAAACTAGAACGACGCAATCGTTTAGATAGTGAGGTAATGCTATCAGAAATGACCCCCGGCGAAAAGAATTTTGCCTTACGAATTGAACATCTATTAAATAAAATCGAAGCGCCAGAATATCGTCAAGTTAACATTGAAGCATTAATGGAACTTGCGGCGATCGCTTCCAGAAACCCCAAATTGCAAATCGAAGAATATATAGTATTAGATGTGTTAATCGGTCATGCTGTACGCTTGGCTTGGTTAGAAAACCATCCCGAACGCGGCGATCGCTATGATGAAGACAAAGCTAGTGCATGGCGATCGTTTTATAATACCTCCCCCAAAGAATGTGCCACTTATATCCTCAAAGCCTTCAAGTTCTTAACAGAGTTTGTTAAGTAAGGCAGAGTTTGTCAGTTATCAGTAAACAGTGAATATAACCTGATAACTGATAACTGATAACTGATAACTGATAACTGATAACTGATAACTGATAACTGATAACTGATAACTGATAACTGATAACTGATAACTGATAACTGATAACTGATAACTGAGGCAAAAATGACAGAAGGGTCACAACAAAAACGGGTAGTAGTTGTAGGTGCTGGTTGGGCGGGGTTAGGTGCAACTTACCATCTAGCAAAGCAAGGTTATGATGTGACGCTTCTAGAAGCAGGCCCTTATCCAGGCGGACTGGTGGCTGGTTGGCAAACCACGGCGGGGAAATCTGTAGAAGCTGGGATACATGGTTTTTGGTATCCTTACAGAAATATCTTCGCCCTAATTAACGAGTTAAATATTCATCCCTTTACTACCTGGACTCGTTCCGCCCAATATTCGCCTGCGGGGTTGGAAGTAGAGTCACCCATTTTTCAAGACTTACCCAGACTCCCCACGCCTTTAGGAACTTTTATCTACACTCAATTTCAACGTCTGCCCTTAATTGACCGTCTCAGCGCCTTACCTCTACTTTACGCTGTGGTGGACTTTGATAATTCTGATGCAGCTTGGCGACGTTATGATAGTGTCACTGCGCGGGAATTGTTCAAAGATTTTGGTGTGTCGGCGCGTCTTTATAAAGATGCTTTTGAACCTATGTTATTGGTGGGTTTATTTGCTCCTGGTGAACAATGTTCCGCCGCCGCTACATTAGGAATGCTTTACTTTTTTATTTTGGCTCATCAAGCAGATTTTGATGTAGTTTGGAGTCGCGGAACTGTAGGGGAAAAAATATTTCGTCCCTGGGTGGAACGTATGGAAAAAGCTGGGGCGAAGATATTACCAAAACATCGCGTTACCGATTTAATTATTGATAGTAATAATCAAGCGACAGGTGTAGTTTGTGGTAATGAAGTGTTTGATGCTGATGCTGTAATTTTTGCAGTTGGTATCACTGGGATGAAAAAAATTGTTGCTAATAGTCCTAGTTTACAAAGCCGTGCTGAATTTCGGAATTTGTACAATTTAGGGGCAATTGATGTTTTAGCGACCCGAATTTGGTTTGACCGCAAAATTAATATTCCTCGTCCTTCTAATGCTTGTTTTGGTTTTGATGCTACTACAGGATGGACATTCTTTGATTTGAATGCTTTACATGATGAATATAAAAATGAACCAGGGACGGTAATTGAAGCTGATTTTTATCACGCTAATCAGTTTTTAAATTGGAGTGATCAAGAAATTATCTCTAACGTTCAACGTTATTTAACAACCTGCGTCCCAGAATTTAGAGAAGCAAAAGTAATTGATAGTAGCGTGGTTCGTTTACCACAAGCAGTCACTCATTTTGCACCTGGTAGTTATCCTTATATGTTACCAGCTAAGACTAGTTTTTCTAATGTATTTATGAGTGGAGATTGGATTGTTAACCGTCACGGTTCTTGGTCGCAGGAAAAAGCTTATGTGACAGGTTTGGAGGCGGCGAATTTAGTTGTGTCCCATTTGGGTAGAGGTAAGCCTACTGAGATTTTACCTGTAGAAGCAGACGAAGCACATATCCAAGTGGCGCGATCGCTCAACCAAACAGTCCGGGGATTGAGTAAATCCATCCTGCCTAATTTCTGGTTGCCGTAGTATGCTAAGTCCATAGCCGTCGCCAGATTAAGATATAAAACCTGTACCCTGTCCCCTATCCCCTGCTATGGACATTGATTCCTACTCATTTTATAACTTAGACCTTGGTTTCGCTCGTCTTCAAAATATCCAATGGGAACAGTTAGGACAGGGGAAACAAGACGAAACTCTCACAGAACTGATGTCACAATTCCTATCGCGGGTGAGAGAATGGGTTAAGTTTTTGCAGAGTGACCAGCAGCATATTTTTGGAAACCTAGCTACCCAAATTCACCCCGATATGGAACTTCCCCCTTCCATAATGCAATGGTTGGAAGAGTTACGCAATTGCGATCGCATACAACCTTGGCGCGGTAGAACTTATGTGATTCAAGGAATATATAATTACCTGTGTTGGTGTTTTCTCAGGGAAAGCAACGCCGTCCCTGAAAGCAATCTTCCTCATCCTTACGAACCATTCATTAGCTTTTTAGAACAGGGTGGTGGGATATATGTCGAACATCACTATTTTATGGATATTTATCCTAATTTTGTTAGCTTTCATTTGAGAATTTCTTAAATTGTGGGAGGCGTTATATCATTTATGTTATACCAGTAAAATTCATGTTATATTAATTACTATCATTACCATCTAATTAAAACGTAAAATTATTATCTATGAAATTAAGTATAGTTACGTAATGAATAAATAATTGGGAATGAAAGTATAACTTATGCTCAATATATTTTAGCACTTTTATACAAACCAAACTAATTAAAATTACATTTTTCAGGTATCTATGCAGTCTTAATACATTATCTGATAGGTTCCTTTAGTTGTGACATCTACACCAATTACCCCCGGACAACCGCTTAGTGCTACACAAAAACTTGGTTTAAATTTGGTTGCCGTTGGTCGCGGACGTGATATCGTCTTGGCAATTGATATGACCGAAAGTGTAGGCTTGAATGATGAAGGTCGTATCCGCTTACGTCAGATAGTGGAAGATAGTCTCAAACCAGGAGATTTAGTTTACGTTGTTCCTTTTGCTAAAGATGTAGATTTACGTGATGTGAAATTGGGTGTACATCCATTGGGGACACCCGTTAATTTTAGTAGTGGAAGTAAAGCAGACATTGACAAAGTTTTAGCCAAAATACCTTTCAACCCAGATCCAAACCGCTATGGTACAGATATTCAAAGGGCTGAATTAACTATTTATCAAGGTTTGGCGCAAATTAATCAAGAACGTTTACAACAAAAGCAAGCAATTAAACCCCAGTCAGTTGTTTGGCTGACTGATGCGCCTTTATTCAAAAAACCGGGGATAACTTCCCAGGTGTGGATAGAAACCCCTGCTGATAGTCCTTTTCGCATCGCCCAATCTCCAGAAAGTCAAGAGCGACAAGCTTGGATATCAGCTTTACCATTGCAGGTGCGATCGCGCTCAATTACCACCCAAGACAATAAACAATATAAACTCACTGTAGTCGATATTGCGCCCACAGTACAAGAATTTTGTACACCAGCACCAAATAACAAAGAAGTTTGTTTAGTTAATCCCTATTTACGTCAACAATTATGGCTACCCACCTTAGTTTTATTCATATTTGTCTTGGCTGTTTTGGGAACCGCTTGGAAAGTTTTCCGACTCAGAAAAACATGGGATTTAATCGTAGACTTTGAAGCCACAGCCACACCAGAAGATAAAAAATGCCGACTACCTAATAAGAAACGCATTGCTATTGGTGAATATGATGCTACTTGTGTAGATTCCATTGATTGTCCCGGTGTAGAAATCAGAGCATATTTAGAACGTAGAGGGGAAAGCCTTTATTTAGTCCCAACTAATTCAGCCCCTATCTATTACCAAGGTAAAGAAATTAATTCACGTACTCGCATATCTAATTCTCGTTTTCGTTTAAATTGTCCAGATACTCGTAAAGGTGATTACGAGATAATTATTCAAGTAAAAAAATAACAACATTTAAGAGATAATTATATGACTCAAGCAATTGCTAATGAACAGAGATATCGCGGAATTAATCGCACAATTTGCATTGGTTTAGGTGGTACAGGACGCGATGTTTTGATGCGAATTCGCCGCTTAATTGTTGACCGCTATGGTGATTTAACTAATCTCCCAATTGTCAGCTTCGTGCATATTGATACTGACAAAGCTGCAACACAAGTCGCTGGTATTCGTACAGGTAGTACCTATCATGGTGTTGACCTGCGCTTTCGAGAAGCAGAAAAAGTCAGCGCTACCATGTCTTCCAATGAAGTGACAATGTTTGTAGACGGACTAGAAAAACGTCCAGAATATAGCCGTTATGGCCCATATGACCACATTGGTAGATGGTTTCCTCCGCAATTACTACGCAATATTAAAGCAGTAGAAGAAGGCGCAAAAGGAATTAGACCTGTAGGGAGACTAGCCTTTTTCCACAACTATCAAAAGATAAAAACAGCTATTGAAACCGCAGAAAGGCTGACAAGAGGACATGAAGCATTAATGTTAAGTAGAGGTATCACCGTCGAACCCGGTTTAAACATTTTTGTCATTGGTTCTTTATGTGGTGGTACAGGTAGCGGGATGTTTTTAGATGTTGCTTACAGCCTCAGACATCTCTATAGTGAACAAGGCGCTCAAATTGTCAGCTATTTAGTAATTAGTCCTGAATTATATGGCAATACTCCTAACATGAGCGCTAATACTTATGCTGCTCTTAAAGAATTAAATTATTATAGTAGCCCAGGGACAAAATTTGAAGTCTGTTACGACATTCAAAATTTAGTATATGTTCGAGAAAAGCGTCCCCCATTTGATTACACTTATTTAGTTTCTCATCAAACAGGGGGAGAATATCAAATTCTTGAGCAAGGTAAATTATGCAATGTAATTGCTCATAAAATAGCTCTAGATTTTTCTGGTGAATTGTCGCCTGTAATGAAAGGACACAGGGATAATTTCTTGCAACACATGATTCAATGGGATAAACACCCACGTCCTAATGGACAGCGCTATCTCACATTTGGATTGGCAGCAATTTATTTCCCCCGTGATACTATCGTAGAAATTGCTTTAACTCGTGTGAGTTCAGCACTTGTAAAATTTTGGTTAGACGGTAAAGGTCAAAGTCCAGATCCTCTCAAGTTACTGGAACAATTTCTCATTCAATATCGCTGGCATAATGACTTAGCGAAAAGGGATGGTTTAACTGAGAGAATATCGGCATCAGTAGAAGATGCTAATAAAAATTTTATCACTAATATTAGTGGCTGGACAAATAAATTAGACAGGGTAATCAGCGATTGCAAAAATAAAGAAGATAGGAATAATATTCGACAACAGCTATTGAGAGAATTTAAAGAGCAATTTCGCAAAGTGCAACCCGGAGAAACAGAAAGCATCCGGGGAATTTGGCTAACAAAATTATTGCAAGCTTGTCCTCATATCGTCAAAGAACTCAAGACTGATATTGATGATTATCTCAGTCAATTACTTACTCCCAGTGAACCTAGTTTTTCCATTAGAAGCAGTCGGGATTATTTAGATGCTCTACAACATGAATTGAATAACTATCAACGGGATTTGCAAGAATTAATTACCAATTTTGCGGGGATGAAACGGTTAGAGGATATCGAGAAGAAATGGTTTGATAATGAGCAAGTAGTTGAGGATATTGAAAAGCAACTGAGTTTCCGTTTATTTAAGGATAAAAACAGTGAAATACAGACAGAACTTAAGAGATTAGTTCAAGAAGCCAGAAAAATTATTAAGCATAACTTTGATTTTATTGTCCATCAGGAAGCTCTGAAGATTGTAAATGAGCTACAAAAACACGTTCAAGAAAGAACAACACAAGTAAGTGCGTTTGGCAGAATAATCGAAAATTTACAAATCTTCTACGAAAAGCAAGATAGCGATTTAAGACAATTAAATTTTGATGAAATGAGCGGTGAAGCAATATTTGATGTTGAAGATATTGATCGCTGTTATCAAACTATGTTACCTGAAGAGGATTTTCGTAGACAGTTAGTGTTAGCAAGTTCGGAAATTACAGAACTCACAGGAAGAGGACAATCTTTAGCCAGTTTTATCGGAGACAGAGCAACTCTAGACCAACTACAAAAAGAAATCGACCTCAAAGTTGATAGTTTATTTGCTTCTCGTGTGACCAATATTGCTAACTCCGTAATTAAGCGTTTTATGCAGAAGTATCCTTTAGCGGCGCGTTCAACTCGTTTAGCACAAATTATGCAGGAAGCCGAAGCACTGCTGAGGCTAAATTTAAGTGACCCTTATTTCCGGGAAGACCCAGCTAAAAGTAGTAAGTTAATCGGTTTTAAAGATACTGATGAATTAGAAGTACGCCAATTTAAAAGTTTATTATCTCAAGAATTAGGGATTGAACCAAGCGTCTTAAAAGCCACGCAAGCCAATGAGGAAATTTTAATTGTCAATGAGTATGCTGGTTTTCCTCTACGACTAATTAGTAGTTTAGAGAAGATGAGAAACCCATATTTACGTGAACAACATTTGGCGACATCTTTTCTCCATAACGATTATCAGCAGACCTATCCAGATATTATCCCACCGGATGCGATCGCACTAGAAAAATTAGAAGATACCTTTTATCCCTGTTTGGCGTTTGGCTTGCTGAGAGAAAACCCACAAAATCAGCAATTGCAGTTCCAATATTACGATTCTTCCTGGGATCAGCACAACACAGCTACTTTAAGTCCAGAGTGGAACCAAGCCTTGGAAGAACTCGCAAACCACAACGAAATGGCTGAAGCCTTACAACAACTGCTAGACCAGGAAATTGCTGTGATAACTGCACAACCTGAACTTTGGGAAAACAAATATCTACCAAAATTACGCCAATTTGTGCAAGTAGTAGATGAGTTACCAGAAGATAGTCCCAACTACCCTTATAAATTTACAGTCGTGGGAACTCCCGCAAGCACAGACCCCACAGCTAAAGAGGGAATAATTAATCGCTTTCGCCGCAAAATGAAAGAGCAATTTCAAACATTCCCTCAACCAACTTTGTCAGCCATTAGAGATACATCAAGTGCAACAAAAACTCTTAATCAAGAGATAATTATTGAACCTGTTGAGAGCAATGATAATAGAGCCAGAAGACGCTTAGAATTAACACAGTTAAAACAAGATTTAGAAGATGGAATTATTAATGATGCGGAATATGAGCGAGAAAAACAAATAATCTATGCTAAATATCCTCTTTAACAGTGAACAGTGAACAGTTGTAGGGGCGGGTTCGTTGAGTAATTCATGGTAAAAACAGATATGTTCGTTAAACCCGCCCCTATTTAAATACGAATGTGAAACACTAAACCAATTAGTGGAAGGCTTTGGTGGCGAGTCTAAATAACCCACCATACGCCTGATAACTGATAACTGATAACTGATAACTGATAACTGATAACTGATAACTGATAACTGATAACTGATAACTGATTTAATACCATTAATTAGCCTACCTAGACTCTATATGCCACCTCTACCATTACCCTTAATTCTGACAACGATTGTTCTTGTAATTTTACCATCTATAGCAACATTTTTTTTACGTTTCTTCCTGTATCAACATTTGGAGAACCTAGAAAAAGCTGTGCGGAGGTTAATTAATAAACAGTCATCAGGAAGACAACCAAAAATATTAGAAGAATTAGAACGGAGGTTTCACCAAGCTAGTAATCAATTAGACCATGTAAATACAGCAGCATTAATTGACCAAGTTTACAGCCAAGAAAAAATTTATGGGCTTACCTGTGAGCAAATTGATTACTGGTGTCGCATTCTTCCCAATTTACTTTTAGCTTTTGGTTTGTTCGGGACTTTTCTTGGTATTACAGGTAATTTATCACAGCTTAGTCAAGCCATAAATCAAACAAATGCTAGTAATGTTAATGAATTAGTAACTGAGTTAAATAAACCCTTAGAAGGTATGAGTATTGCCTTCGTCACCAGTTTAACAGGATTATTTTTTAGCACTACATTAACAGTATGGAATTGGGTTAAAAATACCAGTTTTGCTAAATATCGACTATTTAGTTGTTTAGAAGATTACCTAGATAACATCTATCAACCACAAATTAAAGGTGATACTCGCCTCGATAGAATAGTTAAAAGAATGGTATCCCAGCAAGATGAATTTTTAACTAGATTTGGTTCTACAGTGCGCGATGCGGTAGAACAATCAATGGGTAGGGTAGCTAAACAAATTGAAGCAGGAAATAGAGAAGCAACTGAATTAGCCAAGCAAGTATATCAAAGCTTTTATAATGCGGCTGGTACTATATCTACTGCTGCGAGTAAATTTGAACATACCATTGGTGAACTCAATGCAAAAGCTCATATATTTAAGGAGTCTGCTGATATTTTTGCCAAAAGCCAATTCCCTCAGAAACTATCAGCAGCTACAGCAGATTTAGCTACTACACAATCAAGATTTTCCCAGTCAACAGCTATTTTGGCTACTACAATCGAGTCTTTTGCTACAATTCTTGACGAATTGCAATCTTGCACTCAGGAGTTAACAAAATTAGCAGCAGATATTCATAACATTAATCAAAGTTCTTTGGCAGTATTTAATTTACATCAAGCAAACCAAACTGCTTTACAAGACATTATACCTCAACTTAAGCAAGGGGCTAATAGTTACTCAAAGGCAATTAATAAGTTGGATAAATTAGAGCAAAAAGTTGTAACTCAAGCTGAAAATTTGAATACGGTGGTGATTTCTATCAAGGAATTATTAGATTCTGTCCAGCAACACAATGATTCAAACAATCAAAATTTGTCAATTCTATGTCAACAATTAAATAATAATACGCAAGGCTTGACAAATTTAGTAGGTCATATTGAAGGTTTATCAGTAAATTTGCAAGATAATTTGACTTCTTTAATTAACCAAATCCAAGTATTACATAATAGTAATAGAGTTTTGATTATTCAGCATGAAAAAATAGGCGATCGCCTAATTGAAAGCATGAACGAATTAACTAAGCTTAAATCTACTAATAACTTACCAGTTAGCACAAACAATCAAAGTGATCCTGATAGTATTCCCTTTTAAGATAGGTGATAAAATATCAGATTTAGAGTTTACAAAAATATATTAAAATATTATGGGTCGCACCTCAAGGCATACAAGCTATCAAGAAGAACTGAATGTTTGGCAGGCATTTACAGATTTAATGTCTAATGCTTTCTTGATAGTAATTTTGTTGTTATTTTTAACTATAATAACATCATCATTATCCCAAAAAAAGCAGAATAACGATGTACCGCCAATTATTATTATTCAAGATGAGGGTGCTTATCGATTTGCTTCCGGTAGCGCAGAAATACCGCCAAAAATGCTTAATTACATTCTGACTAAAATAGTTCCAGAGATAGAAACCAGAACCAAACAGTACAACATTAACGTCGTTGAAGTAATAGGTCATACTGACGGGCAACCCAATGGTAACGTAGTCAGTAATCTAGACGATAATTTAGAAAAGGTGGTTAGTGGTAAACTAGCGATCGCCAATTTACGAGCTGGTTCTAACGCTGATTTAGGGTTAATGCGGGCTTTGGCGGTAGTCAAGGTACTACGTGATGTACAGAAACAACAGGGTAAATTACCGAAGTTGTCCTTTCGAGCCTATTCGGCGGCACAGTTGATTTTACCAAACGGCGAACTGGCGGCGATCGCTCGTCAAGAAGACGTAACAAGGCGACGCATCGAAATTCGCTTCACGCAGCTAGGAAAAGTCAAACAAGTTAATTAGCTTTAGGCGTAAATTGATATTTCTTGATCAATTCCTGAATTTGCATGGCTACTAATGGGTGGGTATCTTTTTGTAATTTGGGCAATAATTCTAAAAGAACACGATGGGAAACTACACTTAAATAAGCGATCGCTGCTTCTCTGACAAACCCAGTAGGATGGCGCAATGCTAACAAAATTTCGTTAATTGTCAGGCGAATGCGGCTAGCTTGGGCAAAATGGAAACAGCAAGCCAAGCACCAATCAGAAAGAAAAGGTGCTAAACTCAGCATCTTCTGCAACCTTTCGCTAACAGACATCTGTTGATATTCTGTAAATTTGGCCTCTAACAGATAAGAAAGCTTTTCTTGGTGCGATCGCTTATCTAAAATATTCAACAACAAAGATTTTGTTGGCAAATTCACCGTATGTTCTAATATCTCTAATCCCTTGGCTAAATTCACCACCGACTCAGACCGGAGATTAAAAGCAGCAGCCTGCATCTGTTCTGGGGAATATAGTAATTTTAATAATAATAATATCCGTTCGCGGATATCCCATTCCATCTCAGTCAAAGCACGCTGTAGCAAATCACGCAAAATTTTCACTCTTTGATTTGTCTGATTATTTTCTAAAATTGATTGTGGTTGTAAATCTAGATAAGCACCATAAATTTCCCCCAAAAATCGTAATTCCTGCTCAATCAGATTTTCTACCCGACTCTGCTGAAACTTATCTACTAAATTACACATTTCTGATTGCTTCTGAATCTTCAACAAGCTGCGGAGAATATGATGTCTAGTAGTACCCCAAGAAGATTCCAATTGCAACCATAAAGTTTCTACTGCTTCTGTTGTACAAATTTGTGCTATTGTGCGCCAAGCATACATCCGCAAGACTTCTGGTTTATGGGCATTTGTCGCTATCTGCAACAGAATATTTAATGCTTCATTCTCCATCTTCACTAAAGCCCGCATGGCAGTAGCGCGGGTTGACTTGTAGTAAAGTGCTGTCAACAAGGCTGAATAATATTCTTCCATGCGCGTAGACGCAATCATTTCCAAGACAGCACAACGCACCCGTAAAGATTCATCCTGTAACAAGTTGGGGATATGAATGCGTAACGCCTGTAAATACACCACTTCTCGCAGCGCCTTCACCCCATTGACTCGCTCTCGTTCTTGCTTATGGGTTAACATCCGGCGTAAGGTTTTCGTGGCGGCGATTTTTTGCAAAGGTGTTCCCTGACGCAACAGTAAAGCCGCAGCCGTGGCGCGGGTTAAGGAATGGTGGCGTTGGTGGAGGTATTCTTCGATTTGGCTTAAGTTGGGGTTGGGATCAGCCAGCCAAACGTAACGCAATGCTAAGGCAAAAACTTCGGGATCAATATTATCTGGATGACGTTCTAACAGCCAACGCACTTCCGACAAATGGGCCGGAGTGGGTGCAGTGGTCAGCATCACCTCTAAACTATGTCGTTGTAAATCTGACGGTAGCTTAAATAAAATTGGTGCTAAAACATCGGCCGCCCCTTGGGGGTCAATTTGGGCTAAAAGTTCAATACAGGAGTGTTTATCGGCGGTATTGCCCTTTTCCTCTAAAGCTTTGACTACCCCTTGCTGGAAGGCACGCAAACCCACATTAGCCGCACTCAGTTCGCCGCGTTCGGCACTCAAGACTAATAAATCAACGTAGCGCGATCGCAACAACCATACTACCTTCAAGCAAGCTACAGCTACTACCATTGTTTCGCCGACAAACACCCACTTCTGCATGGTTGGCGGTACAAACAAGCCGCAAATATACATCGTAATGAGAATTATGATACCTGCCGCACCAGTGGCGATCGCTTCCGCCGTTCCCCCTGATAACGCCTGCATCCGACTACGAATGCGTTCGGGGATCGGTTGGTATAAGACCGGGCTACTACTGACAACGAAGGTATAACGCAGCAACTCATCACAGAACTTCAACCCTACCAATCCCCAGAAAAAAGCCGATGATTGGATGGCGGGTATGGAATAGAGTAAACCAATTAGCCCAGGCATAACAAAGCCCACAGCCGCAGGTAAAAGGGCAGCTGTAAAGAAAACCCCAAAGCGTTCAATCAGTCGGCTGGAGAAAAACCACTGAGTGCCTAATTCACACAAGCCGATAATACCGCCAAATATACCCAAAAAGCTGGCTAGTTCGCGATCGCCCAAGTTAGTTTTGAGTTCTTGCAGGTATTGAAAATCTACTAATAAACCAATAACTTGTAAAAGACCGACAAAGGCAAATAACTGTAATGTATATCGCTTGAGTGGTGCTTGAATACGCCGATGCCGAGAAGCTTGTTCTTGAGGCATCAGGCGCTGTGGCAAATCAGGAAAAGAACTGCGGTACTGATAAGTTAAATAGCAGAGAATCGCCGAAGCCATAACGATCACCCCACAGGCAATCATAATCACGCGGTTGAGTCTGGCGAAGCTTAATAACCAAGGCAAACTAAAGCCACTGATCACATCCGCTATTAATAAACCACTACTGATGAGTGGGTAGGTACGCTTAATTTCCCGAATATTGAATAATTGATTGGCAACAATAGAGGTATTTAAGTCGTTGACTACATACAAAGAATCCACCCACAGCCGCAGCAAAAACACCACCACGACCGAAAAGTAGGGGAGATTGATTCCCCAGCGTAATACTACTAGTAACATCAGTGGCGCGACCATACAAGGTGCGATCGCCACCACCACCCAACGCAAAGGAAACACCTTCTGTAGCCAGGAATAGACAAACACCAGCGCCATACCCATAACCGCGCTAGCAATATACATCCACGGTAACGGCCCAGCACCATACTCATCTAAAAATAGTGCAACTGTACTATCCTCCGCCCATCGCAACCCCACAGAGACAAACGTGTAGAAGGCAAACATCATCCAAGTCCGTTCGCCTTCCTCTGGTCGTAGATTCACCCATTTTAAAAGTTGTGCCAGCCAACTTGGATTTGCCGCCAACGAGTAATGTTTCAATTCCATGTTTACTTTCTGGTATAGCAGGAGGCAGGAGGGCAGAGGAGCAGAGGGGCAGAGGAGCAGAGGGGCGGAGGAATAGAGAACCAGAGGCTAAAGGCTTTCCTTTCCCCTTTCCCCTTTCCCCTTTCCCCTTTCCCCTTTTCCCCTCATCTCCCCCAAATGGCAAAAGTCCTGAACAACTGAGTATTATTTTTCCCACTCAGCGTTCAGGACTATCAAGTTGTAATTAAATTCAACGACGGTGAAGCCGTTTTATTATTCTCAGTAGTGTATGACCCAACTACAAAGATGCTTAGATGATTACTTCTTAGGCGAGATGAGCATCATCATATTTCGCCCTTCTTTTTTCGGTGCTTGTTGGACTTCACCAAACGGTTCTAAATCCGTCGCCATTCGTTTTAGTAAATCTTCTGCTAAGTCGCTGTGTTGAATTTCCCGGCCCCGGAACATCACAGTTGCTTTGACCTTATCCCCATCTTTGAGGAAGCGTTCGGCTTGCTTAACACGCACATTGTAGTCGTGTTCTTCAATTTTGTAACGCATCTTCACTTCCTTAACGTCAGCAGTATGCTGCTTCTTCCGGGCTTCCCTTGCCTTCTTTTCCTGCTCAAACTTGTATTTCCCGTAATCCATGATCCGACATACTGGCGGGTCAGCCTTGTCACTGAGCAGTACTAGATCCAATTCTTTTTCTTCTGCTAGTTGCAGGGCTTCCTGTGGTGACAAAATTCCTAGCTGGGAACCGTCAGTATCGATGACTCGAATTTTTGGGAAGCGAATCCTTTCGTTGATTTGGGGTAAATCGCGAGTTCTTTTTTTCTCAATCACAGGCATTATGATTAGTGGGAGCTTCTTTGTTTAATTGATGTAATGTGGACTTGATTGCTTGATTTCGACTGGTATGCCTCAGCAGCACAATTCTAAAATAGCTGAGGACTTAAAATAGAGTCTATAGTTTTGGGGTAGCTAATCCATAAATAGGTAGTTTGTTTCTGTATTTGTTATTCTACTCATTCTGAGCTAATTTCTTTGTGATCGTTAACTAAAATCACATAACCTAGAGAAGAATTAATTATTGTAACATTTTTTTGCATTAGTCATTAGTCCATAGTCCATAGTCCATAGTTGATCTCCCTCATCTCCCTGTTCCCCTCCTGGGAGGGGCTAGGGGTGGGTTACTCCCTCATCTCCCCCCACTTCCTCATCTCCCTTACCCATGAAAATCTCTCTCAACCTGTCCCCTGTAACCTGTTCCCTCTTCCCTCTCCTCGCTTGCTGCATTTTGTTTGTTCCCGCCACCACAATGGCAAAGCCAATAGTTGTAGCGCAAAAGGTCAATTGCAATCTTCCACAAACTCAACTTGAAATTAATCGCTGTTCCCAATTGTCTTATGAGAGTGCTGATAAAAAATTAAATCAGGTGTATAAACAACTTTTACCAAAGTTAGAACGTCCTAGACAACAAAAATTAATTGCTGCACAGCAAGCATGGATTAAGTTTCGTGATAGTAGCTGTGAGTTTGAGAGAAGCGCTTATGAAGGGGGAAGCATTGCACCTAGTGTTTATGTCATTTGCTTAGAAAGACTAACAAAACAACGTACTCAACAATTACAAGAATATCTGAAACCAGATCGGTAGGATAATTTAAAATTCAAGAAATATATTTATATCTACGTAGGGCGCTGCATTGCCCACCGTATTATGGTTTTGGTGGGCAGTGCAGCGCCCTACTATTAATTGCGAATTGTGAATTGATATAAAATCCTCGCCTCTAAACTCTCACCTCTAACTCAGAATATGTTGAGTAATTATAAATAATGTAAAAGAGTGTAAAGAAAGACCAAAATAAAGTTAATTTGCATCCTACCGAACCAATCAGATAGTCACCCACTGCGGTAGTCTAGATGAGAGTGAAATTATCGCCTGGTTTGACATATTGTTTTATGACTTCAGTTGTTTCCAGTGCTAAACGCACAATCCGTATTGGTTCTCGCAAAAGTCAACTCGCTCTAGTTCAGACATACTGGGTTAGAGAACAATTACAAAATAGTTTCCCAGATATCAATTTTGAAGTCCACACCATGTCTACCCAAGGCGACAAAATCCTTGATGTAGCACTAGCCAAAATCGGCGATAAAGGACTCTTCACCAAAGAACTGGAAGTGGGAATGCTGAATGAGGAGATTGATTTTGCTGTTCATTCCCTGAAAGATTTGCCGACTAACTTACCCGAAGGTTTAGCACTAGCCGCCATTACAGAACGGGAAAACCCCGCCGATGCGTTGGTGGTGCATGAAAAGTTTCAGGATAAGCAAATTGATACTCTCCCAGAAGGCGCAGTAGTTGGGACATCATCACTGCGACGCTTGGCGCAGTTACGCCACAAATTCCCCCACTTGACATTTAAGGATGTGCGGGGAAATTTGAATACAAGGTTAGCTAAATTAGATGCTGGTGAGTATGATGCTCTAATTTTAGCGGCGGCTGGGTTACAGCGTTTGGGAATGGGCGATCGCATTCACCAAGTCCTCCCCAAGGAAGTGTCTCTCCACGCCGTTGGACAAGGCGCTTTGGGGATAGAATGCCGTGCTAATGATACAGAACTGATATCATTGCTGAAGGCGATTGAACACCCGGAAACACGCGATCGCTGTTTAGCAGAACGCTCTTTTCTCCGCAGTTTAGAAGGCGGTTGTCAAGTACCCATCGGTGTAGATACAGAAATTAACGGTGAGGAATTAATCCTCACAGGTGTAGTTGCCAGCGTAGACGGACAGAACTTAGTTAAAGACACCATTTCCGGCGCTGCTAGTGATGCAGAAGCAATTGGTAAACAATTAGCCGAACGCCTGCGGGAACAGGGAGCGCAAGCAATTTTAGAAGCTATCTTTGCAGAGATCCAACGCGGTTCTTAAGCAACTTTAGTAATTCGTAATTATTGATATAAAAATCACAAAATTACGAATTATTGATCAGGTTAAGATTTAGTAGGGTGGGCAATGCCCACCACCTGCTTATGTAGAAAGTGCAAGATATAAAATTTAGAAATTCCCCATAGTTTGTAGTAAGGACTTTAGTCCTTTTTAAATACCAAACTTCCCAGACTACATCATTAATAAATATTCGTGATTATAGCTAGCGTTTCTCCTACTGACACACCCTACTAGCTTGGTAAGGCTAAAGTGCATTAGCGAAAAATCGCTCATCTTAATCATCTGCGTTTATCTGCGTTCAATTTTTTCCGAATTTGTTACCATATTTTAGTCTTGACACGCTACAACATTTCGCATATTTTTATCTGGAATTACCCAAATTAAGGTTTGTAGTTTGCGTGTAGCGTCTGTATACGACACGCTACGCGAATGAAGAGAGGACTAAAGTCCTCTCTACGAGACGCTACGCGAACACTACGAACTCAATCATGTGTAGCATCTGTATACGACAAGCCACGCGAATGAAGAGAGGACTAAAGTCCTCTCTACGAGACGCTACGCGAACACTACGAACTCAATAACGTTAAAAAATAGTAAAAGATGTAACCTATAATTAGTTACGAATTAAGAATTTTTGATCAGAATTGGGGAAACAAAAAATACCATGCGGATTCTATTTGTAGCAGCAGAAGCAGCACCCATTGCCAAAGTAGGGGGGATGGGTGATGTTGTCGGCGCATTACCCAAAGTCTTGAAAAAAATGGGGCATGATGTGCGGATTTTCTTGCCCTATTACGGCTTTTTGCCAGATAAAATGGAAATTCCCCAAGAGCCAGTGTGGCGGGGATATGCCATGTTTCAGGACTTTGCAGTCTACGAAACGGTTCTCCCTGGTACTGACGTTCCCTTGTATTTATTTGGACATCCAGCTTTCGACCCCCGAAAGATTTATGGGGGAGATGATGAAGACTGGCGCTTCACTTTCTTTGCCAATGGTGCGGCTGAGTTCTGCTGGAATTACTGGAAGCCAGATATTATTCACTGTCACGATTGGCACACAGGGATGATTCCTGTGTGGATGCACCAATCACCAGATATTACTACAGTCTTCACAATTCACAATTTGGCTTATCAAGGCCCTTGGCGTTGGTATTTAGAAAAAATTACTTGGTGTCCTTGGTATATGCAGGGACACAATACAATGGCCGCAGCCGTGCAGTTTGCCGACAGGGTGAATACAGTGTCCCCCACCTACGCCGAGCAAATCAAAACCCCTGCTTACGGGGAAAAAATCGAAGGTTTGTTATCCTTTATCAGTGGGAAACTATCGGGAATTGTCAACGGTATAGATACGGAAGTTTACGACCCAGCAACAGATAAGTATATTGCCCAAACCTTCACGGTTGATACTTTAGATAAACGCAAAGCCAACAAAGTCGCTTTGCAAGACGAAATGGGGTTAGAAGTTAACCGCAATGCCTTTTTGATTGGCATGGTGACAAGGTTAGTTGAACAAAAAGGTTTGGATTTAGTTATCCAAATGCTCGATCGCTTCATGGCTTATACTGATGCCCAGTTTGTCTTGTTAGGAACAGGCGATCGCAATTACGAAACCCAGATGTGGCAATTAGCATCCCGCTACCCCGGACGCATGGCAACTTACCTGTTGTATAATGATGCCCTATCCCGCCGCATCTACGCCGGTTCTGATGCTTTCTTAATGCCTAGCCGCTTTGAACCATGCGGTATCAGTCAAATGATGGCTCTACGCTATGGTTCCATCCCCATCGTCCGCCGCACCGGAGGCTTAGTTGACACCGTATCCCACCACGACCCCACCAATGGCGCAGGTACAGGCTATTGCTTCGACCGCTACGAACCGCTAGACTTATTTACCTGCATGATTCGCGCTTGGGAAGGCTTCCGCTACAAACCCCAATGGACAGAACTACAAAAGCGGGGAATGAGTCAGGACTTTAGCTGGGACAAATCAGCCAAGGAATACGACAGACTCTATCGGTCGATGTACGGCTTACCAGAAGAACCAGAAACCTCACAACCAGAGTTAGTCTTGACTCAATAGTGTGAGGGTGTGAGGGTATAAGGGTATAAGGGTATAAGGGTGTAAGGGTGTGAGGGTGTGAGGGTGTGAGGGTGTAGGGAGAAAATTATCTTCATTCTTTCCCCTAAACCCCTATCCCCCTAAACCCCTAAACCCCTAAACCCCTAAACCCCTAAAGAACCGTTCCGCGTGTGGCTTCGGTGTCGATGGGTTTGATGAGGTAAAGTCTCAGCATATTCCAGAAGATGGCGATCGCAGGCGGTATTCTTTGAAAAAATTTGATAAAGTTGGGGAGTTTGTTGTTTTTAATGGCTGCTAGTTTCAGGTTATTGACTGAACACTGTTCTAAGCGCCAGAAAAATTCCGGGTGGTTGGTATTCAAGATGACAGGAAATGCTCTGGCTGAGGTGTTATTTGTCTCTTGAATGACTCTGTTGTTGTATTTGCGCGGATGAATCCCAATCGATTCGTAAAATGAAGCGCGTTCAAATACTGTCATAGTATGGGTAGCGAACACAGTCAACAGGAAGAAGCGTACCCATAACCGCGCTTGCCAATTTTTCCACAATGAAGATTGCGATCGCAATAATGCCTTAAAGAAATCCCCATGTCGGTTTTCATCCTGACACCAGCTTTCAAACTTGCGAAATAGCGGATAAAATTGATATTCAGGATGTTCCTGCATATGCTGATGCACCAAAATATAGCGCCAATAACCTATTTTTTCCGATAGGTAGACTGTGTAAATAACCCACTCTGGCGGGAAAAAGGTATATGTGCGATTTTTGGTCAGATAATTTAAGTCCAAGGATAGCCGCATATCGGACATTGATTTATTCAAAAATCCTGCATGACGCGCCTCATCCCGCGCCAGAAATTCAAAAGCTTCCCCTAACAGAGGATTTCGGGACTTGATACGGCGGGATAATTCCTTAAATAGGAGAAATCCCGAAAACTCCGAGGTACAAGAACGTTCTAAAAAGTCAATGAAGGCGCGGCGCTTTTCCCCTGTAATATGATCCCAAGACTGTTTAAATTCCTCATCACGGACAAAATGATGGCGGTTGTAGTCAGCACGCAATTCTTCAACAATTGCCCTAATCTCAGTCTCATTGGCGGAAATATCTAAATTCGCCACTGCATCAAAGTCGGTAGTGTAAAACCGAGGGGTGAGTAACGTCTCCTGCATTGGCGCTTTCACACCCGGCTTTAGCGTTTGCGGTTCTGGAGTTGTCAGCGAATTAACCATGAGACTCCTTTAGACAATTAAATCTCTCTATAGTTATATAATCATATATATTCGATTGAGAAAAACAGTTAAATAATTTAAAACAAAATAAAGATAGAGATTTGTCAGGGGACAGGGGACAGTTATCAGTTATCAGTTATCAGTTATCATTAGTTTCTTTCCCCTTTCCCCCTTCCCCTTTCCCCAGTCCCCAGTCCCTCTTACTTGATATGTCGCACTTCCACGACGGTATGAACGTTTCCACGAGGGCTAAAATCAGCTTTGACGGTGACATCTAAGGGATCACAAGCTGCAACAAAATCGTCGAGAATTTGGTTAGCTGATTCTTCGTGAGAAATGTAGCGATCGCGATAACTGTTAATATATAGCTTCAGAGCCTTCAATTCTACGACACGCTCATCAGGCACATAGGTAATATGAATTGTGGCAAAGTCAGGATAACCGGAAAACGGACACTTACAGGTAAATTCCGGCAAAGTAATATTAATATCGTATCGCCTACCTACACGCGGATTAGGAAAAGTAATTAGTTGTCCTTCCGCAATGTTGCGTTCGCCATACTTAGGTTCCTGGTCAGGCTGAGATACAATTTCCGGTGAAGAATTACTCATAAATTATTAGTCCAAATAAATGTCAAGACCCATCACTAATAACTTAACATTCACCACCCATCACTTAACACTGTTACCTGTAACCTGTCCCCTACACTACTACTCCTTACATTGTTACCTGTAACCTGTTACCTATAACCTGTCCCCTACAATACTACTCCTTCTCCCAATCAGGACAATTCCCATCATCCCATCCATGAGGGTGCATACCACAGACTAACAAATTACCACCATACACATGACCGTGATAATTGCTACAACCTATACAAGCTGGATTTTGTTCTGTCGTCGCTTCAACTGAATAAGGAAACCCAGGATCAACATCTGCGACAACATCTTCCAGTTCCCAGTATATATCCAGAATTGGCTCAGTGATATCCTGTAAATACTGCTCAACGTCAGTACCAAAAGTGTTCTGTACTTGTTCAGTAAATTCTTCTGTTAGCTCAAAAAAGGCATCTACCATTTCACCCATTCCCTGGAAGAAACGTTCTACTTCATCGGCCACGGTTTCTACCATTTCTATCAAATCTTTTTGCCATTGATCCATAAACTTAACGCCCTAGCTTAGTTAAAATAGGACGTATAGTGCTACTTACCTGGAGTCACTAAAGTACACCCTAGTTCCCATATATTATAGATTCTTGACTCGGTAGTAGCACAGCAAGCTTAACCTATACTAACTGCTGAGGCTGGAGGTAAAAAGTTGATAGCTCTATGGTAAATCAAGATAACCCGTGAAGCTAGTAAACTATTATTGACAAATAAAAAGTTTGCACTCGGCACTCTTTACTCTTTTTGCAATCTTTTTAACTCTTCTTGCAGTTCTAGCACTTGTTGGCGGAGCTTATCGACATTTTCTGTTGATGCTTCTTTCACCGTTGGTTCTTCGTTTTCCTCTAAGATTTCAATGCGACGAGGTTCGGAAGCTGGTGACTTTTCTGGAGACTCAGCTGGGGCTGGTGGCTGCTGGGCTTGCTTCATCATGTCTTCCACGAAGCGACGGGCTTCTTCTGTGGTCATTTCACCCTTGGCAACCATTTCATCTGCCAGTTTTTGGATTTGCGATCGCAGTTCACTTAGTTTAAATTCGCTTAGTTTACCACTAGCAGAAACTGCTTTCTCACCTGCGTAAGAAGCTAACCCGACACCAAGGTAAAAAGCTTTCTGAACAATATCTCCAAAACCAGGCATTGCTGCTGATAGCTCCTAAAAATAGGGCGACCCGGAGACTACGCCTACCACAAGCATCCCGTGTTGCTGCTACCTTCCGGTCCTGACAAGGTTTAGGCGTTGCAGCCGCATAGATCCAGGTCTAAATTTAGTATAACATCACTTTTGCGTAACTGTGAGTTATTCGACCACAATTTTCCATTCGTAAAGCTTATATTTAACGCAACCGTTCTTTACCAAGGGATCAGCCGCGACAATGGCCTCAGCTTCTGTCATTGAAGCGGCTTCAAATACCAACATCCCGCCGCCGAGTTGCGCCCAATAACCTGTTTTGGCTTTGTGTCCTTTGGCAATTAAATCTTTTACATAAGCTTGATGGGCAGGTACGTATTGATCAAAGGTAGACTTATCAACCTTTCCCTCTTCTATCTTGACAAAAGTCGGCATTGTACTTGTAACCTCTGGAAATGATATGTTTTACAAGGTGGAGTACCAATTAATTTAACTAGTTCCCCTTTTAAATTTTGAATCATTCCATCAGCCGTTTTTTCGTCGCCTTGCTACCGCCGCAAGACATACAAGACTACGCTAACCAAATCAAGCAGTACTTTGCAGATAATTATGCTAGTAGTCACGCGCAAAAGTCGCCGCCACATATTACCCTGCAACCGCCTTTTGCATGGGCAAATAATAACCTATCAACTCTAGAAACATCCTTAAGAGAGTTCGCCAGCCAACAGCAGCCAATACCAGTTACACTTAATGGCTTTGCTGCTTTTGCGCCTCGTGTTATCTATATCAATGTGGTGAGAAGTCCAGAGTTGTTGAGTTTGCAAGCAAATTTAGCTTCCCAGATGGAAACCAACTTGCAAATTGTAGACCAAGTTGGCAAGACGCGACCTTTTGCACCACATATGACGGTAGCGTTTCGAGACTTAACAAAACAAAACTTTCAAGCTGCTTGGCCGGAGTTTGCCCAGCGTCAGCTACATTTTGAGTTTACCGCTAACAAACTGACATTGTTAATTCATGATGGTAGACGTTGGCTGATTCAATCAGAGTTTGATTTTATAGTAGGTGACAGGGGACAGGTAACAGGTGATAGGGAATAGGCAGTAAAAATAAAATTCCTTTAGTAGTAGCCTGTCTAGACTAAAATAGTGCATTAGCTAAAAATATAAATCTTAATCATCTGCGTTTATCTGCGTTCATCTGCGTTCAATTTTTTCCAAATCTATTGCCACATTTTAGTCTTACCACGCCACTACTGAATATTTATGACTCCTCGTGTAAGAGCGCCAGAACTACCGCAAAATTATCCTTGGCTGAACACTGACTATCCCTTATCTATTAAGCAACTTAAGGGTAGAGTCGTGATTTTAGATTTTTGGACTTATTGTTGTATCAATTGTCTTCATGTTTTACCAGATTTGAAATATTTAGAACAGAAATATAAGGATAGCTTGACAGTTATTGGTGTCCATTCTGGCAAATTCGACAACGAAAAAGAAACTGAAAATATCCGTCAGGCGATATTGCGTTACGACATCGAACACCCTGTAATTGTAGATCAGGGTTTTCGGGTATGGCAAGAGTATGCTGTGCGTGCTTGGCCTACATTAATGATTATCGATCCAAAAGGTTATGTAGTCGGCTACGTTTCTGGTGAAGGAAATCGAGATACTTTAGATGAATTAATTACACAAATTATTCAAGAACATCAAAACCAAGGCACAATTAATTTTCAAGAAATTAGCCTGACTTTAGAAAAACAACGTCAACCATTAATTACACCTCTAGCTTTCCCCGGTAAAGTTCTAGCTACCCCAGCCGGGTTATTCATTGCTGACTCTGGACATCACCGCATAGTTGTTAGTAACTTCGACGGGGAGATTTTACATTTAATTGGTAGTGGTAAATCTGGTTTAACTGATGGTGCTTTTGAGGAAGCGCAATTTTCCGCACCCCAAGGTATGGCGTTTGATGAAGAGAAGCAAATTCTTTACGTTGCTGATACTGAAAATCATGCTTTGCGGCGAGTTGATTTCCAGCAGCAAATAGTAGCAACAATTGCAGGAACAGGTGAACAAAGTCATCATATTTGCCCACATGAAGGTGTTGGTTTAGAAACTGCTTTAAATTCGCCTTGGGATTTGGTGAAGGTGGGAAATACTTTATATATTGCAATGGCGGGGGCGCATCAAATTTGGCAAATGGATTTAGCAAGTGGCATTATTAAAACATATGCTGGTACTGGTGCAGAAGGTTGTTTTGATGGTTCGCTAACAGAATCAGCTTTTGCTCAACCTAGTGGCATTGCTACTAATGGCCATGAATTATATATTGCTGATAGTGAAATTAGTTCTATTCGTGGTGTGGGTTTGGTAGAAACTCAGCAAGTTAGAACTATTTGTGGTAGTGGTGATTTGTTTGGGTTTGGTGATGTGGATGGACAAGGTGAAAATGTCCGTTTACAGCATTGTTTGGGTGTGGAATATTTTCAAAATTATTTGTGGGTGGCGGATACATATAATCACAAGATTAAGTTAGTTAATCCTCGTAGTGGTAATTGTCAAACTGTGCTGGGAGGTGCGACTGGGTTACAAGATGGGCAAGGGAAAAACGCTTGTTTTTTTGAGCCTTCGGGGTTGAGTGCGATGGGTGATTATTTGTTTATTAGTGATACGAATAATCATGTAATTCGGCGTGTGGATTTGCAGAGTTTGGAGGTGATGACGTTGGAGTTTAATGGTTTGTGTGCGCCTGATGTTTGTGTTCTTTAAGCTCACGCAAAGGCGCAGAGGCGCAGAGAGAGTTTTGTTTGCGCCTTTGCGTCTTTGCGTGAAATTTTATAGAAGATATTTTGAGGCGATCGCTTAATATATACTCAAATTATCAGAACAGGATTTATTCAGTATTTTTACTTAAAAAAAAGATAATCTATGCACAATATAATCTATTGGTGAGTTGTTAAGAAGGGTATTAAAATGAAAAATCAATTCATTCCTTTAGACTGTGGAGAGGATGTTGTCTTGCTTGACAAAGACACTTTTACAGTAACTAGGCTAAGAGAGGTAATTCTAAGACAAATCATAAGTAAATGGCGGCAAGAGATTTGCGTCAATAAAACTTCATTTACTAACGGTTCAGTTGGTAGTTTATTTCATAGTATATCTACTGGTGATAGTTTGATACCATTCAATGAAATTAGGCTAAATGCTGTGAAAGAATGTCAGCTTCTTAAAGTTGGTGGAAAAGGCTGGCAGAAGGGAAAATTAAATATTCGATTATTTATATATCCTAATAGTGATAAGATAAATCATCTAAATCTTGAATTTTATCCAGACAAATCTATAGAAACAGTATCGCATAAAGATGATACTCATCAAAATATTCGATAAATATGAACAGTATTATCCATATCACTAAGCGTCAACAGTGGGAAGAAGCTAAAAATATTGGGATCTACCGTGCAAAATCATTGGATAATGAAGGATTTATTCATTGTTCTAAAGCGACGCAAATCACTAAAGTTGCTAATAGGTTTTTTCGCAATCAAACGGAATTAGTATTACTTTTTATAGACGCTGATAAAGTGAAAGCGGAAATTCGTTATGAGATGGCTGATGGGGAATTATTTCCGCATATTTATGGGGAGTTAAATGTTGATGCTGTGTATCAGGTAATTGCTTTTGAGGCTGGGGAAGATGGGTTGTTTGAGTTGCCTTTAGGGGTAGAATAACCACGGAGGCACGGAGGCACGGAGATGGAACAAGATTTGGGTGTGTATGTGGAACAGGTGGCTTTGTTGTTGAATTTGCCGATAAAGGATGAGTATCGGGATGGGGTGGTGGCAAATTTTGAGAGAATTAAGGCGATCGCACAAGTAGTTAATTCATTCTCCATACCAGAAGAAGTCCAACCTGCACCTACTTTTGAACCATGAATGATGCTGTCTCTATCGCTAAGGCTATACGCAAAGGTGAAGTTACCGCTTTGGAGGTGACGCAAGCTGCTTTGGCGCGAATAGCAGCACAGGATGCGGAACTTAATTGTTTTACGGCTGTAACTGAGGAAACGGCTTTGGCTGATGCAGCACGTATCGATAGGGAAATAGCCGCAGGGAATGAACCAGGGTTGCTGGCTGGTGTCCCTTTTGCTGTGAAAAATTTATTTGATGTGGCTGGTTTAACGACTCTGGCGGGTGCGAAAATTAATGCAGAAAATCCGCCAGCAAGTGCAGATGCGACAGCAGTGGCGAAATTGAAACAAGCTGGTGCAGTGCTGGTAGGTACTCTCAATATGGATGAGTACGCCTATGGGTTTGTGACAGAAAATTCTCATTACGGTGTGACTCGTAACCCCCATGACTTACAGCTTGTGGCTGGGGGTTCTTCTGGGGGGTCGGCGGCGGCGGTGGCGGCTGGTTTGGTTCCTTTGACTCTGGGTTCGGATACTAACGGTTCTATTCGTGTCCCGGCGGCGTTGTGTGGTGTATATGGTTTTAAGCCGACTTACGGACGTTTATCTCGTGCTGGGGTGGCTTTATTTTCTAGTAGTTTTGACCATATCGGCCCTTTTGCTCGTTCGGTTGCGGATATTGCTACAATATTTGATATTCTGCAAGGTGAGGACGATCGCGATCCTATCTGCACCAAACGACCTGTAAACCTAACTTTACCCCAACTACATCAAGATATCTCTCATATTAGAATTGCTGTTGCCGATGATTATTTCCAAAAAGGCGCAACACTGGAAGCATTAGCCGCCGTGCAGCAAGTAGCTGATGCTTTAAATGTGACTAATTACGTTACTTTACCAGAAGCCCACCGCGCTAGAGCAGCCGCATTTGTAATTACAGCCAGTGAAGGGGCAAATTTACATTTAGATAAATTAAGAACCCGTCCGCAAGATTTTGACCCCGCAACACGCGATCGCTTTTTGGCAGGGGCATTAATACCGAGTAGTTGGTATATCCAAGCACAACGCTTTCGCCGATGGTATCGCGATCGCATCAGTGAAGTATTTCAAAATGTTGATATAATCTTAGCACCGACAACACCCATCCCCGCCCCGCTAATTGGACAACAGACAATGATTTTAGATGGGGAGGAAATTCTCGTCCGTCCCCATTTGGGATTATTTACCCAACCCTTATCTTTCATCGGCTTACCTGTATTATCTTTACCAATACAGCGTCCCAACAATTTACCTTTAGGAGTGCAATTAATCGCCGCACCATATAATGAAGCTTTGATATTACAGGTTGCGGCGATATTAGAAGCCAAGGGAGTGGTGAGTTGTGGGTAACTGTCAACTGTCAACTGTCAACTACAAACATTATACCTGATTGCGTTCGGTCAAAATCTCATAACCAGTTTCTGTGACTAAAACGGTGTGTTCAAACTGTGCTGAGAGAGAATTATCTACAGTCACAGCCGTCCAGCGATCGGATAAAGTTCTGGTATGTTTAGAACCTGCATTTAAAATGGGTTCAATTGCCAATGTCATTCCTGCACGCAGTTTGACATTAGGCATTTCTCTAGTGCGGTAGTTAAATACAGAAGGTTCTTCATGAAGGTTACGTCCCACACCATGACCTGTAAATTCTTCCACCACAGTAAAGCCATTAGCTTTTACATGATCCTCGATCGCTCCCGCCAAATCAAGTAGATAAGCACCCGCTTTGACTTGTTCAATCCCTTTATACAAAGCTTCTTCCGCTACACGAATCAGTTTAGCAGCTTCTGGAGTCACTTCACCAACAGCGATGGTAATGCAGGAATCACCATGAAAGCCTTGAAAATAAGCACCTGTATCTACTTTTAATACATCACCAGTCCGAATCACTTTCTTGGAACTGGGGATACCATGTACAACTTCGTTATTAATACTGGAGCAAATAGAACCAGTAAAACCGTGATAACCCTTAAAACTTGGTGCTGCACCCATTTCGCGGATACGCTTTTCTGCATAAGCATCCAAGTCAGCAGTAGTCATTCCTGGTTTTACTAACTCAGAAATTTCTTTGAGTACAGTGGCGACAATTTTTGCTGACTGTCGCATAATGTCAATTTCGCGCGGTGACTTAATTTCAATCCCCCGGCGTTGTTTTTTTACAGGTGTTGGCTTAGGTGTTTGAGAAAGCAAGTTGGTGAGAATGTTCATGGGAAATCAATAATTACTTGCGCCTTGCCGCTAAAATTGCAGGTTACTTCTGATCAATTGAGAAATAATATCTATTACTTACGTTAACTTATTTTTGTTGCTTGGGATTGGGGAAAGGGGAAAGGGGAAGGGGGAAAGGAACAACTGTCAACTGTCAACTGTCAACTGTCAACTGACTAACGACAATTTCCCCTGTCATCCCGGCTTCAGTATGTCCTGGTATAGGACAGCGTAAACTATATTTCCCTGGCTTGAGGGTTACGAACACCCATTCCGCTTCACCGCCAGGCTTGAGTTCTAGTTCATGAATTGCGCCTTTGATTTCTACTTTTCCTGCTTCAACCTTTTGCGTCCAAATCCCATCTGCAAAGTCTTTGGCGGTAAAATAATGTTTTAATTGGCTGGGGTTGTTGAGGCGTAGTAGATAACGTTTACCTGCTGTTAATTGCAAATTATTTGGTTCAAACTTGAGTTCATTAGCTGAGTTACCTAAAGATACTGTAATTTCTGTTACTTGTTGTTTAAGTAAATCGGTAGATGCTTGTGCTGCTAATGCCGTATCTGCACTGGTTAACAGAAAACCTAGTAGTAAACAAGATACACAAATCTGATGAATACTAGGCAACAAAGACGAAATAAGTTGGTATATAACTTTGCGCGGTTTGTTAAATAAGCAGGTCATTATTACAGCATCCCTAATTAAATAATCTTGGTTAGGAAGAGATTGTGCAAAATCTCACTTTTGATAGGTTATCAACTATTCCTTATGGTTTACCTACAGTTTCATTGTCTGACAAATTGTTTGCGTAAACAAGTGACAGCAAGCGGAGGTTAGGAAATTTCCAACTAAACAAATATACAATCACTTTGGGGAGCAGGGGAAGAAGTGCAAAATAGAAATGATAAGTTTTTCAGACAAAGCAAGTAAAATATATCAAAGGACAACAACTGAACTTAATGATGGATATTTCACTAAATCAACTACTTAAATGGTTAATTATAACTTTATTGTTGCCACTGATTTTTTTGAATGGTTGGCTAATTATTCAATTTTTTAGTTATTTTAAACCGTTAGTCACAATCTTTGTCCTAGCAACATTGTTTGCTTTTATTTTAAATTATCCTGTGTCATCGCTCCAAGAACGGGGGGTTAAGCGTAGCTATGCAGTAGCAATTGTTTTTATTTTTACTTCAGTTATTTTAATTGCTTTAGCTATTACTTTATTACCAATAGCTTTAGAACAATTTAATGAAATCGTTAAGGTGCTTCCGCAATGGATTGATTCTAGCCAAACAAAGCTTCAAAATTTGAATGATTGGGCGCTTGGTCAAAATTTTAAGTTGAATATTGGTCAATTGTTAAATAGGATAATGGATAAATTACCAGATGAGTTGGAGTATTTTTCTCACAAGATTTTTAGCGTTATTATAGAAACGATAGATAGTATTTCTGAAGCGATAGTTACAGTTGTTATAACTTTCTATTTGTTATTAGATGGGCCGAGGATTTGGGAAAGTATATTCAAAAAGTTACCTTGGTCTTTGTCAGAGAAAATCAATCAATCTATTCAAAAAAACTTTCAGAATTATTTGATTGGTCAAGGAACTTTAGCTTTATTGATGGGAACTTCGCAAACTTTACTATTTTTAGCCTTTAAAGTGCAATTTGGCTTACTCTTTGGTTTGGTAATTGGCTTTTTGAGTTTAATTCCTTTTGGTGATGTTGTTAGCTTGATTGTGATTACTTTGATTGTAGCGACACATGACATTTGGTTAGCTGTGAAGATTTTAGCAGTGGCTGTGGTGATTGACCAAGTGATTGATCAGGCGATCGCACCCCGGCTTCTGGGTAGTTTCACAGGGTTAAGACCAATCTGGGTGTTAACTTCTTTGCTAGTAGGAACTTACGTTGGTGGTTTATTAGGCTTGCTCATTGCTGTACCCGTTGCTGGTTTAATTAAGGATACAGTAGATGGGTTTACATCTTTACCTCCTGGTATAAACAACGCTTTACCAACTGAAGCCGCAACGGAAATATTCAAACCCGAATCTACATCAACTTGAGCTAATGTAGCTATTTTAGTTTTGAAATTTGCGTAACCAAGGTTTTCTTGAGTTTACGCCTGATTTAGCCCTGGAGTTTGGACTTAAAAGCATCTCCAGCATACATTTCTCGTGACCGAGATCACACGTAGTTGCAAAAAAATCATTAAAGTTATGCAATTTTTGCATTTATGCGGATGCGCTAAAGTTCAGTTAATGGCATTCTCTATGTTTAGGAATAGAGTTGATGGCATACTTAACACCCCTGGAATTGTCTAGGGGCTTTTTATTTTGTCATTAGTCCATAGTCATTAGTCCATAGTTATTAGTCACATATACGACTTACGCATAAAAACGAAAAATCAAGGGTTTGGGCAAGGGTGTAGGGGTATAGGGGTGTAAATCTTTAAAACCCTTACACCCTTACACCCTTACCCCCCTACACCCTGTCTCAACAGATAACCTTGGTGCGTAAGTCCTGACATAGTGCGGTCTTCTCAATGACTTGTGTTTTTATTGCACAGTTATCAACGAAATGGGCAATTTAATAAAAATCTTGTAAAATCTGCTAGACTCTCCACCTGAGTAGAGAGTTTAGGATAGTTGCAGGCATTAGCCTCTTGATAGTTTTCTCCATTCACATCGTAAATCTATGACAATCCAACTCACAGTTCCCAACATGGCTTGTTCTGCTTGTGCCAATAATATTACGAATGCAGTCAAGACAGTTGATGCTGATGCGATCGTTCAGGCTGATCCTCAGACTAAGCAGGTTAACGTAGAAACGCAAGCGTCAGAAACATCTATCAAGGATGCGTTAGCTGCTGCTGGCTATCCTGCGGCGTAAATTTCCAGAAAAATCACACCCCCGACTTTTCCCAAAAATCGGGGGTTTATATCAGTGAACAGTTAACAGTGGACAGTGAACATAACCTGATAACTGATAACTGTTAAAATCGAATACCCAACTGTCCATTAATACCGCGCACAGAATTATAACCAGCGCCAACGAAAACGTTATCAGTAGCGCCTACCTGCACTCCACCAGAAAAAGCTACTCCTTTATCCTCTGAATAATAGCCCAAACCCACATAAGGCGAAATGACAGGCAAACGGACAAATCTCAACACATCCACACCTGTAGCACCATCTGTCCCTACGCCTAACTCTACGCCAAAATTTAAAGCCCTAGCACCTACAGCATAGGTGACATCGCCATCTTTGCCACCAACAGACACCCAAGGTTGTGGTATGACTTGGGCAAAGGCTTGAGTGGGGGTTAATAGAGCTAACAGTCCTAATGATGTGATGAATGTTTTAGCGATGGCGTTCCGCCCAGCGTAGCTGATCGCAATTTTCACGCTCTTCTCCTACAATACCAAATTGTGACTTAAATCTAACTGAGCGATCGCCTTAAATAATTGTTTCCCAAGTAATATATTTCATCCTGAACAATTGGGGAACAATAGCCATAGTTTTGACTGTGGAAACCATGAGAAGTCCGCAAACTGTTAAGGCGTTGGAAGAATTGGGTAGAGTGCGTCTTTCCAAAAACTTTTTTATGCGAGATTTTCTATACTCGGAGATTTCGCAAATTGAAAGTATACCCAACATACCAGATGATCCTGATTTAGCGATCGCTGCTGGCAAAAACCTGTGTCAGCAAGTCCTAGAGCCAATTCAAGACGCTTTGGGCAGAATCAGCATTCGTTCCGCTTTTCGCTCGTCTGCGGTCAATGCAAAGGGCGCAGAGAATAAAAATCAATACAACTGTGCCAAGAATGAATCTAACTACGCCGGACATATTTGGGATGTTCGGGACGCTAACGGTTATATGGGTGCAACAGCTTGTATTGTTGTCAACTCCTTCATTAATTACTATGATAAAACGGCTGATTGGACAGGGTTAGCATGGTGGATTCATGACCATATTGATAAGTATAGCAGTATGGAATTTTTTCCCAAGTATGCTGCTTTTAATATTGGTTGGTCTGAAAATCCACAGTTGAGAAAATCTTATATTTATAGTTATGTGCCAAATCCTCATACTGGCAAGAAAGGGTATCTAACGAGGAAGGATGAAGATAATTATCATGGTTCCCATCAGCAGTTTTATGAAAAGTTTATCGCCGAATTAAACCCAGTAAATAAATAAACTGATTTCTCAATCAAGCTATAGATATAACAAGCTTAATCGTAGGGTGGGCATTGCCCACCAAAACCATGATATTTACAAGGACTTAGATTTTTTCAAAATTCAAAACTAATTCCTATATAAATATAAAAACCTTAATAGTTCTTTTAAAGCTCTTATTGAACAATAATTTTTTTAAATTACATACTATTCCACTGCAAAACCAGTGTAGTGACGCATTTTTGGCGGGTCGAAACCTAAAACAATATCTTCTTTAGGTACTCCCAATTCTACTAATTCATTGGCAATACCTACTTCCGTACCATCCTGCTGAACCCAGATTTTACCATTAATAATATCGACGTGAAGAACTGTACCATAAACTCGCTTGGATTCTTGCCAACCAACGTAGACTAATTGATAATGGTCACGTTCAGTATCAAAGATAGTTTCTGCTTGAATACGTTTATCCCACACAAGTTTGGCGCGTGCGGTTAATAGGTTCTTTATATGTTCTCTATATTCATCGACGGTAGCCATCGGTTAATTACCTCCCTATCAATATTGTATATCAATAGAAGAAGTTGGTTTTGCTCTACAAGTCCTTGAATAAACGAGGTTGTAAAAAAGCGATCGTAAATTAATACTATAGTCATAATCAGACTAACTGTAGGGTGCGTCAGACCCAATAATTTCGTACATATTAAAGGATTTTCCACATCTGACGCACCCTACCCCAAGTGTCAGTTGCGTTAGTTCTGTTATAAAATAACGAGAGCGAAATAAAAGCGATCGCTAGCTATGCTAACAACAGCAAAATGGACAATAGACGAATATCATCAAATGATAGCGGCGGGGATTTTAGATAACCGACGTGTAGAACTATTGAGGGGGGAAATTGTTGAGATGTCGCCGGAAGGAGAACCCCACGCATATTTTAGTAGTGAAGCTGGGGAATATCTGATAAATTTATTGGGCGAATTGGCAATGGTTCGTCTAGATAAACCGATAATTTTACCTAATGCGTCCGAACCAGAACCGGATATTGCTATTGTGCAAAGGCTAGGACGTGAATATTTAACCCATCACCCATATCCAGAGAATATCTTTTGGCTGATTGAGTATGCAAATTCCAGTTTAGAAAAAGATTTAGAGATAAAAAGTAGAATCTACGCTGAAGTCAACACTGCTGAATATTGGGTGGTGAACTTAAAGAAAAGACAGCTTGTAGTCTTTCGATACCCCGAAGATGGCGAATATAGTTCAAAGTCCACAATCATGGACGGAACAATTTACCCAATAGCATTTCCAGATATTGCCATATCAGTTTCCGCTATCATCAGTAGTTAAAATCACCACCCAATATTCTAAACCTCATCGGGATTAATACCCAACTCCCGCAACTTTTGCGCTAGTCGTTCAGCACGTTGTGTTTCTTGCTGTGCGCGTTCTCTTTCCTGGTTTACTAACTCCTCCGGTGTAGGTAATTTCCTTCCTGCTTCGTCATACCAATATAACCACTCCCGCTTGCGTCCCAAATAAGAACCGCGTTCTCGTCCTAGTGCTAAACCAATTTCTGGCATCCACACCCGCGCACCTGGTTGTAAGATGTATTCACTATTTTCTAAACGGTAAACTTCTAAAGGTTCACGTTTACTCCGATATCTCCGACTGGGTACATAAATTGCATAATATAAAATGCCCAATTTGGCGTAATCGATTTTTTTCTTTTCGTATTCACCACCGTAGGTTTTGGAAACAACCTCTAAGGCGAAAATGGGAACAATACCATCTTCTTCCCACAGCACATAACTTAAACGTCCCTCTTCGCCAATGAAACGTTCTACACCGACGCTGAGAAACCCATCGGGGACTAATGGCGGGTTGCTGGGTGCATAATAAATACCCATATCAACGCCAAAAAACCAATCTGTGCGTTGACTCCAGGCTAAAGCTAAAATAGCATCAAGTAAATTAGGAATCAGGTTTTGTAATTCGTTATCCACTGGGGTATCATCGGAGTCGGGAAGTTCTGCCGAGGATGGAAGACAGCTTAAGGGGTTGTACTGTACCATGAAAGTCCTCAGTTAGATTAGCTAGTTATATTTTAGAGTTAAAATAATCAAGCCTTCCTGAAATATCTCCAACTCAACAGCTACGTTTCGCCTGTGACAGATAATATCTATATATGAACGCTACACAAGAACAACTAAGAGTAAAACTTGAGCAGGCTTTAGTGGCTGCTTTTGGCGATGAGTACGCCAAAGTAGATCCAATTTTAGTTCCTGCTAGCAATCCTAAGTTTGGTGACTATCAAGCCAACGTGGCTTTGTCGTTGAGTAAAAAGTTGGGACAGCAACCAAGAGCGATCGCTTCTGCTATTGTTGAGAAACTGGATGTCTCCCAAATCTGCGAAACTCCCGAAATTGCAGGCCCCGGTTTTATTAACCTGAAGCTGAAAACAGCCTACCTAGAAGCACAACTTAACGCTATTCACGCAGACTCCGGCTTAGGAGTCCCCACAGCCAAACACCCACAACGGGAAATCGTTGATTTTTCCAGTCCGAATATTGCAAAGGAAATGCACGTCGGACATTTGCGTTCTACTATTATCGGTGATTCCATCGCCCGGATTTTAGAATTTCGCGGACATGATGTCTTGCGTTTAAATCATGTAGGTGATTGGGGTACGCAATTCGGAATGTTAATTACTCATCTTCGTGAAGTTTATCCCACTCTGTCAAATACTGATTATTTTGAAAGTCCTCTAGGGCAATATTTACTTAATCCTGACTCTGTAAATATAGGAGACTTGGTTGAGTTCTATAGAGAGGCTAAAAAGAAATTTGACAATGATGCCGATTTCCGAGAAAGATCCCGTAAAGCAGTAGTAGAACTACAGTCTGGAGATATCCACGCACGACACGCATGGGCTGTTCTTTGTGAAGCTTCTCGACAAGAGTTTAAGAAAATTTATGATTTATTGGATATCCAATCATTAATTGAACGTGGAGAATCTTACTACAACTCTTCACTACCACAAGTAGTAGAAGATTTAGAAAAATCTGGTTTACTGGTAGAAAATGAAGGGGCAAAATGTGTTTTCTTAGATGGTTTCAAAAATAGAGAAGGCGAACCTTTACCCCTAATTGTACAGAAATCTGATGGTGGTTATAACTACGCCACAACAGATTTAGCCGCACTTCGTTATCGGATTCAAAAAGATGAAGCCAAACGCATCATTTATGTCACCGATGCGGGACAAGCTAACCATTTTGACCAAATTTTTAAAGTAGCACATAAAGCTCGTTGGATTCCAGATGGTGTGGAACTGGTTCACGTTCCCTTTGGTTTGGTGTTAGGGGAAGATGGGAAGAAATTTAAAACCCGTGCTGGTGATACTGTCAGATTACGGGATTTATTAGATGAAGCAGTTGCTCGCGCTCGTGCAGATTTAGAAGTTAGATTGAAAGAAGAACAACGGGAAGAAACAGCAGAATTTATCGATAAAGTTGCCCAGGTAGTTGGTATTAGTGCAGTCAAATATGCTGACTTAAGCCAAAACCGCACCAGTAACTATATTTTTAGTTACGATAAAATGCTGGATTTAAAAGGCAATACTGCCCCCTATATGTTGTATGCTTATGCCCGGATTCAAGGTATTAGCCGCAAGGGTGGAATTGACTTTACTCAGTTGGGAGATAATGCCAAAGTCATATTGCAGCATGAAACGGAATTTGCCTTAGCTAAACACTTACTGCAACTAGGTGAAATTATTAGCACTGTAGAGGAAGATTTACTTCCAAACCGTTTATGTGAATATCTCTACGAGTTAAGTAAGAAATTCAATGTTTTTTACGATCGCAACAAAGGAGTTCCTGTATTAAATGCAGAGGAACCACTGCGGACTTCCCGCTTAGTTTTATGTGACTTGACAGCAAGAACTTTGAAGCAGGGACTGTGGTTTTTGGGTATTGAGGTGTTAGAGAGGATGTAATTTTGGGCGATCGCTTCAACAAAGGGTAATATAAAACTGTAGTGGCGTGTCTAGGCTAAAATGTTGCAAAAAATTTTCTTGTGGTGTAGGCATCTTGCCTGCACTGGACGGGCAAGATGCCCATCCCGCAAGAGTTTGCTAATGCACAAATTTAGTCTAGACAGTCCACTACGGCTGTCCCCTGTCCCCTGTCCCCTATCCCCTGTCCCCTATCCCCTATCTTCTTGCAGGATTTCTGTAGCTTTCTCAGCCGAAAGAGGTTTGTAGAACAAATAACCTTGGACATCCTCACAGTTAATAGATTTTAAAAAATCAAATTCTTCTGGTTTTTCCACCCCTTCCGCAGTCAGTCTTAAACCTAAACTCCTGCCCAAAGTTACTATTGCCTTGACAATATGTGCTACTTTCACATCCGTAGTCAATGATTTGATGAAAGACCCATCAATTTTTAGATTGTGGAGTGGTAAAAGTTGTAATCGTGAGAGGGAAGAATGACCAGTACCAAAGTCATCAATAGCAATATCAATCCCCATCTGCTGCAATTTTTCTAACACAGTCCTGGTAAACTGAAGATCCTCGATCGCCGTTGTTTCTGTAATTTCTAACTCTAAAAACTCTGGCGCTAATCCTGTCTCGGCTAAAATTTGGGAGACAACTTCCAATAAATTAGGTTGGCGGAACTGTTTGGGAGAAAGATTCACAGCCATTTTCAACGCAGGTAGTCCCGCTTGTTGCCAAGCTCGATTCTGCATACAAGCTGTTCTTAATACCCATTCACCAATGGAGATGATTAATCCAGTTTCCTCCGCAATGGGAATAAATACACTGGGTGATACTACCCCCATCTCTGGATGTTGCCAGCGTAACAGTGCTTCCATCCCCGTAATTTGTCCGGTAAGGATATTGACGCGGGGCTGATAATACACTGTTAACTCTTGCTTTTCTAGCGCATGACGCAAACTCTTTTCTAAATTCAGTAGTTCGGGAGTTTTGCCGCTTAAGCTGGTAGTATAGTATTTATAATTATTTCTGCCTCCATCTTTGGCATGATACAAGGCGGCATCGGCGTGTTTAATCAGAGCTTCTGCATCAGGACTATGTTCATCTAACAGGGAAATGCCTAAACTCGCACTGACATAAAATTCATGCCCATCCAAATAGAAAACCTCTTCTAAGGTTTTTAGAATCCTACAAGCTGCTTGGGTGACTTCTTCTAGATATTTAATGCGCGGTAGCAGGATGGTAAATTCATCACCTCCCCAACGCGAAACAGTATCGCCGCTTCGCAGACAACCTCGCAATCTTCGCGCCACCAGTTGTAATAAGCGATCGCCTAATGTATGACCAAGGGTATCATTAATCACCTTAAATCGATCCAAGTCAAGAAACATTACTGCTAAACTCTCTTGCCGACGCAACGCATTAGCGATCGCTTTAGCCAGTAACTCGTTAAATAGTAAGCGATTAGGTAATCCCGTCAGTAAATCATGCAGTGCTTGGTAGCGAATTTTTTCTTCTACTTGTCGGCGTTGCCAAGCACCACTGATACTAGCCGCCATTGTCAACAGCGTCGATTCTTCATGCTTTGACCAATAACGCTCCTGTGTGCAATCTGCTAAACCCAGGAACCCCCAAAATTGACCTTCTAAACGTAAGGGTACTAACAACAGCGATTGCACACTGTCTCGCTTGAGCAGTTCGCGTTCGGCTTCAGGCAATTCTCGCGTCAATTCATTAATTGACTGTCCATTGAATAAAATATTATACCAACGTGATAATGCCACAGACTCATAAAGTTGATTCTGCCAGTGTGGGCGAACAGCAGCCAGATGAGGACGATACCATTCAAATTGTAAGCTTACAGCCGCCCCTGTACTGTTGTAAGCGTGATTTTTAAATAGATAAGCCCGATCAGCCCTCGCTGCTTCACCCACCACAGCTAGAGCCTTGGAAATAGCGGTTTCATAATTCATTTCTACTACCAAGCAATTAGTAGCTTCGGCTACTGCTTGCAACAAGCGATCGCGCTGGCGCAGTTCGATTTCTGCTTTTTTTTGCTCCGTAATATCTCTAATAATATAAGTTCTAATTAAATCACTTTCTGGTAAATGATGCACTGATTGCTCAAAAACTGCTTGACCAACTGTCACTTCCCGGACAAAAGGGTTAATCTGAGTATTTCCCGTGACATTGAGAATTTCTTTTAAAATCGGATGCTGTCGCCCAAGCTTCCGCAAATCGGGAAACTTTATGGCTGCGGCGGGATTAAGATAGGTGACTTTTCCCTCCAAATCGGTTTCAATGATAGGGTTGGGAATCAATTCTGGAAACGATGCTAAACGCGCTAGGGCAGTCTCACTAGCACCTTCAAAATCAGTATCGAGTACTATAGTTTGCAAAGGATTAGCAGGTTGGGATTTGTCAGATAAATATCCTGACAAATCTTCAACTTCAGCAGATGCAAAAAAAGCTTGTTCGGAAATGTGGGAAACAGAGTAATATTTAGCCTGAGCTTGATTGCTACCAAAGATAATCACATCTCCATGCTGGAGATTACGGGAATAACATCTAGTGCCATTCACAAGTAAGCCATTCGTGCTTCCTTGTCCTTTGAAGTTGCCATCAATTATCCGAAAGCTACATTGGTCAGTGCCTGGAACAGTTACCCGCAATAGAATAGCGTGTTGCCTTGATACTGACCGACCATGAAGAACAATAGCATTACTGCTATGCCGTCCAATAGAATAAGTAGCCTCTTGCAATGGTATTGTGCGCTGTCCTTGCAAGTCTTGGACAACTAGAATGTGGCGGATTTTTTCCCACTCATTGCCTGGCATTATTATTTCTCAAATCCTTATCTATTTGAATATTTATTTGAAATAGACTGTTGATATTTCATCATTTATGAAAGCCGTTCTTGCGAATTCAGAACGATGCTTGTCTAAATAATGCGAGTTCCATAGATTGAGAATAACCACTAAGTAGCTGGACATGAGTAATTGTCATTGGTTAAGGCAGGAGGCAAACCCCCCAACCCTCAAGGGGGCAAGGTAGGAGGTGTGTCCACTTTTCATCTTCTCTACGAGAGGCTAACCCCAATGCGTAGCCTCTCGTAGAGAAGACAAAAGCCGAAATGGCAAAGTGGCGCACCCGGAGGAGAAGAAGTTTTTAGCTTCTTGACTAAAACTGTTTTAGTTTAGTTTATTTGCTTGTTCCTACTTATTCATGGCTTTCCCCAAGTGGAGAAAGGCTTTATGCCTTATATTTTTATTTTAATATTTTCTTTATCATATAGAATAAATTTAATCGCTTGATATTACACATGATATATATGCGGATATTTTTGTTAAGTATTGCTGGCGATTAACTAAAATTAACTGTTATTTGCTGTCTGTTTTAAGTAAAAATACCCGATTAAATATAAAAATCAGTAGTTTCTATTACTAAAATATTTTGATTTCACTGGTAACAAGTAAGAGTACATATGGTAGGGATGAGATTAAATCAAACTAACCTTAAAAAGGATAATTATAAATTAGAGAAAAATATATGCCATTTTCTTGCCATGTTTTAGCCTGTGAATCAACGGATACAAGAGGAATGCCCCAGTCAAGTTGAGCCGTAAAGCGATCGCCACTTGACCAGCGCAAACCCAGACCAACGGCTGCAAGGGCGTTAGGGTCGGGATTTTCTCTCTGAGTATTCCAGGCTACTCCCCAATCGACAAAGGGAACGACTTGCAATAGTCCACTCGTTTGAGGTAAGCGCAGAATCGGTATTTGCACCTGGGCTGAAGCAAAAACACCATTATCTGTTAACAGATAATCTTGTCGATAGCCTCTGACGCTATCTAGACCACCCAAACCAAATTGTTCCAAAGATAAAAGCTTTGTGGATGCTAGCTGTGTATTTACTTTCATAATTAATAAGGTGTCTTTTGCTAAAAGACGCGCCCATTGGGCTTGTCCTTGCCAAGAAAAAAAGCGGCTATCGGGATCTTCAGCATTAACAGTAGCATTAAATGCACCTATACCGAGATTAAACTGCGATCGCAATGCGAAAACTTCTCGACTGTTACGGCTAGTCCATTCTTGAAAGAATCGTAATGCAGATATCCTTGTCCGCCCGTTTTCATCCGCACCAGGGGAAAGTACATTGAGAGGGACATCAAGCTGTTCAAAGAGTGAGGAAGATATTTCACTCTCTCGGCGAGAAGCTGTCAAACCAATGACTAATTCTTGGGTAGGAGATTGAATTAATGGTTGACGATAGCTAATTTCGTAGTAACGAGAAGAAGACTCAATACCAAAATCATCAAAAGGTTTCTCTATGACACGGCTAGAAGAAGTGCCAAAGTTAAAACTGATAGAGCCGTTACGGGCATTAACTGGTAAAGTGTAGCTGATATCAAAACTGTTGCTGCCCTCAGTATTGCTGTAACCTGCACTGATGCTATCACCCAAACCTAGCAAGTTTGCCTCACTAACTTGAATCCGGCGACGAAAACTGCCCACTCCAGGCGATCGCCCATTATCTAGCGCCAATTGAACATTGCGGGTTTTTGCTTCGGCGATTTCTACTTGTAGTATGCTTGTACCTGGACGAGAACCTGCTGATAATTCGGCGGAGAGATTTTCAATTAAAGGATTGAGTTGCAGTAATTGTAGTGCTTCTAGCAACTTCTCGCGGTTGAGGGGTGGTTGAGTAGCGATCGCCAAGCGACTACGCACATAATTAGGATTAAGTCGCTGATTCCCAGTAATTTGAATATCTTCTAACTTACCTTCCACCACCTGAATTTTAATCACACCAGATTGAATAGTTTGCGGTGGAATATAAGCACCAGAAGTAATGTAACCCTTACTAATATATAGTTCGGTAATTCTAGATCGAGCCTGAAACAGTTCTGCTAGAGTGATCGGTCTTTTAGTAAACTCAGCCGTCACCTTAGCTAACTCTTCCTGACTGAACACCGTACTACCGACTACCTCAAACCTTTCCACAGTAATAGTTTGGGGTGTATCTGTCGGTACTGGCTGCTGTGGGTTAATATCCGGTGAAGGAGGTTCGAGTAACTCAGATGGTGGTGGTAGTTGCTGTGGTGGTTGAGTAGAAGGTAAAGGAGTAGGTACAGATGGTTGGATATCTTGAGGCTGGGGCAGTCTTTCCGGCAAACTGGGGTTAGGATTGGATTGTTGCGTCTGCTCAACAGCTTGAGCATTCACTGCTGGAACACCCATACTGTTGAGTAAAAGAAAGATACTCCAAGATAACCAAGAAACTGCAAGCTTTGGGCGGCGATAAATCATGCTACTATTGTGTTATTTGCCATCAATAAGAAGATTGTACGGCTACGGCTTCAGAAGTGAATATTACTTCATATTCTCCGGTAATCACACACTCAGCACTAAAAGTTCATCTACTCAAAGCAATACTAACTATAATTTCTGGGCGACTGGGGAAATGTAGTTTTAGCAGGGTGGTTTCATACAATCAGAGAAAAAAGATTATTGTGTTTCAAAGCCTCTCCCCCCCGTGGGGGAGCCAGTTGCGTGGGCGGGTTTCCCGACTTGAGCAAACTGGCGTGAGAGGTTTGGAGAGGGGTCAAAATCTCTGCTACAAAACGAAAAATCAAGACTGTTAACAATTCAAAATTCGCGCATTCAAAATTCGCGCATTAAAGACATTTTGCCTACGGCACGCTACGCGAACAGTCGGGGATTTAAACCCCGACTGAAACTGATACTACGTATAGACGTAGGGGTCTTAAACCCTTTTATTTACGATAAATTTTTCTTTTTTCCTATGAAACCACCCTCTAAGGAGATGATTTATAAAGTAAACCTGAAATTTTCGGTTGCGTTAAGCGCTGCTTTAACGCACCGTATTTGCTGGTGCGTTACGGCTAATTCCTCATTTCGCCAACGCTCAAATCCTGACATAGCCGTAATACCAATTCTCCATGAAGTTGCGCCGAATAAACAATGTAGAGACGTTGCGTGCAACATCTCTACAGCGCTTTATAAATAGCCTCTAAGACTATCCATTACCCGGATTTTTCTCAACATTTGTGAGATTATTCATTTCTGTTTTTCTCAGCCCACTCACCTAAGCACAAAGACGCAAAGTTTTTATACTATCTAAATATAACATTTAACTGATTGCCGCATAGGTATTTTCTATACATATTAATGTGCTGATTAATTCTATTTTTGGACATATCAAATACAAAATATAATGCTTTTTTCCTATTAATATTTAAATTAATAATTATATTGGTATTTAATTACTTGTTAACTTAAACAAAAATATACTCAGGGTTGCTGTGAGTATATTTATTATGAATAAGTATCTCAATCGAGCTACCATACCGATATTGTAGAGATTGACTATCATAGAGTTAATAACTTTCAGATTAAGTTGATAGCATCGACTTAATCTGAACCTTAGCACATGGGTAAATTTATCATGGTGTCCCCCAAAATCCTAGTTGTTGAGGATGAAACAGCCCAAGGGTTAAATATTAAAAATACTTTAGAATCATTAGGTTATAATGTCTTGGATATTACAAATTCTAGTGAATCAGCAATTAAAAAGGTAGCCGACATCCACCCAAATTTAGTATTATTTGATATTCCCTTATCTCAGAAAAATCATGATTGGCATCTTGCCAATATTATTCAGAATGATTTCCATATACACGTTTTATATCTAACTGATTATTCAGATTATTTAAATTTACCTAAGAATCGAAAACATGAATTATGTAGCTATCTTTTGAAGCCGTTTTCAGAACAAGACTTACATTTGGCTGTAGAAATGGCTTTTAGTCAGTATCAATTTAATAAAAAAGAACAGGAAGAAAAAGAAAAAATGTCAGCAATTATTAACAGCATGGGCTGTGCAGTGGTTGTTACCTTTACAACTGGTCATATTCGTATGATGAACCCGATGGCGGAAAGGCTGACTGGTTGGATGCAGCAAGAAGCTTTTGGTAAAGATTTAGCAGAAGTTGTCAATCTGGTTGACCAGGATATGGACGAAGTAGTGAGTAATTTAGCTACACAAGTAATACAGACTGGTGAGATTGTCAGTTTACCAGAGAATTGTACGCTAATTTCTAGGGATGGTAGAGAAATACCTATAGGAGATAATATTGCACCTATTCGTGATCATGTCGGGAATATTACAGGCGCTGTGCTAGTTTTTCAAGACGTGACTCGACGTAAGCAAGGGGAAGTGCAATTACTCCACAATGCTTTTTATGATGGGTTGACAGGCTTACCCAATCAAGTTTTATTTTTAGATCGTCTCAAACTAGCAATTGAACGTAGCAAACGCCGCAGTGAATATCGTTTTGCAGTGTTATTTTTGGATTTAGATGGTTTTCAGGAAATTAACGATCGCTTTGGACATGGTATGGGCGATGATTTTTTAGTAGCGATCGCTCACAGGTTAGAATCATGTGTACGCAGTGGAGATACTGTAGGGCGGTTTGGTGGTGATGAATTTGCCGTCTTGTTAGAAGACATTCGCGATGTTAACGACGCTATCAACGTCGCTAAACGCATTCAGGACACTTTAGGATTACCCCTAACCCTGAACGGACAACAAATATTGACTACAGCCTGCATTGGTATTGCATTAAATAGCGATAGTTATGATGAACCAGAAGGCTTATTAAGAAATGCAGATCAGGCTATGTATCTTGCTAAACAAAAAGGGAAAGCACGTTATGGCGTATTTAATAGGGCAGAGAATAACTAGTATTCATATCTTCCCACAAGCGACTGAAGTCGCAGCTACAAGGACAAAACCCGCCTACGCGGGTTTCCAACTCTTGAATTTACGCGCTTTCCGCTTAGGTGGACTTGCTCATGTCTCCTGTTAAAAGTTAAGAGTGATATCTTAAAACTTGTATCCTCTGCCTAACCAATATAACCAATCGGCGATCGCTTCTTGGGTGTCCTCATCCACATCAATTGGCTCTATATCCGAAAGCTTGGCAGTATGTATATCATCTTCCTTTCCGCCGATATAAGCAACATCCACATACATATCTCTCAAACAATCATCCTCTGCAGCCATACCCAATACTTCCACAGGCTTTTCTTCAATGGTTGAAGTTTTGCGTGATTTCTTCTTCCACTTAGCCATAAAAGGAAAATCTATCATATCATCAAGGTAGTAGTACCACCCCATCGCTCTATCTTCTTTATCTTCAGCATCGACAATAATTTCTGTTTCAATCCGATGCTCTCTAGTTTCGTCGCGTTCAACACTAGCCATAACATACAGTCTTGGTCAATATACAGTTTGATATGGTAGCCTTTTGAGCCATATCTGTCGATAAGCCACCAATATGTCTTATTTGCAGGTTTCGCCCACTGTATCTCAAGTCTACCCAAACTTTCTCTACAGTGGAAACTGAAACCCTTATTGTAGTTGAATTTTTTTAGTGGCTCAGGTCTGACTTGAACAGACGACCCCAGGCTTATGAGTCCCGTGCTCTAACCAACTGAGCTACTGAGCCTTGTTTTTCACATATTTCTTAATATAGCTGATAAATTTCTTTTTGTCTAGTCCTGTGGACAAGTGATTTTCTTGGTCAGTTCAATCATCCTGGTGCGCTCAAGGTTTATGAAGCAGTCAAGATTATGACTAGCTACTCATGCTAAATTACAAAGGCTTGGTATTGGGAAACTCCGGTGAGATTCCGGGGCTGTGCCGCAACTGTAATGTAAAGGCAAAGAACTATTCCTTTGACTTTCCGAGTCAGAATGCCAATTCCAAGAGTATACAATCTACTCCCTGCGTCGCACGGGGAAGGAGTTCTCGTCTTGTTGTCGGCTTTTACACCTTGTCCAGGCTTATTTTATGCCACACCTGCCCAAGATGGAATTTTATCTCGGATCAGAATCCCAGGTGGCATGATTGATAGTAAACAATGTCAGGCGATCGCAGATATAGCTGACCAGTACGGCGGCGGTTATATTGATGTGACAAATCGTGCTAACATTCAAATCCGGGAAATCCGAGGAAATATAGATTCTCCAGTCCTGAAACAATTGCAAGATTTGGGCTTAGGTGCTAGCAATACAGGCGTAGACCAAATCCGTAACATTATGACCAGCCCCACGGCGGGGATTGACAAACATGAATTAATTGATACCCGCCCCTTCGTGAAAACCTGGGACAATTACATTAACGAACATTCTGCCTTAGCGGGACTATCGGCAAAATTTAGCGTGTGTTTTGATGGTGGTGGATTATCGGTAAGCGATCGCCCCAACGATATCACCTTTATTGCCATTTTAGTAGATGGTAGCGTTTACTTCCGCCTCTGTCTGAGTATGGGCGCAAAGGGAACCCCACCCGTTGACACCGGAATTTTATTATCCCCAACCGCATGTTTACCAGTCTTAGCAGCCTTAGCGGATGTTTATTTAGCTCATAGTGATATTAGCAGTCAACGCCAGCCCCGGCTGCGAGAGGTGATAAATAGCATAGGTTTAAACAGTTATCTTCAAGAAGCTGAAAAACGCTTACCTTTTGCACTGGAGAGAAAGAACCTAACCCCCCTACCCCCTTCCCTACAAGGGAAGGGGGAGAAAGAAAATCATTACTCACTACCAAGGAAGGGGGAGAAAGAAAATCATTACTCCCCTCTCCTTGTAGGAGAGGGGTTGGGGGAGAGGTCAACCAACTATCACCACATCGGCATCCATCCCCAACGGCAACAAGGCTTATACTACATTGGTATTGTCTTACCCCTTGGTCGCCTAGACACCAAACAGTTAAGAGGGTTAGCGCAATTATCTAGCAAATATGGCAGTGGAATCAGGTTAACACCTTGGCAGAATTTGCTGTTAACAGACATTGCCCAAGCACAACTTACTGATGTTCAGAATCAAATTCTTGGGTTAGGATTAGATTTCTCACCCGCAAATATTCAAAGTGGCTTGGTAGCTTGTTCAGGAAATCAAGGTTGTGCGGCGGCGGCTACCGATACTAAAGGTCATGCGCTGGCGTTAGCAGATTATTTACAATCTCTTGTCACCTTAGAACAGCCAGTAAATATCCACTTTAGCGGCTGTGAGAAATCCTGCGCCCAGCACAACAAGGGTGATATTACCTTACTTGGTGTTAATTATGGGACTGGGGAAAGGTATCAAGTTTTCGTGGGTGGCGGTGACAGCAAGGATAAATTCGGTCATCAACTCTACCAAGATGTGGCTGTGGCTGAATTGCCTACACTCATAGAAAGAATATTGAAGTTGTATAAAAGCCAACAACTAAATCCTGACGAATGCTTGGGGAAATTCGCTCATCGATATGGATATACCCAATTAAAACAGTTATTATCTCGCCCAAATCCCATGTCTGATTATATCCGCAATGCTAATGAAATCTACCGCCACTCCTTTGCTATTATCCGGTCGGAAGCAAACCTAGATATCCTACCGCCAGATATCGCTAAAGTTGCTGTCCGCCTCATCCATGCTTGTGGGATGACGGATATTGTCACAGATTTAGGATATTCTACAACGGCGGCGCAGGCAGGAAGGGCAGCATTAGCAGCAGGCGCACCAATTTTATGTGATTGTCGCATGGTAGCCGATGGGGTGACAAGGCGGCGTTTACCTGCCAACAACGAAGTTATCTGTACTTTGAATGAACCCCAAGTGCCAGAACTAGCGCAGAAGTTGGGGAATACGCGGTCGGCGGCGGCTTTGGAATTGTGGAAACCCCACATAAGAGGGGCAGTGGTCGCCATTGGTAACGCACCTACGGCCCTGTTTCGGCTGTTGGAAATGTTAGATGCGGGATGCCCCAAACCTGCGGTAATTTTAGGCTTTCCTGTGGGGTTTGTGGGGGCTGCAGAATCAAAAGCAGTATTGGCAGCAGATAGCCGGAATGTACCATTTATGACTTTACACGGTCGGCGGGGTGGAAGTGCGATCGCCGCCGCCGCAGTTAACGCCCTGGCAACGGAGGAAGAATAATATGTCAGCTAAAGGTCGTCTCTACGGGGTTGGTGTGGGGCCAGGAGACCCGGAACTATTGACTATCAAAGCATTGCGGCTAATTCAGTCTGTACCTGTAATTGCCTATCAATCAGCCACAGATAAAGAGAGTATAGCGCGAGCGATCGCCTCTTGTTATTTTACAGGCACACAAATCGAAGTCCCCTTTCACCTCCCCCGCGCCTTGGAACCAGAAAAAGCCAAGGAAATTTACGACAAGGAAGTAGAACCAATTGCCCAGCATCTCGCAGCCGGGCGGGATGTAGTAGTCTTGTGTGAAGGCGACCCTTTTTTCTACGGTTCCTTCATGTATGTATTTACACGCCTATCTGAACAGTACCAAACAGAAGTCGTCCCAGGCGTATCTTCCCTAATGGCTTGTCCCGTGTCCTTGGGCGTACCCTTCACCTACTACAACGATATTCTCACAGTCCTACCCGCACCCCTCCCCGCCGAAGAACTCACCACCCAGTTATTAACAACCGATGCAGCCGCCATTATGAAACTAGGTCGCCACTTTACTAAAGTGCGCGATATCTTACATCAATTAGGATTAGCATCACGGGCATTATATATCGAGCGGGCAACAATGGCGCAGCAAAGGATTGTGCCATTAGATGAAGTTAATCCGGCGGAAGTACCTTATTTTGCGATGATTGTTATACCTAGTAAAAATCGGTTGTAACTTGACCACATTGAATGAACATCACAATTTATCGGCGTTCATTTCCTCATACCTACTTCATGGCCCAAACTCCATCCCAATTCTCTGGCGGAGGTGTTTGTTGATAATTATAAGCGCGTTCTAAATGAATATTGACAGCTTGGTCTGTAGGTCGAATATGTTTAGCCAACTCAAAAGTGGCGATCGCCTGTGTAAAATTGCCAGATAAATAAGCAGTCCTGCCTGTATGATAGTGAAAGAGAAACTCTTGAGTCTTAGCATTCAAGGGACTAGTGCGATCGCTAATTAACTCGTAGATATTCACAGCTTGGTTTTTACCCTTAACCTTGATTCTATCTAACTGACGTACCCAAATGCGATCGCAGCACAGTCGATAAGTCGATTCGCTAATAATAATGTCACAGCCGTATTCTTTTGTCACAGTTTCCAAACGCGAACTTAAATTGACAGCATCCCCGATCACAGTGTAATCCATGCGTTTGTGAGAACCAATATTACCAGAAACCACTTCCCCAGAACTAATGCCAATACCAATCTTAATTTGTGGTTGTGCCTGAATGATACGCCTTTGATTAAACTCCTGCAAACGTTGACGCATATCTAAAGCTGACTGTAACGCTTGCCAAGCATGATTTTCCGTCAATGTTAGCGGCGCACCAAACACAGCCATTAAAGCATCACCAATGAATTTATCTAAAGTACCTTCATAGTTAAAAACAGCCTCAACCATTGTTTCAAAATACTGATTTAACAGTGATACAACCTCAGCCGCACCTAAATTTTCTGTAAGTGTAGTGTAGCCTCGGATATCGGAAAATAAAACCGTCACATCCTTGCGTTCACCCACCATCAACGCATCTTCCCCCAAAGCCATAACTTGTTCAGCTACATGAGGTGTTAGGTAGCGGTACATAGTAGTTTTCAGGCGTTTTTCTTGGCTGATATCTTCCAAAACCACCAAACCACCGCGCACGCCGCCTTCTGGGTTAGTCAGAGGGTTGATGGTAAGATTCAGACTGCGTTCTAAGATTTGTACCTCCTCCGGGGTGATAAACTTAGACTGAGGAGTTTGTGGTAAATTCCAAGGGAGAAAAATATCTGGGTTGGAGCGATCGCGCACCGTCAAAATAGAGTAATCTAGAGTTTCATGTACAACCCGACCTTCAGATTGTGGTAGTTGATAAAGCCCTACCGTCAAACTTTGCTCTGGTACATAATGTCTAGCACCACTTTTCAAACTATCTTCTAAACGTATCTGCAAATTATCAATTGGTACAATCTCCCAAACTAGACGACCAATTAAATTTTGTTCCCACAGCAGCTTATTACTCTTATTATTCGCATCTCCCAAAGGACAACCCAATAATTCCAACGCCGCATCATTAATAGTGACAATTCTTCCCGCCATATCTGTAGAAATTACAGCATCTGACAGGCTTTGCAAAATGTCTTTTTGATATTGTTTTTCTAACAATACATTTTCAAATAAACGAGCATTTTCTAAAGCAATTCCTGCCTGAATATTAAAAGCCCGCATAAACTCTTCATCAGAAGCCGTAAAACTTCCTTGTTGCTTATTAATTAACTGAGTTACACCTATTAATTCATTTGCAGAATTAAACACAGGCAAACACAAAATATTGCGAGTTAAATAACCTGTTTTTCTATCTGTTGATGGGTCAAAACGCGGGTCTTTATAGGCATCAGGAATATTCAACGCTTCACCTGTAGAAGCCACATAGCCAACAATACCACGGTTAGCAGGCATCCGAATTTCCATTAAATTCGATATGTCTGCTGCTGCTACCTTAGTCCACAGTTCCCCCATCTCTTTACGATAAAGGAACAATGTACTGCGGTCTGCCTGCATTAAAATACGTGCTTGTTCCATCACTATTTGCAAAGTAGCTTCTAAATCTAAACTTTGTCCTAGTGTTTGTGTAGCACGTAAAAGCGCAGTCGCTCCCCGTTGGTTACGCGCTGCCACATAAAAAGATTGACAGGTTTCTAATATAATGCCAATAGAAGCAACAAAGTCCCGAAAACACTCCTCATCATCTTGATTAAATGGAATATTTCCAGTTTTATTTGCCAGTTGTACTACCGCCACAACCTGATTTTTGCTACTAACAACAGGCATACATAAAATATTATAAATTTTATAGCCCATTTGTTTTTCTAACTCTGGGCTAAATAGAGGATGAGTAGCAGTTTCCGAAATATTCAGACATTGACCAGTGCTAGCAACATGACCAGGAATTCCTACAGTAATAGGCGTGCGAATTTCTAGAAACTTCTGCCCATTATCCTGCGGAACTTTTGACCACAACTGACCTTTATCATAATCTACCAAAAAAATAGCAGTATATTCTGCTTGGAGGATTTGACCAATTTTGAGTGTAATTGCTTCTAATACTTTTTCCAACATATTCTCTAGAGCCTCATTATTAATGAGTTCAATTGCTCTAAGAAACTGTTGAAATTCAGCAGTAATAAAGTCTAGTAAGCAAACAAATTCGTTAACAGAAAGGTCTTTGACCCGACGCAACAAAGAGTGAGTCCGATTAACTTGAGTCAGTTCTGTTAATGAAGCCAAAACGCTACCAGCATTAGGAAGAGTCATTTGTTATTGGTCATTATTTATTCTTCTCTGCTGTTCCCCTCCTGGGAGGGGTTAGGGGTGGGTTTCTCCCTCATCTCCCTGTTCCCCTCCTGGGAGGCAGGGTGTTTCATACAAAAAAAGAAAAATTTATAAGTTCTGATTTCTGGTGTTGTAGCAGAGATTTTGCCCCCTCTCCAAACCTCTCCCCCACGGGGGGAGAGGCTTTGAAACACAATAATCTTTTTTCTCTGATTGTATGAAACCACCCTGCCCTGTTCCCCTCCTGGGAGGGGTTAGGGGTGGGTTACTCCCTCATCTCCCCAGTCCCCAGTCCCCAGTCCCTAACCCCTCTTCTTTTCCCCAAATATCACCTTTTGATAATAATCCTGTAACTGACGTGTAGCAGCAGCCCATCCCCATCTTTCTGCTTCCTTACGGGCATTTTGCCGAATTGTATCACGTTCTTGTTGGTTTTCCAAAAGGCGAATAGTTGCATTAATCGCATCTTGAATGTCGGCTTTCGGGTCAAATAGATAGCCATTTACCCCATCTGTGACAATATCAGGAATACCACCAGAACGAGCAGCTACTACAGGACAGCCAGCCGCCATTGCTTCTAACAATACTAAACCCAATGTTTCTGTACGCGAGGGAAAGATAAAAGCATCAGCACTAGCAAAAGCCGCACCTAATTCAGCCCCCATCAGATAGCCGACAAAGTTGGTATTTGTGAGAGCAAAGTGTTTTTCTAATGCTTGGCGGTGAGGCCCGTCTCCTACCAGTGCTAATCGCGCTTGGGGAATTGCTTCTAAAATGGGTTTAATGCGCTCAATTTCTTTTTCGGCGGAAAGACGACCCACGTACAATAATAGAGGGCTTTCTGGATGATTTTGCGAGAGATGCGATCGCATCTCTACACTAGCTAAATCAGGCTGGAATAATTCTGTATCAACTCCCCTCTGCCATAAATCCACCCGTTCAATACCATGCGCTGATAGTTCCTCCATCATCGCCGTCGAAGTACAAAGATTCAAAGCAGCTTGGTTATGCCCAGCTTTTAACAGTTCCCACAACAACCCCTCTAGCATCCCCAAGCCGTAATGCTGGAGATACTGTGGCAAATGGGTATGATAAGAAGCAACTAAAGGAATTTTCTGGACTTTACTATAAAAAATACCTGATAAACCCAAAACTGCCGGATTGACAACATGAATAATATCTGGTCGAAATTCTTCCAGGGCGGAACCAATGGCTGGGCGAGGAAGTGCCATTTTTAACTCTGGATACAGAGGCAAGGGAAAGCCACTAACCCCGTAAACTTTCGCTCCTTTATGTTCCGTAATTCCCCCATCAGGGGCAACCACTAACACTTGATTTCCCAAACGTTGTAAATGGTCAACGGTGTGGCGCAGGCGTGTCACAATGCCGTCAACTTTAGGTAAAAAAGTTTCGGTGAATAGGGCAATTCTCATACAAAATCATTCAATCCAAGCAGATAATCCCAACTGCTGTTGAATTTTGGGATCTACAACAGAGTAAACCTTCTCCCGTAGTGTAATCAATTGGTGTTTTAAAAAAGGCTGTAGAGACGTTGCTTGCAACGTCTCTACACAATTTACAGGGTGCAGTTTCTGATCGCATTGGTGTCAGAATTAAAGATAAACTCTACCCCTATACCCTTATACCCTTACACCCTTACACCCTTACACCTACTAATTTCTATGCCAAGAGACTTTGGGTAAAATTTGCTTTTGATCAACTCGTGTTTGATACTTAACAGCAAAGTTTAGCAAAGAATCCAGCAGAGAATCAGATAGATAGTGAGGCTGTAGACCTAAATCAAGCAATTTGGTGTTTTTAGCGTTGAAGTAATGTTCTTCTTTCTCAACTCTGGGATTAGCTAGGTTGTTGATTTCTACATTCAACCCTAAAGCATTCCCGGCTTTTTTTACCATTAATGCCAAGTCGCCAACGCTAAATAGTTCGGTAAATTGGTTGAATACGCGGAATTCGCCAGCTTGGGCTGGGTTGGCGATCGCTAATTCCACACACCGCACCGTATCCCGAATATCCAAGAAACCCCTTGTTTGTCCACCTTTACCATAAACAGTCAAGGGATGACCAATAGCCGCTTGAATACAAAAACGATTCAACGCCGTACCAAACACACCATCATAATCCAGGCGGTTGATTAACAGTTCGTCCATCCCCGTTTCTTCGGTGAGAACGCCGTAAACCACACCTTGGTTCAAGTCTGTCGCCCGTAACCCCCAAATTCTGCAAGCAAAATGGATGTTATGGCTATCATGAACTTTACTCAAATGATACATTGAGCCGGGCTGTTTGGGGTAAGGTAGAGTATCCTTACGCCCATTATGTTCAATTGTGATATAGCCTTCTTCGATATCAATATTGGGTGTGCCGTATTCCCCCATTGTTCCCAATTTTACTAGGTGACAGTCAGGGAAATCTTCCTTCATGGCATACAGCAAGTTCAACGTACCCACAACGTTATTCACCTGGGTAAGAACTGCGTGTTCACGGTCAATCATCGAAAATGGTGCTGAACGCTGTTCACCAAAATGGACAATGGCATTCGGCTCAAATTTATGCAACGCTTTCTGGAGAAATTCATAGTTGGTAATATCGCCAACAAACAGGTCAATAGATTTACCTGTTAAATCCTGCCAGCGCTGGAGACGTTGCTGAATTGGTGCGATGGGAGTCAGAGTTTCGATACCCAGTTCATTATCCCAGTGCCGACGCACCAAACTATCTAATATTCCAACTTCATAACCACGACTGGAAAGATATAGTGCGGTTGCCCAACCGCAATACCCATCACCACCAATAACTAGGACTTTCATTTTCACCAGTTGATACTCGTTGTTAGCTAAATCTACCAGTTTTCTGTACCCGCTCACTCATCATTCTGGTGGATGTGTCAGTTGTCAGTTATCAGTGAACAGTTATCAGTGAACAGTTATCAAGCGTATAGTGGGAGGTTAAGACCAGAAGAGCCACTTAAGCTAGAATCAATTGCTGTGGTGTTTTTCCCAAAAATTAACTGATAACTGATAACTGATAACTGATTAAGTTCCTCACCTCCTCCCCACCCGATACTGTTGGGCAATGTAATAGAACAGTGGATAGTAGTTGGAAAATTCTTGACTTGGGCTTTTTCCTTGCCAGTGGTAGTCTATCTGATTCTGATTTAATTTAAGTTTCATCGAACTCATGGTGTTTCCCGTTTCCACTAACAGCAATCCCCTTAAACCTTGCGTAGTTTGAAAGTTATAGCTAGCCGATGTCTCACTATCTTCAGTCATTGATGGTGATAACTGATTACTTGCCCATCCGCGAATTTCTACATTGCTATTTCGGGGTGAGACAAAGGCAATGCCATCATCATTTGTAGGCGCAGTTAATGAGTTCCAGTTGCTGGGATAGGGAAACTCAAAGCCATAGCGTGAATTACTGTAAGTTTTCCAGCCAATACTAGTGATATCCAAGGTTGTACTACAACCCCACAGCGTTAAGCACAAAGCAAAAAGACAATATGCTTTGCCATTTAACGTTACTCTAAGAGTTTTTTGCAACAAAGTGTAAATAAATACTAATAATTTATGTAAGTTTACTAAAAAAAAATTTAGTAATTTATTAAGTTTTGCCACTGATAACTCATAAAAGTAAATCATCTGAGCCAATTTATCAGCCATTTGATTTCAGGCATAATTCATTTAGCGTTAGTTTCTTAAATAACATATAGCAATAAGATTATTTTCTAACAAACTCGTCTATATTGTAAAGAAGTATTACAAAATAGCTGTCAAAGCGTCTTACTGTCTTGACAACCAAGCGGGCAATCGATAACGTAATATACATACCCGGGTAAGACCATTGAAAAGTTATATGCAAACTAAGCAAAAGGTTACGTTATATCTATCGCCAGAACTGCACAAGAAGCTGAAGATTCGTTCAGCGATTGAATCCGAACATATGTCAGACCTAGCTGAACGCGCCCTTGATTTTTACTTAACTAACTCAGAATTAGTTGAGGAGTTAGAGGCTTCAGCTTACGGAAGAACTCATCGAGTCTATTCATGTCCCACTTGTGAAAGTTCATTGGTGTTGCGTGATGGGGAATTGATTGGTTTAGGAAACCAACCAGGATTAGTCGGTCAAGATCATCTTCCTATTGATGAAATGGCTGAAGCGGAAACCCATCCCAAGGGTGAGGAAGAATTGGTTCCTTGCTAGGTACGAATTAGATAAGGAAATCATAATTCGGTTGTTGTCACAAACAAAACGATGTCTTTACTGTACTAGGGTCTCAAGCAGGTCGATTTATGAAAGAAGAGCTCAATATTCTCATCCAAGCTCAATACCCACTAATCTACCTTGTGACCTCCGAGGAAGAGCGGGCAGAGCAGGCAATTTCCACAATCGCCCAAGTGTTAAGGCCCCAACGCCGAGTGTATGTTTGGACAGTAACTCATGGCATCGTGGAGTATGGTCAACCCCGTGCTAACCCACATAATACCGTTTCACCGGAGGCGGCGATTGATTGGGTGATGCGGCAAAAAGAACCTGGTATATTTATTTTTAAAGATTTACATCCATTTATTGATGCTGCTGCGACTACAAGGTCATTAAGAGATGCGATCGCCAGCTTCAAAGGTACGCAAAAGAACATCATTTTGATGTCACCGATGCAGCAAGTACCAATAGAACTGGAAAAAGAAGTAGTCGTCTTAGATTTCCAATTACCAGATATGTCTGAGTTAAACAAAGTTTTAACTCAACACCTAGACCAAAATCGTGGTAGACGCTTAACCACAGAAGCGCGGGAAAAACTGCTCAGAGCAGCTTTAGGCTTAACTAAAGATGAAGCTGAGAAAGTATATCGCAAAGCCCAGGTCACTACAGGGCGTTTGACAGAAGAAGAAGTAGATATAGTTCTATCTGAGAAAAAGCAACTCATCCGGCGTAATGGCATCCTAGAATACATCGAAGAAGATGAAACCATAGACGCTGTAGGTGGCTTAGAAGAATTAAAGAAATGGCTCAAACAACGCTCGAATGCGTTTACCGAAAGAGCTAGAGAATATGGTCTACCCCAACCAAAAGGGATGTTAATTTTAGGTGTTCCTGGTTGTGGTAAGTCATTAATCGCCAAAACAACATCCCGCCTGTGGGGTTTACCCCTGTTGCGTTTGGATATGGGGCGAGTTTACGACGGCTCAATGGTAGGGCGAAGTGAAGCTAATCTGCGTAACGCCCTCAAAACAGCAGAATCTATCTCACCTGCGATTCTGTTCATTGACGAATTAGATAAATCTTTTGCTGGTAGCGCTGGGTCTGGTGACTCCGATGGTGGCACATCCAGCAGAATATTTGGGTCTTTCCTCACATGGATGCAGGAGAAAAAATCTCCAGTTTTTGTCATGGCGACAGCCAACCGCGTAGAACGCTTACCTGGAGAATTTTTGAGGAAGGGTCGTTTTGATGAAATTTTCTTTGTGGATCTGCCCACACCCGAAGAAAGGAGTGATATATTCAAGATCCACCTGAATAAACGTCGGGAAGAGATATCTAGGTTTGATTTGGAGCAACTCGCCAAGATGTCTGACGGATTTTCCGGGGCAGAAATTGAACAAGCACTGGTTGCGGCAATGTACGAAGCATTTGCCCAAGACCGCGAGTTCACCCAACTAGATATTATTGCTGCGCTCAAAGCTACATTGCCACTGTCTCGCACGATGCAAGAACAGGTAACAGCCCTCAGAGACTGGGCTAGACAGAGGGCAAGACCCGCCGCAGCCTCCGTTGCTGAATACCAGCGTATGGAGTTCTAAAAGCTTTCCCTTGCTACCCAAGGGGAAAGGCTAGCCCCCAAAGCTAGCAGTTACGAGAAAAAAGCCGTTCCCAAATATGCGCGGCTTCCCTGAAAACAAACGTTGTCCTTTTTCTCAATCTTCTCACTGGAGGAAACCCAAATGTCTCACTTTAGCACTCTTCGCACCAAAATCACCGATGCCGAAATCCTCAAAGCTTCTTTGCGCGACCTGGGCATCTCAGTAAAAACTGAAGCTGATGTTCGTGGTTACAATGGTCAGCGCGTTCGTTCAGACATCGTTGCAGTTTTGGAAGGCGAATACGATTTAGGTTGGTCTCGCAATAGCGATGGTTCCTTCGACCTCATCGCTGACCTGTGGGGCGTTGCTAAAAAGCACAACCAAACCGAGTTAATCAACTCCATCAACCAAAAATACGCTGTTAACAAAACCTTGGCTGAAGTAAAACAGCGCGGTCTGCAAAACGCCAACGTGAAATTAGTATTGCAATAACAATTTCTCTGCGCGTTCCCAAAGCTGCACGGGTTAACCAAGTCATAGCGGTTAGCCCGCTTTTTTATGTTGTTAAATACACCCAATAATTTAGTTAGTAGTGGACTGGCAAGGCTAAAATGTGGCAATAGGTTTGGATAAATTTGAACGCAGATGAACGCAGATGAACGCAGATGAACAAGATGATAGATTTTTCGCTAATGCACAAGTTTAGGCTTGCCACGCCAGTAGGGTGCGTTAGTATGAGTATTTTCTTGGTATGGCTGGGGTTTCTTCTACTAACGCACCCTAAATTTTGGATATTTTTTATCTGGAAGTACCTAAGTATATAAAAAATATAAAATGTAATTCTTAAATACCAGGGATTTTGGATTTTTGCAACAAGTCTGTCAATTTCACAAATTCCAGGGAATACTAGGGAGATGTTGTTTACTCTTATATGTTCCTATGGGTCAGTTATTTCAGCGTCTACGTAATTGGGTGATATTCAGCTTACTATGCTTAGTTTTCAGTTGGTCTTTTCCTGCACAAGCAGCTAGCCGCGCTAGTTCTCAACTAGAACAACAAGTTATACAGATTCTGCGCGAACACCCGGAAGTAATTATCGAATCTGTTCAAGCCTATCAGCAGCAACAGCAACAAAAAGTAAACCAAGCAAGGGAAGAATTTTTACAAGAATTAAAAACAAACACTCAAGCTGTGATTGGTGATTCTCCTACTACGAGTGCGGCTGAGTCAAAGGCTGTATTAGTAGAATTTTCTGATTTTCAATGTCCCTATTGTGCTGAGGCGCATAAAACTTTGAAAGGAATTCTAGCAAAGCATCCGGGTGAAGTAAAGCTAGTTTACAAGCATTTACCTTTGATATCCATTCATGAGCAAGCTTTGCCAGCAGCAAGGGCGGCTTGGGCGGCAAATCAGCAAGGTAAGTTCTGGGAATATCATGATGCTTTGTTTAGCAATCAAAAGCAACTTGGTGAAGCTTTGTATTTAGATATTGCCAAAAAACTCGACCTCGATTTAGAAAAGTTTAACAGCGATCGCCCTCTTGCGGATGCCGCAATTACTCAAGATATCCAACTAGCTCAAACATTGGGTGTTGCTGGTACACCTTTCTTTGTGATGAATAGTAAAACCTTCTCTGGTGGTATACAACTATCAGATGTAGAAAGCAAATTGGCTGAGGCTAGTTATTGAACCTCACAGGACTTGAAGTCGCGTGATTCCTGCTTCAACGATCTCTGCCGGAATTACTTCAGGACTTACAAGTTCTCCACAGGCGTTTTTGATAACCTCCGGCGTACCG
>NZ_JACJSG010000042.1 GCF_014697625.1 Anabaena azotica FACHB-119 | reverse complement strand
TGGTTACTATCCTTGTTCTCTAGAGAACAAGGATAGTAACCAAGGACTATACAAGTCCTCTTGTATGGGCTTATGTATGCACATATCCCCTTATCCCTGCACATACCCCCTTGTACTATCTTGTATGTCTGCGTTAATCCCCTGTCTCACCTCTTATGTCTGCGTTCTTTCTCCTTCCATCCCTGTACATTCCCTTTTGTACTACCTTGTATGTCTGCGTTAATCCTCTTTTTTGTCTCTCATCCCTGCATAAACCCTCTTGTCTAACTCATATATTCATATTATCTCTATACTTACCCTCTTGTCAAGCCCCAAACTAAAATATTTTTAAAAGCCCTCTTGTCTATAGATATGCCGTCATTGCGATCGCTTCCCTCGGCTTCACACCCCATTCCTGTTTTCTCTACAACCTACCGACTACCCCCTACTCGCCACCTAAATACTCTACCAATGCGATCGCACTCCGTCAGTTAAAACAGTGCCTTGGAAACTAAATACTCGTTTTCCACCCCCGTAAGCACTAACCAGCCAGCCGCAATTAATTGGTCAATATCTTCGGGTTTTGGCTTTAAATCAGATAGTTTAAGCCCCTGCCTCAGCCCTGTGATTATTTGCCTCTGGGTTTCTGTTATCATCGATTTTCCTCCTTATGTCTGTAATAACCCTCTTGTCTTAATATCTATATTATCTCTATACTTACCCTCTTGTCAAGTTCTAGACTGAGATATTTTTAAAAGTCCTCTTGTCTATAGATACTATTGCGATCGCCTACTCCCTACTTCTCACTCCCTACTCCCCACTCTCTACTCATGACTCACTACCTACCCCCTCAATAATCCCGTAGTCACCCCCTCTATATTAATAATATTGATCAAATTACTTACCGTGACTACTACCCCAAAGGCCGCCGCTAACCCCCCCTACCATCCTCTAAGAATTTTTCGCGTATTGCAAATTACATCTAATATCACCGTAACCCTCCGGCCTACTTTTACTCAATTGCGTCGCCTCCCCCCTTCCCCCTATTCTCCCCCAATAACCACCGCTACCCCTTCCCCTTTGCCTCTGATGACACCACCGCCACAAAGTTAACTAAACCAGTCTTCCCCCTACTCTCCTACTCCTAGACCGCTAAAATCAACTAATTTCTTACATACCTTCTTTTATACTCTACTATGTAGCCACTACTGATATCTGCCCCCGTAGTCACGCCCTCTATATTAATAATATTGATCAAATAATCTAACGTGACTACCAATCATTTCCCATACTTTTAATATCTGGGATGCCCACAAATCAAGCTTTTCGCTTTCGGCTTGCCCCTGGCTGCGCCTCACTTTTAAAGCGTGACTACCAGCCCAACCATTGACAGCCGCCGCTAACCCTCCCCTACCCCCCTAGCTATCCTCTAAGAATTTCACGGGTATCACCAGTTACATTTTATAGTTATGCTTTTTAATCCTGACTACGGCATAACCTTTCCCCCGGCGCTTCCTATTCTCATTAATCACCTAATCAGCGATCGCCTCTCCCTACGAACTCTATTATGACCACTGCGACCAATACCCAAGCATTTCATTTACGATTCGCCGCCTTGCTGGGGCTGATTTTCTAACCGTGACTACCAGCCCAACCAATTACAGCCGCCGCTAAACCTCCCCTACCTCTTAGCTATTCTCTAAAAATTTGACGGGTTCACATATTACCCTTACTATCGCCGCACCTCCCCGGTGGTTCATTCCACCCAAGGTTTAGAGCCATTCCGGTGAAGCTCCACCGCAATGTCAAAAGCCTTCCATTTCAAAGGGCATTTCTTTACTTCGGCAAAGTCTTTAATGCTAGGGTTGACCCTATGGTGAGAATCAGTAATTAACGATAGTTTGTTCCAGTAGTAGATGATTAGTTCAGACAGAGAAAATTCTGTTTCTTTCATTGCCTTGGAATAACATAAGTACAACGTTCGACACCTTGAGCCTAGACTTCCAATCATTTCCCATACTTATTAGTATCTGGGATGCCCACGCCGCATATTACCTAAGCTGTTCGCTTACGGCTTGCCTCCTAGCTTCCCCTAATTTTAGATTTGGTAGCCGGGTAAAGTCTTGGAGCTTTACCCGGACACTAAGCGTTAGCTCTTAAGTATTTCCTTTAAACAAACTGCATCATCTTCAAGTTCACCATCATTTCTTAGATGCCCCTTGTCTTTTTCATAACACGCTGTTAAATAGCAAACCCCATTGTTATTAATGGCTTCTTCTAAATGTGTAGTAGTAAAGTAATTAAAAGCAAGTTCTATATCTGTTTGAAATTCAATAATGATGCTTTTGAGCTTTTTAATTTCCTGATTAGATAAATAAATAGGTAAGCCAAACTCACCATATTTCTTTGACTTATTACCTAGTGGTAAAGGAATTATGTCACCAATAACTAGCATTGTTTTAATCAAATTAACTACTTATAATGTAGGACAATATGTTATGGAAATTAGATAGCTTTATAACGCATATTTTTACTTTAGCTGGGATTGTATGCGATCGCTTACTCCTAACTCCCTACTCATAACTCACTACCTACGCCCCTCAATCCTCCATCTCATTTCTACTAACTCCGCTTTGACTAAATTATGAAGACTGTTTTTACAATTCTAGCGCCATTATTACTCGTTAAACACTTCCATTAACTTGAAATTAATGCCATTAACTCTGTTAAGTTCTTGAGAATTTAAGTACCTAATATTTGCTCTTGCTGTTTCATATTCATGAATAGCACCTTCACTCAAAAACTGACCATTTTTAAAACATAATATACGTGCTTTTCTTTGTATATTTGGCAAATCCATATTACCTTGGGACGTAAGCAACATAAGTAAATCCTAATTACGCGAATATAACATTAAGCAGCAACCTATTGACTTTACAATACCGTCAACAAGCCATTGTGTCCGCTTCTTTACTGAACGTGACTAGCAAGCCACCAAGCCGCCGCTAATCCTCCCCTACCCCCTAGCTATCCTCTGCACCCCTCCGGTGCTTTATCCCAAACAAGGCTTAGAGCAGTTCTGGTGAAGCTACACCGCAAGTTTCAATCCCACACGACTCTGCCATTCCAGCAGACATCGGCTACTCTAGAAAACCGATGCTTTAAAACACCGACGATGCAATCATCGGAATCGATTTCTCCGGCGGCGACAGAATCGCCGAAATCTGCCAAAGCCTCATTTTCTTCCTGGGTAAAATCAGGATATTTTACCTGATAACAGGAAATTGGAAAGGCTTGATGCACTAGAGCTTTATCTCTTGCTTTGATTAAAAAATTTTGTCTGCTGTTGGGGCATTGTGCTTGAAATACAGCCATGTGTTAATCCTTCCTTAAAAACATTTCATGCTGATGCGTGACCGCTTACATCTATATACTAAACGATTTGTAATATTATCTCAAGAGGGTTTGTATAAGGACTTATAATCACTATTTATTTATATTCAAGGATTTATCTATAAATAAGATGACTTAGGCAAATTTATTCATCTATGGTGGGCAATGCCCACCAACCTATTATTGATCTGCAAGTCCTAAACGCAGTTGACATAAGCGTTGTATCCAAGCTTCATTTTCTAACAACGCTGCCCATGAACTAAAAGGAACCGCACGTCTAGGGAAAGCTAAATTGGGATTTCCCAATGTTTGTAGTAAATCATCCACCTGTGCTAATGGTAGATCAGGTAGAGAATCTACTACAGATTTAGTTACTGATGTGGGACAAAGTTGATGGGTAATCCAGAGAAGGCTGATATCCCTATTGAGAAATTGCGCGTCCAGAGAGTAAGTGCGATCGCCTGAGTTATAATTCCCCTGCTGCTTGACTTGTAAATGAGATGTATACCCCCAGATTTTGATCACCGCTTGTTCAATGTTCACTTGTACTCCTAAATAATAATCTCCTATCCAGCTAGAAATATCTACCCACTCTTGCGGAACGCGGATTTCTGGAGTATCAATTGTGCTAGTTGGAATGAGTACCAGTCTTTTATCCTCAATAGTGATAACTGTACCATTCACTATTTCCCAAATAAGTTGATTAAAATTAGTGTTTGCGTTAGGCTGAACCTCCCAAGCTTCTTGTAACCAAGGTACAAAAGCTGACAAGGCCAGTAGATTTATATAACCTTGAAAACGAGTGCTTGGTGATGAAAACCCTTGAGTTTGTTCCCAAACAGCGCATTGTGTAGTTTCTGTTATTTCTAAATAAATTTCCATGTTCTAATCTCTCTAGTATTATTGATATTCTTAATTACTTCTGACATTCAGAAAATATTCACGCCTACAGTCCAGACTATCAACTTGCTAAAAACACATAGCAAAGCAAGAGTAAGGGTGTAGAAATATGAAGAATTTAAGCCTTACTCTTGATACAAGCGTATTTTTGAAGCTAACTAAGCCAAAATAAAACGCTCATTAATAATTTCCGCTAAATCATCCCCAAATTTGTTAATAACATATTCTTTCACCGAAGATGAATAAGTTTGTCCTAATTGTAAATACTCACCGTCTTTGTGGCTTTTAAGTTTTATCACGGTCAATTTTTTACACCATTTTTTAAGCTCAAATTCTTCTATTAATTCCTCAATATATTCGTCATTTTGCTCAAAATCAAACTTAAACTTACCTTGAGAAATTAAGTGCTGGATATGGCGGTCAAATATTGACTTGAGTGTTGCATTTTCCCAATGATAAATATTATGTCCACCTGTGCCATGATTTTTGACAGTTGCGGCAAAATGTCCATTTATATAAAGTTTCAATTCAAAGCAAGGGGTTTCCTCACCACCCTTGCTTTTATATGCCTTAACTTCAGCTTTAAATGTCTCTGGAGAGTAAGATTCGATATTAGGGATTGATTTAGCCATTTTATTTCTCCATGAAAAGTATAAAAACGGATGATAAAAGCTTTTGATTGACTTTCAGCTATACAAACCGTTTTGTCCAGTCTTATAGGCTATACTATCTCTATACTTAACCTCTTGTCAAGCTTTTAAATTAAATTACAAGATAATTTATCTATAGATAAAAGCATTAAATCGATATCATTTTATTCTAATATCTTTATACAAAAGCTCTTGTCATATATTTAATAATCGTTTAGTATATAGATATGCAAATACGAATTAATGGAGTTCCAAATGTCAATTAAGTTAACACAAGTTAGAATAATTATGTCAGCAACAGCTAAAGTTGAGATAACTTTAGACACAGAAACTTATGAAAAACTGACAGAAAAACAATTAGAATCTCTAGCAATTGCAAAGCTTAAAACTATGGAAGTTGAATGGGTTTCTGAAGAAATAAAAGACAAAGAAATTGATATAAGTAAACTTTCTGAAGAGGCAGTAAATTAAAGACATAAGCGAGGCGATCGCTATGGTGAGTAAACTTTCTTAAACAATGTTAAAGCCACAATTAGCAACGGGTATAATCACTATGTCTATCAAAATTTGGAGCATAATTAACTGGTTTCTTATTAGACATTGGGCTATAAAAATCGGTCATGAACATAAAGAGTGTTTTAGGTTTTTCGAGAAACCAGATAATTTTTTGTTGTATCACCGCAAAGTCATTTCTGATTATAAGAAATCAAAAAAATTATTGGCTCAGAACTATTTAGGGTTAGATTTTTACCCTTGGAATGGAGAACAGATTTGGTAAGTCAAAATTAAAGGATGAATTACAAGTATGAAACGTGAAGAAATTGAAAAATTTTGCAAGGGTATAGCTACTTTTGCATGGAATGCGGATTTCCGTAAGTTTTGCGAGGTTTGTAATTTTGATATCACAACACAAAATGGTGAGGATTATGCAGTAGGCAAGTGGCAAGAATGGCAGAGTTTGCAAAGTAGTTTGAAAGCTTTTGACCTAGATAGAATAGAAGCAATTGTTAATGCCGGACTAGTAAACGAATCAGAGTAAAGACTTAATGATTATTAAAATCCTCCATTACAATTTATAGTTGGAGGATTTTACTAAGGTTCCATAGTAGAAAGAGGAAAAAGCCAATGATTTACACAATAAAAGCTTTAAAAGAGCAAGTTAACTCTGATGAAAATCTGAAGGGGAGACGAAATAAGCTACAAGACAGACTCTATAAGCTTCATAGCTCTTAGACCTTGTTGATAATACTTACCTTTATTGCGATTTAATCTCATCAATTCCACAACCATATCCCTACAAATGTCCTGGAAATTGACCCAATTTTGACCATATAATCCGATATAAAAACTACTATGTCTCCGTTCTGTTCGACCATATTCTTTGAGCCGAGCAATATATTTCTGTATTCCTTTACGTTTGATATTTTGACCTTGAATTGTTGCCGAGGAATAAGCGATCGCTATTAATAAAACTAGCGAAATAAATCGTTCACCAGTTACATTAGTTTCTTCTAAATTATAACCTCCTTTCTTGAAATCTCTAAACATTTCTTCTATATCGAATCTCCTTTTATAGGCAGCAATGGCTAATTCCAGACTATCAATATTTGTTAAAATAAACCAACCTTCTTTGGGAGATACTCCGTTAATTTTGCGTTTCCATTTACCTGCTACGTTAAAACTGATAAAACCACGAGTCTTTGTTACCTTCACCCCTTTCAAAAAAAAAGATACGCCCGGTGCTAGACCAAGACTATTTAACTCAGAAAAAATATCTTTTTCAACTTCTATAAATTCGTTCTTTTTTAATCGTAAGCAAAAGCATACACCCCAGCATTGAAGGTATTTAGCTAGTTTTACAGAACAAAATTCTCTATCACCTAATACACATACTTTATAGTCTTGAAAAAGTGGCATCACTTGAGATAATAACTTTTGCTGCTCAGATATATTACTGTTTCCTAATTTTGGTAGTAATTTAAAATAGATAGGCAATGCTCTTTTATCCCAAATTACACTTACTATAAATAAATTTATTCGATTCCAATTGGTTCTATCGATTGCTAGATAAATTATTTTTTCATGCCCAAAGTATATTGATAACCATTCTTGAATTATGGGAAACCATATTTTTTCAACTGTGAGATTTGGTAATGATAAAAATCTTTGTATTCTTTTTCTTCTACTTTCAAATTTAATTGGTAATGGTAGCCCATTCGCTAACCTTTCTAAATTCACATTTTTAATTGACTGTAAGAGGTTCACTAAAATGAGGAGGAACAGGTATTCTGCTAGACTCAATTGACTTTTTAAGTGTTTTTGATAGAATGAAGGTAACATTTTCATTAGATAGGTCTTATTGACAATAACTGACCTATCTTTTTTTACCATAAATCGTCACATTCTCTACACTGTCTCCTTTTCAGCCTTGTTTGTCGCCCCGTCAGGATGAAAATATAATTTTAATCTGTCAAATACTGAAAATTTTTGACAATTCTAGATTTGGAGATGATGGAATAAATTTAGGCGGCTCACTTGTTTTTAGTGCAACTACAATGAAGCCTAGTGAGTTTGAAATAATTGTATGTGATTCCAGATTTTTAGATGCCAAAAATAGAGCCATTGCAATCTCAAAATTTATACAAAACAAGAGTTGGCTGACAACATTGGTAAGAACCGAGGGAACTGTAGATACAAACAATTAGACAGTCTATTCTCAGTTTAAACAGATTAGATAGGGACGAGTTACTAATTAAAATTTTTAATCATTATTAGAGTCCTCCAATTACATTGGAATGGGGGACTCTAATACTTAGCAGGCTGTAAACTTACCAGAATTATTAAAAGAAAATTTTATGCCTAAACTAAATATCCAAGAATATCTTGCCAAACATCAGCTAGAATTTCCTGGCGATAAGGTTATTAGTAATTTGCCTCTCCGTACAGATGCCATTTCTGTTGTGTCAGATCCAAAAAACTGGAATTGTTATCCAGATGATGTTGTCAGGATATGGCTATCAAGCCTTATAGATTTAGGAAACTGTATAATAACAGTAGGAATTGGAGATTTCGCCAATCCCACTCTGTGTTATAAGAATTTTGATTCACTCGATGATGCTTGCTCTTTTATTGCAAATCGTCCAGACGAAATATCAAAAAAATGGTTAAGAAAACAAGGATTTCATTTTCTTAGAAAACCACCATCTAAAGCTGTTCGGATTCATTAAAGTGAGTAATATTTATCGGCCTCTTCGTTTTCAGCCTGAACTCTGTATTGCCAGTGAGGGAGATAGACGTTAAGTTATCTCCTAGATTTTCCTTGCTCCCTTAGATGTCTTGTAATCCGCGCAGTTATCACCTTTCACCCCATGAGCATGAATCCCACATACTAGTATCACACCCCCATAAATTCCGCCGTGAAAATTCTGACACCCCCGACAAGGCTTCGGAATCTCTTGTAGCCGCCGTTGGAGGATATATTCTATTTCTTCATCGGTGAGAATTTTGAATAGATTTTTTAAGCCCAGCCCTTTTAACCTAGAACCAATTAAAATCAGAGTAATACTTGCGCCCCAGCTTTGCCAGTTTTTTACCCGGACACCTGTAATTGCTGCTCTTGCACCGACTGTCACCCCCAAGGTTAGTAGTATGGCTCCTAATGCAGTGATCGCACAATACTTAAGTTTCTTCACTTTTCTAGTTCTAATCATTACCCCCCCGCACCCAGATTGGTTTAATTTTAATAACTTTAGTTTTTGAGAACCCCTCGCCGTAACGTTGCACTCGCCAATGCCATCTACGGTAATGTGGGGATTTACCGGAGGCGGTTCCGGTTGCCACACCGCTAGTTCTCCGGTATTTTTTCTCTTCACCCAGCCAGCGAGGTAGCCGAAATTCGGATGGCGTTCTTGCCTTTTGACTAAAAGCTTTTTCTTTGCCAGGGGCGGCGGTCATTTCATGAACCATTTCATCCGCATAATATTGCAACAGCAGAATTGACTGCAATACTATGTTTCTGATTTCGAGGGTTCGTTGTTGCTGCTCTTCGTCATCTGTTGAAAAGGCGGAAGCCTGAATTGTCCCGTCGCGGCGAATGCGTTTAGAAGAGAATATCCACTGGTCATTTGAATCCAGACATCCCCAACTGATAACGTGCTTAAATTCAGGCAAATCTAATTCTTGATGGCAAACTATTAAATAATTAATATACGCCGCCTTGGAAGATGCCGATTTTACCGCCCCTTTGGGGAAAAACAGTACATAACAGGGCATTTCTAATTCGATGTCTTCAAACAGAGGGAGGTTATCACCCACGTCTGTTTGGCTCATGTCTTCAAGCAAGCTTGAGCGCACACAGTACACCGGATACCCCTGCGCCCAAGTGTGGTAAATATACGAGAGATTGTTGAGCATCGGCGGGAGTCCACCAAGCGTTACATCAATCGCTTTAGGCTTGACCTGCTTTATTAGCTCCAGGTGTTTATTAAATTCTCTAAAATCAAGATACTTTTGCGGAAGTTTATAAAATTTCATCTCAACCTCCGTAGCTTGCACTCATCCTTGCTGTTTCGTTTGCCATCAATCCCTTCACATCTTCAGGACTTAAAACTACACAACCACTGCCGTAGCGCAAAATGTCGCGCTTGGCCCAATGCCAAAATTGCAGCTTGCGCTTCACTATAATTCCGTCCTCACATTTGTCGATTGAGATGTCTTCAGGTTTTGGTTCGTAGGCACTAGTCCAGCGCCCTAGCAATTTCATTTCCAAGACCACAGAATCTAACCCCTGCTCCCGCCATTGCATTCCCGATATAGGCAATAGCACTGCGTCTTTGACTCTATCAAGCCTCAGTGTCATATTGTGAGCCAAGGCAGGTATTTCAGCTTTTCCTGTATTTTGCTGCGCCCAGCAACACAGATAATGATGACGTTCAATTTGCCTAATCTCAGCATAGGTGATATCAAAACTGTATCCATTACCGGAGGCAGACTCATAGCTGAGGGTAAAAGGTTGCTTTGTACCGATTAGTTCACTGAAGCTTGGGTAGCAATTTTGAGGGATCGATTTCAAGTGTTGTTCTAGCGCCGGGGATATCTCATATCGTTGCAGCAGAATGTCAGCAATTGTCCGCGATTGTTCTATCAGTCCTAAATCCCAAAGTGACCAAAACGCTTGCATGAGGTGTTCTACTTCATTATGCGAATCATACTTTACTTCTATGTCGATAATATTTTTATTGAGTTGTGGGTCAAGCAACCCGACTAAATTTAGATGCAATTCATCTAGGCGATCGCGTTCTACCGCTAACCAACACACTCCTACGACTCCTGCCTCAATTAATTGTTGGGCTGTCTTTTGTCTGTGTAACGCGGATAAATTTTGAGACTTACCTATATAAAGTATTTCCCCAAATTCATCGACACCCAGATAAATACAGCATCGCCTGGGTAAGCTTTTGTTTGCGGGGGATTTCATCAGTGGAACTTGATTTTGGGCGATCGCCTCAACAAAACCCTTGACGTTACCTTTTTCACCCCACAAATACCCAAACTCTTGGGCTAGTTTCTCTAATGGGGACTTTAAATTTTGATTTACTATGATGCTGTAACGCTCTCCACCTTTCTGAGACTGGCTTTCCATCTTATAATCCTATATTTACTCAACTACTATAGTATACTTGACAAGTAGTTGTCTAAAATCTACTATATAAAAAGTTAGGCAATAAAAATTTTACTCAAGAGCGAAACCTGAAACTCTTTCATTTTTAAAGAGGTATTGCCCACTATTGGCTGATTGAGCTTATCAACAAGGTGGAAAATAAAATTCTTAATAAGAGTATCAAAATTGTCAGTAAGCTCAAGCATAAATCCATAGATAAAACGAAGGAATAATTAGGTTTTTTATTTGGTATCATTATACAAAACCTCTTGTCATTTATATAAAAGTCAATTAGTATAGAGATACAGATAAGGGAAATTAAGCCACTAAAATTTTAGGAGGAATTATGAAAAGACTTACGATCGTGCGTGGTTGCCCAGGTGACGGAAAAACCACATTATCGATGAATTTGTATGGAACTGATGCAAAACGAATAGCAGCCGACGATATGCCGGGGCTATATGATGAGAACGGAAAATATCAAAGTAGCTTACAAAAACAGTCTCATGAATGGTGTAAGAAACAAGTAGAACAATGGATGAAGCAGGGAGAAGAAGAAATAATCGTCCATAATACCTTTACACGGCTAATTTATATTAAGGATTATTTGCGTTTATGTGAAGAAAATGATTATTCTGTTCACATTGTTCATAGTGAAGCAGTAATTATGAACAATGGAGAAAGAACAAAGTCAACTCATAATGTTCCTTCAAGTATTCTAGAATCAATGAGATATGGCTGGGAACCTTTTAATAAAATCCCAAATAAAGGTATATCTCTGAGTGAAATCGCATTACAAATGGAAAATTTAGAATTTCCAAATGTAATAGTTTTTGACAAAGATAAAACCATACATCGTCCAAAAGATGGACGGAGTTTTCCTGAAAGACCAGATGATTTTGAGCTAACACCTGAGTTTGAAAGATGGGCAGAACAATATGATAAAGACTGCCTGCTGTACGTTGTGAGTAACCAGAGAGGAATATCAACTGGTCAGAAATCTATAGCTTTCCTAGATGAAGAAGCTATGTTACTAAATAAGCAAATTAGCAGTCTGGGGCTAAACTTTGAAAGGATGTATTTTGCACCAGATAGACAATCTAAGAATTATTTAGTTTATGAAAATGATTGTCGTGTTGAGGTAGTGGGTAACGAATTAGCTGATAAACCTAATGTGGGAACTTTTGAAGATATTATTTTTGAAGCAAGGATAAACCTAATTAAAGGTAAAACGTATTGGATTGTGGGTGACTCCCATACAGACAATACATCAACAGATTGGGAATACTACAAAAACTGCAAAGCTAAGTTTCCAGAAGTAAATCTTTTTTATGTCCCAATAGAATTTTTAAATTTATTTTGGAACAAGGTGAAATAATAACTAAACTCCTCTATTTACCCCATCACTAATAGGGCTTGCTGAAGTTTAGAAAATTGGGGCGTAATGCCCCTTGCTAGATTTAATACAATAACCAAAATTATGCCACAGAAAACAATTGAGTTAAGAATCCAAGGAAATTCCATAGTCATTAAAGCTCCATTTGATAGGAATCTGATTGAAGACATCAAAGTAATTCCCAAAACACAAAGACGCTGGGCTGACCCAGAGTGGATTTTGGCATTAATTGACCCAAATCAGCAGCCTGACCAAGAAACCAACCTAGAATATTTGATAAGAGTTTGTCGTGAAAACGCGAAGCGTTTAGGGTGGAGGTTTGTTGATTATTCAGCTAGTTCTGAAGCCGAAATCAAAGCAGATAAGGCAAAGTCCACCGAAGAATTAATTGATGAATTTTTGGCAGTAGTAGACGAACTGCCCAACGGCGCACTCAAATTAATCAGGTGGTTTAGAGATAGACTGCAATTACAACTCAACTATTACTTGAGTGAAGAAGTGGGAGGATATGATTTATTCATGCGCCTGTACAACGCCTCCCAAGAAGCCTTTAAGCTGGGGTTGATGATGTCCGGCGAAAGCCGTGCGGATTGGGGATTCGTGTTTAATATTCCTTACCGCGATCGCGTTATCCGCAAGCTGGGCGAAAAAAATACCACCTTCATTAAATACCACCATGATTTAGTCCCGGTGCGGCAGTTTGATGATCGTGTGGTGCATTTTCATAAAGGGGAAGAGCATTACTTTGGCATCCCAATGAGCGAGTGTGATCCCAGTGAGATTAACTGGCAATCCCAGTCGTGGGAATTGTTTGATATTGGAAATACGGTTTACTGGGTGTGCGAAACCAAGAAGTTCGTAGATGCTTGGGCTATGGCAAGCAAATATAGTGTCGCTCACTTTGGCGGCAACTTCGGGCTTGTGTACGAAAGGCCGGAGCAGTTATCAAATAGAGTGACGCTATTTCACCTTGAGGAGTGGCTGGAAGCTCACATTCAAAAATTAGCCGAAATGCCTCCGGTTTGCCGAAGTGCTGCACCTTGGAAATACAGAGCCGGGGCGTGGGGGCATCCCTTAGACCATTACTTTGATAAAGGCGTAGTGCAGCCGCAGATTAGAGAGTTGATTGAGTCCCAGAAAGTAATTAAGGCACAAGAAGCGGTGGATAGCGATCGCGCCAATGCTATTGAGTTGGCAAAAGCTAAACTGCGAGGATATACGAAAGCCGAGTTACTTAAAAAGTATAGTTCTTTCCTAAAATCATCCTGGGATAAAGAACGAATTTTAAGTACGATTTGCACCCAAGAATTTGCTGAAAAAATATTAGAATTACCCGTACTGGAGACATGACCATAAAAAACAATCGTTGCGTGAGAGAAGCAGACTTTACGGTATGGTGCGCGGTAAGTCAATAACTATAAAAGTCCCAATTCAATATGAAGACCAATTAAATCAAGCGGTCGCTGCATCTGGATTAACCGAGTTAGATTTTCTAACTGAAATTGTTGTGAACTGGCTAGAAGCCCAAGCTAAAAAGTAGAACCTTAGTTTTCGTAACTATGAATATACTTTTGGTCACTGGAATTGAAATATGATTTATATAAATACCAACATTGGCATCATTGAAATTGAGAAAATCTGCGAAGAGACTAGGAAGATAGCCAAAGAATATACAGGTGAATGGGATGCAGGTGATGAGGTTATCTTAGTTATCTTGGAAGACTATGGTGGAAAGTGGGTAAAAACTGAACATATCAAACATAGATAAAACTGATAATCAACTATCTCTTTTTCTTAAAATCTTTATACTATACCTCTTGTTATACCCTTAAAAGTCGTTTAGTATATAGATATGCTAATTAAACTAGTAATAAGTAAAGCTCTTGGTGGGGCAAGCAATTAAAAATGTTGATACCGATAAGCTCTATTAGGGCGGATGTATGAATCAGAAAGAATTAGCGTTGCTATATCAAAAAATTGCAAGACAAGCAGCACAAAAAATTTATCGCCAGTCAGTTTGGTGGTATGAGAGTAATGTATCCCTCTACTCCTTAATCCCAGGTAAAGCAAATTTTGATGATTTATGCTCCGAGGGCGTTTACGGCATCCTCAAGGGGCTAAAGTGTAAGCCAGAAATGGTGATTTACCCGGCGTATATGTACACTTGCGCTCGGCAGCAAATTCTCAAATATTTATTTAGAAATTGGCTCAAAAATCGCGGATTTCAAAATGAGATGAAGCTAAATCAAGGTTCTTCATTTATTGAGCGTGAGCCAGATAAGATTTTTGATTTTCTCCTCAATAGCCGCAAGAAGAAGGGCGATCGCGGTACACAAGCAGCCATTCGTGATTTGCAGATTCTCTTGCTCGTAGCAGCTGGTTGGCAAAATCACGAAATTGCCTCAGAGCTTAATTTACCTGCCTCTCATGTCAGAGATTACCGCAAGGCAATGAGGAAAAGATTTGGTCAATATTTGAAATCACAGGAGTCACAAAATGTCGCAGCTTAATTTAAGTCAAGTTAAGGTTTGTCGTGATTGTAGCCAAGAGTTCATGTCGTATTTCACCCGTGGCGCATGGTTGTGTCGTTGTCCGCAATGCTCGGATGTTGCCCAGCGTCGCCCGTCTGTAGTGCAAGAGAGAAATTTAGTTTATTCTCGGATTTGTAAATTAGAATCATTACCCAAATCCTGGCAACGCTTTCAGGCATCCCCCAAAGATGCAGGTTGCTGGAAAATAGAACTTAAAGGTGGTGATTGGGGAGCCACTTGGCTTGGACGCATAGATATTTACTCGCTTGATACCATCGCTCCACACTCTGGGCAGATAGTGCTGTTTGAGGAGTTAGAGTCTGTTCACAAAATCCTTCAGCAAAATGCTGTGGTTTTAGAAAAGAGAAAATATGTCCGCATCTCTGCGGCGGGGATGCAATCAACTGAAAATTTGCCGCGTCTTGTATGGCTACAAGCGCGAACTAAAACCACCCTCAAAGGGTATGGGCGGCAGTACCGTTACGATATTGTTGGCTCCCCCTTGTGGGAGTGGCGAGTCAAGGGAGGCGTGCGTTCTGGCCGCTCTTATATCGAAGGCGCACTAGCCATAGTGGATGATGAGCATCCGTTGATGATGAAGGAAATTTTCAATCATTAAGGAAATGGGGCTGGGTGCGATGCCTTCCGCAAGAGCAAATCTCTACGCCCCTCAAATCAGCACAACCAAACAACTACAAAAAACAAGGTAAAAATATGCTAACAGAACCAAATGAAACCAACGTAAACGATGGCGATTGTCAAGATTGTAGTGGCACAGGAGGAGCTTATGAGAAAAACGACCAAAACGAGTGGGAAGTTACAGGCGACTGCAAAACCTGCGACGGCTCAGGTGATGCTCAAAAATAACTATGAAATTTATAGCCTCACTGCTAGAGGCTAAATACTTCTCTCTCTTGCAATCTAAGCATCTACCCCATATAGTATTGTCGGAATCAAGGATTTTAGGCTATTTTATATTTCATCTCACCTGAAGGTAATATACTAGCCAAGTTTTCTGATGATCTTTGTGGGGAAAAATATACATTCCTACTAATCCAGGGATTTGATCGGTATAGAAGTGAACAAAGTTACCTTGATGAATCTGACGAACCAAAGTAATTTTTTCTAAGTCTTGACCCAACGGAAATAGCTTGAAAATTAGTCTATTGGGGTACTCCCTTTTGTCAGTCTTACTCTTTTCGATTGTTGGGAGTATCACCCACTCTTTACCCCAAGGAGAAGGCACAGGCGATCGCAGTCGTACAAGGGGGGTAGCTTTATCTTCCCATAACCAGACCCCTTCTCGACTCGATTGTACAGGAGAATAGTATTTACGTTCTAATAATCCTATAAATTTCATTAGTTGCTTTGAAAATTGCAAGTTATTAATATCTATGTTGAAATACACTAAATTTAGTGTATGAACAATCATGATATATTTTACCCTAAAAAAAGGTAAAATTTTTCTGTTGAATTAAACCGATTGAATAAATTTTTAATACAAAATAAGTTTACATTTTATGTCATTAACATTAAGATTTAAAGGACATCCTATCGAAGCCCAAGAGAACTACAAGGGTTATGAAATATTAGTAACTTACTGTCAAGCTGACCGCTCTGAAGTTGGCTATTACTTCTACTATATACGTAATAATCAATTGCAAATTCTAGAAGATAATTCTAAAAGCTGCGGAGAAGATAGCATTAAAGATGCAATTAATAAAGCTAAATTTATTATAGATGAAAATATATCTGATACTTGAGAAGTCGTCACATTGCGTTAAAAATCTTGGATACTGGTTAAAAAAGCAGATTTTAATTGCCAAAGAGCAAATATTGAAAGAATACAGTTAACAGCTTGAATTTGGAAATTTAATAAGTGAAGAAAATTCTAATTGATGACAATACTGTAGATGGAGAAGGCCACAAATATTTACTGTACATCTACTACTATGAATCAGGCGACCCAGAAGTGGGAGACAGCACAGATGACGAAATCCTTTCATCCAGGGAAGAAACAATACTTTTAGAATTGCAATTTGGTAATGAGATTGCTGTGCCGGGATATGAACTTGTTCGGCTCAAAGTTTCACCAGATGGAGTTAAAAGTATTGAATCTCGGTTTTCGTTAGCTCCCGACCAAGCATATTCCTTATATAAACATTGGCAGGATATTGATGACAAAATTAGAATTGAGGATAGGGATGAGGACTGGGGGATTCAGGAGCAAATTCTTTCTTTGTTAAAAAAGTCATTTCCTAAACCCGTGAATATTGATTTTCTTAAGCAAGAAATAGTCCTTACTGCCGATGAATTGATTTATCCTATCTCTTGCTTAATAAGAGATTATTGTGTTCAATTTGATGGTGAGATGTTGAGTTTAACACCAAGAGGACTGAGAGAATTAAATTTGAAACAGAAGCAATAATGAATGACTTATTAGCAATAAAAATATGCTGAGACTAAACCCCCACACGAATGTATGGGGGTAACTTTTTGGCTTAATCATAATTCAAACTAAACTGAAGGCATACCTATCTTTCTAAGCCAATCAGTGAGTAATGACAATAATGAGAGTGGTGATCGCTTTTTAATTTGTACTTCTTTGGAATAAATTCCCACCATGTTCATTGCCTTAAATTGTTCAACAGTTATCTTTTCGGTTCCCTTTGGTTCGCCAACTATGTTCTTACTCATTAGTTGAGAAATTTGCTCAAGGTCTTGCTTTTGTAAAAGTACACGTACCTCAACTTTGCTAATGTTTGGAACGTTAGCTATCCACTTTAACTCACTCATTTATACTTTTCCCTTTTTATAAATCCATTTATACATAGATAAATTGTCTAGTAATAAAGCATAGCATAAAATATATCTATACAAACTAACTTGTCATACATATACAAATAGGATAGTATATAAATAACATCTGTGATCAAACCAACCAAAATTGGAGAAGTATATGTTTAGCAGCAAATTCCGTCAGTCTAATTTTCCAGCTATTGAAGCACTTCAGAAGGGATTAAAATCTTATGTAAGTGAACTAGAAAAGATAGAAAAAGAAAAGAATACAACTGTTATTAAAGGTGCTGCTTTGATGGTTACAAAGCTAGTTAAAAATGCCTTAGTTTCTGTTAATCACTTAGTAAGAATAAATTTAGATAACGAAAAATCTATAGATTTATTGAAGTTAGCAATCAATTCTTTGCATACTGCTTATCTAAAGATTTATAGATACGAGAATTATATTAGTAAGAAAATAAAGGAATTATGGCAAGAAGCATTTAATATCTTGCCTTCAGGAGCAGTAGTGCAGCCTGAGCTATTTGGATTAAACGAAGTAGGATGTGCTTTAGAAGCTAAGATTCCTGTTTTTGAATGTCTGGTTCAATGGATGAATCGAAATATTCAAGAATTTGTAGATTACAAACGGCAAAGAAAAACTCAAAATAACTCTGGAGTACAACTATGCCTTGACTTAGAAAATGCTAAAGATTTACAACATAATAACTATCATCAAAATGTAGAGGTTCAACAGTCTAACCTTATTAGTGTCGAAGATATTAAAAACTTAACGCTACGTGCTGCTAGAAAAGTTGCCAGTGAATTAGGTCTACCTCAAAAATCCAATGGAAAGGACTTAAGCAAAGCGGCTCTAATTGACTGCTTGCTCAATTGGAGACAACAAAAAATTTGCACTGCTTAATGAATGGATTTTATGTAAAGTAAAAATGAGGTGGATAATGAAATACGTATGTAACTTATGTAACGTAGAAGAAGAGTCATTTCCTGATGAAAAGGATGGTTGCCGGATATGTGGCTATCCTTTCATGAAAAAGAAGTACGTCCCATCAGAAAATAGTCATCAACTAGGTCACGCAGTGAATTATCACTTGCAATACTTAACTTCAGCCGAACATATTTCTATTTGCCCTGGAGAATACATTTATCCTGAATCCATGTATTCGGATATATCAGGGGAGATTTGTACCACATACAAAGCGCCATATTCATATCAAGAAAGGAGTCCTTCTTTGTATGATGGGACAACTTATAGAGGAAAAAGATTCAACTGGGTTGTGTCTGTCTACTTAAGAAAAGATATTTCTATAGTTAATTCTGAAGCATTACATCTCGATGACTTTTGTTTAGTAGCTAAAATTCACTTAAAAAAAGTTAGACCAGATGAGGTGCTAAATAAAGCTTCGTATCTGACGAAAACAAAAAGAGATTTCACTAGTTGGCATAAAAATTCATGTATAGAATTAATAAGTTTTCCTGATGCTAAATCCTCTGAATTATCATTTCTTAATTCGTCAGGCAAAGGCGATATTTTCTCATATGATGATAGGTTTTGGGTCATATCAGAGTCGTATTCATATTCTGATCGCTTCAGGGAAGTCACGGCAGAAATCATCAAGTAATGTGATCCAGCTAGAATACTGTAAACATAAACTATCTTTATACAAACCCTCTTATCATAATTATACAAATGGGTTAGTATACATATAGTAAATTGTTAGGTATGGTTATGAAGGTTAAAAATATCTTGCTTATTCTTGCTGGTGCAGTATTTATGACTACTGCGTTTTTATTAGTGATTAAAGAAGGCAAGGATAAGCCTTTAAAAACCTTAATTGTGGGTAGTGCCTTATCGATAATAGGCGTTCAGTTTAAACTTAAAGCTTGGGATAATTACGTTGAAGACAAAATCCGAGAAGAATTAGAACAAGAATTAAATCATCTAAATTCGCTCACAGAAGAGAAAAATTCATTAATGCGACAAATGCGTTGTAGTCGCTGCAAAAACTTTCACGGTAAAGAATATGGAGGAATTAAATTAATCTGTGGCATCCATCCTTATGGAGTAGATGAAGATATTTGTCCTGATTATGAAAATCGTGATTAAAAGTTTGAAATTTTGGATGTTTGAATATGGAAATGCAAGATTTTAGCTTTTTGAATCCAGAAGTAGCTCTGAAACTTAATCCAATTGAAGAAGGGCAATATATAGTTCTTCAAAGTTACCCATTAAATAAGTATCCTTCATATTGGTACTTAACTTTCAATTTTTTTGAGGCTGAAGAAAAATGTAGTGCATACAACGCAGTAAATGAATATTCCAGTTGTGTTGTGAGATTGTATCATAAGGGAAAACTTTGGGTTCCATCTTACGCCGACGGAAGCCCTTTTAAAATTTCCGAACAGCAGTTTTGGAAACTACATCCTTCCTATGAAAACCAATTTTCTGATTTATATGGAAGAATTGAAATTTGTATTTGTAGTTACTTATATTTTGTTGGAAAAACTGATATTGAAACTTGTCTTGAAGATGATTTTGGTCGGATTATTACCTCCTGTCCAAATTGTGAACTAAGCTTTTATGAGGACGAAGACGATATGCCTGAAGCCTGCCGAGGGTGTTTGAATTATGATGGTGGATTTTATGGAGACAATCAACGTATATGCGCCATGCACCCTTATGGAGTAGATAACGATATTTGTCCTGATTTTAGGTCAGAGTAGTTAATTGAAGGGATAAATAATGATGAAATACTTACGTTCGGAAATAGCGAAACTCGAATCATACAGAGAACAACGTGATTTTGAAATATCTGGTAAAAGTGCCGTAAGTTCTTTCTCAATTTTTCAAGAAGAATTTCTCTATTCATCAAATGAAAGGCATATTAAACGATTAGAATTATTAGAAAAATGGCACAATAGTTTAATCGTAAAAATTATAGGTGTTGAATCATTTGGAGATATTTCTGAAATTATCGGAACAGCATCTTTTTCAGACAGTAAGATGACTGAAGAACCTACACCGGAAGTTTGTTCTGGTTGTGTTAATTATCATGGACTTACTTATGAAGGAGGAATAAAGCTAATATGTGCTATCCATCCTTACGGGTGTAAAGACGAATACTGTCCAGACTATTTAAGAGACTAACAAATAGATTTTGTAAGCTTAGGATTTTATATGACACAGTTAAATTTATTTCCAGAATTGATTACACCTTTACCTGTAACCTATTACCCTAATTTTTTAAATATTCAAGAAGCAAACGAATTGTACCAACATTGTCTTGATTTGCGGTGGCAACAGAATCAAATCAAAATGCTGGGTAAAATTATGCCCGTACCACGACTAGAGTGCATTTATGGTGACGAAGGATGCAATTATCTTTATTCCAATAGCGTCTTACTTGAACCTCTACCCTGGACAGAAAAACTCGCTCAAATTAGAGATAAGATTACTGCGTTAACAGGCCATAACTTCCGTATAGTTATCGGGAATCAATATAGAGATGGACAAGATTCAATCGGTTGGCACGCTGATAAGGAGCCTTCTATGGGCGTAGACCCAGCGATCGCATCCGTCAGTCTTGGTGGTGTGCGAAAATTTCAGATTAAGCCCATTGGTGGTAGTGCTACTGACTACTGGCTAGAGCATGGTAGCTTGTTACTAATGCTTCCTGGTTGTCAATCAACCCATATACATCAAGTTCCAAAGACTAATAAATTTGTTAGTCCAAGAGTTAACTTGACATTCCGTCCTTATGTTGACAATACAGTTTGACTGTAATTACCTATAAACTGTGGAGAAAACTATGTCATTATTTGAAATTCAATTCATTAATTCTGAATCTATTAGGTTGCTAGGTTTTTGTGACGATAATACTTTGCGTATACTTTTAGAGTATGGCATTGCTTACGATTATTTCGATGTTCCTAAGACTCTGTTTGAAGAATTATCCACCGCTTATGGTAAATCTGCGGCTGTTAACTTTCGGGCTGTACTTAGTCCCTACGGGTATCAATGTTTAGACGACAAGGTAGTAGAAAACTTTCTGCTGGCGATTTTTGAAAGTAATGCCAACGTAGAATCACTGTTGATAATTGAGGCTGTTTAAATGAATTGTATACTTTAGGTGCATTATTGATAAGGAGGGGGATTGAAAGTTCCGAAGTCAGAGTACGCAGCCATAGCTGCTGCTTATAATAATGGTTTGAGCCAAAGTGCGATCGCATCCAGATATCATGTGTCTCATGTCGCTATCGGCAAAATCTTGAGAAAAATAGGCCATCCCACCAGAATGGGAAATTCACCATTTTATCAAGAGGAAATTAAATCAAATCATGATTATATTGTGCAAGCGTATAAGCAAGGCCATAGCTATACAAAAATTGCTGAAGATTTAGAAATCAATAACTCTACAGTGATTTGGGTGCTACAAAAAGCGGGAGTGTGGCATCCAAGTGAGAGAGAGCTAGACCAAAATTTACTGTTAAGCATTGCATCTTCTTACAACCTTGGTATTGGCATTGCAGCGATTAAAAAAAGGTTTTCTTGTTCTGAGGGGACTGTTTATTTTGCGCTCAGTCATCATAAAGTTGAGATTCGTCCTCGTGGTTTTGCCCAAAAAGCCAGAGGTATGACAAATGCTATTCGATTTAATGAACTTTTGAAACTGGGATATTCTTTTCAAGAAATAGCAGAGGAATTAAACTTTTCCGAAAAGCATATTAAAAATATGGTCAGCAAATATTTTCCTACTTAGTTTATGGACTACGAGTCGAGGCTATCTCCCAACAGGAAATAGCCTCATTTGGCTTAGAAGACATAACTCCTCAAGAATCGGAAACTGTGTTAGTATTTTTATCAACAATGAAAATTTGGAAACCAGTTTACGAAAAACTTACAGTCCTATAAATTAAGAAAATCAGGAGTAAATATGGAGCAGATAGTACCTGATAACATAGAATTAATGCAGCAGTCACCGTCTGTAAAATCTCTAGGGCTACTAAGGGGCAAGGAAGATATTTCAATTTTCATTCCTACAAGTATAGCTGATGATTTTAGTATGGTTTGTGATTATAAAAATCTTCTAAAAATAGAGCCTGAGCCGGAGTTGATTGTTCTAAATTATAAGTAATTCCTGACAAAATAAAGGGTAGATAAATATCTACCCTTTATTGAATTTAAGCAACATCTAAACCGTCGGGAACAACCTTAGCTAAATCAATAGCTTCTGTTATTTTTATTTTTTTATTACGGTTGTCGTAGGGGTTTAAATCATGTTTTTTGTTATGGTCATCGAGCCTAGTTTGATAGGATTCTAAGATTTTGTTAATGGTAGCTGGTTTACTTCCAGTTAATTTCTGAATGGCAGTTTGATTAACGTGCCATTTTTGTTCTTTTTCAGTGCATTGATTATTGTGATTCTCTAATGCAAAAATAGCTCTCCTGGTGAGTTCAACCGCCCTGTTAGGATGGGTTTTGTATTTTTCACTTGTTAACAATTCCTGGGTAGGAACTGCACTTAAATCTTCGACCGCCATTTTACTCTTACCCGCTACTGTCTTGGCATAGACAGAGCAAGCCCTTTGAACAAATTCAGGCAAAGGAATACCTGCTATGGCGATCGCTTCTTCCACCAGTTGAGTGTCTTCCTCGCCCAGCAATAGCTGAGGTAAATCTTTTATGTCTGTTACGGTTACTTCCTTCACCTGCGGCATTATTTCCTCCGCCTGCTGATTGTTAGTAGCTTCCTGGGACGGCTGATCGACTGCCTGCCCATCCTCAAAGCTTGCCCTATACTTTTCTCTTGCCTCATCCCCGACAACATCCCATCTGCTTTCATTGCTAGTTGCAAACCAGAAAGCCAGATGCTCATATCTCTGTCGCTGCTCCTTTGGAAGTTTGCTATATTCCCTTTCTCTAGAAGATGTGTAGTAATAGCCGGGGGTTGCTTTGTCTACATCTGGAAACACAGATGCAATTTGAGCAACAAATGTAGTCCTGACTCTTCTAATAGAGTCAGTGCGAATTTCTTCTCTAATCGGACTCCAGTATTTTAATACAATTTCTCTTATAGATTGTTCATCAGTAATACCGTTAAGTTCATGGGCGCAGATGCCCCCTAATCTAGCTCCCCAGGCATCATTGCTTTCTCCGCGTAGTTTTTGTATATTTTCGCTCATAACACTAATAACACTTTGGTTCATAATTATATATTGCAACTTTAAGTTTGTATCCCTATACTAGTTAGCTTGTTTTTAAATGTCAAGAGGATTAGTATAGGGATTTAGCTATGCTTTGGTCACTGTCCCTGCCTTGATTGAAAATCGTTGATAGGTTTGGATGGTATTTTCGTCCTCGTCTCCCAAAATTTTCTTAGCATAGGAGATGTAATCAAACGGATCAATCGCAGCATTAATAATGCTTGCTCTAAAATAAGCAGCTCTAAATTTGTGGTAGGTCATTTCTGGAATAATTTCCCAATCCTTGGCGGCTTGATTGAGAACTTTAGACCAACGGCGATTAACCCTGTCCGTGTCTTCGTCAGGTGGCAGGCGTTTATTTTTACTGTTCAGCCAGTTTAAGGCAAAACAGACAAGCTTGGCTGGTAAAAGGGTTGGTATGCGAAAAATGACATCTTTAAGGCTTTTACCTTCAATTCGCCTGCTTTTACCCTTAAGTTGACCATTAAACGCGATTTCATACTCACCAACTAGCTCAAACTTAGCTGATAGATGAACTTCTGCCATTCGGCGGCCTGTGGCCAGTGCGATCGCGCAGCTAACATCTTTCCAATCAATACCTTCCTCATCCCCGGAGGCAATCCTAGTTAATAAGTTGTTGGCTCTATTTAGGTAAGAGGTAAGGTCTATTTCAATCCTAGACTCTGGTTGGCTTCGTTCTTTAACCTGCTGTTTGTAAACAAAATTTTGACGCTCCTTGTAACTAGCAAACTGATAAGAGAGTGCTTCCCCAAAGTGAGTAATAATCGTTAAAACTGGATTGTAAAGCGCTTTGTCGTTAAGCTGTGTTTTTGCAGATGCCCTAAGTGCTTTTTTGAGGGCTGTAATCTGCCTCAAACAAGTGCCATAAGTTTTCTCATCTTCCGGCCTATCGTCTGGATAGGCAATTTTAAGATTTTTCGCTTCAATCGCCGCTAATCTCTCCCAGCCCAGTAAATCACCAGTTCCTTTTTTACGCTGGCTTATCTTAAAAGGCGCTAGTGCCTCAAATTGAGGTAGTAAACTTGCAACACGTTCATCTATGTAAGTGTTTTCTACCTGACAACCAAGTTTAGCTTTATTCATTCCTTGTTTACCTACTAAATAACTAGATAATATACTTATTTTAAAGTAAATAAGGAATATACAAAAGTATTTATATATAGATAAATCTTTTAATACAAGAATGTGGAATAGATATATGCTTATACAAAACCTCTTGTCATAAAATTACAAATGGTTTAGTATATAAATAAATTTTTCGGCACTCAAAACTAGAGTGTTAGAAGAAATAGCAGTTAAATTCAGATTTTATTAAATTGAATAATATAGCCAATTCGGAAAGTAAGAATGTAGTCGTAATTTAGTGTTATTCAGACATATTTAATAGCTGATATGCCGTGTACACAGCATATAAGCTATTATTTACTTAATATTAAAAAGCCAAATGCTATGGCAAGAGGAAATCCAAATCCAAAAACAGATCATTTACCAAAGCAGAAGACTATTTGGAACAATCTACCTACAGAACTTGGGAGATATCCCCAAGTTTTTAAAGAAAACATTTCAACATATGCCAGGGCGCTTGATGGGCAATGTAGCCCGTTCGAGGCGATTATTCCTTTGTTAGATAAACTTAGCAAGGATGAGTTAGAGCAAATTAAACTGGCTATAGAATGCTTGTCTAGTGCTAACACCACACAAGAATCTCAGAAGCAGGAAAATTCGCCTCCTACAGTTGAGCGATCGCTTCAAGTCACAGAGTCTTCCCATAGCCTAAAGAGTGAAATTGCTGTGTACACAGCAAATAAGGACACAACAGAGTTAAACCCTGTAGAAATAGAAGAACTACGGTCGAAATATGGCTTTTTACCTTCCAAATACCAATTAGGGATTATTGAGTGGGTGCTGAGTGGAAAGGGAAACGGCTGCTGTAATGCGGTCGCGGGTTCTGGGAAGAGTACCACGCTTCTGATAGTCGCTAAGGCCCTTTGGCAAGCAGGTTTCAAACCTAACGATATTAAGATTTGTGTTTTTGGGAAAAATAACTCAAATCATTTAATTAAGAAGTTTGGCCCCCTGTGGAAAAGCTCAATAAGCACGCTTCATAGTGCAGCGTTTAGTTTGGTTCGCCGGGAGCTTAATGTTAAACATAGTGAAGAAATCACAGTTTCTAAGCTGAAATATCAACGTATTGCCCAGAGCCTAGACTTAATTCCTAAACGTGGTTTGAAAGTAGGTAGACTTTGGGCAGAAAACATAATTAGCAATGATGATGATTTTCTTAAGTTAATTGATTTAGTGCGGCTGTCTCATCAACAGCCCACAGCAGAAGTTGTGAATGCGATCGCTGCACATCACGAAATTGAAACTGTACAGCAGCCTCAGCTAGTTGCCCAGTGGATTGCTCGTTGCCTTCAGATTGGCGAAGAGTGGGCAATTACACAAAAAAAGCTAGATTTTACTGACCAGATTTGGCTGGCTGTTAAATGGCGATTACACGAACGTCCTTGGTTTAAGCCTTACAGATTTGTCCTTGTTGATGAGTGCCAAGACCTGAACCCGTTGCAACTAACGTTTGTTTTAAGTCTCATAGGTAACATTGGTCGTATTCTAGGGGTCGGAGATCCGCAGCAGAGCATCTTTGGCTATGCCGGGGCTGATAATCAAAGCTACTATAATCTAGTCAGGCTGACCCAAGCAGCAGAACTCCCTTTATCAATATGCTATCGTTGTCCGCGCAGCCATATTGCGTTGGTTAAAAAGATTTTTCCTCACATCCCAATTGAACCGGCCCCAGATGCTATTGAGGGAGTAATCCATCAAATAGAAGAAAAAGGTGTTGAAAATTTCCTTCAAAACGGTGACGTAATCATCAGCCGCAAAAATGCTCCATTAGTTAGCTTGTGCATTAAATTAATCGGCTTGGGGATGAAGGCAAATGTTTTGGGTCGTGATGTTGGCGATTCTCTTAAAAAGGAACTCGATTTAATAGCAAAATTACCAGGGTATAGTTTTCAATTTTTTAATGATGCGATCGCCCAATACCAAGCTGTGAAACTAGAGCGTTATCGTGACTTAGATAATGAGGATGAACTGAGACAGAAATTGTTAGATAAATTGGAAGCAATTTTAACTATCTACCAATCTCACACAGCAGCTACAAGTATTGAAAATTTAAAATCTTATATCGATGAAATATTCAGTGATGAGAAATCTGCAATAACTTTATCTAATATCCACAAGTTTAAAGGAGGTGAAGGTGAAAGAATAGTTATTTATAAACCTAAAGATGTGCCTATGACATGGAGAAATCAACTTGCTTGGCAGGAGGAGCAAGAGAGAAATTTATTATATGTTGCGTTAACCCGCAGTAAAAGAGAGTTATTTATTGTTGGTGAAGCAAATTGGTTTAATTAACATTACAATTGAGTTTCATCTATTTCTTCTTGCTGCCAGGGTCTTTCAGCTTGAGTAATAGCATTTTCCAAAAAATTACGTGCATCGGTAATACGTCCTTGATTTATTTCATGTAGTGCGTATCTACAATACTCTAAAACTTCGATAAATCGGGTTTCGTAAGTATCGGGAATATTTTTTTTATTTATATACTCTAGTGCATCGCCGCCGATGTGGGGATTAGTCATAAATTTAAAGTAAGTAAACAAAAACAAATATTAGTATTATACCCTTGATCAATCAGGAAATTTTAACTCTCTCTTATCATTGCATTGAATTACATCGAAGATAAACTCAGGGTCTATTCCAAGCATCTCTACGGTTTCCTGAGCTTTTTGATAGTCAGGGGTACTCCAAGCAGCTTCTAAATCAGTAGTACGCCTACCATTCTTTGCCAACCAAGCACCATTTAGTAAAATTACAAATTCTGACAATGGAACCATGTTAAATCTATGTAAATAACACAATTATTTGTCCCGATTACCAATACTGTATCTTTATAGAAAGACGAGTTCAACTCGCCTTTTTTCTATTCAATATGGTTTCCGGCTTTAATTAAAACCGGAATTAAACCACAATATTCTGAAAGAATGAAACTAATTACTCAATTATTTCTACTGCTGTCTCTAGGTCTTGAATTGCAAAATCTAACTGTTCAATAAAATTTTCATCTACATTTTCGTCATCTTCATCATTAATAATTTGCTGAATTTCAGCAATTAAATTATTAACTTTTTCTACAAGTTCTGGTTTCTTTTTCATGGTGTCAAGTAGATAATTCATTATCTATACACTAACCCATTTATAAATAGATTACAAGGGAGTTTGTATAGAGATATTTACAGGTTTTATGTTTAAACCAATTGATTTATCTATGGACTAGTGCTTTTATACAGTTTTAACTTTGAATCCTACGAGGATTATGGAAACGTCTAATTTATTTCTTGAGATTCGATTATATCCCAAGCGACAATTTTGGGTTCGTGGGTAAAAATATCAAGGTCAATAATAAATTCATAGATATTGAGACTTTTTTCAATTTCGTCTTCGGCAAGATGTTTGAAAGTAATGACGGCATCTACCCAAAATTTTTTGCGATCGCCGTCATCATATTTAATTTCTGTATCAATAATCTCAACAGATAAACATAAACTTTGCTCAAATAGCAGCCCTTGTAATGACAGCAGCCATTGATGGGCTAAAACTAAAAATTCGTCACTTTGACTAGGTGGACTCATATAAAGTTGATGCAGCTTATATGGTCTTCAAAATACCCCTTTTTAGGCATTTTTCAGCATTTTTGAGTATGGTTGTATAAAGCGGCGAAAATGCTGTTAGCCTGCTACAGCAAGCGATGTATGAGTCTGCATCACTATAAAAGCATCAAAAATATCATTATTAAATGGTAAAATTTTGCGCCGAGCCAGTTGCTTGTAACATGACTGTAACTATTGCTAGAAACTAAATGTGCAGGTGTGCAAGGATAAAGCAGAAAGGTCTGCATAGTACAACGAAAATTCAATACTTCTGTACTATGAGCAAAGATAATTCTAGCGGCGCTGCGGCGGCTCTAGGTTGCTAATCCGATTTGCCCAAATTGTCATAGTAATTAGTAAGTATGTATGCGGCCTGGGACGAAACACTTCTCATCTCCTGCTGTGATTCACTTACAAGCTTTACGTAAATATCTTCTGGCAAGATAACAGTAACTTTCTTCGGTTTTTGGCTTTGATTTTCACTCATGACATTAAATATTTGTACTCTTAACAGAATAACCCCATACCAGATATTCCAAGCATTTATCAGAATTTTCCAGATTCTCTTACCGGATATTCTAGTGATTTATAACAATTTTCGGCTTTTTTCTTATAGAATATGAGTTTTTCAGCTTTTATGAATTTTTCGGAGTTTTTCAGAACTTTTCAGAATTTTCTGCTATAGTGAATCCATGCAGACAGGATGAAGGAGATGATTAAGACGAAAAAATCGGCTGTTTACCGCTACGCCAAGGAACATAAGCAGTATGAGAAGTTTCTAGGAAGCAATAGACGCAAAGTCAAAGTCTCTCAAACTGCTTTCAGGCGTATAAGAAGGTTATTGGAATCTCAGAATATGCCAATAACTACAGAAAACTTATACATTATTGCGAAATTGAAGCAAGAAGCTAAGGCACACAATTTGAGGTTGGATTTTCTACTTTCCTCATTCTTAACGTTCTCAGCTTTATTGCCTGCTGAAAAAAACGGGCAATTGACTGGTGAGGCGCTGTATTTGTGGCTAAGTAATGCCACTAAAAATAAGCCGCATCGGACAACCATTCAAAGATGGATACCGAATTATAAGGCCTTAAATAATTACAATTTCTATCAAGTTTCAATAGCAGTGGTTCACGCATTCTCTTACAATCTCAGGAGTAATACCAATGGCTTTAGAACGGAAGGATTACGAAGCAGTAAGATATCAGCTTAAGAAGCTTGTTGGGGAAGACAAGTACAACCTCAACAAGTATACTAATAACGAGATTAGAATTGCAGCCGAAAATTTTCAAGAATTTGACCCTGTAGCAATAGCTAACCAGGTAGTAGCAAATCGCTCTACTGAAATAGTTCAAGAAACAAATGCAGAGATAGAAAGTGAACAATCAAAAGCACTGACTATTTCTGAGAAGCGTTCCCTAGCAAAGATGCAAGCTAGTTATATGGGAATTGCTTTAAGTGAAATTGAAATAGAACAAATAGTAAGCAGTGCAAGCAATGAAATAACAGATAATATTGAATTTCTATTAGAAGTTAAAGGGCTTATACAAGCCTACTTGGCAAATAGAAATGCCATGTTTCAAAGACAAACATCTGGGATTGTTGAAGACATTGTAGACGTGATAAACGCTGGCAACGATGAGTTAGCCAGAATTACAGAGGACACCAATGAGACATTGAGAGGCATTGTTGAAAAATGCAATGGAATGAAAGAGGATTACAAAAGTCCCTACAAATCTCGTTTGGAAAGTATACGAGAGCTACTTAAGGTTCCTTAAATTCCCGTATTATCAATCAATTCATACCAAGGAATCTAATAATCTATGTATGTCTTACAAATTGATACTTTCAATAATTCTTGCCTTTTCTATAGCGGTTCTTTTTTATGGAACGGCCTCCCATAGACCAAGAGCAGACCGAGAAACGGAGACAATCGGCATCCCGGTTTATCCGGCCACAAATTACCCTATCCGATAATGGGGATTTGATAATTAAGGGGGAAATTCCCCCTGAACAAATTCAAGCCCTTACAGATGCAGCTATCCTTAAACAAAAGCTGTTTCAGGAACAGAATAAGGCTCTTAGAGATGCAGCGATTCTTAAGGAACAGCTATTTCAGGAGTACCAGCAAGAAATTAAACGTTCAAGCGATCGCACAGCTTTATTAATAGGAGCAATGTTAGCTGGTTTGTTAGGGTTATCAGTTTTTATGGTTTGTAACACTAAACCGCAACCAACATTAGGAGATAACAATGCTGTCCAGTCTGTTCCCGTCTTTTTTCGGTAAAAGCGATAATGGAGGTACAAATTTAAGCTCTGGAGGAACCCCAGGACAACTTAATGGCGACACTAAAAATGTAATCTTTAGCTATGCAAGTATTCCTGATACAGTAAGCCAAAAAGATGTCGATGAAGTAGCTAGAGATTGTGGTGAAATTGAAGCGGATGGAGTTCTTATGAAAGTCTGGAGCGAACACGCCCTTAACGCACAGAGGGCAGCTTTAAGTAATTTGGATACCAGAATTAATCATGCCCAAGCTGCAATGGGCAATGAAGAAAATTACAGGAAAAAAATTTCTAAACATGGCAAAAACTATTTAGCACATCGAATAGATGTTAATGCCACTAAACAAAATTTTGACGGTTATCAAAACGTTTTGAGTAACGCTGAATCAACGATTGCATTCTAAGAGGTAAAATGACCAATGGCTAGAGATATAAGGATGGTAAGTAATTGTGTTTCGATTGAATTAACTCTGATAAATAAAATTGAGGTTCTTAAGGAGACAGCAAGGCTTATCTTAGAAGATAATCAATATAAGGAAATCGCAAATTCATACTCTCCTGATGTAGCAATTCCAGATGTAATTACTGCATCAGATGAACTGCTAAGTGAGATTGCAAGCAGAAATCAAATTAAGTGATTAATGAAATGTCATTAATCACAGCAATTAAGCAACTTAATTTGTATTTAGGTTGCTTAATTTACTTAAAGGGTTAATATATGGAAAACAAAACAGAAGATAAAAAACAGCGAATTGATGACATAACTAGGATGATTTCATATAGTTTCGCAGGATTTTCATTATCCCAATTATTGGGATTTTTACAGACTGCATTTAACTTTTGGCAAGCATCATTAATTATGGGATTAATAATGATGGTTTCCCTAGTACCGGGATTGCTAGAGCATTCGACAACACAATCAAAATTTAATGGAAACCTGCATAAACCATTAATTATCAGCTTTTACATTCCTTCACTAGTTTTAATTGGAATACTTTTTGCTGGCTTTGTTATAGGTTCAATTGTAGCATTATGAGAGTTATTTATGAGTAGCATACTTGATTTTGATAAGATTTCTCTTTCTCTAAATAGGAAGAAAACACTCAGAAATATAATAATAATTAGTGCAATAATCCTAAATTTTCTTCCCCTATTCCTGAAAGACAAAATTAATCAAAATGCAAAATTGATGCTTATGTTGGGAGGAGTAATCACTTCTTTTATGTGTTTAAAATTGCCTGATATTGAGCATGAGAGCAAGATAGAAAAAACACGTAAAGACACAGAATTAAAGTTCTTAAAAACTGCTCTTACTGGAGAGGTCGCTAAAAAACAGACAATCTTGGAGATTGCAAATCAGCAAGAAATTACCCAAATAGTAGAGCGTGTACCTTTCTGGCAGAAAGGCTATTTTGCCGTAAAATATGGTGTCCAGAACCTTCTTACACCTGAAATATCTCATAGTGAAGATGAAGAACCTATAGAAGAAACACCATCTGTAATTGTAAAAAAAAGTATATTTGAATCTACTATAGAACGGGCTGAGGAAGAAAGCGGTATCATCCTTGATTGGATGAAAAAAGCTTTAACACAATCCTGTTTTCTAGGCGGTAAAAAACGAAGTGGAAAAACTTATTTGATGAAGTGGTTATTGGGGGCATATACTTCTCAATGCCGAGAGCATGATATATTTTTTATAAGTGACCCTCACTATGACAATGTTGATTTCGATGATCCCTGGATTAATGAAGAAGCTGATAAGAAGCTAATTTCAGTAGGTCGTTTGGTGAAATCTGAGAAAGACACCCTAAAAATGCTGAATGAGGTTTTAGGGCTATTTGAAACTAGAAAAACTAAAGGATTAACGATTAAAAAAGGTGTGGGCTTAGTTAGGTTGTTTTTAGATGAGGTAGATTCTTATTCTCCAGAGAGCCAGGAAGTAATATCAGCTATTGTAAAAACCATTGAATATGAAGCGGCTAAGTACGGCTTTACTTGTGTTGTTGGTGTCCATTCCATCAAGAAAGGCGAAATGGGAATAGATTCGTCAGTTGTTGATTCTATGTTACAGATACTATTCGCCGGAATAGTTCTTGATTCTAATAGCGTTTTGTCCGGGGCCTTCCCCGGAATGCCAGCCCGTAAAAGGGCTATAGAAGCCTATAAGAGAGAGTTCAATACAAGTCGTATTGTTTACATAAAATACGATACCGATTGCTTTATTTCACACATACCTGATTTGGTTTTACCTCAAATCGAAATAGTTGATGAAACAAGCGATGTTGACGATTCAAATGAAAATTATCAACAAGCGGATAATCAATCTGATAAATCTCCTGAAAAAGAAAAAATAGACCCGATAGCACGAATTGAAAAATGGTGCATCCTCTGTATGGATGAGTTTCAAAGATATCCTAATAAATCGCAAATCAGGCAAGCATGGAAGGAATATACAGGAGTTATCCTGCATGATCTGGGGCTAGAATTGCTATTGAGCGAACTTAAGAAAAAGGGTATTGACATAACTTGACAAACGCTTAGTTTTGCGATCGCTCAATAAAGCCAAAGAAAAGTAATTTTTTGATTTTATCTTTGTAGTTCAACTAAAAAATGATTAAATATTTCTATATACAAAATATGTACTTTATGAAAAAATACTGAGTTAATTTAATACATCGGTTACAGGCAGGTAAAAAAAATGGCAACCTCTAGATAAAAGGGCGTTTCCTGTCCTGTAGGTAGTAGAACTAGATCCGCGTACAGATTACCAGTCTGTCCTTTAACTAGAAGAAACCACTTCTAAGTTAATGTTATTCAAAAATTCTACTATCTACATTAGCAAGAAATTGAAAATTTATCTAGTGGTTGTCCAAAAAAATGGACAACTATATGCGTAAAAACCTTATTTTTCGTCAAAATCAGAATAATTCAGAAATTATTAACCCATTTCAGATAATTTCTTTCAATCAACTTAATAAAGCATCCCAGGAGGCAAGTGTATGAAGCCTCAAGGGTTTGCGAAAGTAAAATCACTACGGAAATCACTACAGCAACAGACCAGACAGATTTTCAGGGATATAAGGCTAGGGGAAAGAAAATACAGTCTAAGCCCCTTACAGGAAATCTCACAAATTGAATCTACTCATCAATCCCCTGATAACATCGGACAGCCAGAAAAACCGATTTTAATTGAGGCACAAGAACTAAAATATCCAGCCTTAGAAGAAGATTTGATTTTTGGCGAAATCAACAATGCCCTATGGAAAGAATTTAGGGAAAGCGCGATCGCCGACGACATCGCCCTTTTAAATTTCAAGGAACTGGAGGGCAACACACCATTTGAATATCTCCTGTACTCCGATAAAATCAGCCGCCGCAATGACGGACGGCTGCGCGACGGCGACATGAGGCGATATGCCCACCTATCAAACGGCGGCTGGTGGTGCAGTGGTATCAATATCCTGAATTGGCAAGATGCCGAGTGGGGATGCTTCAAGCCAAATACCCCCCGCATCGATGAGGAGAAAGGGAAGCCAATTAAGTACGAACACCCACCCAAAGTTGACACAGAGATTTTCGCCCTACGTGTCCCCCGGCGCATTTGGGAGTTGGTCAGCCGCCGCTACGAAGTGGAGTTGCCAGATGATTATCTGGAGTCGTCAACTTACAGTGATTTCTGGTATTGGGTACGGGATGATGCCAGGATTCCCATAATTATTTGTGAAGGCGCTAAGAAAGCTGCTGCTATTCTCAGCTGTGGGTATGTGGCGATCGCATTGCCGGGGATTCGGAATGGATATCGCCAGCCTAAAAATGAGTACGGCGAAATTTCCGGCCCTCCAAGATTAATCCCCCAGCTTGCGGCCTTAGCCCAGCAGGGGAGACGGATCTATTTCTGCTTTGATGCCGACACGAAGCGGAATACCATTAGAGATGTAAATCATGCGATCGCCAAAACTGCAAAGCTTTTCTCCCTACGGGGCTGCGAAATTAGAATCATGGCTTGGCATTCGGCGTTGGGGAAAGGGATTGATGATGTGTTGGCTGCTTATGGCAGTAACCAACTCGACAAAATTTATATTGATGCTCTTACCCTTGACGAGTGGAATACTAAGCAGCTAAAGCGCCTCACATACACGCCGGATTTGAGCCTAGACCAGCGATACCTGGGGGAAATACAAATTCCCCAAGATAAGCAGCTAATAGCCCTTAAATCCCCAAAAAATACAGGAAAAACTTATTTCTTCGCCTGGGCAACAGACCCAGTGATACGCAGTGGCGAGAGAAAGGTACTTGTCATTACCCACAGGGTACAGTTGGGGCTGCAAATAGTTGAGCGGCTAGGACTACCCTTTGTTACGGAAACTGGGCAGAGTTACCAGGGTTCTCATTTTGGCATGGGGCTTTGTATTGATAGCTTACACCCCAAATCACAGGCTAAATTCAATCCTGATGATTGGAAAGGATGCTGGATAATTTTAGATGAAATCATGCAGTTGATTTGGCATCTTATGAATAGTTCTACTTGCTCAAAAGAGCGAGTAGCTATTATCAAAACGTTTAAGCAATTACTTTTTAATGTTGTTAATTATGGTGGAAAGATTTTTATTGCTGATGCCGACTTAAATGATATTGCAATTGATTTTATAAAAGGTGTCTTAGGGGAAGATATTGACACTTTTATAGTAGAAAACACCTTTAAATTTGTACAGCCCTGGAAAGTCAGCTTAGTTAGTGGTCGTAATCCAGCAAGATTAATAAACATCCTAACTGAGAAAATAAAAGAGGGTAAAAAATGCTTTGTCTGTCTTTCAGGTCAAAGACCTAGTTCTCGCTGGGGTTCCTCTAATCTGGAATCATACTATCAAAAGAAATTTCCTGAATTAAAAATATTAAGAATTGATTCCAAGACTGTAGAAAATCCTAAGCATCCTGCTTTTGGTTGTACTGCTAAATTGAATGAAATAGTTAAAGATTATGATTTAATTCTTAGTACACCAACTATTGAAACTGGTGTATCAATTGAGGTTGAACAATTTGATTTCGTTTTTGGTATATTTCAAGGTGTCCAAACACCGGATAGTGTAAGACAACATCTATCACGTTATCGCCCTCCGGTTCCCAGATTTATTTGGTTAAATGGCATAGGAATTAATAAAGTTGGCAATGGTTCAAACAACGTTAAAGTCCTGCTGTCTGGGGAATACAGGAAAAATAGGGCGAACATTAAAAAGCTGTCTGAATTAGGTTTTGAAGATGAGATAGAAACTGGGTTTGAGAACATCTATGTGAATACTTGGGGCAAACTAGGGGCAATAATTAATGATGGAATGAACAAGTATTCTAAACAGATTATTGCTGACTTAAAAGAGGAAGGACATATAATTTCTGAGTACGAAATCGAGGAGAATAAAGAGGCTGAAGTAGAAGCGACAAAGCAAGAAGTTTACGAGAATAGGGATGAAGAATATTTAAAACATTGTGAGAAAGTGGCAGCATCCGAATCTGTCTCTGATGAAAAATTTCAGAAATTAGATAAGCAACGGTGTAAGACAGAAGAAGAACAGTTGCAGCATCGAAAAGGGGAGTTAGAAAGGCGATACTTAACAACAATTACGCCCAATATAGTTGAAAAAGACGATAGTAAGTGGCACTCGCAAATTAGATTACATTACTATTTTGATGCTGGTAGAGAGTTTTTATCGGACAGAGACAAGGGGTTGATGTCTAATGCTTTGAGAAATGGTGACGGCGACTATTTCATGATTGATACAAATAAAAATTTTATCAGTAAAAAGATAGACGCTCTGAATTGGTTAAAATTTGACCAGTTGCTCAAGTCCAAAGAAATTAGTAATAACGATGAATTTGCGATAGAATTATTCAATAAATGTAAGAGATTCTCTTATGATTTAAAATTAATCCTGGGGATTAATTTCTTAAAAACAAACACCCCAATTGAGGTAATTCAGAGATTACTTTCATTAATTGGGTATAAACTCCCAATGCTACGCAAGCAAGGGAAGCGTGGCAATCAGGTAAGAATTTACGGTACGCCAGCACCAGATTTCAAGAAAAAGGATGATGGTAAGTTAATCCTTGTTGACGGTGCAGCCGTACCAGTCCCCGATAATCGTGATGATGTATTTGCTGCATGGTTACAACGAGATGCCCTAACCAGAGAAAAAGCTTTAATTGCAAAACTGGAAGCAGAGGCACAGGCGGCCGCCATGATGCAAGATGTGATCGCAGATATGCCAAAGCTTTTACAAGTAGGAAGTGAGAAATCATCAGTTCAAATGTCGCACAGTATTTCATTTACTGTAGAGGAATGGACTGAAGAGAATAGCTTGAATTACTTAATTGAGTGCTTACTGCTGTGCGATTCGGCGGAAATGTTAGGCGAATTGAAAGAGGTTTTCCCTGCGATCGCTGTCAAAGTAGCCGTTGAAAAGCTGCCCATAGAAAAGCAGGAGATGATAAACAGATGGCAAGAATAAGCCTCTACTAGCAATTCATTTCATTAATTTTATTAGGCAAACCAAAAATTTACTTTCTTGGAGTTAAACATGAATAAACTTAGTAATTTGCAACAACAAAGAAGCATAAGTCTGTTGCTAATGATAGCAGGTATTGGAATATTGTTGTTTACTAGTATGTCTGGTTATGATAGCATTAATAAAAATAGTTTAAGCCAATTTATACTTATTATTTTTTCGGGGATTTTCTCAAGTCTTGTTACTATTTTTATATTGAAATTCAAGCATAGACAAGAAATAAAAAAATTAGAACAAAAATATAGTCAATTAGAAAATACTATAAACTTTAATTTTAGTACAAATGGAGTGCAAATATATTCCTCATCAGTAGTTGTAATTAACTATGATGGAAGTTGTAATCATTGCCCTACAGTTAGTGCTATTGGTAAATATTCTTCTTGTGAAGATTATTTAAAAAATGGAGTGATTCGTTATTTAGAAGAGGAATCGTTAGCTATTACTCCTAGTGCTAGTAAAGTATTAGTCAGTATTGTAGAAGGAAAAATCTCACATAACGGATTAATTGAAAAAACCGGAGGGCTAGATAAAATTTTGTATGTGTATTTTTATATAGGGTCTAGAAAACTAATAGAGTTTAATTAGGAGAATAATTGTGATTCGTACATTAATAATTACTTCGTGTACTGGAGAAAAAAGGCATCAAGTTAGTAACCAATTAACAATAAATGATTTTAAAGAACCATCTAAAATTAATGACCGTTCAGAAGAATTATCACAATTTCGCCAGCCAGCAGCGCAAATGTACACAGGCTTACAGCATTTAAAGGTAATGGACGCTGTAAATACATTTAGGCTATCTCTTGGGCAAGATGCCGTATCGCTGAAAATAATTTCAGCAGGATATGGTTTAATTTCAGAGAACAAAGAAATCGTTCCTTATTCAGTCACTTTCAATACTATGAAAAGTGCTGAAATAGATTCATGGTCAAGCTTTTTAAAATTGCATGATGATTTTCAAGCAGCTATTAGTGAATATGATTTAGTTTTTGTTTTATTAGGAGATAAATATTTAAGAGCTTTGAATCTGCCTGTACAAACAAGACCAAATCAAACTTTAATATTTCTATGCTCTAATCAAAGTACAAAATTTATAGACCCTGGTAAAGCGAAGTATTATGTATTGCCATTATCAAATAGTGATGCCTCTCGCTTTGGTTGTGCTTTGGTAGGGTTGAAAGGTAAGTTATTAGAAAAAATTTCTAATGAAGTTGCAAAAAGAAAGGGTGTACTAGAAGAAATATATCACGAACCTGCTATGGTTTCGGAGATATTTAAACCAAAACAAAAACAACTGGAATTGTTTGTAATAGAGTCGGATATCTCTGAGGAAAAGCAAATTAAACTGAAAAAAAGCAATGACCTTGAAAAAATTCTATTGTTACCAGCAGCAGTAAATCAACATTTAAAAATGGAATACTTTATTCCAGACTGGGATGATAAAGTTGATGAATTTTACGATTTTATAAATGATAAATTCAGTCCTAATCGCAAAACTCAAAATGATATATATGCCCATGAATTATATTCAGAACCTACTTATGATGGGATTTTGGTATCTAAGACTGTTATGGACAAGTCTAAATACAAAATTGCCCATATCCAAAATTTAGGAGGCATTCACAAATATCTAAGATTCCCTGGTAAAGTTATGGGTGATTGTGGGGCATTTGGATATATAAAACTTCAAAACCCACCTTACACTACTGGAGAAATCTTAGACTATTATGAAAAGCTAGGATTTGACTATGGAGTGAGTATCGATCACCTTATAGTCGGGCCGTTTAAGGAACCGGGAATTAGAGAACATCGATATGAATTAACTCTCAGCAATGCAGAAGATTTCATCACCAAACACAATAATTTAGGCTATAATTTCACTCCTATTGGAGTCGCGCAAGGATGGAACGCGGAAAGCTATGGTAACGCTGCTAAATCCTTGATTGAGATGGGTTATCAGTATATAGCAGTAGGGGGAGTTGCTATGTCCCCGACCATAGAGATTTTAGAAATTTTACAAGAGGTCTACAAACATTTAAAACCTGATACTAAACTGCATCTATTTGGAGTAGGGCGTATTGATGCACTACCTTACTTCCGCCATTTAGGGGTAACAAGCTTCGATTCGTCTAGCCCCTTACGTAAAGCATGGCTAGATGCAAAAGATAACTATCATTTGGATGGGAAAGCCTATGCAGCCGTCCGTATCCCATATGTGGATAAACCTTCTTCTACTATCAACCATTTACTATCTGAAGGTAAGTGCGATCGCGTAAAGCTTAAGGAGCTTGAACAGAGAGCATTGGAAGTTATTCGTAACTACGATTCAGGCATTGTGTCACTAGAAGATGCCCTTAGTAGTTTGATGGATTATGATGAAGTGCTACAAATTGCTCGTAATGGTAAAAAACAATCCAGAAATCGGGAACTTTATAAAGAATTATTAGAAGTAAAACCTTGGCAAAGATGCGAATGTGAAATATGTAGAAAATACGGAGTAGAGATAAGTATTTTTAGGGGTAGTGACCGCAACAGAAGGCGAGGATTTCACAATACTTACATTTTTTATAAGAGATTTCAACAGTTTCTTGCAAGTAAAGGTTTTGAATAAGGTGTATTTATGAGGCCATCTAAGCAATTCTTGGTAGTAGATATTTGCTTCTCATTTACGTTGTTATTTTTAGGAGGTATAAATTTAGGAAATGAAAACTATTTGCTTTCTTTACTGTTAATATTGCCGTCTATAATATTGTTAGTCAGTATCTATAAAAGGATTAAAAAAGGGGTCTAAAATATGTTGCTTCTCATTAAAGTTCCAATTAAAGAAAACTGGACAGAAGAAATTCAAGAAATAATTGCGCCTGTAGTTGCTTATCAAGAAAATCATGCTTTTAAAATTTGGCATTTTCATAATTTTCCTATTTCTTTAAAGAATCATAACAATTACCCTTTAATTGCTAGTCTTACAAAAACTAGAAGTGGTGAATTTATTTTGTTCATTAAAATAGTTGATGGAGGAGAGGAAAATATAGGCTTCACTCAATTTAGAAATATTGAAGTGAAAGAAGTTGACAATTTTACGTCAATTTATTGAAGCATATTAAATCGTATTTACCGTTATGTATTTGCTGTGTACACAGCAAATCAGCAAAATCTAGCAAAGTTTATTTAGTTATGAAGCCATACTATCAAGATGAGTACGTTGTTTTATACAACGATGATTGTAGGAACGTATTACCTAACCTTAAAGGAAGTTATTTTGGCTGGACTGATCCACCATATAACACTAATAAAAACTACGGGGTATGGAATGACAATTTACCAAATTATGAATACTTAATATTCTGCGATTACTGGATATCTCAGTATAAGTCATTATGTAGTGAGATATGCGTTTTTGCTCCTCATAAATATTTCTTAGATTATTGGCAGATGTTAGGCAGAGAATATAAGCCAATAATCCTAACATGGAGTCCAGAAGGGGCTATTAGAAATGGATTTATAAACCAGTATGCTGGACTTTTAACAAATGCCAAGCCCAAGAAACGAACAAAAGATGTCTGGCATAATTTACAACTACCGGGGCTGGGGTGGTTTTTCAAAGAAGAGAAGTACGGGCATCCTGGTTATACTTCTCAGCATTTGACAAATCAAGTTCTATTAAATTTAGCTGAGGAATCAACAGTAATACTTGATCCGTTTGCTGGTACTGGGACTACGCTGAAATGTGCGAAAGATTTTAATAGAAAAGCAATTGGCATTGAAATCAGTGAACAGTATTGTGAGATAGCTGCTAAACGCCTATCTCAGCAAGTTCTACCACTATTTCAATAAAAATATCTCAGAGTAATTGTTATAAACAGGGTGCAGAAAATAGTGATTGTAAACATTTGAATTAATTCATTGGTGATTAAAATGATGATTTTCCCCTTTACTCCTAGCCAAACTTCCGAAGAAGCATTAGAAAATATTTTCGTGCAACATCAAGAATTAGTGATTTATTTAATTCAAAGTATTCGTAATAGTGCTTTGACAGAATCAAGACAATATCACTTATTAATTGGCAGAAATGGAATAGGGAAATCTCACCTCATCTCTCTCATATATAATCGCCTCCGCAGCATGGAGGATTTACAAGGCTTGTTGATAGCTAGGCTTAAGGAAGAAGAATTTGGTATCAATTCCTTTCTTGATTTATTGATACGGATTATTAAGGCTTTAGATGAATCCTTACAGAATCAAAGGCTGGCAGACTTATATAAGATGCCAGTAGAACAAGCTCAAGCAAATGCCCTGCAAATACTAAGGGAGGCGGCAGGGGGGCGGAAAATTGCTCTTATTGTAGAAAACTTACAAGAGGTCTTTGCTGGTTTGGGTGCGGAAGGACAATCACAGCTTCGTAGCTTTCTGGATGAGGGTACTTGCTGCACGATATTGGCAACCTCTCAAAGCTTATTCAGTAATGTCACTAGCCACAAATCAGCATTCTACGGTTTTTTCAGTGTAAGGACTCTACCCGAACTGACAACAGAAGAAGCAGCACACCTACTAGCTAATATTGCCAACTTAGAACAAAAAACAGAGTTAGAGGATTTTATCAAAACATCCAATGGGCGCGATCGCATCCGGGTAATTCACTATTTATTAGGCGGTATTCCGCGCTTTTATGTCGTCCTGTCAAGGTTCATTGATAATTATCAATCTCTAGACGAGCTAGAAGAACCATTACTGGCAATGGTTGACGCTGTAACGCCATACTGTAGCGTAAAAATGCAGTGGCTATCACGCCAGCAAAGAAAAATAGTGGAAATCTTAGCTGATTATGGATATGCGCTATCAGTAAAGGAAATTGCACAAAGATGTTTTACCTCTCACCAAACAGTGTCTAGCCAGTTAAAAGATTTAAGAGAGATTAACTTTGTGGTTTCAGAAGCGATAGGGCGAGAGTCATTTTACGAACTGAAAGATCCCGTTATAGGATTCTGGCTAAATTTAAGAAGAGGACAAAGTAAACGCATAGGATTATTAATACATTTTTTGAAAATCTGGTTTGATGAGGAGAAATTAATTGATCAATCAACAACGTCAATAAACGAAGCATCTTTACGTTGTCGGATTGTATTTGGTAACTATAGTGAAGAAAATGCCTGGAGAAGCGCAGTTAGAAACCTAATAGAGTTTTTCAGTATTAGCAATTCCGTAACATTATTATCACAAGGATTAGTAAGAACTATCCCTATTATCATGAGTGGTAATGTTACCAATGAATTAGCTCAATTGTGGCTAAATATCTGGCAAGATTCAGTTGGGTTAGATGACAACTTTTTCATTGCCTTGGAAATGTTACATATTGCAATTCAATACAAACTGGCGAATGGCGATCGCAGGATATTATTAAGACTTCCTATCAGCGAACGTTATTTGTTAAAAAGCTTGTTACTTATAAGCAATAATTAGTTTCTAATTTGGCAAAGCCAAAGTTTTCGTAATCTATGAAATTGTAAAAACTTTGGCTAACAGATAAAAAAATAGTGAACAACAAGATTATTCATTAGATAGAAATGACTGTAATTGCTCAATCAATTGTACTGCTTGAGCTTTTGTAATCGCAATATCAACAGATAGTTCTTCTTCTACGTTTATTTTTTTGTGTGCTTCCCCAGTAGCCGCAAAGCAAACCATACAAAGATATTGATCATATCCGTTCCTACCAGTTAAATCACCAACTAGAATATTGCTTGAGGGATTGGCTTTAAATGACATATTTAGGGCTTGATATTTTACAAATAACTATTATAATCCACTTGTACATAGATTGCAGGTGGTTTAGTATAAAGAAATAAAAGGTTTTGTACTTTAATAACAGGATTTATCTATAGATAAATCCTGTTTTGCATGATAAAATCGAAATGTAACGCACTTATGGGCATAACGATGAATAAAGTAATAACTACAGAACTCCCAACAAGAGAAGAATTAATCGCATTATGCCAAAGGGCAATTGTTAAAGAATCGAATTGGAGAAATAGAGATTCGTTTCTTTCACAGGAAAATATCGGGCGTTGCTGGGCGCTCTTGCAAGCTGACTGCCAATATGAAATTGTAGAAAATAGCCGGACATGGGATTTAGAGTTTGAGGTTAGGGGATTCCAGTATTTTGAAATTGGAGAAATAGAAATAGTTTCAGGTTATATACCCAAACAAGAATTATTGGATGCTAAATCAGGAAACGATTGGTATTAATAAATATGAAGGCGTTGTCTGTTCGTCGCCCTTGGTCATGGGCAATAATTTATGCCAACAAAGATATTGAAAACAGAGATTGGCCTATTCATTACCGGGGCGATATTCTCATCCATGCGGGATTAAAATGCACCAAAAAAGAGTATGTATTGGCTAAAGAATTTTGTCAAAGACTCGGCGTTATCGTACCACCCCTAGAACTGCTTAGTTGCGGTGAAATTATTGGTGTGGTTAGAGTTGTTGGTTGTTTATACTCCACAACTGCCTCTGGTTGGGGGATGCCCGAACAATATCACTGGAAATTGGAAAATCCTCGTGCCATTACCCCTATTCCCTACACCGGGCAACTGGGGCTTTTCAATGTTCCTGATGAATTAATTAGTGCTTGAGTGAAACTCTCATAGTTGGTTGCTGTTGCAGGGTGTTTAGTTATGGCAAAGTCATCTTCAATACACGAAAAATTCTTAGAGGATGACTCCAAAGCGTTAAATCTTCAAGGAAGGGGCTGTCTTTATCAGTATACCGAAACTAAAAAGCTACTCGATGGCTCAATAGTTGTTTATCCGCGCGTTATTGGAGAGCGTGATCCCAATAATCCAAAGCATTGGCGCTGGGGGTTTAATTGGGAGCAGAAAGTTAATGGAGTTTGGAAAGGGCGCAGTATTGGCTCTATCCCGAATGGCGCAATATCAATGATTCGTGAGATGCAGCTTCAAGGAGCTAGTAGGGATGAAATTATAAGCTTTATTAAACGAGCAAAAGCCAAAAAAACAAATCTTAAACCAAAATTACCCACCCATGCACCGACAGCCGTAGTTTTGTTTGCTGGGGGTGGTGGTCTTGACGCTGGAATGGTGGATGCTGGCATTCGCATAGAGGTTGCTGTTGAATATGACCCAACGAAACCAGAGTTGAGTCGGGCGATCGCTCAAGCACACCACCATAATTTCAGTGAGTACGGCTGTAAAATCATCCAATTAACAGTACAAGAGGTCGCAAAAGAAGGATTCATCGGATTTCCACAAAGACCCGACTATCTTCATGCGTCGCCAGTCTGCTCTAATTTTAGTCAAGCTCATACTGCAAAAGCAGGTATTGGCTTGGAATCACCAGATGACCTGACAGCAGCGCAAGCTGTAGCCCTTGCTATTCAACAATTACGCCCAAGGGTTTTTACTCTTGAAAATGTCCCACGATACCAAGATAGTCAAAGCTTCGCCATTATCCTCTTCACATTGGAATCATTGGGGTACAAAGTCAATTACAGCGTGGTCAATATGGCTGATTACGCTCTACCCCAGGCGCGGAAACGTCTAGTGCTTGTGGCCTGTGAAGATTTGGCACTGACACTACCACCTACATCTAAAAAAATTGGATGGTATGAAGCGATTGGTCATCTCATCGCCACGATGAATGACTCCTATTTATTAGCCAAACAAAAACAAGCTCTAGAGATATTTTTAGCAACAAATGAACCAACACCGCTTTTGATTGAAAGAGTTGGGGTGCGGGGGCTGCCAAAATTAAAGCCGGGGGCTGAACCAGCCAATACTATACTGCGATCGCAATTCACAGATCACAAAGGTGGCAACCGTAACCTATTCGCTGATATTTGGCTTCCTGATGGAACTGTCAAGTCTCTATCTATCGAAGGAGCAGCAGCTTTGCAAGGATTTCCCCCTTGGTATCAACTCCCAAAGGAAGCTGCTGTAGCAGGTTCCATAATTGGATATTCAGTACCCCCTTCTTTTGCTTATCAATTATTCACGGATATACAAAAGCAGTTAAGAAATCACGATTTATCAAGAAATTTACTACACCAATCATAGAAATCAAAACATTAAAACTGGAGTGGTTTATGTATTATCAGAGTAACATTAGTTTTTTAGAAACTTGCTGGTATCTATCCCCTCCTTGGGGGTCAGAAATTCCCCAAGCGAAAGTCAACATATTTGAAAAAGTGTATATGTCAATAGCTTCTAAGATGGAAGAAATTGGTTATTGCTGTGGCTTCGAGTGCGATAATGGGTCTTTGAGGTATTTGGTTGTTAGCGATGTAGGTATTGTTCCTCTAATGCCAGAGGAAGTTATTTCTTCAGGGGAATTGAAAAGGCTGAATATTGAGAAACCTAAATTTAAGTTAGGTCAAGTCGTTGAATATAAATTTGCATCAGAAATATCAAAAATACGCATTATCCAGGGATTACTATTTATTAATAATTCGTATTTTTACCAAGTAGAAGTACGTTCTCCTCAACTGCCTTATTTACAATTTCCTGATGAAGAATCTTGTGTATTTCCTAAATCTTCCAAGAAAAATCTTAGTACGACTTCGTGGGCTGCATCTGAGGATTTAAAGGAGTTGTAAATGATTTACACATCATATTACGGTAGTAAGAAAGCTATAGGTCGAAAAATTTCTATTTCTCTCTATCCCCCTAATGGATGGGAAGGAGAACACCTAACATTGTTTGCGCCTACACCAAATTTGTTGAAATGGTGGAAGTCTTCAGCCAAGGATAAGGAAGCTGAGGAAGAATATAAAAGTAAGTTCAGAGAAATTCTTCATTCTCGGAAAGTTTTGATAAAAGCTTGGATTGAAGCTCAAAAAGAAAGTCCCACAGACATGACTTTCTTCTGCTTTGAAGCAAAAGGATTATGTCATCGTCATCAGGTAGGAGAGGAAATAATACTAAAATATTTACCAGAAATGTGGGGTGGCGAGATTAGCATTGCTCCTGAGTATAGAGTTCCCGCTACCTATCCTAGAGAAATTATGCAGATGATTCAGAGATGCCATCAAACAGGGCATCAGGTAATATGCGATCGCATCCCTTGCGGGTATTATCAAATATCTCTAAATGGGCAACACTTGGGGGTTTGGTCGGAATTAGGTACTAAGCAAATTCTTTCTCAGTTAAATCATGATTTCTATCAGAAGCGTATAATTGCTACGACAGCAGCCAACCAATGAAATCAAACGAATGTAAACTTCAATAAAATTAAAGTAATTGAAAATGAGCAATAATAACTTCGTTTGTTTATATATTAAAACTTTTAGAGGATGGAGTTTTCAAGGTTTTTACAAATATCGTGCATATGCTATGAAGACTACTAGGCTTTTAGAAGCCAATGGCAAGGAGGTAAAACTTGTTCAATTTTGCTATGATGGAGAGTACACTTTTTACAGAACATCTGAAAGAAATAATAGATACTCTATGAAGAGACATTTTATTTATAAACTATTACAAACCTCAGCAATAGTTTCTGCTATTAGCGTGGTTTCTTTACAAGCAATATTGTTTGCAAGATTTAGTGAAAAACACAACATTAGTCGTGAATTTCAATTTCAAAATCAAAATTATGTTTTGTTACGGCAAATGTGGATAGGCGTTGCAGTTTTTGGAATAAGTACATTAATCGGAGGACATTATTTTGGTTCTAATCGAAGAATTGATAATTAAATGTTACTAAAAGGAAATGTTTGTATGAAACAAGAATACTTAACAGAAGATTATCCATATCCAATCGAAGTATTGGATGACATGACTCAACTAGTACAAAGAATAAGATTTAAACTTTATAAGAAAAAATGTTCTTTTGGAGAAGCTTGCCAAGTGGCAGCAATAGTTTTAAGAAAAGCTATTAGCAAAGAAATAGATTTGGAAAGTTTAAAATCAATGCTTCCAAGTTTCTTAGAGAATGTAAGGATGAGTAACAAATTTTGTGAGTTGGAGGACTAAGATAGTTAATTGCAAATACTGGGACGGTGTGTGGTTGTCGCTACTAGCTTGCTTTTATATAGTCAGTTTGTAACCAAAAGTATTTTATTGAATTGCGTGTCATTGGCATTAGACGCAGAGTTTGTGTTTCATTGCTGAAGACACGCTTTAAAATTAGTGGTTAGGGTCGCAAGTGGCGATCGCTTGCTTCAAAGCACAACAATCAGCAAAGCAGTACAATATTTTTATTTTGAAGTAACTAATAATGATAAAAATTTTAATAATTGAAGATCATGAAGATATTCGCACCAACATTAAAGAAATCCTGGTTGCGGAAAATTTTGAAATTGTGGACACAAATGACGGAGAGGCTGGGATTGAATTAATACAAAGAGAAATTCCAGATTTGATTATTTGCGATGTCACCCTGCCTAAACTAAACGGATATCAAGTAGTATCGTGGGCGCGTGCAAACCCAGCGACTGAAGCAATTCCTTTTATTTTCATGACGGGGAAAGGTTCTCAAGACGATATTCTTCAGGCCAGAGAATTAGGAGCGAATGATTATTTGATTAAGCCATTCACGAGAGCAGAATTACTAAAGGCAATTACGAGCAGGCTAGAGAAAAGAGAGTAAACATATTGTGTTTTATAAGTTTCTGCTTCCTGAGCCGACTTCCTTAAGTAGATAATTGCAGATATACGTCACTTTCAACTGATATCTGCTTACTAAAACAATTGCAGATATACGTCACTTTCAACTGATATCTGCAATTGTAAGTAATCCAACTGAGAGGTACATAAATAAATCTAATGGTTCAGGGGTAAACCATTGCTAGACATAAATGATACTGCTTAAAAAGTAAGAAAAATTAAGTATAAATTCTGATAACAACTATCGAAAGTCATAAAATATATGTAATTTTCAGCAAAAATTACTAGTTTGTGAAGAAATGTATCTTTTATGACTTTTTGCTATTTCGATTAATTTATGTTATTTATACTTAAGTTCTTGTTAAAAACGTAAAGAACGCTTAAAGTTTCAAGACAAAAGTAATTTCGAGTAAAACCAATCTACTTGGTCAAATTATGCTAATAAAAACATCTTTTTCGTTCTACCGATTACTGTATAAATATCGGTGGCAGATAGTTTCTGTTGTTTGCAGTTTGTTAATAGTTTTACGCCCTACTCCGGCAAAAGCAAATATATTCACAACTGCAAGAAACGCCATGACCTGCATGATAACCAAAGCATCATCAGGGGGTGAGATCAGTACAACAGTTTTGAATAATTTGCCAGTCTTTTTGTTTACAGGACTAACTGTAATTTTATTCGGATATTTTTGCTTTAGTGTTTATCAAGGTGTGGCGGCATACGGAAGAGGTGAAGAGGTGTCAAATGTCATACAGCAGCCGATATTTACTTTCATTTCCGTAATAATAATTGTGCTGTTCCAGTCTCTTCTTTTCGGTTCGGATCTATGCACTTAAGTTAAGAAATTAAATCGCACACTTTCCATATTCTCTATATGAGGATATGGAAGTTAATATATGCAAGGATAAGCTGAGTATGAGTGGTGAAGCAAAAAAAATCAATCAAAGCTTAGGTGAAAGTCCAAAGTTTGGCCCATTCACAGGGAGACAATTTGTAATTTTTGCCGGGGTCTTTTCTGTGATTTTTGGCATTCTTTATCTTATTCTTGGTATAAACGTTTTTTGGAGTTTGGGATTTACATTTTGGGCTAGTATGTCCGTGGCTCTATTATCAGGAGATAAGCCTCATATTTACTGGTCTAAACTGTATCCAATAGTTCCAAAATGGACAAGAGGATACCTAACTTATAAAACTCCTGAAAAGAAAGAAAAAATAGGAAATAAAAGGGTCAAATTAACTCGTTCTTCTAAACCAAAAATACTGAACCCGTTTGAAGATTTTTTAGATTTAACAACAATAGTTAGACTTAAAAAAGATTCTTATGTAATAGGAGGTTATTTATTAAGCAAAAAGAATTTAGGAGAAAGTAGTAATACTTTACAAGTTATATTTGGGTTTTCCTGTAATGGGATACACCCTGTCTTCGCGTCTGAAGGGGAAATCAAAGCAGCAGCAGAAAAATTTGAAAATGGCTGTAAGGAAATTCCTCAAGGGGAAAAAATAACCTTTAGGTGGAGTTCATTTTGTGATGATAGTGATGCTGAAGAATATTTAATGAACCGGATTAAGAATCCATATTCACCAGAATGTGAATTTTTAGATTGGGGCAGGCTTGCCCGAACTAAAAAATTAACTAAAGAAAAAGTAAGAAAAGATATACAATTAAATGTTTACATATCATTTACGATAAATTCAGAATTATTAGAAACTTCAGATCCAGTAGATAAATTTTTGGCTAAGTTAGCAGCTTTTGTTCAAAGGAGATTTACCGATTCAGGGAGCAGCCAACTAACCAAAAAGAAATTTACTCAAATTCTAACTAAAGCTCTAGAAGCCTCATTGAGATATAGGCAAATATTAATAGGAATGGGGCTAAATCCGCAAGTTAAAACAGATAAAGAATTGTGGCAAGAGCTTTGTAAAAATGTGGGTGGTATGGCTGTCATTCCGCCACATACTTTAGTTTTTGACACTCAAGAAGGACTTACAGAAGAAATAGATGAGAAAGCAGTATTTGATAAACCAGTTGAGGTTGTTAATCAAGCTCATTTAAGCTCAATAGTTCTTAATAATGGGGTTCCTTTTGCTGATAAACGTTGGGTGTGTCTGACAAAGGGAGATAAGAAAAAATTTGTAGCAGTGATGGTACTGACGCGCAAGCCAGAAATTTTTGCGTCTACTAAACATCAGATTAGATTTCTATGGGATATCTTCTCAAGGAATAACATCTACGATGTGGAAGTTATTACAGAATTTACTCCTGCTGACAGGGGCATAACCCGTGCAGCACAACAAATGATTACTAAACGCTCAAGAGCATTAGATTTAAACGTACAGCAGAAAAAATCAATAGATGTTTCTGCCCAGATCAATGTGGAGCGTTCAGTAGAAGCGCAAAGGCAACTCTATACAGGAGATGCGCCTTTGAACTTAAGTTTAGTAGTTTTAGTTTATAGAGATACACCAGAGGAATTAGATGATGCCTGCCGATTAATTTCTGGCTACATTGCTCAACCTACGGAACTTACCCGTGAAGCTGAATACGCTTGGTTGATCTGGCTGCAAACTTTATTGATTCGGCTGGAACCAATTTTGCTACGTCCATACAAGCGAACCATAACTTTCTTTGCCAGTGAAGTTTTAGGACTAACCAACTTAGTACAGAATACTAGAATTAATAATACTGGCTTTGAGCTTCTTGCAGATGAAGGCCAATCACCAATTAATATTGATTTGTCAAAAACTAAAAATATTTTAGTTTTAGGAACTACAGGTTCAGGGAAATCAGTCCTAGTATCTTCCATCCTTGCAGAATGTCAGGCTCAGGGAATGAGCGTCTTGATGATTGACCTTCCAAATGATGATGGTACAGGAACATTTGGCGACTACACGCCATATCATAATGGATTTTATTTTGACATTTCTAGAGAATCTAATAATCTCGTTCAACCATTAGATTTATCAAAAATTCCCGAAGAAGAATGGGAAGAAAGAATCAAGGATCATAGAGACGATGTAAATTCAATTATCCTTCAGTTAGTATTAGGTTCTCAGCAACTAGATGGCTTTCTATCAAGTACAATTCAGTCTTTAATTCCATTGGGAACGAAAGCATTTTATGACGACCCTGATATTAAAAGGCGATTTGCAGAAGCCAGAGCAGGAGGCTTAGGGTCTAGTGCTTGGGCTAATACACCAACACTAGTGGACATGGATAAATTCTTTAGTGAAGAATATATAAAATTAGGATATGAAGATGAGAATGTTGAAAAAGCATTAAACTACATAAAATTGCGTTTTCAATATTGGCAGAATAGTACAATCGGAGATGCAATCTGTAAGCCATCAACTTTTGATGCAGATGGTAAATTAATAACTTTTGCGCTGACAAATTTAAGGTCTAGTAGTGATGCAGAAATATTTGGTATGTCAGCTTATATAGCCGCATCTCGCCAATCCTTATCATCTGCAAATAGTGTCTTTTTTATGGATGAGGCAAGTGTTCTATTAGAATTTGCGTCACTGTCGGATTTAGTAGGTAGAAAATGTGCAACTGCTAGAAAAAGTGGATGCCGTGTCATGCTGGCTGCACAGGATATCAGTTCAATAGCTAAATCAAAGGCAGGAACTAAAATATTAGATAATATGCCCTGCCGATTAATTGGAAAAATAGTTAGAGGAGCAGCAAAAAATTATGTACAGCATATAGACATTCCTAAAGAAATTATTGAGCAAAACGAAGGCTTTGCGCCGAACCTACAGGAATTGTACACTTTATGGTTGCTAGACTATGAATACAAATATGTTAGGTGTAGATATTACCCATCATATGTAATGCTGGCACTTGTTGCTAACAATAGAGATGAACAAGCAGCCCGTGACAGATTTAAAAACAAATACTCAGATAAGTTTAAATGGGTATCTGAGTTTGCAAAATATTATTTAGAGTGCATTCAACAAAATAAACCTTTATAAACTATGAAAAAACTAGAAATTGCAACTGGGTTTGCACATTACAAAGTTTTACTAGCTATTTTAGGAGTTTTAGTAAGTGGATTCTCATTTGAAGTTTGGAAGTGGAATAAAGAACGAAATGAGAAAGAAATTGCTGAAAGAGAAAAGCAGTGTCAACAAAGGTTAGACAGTGCTAATAAATATGTTCAAGGAGATAGATTTTTAAAAGCAGCCTATTATGCTGCAAAGTCACTAGATACCGTTGATATTAAACTTAATAAACCTAGAGAAGATAATTTTAAAGTGGGGAAAGAATATGTATTAATATATGATAGACCAATAAATTTAATACCTGATAATCCCAGGTATGAAGGTAAGCTTTTTGAAACTTTATCAAGAATGCCTGAGAAATACCCTCCTCAGCCATTGTTGGTATCTGGAAATAAATTTTTAGGAGACAAGATAGAAGTAATTTCAGTTTGTTCTCCAATTCCTTTTTTAGTACCTACTACTTACTTGTATGAAATCAACCAGAAGTTGGATATTACCCCCTATTTATCTCCGTTTAGCAGTTTTTAGTTTTGCTGTAGGATTCAGCATATTTTTTAATTTACGAGCTAATGCACAACTTTCTTTTTTGGAGCAAGTTCAGCAAATTGTAACTAGCCTCCAGGGATACATGAACGAATATAAAGAAGAATTTAGCAAACAGTGGGAAGGACTAAATTCAGATATTAAAGCCGCAATTGACTCAACCGTTGGAGATTTAGGGATACCTGATCCTTTAGAATCAGGCAAAAAAATCAGGGGAATAGTTGAAGGGAGGGAAGTAGATTTAGTGCAAACTAGCTCCCAAGCACAAGGGAGAGATGCACAGAGGAGTTGGAATCAATCTTATACATATAGCCTATCTCAGTCGGTTTTAGGTGGTGACGGACAAAAGACACAAGCAAGAGAAATTGAAGTTGGAAATGATGCTGTCCAAACCTCATCTGATTTGTCAGATGAAGCACAAAATGATGTTATAACACAGGACATTTTGAAAAAAATGGCAGTTCAAAATGTTCAGTCTGTATCATTACAAAAGTTATTGCAAAGTGAAGAGCAAAAACAAACCAGACTTATGGCAGCAGCAGGAATTAACTTAAGTGATATGTCCTCTCGACTAGATGAGCAGTCCAGAAGAGAACAAGCACAAAGTAATAGTAGTGCGGTTCAAATCCTCAATACTGCTGCTTTTGCTGATGCTTTTTGGGAAAAAAGGCCATGATTAATTTTTATTCCTTATTGACAGTCACAGGCGATACTAATGCAGAAGATATTGTAGAGGGAGCTATTAACGGTTCAAGGTTGGTAGTTTCCTCGTTTAATCAAGATTGGCAAGATTTAGCTACTGGACAAAGTGAAGCTTATAAAGCAGTAGTATCTGTTTCAGCATTAGTTGCAGTAGTTTTAGTAGCTTTTTGGTCTGTAGGATGGGCATCAAAATTATCTGAAGAGGGATTGAATCATGAAATAATTAATGAAATAGTTTACCCATTAATAGTGTGCCTGATGCTAACAATTAATAATGGAGAATTACTTGCAAATACTTCACTAGCATTTAGAAATATAGCAGTTAATCTTAATGACAGGGTATTGAGCATAACGCGGAATGGCGTTACTTTGAGGGATGCCATTAGAACTACAAATATGGATCAAGCATTCTCAATAGCCGTGCAAAATCAGCTACAACAATGCGAGTCCGAACCGGAAAGCGGAGTAAACGACCAGGGAGATCAAATCAATCCTAGAGAGAGATGTAGAGAAGAAAAAATTAATCAGGCCAAGCAAGCTGCTCAAGAATACAAACAAAAGAATGGGCTATCCTCTTATTCAAATAGCTGGAATCCTGTAGAAATAGCTGGACAAGCTATTAATTCAGCCGTCCAAGCTCTTTCATGGATTATCTTTAGTGGTTTGCAAGCAGCTTTTCAGTATGTGGTGCAAGTGGCTTTTTTATTAAATGCTTATACTGCACCTATATTTTTAGCTCTTTCGCTTTTTCCATTTGGATCTAAGCCGATTTACGCATGGATAGCTGGGTGGGTAGCGCTCACTTTAGTGCTGATATGCTACTCAATTTTGTGTGGCATAGCTGCAAGCTCAATCGTAAATTCTAGCAATAGCAATCCGTTATTTTTGCAATTGGTGCAGGCAATCTTATCGCCAATTTTAGCAGTAGCTATGGGGGCTGGAGGGGGAATGTCGGTGTTCTCTGTTTTTTCTAGTAGTGCTAGATTAGTTGCTGGGAGGATATTTGGATGAGGGTACTAGACAAGAAAGAAATAAACCTTACCCCACTTCTATCAATAGGGCAGACAATAATACTGATACTAATATTTTTTATAAGCCTAGCTAATTCAGGTAGATTAGGTAAAATTTCTAGTACAAAACCAACTCTAGTTGAATTACAAGATGGTACTTCTATCAGAGCAATTCCAATTGGAGAAAAAGAGCGTTCTAATGCCGCAATTATGAATTTTGTGGGTAGAACAATGATGAATTTAATGAGTTGGAATGCCGTTCCCAAGGTATCAGAAGAAACCGATCCAAGAAAGATAAAACTAGATAATGGTGTCCCCGTTGGTACTGGCGATAAAAAGTTAACTACTAATGCCTGGGAAGCTGGATTTGCGTTATCAGAAGATTTCCGAGCCAGCTTTTTAAGAGAAATAGCTAGCTTAACTCCTACTGATGTTTTCAGGGGAGATACCCAGTCGGCTTTGTTAGTTAGACACATCTCTGAACCAGAAAAGATTTCTGAAGGTAATTGGAGAATTAAACTCGTATCTACAATAGTTTTTTTTCAAAAGAAAGACGAGTCTGGTAAAGGTATCTCATTTAATAAAGATATTTATATTAGGGCGGTAGATACTCCTCCTCTACCAAATAATCCTTCTAGGCAGCTTATAGCTGCATATAATGCTAGAAAAGCAGGAATGGAGATTTATAAAATTCAAGATTTGGATTTAGGAAGGTAATTATGTCAAATACTTTAGTTAATAAAGATAAAGAGCAAAAAAATGAAGGGCGAAGTAGTGAATTTGCTCAAATGAATGGGCTGGAAATAAATGAATTAAAAGTGGATTCAAATACTGATATTAATATTTCACCTTCACCCCAAGAGGAAATACAAGTAGAAGAAGTTGTAACAACTCGTCCGGTGGCAGGGCATCCCTTGTTAAAAGGAATGACAGTATCAGGTGGGGTATTGATATTAGTTATAGTATTTGGGTCAATGATTGGTGGTCTTTCATCATCTATATCTAATCCGACTCAACAACCTGTTGCTGATAAAAGTAAGGAGGAAACTAATTTAAAGGAAGAAGATGATAAAGGGGAACTTAAAACAGCGATCGCAATTACATCTCAGAAGGGGGAATTGGCAGCGATCGCAAACAGGAAGAGTAGCAGCAGCCCTACACCATCAGTTTCACCTTCTCCGGCCCAAACACAGGCTATACCTACAGCTACTCCTACTACAAGCCGCCCTATTACGGTGAGGAGAGAACCACCATCACGTACTTATCAGCCGACATCACCAAGGACTACAACAAACAACTATAATCCTCAACCTATACCTCAGCGTCAGCCTCAAATTCAACGTCAGCCTCAAATTCAAAGACAGACATTTGTTCCTAGAGCAGAACGTACAACTTTTTCTCCTCAATCTTTACCTTTCAATAGGGCAAATCAAAAAGACCCTATGCAGGAATGGCTAGCGGCCGGAAATGTGGGGAATTACTCTGCTGGAGATGGCGCTGTAAGTGATTATGAGCAATCCAATTTAAAAAATGCTCAAGTGGAAGGTGGGACAGGAAATTTTAAGAATGTTAATCAAACGACAACACCAAACTATGAAGGTAAAAGGGTTCTTGTAGGCACTCGTGCATCTGGTGTACTAGAAACCCCAATAGCATGGGTAGGGAGTGTTCAAGGACAAGGACAACCGCAGACATCTTTAATTAGGTTGTCACAACCCCTGAAAGGATTTGACGGGCAAGAAGTTTTGCCGAAGGGTTCTTACATTGTTGCCAATTTTAGCCCAAATAATTCAGAAGTTGTGCAGATGACGGCAGTGGCAGCTTTGGTTATTAATCTTGAGGGTAAGACTCAGGAAAAACCGATAACACCAAATTCGATTTTGGTGTTGGGTAGAAACGGTACTTTATTAAAAGCCCAATCACGCAGAGGTGGTAGTGGATTAGGAAATTCTTTAATGGCATCACTACTATCTGGATTATCAAGGGCATCTGAAATTCAAAATCGTAGTAATTCTCAAATCACAGTTAGCAACGGAACAACAGTAACAAGTACCAGCAACGAAAACAGAAACGTCTTGGCTGGGTTCACTGAAGGAAGTATAAATGAAATTTTGAGCAGAATGAAAAATTCAAATGAAAGACAAATTCAAAACGTACAGCAGCAACAGCAAGTATTTGTTCTTGATGCAAACACAGAAGTACAAATTTTTGTAAATAAGACTACTATGATATGAAGATTTTAGGAGCTTTACTAAGTGCGGTAATTATACTCGATGCAAATGATACACTTGCATTGCCAGCAGCCAGAAATGTATCTTCTCAAGATGCACAAGCAACAACAGGTAGAGGAATAGACTTAAAAGTTTGGCAAGGTTACGGACTAACTATAAGTTTTATTCCGGTAGGGGAAACTATTAAGCAAGTTTGGCTTGGCGACCCTTCTAGATTCGCTCTAAGCTCCAATGGCAGTTTATGCCAGCAAGGTTCTAACAATCAAGAAACCTGTGGAGTTGGGGGAGCTACTGTACTTTTTATCAGGCAAATAAAGCCAATAAGTTTCCCTTCGCTGACTAACAGCAAGGATGGTAGCACTGTCATTACTATACTAACGTCTAGTGGAGAGGGACAAGGACAAAAACATTATCAATTCAAACTAACTCCGGCTACAGGAAATCCGCAGTATACATCATTAATCATTCATCCTTCTGATTCTAAACCTAGAACAATTTTAGTTGATAGTCCTATTAGAAATGTTCCTAAATTGGCACAGGTTAGGACACAGGAAAAACCTAGTAATAATGAAAATCCTCAACCTACTTCGGAACCAGAAAAACTGAATAATTCAACAAATTCTCAGAGTAATTCAAGTAACAATGAATTACCCAAAGAAAATAATTTGCAGGTTGAAACTAAGAAAAATACTATACAATCCAGCAGTTTACAAGTAGGAACTGTATTAAAAAGAAATGATGCTAATGCGGTTGCTTATGGGCTAGGTGTGGCACTCAACAGGGGGATAATAAAGCCGCAATCGAAAGAATGGAATAAAGCACAAGATGCTATCCGCTTGCTTAGAAGGGGAAAAAATAGGACTGATGCTGTAAGGCTATCAGGAATTAGCCAAGAGCTTTTTAATAAATTAGTTGAATGGGGGCAAAACTGATGCTTCTGAAAAAAATAATTTTATCAGCTTTTTTGACTGCTGCTATATCCTTATGCCCAGGATTATCATTAGCAGAAGTTCCAACAGTTACATACAATTCTGGAAAATTTCAATTAAAATCACCTGATTGGTCGAGAATATCTTGGTCTAATTTAGATGCTGTCCAAGAAGGTGGATTTATTAATGTATCCTCAGATATTGTAAGACAATTAGGATACAACCCCTCACGCTCTTGGAATGCTGGGCAAACTATAGATTCTATTATCATGCTAGGAGACGTAGACGAAGCATTTGAGCAAAGCAAATTTACTTTGAATAGGATATCTGCAATAACTAACATTTCTACTAAGGAATTAACATTAGACAAATTTGGGTTAATGAAGTGGCAAGATTTAGGTTCTTTAAGTAGGGCTGTCCCTAACTTAAGAAATGTTAATATTAGTAGAATAAAACCAGTACAAGATTTATTACAAAGAAACGGAATAAATGCGGGTGGCACATTAGGACAAGTGCTATCTTCTTATAATGAAGCTAGTAATCTGTCTTTGGGAGATTTAGACTTATCAAAATATTCAATAAATTCAATTCCTAGATTGGGAGAAACGCAAATCGGCAGGTTTCAAAATTGGCAGCAGACTTTGATTAAAGAAATACCTGGATTAAACAAAGTTCCCTTTGATAAAATGCCAATACCAATTGATTCAGGCTTAAATGTTGTGGGGATAGCATCTGTAGTTTTAGGTGAATCGGAGCGTGGAGATTCTAGAGCTAGGGATAATTATTTTGTTTCTGGAAAAATAAATCGTTCAAATGAAACAGTAATAGTTCCTTGTGAAGTAGGTAAAGAATGTTCTTATTTAGAATTAGGAGATGTAGCTGGTTCTCAGGGACTTTACGGTAAAAGGTGGGCTTCTGGTTCTTCACAGCAAGTAGATGGTGGGTTTGGAATATTGCAGGCTGTAAACGGAGGGAAAGAACCCACGGGAAGGCTTGTTTATGGCCCAGCTTTTAAAGTTGTGCTGACAGGGGTAAATGAGGCTACAGGTACGGCTAATTTTGGTATATTTTTTAGAGTTTGTATTAGATTTTTCTGGGGTGGAAGGTCTTGTACTCCGTACTTTATTGGGCCTGTCCCTTGGATTCCAGTTAAAGAGAATAATTTAGTTATTCTTGGAGGCAATTGAAGAAAATAGCTGATTTAGGATTTATAAGTAGATATTAAATAATTTTAGAAGTCAAATTTTATGAAACAAGAGACAAGAAGAAATGTTAATAATAACAAATTAGTTGACATATCAACTGATGCTTCTGTATCTCAGTCTTCAAAATCTCAGACTTCAAATGTTGACCAACTGCTACCAAAGGAATTTCAGGATACTCTATTTTCACCAATGGGTTTCGGGTTGATTGCAAGTATTGCAGTATTAATAATAGCTAAGGTAGTAGACGGAAGAGGAAAAAACAACAAACTGGCAAGAGCAAGATGGGCAGGAGCTAGAGAGAGAAATGTAGCCCGGAAAATTGCTTGTAAGCAAATTAAGGAACGCAGACATAATAGGGTAGCTCTGTACATAGGAACTCCTAAAGGCGCTACCTTTGAAGTAGTGGGCAATAGAAGAATTACAAACCTGCCAGAAGATAAAACCAGACTATACTTACCAGACGCGCAAAGAGGTATTTTTATTAGCGGCGGGCCTGGCTCTGGAAAGACCTTTTCAGTAAATAATCCTTTGGTGCGATCTGGCATAGAGCAGGGAAAACCAATTATTCTCTATGATTTCAAATACGCGCATCAGGAATCAGAAAATTCTCCAGCCAAGGGACAAGCAGCTAAGTTAGCCGGATATGCAGCAATGCACGGCTACGAAGTAACGGTATTGGCTCCTGGATTTGAAGAATCTTGCATTGCAAACCCTCTTGACTTTATCAAAGATGAGAGTGACGCAGAAATGGCAAGGCAGCTATCAATCGTTCTGAACCGTAATTTTAAATTGTCCGGTGGCGATTCTTCAGATAGCAGCTTTTTTGCTAATGCAGGTGATCAACTGGCACAGGCTATTTTCCAATTAGCAAAACTTACTAGGTATCCCGATATCATGATGTGCAGTACGATTCTGGGCCTACCTAATCTTATAGAGAGGATTCAAAGGGCAGATTTAAATTATTGGGTTAAAGTTGCATTTAGCCAATTTTTATCGGTGGCTGGCAGTCCTGAAACGGCAGCTAGTATCGTGGGTACTACAAGCGGCACGTTCAGCAGATTTATGACTCCATCATCACTATCAGCGTTTTACGGCAAAACAAACATACCCTTAGATTTAAAGGGTAGAAAGATGGTGGTTTTTGGGATGAACAAAGAGAAGCGTGATGTTATTGGGCCTTTGCTAGTTTCAATACTTCACCTTCTCGTAAGTAGAAATATTGCTGGTAAAAGAACAGATCCCTTACTTTTGTCATTGGACGAAGTTCCGACAATATACTTGCCAGCAATCGTTGACTGGTTGAACCAGAACAGAGAGGACGGACTTGTTTGTATATTGGGACTGCAAAATTTGTCACAGCTTGAAAAAGCTTACTCTCCAGAAATTACAAGTGCCATATTCGGCGGCTGTGCTACTAAATTTTTCTTCAATCCACAAGATGATACTGCGGCCAAGCGATTTAGCGAATTTTTAGGTAAAGAGCAAATTGGCCATAGAGAGCGATCGCGCAGTAGTGGGGGGAAAGGAGGATCAAGTACATCAATATCGGAACAGAACAGTACAAGGGATTTATTTGAGCCAAATCAGTTTAATACTTTAGGGGAAGGTAGGGCTGTAATTATTAGTCCGGGATTCGCCAACCGAAAGGAAATTTCGCTGCCACTGTTAGAGAAAATCAATATTCCAAAAGCTGATATTGATTTGGAAGCAAAAAGTGTTGCTGAATGGTACAAATTACAACAACGTTTAATTCAAAATTCAGTTTTAAAACAGCCAACAGAAAAGGAGTTAAGGGATAGACTATTAGAGGCAGAAAGAATATTGCCTTTAAATCCAGAAAAAAAAGATGCAGTTAAGGATAAATTGAAAAAAATAGGAGCAAAAAAATGAATAATTCTACCAACAATTTTAATGAATATGAACTAGGATTATTGAGCAAGTTGCCATTAGATATTGTAGCTCTTGCTGGAAAGTATCGAACAGATATTTTAAATGCAGCAGAATTTTGTGATGAGCCGCCTTTTGAAAATGGTTACGTACCAGAGTTGATAGAAATTTATTATGGGGACGCAGAAAGCTCCCATGTATTTGTCAAAGACGGCATTTTGCAAGAGTACAACTTAATCGATTTAGATTCTAATAGTAAATCTATATCGGTTCAAATTGATAGCCAATGGGCTTACATCGAAATTGAAGGGCAGGTAATTCTTGATAGACTTGGTGGAGTAAAACTACCAGAAGTCATTGTTAATCCTGCTGCTTTAACTAAATCTGCATTACAAGTTCAGGAGTAAATAAATCATGGATGAGGTCAAAGCTGAAAAATCACAGGTGCAATCAGATTACCTGGAAATATTGAATGATATCCTTTCAAAAATTCAAGAAAAGGGAAAATTCAAAGAAATTGATACTAAAAATGTATCAATTTTGATTGGGAAAGACCTTAAATATAAATCTCAAGATGGAAAAGTTCTAACTAATTCAATGTCACCTGACCTTGTTGATAAGCTAAATAAGGCCATTAACCAGCCGGAGCAAGTCAAAGGTTCAGTAAGAATTATGATAGGTAAGGAAGTTGCTTATCATGTAAGAGACGGTAAAGTTTTAACTGACAAGCTGGGGTTAAATAATCAAGTTAATGAAGCCGAAAAACAAACTAAAAGTCAAAGTACCCAAACAAATGAAACTGTAGAACCAACTGTAGAACCAAAAAATGAGAATGAAAATGTAACTGTTGAGGATTTACAAAAGCAAATAGACTCATTAAAAGAAAGAGTCAAAGAGCAAGAAAAATTCATAGACAGTATAAAAATGAGTTCAGTTTCACAAGATGATTTAAAAGAATTATCTGAGAAACTGACTAATGATATTAACAGTTTGAAAAATACTCTTCAGTCACAGCAGGAGGCAATTAATAGAGTAGAGCAAGGGTTAAATAAAATTAGTAATTCAAAAGGAATTAAGGTACAAAATAATTCCTTAAAAGATTGGCTGAACAAGGTAGAAAGTAATATTAAGGAGTCCGCGCAAGGAATCACTGAAAAAGTGAAATCTACGTTGACCCCAAAAATAAACGAGATAAAATCTCAGATTCAGTCTGCTTTAACTCCAAAAGTAGACAAGGTTAAGGCAGACCTTGAAAGACAAATAGAATCTCTTAAATCTGAAGTACAATCTCAGATGGAAGAATTTAAAAGTACAATCAAGAATGAGCTAAAAACTCAGGGAGAGGTTGTAAAAACAGGGATTGAAGAGGTTAAAGAGATAATAAATAATGAGATTAAAAAAGGTGCTGAACGTCATGGAGAAGCAGTAGGTGCTGTTACTGGAAAAATAAATGAAGAAATAAGTACAGTTAATAAACAGTTTACTTCTGCTGTTGCAGACATAGGCTCTAACCTCAACAATACGGTCAAAGAAAATGTAACTAAAGTTACTAATGCAATAAAGGAGACAAAGGCGAAAGCGATCGCAAAATCAGTAGACACTATGTTGAAAGTTTATGGAGATCGGAATGCAGACGGGTCAATGAGCTTTCAAAGTGAAGGGTATAATTTTACTCAGAAGGAGAATAGTATTACGATTACTGCAAAAGATGGCCGCCCAGTAATGCAGGATAATCAGCTTACATCTGAGGCAAACGAGGATGATATTGAATCTTTAGATTCAATTGAAGGGATAGTTTCAGAATCCTTAAAGCCAGAGGAAAAAGAAAATATGTCTAGGGCAGCTAGAAGATAACTTTGTTTAATAAAGGGGAGTTATAAATTCTCTCCTTTATTAAACTAATGTCTATTACAAAATAATTATGAAATTAAGAAAACAATTTGATACATCTTTATTAAAAAGAATTAATATTTTATCATTTAAATAATCTATCTATTTAATACAAGATAAAAATAAATTAGAATCTCCTATAATTGACGTTATTCTTAATATAAGAATCATAACCAAGATAATAAAAACTCTATTGTATTCTTGCAGAATTTTATCTGAATTAGTAGTAAAATATTCAGTTATTTTAAAAATAATATAAATTAAATAAACAAAAATCAACATTTGAATAGAAAAGTCAATAGATTTCGCAACTGAAATGATTAATGCTTTATTAGAAATGAATAGAGGCGTAAAACAGTTGAGAATTTTTAAAATAAGGTGTATCATTTTATTATGATAAATATGGGTGGGTAATAGAAAATGAAAAATAAGAACGAAAATCAAGATGCTAACCTAGACCTAAATAATAATATGTATTTGAGGTTTTGCAAATGCAAGGCTCTTCCTGATAGTAAGAGTTCTACTCCGTACTTTATTGGGAGTATAAATATTATCAAAAAAGTCCTAAAAAGTTGATTAAAATCTGACTTTTCACGGGAAGTTATCAAACAGGAAAACAACGTAAATTTTCCATAGCTTAATTGTCGATAGCTTTAAAGTAATGAAAATGGTAACGTAAATATCAGGGTTTGAGAAAATCTCAAAATAGCGTTTTCCAAATGCGGTGAAAAGTCAGATTTTAATTTCATATTTAAATTTTTAATTTCTATCTAAATAGTTTATTTTTGTTTGGTATTTATTTATTCTACTATTCATTAATACAATTTGTTGTTTGAGATTATTGACAGTTGATTCGTGTTCAGCCATTTTTATTTGCAGTCGGCGCTGATTAATAGTAGTTAATAAAAGCGATATAGCTAGTGGTAGTGCCATGATAAGAAATTGATTAGTTGTAGTTCCTAAAATGATTCCTATAAATGAAACAACAACTGATGCACATTGGCTCAAATATAGCCAGTCAGGATTGCTTTTAAACATTGATATATTTCTCAAAGTATAATAAAATCTAGAAATCATATATTTTAAGGGGGGGTTTAAGAGTTTATCAATAATTTTGATTGTGTATGTATTACCATGATGTTTAATTATATAAGATTATAAGATATTGTAGTATAACAAAAGTAAATAAAAAGAATTGTCACACTTATAAAATCAATAGCTTTTGCTATTGAAATAATTAATGTATGAAAATGAAATGATGTATCAAAGCATTTGAGTAACTTAAAAAGGAGATATACTATAACGAAACTCCTAATTTAGATATTAAAAGGATTTTAACATGAGCGAAAAGAGTATTAAAAAAGTTTTTACTTATATTATATTTTATTTGATGCTTTGGATGCGACCAATTATTATAAGGATTGGTAAATTAATTGCTGGGTTTTTAATGATTGTTTTTATTGTAGGGGTGATCCAATTGTTTGTGCTACCTAATAATATTGGTTGGTCACGTATTTTGGGATTTGGGCTAACAAGTTTTATTATATTTATGCTAACTGAATATTATGATAATATTCTTTTAAAAATAAATCCCACAGGTAATAGATTATTTCTAGGTAAATAGTTATCTTCTTAATCTAATAGATTTAGATGGTTTTAAGGTATTATGTATTGTAGTTTCTATATTGGCTTGTTGTTGCTGTTCTTGCATTATGGTATTTAATCGTTTTTGAATCTGCGGAGACTGTAGAGTTTCTGAGAAAAGGTTCATTTCAATAGTTTCCTTTTTCTGCGCCCAGGCTTCATAATTTTGAGTCTGGGTTTTCCATTCTTGTATTGAGTTTTCTAATTGTTGTTTCTGAATAAATAATTTATTAATAGTATTAATAGTATTTAATTGTTGATTCACAAGAGAATTGTATTTTTTGCTTAATTCATGTAGTGGTAAACGTTCCATGAATTTAATAGTTTTTTCTTGTTCAGCGTGCTGCATCCATAGACTGTCAATCTGAGATTTTAAATTATTAACTTGATGCTCAATACTTTGTTTGTCAATTGGTGTAGGAATTTGAGTTTCTGAGAGATATTCGTTTACAATTTGTTCTAAATAAAGTAAATCTTGGTCTGAAAGGGAATCTATAAAAGAGGCGATCGCTGGTAATTGATCCAACTCTTTACTGCTGGGGAGTTGCTTCAACTGTTCTATGACCTGACCAGCAGCCTGGGCAATTTCTGAACTCTCGACTTGTGACAACTCAACGTATTCTGAAATCGCTTTCAACGCTTTGTCATAGGCTAGTTGCTGACTGCTGGGGAGTTGCTTCAACTGTTCTATGACCTGCCCGACAGCCTGGGCAATTTCGGGCCTTTCAACCTGTGACAACTCAACGTATTCTGAAATCGCTTTCAACGCTTTGTCATAGGCTGGTTGCTGACTGGGGGGGAGTTGCTTCAACTGTTCTATGACCTGCCCGACAGCCTGGGCAATTTCGGGACTTTCAACCTGTGACAACTCAACGTATTCTGAAATCGCTTTCAACGCTTTGTCATAGGCTGGTTGCTGACTGGGGGGGAGTTGCTTCAACTGTTCTATGACCTGCCCGACAGCCTGGGCAATTTCGGGACTTTCAACCTGTGACAACTCAACGTATTCTGAAATCGCTTTCAACGCTTTGTCATAGGCTGGTTGCTGACTGGGGGGGAGTTGCTTCAACTGTTCTATGACCTGCCCGACAGCCTGGGCAATTTCGGGACTTTCAACCTGTGACAACTCAACGTATTCTGAAATCGCTTTCAACGCTTTGTCATGGACTGATTCATTGTCTAGCTTGGGTCGTTTTTCTCTTTCTCCAACAGTGACATTACTTTCTGGGCTGCTAGGAATTGTTGTATTGAATTGTTGAGCGCTGTCGCTTGCTGGCGCTGCTCCTTCACCTCGAAGCCCACTTCTGATAATGTCTCGGTTAATTTCTCCAATAATTCCTGCAATCCGCTCGATTTCTTGGAGTTCAATATATCTGCTAATTGATTCAAGAATTCGGTCAAGGCCGTTGATTGAGATTCTTCGAGATGCTGAATTTTCGATTCCAATTGCTCGATCCGTAGTATCAGCCTCTCGTGATTCGCTAATAGCTGTTCCATTTCCCCCGATGGCTGATTGCTGGGATTGTTGGTAGTTGTCATTGTTTTGCTCCTGGTCAGGTTTTTGAGATTTGGGTAAAGGTTGCTGAAAGGCTTGCTTTGTTTGATTGCGCCATTCTCGTAGGGTTTTGGCTTCAAAATTCACCTTCTCATAAGCAAGCGCCCCCTGGGAAACAATCAAGTCATCAACACCTTTATCTGTCCCTGGCAAGGTTGCAACTTTAACCTTTGCCCCTTGTTTTTGTAGCAACGCCCCGGTACGCGAGATAGCAATATCTATATTGCGCTTAGTATCGGGCTTGGTTTCATAATCAAAGCAGAAAGTTATTTTTCTATCTGGAGTGCCGAAAACAGCTAATTCATCCATGAGCTTGGCCTTCACCTTTTCGCCAAATTCATCTTTACTGCGGTAGCCAGCATAAATCCCAGGCAAGCCGATAGCAGCGTGACCTTGGGTTAAAAGACTAGCAGCTTTCTTAGCTCCCTCAGTAATTGTGACTGGAATGTTGTGTTTCCAAACACAGTACCAAAAACCACTAGCGCGATCGCTTTGGCTTGGTTCTACTCCATACTTCTTATATATGCGATCCGCTATTTCATCGGGGACATCAAGAAGGAAGATACTTAAGTCAGTTTTGGGTGGATGCTCATATTTAATGAACTTACCGGGTTTGTCGGGTTTTTCTCTGGGATTGTTGGGTTTGTAGCATCCCCATAATGTCTTATCAGGTTTGTCCCCCGACTGTAAATTAGTAAAAGATTTAGGGTTAACCCCAGCATCACACCACCAGCCGCCATCCTCGATGTGAGAATATTTGGTAATCATGCCTGTTGAGAGTCGCCCTGTGTTTGTGCGTGGCAGATTTTCACTATACATTAGATACTCCCACGCTTCATGCTCCCACTCGAAACCCTGTTGCAGAGATTTGAAATTAAGAGTTGCGATCGCTGGATGAATTGCGCTTCCTTCTACAAGTTCCCGCCAATGTTTAGGGTCAAGTCGTTCCGGTGGCTCCTCGGTATTGGTAGGAGTCCAAAATGGTATTTCAGGTAATTTTTTAAGAATTGGTGGGCTGAAAGTAGTGGAATTTTCTGATGATGTCTTGGCATCACTTGGAGAACTGGTTTTTGTTTTCGTAGCGACAGTTCCACCATTCTCAAACTGCTCTAATCGCTGTTTTTCTAATTCCTTCTGACGTAGTAAATATAGTGCATTTTCTTTGGATTTGCTGGACTGAGCCAAAGATAGTAATTCTTCTTTGTCTTCTGTATAAATTTTTAAGTCATACTTAGCACGACTAACAGCAACATAAAAGCTTTCTTGCCCAATAGTAGTATCAGCCGACACTAGAACCTTATCAGCCGTTTTTCCTTGGCTACTATAAGTAGTGCTGACAAGTGCATAGTCTAAATGCTGTGCATCGGATAAATTAATTGATTCAGTTTGGTTACTGTCTAAATATTGAATTTCAGCAGTATTTCCAGAAATTGACCTAACTATAAACTCTTGTCCGTTGCGTCGCCCTAGTTGTCGGTCGTTTTTCGTCCAGCGTAGGCGATCGCCCTCAGCTATTTCGATATGCTGTAGCTGATAAACTGCCTTACGAAATTCCGTATCTACTTGAAAGTGTTGCCCATCAGGAGATTCGAGGGTTAGTTTATCTTTGGCTTTGCCTACCACTTTATAGAGCTTGCCTTTCTCCAGCCCCCGGCGTTTGTAACTGCGAGTGGGCATCACTGTATCACCCACCTCAAAATTGTGGGTGTAGCGCATTTGTACTGAAGTTAGGTCTTTGGCTTTGAGTTGGGTGATGCTGATAGCAGTGCCTAAAGTGCCTTCAGCTTTCAATTTTTCTCGAATGGCTTGTGTGATTGCCAAGCGTTCAAAGTTTGTTCCTGCTAGTACAAGCGTTCGCTTTCTTTCTGAAGGGGTAGCGGCTACATAGTCATTGGCGATCGCCTCGACCTTGGAATCTGAAGAAACAATATTAATGTAGCCATTTTCATCAAGGCGCTTAAAACCCTCCTCAATAGCACCGGAAGCCACCAAATCAACGGCTAATTTTAATTGCGGCGCACGTTGCCGATTTGATTGGTTTAAGTAACTGGTTTTGATTCCTGCCTGTTGCAATGATTTGAATGGGTTCCCGGCGTTGACACTAGATAATTGTTTTGTGTCGCCCACCATCAAGAGCCTAGCCTGTTCAAGTTTAGCCCTTTGTAAAAGCGTAAGTGCATCTTCGGCACTGAGCAATCCAGCTTCATCCACCAACCAAATTTGATTAAGCTCAATTTCTTCTGGAGGTTCGGAAGATAACAAACTGGCGACAGTCTCAGCTTGTATATCAAGCTCTTTGCCCAAAACATTAGCAGCCATCGAACTAGGAGCAAAGCCCTTGATGGTGTACCCTGAAGCGGCGGCGATAGCTTTAAATTCTTTAAGAGCAAAGGTTTTTCCAGCACCAGCTACCCCTTGCCAAGCAACAAACTGGTCAGAGGTTGTGGCTGCATCAAAAACAGCTTTACGCTGGTCGCTGTTTAAAGATGTTTGTTGTAAATGAGCTTCGGCAATTTCTGGGTGAGCAATCGAGGACACTTTATCTTGTCCAGATTGCATCAATCTAATGGTGGCTATTTCTCGCTGAACCGCCTTAAGGGTAGTAAAGTCTCGGTTTTCGGTAGATAGGCTAAGTAATTCCGAATTTTCTTTAATTAAATCGTCTATTTGGCTAATATCAGTGGCTAGTCCTTGCTCAAGGATAAATTTTTCTAAGTCTTCTTGACTAAAAGCTACATCTCTCTCAGAGCAGTGAGCGATCGCTGCATCTAGGTGTTCTTGGGTGATGATGGCTGGACGAAATTCAGGTTGCGGGGAATGAAAATCTACAAATTGAATATCTAAAGCCTCAGCTTCTTCTTGCCATTTAGCCTTTAATTCCTCTGGGGGAACTTTCTGTTTTGCTTTGCGGGTGATATTCCAAGCCCCCTCTCGTTGCGCCCATGTTGAATTTTCGGGGACAACTTTCAATATCTGCTGTCTGCGTTTAGAGAACTCTTCTAAATCCTGTTCGCGGAAACCCTTAATTTCAAATTGCCCGTGTCGTCTAGGTTCCACTTCATAGCCCAGCCGTTGGACTTCAAGGGCTAGATTGTGCTGGTAAACCATGCCCAGGAATTTCTTATTCCTGAAAATATCCTGATTCGATAGACTCTGCCATTTCCCATCCTCAAGCTGAGTCATATTGATAACCAAAGCATGAGTATGTAAATGGGGGTCTAGTTCTCTACTTTCAATATGGTCAAATTCTGCCACTATTAAATTGCCCGTTTTAACTACTTTCCGCCCTGCATCTGTAGTTATCCTGGTGTGGCTGTAGCGTTCCTCAATGAGTTTTAGGGTTTTTCTGACAGCTAAACGGTGAGCATCAATCAGCCTTTCATCTCCTCCTACTAAAGCTTGTAGGCTGACGCTTTTGGGGGCGGAGAAGGTAAAATCTGTAGCTGCACGGCGTTCTGATGAGTTTAGTGTCCTGGCACATAATGCTTGAGTTCCATCTGGCGATCGCCCATTAACAATATTGGCGAAAACTTCTTTATTGTTAATGGGGCCTGATAAACCTAGTTTCTTAGCCGCCTTACCAGACCAGCGAGAATTTAGTTCATGGTCGGCATCCTCCATGAAGTAATCTACTGCTTGCTGTGGTTGGGTGTTTTTGGCGGTCAGCATTAACCCAGTAATACTACTTTTGTAGTTTTATATGTTTCAAAAACTCAATGAAAGATTTTTGGCTAATTAAATTTTAAAACTTGGGGGTGATTTTTGGGACAAATTTTTAGGCGTAATGTGCGAAACCGAGAAAATTTAAACTGACATAAATTTGACATGGATTTAACATGAAAATAACGTCAACTGACATGAATTTGACATGGATTTAACATTGTTCCATTTTGGACAGATACGAGTTACCATGAATTTGACATGGATTTAACATGAAAATAACGTCAACTGACATGAATTTGACATGAAACAGGCATTGTACACTGATAAGTTTTAATACTGGTTTTTTACTGTACTGAGTCATCAAAATTATGAGTCAAATTACGCTGGCAATAGATCCGGGCGGTTCTTACTCGAAATGTTTTTACACGTTAGAGAGTTTCAAACCAGAACTGATTCTAATGGAGCCAGAAGTAGCGACTGTTCCGTTAGAGAGTTTGCAAGCATACGAAGAAAGTAAGATAGGAAATTCATCCCCAGAAAATAGTGCTTGGATACAGTATCAGGGTAAATCCCAATCTGTAGGCTTTTTAGCGAGAAAGCGTTTTTATGCAGATTTGCAATTGCAAAAGCGAAAATTTGAATTGGCGTTACCTAAAGTTTTAGCGATAGTAGGAGCGATCGCAGAAAAACACAATCTACCAAACGACTCATCTATCAACTTGGGGATGCTTTTACCTTGGGGAGAATATCAAGATAGAGTATTGTTTAAAGATTTAGTCACAAAGGCTCTGGAAGATTATTACTTCAAGGAAAACCATAAATCTTTTAAAGTTAATACTTTTCTGTGCCTGCCAGAAGGTGGTGGCATTTTAACTAGAGGCCGCGCCCCCGGTTCCAGCATCAAAGACCAGACCATTGCTGTAGTAATGCTGGGTTATAGGGATACTTCAGTATTGTTGGTCGAGAGAGGCGAGATGAGGGAGGGTAAAACAGCTTCATTGGGATTTTCCAAAATGATAGATGCTGTAATTGGGCAAACTTCAGGCTTGAATGCGACTCAATTAGTACCTGCTATTTGTAAAGCAGGGACAAACATAAACGTCAAGTATTTTGATGATTTAGTAAATCTTGAAGGAGATTATAAAAAATATGAATTGGAGAAAATTAGAAGTGCGGTAGATAATGGTAGAAAAGAATATTGGATGATGCTTTCTAATTGGTTATCTCTACAAATTCCAAAAGAAGTTGATGAAATTATGGTTAGTGGCGGGACTGCGAATTATTTTAAGTCTCACATAACAAAATATTTTAAAGGTAAAAAAATCAATTGGTGTGATACGCTTGAATCACAACTAAGTAGCAACTTCTCGCAAGTTCAAGCAAAATCTTTGCAATACAGATTAACAGACGTTTACGGATTATTTTTCTATCTTTGTGGTAATGCCGCAAAGAATAAATTAGGTACTGCGAAAGGTACTGCAAATGGATAACAAACCTATTGAATATCGTTGTCGAATAGCTTTAGAACCAGAAGATTTTAATAGTGCATTAGTACAGTTTTTAAAAGCTAAAGATAGTAAAGCTTTCACTGAAAGAGATAAAGTTTACTCTGCTGTGGCTGCTTATTGGATGCCTTTTGCAATGCGGAATGCTGGATTTACGGATGATGAATCAAAACAGTCTGCTAAAGAGGCAGTTTATAGACTGACTTTGCACATTAGATATCTAGCCCAAAGCTTTGGGCTAGAGTTGGAAGAAGCTACACCACAATTATCATCTAATTCTAAATCACTTCCATCTTTAACAAAAGATGAGGATTTTGAGGACAGTATTGAATCTTTATCAACATCAGAATCGGAGGATGTATCGGAACCATCGATACACCATGATGATGATAGCGCCTTTGAGGAAATGTTTAGTTAATTAGTGAGGATTCAAAAATGCCATATACAAAAGAATCATTGCAAAGTCTGTATGATTTATCTGTAGATGAAATTAATGAGGTAATAGCAATATGCCAACTAAATATTGAGAGTAGTGAATATAGTGACGAGGAAATTAGTTCTGTTAATTTTGAAAATGTAGCTAACTCAATAAAACAGAAACGTTTGGAAAATAATGATTTGCAAGTAGATAATGTAGATAATTCTACAAATACAGAAGGCAAGAAAAAGAGAAAAGGTAAATCAGAAAAACCGATAGATATAAGTGAATTATTAAGTAAAGCAAAAAGTAGAGAAATTAAGCTTTCACTTATGGAAGCAATGCAAGTGTTGGAAGCTTGCGGATTAGGGGAGAAGGAAGAATATTCTCAAGCTGAGTGCGATCGCTTCCTTGAGGGCATCGATTTGTTTAAAAAACAAAATAAACCTCTTCAGGAAATCGCCCAACATTTTGGAGTTGAGCTAGTAACGCATGAATCAGTTAACAAATCGGCTGATGAATCCGCACCAAATTTAGACCTAAGTACAGAAGATATTTTCAAACAACTAGGAGAGATTACGGCTTCATTAGGTGAAGAGGAAATAAAGGTAATCAAGGACATAATAGAGCAAAAGGCTAAAGGGGATGTGGCAGACTTGCCCAAGCTATACTTGCAGACCTTGTTAAAGGAGATGCAATCGCCAGAATTTCAGCGACAGGCACAACAACTTAGAGCTGCTTTACAAGGTGCGATTATGGGAAAAAAGTCAAATTCTCAGAGCTTGCAATTGCAGCCGAATTTCCTCAGCTTGCCGCCGACCTCCGAGAATGGCTCAATTTCCGAATAGATGAAGAAAAACGGACTATTGAAGTAAAAGCCCAAAAAGTTATAGAAAGTAAGGCTAATGCTCGTGCTGTAACGATAGCTATTAACAAGCTCAACGAATCGCAGCAATGGGTTCAAACCGAGGCCAAACGGTTACAACTCAAAAAAGAGCGATCGCAACAGTTTAGGATGAGCCTTATTAATTTTGGGCGTTGGATAGGGTCGGGTTGGTCGGGTTGGCTGGTTTATCTGGGGTCGTTTATTACAGCTTTGTCCATTGGTTATGTAAGCGGGATAAATGCCCCTTCTGCGATCGCCTGTCCCAGTGATAAAAGCTGGTGCTATATTCTCCGGTTGGCTAAAGAGTCTGTAATTGTTAGCCCTCAGCCGAAGACCAACCAGCAAAAAAGTGAATAGCTTATCCAATTGTGTAAACAACCCCACCCGCAAGTTAGCCGAGTGGGGTTGTTCATGTAAAATTAATCAGGCAAATTTTGTAATGCTTTAATAACTAAATTTTTGGCAAATTCACTAGAGTTATTAAGGTAACGTTGCCATGCTCCCTCGCCACCACTCCAGCGAAACCCATGATCCTTGAGAATTTTTCTAACTTCCTGTGGTGGTTTAGTGTCAAACACTATTTGTAGTCGGTTGATTTCCCGATTATTTATCACGGTGAGTTTTAAGTCTGGATACTGCTGTTGTGTGTTTCCTTGCTCAACAGCCTCTATAAGTGATTGCTTCAACTCGCTAATTCTTTCTTTAATGCGGCGAATATTGGCGTTGTTATTTTGCAGCCGATAATCAGCAAACCCAATGCGCTGACAAAAATCAGGTTCTAGTAGCTTGTATCCTGCTTTTTCAGGAATGCCGAGCGATCGCATTTGTTCTACTTTCTGAGCATCAGTTAAATTTTTCTTACGAATAATTTTATTTGCAGATTTCATCAACTCTTGGAAAGATTCTAGTTCTTGCAGCCTTGCCTCTAGCTTAGAAATTGCGTCTGGGTCGTCGCTGCTAATAGAATCATTAGATTCCATAGCCGCTAAACGCTCGGCATAATATTCAGCCGTATTTTGATGCTCAATCGACTTACGCATATTGTTATCAATTCGCTCGGCATCCCGTCTATGACGGCGCTCTGAATGGTGTCCAACCAGAATTGGCTGGCCAAAGGGTATCATGTCACCTATGCGTTTTGCTGCTTGGTAAGACGAGTTAGATAATTGTGAATGTTTCTGCTGTAGTCGCTGGTATGCCTCTGCTCTCCGTTCCCGCCTTTCTTCAAAGCGATCGCGTCTGAGTTCTAGTAGTTCAGCTAATTCCTTATCATTATCATCCCATAGTGATAGCTGCACAGGTTCATAAGTGATTGATTCGCTTATTACCTCATATGCAGGCTGTAAAAATGATAACTGAATATACTTGTATTCGGTAGTCATAGAAATAGAAAATCCTTTTTTGTTGTACGAACGTTGGCGCGTTTTATTTATATCTATATACTAATTGATTTGTAAGTAAATTACAAGTGGTTTTGTATAGGTATTTATTATTGATTTTTCCTCGTATAAAAGCTTTTATCTATAGATGAACCGATTTAAAAATAAATAATTATAAACGGCGAAAAACATAAACTTTATTATTTTTTCTATGGAATAAAACGAGCTAATAAACCAATCAGTAGCTATAGCAGTTAAATTAATATAAGAGCTAGAAATTCCTAACTTCTCTAATTGTTCTAATGCTCCATTTTGCTCTAATTCTTCATATACAAAATCTTCTTCACTGTCATACACTCCACAGTAAATTTCTTCAAATTTTTCTAAATAAGCTGAAGTGGAATCATACTGATAATAAGCTGCGTAAGCCTCACCATGTTTTAATAATGCTTGAGAAAGTTCACTTAAATTTTCTATATCTTCATATTCATTAATATGAACACCTTGCCAATTTTCATAAGCATGAATTGCCCAATCTTCACAGGCACTATATTGACGGCAAGGCGACCAAGAAAGCATCCATCTTATATCTGCTTCAATCTTTTCTGCATCTTGTGTACAATCTATCCACATACCATGAGATAGACCACTATTATAAGAAGATAAACAGACTACGTAAATTTGTGGTGCATTTTCATTTTGGCATTCTCGTTCATACCCTGGAAAGGCTAATAGACAAGATGCCCCCTCAGTTATTGGTATTTCAACACCAGCTAAACCAATTGCTAAATCTACTGCTAATTGTTCTTGTTCAGGAACCTTTAAAATATTGTTTTCAACATGGCAATTGTAGAGATGTTGTGCCACTAAATTAGCGTCCGATGTGGAGTAAAACATAATGGTAATCATATTGATTTTCCCATATTAAAAAGTTTTTAGTAAATTTTGATAAATCCGTCAGGCGGCGAGGCCGCCCAACAAATAAATAATTGTTTTAAAAGGGTGTGTTGCCTGTTTCGGCAGTATAGGCTAAATAGCCCTGGTAGTATTCTGGGTTGATGTATCTAGCTGGTAGTCCTATAGAAGCGTCAAAGTATCCGGCTGCAAAATCATTGTCTATTAATTGGCTGTTGTTAATTGTTGTTGAAGCTGTAGCTGTTAAAATCATATAAATCCTTTTTTTCGTTGTGGTGACGTTGGCGCGTTCCCTATTCCTTACATCTATATACTAACCAATTTGTATTGTTATGACAAGGGGTTTTGTATAGACATATTTTATTGTTGATAATTAGCCAAATAAGTTTTATCTATAGATAAATAATCTTGTACAGTCTTGACATTTAATTACAAGTTAGTTAGTATAGAGATGCAAACGGTTATCGCTACAAAACCGAGCTACAGAATTAAGGAGTGAACAAATGCAAGTATTAGATATTGTTTTTACTGGTATTATTTTTATCTCATTTAGCTACATAGTTATTGATTTCTTGTTAGGGCTGTCTGACCTATGGGATCGATCCCAGCCAACATTAAAGCCTTACTATTCCTCATTCCCAATGTTGTCAAGTTCTTCATCTGAGCTATTGGGGCTAGAAGAGAAGCAATCGCTAATTCCTAAAGCGATGGTCAGCTAGTTTAGGTTATGCCTTAAACTAATTGATTAGACATAATTCCAATTATGGATAATCAAGTTGAAACAATAATTGAAAAATTACGGGAGTTAAAGCGCGAACGGGACAGGCTGTTAAACAGTAAATTGTCTCCCCCTGGAGCCTGGATACATGAATATCCAGTACATCGTTATTATCCAGGTAGTGGAGTAGTGCATACTTTTATCTATGCAAAGTGGCAAGCTAAAGATCCGATTTTTGAGCGAAACCCTAAAAAATTTGGGCGCAGAGGGAAAGGAAAATACACTAGGCATAAGCACATTGGTAGGGTAGATAGCACTACAGATTTACCCATAGATGAGCGTGTAGATGAGGCTTATGAGGCTTGGAATAATCGCAAGCGTTTAGAAGAGATAGAAAATGCCTTGCGGGAAATAGAAGCGATTTTGAAGAAATTTACCACTAATTGATGGCGATCGCTTTAATAATTACAAGATGGTTTATCCATAGATAAATGTTTAAGTATAAGGCAATATTACTTATATTTCCTTATACAAAACCTCTTGTTATACTATTACAAATCGATTAGTATATATATAAGAAAGCGCCAAATTACACAACAAAAGAGGATTTATGGATTCTAATTTGACCGCAGCAGATAAATGTTTATTCATTTTAAGTAATACCAATGATGGTGAAAAACTATCGCCAAGGCATTTAACTTTAATACAGCTTGTAGTAAATAATTTAGCAAATGAAGCAGGGTTAAATGAGCTTCAAAGAGTTTATGAAATGGTGAATAATAATAATTATACTGATTGGTTTTATGGTATTGAAAACTTAAAAAAAGACCATCAAGGATACATTTACTGGCGAAATAAATATATTGAGCATTTCTCATATAAAGATGATTATGAAGGAGAAAGATTAGCTGCTGAGAAATTAGCAAGTAGATGTAAGCATCTAGAATCAATTGGAGTAGAGATAGATATTGATTCTGTGGTTTTTAGGTGGGAAGAATACGAAAGTATCCAGTCCACTGTTAATTAAAACTTAAAATTAATTGTTTAATACAGTTCTAAATGTATTAAACAATTAATTTTAAGCTATTTGCTTATAAATTTTAGGAATGTTATGGAATTAATAAACAATTCAACGATTGCAATGAGTATTGGCTTACATTTATTATTTCAGGTTCATAGATTGAATTTATCGGAAGAAATTCGTTTTTATTTAGATGTTGCACAAGATTTAAAATTTTTGTGTGACTGGGATTTATTAGATAATAAGTTAATATTAATTTACTCTGAAGGAACTACAAAACTTTTAGATCCAAAATCACCTATTACCTGCGAATTTTTAAAAGGAGAAGTTGAGTTATTTTGCAAAGTTATTTCGACTCATGGAAATAGATTTTCTTAGCTCAAAACTGTAATTTGCCCAAACAAGGTTTATTAAATATTATGAAAGCTATTCAACTTGCTTTAGATTTAGGAATAGAATTTCAGGAAATTATTACTAAGTTTGATATCAATAGAATTATTGATTATGATTATATAATTATATCATTTAGTGGAGGAAAAGACAGTTTAGCTTGCTTGCTTTATATTTTAGAGTTAATTAAAAAATTCAACATTTCAAAGGATAAAGTCGAGTGCTGGCATCATCTCGTAGATGGAAATACAGAGGATAATTTTTTTGATTATCCTATAACGTCTGATTATTGTAAAAAAGTTTGTGAGGCGTTAGGAGTAAAACTTTATTTTTCTTGGCGAGAAGGCGGAATAAAACGGGAAATGCTTAGAGTAAATGATATAACTGCACCAGTTTTCTATGAGACTCCTGATGGTATAAAAAGCTCTGGAGGGAAGAGCAAAAGTTTTAATACCCGCTTGCGTTTCCCACAAAAGGGAAACAAAATGAAAACTAGATGGTGTTCTAGCGTTGTGAAAATTGCTGTAGGATATTCAGCGATCGCCGGGCAAGATAGATTTAAGGGGAAGAAAACGTTATTTATTACGGGTGAGCGTAGGGAAGAATCGGCGGCAAGAGCAGAGTATGAAGAGTTTAAGTCTCATGAGACAAATGCAAAATGTCGTCATGTAGACCATTGGAGAGCCATACTGGATTGGCGTGAGAGTCAAGTGTGGGAAATTATTAAAAGACAGGGCATTAGACCTCATCCAAGTTACGAGCTAGGTTTTCCTCGATGCTCTTGTATAAACTGCATTTTCATTAATGACCATCAATTAGCATCAGTAAATCTAATTGCTTCTAGTGTAGTTAGTGAAATGGCCAAGTATGAAAAAGAATTTAATGATCATTGGATTAATCAGGGTAAAGAAGGCTATACAATCGACCCTGATAGACGGACAGTTATGGAACGTGTAGCAACTGGTCAACCGTACAATATGCGTCCAGAGATTGTTAGATTAGCTTTGTCCCATAAATATTATGAATCCGTAATAGTTTCTTCAGAGGAATGGAGGTTGCCACCAGGGGCATTTAGTAAAGAAAATGGTGGCCCTACTTAAAACTCTACAAACTAATTTATCCATAAATAAAAACCCTTTTATATTAATGTTGTGATTAAATCTGTCTATACAAGACCTCTTGTATTATTTATACAAGTCGTTTAGTATACAGATATAGATAAGGACGCGCCAACGTCTTCACAACAAAAAAAGGATTTATGGAAATGCAATCAACAAGATTATTGACTCCTGAAATCATAGATCAATTACCTGAACTCTATTCTCAGGAAAAAGTAACTGATCCGTTAGTACACATAAAATTTTTTGCTCCTGAAAGTAGTTGGTCTTGGTACGTGATTGAATACGATAAGGAAGATGAAGATACTTTATTTGGTTTAGTTAACGGTTTTGAAGAGGAATTAGGCTATTTTAGCCTTTCTGAATTGGAAGAATACAGAAGCCCTTTAGGTTTAGGAGTAGAAAGGGATTTAAGCTTTGTTCCAACAAGGTTATCAGACCTTCGTAGACAATTATCACAACTTCGTAAGAACGCTAATACTTAATATCCCATAAACGCAGATATAAGCAATTTTTAAAATTTATATCTGCGTTAATCACAAACATAATTTTGTAAATTGAAATATTGGGCTGAGTCATGTCTTACGTCTACCTCATTCATTTTAGCGAGGCTATCGGAGGCTTGGGAAAAGCTAGTGCAAAGCATTATATAGGCTATGCAAAATCTAGCTTAAGAAGAAGGCTTAAAGAACATCGTAGTGGCGAAGGTTCAAAAATTTGTCGTGCTGCTGTTTTTCAATATGGTAGAGAGTTAATATTAGCAAGGTATTGGCGCAATGGTGACAGAGAGCTAGAACGCAAACTAAAAAAACAGCATAACCATGCTCGGTTTTGTCCTTTATGCAACCCTGAAATTAGTCGTTTCATAGAAAGTGAAAAATCACGTCCTGGGGTGAGGAGGAAGAAATAGCGAAAAACAGCAGTTTGCAAAGATGCGACTGCTGTTAACGTAAAACAATAAGTGCAGTCCGTAGGGAGAGGCGATCGCTGATTAGGTGATTAATGAGAATAGGAAGCGCCGGGGGAAAGGTTATGCCGTAGTCAGGATTAAAAAGCATAACTATAAAATGTAACTGGTGATACCCGTGAAATTCTTAGAGGATAGCTAGGGGGGTAGGGGAGGGTTAGCGGCGGCTGTCAATGGTTGGGCTGGTAGTCACGCTTTAAAAGTGAGGCGCAGCCAGGGGCAAGCCGAAAGCGAAAAGCTTGATTTGTGGGCATCCCAGATATTAAAAGTATGGGAAATGATTGGTAGTCACGTTAGATTATTTGATCAATATTATTAATATAGAGGGCGTGACTACGGGGGCAGATATCAGTAGTGGCTACATAGTAGAGTATAAAAGAAGGTATGTAAGAAATTAGTTGATTTTAGCGGTCTAGGAGTAGGAGAGTAGGGGGAAGACTGGTTTAGTTAACTTTGTGGCGGTGGTGTCATCAGAGGCAAAGGGGAAGGGGTAGCGGTGGTTATTGGGGGAGAATAGGGGGAAGGGGGGAGGCGACGCAATTGAGTAAAAGTAGGCCGGAGGGTTACGGTGATATTAGATGTAATTTGCAATACGCGAAAAATTCTTAGAGGATGGTAGGGGGGGTTAGCGGCGGCCTTTGGGGTAGTAGTCACGGTAAGTAATTTGATCAATATTATTAATATAGAGGGGGTGACTACGGGATTATTGAGGGGGTAGGTAGTGAGTCATGAGTAGAGAGTGGGGAGTAGGGAGTGAGAAGTAGGGAGTAGGCGATCGCAATAGTATCTATAGACAAGAGGACTTTTAAAAATATCTCAGTCTAGAACTTGACAAGAGGGTAAGTATAGAGATAATATAGATATTAAGACAAGAGGGTTATTACAGACATAAGGAGGAAAATCGATGATAACAGAAACCCAGAGGCAAATAATCACAGGGCTGAGGCAGGGGCTTAAACTATCTGATTTAAAGCCAAAACCCGAAGATATTGACCAATTAATTGCGGCTGGCTGGTTAGTGCTTACGGGGGTGGAAAACGAGTATTTAGTTTCCAAGGCACTGTTTTAACTGACGGAGTGCGATCGCATTGGTAGAGTATTTAGGTGGCGAGTAGGGGGTAGTCGGTAGGTTGTAGAGAAAACAGGAATGGGGTGTGAAGCCGAGGGAAGCGATCGCAATGACGGCATATCTATAGACAAGAGGGCTTTTAAAAATATTTTAGTTTGGGGCTTGACAAGAGGGTAAGTATAGAGATAATATGAATATATGAGTTAGACAAGAGGGTTTATGCAGGGATGAGAGACAAAAAAGAGGATTAACGCAGACATACAAGGTAGTACAAAAGGGAATGTACAGGGATGGAAGGAGAAAGAACGCAGACATAAGAGGTGAGACAGGGGATTAACGCAGACATACAAGATAGTACAAGGGGGTATGTGCAGGGATAAGGGGATATGTGCATACATAAGCCCATACAAGAGGACTTGTATAGTCCTTGGTTACTATCCTTGTTCTCTAGAGAACAAGGATAGTAACCA
>NZ_JACJSG010000041.1 GCF_014697625.1 Anabaena azotica FACHB-119 | reverse complement strand
TCACCAAAGCTAGACTCCGAAAAGAAAGTAATAAATGTTCTGATGCCTGGATCTAGCGCCACGACACGCCCTTGGTTTTCGGGCTGTTGTCGTGACACTACCATAGGTACTGTCAAATAGTAATCACCATAGGCTTTGACTAATCGACAATCACCAAAGCTTTGAGGTAAGGTTTCTTTGAATCTTGCCTCACCTAAAACCGTGTAGTAAATTCCTTTGTCTGATACCGCAGACTTAGGGATATAACAAGACTGAATCGGGTCTTTTCTAGACCTGAACTTCACCTTGCTAATACCACCACCCTTACGGGTTCGCCAGTTCCCTACGGAGGGAAACCCTCCTACAGGACTGGACTCACCATTCTTAAACTTCTTCTTAGCGTTGTTAACAGCTTTACAAGCATCCTTGATAGCAATTGACTTAATTTGATAAGGTACTGATTTGCAAAAATCAGGTAGTCCATTCAATATATCTGTCTTAATTGCTTTCCAGTTTGCTTTAATAGTTGAATCTTGCAGTATCTTAACTGTGGTGTTGTAGACAAACCTAGAAACACCGAACCACTGCTTAATTGTTTGCTTTTGGGTTGCTGTTAGGAATATCCGGATCTTCCTTGATTTTTTTACTGTATTTTCTGAGTCCGTGCATTCTACAAGAGAAGACATGGAGGATGGAGAGAAGATCCGAGGTAAGTTCTGATTCGGGACAGTGTACAGTGTTGTCGAGAACCACGATTTGTCCACCGTTCTGCTCGACCATGTACTCAATGAGTTCAAACCCAAATCTTGCGAGTCGGTCACGACAGGCAACAACAAGCGTGAGCTTATCTCCCTTGCTAAGTCTGTCCAGTAAGGCTTGCAGTCCTTTGCGCTTGAAGTTGATTCCACTGCCGATATCTTTGATGATTTCGGCTTCTGGGTAGAGTGATTGCATATAGGCAATTTGTCTACCAAGGTCATCTCGCTGTTTGGTTGAACTGACTCGGCAGTAGCAAACAAGGGAAGCTCTAGCTGCACCACGAAGGTAGGACTCGACATTAAAGAGTCTTTGCCCTGCTTCATTTTTGATGCTTGCGATTTTCCCATTATCGGCGTACTTCCTTAAAGTGTTTGGGTGCAGTCCAAGTCTTTTTACTGCTTCTCGTAGTGGTACATAAGACATACCACTATATTAGCATTTGTTAGTATTTATAACCCATTGTTAGCGAAAAACTAGCTATTAGCTAACCCTCCATATTTCTTACAATATCAAGTCATTGGTCATTGGTCATTAGTCATTAGTCCATAGTCAACAGTCCATAGTCAACAGTCCATAGTCATTAGTTTTTCTCCTCTGCTCCTCTGCTCCCCTGCTCCCTACACTGGCGGAACTAAGACAGCTAAAGCTTTAGGAATAACGCAAAATCTTGCTGGGGTGTAGGTTGTGATTTCGCCGTCGGTATTAATAGCGCGTGGTTTGCTTGTATAAATCTCAAACTCTCGCCCATTCAATGCGCGGACGTTTTGTCGATGAATATGTCGCCCATTTCGCATTGCTGGTAATAAAGGAATAATTTCCCACCAATGGCTTATTTCTAAACTATAAAGGTCTAATCTTTGGTCATCAATCCTAGCATCGGGGACTATAGCCATACCACCGCCGTAATAACGCCCGTTACCAACGGCAATTTGCACAGTTTTGGCGCGGAAAACTCTATCTTTTGTACGAATTTCTGCGGTAAAAGGACGAGATTTCCAAATGACTTGCAGTGCTGTGACAGCATAAGCTAATACGCCCCAGCGACGTTTAAATTCTTTGGTCAAGCGGCGGGTAATTTTTACACTTAGTCCTAAACTGGCAACGTTGAAAAAGTGTTTACCATTTACCCAACCTAAATCGATACGTCTTAATTCTCCTTGGGCAATGGTTTTACAAGCTTCAGGCAAAGAGTTAGAAATCCCCAGAGTTCTGGCTAAATCGTTAGCAGTTCCCAACGGTAAAATTCCCAAAGGTAATTGAGTTTCTACTAAAGCATCGACGACGGCATTTAAAGTACCGTCGCCACCTCCAACTATTACTAAATCAACCTTGTTTTTATATTGATGTATAATTTGATAAAGCTGTTTAGGATGTTCTGTTGATTCTTCAATTAACTGAAAATTCAGTTCTTTTAAATAATTAATCGCTTGTAATAGACGGGCTTCACCTTGGCGAGCATGGCGATTTACTAATAGCAGTGCGCGAAGAGTCATAATAGTTTCTAGTTAGGATATCGATAGTGTATTGTAGGCATTATGCAAGAAAATATGTAACTTGTACTTAGCTTTATTTACGACATTTATCTTCTAGTTTTCTCCTAAATTGCTCATGCTCATACTTATATGTGGTAATATATAATTTTAGTTATATAAGCTACGAATAATTATATTACTGTGGTAATTTTCCAGATTTATATCAAATGCTTATCATTCTGTAATCACATGATAATAGATGATTCAGAATCTAGCATGACGAATTACAGCACTTTACAAGTAAATGAAATATAAATTTAATAATATAAATCTGGTAAGGTCGGCATCTTGCTTGCTGTTCTGTACTTTACTAAAGTGAAAAGTGCTGTATATTATATCAAGTTCGGCTAATTACTTATAATATGGTTGTTTTGGTCGGTAATGGGTAATAGCTAATAGGTAATTGTTTTCTACCATTAGCAATTACCAACCCCGACGATACGATAAGTGATTAAGCGGACATGATATTACTGATAAGCTGTTCCACATTTAACCTGCATAACTAGGGAGGGCAAGATGCCCACCCCACAAGAGTATGATGTTATTTCAATATGCAAACTAAATGTTTTTTAGCTTACCGGATAGCACAAATCCCCGGCTTGTCAATTAAGCCGGGGATTAAATGTTTTTACAAGTATTAATGATTACTAGTTAAAAAAAAGGTAGAAGATAAGCGACAAAATCGGGTGATTTTGCCTTTTATCTTTTACCTAAGTACTAACAGTCGTCATCTGGGGAACGTTGTTATCCCACATCATCATGGGCAAATCTGTTAAAGAGGAAATCTAGGGCGTAGTTACGCAGCTTGTAGTATTGTGGATCTTCCATGATACGGGCGCGATCGCGTGGGCGAGAAAAGGGAATTTCCAATACTTCACCGATTTTGGCGTGGGGGCCATTGGTCATCATCACCAATTTATCGGCTAAGAATAACGCCTCATCAATGTCGTGCGTAATCATCAATACTGTGCAGCGATTATCACCCCAGATTTTCAACAATTCTTCTTGTAATTCTTCTTTGGTGATTGCATCCAATGCACCAAAAGGTTCATCTAAAATTAGCACCTTGGGACGAATTGCCAAAGCACGCGCAATCGAAACCCGTTGTCTCATACCACCAGACATTTGTGGGGGTTTCTTCTCCATTGCATCACTTAATCCCACCATTGCCAAATGATCGCGCACAATGGCCCGTTTCTCTGCTTCTGGCTTGTTGGGGTAAACCGCATTTACGGCTAGGTAGATATTTTCAAACGCAGTCCGCCAAGGAAGCAAGGCGTAGTTTTGAAACACCACCATTCTATCCGGGCCTGGTTGGGTGATGGGTTCACCTTCCAGTAACACTTCCCCAGTGGTAGGGAAGTTAAAGCCAGAAACCATATTTAGCAGTGTCGATTTTCCACAACCGGAGTGACCAATGACGCAGATAAATTCACCCTTTTCTACGTTTAAGTTAACGCCATCAAGGACAGTGAAGGGGCCTTTCTTGGTGGGGTAGACTTTGCTAACATCTCTAATTTCTAGGAATGGTCTGCCATTGGCGGAAACTTTTGATGTTCTTTCTTGTCTGTCGGTAACGCTTGATCTGCGGTTTTGCATGGTGGTGATATTTGGTATTTGGTTTGCGGGGGAGTCATCAATTCAAAATTGCCGAACTACCGAGAAAGTATAGCAGGGGACAGGTAACAGTCTTTACAGCCTGTTCTTATAGACATTTTATGCTTAGTCGGTGTCCTAACCTATCAGGGGATTGCTATAGGTAGTGGGGAAAATAATTTTTAGTGATGCGCGAGTGTTTAATACTCATCAACGAGGTTCCGATACTCGTTCACGAGGTTCCAAGACTCATTCACGAAGTTCCGATACTCGTCCACGAGGTTCCAAGACTCATCAATGGAGTTCTGAGATAGATAAATCCAGTTTTGTAACTCGCGCATGATGTTTATTTTCCCATTTTTGATTTACGCAACTCTTCTTGTAGGCGAGTCGAGAATGACTTCAGCAATGGAGAAATCGCGCTTAATTGGTAAGCTGTTGAGATAGGCGATGGGGTCGTCAGCGTTAAAGGGAGTACCGTCAAACAGCTGAATCGGTTGACGAGTATAAGTAATATCCAGACCCAATTCTCTAGCGGCGGTACTGAAGACACCCACACGGCAAACTCTTTCGACAATTTCTACCCAGTTTCTAGGGAAAGGAGTATCACCCCAACGCGCCAACTGACTCATAATCCAGATTTGTTCGGTACGGCTGGGGCGGTTAATAGCTGACTCGGCAAAAAACTGGTGGTGGGCGTAGTCGCGTAGTGGGTGGTCTAAGTCACAGGCTAGGTTGTTGGGGTCTTCCAGTTGAATGTAATCTAAATCCGTGCTGACGTAATCTCTACCCGCCACTATTCTCCTAACTTCTTCGGCGTTTCCTGGGATAGAACAATATTGACAGGCTTCCAGCAAAGCTTTAGTCAGGGCAATGTGGGTGTTAGGATATTTTTCTGCCCAATCTTCCCGCACACCCAGAACTTTACCTGGATGTCCTAACCATACTTCCAAGTCGGTAGCAATGGTAAAGCCTACACCTTCAACGGCGGCGCGATAGTTCCAAGGTTCACCCACGCAATAACCATCAATACTCTTGTTTTGCAGGTCGGCTACCATCTGCGCGGGGGGAATGGTCTGCATATCCACATCAACATCGGGGTCAATACCACCAGCCGCTAACCAGTAACGTAGCAGCAAGTTGTGCATTGATGCGGGATGGACTACTCCCATTGTGTGGCGTTGGTCACGAGTCCGCAACAGGTAATTTTTGAAGTCCGATAAGGTACGGACACCTTCATCATAAAAGCGTTTTGCCAAGGTGATGGCGTTACCGTTGCGGGTCATGGTGAGGGAGGTAACAACAGGGAGGGGTCGGTTGTTATGACCTCCTAATGCTAACCACATGGGCATCCCGGAAGGCATTTGGGCTGCATCGAGATAACCGCCGCTAATGCCATCAACGATACCCCGCCAGCTAGTTTCCCGCACGAGGTTAACTTCATCTAAACCATGCTTGGTGAAGAAACCTTTTTCTTTAGCAACGGCTAAGGGGGCGCAAGCGCTCAAGGGTAGGAAGCCAATTTCTAAGTTAACTTTTTCTAACCCATGACGAGAAACATCTGCGGTTTTGCGGGCGCGAATTTTCTTCACCCGTTTTTGCTGGTTGAGGAAGTAAATCATCTCACTCCGCAAACTGTAGTAGCTGGGGTGTTCTACTACTTCCATACGTTTGCGGGGTCTGGGGATGTCAACTTCGAGGATGTCACCAATTTTTGATTCGGGGCCGTTGGTTAACATGACAATTCTGTCAGACAACAGCACCGCTTCATCTACGTCGTGAGTCACCATGACCGCAGTGACTTCATTTTCTTCGCAGATTTGCATTAACTGTTCTTGCAAGTTACCTCTGGTGAGGGCATCCAACGCACCAAAGGGTTCATCTAATAGTAGTAGTTTAGGACGAATCGCTAAGGCGCGGGCGATCGCTACCCGTTGTTTTTGTCCCCCAGATAACATTCCCGGTTGCTTATCGGCGTGGGGACGTAACCCCACCATATCTATATGTTTTTCGACAATTGCCTTGCGTTCGCCTTCTGGCATTCCCTTCATGACTGAGTTTACAGCCAGGGCGATATTTTCTCTCACCGTCCGCCAAGGCAACAAGGAATAGTTTTGGAACACCACCATCCGGTCTGGGCCTGGTCTGGTAATTCTCTGTCCTTCCAGCGTTACCACACCTTCACTTGGTAAATCCAACCCAGCAATCATATTTAATAATGTGGATTTACCGCAACCAGAGTGACCAATTAAAGAAACAAACTCACCTTTTTTAATTTGTAAGTCAATTCCTTTGAGGGCAATATATTTACCACCGCCAGTTAATTCAAATACCTTATCAATTTGGTCAACTGCAACAAATACTGACATAAGCGTTAGGAATTGGTAATTGGTAATTGGGGATTGGTAATTGGGGATTGGTAATTGGTAATTGGGGATTGGGGATTACCCATTACCCATTACCCATTACCTACTTCTGTTCTGCTGGTAAAATCTTGTTTTGCAACCAAGCCATCAATTTATCGAGGACTAAACCCACAACGCCGATATATACCAGAGCTAAAATTACCTCACTGACGTTGTTATTTTGATAAGCATCCCAGATAAAGAAGCCGATACCCACGATACCAGACATAACGATTTCTGCCGCAATAATCGCTAACCAAGCCAAACCGATCGCAATTCTCAATCCGGTGAAAATGTAGGGTAAAGCGGCGGGAATGAGAATGTTGGTAAAGTATTCTTTGCGGCTGAGTTGTAATACTTTTGCCACGTTATTGTAGTCTTGGGGAATTTGAGTTACACCCACCGCAGTGTTGATTAAGATCGGCCAAATTGCAGTGATGAAAATTACGAATAATGCCGCAGGTTCGTTTTGTCTTAAAGCCGCCAAAGAGATAGGAACCCAAGCCAAAGGTGGTACAGTCCGTAATAGTTGGAAGATGGGGTCTAAAGCTTTGGACATGGTTTTATTCACGCCAATTAAAATGCCCAAGCCAATGCCAACAACTGCGGCGAAACTGTAGCTAATTGCCACCCGTTGGAGACTGGCTAAAATTTGCCAAAATAGACCTTTATCTGTGCCGCCTTTGTCATAAAAGGGATAGAGAATTAATATCCAAGTGTCTTGAATTACTTGGACAGGCCCTGGGAGAGTAGCCCCAGGAGTTAAGCAAAATAACTGCCAAATTACTAGGAAAACAACAATGGCGATCGCCGGTGGTACAAGGTTAGGAAATTGCTTTTGGAGATTTCCTAAAAACCCATTATCCAATCTAGGGCTTCCTGCTCTTTTTTGGGCTAAAGTCATTGTAAATTATGCTCCTCAGATGACGATGATTAACTAACTGTGTGTGAGAAATCTGTTGCTAGATTGTAGCGATTCTCTAGCTTGATGACTGATGACTGATGACTGATGACTGTTAATTCTTTTGTTGTTCAGATCCGATAAATCGCATCTTTACTAAACGCTGACTTTTTTAATTTTGAGACTTTTTAAGTATGCTTCTGGATTTTCTGGGTCAAATTTTGTGCCATCGAAAAACTCTTCTACACCACGAGATGTGCTAGTAGGAATATCCGCAATGCTGATTTCTTTAGCTGCTTCTTTCCAAATATCTTCCCGGTTGACTTTATCGATTAATGCTTTCGCTTTAGCCGCACCGTTGGTAATGTAATCTTTGGGTAAGAATCCCCAACGTACACTTTCAGTTATGAACCACAAATCATGACTCTTATAAGGATAAGATACACTACCTTTTTCATCTTTCCAATAGTAAGCCGCCATTGATTTATCATCTATTGTACGACCATCACCCATGTCATACTTCCCTGCGAATGGTTCTGCTAAAATTTCTGGATTATTGAGGTTGAAATAATTTCTCGCAGACAGAATTTGTGCAGCTTCTTTGCGGTTGTCAAAGTTATCTAACCATTGTTGCGCTTCCATGATACCTTTAAGTAGCGCTTTAGTAGCTTTGGGATGCTTATCTACCCAGTCTGCTCTGATCGCTAAATATTCTTCGGGGTGGTTTTTCCACATTTCCGCAGTCAAGGTTGCCAAGAAGCCGATTTTATCTTTGACAATGCGGTAAGGCCAAGGATCACCTGTACTGAAAGCATCCATTGTCCCTGTTTTCATGTTAGCAACAGTTTGCGCCGCAGGTACAGTTAATAGCTTGATATCTGCATCAGGGTCAATACCACCAGCTGCTAACCAGTAGCGAATCCAGAAATCTTGGTTAACTGCGGGGAAGGTTTGGGCGGCGGTGAAGGGTGTGGGCGAAGATTTGAGTTTGGAGAATAAAGACTTAGCTCCTGCTAATTGTAAACTAATACCGCTACCTTGGTGTTTGCTGGCGATCGCAATTCCATTCCCATGTGTGTTTAACTGCGCTAACACATACATAGGAATCTTTTGATTACCTTTGGTAATTATACCTTCGGTAATTAAATGTGGCATAGGCATTTGCCATTGACCACCATCAATCCCGCCACCAGCAGAACCAATTTCTACGTTATCTCTAGCAGAACCCCAAGAAGCTTGCTTGGAAAGTTCTACTTTAGTCATGCCATACTTAGCAAAAAAGCCTTTTTCTTGTGCAATGATTAGAGGTGCTGATTCAACAATGGGAATATATCCCAATTTAATCGTTGTAACTTCAGGCGCTTGTTCTGGGCTAATATTAGCCGCAGGTTGAGCTGTTGCCGCAGCTTGTGCGTTACCCGCAGTAGTTTCCGGTGGATTTCCCAAGCAACCTTTGAGGAACACAGCACTCGCCGATGCCCCTGCGGTTATTATAAATTTACGCCGAGAAACGTTTCGCAAAAACTCTGTCATAACAGCCCCTTAAGTCGAATTTAAGTTTTTTTAAGCATGATGCTTGAAGCAAGCGAAACTAACGTTTCTGGCGTTGCTCACATACTTTTTTATTATGCAAAGTAAGTCAATACCCACCATTTACCTAAGTAAATAGCCAGTAGAATTACTGAGTTGATAAAAATATCTTAATTGCTGGTCTTACCTGAGCTTCCTTTGGGGTCACTCACCGTATTGAAAATAAGTTTACAGGTTTTAATGACAAAATGGTTAAATCACAATGAGATTTATTAAATAAATATTAGATTGGTTATATAAGTAAAAATTTATCTTTCAACCGAAGAATGGGCAGTTTCATTCAATGTATCGATGTTTTTAGATGGTAAGTATTTGTTTATAGCAATGATTGCTCTTGCAATACATATATACGATGCCATTTTTCACAATAACTATGGGTCATTTCTAATGCAAACTATCATTTAAATCTATAGTTACAGCAGGGGACAGGGAATAAGAGACTTTCAACTAAAAAATCTACAATCACATTGGGGAGATGGGGAAGCAGTGGTTCAACACTTCTCTACAAGACGCTAACGCGCAGCTTGCTTCCACGGAGTGGTACGGCTGCGCTCACCAACCGGAAGCAGGGAAGGAAGAATTTCATCAGCTTCTACACTGTTACTAATGGAATCATTTAATTTCTGGAAGTTCCCTCAGCTTAAACTTTTATTTTTGAGGTTTTATAGCAGTAGGACTGACGCAAGTGTCATAATCAAACTAACTCTAGGGTGCGTCAGCCCCAATAATTTCGTACAGATTCAAGGATTTTCCACATCTGACGCACCCTACAATTGTGCCAGTTGCGTCAGTCCTGAGCAGGTGACAGGCAAGGAAAGGAGCTTAATATCAGGGTTTTATGATTTACCTATGTCCTAACCTATGTGGCTACTGCTATATCAACAAGGGGAAGGGGGAAAGGTTTTGCACACCTACACTCCTAAACCTTTGCCAAAGCCCTTGTTTTTTCATTTTCAACAGTAAGCCCCAAGAAATTCACTCATAGCTTGCCCAGAACGATAGTATTGAGGGAAGAATCAATTAAGCCTGCTGATCAATGACTTTAGCGGAAACTTCCAATACTAAAAATCATCACAATCCTCTAATTGCCCTCAATTATGAACCAGCATTGCAAGCCTTGGGTAATGACTACTACGATGAGGTGACAGCCGCCGAATTTCCTCAACTCACCCTACGCTGGCGTAATGACGCAATCCTACCAAAACTGGGACTAGACCCGCAAACAGTCACAGATGAAGACTTTATTACAGCCTTTGGTCTATTCCAAGGACGTAAACCACTGTTAGCTCTACGTTACCACGGCTATCAATTTGGTGAGTATAACCCCAACTTAGGCGATGGTAGAGGCTTTTTGTATGGACAAGTGCGCGGAACTGATGGCGAATTGTACGATTTCGGCACTAAAGGTTCTGGTAGAACACCCTACTCGCGTGGTGGCGATGGAATGCTGACTCTTAAGGGTGGTGTGCGGGAAGTTTTAGCCGCAGAAGCACTTCATCAGTTAGGTGTACGCACATCTCGCTGTCTCAGTATGATTGAAACTGGTTTAGCTTTGTGGCGGGGTGATGAACCATCACCCACCCGTTCATCGGTGATGGTGAGGATGAACAAGTCGCATATCCGCTTTGGCACTTTTGAACGTCTGCACTATATTCAACGTCCAGATTTAATTAAAAAGTTATTAGACCATGTAATTAATTATTATTATCAACATCTGGTTAGTGAATCAGATAAGTACGCTTTATTTTATGCAGAGTTAGTTAAACGAGTAGCGGAACTTGTCGCCCAGTGGATGGCTGCGGGCTTTTGTCATGCAGTCCTCAATACTGACAATATGTCAATTACTGGGGAAAGCTTTGATTACGGCCCTTATGCGTTTATTCCTACTTATAATCCTTATTTTATAGCCGCATATTTTGATTATTACGGGCGTTACTGTTACATTCATCAACCAAGCATCTGTCAGTGGAATCTAGAAATGCTGCAAGTACCATTAAGAGCAGTTATTGGTCAAGCTGACATGGAAGCGGGACTAGCTAAGTTTAGTGACTATTGTCATGCAGAATACCGCTCTTTGATGTTGAGGAAACTGGGTTTTGAACAATTGGATACCCCAGAAGCCGATGAGCTTTTAAGTCTCACCATTAAATTTTTACAAGATAGTCAAGTCGGCTACCATCAGTTTTTCTACGAGATGGCGCGGACATTTTCCGTTAAATGGAGAGATGAGCCAGGATTAGTGTTAAGTAGTTCAGATATTGTTCCCCCATCAGGTACAGATGGTAATTTTGATAATTTCTGTGTAATTTACCATAAAATTCTCAATGATTTCGCTCTGGAACAAATGGATGTAATTGCTCGAAATTTGGCTCATTACAACCCAAAAACTGCATTATTAAGACCAGTGATTGAGTCAGTTTGGGAACCAATTGTTCAGGAAGATAATTGGCAACCTTTTGATGATCTAGTTAAGAGCATTCAATCTAGGGGTTAGTTACAGGATTACTCGATTTATATCAGGTAATAGGTGACAGATGACAGACATAAAAGCTTCTATTTAGAAGGATTTTGTGATTTATCTATGTCCTAACTGTCTGGCTACTCTGAATTTTCACGTTATGTGGAAAAGTTAACGCTCCTACCTAACCCCCCAGCCCCCTTCCCTACAAGGGAAGGGGGAGAAATCAAAGCCTCTCTCCTTTTAGGGGAGAGGTTTGGAGAGGGGTTTTCCAGATCCCGTGAAAAGTCAGTCTGTCTACTGCTATAGAAAGGCTAGCAGTTAGAGTGATATGGTGGGTAATGCCCACCCTACTAGCTACTAGCATGGACTAGTGCAAATGTTGGTAGAGATTTAGATAAAATTAACCGCTAATCAATTGCGATGAAGAAGATTAGAGATTTTATCGTCAATAAAAGGGTTTAAGACCCCTACGTCTATACGTAGTATCATTTTCAGTCGGAGATTTAAACACCGACTGTTCGCGTAGCGTGCCGTAGGCAAAATGTCTTTAATTTTGAATTTTGAATTTTGAATTGTTAACTAATGCGTTTTTAATAGCACTTAGTTTGATATTTGCTTGATATTTAATTGAATGTTTATACTGTTAATTAAAATACTAGTAATTAAACAGTTAGATAAATATTAAACTTCAATAAGTTTATGTTGAAAATATACTTAATATAAACTACTATTTTTTTTTACAATTGTCATATATAAAATATTTAATTTGCATGAGATTTAACATCTCAAGGAGTTTATCAAGATTATCCAAGTAAATATCCTGTTGCTTTTAGTATTTGTTATGACATACAACTAAAAGACTAGTGGTAAGTAATGGAGCTGATGTCTCAGTGATGGAGGGCGATAAGTGAATAACCAGCACAAGTATCACCGATACTATTCAGTGAAATTATTTAGCGAGCGAAAATTGCTGCCGTTGCTGGCGGGGATTGTGATTTTGGTTGTTGTGGTGATGCTGTGGCTGAAGCTGAAGACGGAAGAGCAAATCAATATTCAACAACTGATTCAACAACAAGCGATCGCCACCAAAACCGAACTAGTAACACAACTTCATACTCGTGTTCTGTCTCTAGAACGGATGGTTCCACACTGGAAAATACATAACGCTAACTCACAAACGCAATGGGAACAGGAAGTTATAGCCTATTTTAAAAATGACGAAAGCTATACAGCAGTGCAGTTGCTTGACGCATCATGGCGGGTGTTATCGACGGTTTCTTTATCAGACAACGAAGCAAGTCAAGCATCCTTACAACAGTCGGCTTGGATAACGCCCCACAAAAGCCATCAAACCACCTTAGTCCACACAGTTAACCTTGTCCAAGGTGAGCCAGTATTGTTAGTTTGTGTACCGCAAATGATAGGGGATAAATTCGATGGTGCAATCTTAGGAGTTTTTTCCATTCAACAATTTTTTGATTCAGTTCTACACAAAGCGCAAGGTTACAAATTTAAAGTATTTGATGGCGAAGAGTTAATTTATAGTGAAGATACAAAGTTAGCAACTTCACCATCCAAACGACAGGAAGTAACTATTAACTTTTATGGAGTTAATTGGCGATTGCAGATTTACCCCAGCCCAGAACTATTAGAGGATTTATTCTCACCTCTACCAACAGTGGTTTTGGCAGGCGGTATGATTAATGCTGGGGCAATCACCTTATTGATTTATTTTGCTCAAACCATCAGATTCAGTAATCGTGAAGTTCGCAGGATTAACAGAGAACTAGCCCAAAGAATCGAAGAACAAACCCAGATAGAAATCGCACTGCGTAACAGCGCCACCCATCTGCGAGAATTGTTAGAAACAGTCAAAGTTATACCTTGGGAATTAGACTTAAGAACTTGGCGTTTTACCTATGTAGGCCCGCAAGTAGAAACCTTGCTGGGTTATCCTCTAGCCCAATGGTATGAACAAGACTTTTGGATCAATCATCTGCATCCCCATGACCGGGATTGGTCAGTGAAGTTTTGCCAAGATGCGACAGGTAGACTACAAAACCACGAATTTGAATACCGGATGCTAGCAGCAGATGGCACAGTTGTATGGCTGCGAGACATTGTAAATGTAGTGCAAGTAGATGGAATCGCTGTGATGCTGCGGGGGTTTATGTTTGATATTACCGACCTCAAGCAAGTGGAAGAAACTTTGAGGTTGCGAGAGAGAGCGCTAGCGGCTTGTAGCAATGGCGTGATTATCGCTGATGCTCAACATCCTAATTATCCAGTGATTTATGTTAATTCTGCCTTTGAGCAAATGACAGGCTATGCAGCCACAGAGGTAATTGGGCAGAACAATGGTTTTCTAGAAAGCGCAGATATGGAACCTAGTGCGATCGCTCAAATCAGATCCGCACTAGCAACAGGCAAAAATTGCCAATTAATTCTCCGTCACTATCGCAAAGATGGCAGTTGCTTTTGGAATCAGTTAAGTATATCTCCCATATATGACGACAATGACAACCTCAGTCATTTTATTGGCATTCAAACTGATATTAGCGAACGTCAGCAAGCAGAAACTGCTCTGCGACGACAAGCCCTTACCTTTGAAAATATTTATGATGGCGTGATTATCACCGATCATGAGGGACAAATTTTGGATTGGAATCCGGCGGCGGAGCGGATGTTTGGCTATAGTAAAAATGAGATTATTGGACAGAGTATCAGTACTCTACATAGACAAGGAAAAGATGCGGGATTAAAGAATACAGTTTTGTCCGAAATCGCTCACCAAGAGCGTTGGTCAGGGGAAATCACCTTTTTTCGTCAAGATGGTAGTGAAGGAATTAGTGAAACAACCGTAGTAGCTGTACAAGATGAAACAGGGCAAACTGTAGCCACAATTGGCGTGAATCGTGACATCACTGAACGCAAACAAGCTGAATTATTGCTCAGACGTAGTGAAGAACGTTTTCAAGCATTCATGAATCATAGTCCTACACCTGCTTGGATTACAGATGCTGATGGCACAATTATTTATTTCAGTGAAACTTACTTACGTACTTTTCAATTACCAACAAGAGAATTAATTGGTAAAAATATTTTTGATGTTTATGAAAGCGAAGTTGCACAAACATTTCTAGAAACCATCCAAACGGTTGCGCGTACTCAGCAGGTGCTAGAAGTTGTGGAACAGATTCCATGTGCTGATGGCACAGTGCGAGATTTTTTGGTTTATAAATTTCCTATCTCTAGTAAACCTGAGCAGTGTTTAATTGGTGGGATTGCGGTTGATATTACCGAACGCAAACAAGCGGAAGTTGCGCTCAGAAAAAGTGAAGAACGTTGGCAATTAGTGATTGAAGGCAATCAAGATGCTATTTGGGATTGGAACTTGATCACTAATGAAACTTTTCACTCGGCGCGGTGGGCGGAAATGGTCAAAGTAGCAAACTATCAACCTATTGGCGATCGCCAAGATTGCTTTAGCCGCATTCATCCCGATGATTTGGAACGGGTGATGGCGGTGAAAGAAGATTGCCTTTTGGGTAAAATCCCTAATTTTGTGGTGGAATATCGTTTGCGTTGCGACGATGGTAGCTACAGGTGGGTGCTGGTTCATGCGATCGCACAACGAGATGAGCAGGGTAATCCGGTGCGGATGGTCGGTTCCATCAAAGATATTACCGAACGGGTACAAGCGCAACAAGCCCTACAGCAACAATTACACCGCACCCTGTTACTGGAAAAAATTACGCAAAAAATTCGTCAGAGTCTGGATAGTCAAGAAATTTTTGAAACGGCGGCTACGCAAATTGGACAGGCTTTTGCTGTTGATCGCTGCTTAATCCATGCTTATATTCATCATCCCGGCCCTTGTATTCCCCTAGTGGCAGAATATCATAGTGTTGCTGGTCATGGCACAATGCAGACATGGGACTTGACCACGGCCAGCAATGCGTACATTTTACAGATGATGTCTCAAGATAAAGCGATCGCCTACCCGATACCCAACGGCAACGTCCCCATCGAGCCTTTATTACCAGCAGTCCCTAGCTGTTGTGAACTTGATGTTAAGTCTATGTTAGCCGTCCGCACTTCATACCAAGGAGAACCCAACGGAGCCATTTTTCTACATCAGTGTAACTATGTTCGACAGTGGACACCAGAGGAAATTGCCTTACTAGAAGCAGTAGCTGCACAATTAGGCATAGCTTTAGCTCAAGCCCAGTTGTTAGAACAAGAAACTCGGCAACGACAAGAACTCACCATCAAGAACTTTGCTCTAGAACAGGCGAAACGAGCCGCAGAAGCAGCTAACCGGGCAAAGAGCGAATTTTTAGCCATGATGAGCCACGAAATTCGCACCCCGATGAACGCTGTCATCGGCATGACCGAACTACTATTAGAAACTGACTTGACATCCCAACAGCGCGACTTTGTGGAAACGGTTCTGACTAGTAGCGATGCTTTGCTTAGTATTATTAACGACATTTTAGATTTCTCCAAAATTGAATCTGGTAAGTTAGAACTAGAAAAAGCCCCTTTTGATGTCAGAACTTGTGTAGAACAAGTTATCGACCTTTTAGCCGCTAAAGCTGCCCAAAAAGATGTTGAATTAACTTGCGTTATCCATCCTCAAGTGCCAGCCCAAATCCTTGGTGATGTCACTCGTCTGCGGCAAATACTGACAAATCTCCTCAATAATGCCATTAAGTTTACTCTGGAAGGAGAAGTTTTCATTTCCGTCCATAGCCAGTCATCCCCCAGCCAAAAAGCCAAAAACTGCTGCGAACTACTCTTTACCATTAAAGATACAGGCATTGGTATTGCCCCGGAAGTCATGAAACGATTATTTCAACCATTTGTTCAAGCCGATGCCTCAATGACGCGCAAATATGGCGGGACTGGACTAGGGCTGGTGATTAGTAAAAGATTGGGCGAGATGATGGGGGGCCATCTTTGGGTAGAAAGTCGGGGCTGTCTCGGCGGTAATCCTCCTGTTGGGTGGGAAGCTAAAAACTCGCTCTCATCTACTGCTAAGGCTACGGGTTCTACCTTTTATTTTTCTGTGACTGTGCCAGTACTTATTTGTTCAGATTTAGAAACTGCTATGAGTTCTCCAGTCCCGCTAATCGGTAAGCGATTATTAATTGTCGATGATCATCCCACCAATGGTCAGATTTGGAGATTACAAGCCGAGCTTTGGCAGATGGAAACTTACACAGTCCCATCTGGCGCTGAAGCTTTAGCTGTAATTGATCAAGGCATACCCTTTGATCTGGCTATTTTAGATTTGCAGAATCCAAAAATGGACGGTCTTACCTTAGCAAGCCAGATGCGTCAGCGCCCTAATTATCAACACTTACCCTTGGTAATTTTAAATGCTTGGGGTAAACCAGATCCCGACTTAAGTGATATTGAATTTGCTACCTGTCTGAGTAAACCAATTAAACAGTCCCAACTTTATGATGTTTTAACTGCTACTTTAAAGAATCAACCAATTCACCCCAGCAGCCCCACAACTGATACACCACATATCGATTCTCCTCTAGCACAACAATTACCTCTGAGGATTTTGCTAGCAGAAGATATAGTTCTCAATCAGAAGGTAGCCCTACTTATGCTCAAGAAATTGGGTTATCAAGCAGATGTAGTGGCTAATGGGCTGGAAGTACTGGAAGTTTTGCAACGGCAAGCCTATGATGTAGTGCTGATGGATGTGAATATGCCGGAAATGGATGGATTAAAAGCCAGTCAAATCATTTGTCAAACCTGGAGTCCTAGCTCCCGTCCATATATTATAGCGATGACAGCCAATGCGATGCGGGGCGATCGCCAAGCTTGTTTGGCTGCTGGTATGGATGACTACCTCAGTAAACCCCTACAACTAGAAGAGTTAGCCAAAGCAATAAGTAAATACCAGCGCTCCAGTAATACAGAAAAATCCCTCCAACCAACCAGTAGCCAAAATCAACCAGTCACGCAGAGTAACAATTTAAATTTAGCCACAATCAATACAAAAACTTTACAATCATTACGGCATATGTTAGGAGAGAATCCGGTAGCATTTGCTGAATTAATCAACTGTTACCTGACTGAATCCCCTAAATTAATCGATGAGATAAATGTAGCAATTGCGGCTGGAGATGCTCAGGCTCTATGGAGAACAGCACACAAGTTTAAATCTAGCAGTGGCTCAGTTGGGGCAGTTTTTTTAGCACAACTGTGCAAACAACTAGAAACCCAAGGACGCAGTAGCAATTTAAACGGTTGCACGGAACTAGGCTCACAATTACGTCAAGAGTATGAACTAGTTCAAAAAGCTTTGCACAAAGAAATGAACAAGGAGACATCATGAACACGACGATTTCAGAAAATCAATCTTTAGTCCTCATTGTTGATGATGAACCCTTCATCCGAGCGCAACTGCGTCTGTCTCTACAACGTGAAGGCTATCGCACAGTCGAGGCGGAAAATGGCCGAGAGGCTTTGACGCTTTTCCAACAGTTGCAACCTGATATTGTACTGCTGGATGCGATCATGCCTGATCTTGATGGATTTGATTGTTGCACCCAATTGCAGTCACTAGAAAACGGCCCTTCCACTCCAGTATTAATGATTACGGGTCTGGAGGATCAAGAATCAGTTGACCGGGCTTTTGAGGTGGGAGCAGTTGATTATGTAACTAAACCAATTCATTGGCCTGTGTTGCGTCAACGAGTTAAACGTTTAATTCAGCAATCCCATCTCCAACAAAAGCTAGAAGCTGCTAACAAGGAATTGCAACGCTTGGTAACAATTGATGACTTAACTCAAGTAGCTAATCGTCGCAGATTTGAAGAATATTGCGCTCAAGAGTGGCAGCGTATGGCGCGAAATCAACTACCATTATCTCTGATCCTTTGCGATGTCGATTTTTTCAAAGCTTACAACGATACTTATGGACATCGAGCAGGCGATCGCTGTTTACAATTAGTAGCAAAGGCTATCCAACAGACTGTCAACCGTCCAGGTGATGTGGTGGCTCGTTATGGTGGTGAAGAGTTTGCTGTCATTTTACCCACAACATATGCTGATGGAGCTATTCATATAGCTGCTAGAATCTGTGAGGCTGTGCGCCAACTGACTATTCCCCATCATACCTCTCAAGCTAATACTTGTGTGACAGTTAGTGCTGGGGTAGCCACAGAAATTCCTGTACCAAGTTCTGATTTTCAAGAAATTATTGACGCAGCCGATCGCGCATTATATCAAGCCAAAACCAAAGGACGCGATCGCTATCAACAATACGTTAAACAGTTATCATCGCCTGTTTATATTTTAAATTCTCAGCATCGGGTGGTATGAGGGGACAGGGGACAGGGGACAGGGGACAGGTTAGAGTTGAGCAAATATATTTTTCTTGATTACCAATTACCAATTACCCATTACCAATTACCCATTAAGGTTGATAAACTTTCCCCAATGAATGATCAGGATTAATTTCTATTACTAAATCCACTATTTGTGGTGATTGAGATAAAGGCTTGATAAATAATTCTGGATGTAGCGATCGCCAAAAATAGTTGACAAAATCTTCTATTTGTGCATCTGTCATCCCTGATTTACCAGCAGCGATCATTTTTTGTTCGGCTTGTTTGCGCCACTCTAGCGAACAACGGTAATTCGTCGGATATAATAAAATTAAACTGTCTAATTTCTCCCATAGTGGTAAATATTCAGTTAGCCGATGATTCATATCACGGGCGAAGGCTTTATCTTCATCAGTCACTATTGGCGGTGGGGCGCAATTAAATAAGCTCTGATCAACCGGGCGCACACCCACAAACCATCCTTCAAAAATGACAATATCCACTCCGGCGATGATATCTGGATTAGTGCGATCGCCTGCACCAGCATGAGCTGATTTATCAAAGCGGGGAACAGTTACCGGGGCTTTTCCTTGGCGGATTTGTGCGAGTACATTTAAGCCTAAGTCAATATCATGGGTTCCTGGTGGCCCACGCCAGATTAAACGGGGATCTTGTTGTAATAATGCTAGGCGATCGCTATAAGTTTTATACAAGTCGTCTAACGATAGGCTCAAGGTACGGTAGCCCAATTGCTGGAGAATTAGTCCCAGCACTAGGGACATTGTAGTTTTACCCGTTCCTTGACTCCCCAAAATTCCTTGCACGAAGGGACGTTTTAACTGTTGATGTTGTGCTGCTATTTTCATCCCCAGGGGTAGCCACAAGTCCCATAACAGGGGTAACATTTTTTCAGGGGAGATATGTAGATTTGTCTGGCAGAATTGATTAAAAGCGGGTAGCACAGACTGGAAAAGATGCGATCGCTCTCGAATCACTTCCTCAACATTTGCCGAGGTGATCCCAAAAGCCTTAGCCCTTGATGTATCCGCTAAAGCTGCTGCTTGCGCCTTCTGCTGGTTAAATTCCCTCACCTGTCATCCTCTCCATTTAAGATCCCAGCTTAAAGGCTTCAATAAATAGACTATAGGTAAAACCGACTTTGAGAATATTGAGTGATTCTACTAATAGCGATCGCCTAGCAAAAAAATTTCTGTTGTAAAATATTCTACTAGTAACCTCAGTCAAGAATACTAAAAAGGCCGCGATCACAATGTCTAATTCAGCCTTTTGACCTGCTGTAGTAGAAACTGCTGTACCTAGAAAAAATCCGAATAGAAAACTTAGTAATAGTAGCGACAACCGCCGCCAAGGATTTAAAAACCATTGCCCTAACTGCCTAGCAATGGTATCGAATAAATTGTTAAGCCGAGTGTTTTGCATTAGTGAGGTTTTGGGAAATGATTGGCACTGAGAAATCCGGCATCATTTAGATAAAATACTAGCAGCAGATTCACACCCCTATACCCTTATACCCCTACACCCTTGTCCAAACCCTTGGTTTTTCGTTTTCATGGGTAAATACTCACAGGCAACGAGTAAATACAGGGAATATTAATAAATGTAAACAATTTACTATTGCTTAAAATGAGGTTTTAAGGGACAATACATTGTGCCTCAAATTACCTAATCTCCGAAAAAAATGATAGCGTTAACACGCATGAATACAAAAAATCAGTATCTTATACTACCATTTATTGGCTAAAGATTGTACGTTACTTTCACTATGATTCAAGTTTTGAAGCACTGATTAGCTAATAAGTCAAGTAATTATTCATGCTTTCGGTTTTTGGTAAAAATGACATCTACACTACATCCATAAGCCAATTTCTACAGAAGTATCTACCCAAGGAATAGGTAATTTTCTTTGATTATCTATAGTGAGAATAGGCTAGTATTTGGTCAAGTCTACAAAAATAATTATTTCTAATATCAATATGAAATCTCCAGTCTATCGTCACGCTGCTGTGACAGTTTGTGCCTTGGGGCTGCTGGGGCTACTAGCAGGTTGTTGGGGAATGACAGTATCATTTGAAACAACCAGTTCAAATACACCTTCAGATATATCTACTGATGCTCCTAAATCAGAAAATAATTCGGCACTAGCGGCTAACTCTACTGAAGTTACAAATACAACACCAGCACCGACAGACTCAACAGTACATAAAGACAAGCAAACAAATTCCATCCTGGCGGCGCGTCAGTCTTCAGCCGACAAATCTAGACTTCCAGGGAAATTGCGGATGAGTAATCAAACGAATCAACCTGTGCGCTTGGCTCTATTGGCTCGGCAAACAGGCAATAAAGGCTTGACTGGTAAAGACGCTGAAATTCCAGCACATTGGGATTTTGATCCCCAAGAAGGCAGTACAAAAGGCTTAATTCTCTCCCTACCCATTGGCAACCTGAAGCTAGAAAAAGGGGATATTTTAGTAGCCTTTGCCCAAGACGGTTCCCGACGCTATTGGGGGCCTTATGTGGTGGGAGAAACATCCCAACCCACTTGGAACTCGCAAAGCCAAGAATGGGCGTTGGTGATTAGTGAATAGTCAATAGTCAACAGTCAATAGTCAACAGTCAATAGTCAATAGTCAATAGTCAATAGTCAATAGTCAATAGTCAATAGTCAATAGTCAATAGTCAACAGTCAACAGTCAACCTAAAAAAGTACAAATACTCAAGAACAAAACATAGTCCCGTAACGACTTATGATTAGTGCAACAAGTAAAAAGTTAGTAGTTCACAGTCAAAGAACATAACTCTTGACTAATGACTATTGACTAATGACTATTGACTAATGACTATTGACTAATGAGGTTAAAATTGAGCGTTCCTAACGCTGTTGAGCGATGGTTCAGTGATGTAGTAAAGCGTCCAGCCCTTGCTGTGACTGTCTCAATTCTGTGGTTGATTCTAATTGGTTGGATAGGCTATGGATGGCATTTAGGCAGTATTGGCTTGGTAGACGAAACAGAGCCACTATTTGCTGAAGCTTCCCGGCAAATGCTAGTAACGGGTGATTGGATCACGCCATTTTTCAATGGTCAAACTCGTTTTGATAAACCTGCTCTACTTTATTGGTGTCAAGCGATCGCCTATGCTTTGTTTGGGGTGAATGAGTGGGCGGTACGTCTTCCCTCAGCCTTAGCAGCAATGGGATTGGTGGCTTTAGGTTTTTACACTGTACAGTGGTCTTTAGCTAAAAAAGATGAGTTAGAGCAAGTCACCTTGCCAACTCGCCGCTACTTAACAGCTGCTGTAGCCGCAGGTGTGATGGCGCTCAATCCCCAAATGATTGTCTGGGGAAGAACGGGCGTTTCCGATATGTTGCTAACTGGCTGTATGGCCTCAGCCCTATTATGCTTTTTTCTAGGGTATGCAGCAACTGGGCAGGAGGCAGAAAGCAGAAGGCAGGAGTTAATAATTTCCTCCTCATCTCCCCCCACTCCCTCATCTTCCCCATCTCCCCCCACTCCCCGATCCCCATTCCCCAACAAATGGTATCTAGCTTGTTACGTGCTAACGGCTGGAGCAATTTTGACTAAGGGGCCAGTGGGTATTGTTGTACCGGGGATGATTATTTTAGCGTTTTTGCTGTACTTGGGGCAGTTGCGAACTGTGTTGCGGGAAATGCGGCTGTTTTTAGGGATATTAATTATCCTGGGTTTATCTGTTCCCTGGTATGTGCTGGTGATTTGGCGCAATGGTTGGAATTTTATTAATTCGTTTTTTGGCTACCACAATGTAGAGCGTTTTACAGAAGTCGTGAACGGTCACTCAGCTCCGTGGTATTTCTATTTTGTGGTGGTGCTGCTATTTTTTGCCCCATACTCAATTTACTTACCTTTAGCAATTTTTAGACTGAAGTTTTGGCAGCGATCGCATTGGCGCAAGCAAGAACGCTCTCAGCAATTAGGTTTATTTGCCTGCATTTGGTTTATTTGCGTTTTTAGCTTTTTTACCATCGCCGTTACCAAACTACCCAGCTATGTCTTACCTTTAATACCAGCCGCCGCTATTTTAATAGCATTGTTGTGGAGTGATTTGTTTCCCAGTGGTGAACAAACAAGCAAGATATCTCTTAGTTACCCTTCTTCCCTTTTACAGGTTAGTAGTTGGGTAAATGTCATATTTTTGAGTGCCTTGGCAGTAGCATCATTTCACATATACGAATTGTTGGGTAATGATGATGCTGCGCCAGAGTTCCGCGAAAATTTACAAGATGCTGGATTATCAACTATCTCCGGTTGGCTTTGGCTAGTAGCGGCAATTTTTATTGCTGTTTTAATTTTGCGTCGCTATTGGCATTCTATTATCGGCGTTAATTTGTTGGGGTTTGTGGTCTTTTTGATTTTTGCTGTCATGCCAGCTATGTTTTTAATGGATCAAGAACGTCAATTACCATTAAGACAATTATCTGCTGTGATTGCCCAAGTACAACAACCAACAGAAGAAATAATGATGGTTGGTTTCAAAAAGCCAACTGTAGTCTTTTACAGTCACAAACAAGTAAATTTTGTTAACACAACTCAAGAAGGTTTAGAACATATCCGCAATTTAGCTAATCAAGAAGAGAAGCCGTCTTCACTGTTACTTGTGACTATCAAGAAAAACTTTTTCAAAATGGACTTATCACCGGATAATTACGAAAATATAGATATTAAAGGTGCTTACCAGTTGACCCGCATTAATTTTAAGAAGATGAAGCAGGATAAAGTCAAATTATCGTGACGTACTCCACACACTCCCCTTTCAGGGTGAGTGTGGGCTTCTCAACGACTCTTCGCGCGAAGACATTAATTGAGCTTTGAGGGCGTGCGTCCCACGCGCCTTTATGTTTATAGCCGCATTTAAATCCCTGCAAATACTTGTGTGGCAAACAGGACAATTGTGCATTCTTTCGGATAGCGGCTTTTTAACTTTATGACCGCAGCTAGAACATTCTTGGCTAGTACCATTCGACTTAACAGCTATTACCTTCAAACCAGCATTTTCGGCTTTGTTTGACAGTATTGTTATGAACTGTCCCCATCCAGCGTCATTGACACTTTTAGCTAGTCTTGTTTTAGCCAGTCCTTTAATATTTAGTTTTTCAACAGCAACAACATCATACTTATCAAGTAATGATTTGGCTGTTTTAAAGTGAAAATCCCTGCGAGTATCAGCAACTTTTTTATGTTGTTTACCTAGTTTCTGGATAGCTTTTTTACGACGATTAGAACCTTTTTTGCGTCTTGATACTCTACGCTGTGCTGATTTTAGTTTACGTTCAGCCTTGCGTAAATACTTTGGCGCAGCGATTCTAGAACCATCAGACGCTACATAAAAATCAATTAAGCCAACATCAATAGCAACAATATTGTCAGGATTGAAATCAGGCTTAACAGTTGGCACTGTTTGGTCATCAAGGTTCAAAGTTACATAGTAACCATCGGCTTTTCTGGTTACAGATACCGTCTTAATATCAAATCCATCAGGTATTGGGCGATGAACAATTAGCTTAACTTCCCCAATCTTTGACAGCGTAATTTTGTTGTTAGCAAAATGATGGCGTTTAAATTGGGTATAGGTAAAAGTTTTGTACTGCCCTTTACTTTTAAATCTAGGTTTACCAGATTTCTTGCCGTTGATATCACCTTTTAACCATCTATCAAAAGCTAGTTCAACTTTTTTAGGAACTTCCTGCAATACTTGAGAGTGAATATCCTTGTACCAAGGTCTATCAACTTTTAATTGAACTAGAGAGGCTTTTTGGTTGTAGTAGTTAGGTTGCTCTTTTAACTCCGGTAGATGACAAATTAACGGGCATCTATCAATAGGACAGCGATTTTGCTCATACCAGTCAAACCTTTGAACAAGCAGATAATTATACTGACAACGTAACATTTCTAGTGTTTTATCAATTTTCTCTGCTTGCAATGCAGTTGGATTAATTTTGTATTGGTATGAGGTTTTCATTGCTTATCCTTGTCTTCGACCTATGTTTAGCATTACATAAATGTAACGACGTTGTGCTGGCATTCATGAAAAGCAAAACATTAAATTTAAGGATATCTGAGCGCAGATTAAATAAATTAAGAATATATGCGAGTCAAAATGATAAAACCATGACTCATGTAATTGAAGATTTTATTGACTCGCTTAAAGTCAAAAATGGTGATTCCTTATCGACCCCACTTCCTAATCAACCTAGCGGTTGATAATGGTCGGAGGTCAATTCGTCATCACCCCGTCATTCATCCCACGCTCCCCTATCGGGTGAGACGTGGGGCTTCTGTCGGAGCAAGCTAAATTACGCCTGATACAGCACATTTCATCTGAGTGAGGTACAGTAAGGGCAGGCAAGATGCCATTGGTGTCAAGTTAAGAAAAAATGCCTACACATTGGACTGCGTTGTGACAAGCATTTCAAATGTACCAATGAGGCTTGTTTTTGGAGTGGTGATGCCGACTATAACGCTAGCAAGAATATATCTGCTATTGGGGCTGTTTTTGTGAGCCACTCCGTTGCGGGGGTTTCCCCCGTAGTTCGCGCCGCTTCTCCGACAGGAGAAGGAAGTGGCGAACCCACAAGGGTAAACCAGCCTGGAGGCTCGAACTGTTTGTGTTGTGAACTCAGTACAGACAGTTCAGGACTACTAAAAGCCCACACTGTACCTTCAGGTCAGTGTGGGTAGTTTATTGCTTCATCAAAAACCTACACTTGTGATTGTCCTACTCCCCCCACTCCCCATTACTTGAGCGCATCCAAAGGTTCACAAAAGTTATTTACACCTTGCTTGAGAATGTATATCAAAACTGGTGTGGCTAAAATTTTGGGAAATGTCGGCATTGTTTGGAGATGTGCCATCATCTCGGTAATTGAACCGTTGAGTAAATTATCGCGAAATTCTTGTTCGCAAATGACAGCACGCCACTTTCTCGCCAAAGCATCTAACCACTCGGCGTTAGCTCGTTCTGGTTCTTGTCCAGCTTTGATGGCTAGTGTCATTGCTGCATCTTCTAAATCTCCTTCGCAGTCTTCAATTAAGTCCAAAGCCTCCATCGCTCCCAAGTCATCTGCCAACTGAGAACGAAACAGTGCTATTTCTTGTGATGTAACTGTAGTCATGAGTAAGTAATCAGTAGTACTGAGTCAATAGTCCATAGTCCATAGTTTATAGGTTAGTTGACGGTTGACGGTTGACTGTTGTCAATAGTCAACCGTCAGCAGTTTATAGTTAAAAGCTGTTTGGCTAATAACTATTGACCAATGACTACTGAGGAGTTAATGCTCTAGAAGTTACAGCACGTTGTAGATCAGCCAGAGCGCGGTTGTAATCTAGAATTGCTGTGACTCTGTTACCCTCAGCTTGTGTTAAGTCGTTTTCTGAGTTAATCACGTCTGTTTGAGTACCTACACCAGCTTGGAAACGCAAACGTGCTAAACGCAGTGCTTCTCTAGCTTGTTCTAGGGCAACATTAGCGGTTTGTACGTTCTCTAGATTGGAGCGTTGGGTACTGAAGGCTTGTTCTACTTGGAAGCGAACTTGGTCGCGTTGGGTAGCAAATTGAGTTTCGGCGATCGCAATATTTGCCCTGGCTTGATCAGCTCTTGCTCTAGCTGCTCCCCCATCGTACAAATTTAAGCTAGCTCTCAGTCCGACAGAATAACCATCAGTTACACCTACGCTGTCATCAAATTGATCTAGGAGGTTGTAGTTAGCTACAAAGCTCAGTTGTGGCCCTAAGTTTGCCAGTGCTTGTCTACGCTGTTGTTCGTTAATGTTTCGTTGTGCTAGTTGTTGTTGCAGTTCGGGACGGTTTTGATAGGCGAGGATGATGCTTTGTTCTAGAGTTTGGTTCCACAGCCCTGCTAATTGTACAGGGTCAGCAGCACTGATATTAACCGACTGTGGCAGGCTGAGTAAGGTTGCTAGTTGCCGTCGCCTAGTTTGCTGTGTTGCGAGGTTATTGGTGAGCTGCTGGGTGTTATTGGCTAAGTTTACTTGCGCTCGCAACACATCAAACCTTGTCCCCACACCAGCCCTTTCCAAAGCCTCCGCATCTCGCAAGCTAGCCTGGGTATTTTCTACCGCCGACCGAGCAATACGCACCTGCTCATCTGCCTGTTGCAAATCGTAATATGCTCTAGTGACATTCAAGCGGATTTCTTCAGACTGGCGCTCCACATCCAACTGTTGAAAGCGTAACTGTTCCTCAGCCTGTTGAATAGCCGCGTTCCTTCTCCCAGAAGTAAACAGGTCATAGGTTAATTGAGCTTGACCATTGAAGGATGTACTCGGTTCATCCCTATCTGTCGCCACTCCTCCGCTCCTATTAGCGAGTTCATTCGACAGCTGACCACTTGCCGACTGGCTACGGGTAATATCACTGCTGAGAGACAAACTGGGTAATAAAGCTGCCTGTGCTTCTCTCAAGGATGCTTGAGTGCGTTCCAGTTCCAACAAAGAAACCTGTAAGTCCCGATTACTCCGCCGCGCCAACTCCAACGCTTGAGCCAAAGTAATCGCCTGAGTTTCCTGAATTGTCACTTCTCCTGGTTTGGTGGGAAATTGTAACGGGTTGGCGTTGGGAATCAAATTTTGTGGTACTTCCACTTTCCCCGGAGATGCTGGAGTACCTGCTGGCGCTGTTTGCGTCGGTGCTGGAGTACCGGCTGGCGCTGTTTGCGTCGGTGCTGGAGTTACACCTGGGTTTGGTGTATTGGTGTTCCCCTGCGCTAGCTCCACTCCCCTGAGTCGGGTTAATGGGCAAGTTTGTGATGAGCAACCACTGATTTCTAAAAGTTTCGCTGCACCGAGATTACTTGCGGCTGGTAAAACCGTTGGTAACTGGGTTTTAAGGTTTTCTTGTGATGCTGAAGTTTGTAAATTAGACAGGGAAAAAGTCTGTTGTGCAGACGATGGATTTGTCAAGGTGGGAGAAAATTTTGTTGTTGCTAATTCTCGTTGATGCCCTGAGCGAATCTGCTTTTCTTGCTTGGGAGAAAGTTTTTGTTTTAGCCGTTGAGCAATAGTCTGATTGGATTTAGAATTATAAGTTTTACCTTCATCTTGTCGAGACTTTTGTTCTCCATTGATACCAGTATTTTCTGTCAACATTACTGGGTGAGAGTGACTACTTAAAAATTGCCAATTAGCTGTAGTCACACCAGAATTGGGAATGATGTCTGGAAAAATTTCGCCTGTCGCATTAGGCGATTGTGTCTGGCTTTTGCCTAGTAGCAAAGTTTGACCATTTTGGCTAGTCAAAACTGTAGAACTAGGCACAATTTGTATAGTATCGACCTTGATTGCTCCAGCCATAGCTGGCTGAGTCGTCAATACTGCTGCTGTTACACCAGGTAAGAAGCTATAGAATAACTGTTGTCCTTTCACCGCATCCCCTCACACAAAAATCAATCTGGCGGCAGAAAACTTTTCTTCACCACAGAATATAGCACGATACTAAATTTTCAGAGGAATATAGTACGATACCAAACTTAGGAATCGGAACCCTGTTTGTCTTCAAAACGTCTGACGATGCGGGAAAGTTCCGCCTTCTCGTCAAAACTAACACGGGTAGGAGCGCCACTGACAATTCTTTCGTAGTTACGGAACGAGTCTTTGATTTCTGGCCCGTCTGCCGTGATATTATATTCTCTAATTCCTTTATCGTGCCAGGAACCTCTCATCTTAAATACGTTAATTGCTCTTGACATTTCTCCGCGAATTTCTACGTACTGTAGCATCAAGATGGTGTCGGTAATTGTCGATATATGGGAGTCGGTAATTGAATGCGATCCCATAAATTGGTCTGTTGTATTGGTGAAGAAACCTGTAATTTCTTCTTGTTTGGCATAACCTGTAACACCAATGACAAACTGACGGAAGGCGTTATTACTTACACCCCTAGCTAATGCTGACAGCGAGTCAATTGCAATACGTGACGGTTTAAAGTGGGCAATTTCCGACTTAATAATTTGTAAATGATCTTCTAAACCAGTTGATTCTGGGTAGGTACAAATAATCTTCAGTAAACCTTGGCTTTCTAATTCTTCAAAATCAATACCCCAAGAGTAAGCATTGCGAGATAATTGAGCGCGTGATTCTTCATAAGCAAACAATATTGCTCGCTCGTTGTTGACGCAGCCATTTTGTAAGAATTTACTCACTAACAGGGTTTTTCCTGTACCTGTAGCGCCTGTGGCGAGAATAATCGAATCTTTGAAGAAACCACCACCACACATTTGATCTAAAGTTATCACCCCAGAAGAAACTCGGATGTTAGAAGACCTTTGGGTGAGGCGCATTGCTCCCAAGGGGAAAATGTTGACACCTTCATTGGTAATTGTGAAAGGATACTCACCTTTCATGTGAGTCGTCCCCCGCAACTTGAGAATTTCAATGGTGCGGCGACGGCGTTCCCCTTCTAAAACGTTGCGGACAATGACCACATTATCGGAAACAAATTCTTCCACACCAAAGGAAGCTACCGGGCCATATTCTTCACCCCGTTCGGTGGTAATTACCGTGGTAACATTGAGTTGTTTGAGACGCGCTACTAAGCGGAATATCTCCCGACGTACCACCCCCACCGCTTCATACTGCTGGAATACGGCGGTAATTGAGTCGATAGATACTCTTTTGGCTTTATATTTGCGGATGGCATATTGCAAGCGCTCAATTAAGGCGGAAAGGTCGAAGTTTCCCACAATATCTTGCCCTTCTGGGTCGGGAGACGCATCTAAAATAAATAACTTACCCTCATTAATTAGGCGTTGTAAATTCCAGCCAAAAATATGTGCATTCTTGATGATATCACTGGGGGATTCTTCAAAGGTGACAAAGACACCGGGTTCATCAAAATGAGTGATCCCATTAAAGAGAAACTGTAAAGATAATAAAGTTTTGCCTGTCCCAGATGTGCCACTGACTAAGGTTGTTCTACCTGCTGGTAAACCGCCATGACTAATATCGTCAAAGCCTTCGATCATCGTGCGAATTTTTTCTACACCATTACCTGGTGTATTTTTCTGTTCCTGTTGCTCGGTTTCACTCATCGCTTGCTAATAATAGGGTGCTATCCCCAGTTTTTATATCACTAAATTTGGTTAATTATTTTTAACATTTAAAGATTACAGATTATTTTGTGCTTCCCAATCTTCTTCTGTTAATTCTTCATAGAGTAAATCTAAACCGATTAACACTCTTTCCCGGTCTGACAAGTCACCGATAATTTTGCGGACTGGTGGCGGCAAAATTTTCGATAATGTCGGTGTCGCTAATATTTTATCCTCCTCCGCTAGCTGGGGGTTTTTCAGCACATCGATCACCTTGAGAGCATAAATACCTTTAAACTCCTGTTCTAAAATATTTTTGAGCGTCTTCAAGGCTCGGACGGAATTGGGTGTGTTCCCGGCAACGTAAAGCTTGAGGACGTAAGTCTTTCTGGCTTTATTCATAAAAATATCAGATAAAAAGTTAACATTTTAATATTAAAGGGTATCCATAAATTTTGTGGTGAATTATATTTTGTTTTTGGCTTTTGTTGGGATCGCTTCTACTATTTAAAAATTGCCCCCCTATAGGTTTCACAAAGATGAGCTAGGATGTCTATAAGAGTTAAACGATAGTCCATTAGAGTCTCATCACCTCTACCTTCTAAGCGTAGCTGATGAGAAAATTCATCAATCTGTTCCATATGAATTTCTATAATTTCTGGCACAGGAATATTAGCACAAAATACTGCATTGACAAATTTATCAATTTTTTCTTGTAGTGTTTTGTCTGTAGTAAAGTAACTTAAAAGTATCTGACGATAATCTGATCTGAGTTGCTGCAATAATACTTGCCGATCAACTTCTTGAGTCATGTGCTGACAAACCTGCTGTGCTTTTGGCTTTTGGCATTTAGATAAAGGGGGGTATTTACTAGTAGAATTTACATGAGGTTGCGATCGCCACCGTTTCTGGAGATAGTAGATTCTCGTAACAGTGGCAGCAACTAGAGGCAAAAGGTATACGTAAACCTTAGTAGACCAATATATACTCTCTAGGCATCCGCTTAATACTGTACTAGTAGCTGGCTTTGGTGGATGATCTAAATTTTCTTTAACATCTGGTTGGAAAATCAATATTAATAGTAGCATTTACATACTTGTATATTTTTGCCATCACCATCGCCAACAGAGGAAGGATAATTAGTGATAATAATTGAGATTTCGTAACTAGTAATCCCGTTACTAAAAAAGACATCGTGTCAAAATATATAGATGTAAGTATCTACTCAATCGCCCGACCGGGTAAGTAAATGAGCGGAGAAATTACAATTAGTAAATTTGCTCGTTGTCAAAAATACATTAGCTAATTCATGATTTACAGATGTATATCTATCTAAATAGGGATTTATTCCACTGCTCCTTGATAAGATACTTAAACGAAATTAAAGTATTGTCGCATTCTTAATCATTATAATTCCTCAAGGTTCTAAAGCGAATATTTGGAGCCATAATTGTCTTAGCTGTCACTATCGATCAAAATTTGAAACACCTGTAGAAAACTGCTGTGCTGCCCCTGCCAGAGTTATCAGGAGCCTGGAAAATGTCACCGCTCCTAAAACTGGTGACTTCAAACAGTAGTGTTCGAGAGAAGTAAATCTATTGTTTCAATAGTGTTAAAGCTGTACCAAAATCGCTTATATGAGTCTTCTTAGAGGAAATTGCTGCTGGCAATAAAACTATCTGCTTCTGTGCTGATGTTGCAGCCAGAGGCTTTCATAGGAAGAATGACCCCCAAAGCCTTATGTCAATGCTACAGTATCCGCTTGATGAATTTCTAGCAAGTGTAAGCAGTTGCTCAGAAACAAGTACTCTGGCAACGGTGCTGGAGGTTTTTGAGCAAAAGCAATGCGATCGCTTGGTGATAGTAAATGAACAGCATCGCCCCGTTGGGTTGCTGCACTCTGGCCAGCTAGCACAAAAGTTTTTAGCCGCCACAGGTAATGAATTATTTTTAAACTTACAACAGCCACTGTCAACCTTTAGTCAAGCTTTAATTGAACCAATACAGATATTACCAGCCAGCCATAGTGTAGAGCAATTAACCATATTTTGGCGCTATCACCAAGCTCATAACGCGGATTGTGCGCTAGTGGATGGGGACGGTAAGCTTTTGGGGCTACTTAACAGTGTACGCCTATTGGCAGTATTAGCCAAAGAACAAAGTGCAGGTACTGGCTATGTCCCAACCCACAACCCCAAGACAAATCATATCAGTGAACCTGGATTTAAGCGTTCCCCTACAATGAGCGGCACAACCAGAAACAACCAATACCAACCACTGATACAGTTATTAGAAAGCCTACCTTGGCCTTTAATGTTGCAAACAGGTACGGGTGAAGTATTAACGCAAAATTTGGCTTGGTGGCAACAATTAGGGGCGTTAAAAGACCCGGAGGGAGTGCGCCAACAAGTAGAGTCCATATTAGCAGCCACCAGGATGAAACAGCCAGAATATGTAGGGCAAAAAACTGGTGTGGCAAAGAATCATACTAAAAGTTATGACTTGGTAGGGGAAGAGTTAGCCAAAATACCAACTACAGGTTTGCTACCCCATTCAGCCTACGAACCAGCCACAACTGCCAAAACCGCGTCTAGTCGTTGCTTTTTAGATCATCAACTGAATACTTGTACCTGTGTTGTAGAAGTGCAGAACGGAAAAGAACGAGTATGGCAGTTTGCGAAAATTCTTTTAGATAGCCCTGATTTAAAATTGTCCAGCAGCGATGATTTATGGCTGGTGTTGGCGACTGACATCACAGAACAGCAGCAACTGTGTAAAGAACTAGCTGCCAAAAATGCCGACCTTATCCAATTAAATCGCTTAAAAGATGAATTTTTGGCTTGTATTAGTCACGAACTGAAGACACCCTTAACAGCAGTTTTGGGCTTATCCAGGTTGCTAGTAGATCAGCAGTTGGGAAAACTCAACGAACGCCAAGCCCGTTACGCGGGACTAATTCACCAAAGTGGTCGTCACCTGATGAGTGTGGTGAATGACATTTTGGATTTAACCCGGATGGAAACAGGGCAAATGGAACTAACACCAGTACCTGTGAGTATTCGGGCTGTGTGCGATCGCGCCCTTTCCGAAGCCAAAGCGATTCATAATCAAACTAGTAAAAACACCAACTCCGCCACCAACCCATCGACCCCAGAATTTACCCTATCGATGGAACTCGACTTAGACCAGATAGTAGCTGATGAGTTGCGCCTGCGGCAAATGCTGGTTCATCTATTATCTAACGCCTTCAAATTCACAGAAATATCTGGGGAAATTGGTTTGCGCGTGAGTCGTTGGGAAGGATGGATTGCTTTTACAGTATGGGATACAGGTATTGGTATTCCCGAACACCAGCAACATCTCATCTTCCAAAAGTTCCAACAACTAGAAAACCCCCTCACCCGCCAGTTTGAAGGCACAGGTTTAGGACTAGTATTAACTAGGGCTTTAGCGCGTCTCCACGGTGGCGATGTCAGCTTTTTATCGCGGGAAGGTAAAGGTAGTCAATTTACCCTACTTTTACCACCCAGTCCACCTAGTACTAGTTATGCTGAGTCGGAAGTGGGTAGAGAAAATTTCTCCACCCCCAGCACCAACACAAGCCATCGGGTAACGGCGAGTCAAGAAAATCATCCTGTCTCTTGCCAAAGGTTAGTGCTAGTAGTGGAAGCAGTAGCCAGATATATAGAAAATTTAACTGATCAACTGAAAACTTTAGGTTATCGGGTGGTAATTGCCCGTTCTGGTACAGAAGCTGTGGAAAAAGCACGACGTTTACAACCAACAGCCGTGTTTTTAAATCCCCTGTTACCTCTATTATCTGGTTGGGATGTGTTGACCTTGCTGAAATCTGATGGTGCAACTCGTCATATCCCCGTAATTGTCACTGCTACAGGGGCAGAAAAAGAACTAGCTTTTGCTAACCGCGCCGATGGTTTCTTAACTTTGCCAGTAGAACAGCCATCCCTTTCACCTTTGTTAGATAAATTATGTGGCAAACCAATAGCACAGCCACTAAGTTTAGACCCTAGTGAAACGAACCCATTAAAAAAAACCCTGCGGATTCTGAGATTAGTTAATTCAGAAATGGAATCAATTAATCCCCACCCTTCATTACAAGAACATCGTGTCATTGAAGTGGACGATTTAGACCAAGCAGAACTTCTGGCGAGGGTTTGGCAGTTTGATGTAATTTTGTTGGATGTAGAAACTTCTATAGCTCAAGCTTACCTACAACAATTAACTAAACATCCCCGATTGGCAGCTTTACCATTAGTAACTTGTGATGTCGATACTACCCTGGCTGCTTCCCAAATCCCTGGGCTTTCCGTTTTTCCTTGTTTAACTCCATTGGGTAAAGATCATCAGGATGGGTTAAGACAGGGTAAAGATCCCTTGCTATCAGTGCTACAAATTGCTTCTGGCATTTGCTATCCACCAAGCATCTTTGTAGTAGATTTGGCAATTTTAGAAGACTTACCACAAACCAGACGCAAATCAGCCAAAGGTTACAGTACAGAGAAAAATACAGCAGTGGCGCAGGAAGTGGTGGAACGGGGAACCGAATGGTTTCAAGCTTTAATCCAGTATTTGCAGACAGCTGGTTTAAAGGCAACAATGGCACGCTGTTGGGCAGAAGTATTACAACAAATGCGCCACCACAGTATAGATTTGCTACTCATTTATTTAGGAGATTCAACTATTCATCCAGAGATGGTGAAAGCATTAAAAGCCTTACCAGATTTACCGTTTGATTTGCCGCCGATTCTGGTGATCGATCAACAGTTAAGCCGTAGTAGAGTAACATCTGCTACTAAGCTGAGTCATGGCAGAAAGCAGGAATCCTCAGCGATCGCCAATGTTGTGCGGGCGATCGCTACTCAAATTGTCCCTCGTTCCATCTCGATGGAAGACTTGCTGACTCAGATTCATCAAAATTTAAGGTTTAATGAACGATGAGCCAAAGATAGTTAGTAGGGTGCGCTACTTACAGCATATTTTGGGTAAATGAGGTACAAGCGTAAAACCCAAAACCATGTAGAGACGTTACATGTAACGTCTCTACAGTTAGTAGGGTGCGTCAGTATGAATTAGGACTTACGCATGAAAACGAAAAATCAAGGGTTTGGACAAGGGTATAGGGGTATAGGGGTGTAGGGGTTCATGAATTGGTTCATGTTTTCTATGAACAGCAGCAGGAGTTTTGACAAGGGTATAGGGGTATAGGGGTGTAGGGGGGTAAGCCTTCAAAACCTACACCCTTACACCCTTACACCCTTACACCCAGTCTTAACAGATAACATTGGTGCGTAAGTCCTGTGAATATTTTCTTGGTACGGTTAGGATTTCTCGTACTGACGCACCCTAGATTTTGCTACCATTACCAATTACCAATTACCAATTACCAATTACCAATTAGTTGGCTAATCTCACCACGTTAGTCTCAACCGCAAACAAATCACCAGAGTAGAAACTTTTTTCAATCTCTTCCTCACTCAGTCCCACGGAAGCGCTAGTAATATATAGTGTCCGCAAATCTTCACCGCCAAAAGTGCAACTAGTGGGACGCTGTATTGGTAGGTTTATGCGTGAGATTTCCTCACCCTTGGGATTAAAGCAAATTACACACCAGCCATCCCACATCGCTGACCAGATATTACCCTGAGTATCTATGGTCATGCCATCAGGATAGAAAGATTCACCAGTTAAATCAACAAATAGGCGGCGATCGCTAATTTTACCCGTCACCGCATCGAAGTTGTAAGCATAAATTTTCTGGTCAGGGGAATCAGTTAAATAAAATGTCTTTTGATCAGGACTCCAGCCTAATCCATTAGAAATCGTCAACCCTGTTTCCATCAAGTGTAAAGAACCATCAGGATCATAACGATAAAGGCTAGCCTGAGTTGCAGTAGGAGACATCGAACCAAACCAAAAACGCCCTTGGCGATCGCACTTACCATCATTAAAACGATTACCCGGCTTATCGGCTTCGATTTGGATAATTGGTATGACTTCACCTGTATCCAGATTGAGAAACGCCAAACCGTGACGCAGCGCCATAATCAAGCGATTTGTGCTAATTATGGCGATCGCACCAACCACATCTCCCACATCAAAATACAAATTCTCCCCAGTCACAGGATTAAATCTGTTTACCCGATGGTTATAAATATCAACCCAATATAACCATTGATGAGTCGAGTCCCATACTGGCCCCTCTCCTAAACGAGCGCGAGCATACAAAACATTCTTGATTTGATAGTCATTAGTCATTAGTCCATAGTCCACAGTCCATAGTCCATAGTCAACTGTCTATAGGTAGGGAAAAGGTTTTGAACCAGTAGAGATTTAGAGAGCATTTTCACCATCAGCCAAAAATCAGTGATCCCTAATTGGGAGGGAAAGAGTATTGTGACGACATCCCTGTTATACTGGAAGCAAGCCCCAGGGAGTGAACGCAATCGCAACGGCTGAGTTACCCCGCTAGGCGATCACCGCTATCATTGCAAAAAGTAAGTTTAATCGGCATAGCGATCGCTACTAAGTTCTTTGCTTTAAGATAATATGTGCATCTGTCCCTAAATCTCTACCAAAAATAATTAACAATTGGGCGGGTTCACGAGATATTCGTGAATGATGGAAGCATATTTGTGAACCCGCCCCTACAGCCTCTGCGCTTAGGTTTCGTAAATTTGGTGAGAAATCCGGGTATACCCCTACACCCCTATACCCCTAAACCCTTAAACCCCTGTTTTTATGTCTAAGTCCTATGATGGAACAAGGACTGATACCCTGTTAATGAAGGCAAAACTTTTATCAGACAATTTTTCTATCAATGAATTACCTTGTTGCCGTATTACCAGACCGTATCCAAGCAGAAGCTGCTTACTTAGCCTTAGAAAAAGAGGGCATCAATAGTACTATTTTAGGGAGAGGCTATAAAACTGCCGATGAGTTTGGCTTAATTGACCCCAACCTGCAAGCGAGAAAGCAAGCCAAGCTGATGTCGCTGTGGTTAGTACCATTCGGTTTTTTTGCTGGTTTCACTTTTAGTTACATCACTGGTTTGAATACCTTTGCTTGGGCGGGTGAAATTGGTAATCACGTTGTTGGTGGTCTTTTAGGTGCTGCTAGCGGCGCTTTGGGTGGTGTGGTTGTTGGCGGTGGAGTCGGCTTAGTTGTCGGTGGCGGTGATGCTTTACCTTACCGTAACCGTTTAGATGCAGGAAAATACTTAATTGTAGTTCAAGGTACTGAAGCTCTATCGCGCCAAGCAACCAAGATATTACGCCAGTTTGAGCCAGAAAATCTCCAAGGTTACGCTGACACAACTCCTGTGTAAGGGACTGGGGACTGGGAATTGGGGAAAGGGGAAAGGGGAAAGGGGAAGGGGGAAAGGGGACTATGGACTGTTGACTATGGACTATGGACTAATGACTAATGACTAATGACCAATGACTAATGACTATTTAAAATGTTGCCAAGAGAAGAACTTTTAAAGGGTGTTGAAAATCGCGATAGTATAGCTCGTGTAATTGACCAAGCAGAACAAGCCATTAAAACTTGGGAAGTGGTGATGACGGATTTTCTGTCGCCGCCAGAATTGGCAGAAATTCGACGAGTGTTTAGTCGGTTAACAGAAGTGCAATTGGTGGCTTGGGGTGGTTATCCGCAAGCTGAACGCCAAAGATTAGCGATCGCTCGTGCTGAGTTACCCTTGGATCAATCCCAAGTTAGCCTCACCGTCCTAGAAATCGCTGGTAATTTCCTATTTGACTCGGCGACGCACCGCGACTTTTTAGGCGCAATGCTAGGAACGGGAATCGTCAGGGAGAAAACTGGCGATATTATTGTCCTGGGTGAACGAGGCGCACAAGCAATTGTAGTTCCAGAGTTAGCCGAGTTTCTAGAGTTCAATCTTAAACAAGTGCGATCGGTTCCTGTGAAAACCCAAGCCATCGATTTGGCTGAGTTAAAAGTCAGGGAACCGAAGAAGAAAGAATTAACTACAGTAGAAGCGTCCTTGCGACTAGATGCGATCGCCTCTGCTGGTTTTGGGATGTCTCGCAACAAAATGGTTGACTTAATTGATACAGGCGATGTCCGTGTCAATTGGAAAGAAGTTACCCAAGCCAGTTCACAAGTGAAATCAGGTGACTTAATCGCCATTCGCGGTAAAGGACGCTTAGAAGTTGGCGATATCGCCGTCACCAAAAAAGACCGTTACCGCGTCCAGCTAACAAGGTATATTTGACACTCCTCGCTCTAAAGAGACGTTCGCGTTAGCGTCCCGGAGGGAGGATTCTTGCTTCATCCGTCCTCTCTAGAAATCTGAATACTAGTATTCAACTTTCTCCGTTTGGATACGTCCACAAGCTCACACGGACTGCCCGACCGCGTTTGAAAAGGTTTTTAATTTTTGCGTTTACTCCCACATTTGTCAGCCACTGCGTTGGACGGGTTTCCCGGCATAAAGCAAGTGGCGGTACAAGATGCGCGGATTTATACTACCTGTCTTTCCAGATCAGGAGCAGTCCGCTTGACCTACTTCGTCTTTTATTTGTGCGCTTTACCGCCATTAGTTATACTACCACAAAAGCCGCCCTAGAAGGGCGGGGCTTTAAACCCAGTTTTTCGGTAATTGGGGATAGGGGACTGGGGACTGGGGACTGGGGACTGGGGACAGTAGACTTCTTGCATAAATCTTTTTTTGTCTCACGCATTCGCCGCTAGGCGTTCCCGTAGGGTAGGCGCAAAAACGCAAAGAAAAGAACGCTAAGAACGAATTTTGCAAGAGGTCTAGTGAACACCACCTGACAACCGACAACTGACAACTATCAACTATCAACTGATAACTGTCAACTGATAACTGATAACTGATAACTGATAACTGTCAACTGTCAACTCTTAAAATGCCTAGCCAAAAGACTTAATAAAGTTTTGCGTGGGACAAGTCTAGCAACTGCGCTTCTAAATTGCGTACCAGTATCGCTAACAATTACCGTAGGTTGCCAGTTGTCCAAAGCTTTGAGAGACTGAAGTACAACCTCTTGAGAACCCATAACTTTATTTGTGGTTTCCGCCAAAGCCTGGGGAAAATTAGCTTCTGTAAAAAAGTCGGTTTCTGTAGGGCCGGGACAGGTAACTAAAACACGAATATTGTACGGGCGATTTTCTGCCCATAACGCTTCACTAAAACTAATGATAAAAGCCTTACTAGCAGCGTAAACAGAAACATAGGGTAGCGGTTGAAAGCCGGCGATCGAAGCGACGTTGATAATGCTTCCCGAACCGCGTTGACGCATGAGTGGCAAAAATCTGTGGGTTAAATCTACCAATGCAGTAACATTCAACTGCACCATCTTCACTTGTCTGGTGCGATCGCTTTTAGCAAAATCACCATAGTCACCAAAACCAGCATTATTAATTAATGTGTCAATTGTCAATCCCTTAGCTATGGTGGCATCAAAAACAGCCCCAGCCGCCTCTGGTTCTGTTAAGTCTTGAACTATCACATCTACTTGGACTTTGTATTGCTGTTGTAGTTCTTGAGCTAATTGATGAAGTTTCGCTTCTGAACGCGCCACCAGCACCAAATTTGTTTGACGTGCAGCTAGTTCTTGTGCAAAAGCTTTACCAATCCCACCAGATGCACCCGTGATTAAAGCAGTTGACATTGTAAATAATAAATATTTCCTGATAATTCCTCTAAAGTTTAACAACAGTCATTGGTTACTAGTCATGAGTCTATAGAAAGAGCAAAGGTCATAAATTCTTTTGCTTTCTCCTCTTATTCCATAACTCAGCACTTTCTTATCAGCCTGCCACGGGGGCGTTTCTCGCTCCCGCAAAATATAGAAGAAACACTTTTTCTTCCCCTATACCCCTACACCCTTACACCCCTACACCCCTGTGTTTCCTATAATTAAAGTTTTCTAGGAAAAATGGGAATACTAGTATCAGAAAATATAGCTGATATCTATGTATCGTCTGAATAAAAGAGCCTGGAAACTATTACTAGCTGAAATTGAAAAATGTAGCGGTAATGACCAAGTTAGTCAAATTGAAAAGCAAATAGTCATTAAACGCTTAGAGAAGCTGCGTTTAGAAAAAGGTTCTCCTGCGGGGATAGATGAACTAAGAGAAGCTGTAGTCGATATATATCCACAATTTAGTCAGAAAGTCCTGAAGCAAGCCGCAAAAGCTAATCGACCATCGAGAATTTTCAGCAAAATCAAATGGGTAGTAATTCTTGCAGGTAGTTCGGCTGGGGTGGTTTGGGTAGCAAATTTACCTGATCCCATGATTCGCTGGCCTGTAGCGAGAACAGCACCAATGCTACTGTTACCTAGTTATATGAGTATGGATTATCACTATCGCGGTGTAATTCAAAATCTTGAGCAAGCTGATCAGTTAATTAATAAAGCTACCAGTCCAGTCGATATTCAGGAAGGGGCAAAAAAAGTCCAACAAGCACAAAAACATCTAGATAATCTACCAGTCTGGTTTTTGGGTTATTATCCTGAAGGTTACTGTACTTGGTTTAGGTGTAGTTGGCGATTTACTGTAGATGAGTTTGAAGCAGCACGCGAGAAAGCAGCACGGATAAATGCGATCGCCTTTCAAGATAAAAATGCTTTAACACCGCTTAATCAAGGTGAGCAAGCCATACAATTGGCGAAGCAACAATATGAGCAAGCTACTACTACACAGGATAGAGAAAAAGCGATCGCCTCTTGGCAAGCCGGAATTGACCAACTAGAAGAAATTCCCGCCGAAACATTAGCAGCAAAAACAGCCAAAAGTAAGCTGAAAGCCTACAAACGCGACTTTGAAAACGCTCGCATCGGTAGCTTCATCACCGCCGCGCAAGAATTTGACCTCGCCGCCGAGAAAATCAAGCCAACACAACCACAAACAGCATCCCAATTGTGGCAACAAGCTATTAACCGCATTAACGAAGTTCCCCTAGAAAACCCCAGGTATTTAGAAGCGCAAAAGTTAATGGCGATGTACCAAAGCAAAATTCAGGGGCTAGTTGACCCTAAGAGTAGCAAAATTATTGCAGGTGCAAAACAATTTGCCCAAGCGGCGGCGCAAGCATCGCAAAACCCCCCACATACAGCCACAAAATGGGAACAAATAGCTAAATTGTGGTCAAAAGCGATCGACCAACTAGAAGATGTGCGCGTCGAAGATCCAGATTATGTAGAAGCACAGAAATTATTAGCCTCATACCAAACCAACTTAGGAATTATCGAAACTCGCCTGCAAGCCGAAACCGAATCACAATCTGCGTTGAAACAAGCTAACGAGCAAATTCAAAGCTTAATTGCTTCCCCTCCCTCCGACCCGCAACAGTTCCAAGCCCAAATCCAAGGTATTATCAACCAACTCAACACCATCAAACCCGGCACAACCGCCTACCCAGAAGGGCAAAGGCTGATAGCTCTAGCACAGCAGAGGTTAAAACAATAAAGTTTTGCTATTACTGAGAATGTATGTTATACTTATAAATAGTGTGGTTAAGGACGTATAGCTCAGTTGGTTAGAGCGCTACGTTGACATCGTAGAGGTCACTGGTTCGAATCCAGTTACGTCCATTTATGTTTGCATTGTGAGAAATAGTTGTCGATTGCCAAATTATTTGTCCGCGTTGACAAATTATTGTCCGTTTTGCCAGATTATTGTCCGCGTTGACACATTATTGTCCTTGAACACCACTAGGTAATGCAAGAGACTTAGCTTCTATCTATTCTAAATTATAGAAACTTTGTTGTAGTGAAACCAGTGAATTAGGACGTAACTGGATTCGCTTTCAACCCACCCTTTTTAAAAAACTTTCATAATTAATCATTGAAACAAAATTAATTGTTTATTAATTCTTCTCAAACTCCGAGGCGAGATAAAAAGTGCTTGCTACAGTAAATTTTGATTTCTGTAGACTTCCAATCCGCCTTTAGCTGGGAGCGGCGTTGAAACCACGTTACGCAACCTCGGCGATCGTCCTAGACGTTCTTTCAATCCGCCTTTAGCTGGGAGCGGCGTTGAAACATGTGGCGGTAGCGTGAGAATAAATTTATGGCAGGCTTTCAATCCGCCTTTAGCTGGGAGCGGCGTTGAAACCCTTCGCTTCAAACTCATGACAGATCAAGAGTTATCATGGCATTTCTGCCACATCTCCCAAAATCGCTTGTTTGTTAACAGTTAAAAACAGAAATCAACTGACAGTTTAAAGGTTATAAACCTTACGCAACAAACGATTTAAACTTCTGGCATATCCCCAGGGAAATCAACCCTGCTTCGATTTGCCAAAAAAAATAATTAAGGTGGGTTCCTCCTTGCTCGGAGGTGATTCAGTAGCCACCACTGCGGTAAACCCGCACCTCTATTACCGAAAAACTGGGTTTAAAGCCCCGCCCTTCTAGGGCGGCTTTTGTGGTAGTATAACTAATAGCGGTAAAGCGCACAAATAAAAGACGAAGTAGGTCAAGCGGACTGCTCCTGATCCGGAAAGACAGGTAGTACAAATCCGCGCATCTTGTACCGCCACTTGCTTTATGCCGGGAAACCCGTCCAACGCAGTGGCTGACAAATGTGGGAGTAAACGCAGAAATTAAAAACCTTTTCAAACGCGGTCGGGCAGTCCGTGTGAGCTTGTGGACGTATCCAAACGGAGAAAGTTGAATACTAGTATTCAGATTTCTAGAGAGGACGGATGAAGCAAGAATCCTCCCTCCGGGACGCTAACGCGAACGTCTCTTTAGAGCGAGGAGTGTCAAGAGTAAGCAAGCTGCTGAAATTACAGGCTGCACTCTTCGCCAGTTACAGTATTGGCGAGAAAAGGAAGTTGTTGTTCCGGTGATTGGTGACACTGGGATTGGCCGCAGCATTTATTATTCACGGTCTAACCTAGTGGAATTAGCGGCGATGGCTTATTGGCTGACTATGGGATTAAATTTCGATGTAGCCACTAGGACTCTGAAACAGATGAAAGAACAAGAACCTGAGTTATTTAACTCAGGTAAGGGTGGGCGTTATATGTTGTTGTGGAATGATGAAACGCGATCGCTTGAGCTTGTAGAGTACAACCGAGAACGAGCGATCGCTGACCTAGCTGATGGTCTACCAGTAATTCCTGTATGGCTCAACGTGATTTATAGCCGTGTGGAATCACGACTATTAACTGGGCAAGGTTAAAGCTTGTCCATGAGTACGGTGAAATGAATATTTTTAACTAGATACTCACTCAGTTGCTGTTGAGTGGTTTTTGTTATCAGTAGCAAAGTCAACAAAGTAGCTTAAGGGTTTTTTATAAATCATCGCAAAGTCTGTTAATTCGACCACATCCACTCTTCTCTCTCCTGATTCACACCTTGAGACATAGGACTGAGGCTGGTTTAACTTGTGAGCAACTTCTGTTTGAGTTAGCCCAGCCTCAATTCGCGCGTCTCGTAGACGTGTCAGAAATGCTTTGTACCTGACTGAGTAGATTGAAGCTCCCATGCTGGGAGGCTACAACTGTTGTAATAATATGCAAAAATGACATATTTTTGTTACATAACTGGTTATTACACAGTTAGCACAAGCTAGTCTTTGCTTTGATGGAGGTTTTTAAATGGACGTAAATGAATTTCTCAGTGAGTTAGCCGATGGTAGACTGAATTTTAGAAAACGAGATTTGTCAAACTTTAGACTTCAGGGGCAAAATCTCAGAGGAATTTCTCTTTGTGGTGCGAATTTAAGGGGTGCTGATCTTTCTCATGCAGACTTGAGGAGAACTACAGCTTTAAGACGGGTAGACGAACAAGAAAGAGAACGTCTATTCCGATTTCATGGAATACGGGTAATTGAACGTTTTGACTCAAAAAGATGTGAAAATCAGCCTGAGCTAGTAGTGCAAGAATTTTTACAAATGTTAGATAAAATGTACTAGTTAAATGGGAAGTTGATTGATATTATTTTTTGGTGTCTGATTGTCCAAAAATATACTAGATTAATGATTTAAAGGCATCATTTGTATGACTTCATAAGTTTTTGCATCGCTCAAAAAGCAGATAAATTACAAAAGCTTATTGGTGGATATTGATTAATTACGAATCTTACGATTATTTTAATTTGTTATTTTATTAATTAAATAACAGTATAAGTATAAAAAACTAAAGTGTTACGAAAGTAATTAAAATCAAAAACTTACAAATATCTTGCAGATAGATAATTTTCTTGAGGCTTGGAATATTTCTGCTCATAAAGTATTGTATCATTGACCATTGGTTAATACAATGCTACGATATTCATTAGTATTATTGAGTAATTTAATAGCTAGCTTTTAATATAATATTATGCTCAATCTTATCAGTGCATTAATAATATTAAGTATCGTTTTATGAGAAAGATAACTCTACCTCAACTTGAACGTCATTTGTTTGCTGCTGCTGATATTTTGCGCGGTAAAATGGATGCTTCTGATTATAAAGAATATATTTTTGGAATGCTTTTCTTAAAGCGTTGCTCTGATGTGTTTGATGAGCGATATGAGCAAATTATTAAAGACAATATAGCGAAAGGACGCACCGAAGCAGAAGCAAAACAACGTGCTGAATCACCTGCTTACTATGCTGATACTTTTTTTGTGCCAGATAGAGCGCGTTGGTCTTATATTGAAAAGGAATTACACAGTGATGTTGGCAATGGCTTGAATAAAGCTTTAGGTGCATTAGAAATTGAAAATACAATTTTGGAAGGGGTCGTTAGCCACATCGACTTTAACAAAACAGTTGGTAAAACACGGGTTCCTGATCAGAAATTACGGGATTTAATTAGGCATTTTAGTAAATCTCGCCTGCGTAATGAGGATTTTGAATTTCCTGATTTGCTGGGGGCGGCTTATGAATATTTGATTAGACACTTTGCTGACTCCGCAGGTAAGAAAGGGGGCGAATTTTATACGCCTCGTGATGTAGCACGGTTAATGGTGCGGTTGCTGAAACCAGAAACGGGAATGCGAATTTATGACCCTTGTGTGGGTTCGGGGGGGATGCTAATTCTTTCTCAGGAGTATGTAGAAGAACGTTGGGGTAATGCCAAGAATTTACGTCTCTATGGACAGGAGGCTAACGGCGGGGTTTGGGCGATTTGCAAAATGAATATGATTTTGCATGGAATTGCGGACGCGGATATTGAAAATGATGATACTTTGGCTAACCCACTACATACAGAGGGTGGGGAATTGATGCGTTTTGACCGGGTAATTAGTAACCCACCATTTAGTCAAAACTATTCTAGAAAAGGGTTAAATTTTGACGGGCGTTTCCGTTATGGTTTTTGTCCTGAAAGTGGTAAAAAAGGAGATTTGATGTTTGTCCAGCATATGCTGGCGGTGTTGCGACTTCAAGGAATGATGGCGACAGTAATGCCTCATGGGGTTTTGTTTCGTGGTGGAGTAGAGAAGGAGATTCGACAAGGATTTATTAAAGATGATTTACTGGAAGCAGTGATTGGTTTACCACCAAATTTGTTTTATGGTACTGGTATTCCTGCTTGTATTTTGGTGATGCGTGGGTCGAAAGATGCCAAGCCTGAATCTCGTCGGGGTAAGGTTTTATTTATTAATGCTGATGCAGAATATCAAGCAGGGCGAGCGCAGAATTTTCTCAAGCCAGAGCATATTGAAAAAATTGTCTCGACTTTTGAAGCGTTTATGGATGTTCCTGGTTATGCAGCAGTGGTGACTCAGGAACAATTAGCTGCTAATGATTACAATTGCAATATTCGTCGCTATGCTGATAATTCTCCACCGCCAGAACCTCATGATGTAAGAGCGCATCTTTTGGGAGGTATCCCCAAGGCTGAGGTAGAAGCTAAACAAGAGCCTTTTATTGCTCATGGGTTTGATACTCAGGCTATTTTTGTAGAGCGCAATCAAGATTATTTTGATTTTTTGTCTACGCTGTCGGAACGAAGTCAAATTAAGAAACTTGTGGAATCGCATCCTGGGATAGTGGAGCAGGAAAAAAAGCTAAAAGCAGCTTTTCTTGATTGGTGGGAAACTCATGAAACCAGATTGTTGAAGTTACCAGAAACAAAAGATGTAATGGAAATTCGTAATGATTTTATTAAATCTTTTACTGAGGCACTTCGACCTATCAAGATTTTAGAACCTTATCAATTAGCTGGTGTAATGGCTGGGTTGACAGATAATACACAAAAAACTTTAGAGGCTATTTCTCATCAAGACTATCAGGGATATGTTGAGAATCAACTAGAAGAAAAGGCTAATACTTTACGAAAGGAAGCTATACAAGAGCAGATGCTTTTGTTTTTGGATGAATTTCAAGTGAATGGGGTTATTGCTAGTTGGTGGGATGAAATTCAGTATGACCTCAAAACTATTGCTGCTCAAGATTTTCATGGGTTGATTGAAGGTTGGGTGGCAACAATTACGACAGATTTAAATAGTGATGATAAAAATGGTCATAGTTCTGACCCTTTAAGCCATAAATTAGTGGTGCGATTGTTGCCAGATTATTTACAGGAGTTAGCTGATTATGAGGCGAAAAAGGCAGATTTAGAAAGTCTGTTGGCAGCGACGAAAAAAAGTGATGAGGAAAGTGAGGATACAGATTTAGAGGATGAGGATAAATTAAGTGAGGCTGAGATTAAGAAACTTAAGCAAGAATTGACGCAGGTGAAGAAGATTTTGATTAGGCTCAAGGAAGATTTAGTTAAGCGTTTGGAGACTGCAAGACAGCAGTTGATGATGGAACAATGTCAGCGATTAGTGTTAGATATTGCTAAGGATGATTTAGAAAATCAGTTAAATCGTTATGTTAATGCTCATCGTCAGCAGGTGATTGCTGCGCTTGAGAATTGGTGGGATAAGTATCGGGTGACGCTACGAGATATTGAGGCGAAGCGGGATGAGGCGGCGCAAAGGTTAGAAAAATTTTTGGTGGGTTTGGGTTATGCTGAGTAAACCAGTTTGGCAAGAGGAAAAACTTGGTAAGTATGCTTACATAAAAGGTCGTATTGGTTGGCGAGGACTTAAAGCATCTGAATATACTGAAGATGGCCCATACTTGATTGCTGGTAATCACATTACAGCAGGGCAAATAAATTGGTCTGCTTGTGACCACATATCAATGCGTCGCTACCTTGAGTCTAGGGAAATTGCTCTTGAGGAAGGCGACATTATTCTGACAAAAGATGGAACTATTGGTCGTGTTGCCATTATTGATAAGTTACCTGGCTTGGCAACTATTAACTCGACTATGATGCTTATTCGGGTACGCTCACCTTTAGTGCCACGATATGTCTATCATTATTTAACTGGTGATAAATTTCAGAAGCTGGTTGCAGATAAAGTTTCAGGTAGCTCCATTCCTCATATCTTTCAACGGGACATGGTAGAACTAACCATACCTGTGCCATCAGAGTCTGAACAACACTATATTGCTGAAATTCTTGACAGTATTGACTCGGCGATCGCACACACAACCTCGATTATCGCCAAACTCAAACAAATCAAGGCTGGACTGCTGCACGATTTGCTGACTCGCGGACTTGATGAAAATGGGGAATTGAGAAATGCGATCGCGCATCCTGAACAGTTCAAAGATTCACCATTGGGGCTGATTCCGAAAGATTGGGAAGTTGTGAAACTAGAATCAGTGCTGAATGGACGACCAAAAAATGGGTATAGTCCAAAGGAAGTTGATGAATGGACTGGCACTTTAATGCTTGGATTAAGTTGTCTTACTGAAGAAGGTTTTGAACCTTGTCAACTAAAGAATGCACCACTTAAAGATCCAAAAGTTAGCAATGCCATTTTGCACGATGGAGATTTTTTACTTAGCAGATCCAATACCCGCGAACGGGTTGCTTTAGCTGGTATCTATCGGGATATAGGAGTACCTTGTATTTATCCAGACTTAATGATGCGATTGAGTCTTTATGAGAAAACTAACCCTCGCTTTTTGGAACTACTCCTTCAGCACTTTCCTGTGAGAAGACAGCTTACAAGTAATGCTCAAGGGACTTCAGGTAGTATGGTTAAAATTGGTTCTCAAACTGTAATTGGTGTTGTGATAGCACTTCCTGATCCTGTAGAACAAGTAAGTATTATTCATGGTATTGATCAACACGATACCCGCATCCGCGAAGAAGAAGCCTATCTCGAAAAACTCAAACTCCACAAAAAAGGACTAATGCACGACTTATTAACAGGAAAAGTCCGAGTCAACCAAATTAACACTTCGGCTTCGCTCAGTGTTAAAGCCGAGCCAAGTTGAGGCTTCAAAAATGATTTTACCACATCTACAACTGTATAATCAAATAACGCCATGATGCAACAAAGAAACTAGCTAGAAAAACGCCATCTTGATAAATATAGCAATAGCCAAGACAGTTAGGACATCAGCAAATGATAAAACGTAGACAGAAAAAAACTTTTCGCCCTGTCACCTGTTACCTGTCACCTGCTATATCTTGTTAATTACTAACTTTATTCTTGATTTAACCAAGCCACTAAATCAGATACTTCTGAAAAATCTAACAATGCTTCCCCTAAATCTTCCAACTCTTGAGTAGTTAAAAGTTTAATCCTCTCAATTAAAGCAGGTTGTATTTCCCCAAATTTACGATTTATCTGGCGAATAACTAAACGTTCTTCACCAATTTTTTGACCGCGTTGTTCACCCTTTTGTAAAATATCTTGGTAAATTACTGACTCTTGCATAATCTCCTCCCCTCAAATTAAAGCTGGGGTTGTCTTACTGATGACTAACTTTCTTGTTCATTTAACCAAGCTACTAAGTCAGATACATCAGAGAAATCTAACAATGCTTCTGCTAAATCATCTAAGTTCTCAACAGTTAAAATTCTAATTCTGTCTATTAAGGATGAATCAATTTCCCCAAAACGCCTATTAAGCTGACGTATAATTGTACGTTCTTCACCAATTTTTTGACCGCGTTGTTCACCGCGCATCTCACCCTTTTGTAAAATATCTTGGTAAATTACTGACTCTTGCATTTTGATATGTTAGTAGGAATGTAAATTTATTCTTGATTTAACCAAGCCACTAAATCAGTTACTTCTGAAAAATCTAATAATGCTTCCCCTAAATCTTCCAACTCTTGAGTAGTTAAAAGTTTAATCCTCTCAATTAAAGCTGGTTGTATTTCCCCAAATTTTCGATTAATCAGGCGAATAACTATACGTTCTTCGCCAGCTTTTTGACCAATTTCCTCACCGCGCTTTTGACCTATTTTCTCACCGCGTTTTTGACCTATTCTTTCACCCTTTTGTAAAATATCTTGGTAAATTACTGACTCTTGCATAATCTCCTCCCGTAGAAAGTGACGAATCAAATCTTTTTCAAACTTTAAACCTGCTAAAATTTCTGTGTAAGCTGCTATATCCTGTTGACTGGCTTTATCTGGAATTTTAGCAATATTCTGGGAAACTTGGGATAGCAGAGTTTCGGGTGAGTTGGTTTTTGTTAATGGTGCTAATGGCAATAATGCGGGATTCTCTAGAAATAATGCTGAGTCTTGCTCCCACATCCGCATGACACGATAACGGTGAGTTGTAGTTTTACTGACATACTCTTGAGTATAAGCAATTTCGTCATCGGTTTCTTGTAAAAAAATGACTACTTGAACCACTTCGACTTGATAAGTACGAGTTAGTCTCACTGAATAATCCAACATTCGTAATGGAATGGGAGTATTCGATGCAGTTCTTGTTTGAAATTCAATATGCAATATCTGATTTTCTGTTTGTAAAAAGGTAACAAAATCAGCCCGAATTGGTTCAATACTCAATTCAGTTTTTAAGACTTTAATATTTTGCGGTTCTTCGCCTAATAGCCAACGGGCAAAATCGCGGGGATATTTTTCAGCTAAGATTTTACAAACGTTGTCAAAGCTCACAAGATTATAACATTTTTATAATAGGATAATTATTATAGCGTTTCCTAGAAATATATGTAGGGTGGGCAGTGCAGCGCCAAAACGATGAGCCGGTGGGCATTGCCCACCCTATGGATACTGTCCCCTGTCACCTGTCCCCTGTTCCCTGGTATACTTGCCGTTCATGTAAATCTAGTCAATGATGAAGGAATAAAAAATCACTCGTAATTTCCCCTGATGTTAAACGAGTACAGCCTGGTTGAACTTCCTCTCATCAACCAACTCAAACTTATGGGTTGGCAGCATCTTGAAGGTGACATTGGTGTTTCTTACCTCACCGAAAGGCAAAGCTTTCGAGATGTACTTTTAACGGCAAGACTGCACAAAGCCATCCGCGAAATTAACCTTGATGAACAAGGACAACCTTGGCTCGACGATGGACGCATCAACACAGCGATCGGTACTCTAGAACGTTTGGGAACAGCTAAACTTATGGAAGCAAATCAAATTGCCACCGATTTGCTACTCAAAGGAACTGTAGTCGAAGGTGATCCACAACGTGATGGTGGTAGAGACCAAACGGTTCGCTTTATTGATTTTGACCATCCAGAACGCAATGATTTTCTCATCATCAACCAGTTTCGTGTAGATGTTCCCGGTGGGCGCAATTACATTGTTCCTGATATTGTTCTATTCATAAATGGCATCCCCTTAGTTGTAATTGAGTGTAAAAGTCCCTTGGCTACAGAACCAATGGCAGAAGGAATTACTCAGTTACGCCGCTATTCTAACCAACGCGAAGAAATTGCGGACAATGAAGGTGCAGAAAGACTATTTCATTACAATCAATTCTTAATTTCAACATTTTTTCATGCCGCCAGAGTTGGCACAATTGGCGCATCCTATGAACATTACCTGGAATGGAAAGATACCAGCCCTATATCAATGGCTGAGGTTGCAGCATCATTAGGTGAGACAAAACTTAGCAGTCAGCAAATTCTCGTGGCGGGAATGCTACGCCCGTCCCACTTACTTGATATAGTTCGCAACTTTACTCTATTTCAACAATCTGGCGGTAAAAATATCAAAATTGTCGCTCGTTACCAACAGTTTCGCGCAGTACAGGAAGCAGTCCGCCGCTTGCAAAACGGTCAAACTCGCCTTCAAGATGGGGAAAATGACCAACGAGGCGGTATTATCTGGCATACCCAAGGCTCAGGTAAAAGCTTGACAATGGTATTTTTGGTACGCAAGCTGAGGACTTTAGCAAAATTACGGCGTTTCAAAGTTGTTGTAGTGACGGACAGAGTTGACTTAGAAAAACAACTGAGTAATACAGCCAGTCTCACTAACGAAACAGTCCACAGAGCAACTAACACCGAAGAACTGAAAGCACTGCTGCGACACTCTAGCCCAGATTTAATCTTTGCGACAATTCAGAAGTATCAACAGCGAGATGAAGACACCACCGAAGATAATAGTATGGTGTTGCCATCTACTGCCACTAAGCGAAATCCTGCTGTTTGCAAAGCCGCAGAAAATTCTGCTAACTACAACGTCAATGCAAATGTGCGCCGTCTGGTGACACAAACAGAGCAATTTCCTATCCTCAACGATTCTGAAGATATCCTAGTGCTGGTAGATGAAGCGCATCGCACCCAAGCTAGTCAGCTACACGCTAATTTGATGAAGGCGTTACCCAACTGTGCCAAGATTGGTTTTACGGGGACTCCGATTTTGGTGGGGGAACGCAAGCGTACCTACGAAATTTTTGGGGAATTTATTGACCGCTACACCATTCAACAATCAGAAGCCGATGGGGCTACAGTGCCTATTTTATATGAAGGACGCACGGCTGAGGCAGAGGTGGCAGATGGGCGATTCCTTCGGAAAGCTTCGCTAACGCTAGACCAACTTTTTGAAGATATGTTTGGCGATCGCACTCCCGAAGAGTTAGCAGCAATTCGCGCCAAATACGCCACAGAAGGCAATGTCTTGGAAGCACCAAAGCTCATAGCAGCCAAGGCAGAGGATATGTTGCGTCATTACGTTGATACGGTATTACCCAATGGATTTAAAGCCCAAGTCGTCGCCAGTAGTCGCCTCGCCGCCGTGCGTTATCAACAAGCTTTTGTGGCTGCTCATCAAAAATTGGTGACACAGTTAGAAAACTTTGACCCAAATCAACAGTTGTCAAATCCCGAAACTGAGTTCTTAGCCCGTATTTATCCAAGATTAGCGCAAATCAAACAATTAGAGTTTGCCACTGTAATTTCTAGTAGCAACAACGATGATCCAGCCTGGAAGCAGTGGAGTGATAAAGGCAAAGTAGAGGAATACATCAACCGTTTTAAAAAACCACTGGTGCATTCCGATGCAACCAAACAAGACGGTTTAGCTTTTCTCATCGTCAAGAGTATGCTGTTAACTGGCTTTGATGCCCCCATTGAGCAGGTTTTGTATTTGGATCGCTCAATGCAAGGACATGAATTATTGCAAGCGATCGCCCGTGTTAACCGTACCTATGCCTGTAAATCCTGCGGCTTGGTTGTAGACTACTACGGTGTTGCCCGACATTTAAAAGAAGCTTTAGCAGTTTATAGTGCGGAAGATGTCCAAGGCGCTTTAATTAGCCTCAAAGATGAGTTACCTAAATTAAGCGATCGCCATCAGCGCGTGCTGGCAGTTTTCCAAGGGCAAGGTATTCCAGATATTGCCGATGTCAACGCTTGCATCGATTTGCTGCGAGATATGAAAATTCGCGCTGAGTTCGTGGTGAAGCTCAAGCAATTCTTGGAAAGCTTAGATATTGTCATGCCTCGCCCAGAAGCATTACCTTACCAACGGGACGCGAAGATTTTCGGCTATATTAACAAAGCTGCTGCCAATCTTTACCGGGACTTCCAACTCAATATTTATGGCGCAGGAAATAAAGTTCGGCAGCTAATAGATGAGTACATCATCGCCAGTGGCATAGATCCCCAAGTCCCGCCAATATCGATTATGGATGCTGAATTTGCGAGTGCTGTTAACTCTCGAACTTCAGACCGCGCCAAAGCATCCGAAATGGAACACGCTGCCCGCTACCACATCAGCCAACACTTTCAGGAAGACCCAGCTTACTACAAAAAATTAAGTGAACGGCTAGAGGAAATTTTAGAGAAGTTTCAGGATAAATGGGCAGAATTGCTGGAAGCACTGCGTCAATTCACTCAAGATGTGAGGCGAGGTCGCCCAGCCGATGAAACTGGTCTTGACCCCAGAACTCAAGCCCCATTCTTAGGCATCCTAGTAGAAGAAATTGGTTTAGGTCGAGAACTACCTAAGACCGAACTTGACAAATTGGCAGCAATTACCGTGGAAATAGTAGAACATATCCGCCAGGAAATTCGGATTGTAGATTTTTGGCGAAATGCTCACGCGCAAAACGTGTTGAGGGGTTGGATTGTTCGTGCTTTAGACGACCATGATGTGATACCCTTTTCTCGACAACAGGCAGTAAGCGATCGCATCGTTGAACTAGCAAAAGCCCTCCATGCAAGATTAACCACATGAATGAATCTCTGGTCATTGATGATTTATACTTTGTTTTGCAGCGTAGTGACAGCCGTAAAACAGTAGGCATTACCATTGACCGGAGTGGAGAATTAATTCTCAATGCTCCCTCTGACTGCCCTTTGGAAATAATCAAGCGAATTGCCCAACAGAAACGCTTTTGGATTTACACCAAGTTAGCCCAAAAAGAATTACTCTGCCAAAATCAGTCACAAAAAGAGTTTGTTAACGGTGAAGGATTTTATTATCTAGGTCGCAGCTATCGACTCTTGCTAGTACAACCAAAATCAGCAACTCCTCTACGTCTTTATCAAGGTCGATTTATGCTGAGGTCTAATGAAAAAAACCATGCTAGGGAGCATTTTATTCATTGGTACACACAACACGCTGAAATTTGGTTACAGCGTCGGCTAAACCTGTTCTCTGCCAGACTTGGGGTCGCTCCCGGTATCATCAAAATTCAGGACTTAGGTTTTCATTGGGGATCATGTGGTAGTCAAGGAAACATTTATTTTCACTGGTTAACCATCCTTCTACCACCTCGAATCATTGATTACATTATTGTTCATGAATTAGTGCATTTACACGAATCCCATCATAATCAACAGTTCTGGCAGTCTATAGAGCGAGTTATACCAGATTTCGCCTTACGTAAGCAGTGGTTAGCTGAAAATGGTAGCCGCTTTGTATTATGAGAGGCAAGATAAGCATTCAAAACTCTATCAATTCCATATTAAACTCGATGAGTCAGCAGAGATAATCTCTTTGCTTATGAAGAATTTGATAAAGGCAGTTACAGGCAGTAGTCAGGCAATGTAAGATGACGGTGAATGAAGTATTTACAAGCAAGATTGCTTTGTGCCGCACGCAGCAATACAATAGTACTATAATGTAGTAAATTAACATAATGAAAGGGGAGTTGCTCAAACGGCTATTTAGAGCGATCGCTAGTGAAGATAAAACGGCGATCCAAAGTATGTTATCTATAGTCGTTGAGGAAGAGCGTAAGAAAGGACACACCGTTCTTGCCGAACAACTCGAAAATATTGCTCATAAAAGTAACCGTCAATCTCCTCGTATTCCTCCTGAGAAACCTGGGCTTTCACCAGATGTATCTCGTGATGTAATTCCGTCTGCATCTTCTAGGGACGCTATTTCAAAAACCCCTGATACTCACTCTTTAACTTTACTGTCGAGCAAACAGCGTTTTAACCACCCCTTTATTGTCACTATTCCTAGAGAGCGTTTGCGCCACCACATGGTTCTTTCAGATATTGTGGAAGAGCGTTTTCGCCGTATAGAAAGAGAATATGTTGCTCGTGACCGACTGGCTCATCACGGTTTACGCTACCGCCAAAAAATCCTACTCTACGGTACTCCTGGCTGCGGTAAAACGATGGGGGCTGAACGTCTAGCTTGGAATACAGGACTGACTCTTGTGAAGGTGCGCTTTGACGCAATGGTTTCTTCATTTTTGGGGGAAACAGCAACTAATTTGCGCGAAGTATTTGAAACAGCATCTCAAACTCCTTGTTTATTATTTATTGATGAATGTGATGCGATCGCTAAATCACGGGAAGACATTCAGGAAGTTGGCGAAATAAAGCGCGTAGTTAATACTTTTTTACAACTACTTGATGAATACGAAGCCTCAAATGGGTTACTTGTTGCTGCCACAAACCTAACTAAATTTTTGGATGAAGCGGTATGGAGAAGATTTGATGATGTAATCGAGGTGCCAAAGCCTACAGCAGCAGAAATTGAGGCTATATTAAAACAGACACTTTCCTCGATTGAAGTTGGCATAATCAACTGGGAAATAATAGTGCAGAAACTGGATAAATTTTCAGCAGCACAGATTGTTCGAGTTGCTCAAGATGCCGCAAAACGCGCCATCCTTGATCGAGAAGAACTTGTCATCCAAGAACACTTAGAGGCATCTATTCAAGACGTTGTAATTTCCCATGTCTGAGCAATTGAATCAATTTTCTCATTTACCTCTACGTTTAACCAATGAAGGAACTGCTGCTGCACCTACAGGAGGTGGAAGAAAAACCTCTGCAACAACTCTGGCTAATCGAGGTAATGCAGGTGGACACGGTAGAAAGCTTAACTCTTCCATTTCCACTCTTATCTCTAATTGGGAAACAGAACGGGAAAACCGTAAAGAAGAAGGTAAACCTGATTTACCAGATGCAGTTTCATTTATTTTGCAAGTAGATCCCAATTTATTTAATGCTGATGCACTAAAAAGTTTTGGGATTGAGGTTGTTGCCGAGCTGGAGGAGGGCTACATCATTGGAGCTTCAGCAGATATACAACTCTCGGAACTCAGAAAAAAGATTCAGCAATTCATTGATTCCCAGCGCGGTGGGGGGAAAGTTCCAGAAATATGGGAAATTTTGGAGGGGACTAAACGACCAGAATATATTCTTTCCCCCAGTCTCAAAGCTCAGTGGGATCAGATTTTAGATCATCAAGAATATATTGTGGATGTAGGTATTTCTTGCATCAACATTCAAGAACAATATTCTAAATGTCCTAAGCCGGAAAGCTTTAAGAGCGATGCAGAGTTTCAACAAAAGCTTGATGAATGGTTGGATAACCATAATCTCACGCCAGAAGAGTGGGATGATCTTTATCTAGTGCGAGAAGATCAGCTTGAGAAATTTATTAGCGATCCGAAATCGGGATACCAGGGAGAAATTTTGCAGTCGGTTCAAGGTGATGAGATCGGTATTTCACGCCTACCTGATAGCTTTTCCTGCCGGATTCGCATACTTGGTAAAGGTTTGAAGGATCTTGTCTTCAACTTTCCATATATATTTGATGTCAGTGAAGTCGATGAATTTATCACTCCATCCGCTACACAGAATAGTTCTGAATCAGATCACGAACAGTTTGAATTAGAAGCACCTCAGCCAAATGCACCCAAAGTTTGTATTATCGACAGTGGTATTCAACAAAATCACCCTAAACTTAGAGTTGCGATTGAAGCTACTCTCTCTACATCTTGGGTGCCTGGAGAAACACATATCACTGCTGATTATTGTGGAGGTGGTGGACATGGTACTAGAGTTGCAGGGGCAGTTTTGTACCCACGAGGTATTCCTAAAACGGGTCGTCAGCAGGCAGTGTGTTGGCTTCAAAATGCCAGAATTCTCAATGCCCGAAACGAACTACCTAAACTTATATTCCCACCTGACGTTTTAGAGGAAATTGTAACTATTTATTACCGCCAAACTAAAACGCGAATTTATAACCACTCAATAGCTGGAATTTCACCATGTCGCACACAATCAATGACACCTTGGGCAGCAGCCATCGATAAATTAAGTTGGGAAAATGATGTTCTCTTCATTGTTGCTGCTGGCAATATTGAGGCAGTGAGAAGCTTTGTCACACGCCCTTCAATTGCTGCTCATATACAAGCTGGTCGTTACTATCCAGAATATCTGCTGCAACCTTCTGCACGAGTGGCTAACCCAGCACAAAGTTTTCAAGCTCTAACTGTTGGTTCTATTGCTCATCATACTTACTGTAGTCCGCCCCTCATCTCGATTGCAAAAGAAAATTATCCTTCTTCTTTCTCCTGCTCAGGCCCAGGCATTTGGGACACTATTAAACCAGAAGTAGTTGAATATGGTGGTGACTACGTAATTGACTCACCAACTTCACCCAATTTCACTACACCAGAATCTGTTTGCCCGGAATTGATTCGTTCAACCCGTGATGGTGGTAAAGCTGTTAGTGCAGATGCAGTAGGAACATCATTTGCTGCGCCTAAAGTCACCCATATCGCTGCCGCATTAGAAGCAGCATTCCCTCAAGAAAGTACACTGCTTTACCGCGCACTCATTGTTCAATCAGCACGTTTACCAGCATGGACAAATAGTTTGAATGCTAAGGAACTCTATCATGCCATTAGGACTATGGGTTATGGACTTCCAGATATCAATCGCGCTCTGGGCAATTCCCCAAATCGTGTAACCCTAACTACTAGGGGGTTAGAACGCATTAAAGCCCGACAAGCTAAGGTTTATCAAGTAAAAGTGCCAGAAAATTTCCTGCCTCAAGGAGAAGGGTTTGACATTCTGATTGAAATCACGCTTTCCTATGTGGCTGAACCTCGTCGTACCCGACGTAATCGCCGGAAATATTTATCAACTTGGTTAGATTGGACTTGTAGCAAACGAGGAGAAGATCCAGATCGGTTTCTCGATAGAGTCCTCAGTGAGTACGATGCACCAGAAGAGGCTGAGAAAGGTGATAAACTATTACGATGGACACTAGGGAAAAAACAGTTTAAACCGACTAATGGACAAACACAACCAAATGGTATTGATGGCATAGTTAAGGAACTGTCCCGAAGTACAGGAACTGTTCAGAAAGATTGGGCAACTGTAAAATCTTATGAGCTACGCGAAGGCTTTTGTATTGCTGTAGTTGGTCATACAGGATGGAACCAGGATAGTAATGCTGATGTGCCTTTTGCACTGGCTGTTAGTTTTGAAACTGTAAATTCAGATATTAATTTATATAGTTCATTTGTTGAAGCAGAAGTTAAAGCTGAGGCTGAAGTACAAGCAAAAGTTAGGGCGCAGCAAAAAATACAACTTCAGCAGTCTGTTTAGAAATCTAAGTATATTTTGCTATTACTTAGTTGTAAGGAGTAGTACAAGGGAGTATACCAAATAAAACATAAAATATTAATTTTTGACAAAAAACGCCAAATTTTGGTTCAAATCGGAAGCTTATCTATTTCGATTTAGTAAGTCAATCTGCTTGTGATACTTTACCATCTCCGCAAACGGCAGAAAACACCTGTGACAACAACCGTTCACCCACAAAGCCGGAATTTTAAACCTTGCTCCACAGTTGGGGCATTCTGAGAGCAAGCGTAAATTGTGAAGTTCGCATCCCTGTGTTATTTTCAACTGCCATTCAATCTTGTGACATGGTGACTCGGCATAACAAGCACCACACAACCGAATTGGCTCCATTTTCATCCCCACCCCAGCAGGTGGTAGCATTTGCGCTAACCTATCGGCATCAACCCCCAAAACCTTAGCCAAAGCCTCCAACTGCTGGCGAGATGGTGGGGGATTAAACCGAAACTTTTCCCATCTGGCGATCGCACCGCCACGTCCTGCGGCTTTACCTAACCCAGTTGCCGTTAATTTTATTGTCCCTCACTAGGTAGATATCCTAATATAGGATAAATTTATCTAGCATAATGATTTGAACAACCGGAAGAATTAATGAGCCGATCTAATCCAGAAGCTAGTTCTACAGTAACCTTGAAAAGTAATTCCCGTAGAAGGTGCTGATATTCCCTAGTAGGCTTGTAAATTTTGGCTTCAGCCCCCATGAGTCAACTATTGTCTGAGCCTCTAGAAACTCACTGGCAGAACCTTGAAACTTGTAGCCATTAGTGTTCGTTTGCTGTAGATTTGCAGTCCTTTGGGTTGTATCCTCTGGCTCCAAAACAAGATAGTCTGGCGGATTATGGTAATGAGTGTCTCTAGCTAGAGCTACTGACAAACCAGATACAATGCACACATCTAAAATACGAGGTTTTCCGTAAATAATCTTCTCAGGTAGCCATGCCAAGATTGCAACGTGAGTTTGATCAAACTGAAAGTGATTTTGGCTATCTTTGAATCGGGCGGTTATCTCTGTCGCCAATGGAAACCATGCTTTAATCTCTAATCCAGGTGTTGGTTGAACGTTACCCACAAAGATAGCGTCTGGAAATCCCGGATCTTGCCTCTGCCATGTTCCAAATTCAGCAAAATCATCTTGCTTATTTAGAAACTCAACAGTGTTAAATTCGATTAAATTTCCAAGTAATGGTGAAAGCTTTGAGATAACTTTAGCTAAATTTACTGCTGCATTCACAGTCACCGGTTTAGACACGTCTAAAACATCAAACGTATGCCCTGATAAATTAACTAAATATTCAGATGCAAGTCTGATTACATCTGCTGTATTCATAGTTTTTGTTCACAAGATGCTTCAGATATTTGCTCGTCAACCTTCCTGAGAATAGCACAAGGGTCTACGCCAATTACGCGAGTAACCATGAGAAACTCAACGACATCCAAGCGCCGCTCCCCATTCTCATATTTAGCAACAAAAGATTGCGGTTTTTGAAGAGATTTAGCAAGAGATTGCTGAGTAAGTTGTGCTTCCTTACGAGCGGCAATCATACAGCGCCGGAATATTTCATACTCATGGCTGGAGATAGATTTCATCTGGCTTTAGCACTATGTGTATTTCAGTAAAATAAACCTATTTTCGGATAATCCCAAAATAGCATAAGAAATACGCCCCACTGTGATATCGCTTCCTGATTCCACTGCCTAAAGCAAATATCAATATCAGTAGTGATAAACAATAATTCTCGCCCTTACCTGCGTCTGACAACCATCAGCGAGTATATCTCTCTCATTTATGGGTCGCCCGGGATTCGAACCCGGAACTAATCGGTTAAAAGCCGAGTACTCTACCGTTGAGTTAGCGACCCTTGCGCTGTGTTTCGCAACTTTTCCATAATAACAATCCACACAAGAATTGTCAATGGATTTTAGAAAAAACTTGCCGACAATCTAACAGAGGCTGTGCAGCGATCGCCTGGCTCTAGCACCGTTAGCTTTTCGCCAGTGTTGAGGGAGTTGCGAGGAGCGCTCCAAGGTTCTAGACAATAGAAATCCTTACCCTTGAGCGTCCAAAATACCAACATGGAAAAGATATCATCTGAATCTAAGGTCAATTTTAGCTTGCGGCTATGGTCTGTAACCGTCGCCGACTGGCTGGTGATGTGATTAAAAGCAAAATCAATTTCATCACGGTTAAAGTCAAAATTGCCGGGGAAAGGATGAACTTCCTTTGTGGTCTGGTCTTGATACTCCTGAGAGGGAATGGCAAACTCTAATTGACTTTTATCCCCAGTCAAGAAGTAAGGATGAAACCCAGCCGAAAATGGCAAGGGTGTAGAAGACAGATTTTGATATTCCTGATGAATTTCTAAATTATTCCCTTGTATGACATAAGTGAACAATAGTTGAAAATCAAAAGGATAAACCCCCTTAGTTTGTTCATTGCTACCGAGAACCAACGTCAGGGCTGCATTGTCCTTAGTCGCCTGTTCCACCACATTCCAAGGTAAATCACGGGCAAAGCCATGTTGTTTAAGAGTATACTGTTGACCGTTGAGGCTGTAAGAATTTCCCGGTAAGTTACCGCAGATGGGAAATAAAATCGGTACACCACCTCTAACACTCAAATCTGGATGAGTGAAGCGTTCCGCATCCAAGTAGAGAATTTCCTCACCCCCAACGCGCCAACGGGTAATAATCCCGCCACGTTCCGGTACTACCTCCAGTTGCGAAAGTGCCGTTTCGTCAGAAAGGATATAGGTTTTGTACTGTTGCTGTTGAATGGCAATACTAAACAAGGGTTTAATCCTCAGTGGCTAGGGGTGTAGGGGTGTGGGGGTGTAGGGGTGTAGGGGTGTAGGGGTTAGGAAATAGGAAAAATATAGCAACAAGCGATAATTTCCCAATCCCCAATCCCCAATCCCCAGTCCCTAATCCCCAGTCCCCAATTTACTCGTCTTCCGCAAACACAAAGCGATACAACTCGCTGGGGTCTGGTTCTGGGCTGCTTTCAGCGAACTTCACCGCATCATCAATTACGTTTTGAATTTTGCGTTCAATATCTTTCAGTTCTGCTTCTGTTGCTAAGTTCTGCTCAATTAAATAGTTAGCAAGCTTCTTGATCGGGTCGCGGGAGAACCAAAACTCCTTCTCGTCTTTGGTTCGCAACTCGTCTGGGTCTGCGAGGGAGTGACCCCGGAAACGGTAGGTCAAGGCTTCGATTAAGGTCGGGCCTTCACCAGCACGCGCCCGCGCTACTGCTTCTTGAGCGACTGCACGCACTGCTAGCACGTCCATACCATCTACTTCCACACCAACCATGTTAAACGCGGCGGCTTTCTTGTAAATCTGTGGGTCGGATGTGGCGCGATCGTGAGCCATGCCGATCGCCCACTTATTATTTTCTACCACAAAAATAATCGGCAGTTTCCAAAGTGCTGCCATATTCAGGGTTTCAAAAAACTGCCCGTTATTAGCAGCACCATCACCAAAGAAACAAGCTGTCACTTGGTCGGCTTTGGGGTCGCCTAAAACTTCCCGGCGATATTTACTTTGAAACGCTGCACCAGCTGCTACAGGTATCCCTTCCGCGACGAAAGCATAACCACCTAACAATTTATGTTCAGCCGAGAACATGTGCATGGAACCGCCACGTCCTTTACTGCAACCTGTGGCTTTACCGAACAACTCCGCCATGACTTCTCTAGCAGGGACACCAGCACTCAAAGCATGAACGTGGTCGCGGTAGGTACTGCTAACAAAATCTTCTCCAGGGCGCATTGCTTGAATTACGCCAGTAGAAACTGCTTCTTGACCGTTGTACAAGTGGACAAAACCAAACATTTTGCCCCGATAATACATTTCAGCGCATTTATCTTCAAAGAAACGCCCCAAAGTCATGTCTTCATATAAGAGCAAGCCTTCTTCTTTGGTGATTTTGGCGTTGGCAGTATCAAATTTAGGTAATGTGCGTTCTTGAACCATTATTTTTTATTATTCCTGTCTAAATAGGAAATTTACCATTTTCAATAGGTTGTTATTTGACAAATCTTGTTTTTTCCAGTCTGGCTGACTAGAGTTAACAACCCACACCTTGGCATTGCAAACAACTACAAGAAATAGTATGCAGCAAATAGGTGTATTGTTGATTTTTCAAACGATAAATAAGGACACAAATTCGCTTATATCCCCCGCATGAATGACGCTTGCTCTACGCATCACGACTCGTAAAATAGAGATACCAAGAGACTTTCTCGCCTGTCACCTCTTCCCTGCCATATCTTTAAATACAGCAATTCTGTATCTAGTCTCTAGCCTCTCTCCTCTTCACCCTAACAACTATATTATTTGTCTGATTCTTCATCACCATTTCTGCTCATAAGCTATCACTCAGAATAGCTTGGTTTCTGCATACCTATGAACAATTTCTGGAAAATTGTCCGCCAGAATCTGGACTATACATTTATATAGTTGCCATAATTATATATTTATGATATAATTTTGTTCTTTATTAGTGCATCTACCGTTAACAATAGTACATATTTAACTGCATAGTCAGAAAATTTTCTGAAGCAGGGTGAGATTGTATCTGCTTGTAAACACAACATTTATACTCATAACAATGGTTATTATGTTGATTTGAAAGTGGTCAAACATTGATCACTATTATTGTCAGCAGAAATACTCAGGAATAAAACAAAATATTCCACATTTATAGGCAAAAACAAAAAATAAGGATTAAAATATGACACACATTTTTGGAAAAACCCAAAAATAGTTGTTGCAATATACACTTATAGTATAAGTTCATCACGGTACTATTAACCGTATGATTATGGCACGGTTTTACAAGCCTGGAATGGTCTAGGTTAATTATGTTGATCACGGTGCAGGGGAAGTAGGCTGTGCGAATTCCGCTAGATTACTACCGAATTTTAGGTCTACCGTTAGCGGCAAGTGGTGAACAACTGCGACAAGCATACAGCGATCGCATTGTTCAATTGCCGCGACGGGAGTATTCTCAAGCAGCAATTGCTTCCCGTAAACAACTCATAGAAGAAGCTTACGTGGTTTTATCAGATCCCAAGGAACGCAGCAGTTACGACCAGCTGTATCTCTCACAAGCCTACGACCCAGATAACACCGCCACGACCAAAGTAGTGGTAGAAAATCGTGGTGCGAATAGCAATGGTCATTTCGATGTCCAAAGCCTCAGCGTGGAAATTTCCTCTGAGGAATTAGTTGGTGCTTTATTAATTCTGCAAGAGTTAGGAGAATACGAACTCGTCCTCAAGCTAGGTCGTAATTACTTAGGTAATCAAAACGGCAAACTAGCGCCCAGAAATGGTCATCATCGCTCATCAGATGAACTTCCAGAAAATTCTGAACGTCCAGATATTATCTTGACTGTCGCCCTGGCCTGTTTAGAATTAGGACGCGAACAATGGCAGCAAGGTCACTACGAAAATGCCGCCATGTCTTTAGAAACTGGGCAAGAAATGCTATTTAAAGAGGGCATCTTCTCCAGCGTCCAAGCAGAAATTCAGGCTGACCTGTACAAACTGCGTCCCTATCGGATTTTAGAATTACTCGCCCTACCCCAAGAACAAAGCATTGAACGCCGTCAAGGCTTGGACTTATTACAAAGCATTCTCGACGATCGCGGCGGGATCGATGGTATAGGTAATGATCAATCAGGCTTAAATATTGATGATTTCCTGCGGTTCATCCAGCAAATACGCCACTACTTAACAGTCACTGAACAACACAAGTTATTTGATGCCGAAAGCAAACGCCCCTCGGCTGTCGCCACATATTTAGCTGTGTACGCCTCCGTCGCCAGAGGCTTTACCCAACGCCAGCCTGCTTTAATTCGTCATGCCAAGCAAATGCTGATGCGGTTATCCAAGCGGCAAGATGTGCATTTAGAACAGTCCCTGTGTGCGTTGCTACTAGGGCAAACAGAAGAAGCCACCCGCGTTTTAGAACTGAGTCAGGAATACGAAGCCCTAGCTTTAATTCGCGAAAAATCTCAAGATTCTCCAGATTTACTCCCTGGGCTGTGCTTGTATGCCGAACAATGGTTACAAAATGAAGTCTTTCCTCACTTCCGCGACCTGTCTAGACAGCAAGCTTCCCTGAAAGATTACTTTGCCAACGCACAAGTACAAGCATACTTAGAAGCCCTGCCCAACGATGCGGAAACTACCAATGAATGGTCGGTAATTAACCGTCAATCTTTTGGGCAACCTCACTCACCAGGAAGGACTCCGGCGAACAGACCACCTACCACAGCCCCAAGACAAACCCCGCAACCTAATTATCCATCTGCGGCGACTCGACAATCTCCGCAAAACAGAACACCTGATCCCGAACTACCAGAAAACCCATATAACCGAAGACCAGAACCCACACCTCATACAGCAGGCAGAGAGGATATACCAAGCGCGCCTGCGTATCCAGGCTATCCACCAGAAATCCCTGTAGCACAAGCTAGTAGACCTCCTCAACAGAGGGCTAACGGGTCTAATCAATCTTCACCTAGACCAACTAGCAAACGCAAAAGACGCAAGAAGCCAAAGCAAGTTGTTAACCCAGGAGGTAGCGTTCATCAAAGTCGGCCTTCTGCTAGGAATATCAACCGGAAAACAAGATTATTGTTGATAGCTGTTGCTTCCTTGGGAGCGATATTTGTTTTCTGGCTGATAGTCTCCACGACTTTTGGCTGGTTAAGGAATGTATTTTTCCCAGCACCAACTTTACAAGGTGAACAATTATCGATTCAAATCAATCAACCGCCTGTAGAAATTCCTGATAAAGACGCTGAACTCAAAACTGTAGATGGACGGCTAAACGAAGAAACCGCACAGCAAATAATTGAGCAGTGGCTAGCAACTAAAGCTTCTGCTTTGGGGGCTAAACATGAAATTGAAGATTTAAATGAGATTTTAACTGGTTCCGCTTTATCTCAATGGCGGCTAATTGCCTTGCAACTGAAAGCAGACAACAGCCATCGCGAATACGGACATAAGGTCAAGATAAACTCTGTGAGTACATCAGACACAGATCCCAATCGGGCAACTGTGGCAGCTACAGTCAGCGAATTAACGAAATTTTATGAAAATGGGCAAAGAACTAAGTCTTCCCAAGAGAATCTCCGTGTCCGCTATGAATTGGTGCGGCAAGACAATGTATGGCGGATTCAGAGAATGGCAGCAGCTATAAACTAGGTAGAAGCGAGGAAACTTCAGCTTAGTTTACTTTTCTTAATTTGACACTCCCCTGCCTAACCAAGTTTCGCTTTCGCTCACTTGCTTAAAAAGGCAGGGGATTCTTGGTTCAATGAGTCCACTTAGCGCCCGATTCCTTGCGGTATCTTGTGCCAGAGGTGGTTCTCTCCCCAAGCGTTAACTTTTGGTCTGCCCGACCATAGTTGCACAGTGTGCAATATTTGTTTGGTAGAGACGCGATTAATCGCTTCTGTACAATGCTGTTCGTCTAGTACCTGTAAATCTTTTACCTACTTCCAGGTGATACTAGAACTACGAAGTAGAACCAGCAAGATTCATTTGTCAAGGTTCAGCGTCTGCGTATTAGGCAGCAATAGGGTTTTTTCAGTGGTTGATTACCCTTCCACAACCATATTCTACCAAAAGCCGTCCTATAAGGACGGGGTTTTCAACCCAAATTTTCGATAAATTTATTTTTAAATATAGAATTATTTAGGTATAAGTTTTTATATGTACATTACGTTTTACTCTAGCCTCTGTGTAAACCAGTACTGCATCTGGGCGAAGAATGCTGTAAATAATTTAAACTCAAATTGTTCGTCTCTAGTCGTGTTTGTCATTGTACAAGCTTTGTACTTGAGACTAATGACTTAGTTTAAACCCTATAAATGATTCATGACAGAAACTCTGGTTCAGGCTTATACACCCCTGATTCTCTGGATAGGTTTGGGGTTATTACTGTTTAGATTATTACCTCAGTGGTTGCCACATTTTTTGGGTCGTAGTCTTTACTGGGTGGGTGTACCGTTACAACTGATAGCACTGGCTCGTAGAGGCAATCAGAATGAACTCAGTGGTACTGTTGAGATTCCCATCTTAGCATCATTAATCACTTTTGGAGCATTGTTTCTGGGTTTAGTTGTGGCATTGCTGGTGTGGTGGGGATGGCAACAAATATCACCTTATTTATTTAAGTCTGAATTAAGTGAGTCTGTGTCTCATCCTTTGCAAGACTCTTCTAGCAAGGGTAGTTTTTTGCTGGCGGCTGTTTTAGGAAATACTGGTTTTGTAGGATTGGCGATCGCACCCTATTTAGTTCACGTGGATGCGCTGAATTGGGTTGTTCTGTTTAGTATCACTCACAATGTCATTGGCCCCTATGGTTTAGGGGTATTAATTGCCAGCTATTTCAGCCATACCAAATCTACTAATCAATGGTGGATGCTGCTTTGGGATCTGCTGACAGTCCCGCCTTTGTGGGCTTTCCTGATTGGTACTCTCACCCAACACCTTAAACTACCAGCAGTTGTGGAATCTGGGTTACAGAGTTCTGTTGATGTGGTGATTGCTTGTGCATTCTTGTTGATTGGGATTCGCTTGGCACAACTCCAAGGATGGCAAAGTTTGCAACTGGCCTTGATCCCGTCGGTGTTGCGGGTTGTCATCATTCCCTTACTTGTGGGTTTGCTGACAACTTTACTGCTGGGATTGGGGGGCGATCGCCGTTTAGCGATGGTGTTAATGTCGGGAATGCCCTCAGCCTTTGCTGGGCTGATTTTGGCGGAAGAATACAACCTCAACCGCGACTTAATCGCCGGCAGCATCATTCTCTCAACCCTTTTATTACTCCTGATCCTGCCTGTATGGATTCAGGTTTTTAGTTGATCAGACTGGGTGTAGGGGCATAGGGTTTCAAGCTGACAACTGACAACTGTCAACTGTCAACAGTAAGCCCTGAATTGAGTCCAGCCTATTGTCAGGAAATCTTGATATAAATCAGGGGATCACTAGGTGTTATGTCAGGGTTTCTTGACAAAGCGATCCCCCCAGAGCTACTAAGTCCGTAAATTAAGTAAAAAAGCCTGTTGACACCCCTTGATCCCTAGCAAGGGTTAGTAGTTAATATTCAGTTAACAAACTTAATAAACCAAGTATCGATTTGAGACTTGAAATTTTAGATAAGAAATTTTTCCGGTAATCCTGCGGAAAAACAACTAACAGCCCCTTCCTTGTGGGCAATCCAAAATCCGTCTTGAAAAGTTTCCTACGGCGGGAAACCCCTCCGGGTTCGCCAGTTCCCTACGGCGGGAAACCCGCCTACAGGACTGGACTCACCGCCTACAGAACTTTCCGCAAAACTGATTGACTCCTCCAATCCCAAAGTGCCGATGTCGGCATAAATAAGGACATGAAAGGGAGTATCCCCTCTTTTAACAGCGAACAGTGAACAGTTATCAGTTAAATTCTTGGTGAAACACCATACCAATTGGTGAAAGGCGTATTTTGGCACTTCTTTATCCCCCACCATACGCCGTTAGGACTGATAACTGATAACTGATAACTGATAACTGATAACTGATTTAAAAAAACACACTTAGTAAAACCAGGAGTCAGGAATAAGAAATTCATCTGGGAGTGATGAGCTTTATATCAAGCATTCTATAACCAGGGGAAATCATTAACCTTTCAAACTACTGGAGGCCAAATTCATGGCAAAAGAACGCCCACCGTTAGAAGAGATGACATTACGGCAATTAAGAAGAGTTGCTAGTGAATGTAGCATCTCTCGTTATAGCCGAATGCGTAAATCGCAATTGCTGGCAGCAATTCAAGAAGTCCAGCGAAACAAAGCTTTGCTTAACCCAACTCGTTCACTGGAGGCACAGGAAACCGTGGAAGCTGCGAAATTTGAATTAGGACAAGAAGATCGTACTGGTGGTTCTCTGGCTGATGTTGATGAAGGACTAGCAGATTTACCAGGTGGTTACGGTGACAGCCGGATTGTGTTGTTACCACGCGATCCTCAGTGGGCTTACGCTTACTGGGATATTCCTAACGAGCATAAACAGGAGTTACGCCAGCAAGGGGGACAACAATTAGCCCTGCGGATTTACGATGTAACCGATGTAAACCTCGATTACCAAAGCCCCCACAGCATCCAAGAATATCCTGCGGATGAATTAGCCAGAGAATGGTATATTCCCATTCCAGTGAGCGATCGCGATTATGTACTCGATATTGGTTATCGTGCAGCAGATGGTCGTTGGCTAGTTCTCGCACGTTCCGCCCGCGTCCATATTCCTCCAGTCTATCCTTCCGACTGGATTGAAGATGTGTTCATCACCGTCAACTTTGAAGAAGACTTGCGTGGTAAGACAGTTTACGAACTCGTACCCCCAGCTAAGAAAATCCCGGTTGCGGCTGGTGCTAACGGTAGCAACCCCATTTATGACCAAATCTTCGGCTTGGCTGAGTCCGCCGAAGCCCAACGGGTTGCAGGTTCTCTGTTCGGTTCTCAACAGCACGTTCCCGGTTCCGTGCGTCCTGAACAAGCTATCAGTTCTTACATCTTCCCCTCTGGTGTGGGTATGTGGGCAGTTCCTACCGTCTCTGGTTTGACTGCTTCCGGTGTGGGAATGTCTGGTGTGGGCTTCTCTGCTTCCGCCATCCCTGTGCGTCCTCGCCAGTTCTGGCTAATTGCTGATGCTGAGTTGATTGTTTACGGTGCAACCGAACCCGATGCTACCGTGACAATTGGCGGTCGTCCCATCAAACTCAATCCCGATGGTACATTCCGCTTCCAGATGTCCTTCCAAGATGGTTTAATCGACTATCCTATTGTGGCTGTTGCGGCTGATGGTGAGCAAACACGCTCAATTCACATGAAGTTTAACCGTGAAACCCCATCTCGTAACACCAACACCAAAGAAGAAGCTGTTGTAGAATGGTTTTCATAAACTGCAATTGTAATTTTTAATTATTACCCGTTATAGTCGTCCTATAGCGGGTTTTTTATTGGGTATGTTTTGCAAAAAAATATTTACTTTATCTATATTTATTGTTGCGGCCAGTTTACTGTCTGGTTGTAACAGAATGGATGCGAGTTCAACAGCAAAGGCAGCAAAAACTTGTCTTGGTGAAGATGCTAAATTTAGTATGGAATTTTTTAAGACTAATAATCGAGGCGAGAAATTTGCTAAAGGGATTAATCATGTAATTATTTTCAATCCCAGGTCAGCAGCGTTAGATTTTAAAGTCAATGTGGGATTATCTCATCAAATATATAGCAAAGATGCTAGGGGTAAGATTCGCCGAGAATATATTCCCAAACAATTTAATGAGTTAATTTCTGATGGTAATTCTACCTTAAATGGAAAACGAGCGATTGCTGCAATTAACGCTGACTATATAGGTACTGATAATCAACCCCAAGGTTTGAATATTTCCCGTGGTGTAGAGTATGCAGGCGACTTTAAAAATAAACGTTCTTCTTTTGGTATTTCCGGCGGTAAACCACAGGAAAGAAAGGCGACAATTCAAGCTGGGAGAAGAGACAGTAATATACTTAATTACAACTTAGTCGGCGGTAATGGTCGATTTTATCGTCAAGGTAGATTTAAAGATATTTGTCAAGATTTAGGTGAATTTGCCTGTAAGCAAGCCACTAATCGTTCTATGGCTGCTATTACCAATAAAGGTTATGTGATTTTATTAGTAAATGATGTAAAAGCTAATTCGCCAATTGAGGTGAGTGCAAATAATCAACAGTTAACACCAGATAAATTTGATGATGTGTTAGAAGGGATTGCGCGGAATAACTGTTTAGGAAAGATTCAAGAGGGAATTTTGTTTGACGGTGGGATGTCACCAGGATTATATTACAATAACAAAATCTATGTAGAAAATTTTGGCCCAATTGGCTCAGTATTTTTAATTTATAAAAAATGAAATAACATTTATATCATGAAAACTGATACCATTTTCTACAGCCTATTTCAAGCTGTTCCCAGCATCTTTTTTGAATTAATCAACCAGTCACCACAAGAAGCAAGTAACTATGAATTTACCTCCCGCGAAGTTAAACAACTAGCTTTTCGTATAGACGGCTTGTTTTTCCCTAAAATTAACGACTCCGCAAAACCAGTTTATGTAGTTGAAGTTCAGTTTCAACCAGATGATGATTTATACTACCGCTTATTTGCTGAACTATTTCTTTATTTAAGACAATCTAAACCTCCCTATCGTTGGCAAGTTGTAGTCATTTATCCTAGTCGTAGTATTGAAAGAACACAGGAGTTACATTTTGATGACATCTTGCTACTCAATAGAGTTAAACGCATTTACTTGGATGAGTTAGGAGAAGCCGGAGAAACTTCTTTAGGTGTGGGAGTTGTTAAGCTAGTAATTGAGAATGAAGAAACTGCACCAGAACTAGCAAGACGGTTGATAGCACAAGCAAAGCAGCAGCTAATTGATGCAGCAACTAAACGCGATTTGATTAACTTAATTGAGACAATCATTGTCTACAAATTACCACAAAAGAGCCGGGAGGAGATAGAAGCGATGTTGGGTTTAAATGAATTGAAGCAAAGCCGAGTTTATCAGGAAGCTTTAGAAGAAGGTAAGCAACAAGGTTTAGAAGAAGGTAAGCAGGAAGGTAAACAGGAAGCCAAGTTAGAAGCTATACCTCGGATGGTACAGTTTGGCTTGAGTGTAGAAGCGATCGCTCAGTTATTAGATTTACCATTAGAATTAGTCCAACAAGTAGTGCAACAGTCCCACCAATAAGCGGATGCGCCTGTGAACGCAAAAGCGGTACGCTAGAGGCTGAAGCTGAAAAAAAGACTATGACACCTGAAGCAATTGCCCAAACTCTGGCAGAATTATTTAGTACAGCAGATGTACAAGCGATCGCACCTGGATCTTGGCAAGTAGATACACCTACATATAGACTGTTGGTATTGTTGTCGGATGACCACAGTTGGTTGCGAGTTTTACTCCCAATTGTGCCATTACAAGAAGCTCAAGCATTCTTAGCACAGTTTTTAGAAGCTAACTTTGATGATACCCAAGAAGTCCGCTATGCCTTGTATGATGGCGTGATTTGGGCAGTATATCAACACAATAGCAGCAGTTTGACCAAAGAGGACTTGAGTAGTGCGATCGCTAGGTTAATTTCCTTATACGAAGCTGGTTTAAATGATGTCTTCAATCGCCTGATTGAAGTTCGTGTCCGGCAAATTGTACAAGCAGCCAAACAGCAAGGACAGTCTCTGGAAGCCACAATGCAAAATCTGGAACGGTTTTATGCAGAGGGTTTATTAGGAGAAGTTAACCAAACTGTCGAAGCCAGGGAAGAAGTTTTAGCAGCTTGGAAGCGTCAGTTAGAACGTTTGTGGAATGAAGTTTCGTGAGGGGACAGGTAACAGGTGACAGGTTAAACGTCTTTTACTCTCTCAATTTTCTCGTTTCCTAATGGCGTAACTGTCTTGGCTATTACTATAGATATATAATTCGTAATTTTTAGATGGACATTATCGACATACTCAAACAAGACTATCAAAGATTTCCCGTTAATCAAACTTATAGTATTTACGCGGAAGATATCTTTTTTCAAGACCCCTTAAATAAATTTTTTGGGGTTGAACGCTATAAAAAGATGATTAATTTCATGCACAGTTGGTTTTTAAACATCAAGATGGATTTGCATGATATTCAACGATTAGAAGATAAAATTAAAACAAAATGGACGCTGAGTTGGAACAGTCCCCTACCTTGGAAACCACGCATTTCTATTTCCGGTTGGAGTGAACTTGGTCTAAATGCTGAAGGTTTGATTGTTTCTCACATTGATTATTGGGACTGTTCACCTTTAGATGTCATTAAGCAACACTTTTTTGTCAAAAATTAAATTAGTATTTTTGTAATAAATCAAAACTACGTAATTACAACTATGAATGCTCATAAGAAAGTTAATTATAGTTTCTACAAACTCTTAGGACTTACGCAAGTGTCATCATCAAACTAACTTTAGGGTGCGTCAGCCCCAATAATTTTATACACATTTAAGGATTTTCCACATCTGACGCACCCTACCCCAAGTGCCAGTTGCGTAAGTCCTGACTCTTAATGACCTCTGATTCGTTAATATTAATGGATGCTAAGTAAAAATGCTACTACATTTAAGTACATGGCAGGAAGTTGAAGACTATTTGCAAACATCAAGGGGGATTATATTACCTATTGGTTCGACTGAACAGCATGGGCCGACGGGGTTAATTGGTACTGATGCTATTTGTGCTGAAGCGATCGCTCGTGGTGTGGGTGAAGCAACTGGGGCGATCGTTTCGCCTACAATCAATGTAGGGATGGCATTACATCATACAGCTTTTCCGGGAACCATCAGCTTACGTCCCAGTACATTAATTCTAGTGGTGCGAGATTATGTAACTAGTCTTGCCAAAGTCGGTTTTACCAAGTTCTACTTTATTAACGGACATGGCGGTAACATCGCTACCCTGAAAGCGGCGTTTTCGGAAACCTACGTCTACTTAGAAGATTTGCAGATTGTCAACGCCCATAAGGTACAATGTCAAATTGCTAACTGGTTTATGTGCGGTTCTGTATATAAACTTGCCAAAGAATTGTATGGTGATCAAGAAGGTTCTCACGCAACCCCTAGTGAGGTCGCCGTTACTCAGTATGTTTACCCCCAAGCAATTAAGCAAGCACCTCTTTCACCGGAAGTAGCCAAGGGACACAGAATTTACAGTGCCACCGATTTTAAACTACATTACCCAGATGGACGTATGGGTTCTAATCCTGCTTTAGCAACACCAGAACATGGTAAGCAATTTTATGATTTAGCAGTGAAAGAACTCAGCAATGGGTATTGGGAATTTTTGAGTGCAGAATAAAGGGTGCTGGGGGGAGCAGAGGAGCAGGGGAGCAGAGGAGAATAACAACTGTCAACTGTCAACTGCCTAATGACTAACAGCACTGACAGTATCCTTGACAAGATGACCATCTTCCATATAGACAATGCGATCGGCGATGTCTAGAATGCGGTTGTCGTGGGTTACTAGGAGAATTGTACAGCCTTGCTCTTTGGCTAATTTTTGCATTAATTCTACCACATCGCGTCCTGATTGTTTATCGAGGGCGGCTGTTGGTTCATCGGCTAAAACTATTTTAGGCTGACTGACTAAAGCACGGGCGATCGCTACTCGTTGTTTTTGTCCTCCCGATAAATTATCCGGGTAGTAATTCAACCGATGTCCTAATCCTACTTCTTCTAGAATTTCTTTTGACCGAGTAAGCATTTCTGGGATGGAGATTCCTGGTTGCAATTCCAAAGCCATGCGTACATTTTGCAATGCTGTCAGGCTACCATGCAAATTATGAGCTTGGAATATATAACCATGATTACGTCTTGCTTGAGTTAATTGTTTACTACTAGCACCGCAGAGTTCATTACCTAATATCCGTAAACTTCCAGACTGGGCTGAACGCAAGCCACCTACTAAAGTTAGCAGTGTAGTTTTTCCCGAACCTGAAGGCCCTGTCATAATGACAATTTCACCTGCATTAATTTCCAGGTTGATATTAAATAAAACCTGTTTGCGGAGTTGTCCATTACCAAAGTAATGGTCAAGGTTTTGAATAGAAATAGCGCATTCATTAGTATTGATAGTTGGCATAATTGATTTCTCACAAGGAATCATACAGATGACAGTAAACAGTTTCAAAGTCTTTTTACTAGCGAATTTTCCCAATTAATTCACGTCGGCATCTGTCTATAATCTGCTATGCCAACAGCAAATAAATTAAATGTGGCGAATTAATAATCTATATCAAAACATATCTGCCGGGTCAGCAGATTGTAACTTACGAGTTGCTATAGTTCCAGAAATAGTACACATAATCACAGTTAATAAGAAAACTGTTAAGGCTCTAACTGCTGTCATGTATATAGGTAAATTTGTGGCATTTGCTGCTAATTGATACATCCCTAAAGGAATGATAAAACCTGGAAGAAAACCTAAGACTGCCATAATCACTGCTTCTTCAAAAATTACTCCTAATAAATAGGAATTGCCGTAACCCATTGCCTTAAATGTGGCATATTCTTTTATGTGGGCATTGACATCAGTTGACAGAACTTGATAAACAATAATTACACCAACCATGAATCCCATTGCTACGCCTAAACTGAAGATAAAACCAATGGGACTTTCTGTTTTCCAATAGTCTTCTTCAAATTTGATATATTCGGCACGAGTGAGAATTTTGACATCATCTGGTAAATGTGATTTTAAAGCCTCTGCTACCTGTTTTGGCTCATAACCGGGTTGTAAATTAATCAAGCCCAAACTAATGCTTCCAGGGAGTCTTCTAGGAAACAACCGCAAGAAATTTTCATCACTAGAAATTAAAGTACCATCAGCACCAAAGGAAGCGCCTAGCTTAAATCCCCCACTAATTGAGATAGTGCGTTTATCTACCTCGGTAGTGACTGTTTGTCCTGCATCAATTTGCTTAAAGACTTGATCATATTCACCTCTAGCTGCACGGTCAAAAACGAAATTATCTGGTAGTTTAATCTTATCTATTTGATTGTTAACTTCTGGAATGTTGAGAACAGGTTGATCGGGATTAAACCCAACTGCTTGTATTGTTGTTTTACGGCGAGTTTGGGGATTTTTCCAAGTGATTAAACCGATATACATGGCTTCTGCCGACTTGACACCAGGCACATCCTCAGCTTGCAGCAGTCGTCGCCGGGAAAATGTAGTCAAGTTCTGCATATTACGGCTTTGGGGATTGATCAAAATTATGTCTGCAAGTAATGCACGATTAAGGCTAGTGTTACTGTCATACAGGGCATTTTGAAAGCCTAACTGCATAAACATGAGGACATCGGCAAAGGCAATACCAGATAAAGCAACCATGAGGCGGCTTTTATGATGACTCAGTTGTAGCCATCCCAGAGGTGTGCGTCGTTGTAGTTCTTGAATGAATGTCATCGTGGTTATCAGTCAACATTTATGACTGCTTTAATTTGTAAATTGGTGAATTTGGCGGCTTTTTCGCTTGAGGGTTCATCTAGTTGTACTTGGACTTCTACCACTCTGGAATCGATATTTTCGCTAGGATCAGTGTTGATGATGTTCTGCCTTTGCACTTTCCAGCCTACCCAATCTACTGTTCCTTGTAATTTGCTAGGCAGTGAACTGCTTGATATCTCTACTTTTTGTCCGGGGCTGACTTTGCTGACATCGCTTTGATATACTTCGACAACTGCATACATCTGGTTGGTTTGTCCAATCTCGACAATACCGTCGTTAGAGACAACTTCGCCAGCACGAGTATAAATATCAAATATCACCCCATCCTGTGGCGATCGCACATAAGCTTGATCTAAGTTAGCTTTTGCCTGTTTCGCTGCTGCTAGCGCCCGGCTTACTTCTACTTTGGCTGCTTCCACATCAATGGGACGCACTTCCGCTATTTTATCTAAGGTGGCGGTGGCGGCGCTGACTTGTTTGCTACCCGTGGCGTTAATTCGCGATAAGGCTGTTTTAGCTTCGCTGATTTGCTTACGTCCAGTTCTATCAATCCTTTGCAGGTTTGCTTGTGCTTCGTTCAACTGCTGGGTAATGGTATCAACACTGAGGCGTTTGCTGTCATAAAGCGATTGGGAAATTGCACCTTCACTATAAAGCTGTTGATAGCGTTGCCATTCGACTTGAGCGTTTTTGAGTTCTGCTGTTAATCTGTTGATTGTTGCTTGTTGGGCTGATTTCTCACCTTGCCATTGTGCCTCTAACCTCGCTACTGTTTGTTGTTGTTCTCTTTCATCCCCAGCTGTCTGTGCTTGGATACGAGCAATTTCGGCTCTCTGCGCTTCTATTTCGCCAACTTTTGCCCCTTCTCGTACCTTTGCTAAATTTACTAGGGCTACCTTCACTGCTTCTTCGGCTTCTTGGTAGGCGGCCTTTAAGCGATCGCGATTATCTAAAATGGCAATTACTTGTCCTGCTTTTACCCTGTCCCCTTCTTTCACTAGTAGCTGCTCTACTCGATTTCCTTGTCCAGATGATGAAGGTGCGGAAAGTTTAATTACTTTACCCTTCGGTTCTAGCTTGCCTAACGCAGTCACGGTTCTGGTTTGCGGTGTGTTGACAACGGGAAGGCTTGCCTGAGATTGCTGTCCTTGCTGCCATGAGTTATAACCTTTTGCACCTGCGATCGCCAAACCGACTCCTGTCGCTACGATAATTAATTGCCGGGAGTTACGCTTGAAGAATACGGAACCTTGATCTGCTACTTGGCGTACCATAAGCCACTCTTTTATTTAGTATTCTAAATAAACTGATTAGTTTAGTTATACTTTTAAACTAAACCGTTCATTACAATATGTCAAGACTCAATTCTTCTATCGAATACGACGATGAGATTTGTTTGTCCCCTGCTCAAGCGAACGATTAGTTATTTTGTTATTTAGAAGTCTCTAGGGAAAGGGTTTGGGGGGTTAGGTTTGACGTGAGCCTAGCCGTAGGCTGCTCTCAAGAAACACCTGACTTTTCACGGTATGTGGAAAAGTCAGAGGGTGCGGGGTGTAGGGTGTGGTGAGGGTTTCAAGTTTTCCCTACCCCCTACACCCTACACCCTGCCTTAAAGAGGGTTTCAGGACTTCCCGTGAAAAGTCAGAAGAAACACAAGGGTGTAGGGGTGTAGGGGAAGAAAAAAGTGTTTCTTCTATATTTTGCGCTTCGCGTAGTCGCGCTAGTCGGTCTCAGCTAGTTTATTTAGCGAATGTATAAAAATATGACTCAGAAAAAGCCACGTATAGAAATTAACAAAAATGACCGCTCACTCTCCGTAGAGAAAGTGGATGCAATTCTTAATGGTGCAATGCAAGAGTTTTTGACTCACGGCTATACAGCTACCACAATGGATAAAGTCACAGCAGCCGCAGGTGTATCAAAAACTACTGTTTACAGCTACTTTCAAGATAAAGAAGGACTATTCGTGGCCTTGATTGAACGGCTAGCACAGGAAAAATGTTTAATCATCCAAGAGCCAGAGTTTCTCCAAGGAGAACCCCGTATAGTTCTGCAACGCATAGCCACAAATATCTTTGCTCAAGTAGAGAAAGAACCGGAATTTTTGGGGTTGGTAAGACTAATTATTGGTGAATCTGGGAGGTTTCCATTACTAGCACAAACCTTTGTAAGTAACCTAGATAAACCAGCCTTAGAACTGGTTAGCCAATATTTTGCCGAGCATAAAGAATTACAATTATCTGAGCCAGAAGTAGCAGCACGTATCTTTCTTGGGTCATTGGTGCATTTTGTGATTTTTCAGCATTTGCTGCACGGTCAAGATGTTTTACCATTAGAGCGCGATCGCCTGATTGACAACCTCATTAACTTAATCACTCTTAATCTGCCCAAAAACAGAGAAGCGGATCAGTATTCCGGTACAAGGCAAAAATCAGCCAGACGTAAGCGTAGCGCATCAGGTAAATTCAAAATGGACTACGGTTGTGAACCCAAACATCTCCGCTCAGTGAGATTGACAGATACAGCTTGGGAAAAGTTAGCAGAAATAGCCGAGCAAAATAATTTAACTCGCAGTGAAATGATTGAAATCTTTGCCCGCCAAGGTTTTGCCAGCAATCAACATATAGCAGGGGACAAGGGACAGGTTACAGGCGCTTAAGCTTCTTGCTAGAAGGATTTGATGATTTATCCATGTCCTAACCGATGTGGCTACTGTTATACATCGCTTTGCTATAAAAATGTGTACCTCATTCACTTGCCATTTGTAGCTATGCTTTTAAAATGTATATACATGGTGAAAAATGATAGCATTTTTTTTGTATATACATGGTTAATCCTATAAACACTAACCTGTGTTGACAAAATCTATTCCCAATTCCTAGCCCCTTACTGACAAGCCTGACTGCTAATTGCCGGGACAGCTTCAGCCGTCTTGATGATTTGTTGAGAGGATTTATTATAATTAACGATTAAGCGAGGAATTTGATAAAAATTATTCTTACAAGTGTAGTTGAGAGTTTCATCATTATATAAATAGCCTGATAAATAATATCTAGAAACATAAATTTCTACCTGTTTGTTATAAGCTCCATAAGGGTAAGCAAAATGAGATGCTACCTTTTGTTGTGGATCTAAATCTTGTGTACATCTTCTGAGAATAGTTCTAGCTTGTAAAAGTTCGGTGATTATCTCTCGCCGTGCTAATTTTGTTAAATCTCTATGATTTAAACCATGAGATTGAATATCGTAAAAGCCTGTTTGTAAACCTTCTCTTAATTCTTGGCAACTTAAATGAGTTTTACTATCGCTGGCCTTTTGTACCAAACGGCTAGGATTAAGAAATAAGACGATTTGTACTTTAGTACTATATTTCTTTTCTAGTTTTAATAAAATTGGCAGTAACTTTGTATGTACTGATTTATACCCATCATCAAATGTCAGCATAATGGGCTTCTTTCGGCGATATCCTGACGGAATAGCCTGAGATTTAGTTAAGAAAAAGTCATATAAATCTTGCGTACTTAAAAACCAGTAATCATTGAGAATTAGAGATTCTAACAGTTTTTCTAACTCTTGTTTGGAATAGTGCATTTCTTCTGGAACCAAACCAGATATCGATTTGTTATTTTGATGATCTAGAATGCCATGAAATCCTAAAATAGGAACTGTAGACTCAGGAGAGCCAAAATTGAGTGCAAGCAGAGCAATGATAGAAACTAAAGCTATACTAAAGGGTAGGTTTTGAGTTTTAACAGTCATTTTGGTAGTAGTAATGCCCTAGTAAGTAGAACGGCGTAAATAATTAAAGTTTTGTAGTAAGGACTTTAGTCCTTAGTACGAACTGAATAACAAAAATTCTACAGGTTATTTGAGGATTAAATCTCAACGCTACTGGTTTTTAACAGTGAACAGTAAGTAGGGGCGGGTTGATTGAAAAATTCATGGGGAAAACAGATATGTCTGCTAAACCCGCCCTTACTTAAATACGTTGGTGAAACACCACACCAATTTCACGTTTAGTTGACACCAATGGAAGAAGCCTATCGCCAGAGTGGGACAATAACTAAGAGGCCATTTATAAAGTAAATATGAAGTAGGGTGTGTTACGGCTATGTAAAAGGATTTGAGCGTTGGCGAAATGAGGAATTAGCCGTAACGCACCAGCAAATACGGTGCGTTAAGCGCTGCTTTAACGCACCCGACAATTTAAGGTTTACTTTATAAATCATCTCTAATGATTGATAGTTAATGACTAATGAATATCAATACAATTCTCGTACCTCAAGGATCTGAATATAAAGCTGTGTGTCGCGGTTTAAAGCGAGTCACTGGGCAAACACCTAAAATTGTGTCAATACCAGTAGGTATCAAGCCATTGACAAAATACCTGCACCAATGGCAAAGGCAAGAATATCCTAATGAACAACAACCCAGAGTCCTGGTGATGGGTTTGTGCGGCAGCTTAAGCCCGCGCTATCATGTGGGGGATGTTGTGCTATACGAAAACTGTATTTATCAGCAACAATTGCAAAAGTGCGATCGCTCTCTTACCATAGAACTACAATCAGCACTAAAAACTCAACAGCCAGCAGTGAGTTTAGTCAAATCATTGACAAGCGATCGCGTTATTTGCTCTGCTGGGGAAAAGCGACATCTTGGCGAAACCTTGGGGGCGGATGTCGTTGACATGGAAGGATTCGCTGCTTTAGACTTTTTCAATGGCATGAGTGCAGCAGTAGCTATGTTGCGCGTAGTCAGCGATGATTCTCATCATGATATCCCCGACTTGACAGCAGCCATCAACGCCGATGGTTCTCTACAGCCTTTACCCCTAGCCTTGAGTTTGCTACGTCAACCCATAGCCGCCACTCGTCTAATTCGTGGTTCCCTGCGGGGATTAAAAGTTTTAGAAGAATTGACAAAATTACTTTTATCTGGGTGAGTCAAGCCAAACAATTAAATCAGATACAGCAGATTGCAGTTACATAAAGAACACTAATATCAAAGCATCAAAGGTTACAATGAAAGCTGACTCCATCGAAAACGGAGAAAAATATTCCATAACCTAAGCTAAGATATCGATGGCTTTACTTTGCTTCTTGGTTGAGATTATCTTCTTTTTTAAAAGCCGTAATCCCATAAATAAAGGTAATCCTAATGCCAGACCTGTTTCTTTATTCAAACCAAAGGGTACTGCTGCTGATTGAATGGAAACGTTATCTATTCCAAATTGGAAGGAGTTTTGACTATAAACCTGCCTAAAGGCTAATCTTATTGTCTGTCCTGCAAATGGCGTTAAATCGTATCCCGTTACGGAAGTGAAATTGTTCGGACTTCCAGTTGGAGCAAGAACATTTGCCAAAACATTTGTGTTAGACGGAGAAGTAAAAGGATCGAATTCTCCACCAAAAGTAGTCATGATATCAACCCTCGCTTGTTGATTTCTTCAAGCCGCACACTCGTGACTTCGAGTCATGAGTTAGGCGCTCTATATTTCCATATTTGGTTTTACACATGGTTACGCACATGGTAAGATAAAGTATGGAAGTAAAACACGGAAGGGGTTATGTTTATGCAATTGAATATCATATTGTATGGTGTGTTAAATACAGGC
>NZ_JACJSG010000040.1 GCF_014697625.1 Anabaena azotica FACHB-119 | reverse complement strand
TTTGGGTGTAAGGGTGTAAGGGTGTAGGGGTGTAGGGGTGAATAAAACAATGATTTTCTCGTTAGTTTTAGAGTCCTTACTCACTGCTAGATTAAAAACCTACACTTGTGAGGTCCCCAGTCCCCAGTCCCCAGTCCCCAGTCTCTAACTAAAAACCAGAGAAATTGTAGCCTACACCTATTAGTAGACCGACATCTGTATCATCGAAAAAGCCGGCATTAACTGCGGCTGTGGCGGTAAATTGAGTAGAGAGTGGGAAATCAATACCACCAGAAGCGAGAAAGCCCACTTGTGAGTCATCGCCTGTTTTAATGGCTGCACCAACACCTACATAAGGTGCGATCGCTAGCGGTTCACTAAAAGCATCAGCTGACTGTAAGTTAAAATCATAGGTAACGGGAACTAAAATTGTGGTATTGTTCCCAAATATTGCTGATGGTCTAATAGAGAAAGCATTAGTCAAACCAATCTTGCTTAGGACTGCGAAATTTCCATCACCCAAAGATGAGTCATCCCCACTGATACCGATGTTAGCACCAATACCGAGATAGCTTCTACCCCCGCGAGTAGGTCTACCAGGATCAATATCAGATTGTGCAATTGTCGATGTAGGTGCTTGAGCATTAGCTCCTTGAGATGTGGGTTCTCCTGACTCAGGCGCTAGGGTAGAGGATGTAGTTGCTACAGTCCCAGGAACAGGTGTGATTGTCCGAGTAGTTGCCTCTTCTGTATTAACACTGGGAAACTGCTGTGATTCAGTTGTCTGTGATACAGAGTTAACTGTTGAAAATTCTTGAATCTGTGTCCCTGGTTCAGTATTCTCTTGATTAGAAGACAACACAGTTGCAGAGGGTTCAGTTAACTGTTGAGCATCAACAGGAGTTGCTGTTTGAGCATGAGCAGATAAGCTAGTACCAACGACTGCTAAAGCAGCTAAACTTGGCAATACAAAAATATCTTTACGAAGAAACATCTTATTCACCTTCACTCCTAACAAACTAGTTCCACATTAGATAATTCTAGCAATTGCTTTAAATTCCGAGAATTTCTTGCAATCTGAAAAGATTACACCCAGAAATCTATTTTTACATCTTTACAGGGACATAAATAGGGGGGAGTGGGGGAGTAGGGGGAGATGAGGGAGTAGGGGGAAATGAGGGAGTAGGGGGAGTAGGGGGAAATGAGGAGAGTAACAACTGTCAACTGATAACTGATAACTGATAACTGATAACTGATAACTGTCAACTGTCAACTGTCAACTGACTAATTGCTTGAGCCACTAATTGGGATACATGGGGTAAAATATCGCGGCTTTTGGCTTGGGCTTTGCCTTCAGTAAATACTACTAATAAGTAAGGACGCTGTTCTGGTAACTCGATGTACGCTGCATCGTGACGGACTTGACTTGTCCAGCCGGCTTTTGACCAAATTTGTGCATCTTCGGGTAAACCACCGCCTAAAAAACCTGTTACTTGGTCTTCTTCTACATCTTGGGGTAAATCATTGGGGTTGAGGCTGCGTTTGAGTAAAGCCATCATTGCTTGCGATCGCTCACTGGAAACCGCTACACCACCTACGATACTATGGAGCAAACGAGCGATCGCATTTGTCGTCAGCATATTCCGATTTTCAAACATCTCCCCATAAAACGCCCTTTCCCTTCCATAAGGCCCATCACCCCAAGTTTTTTGACAAGCATTAATTGTCTCCATTTCCTCCCAGCCCAAAGACTGGTAATAGCGGTTAATAATATGACGCTGATACTTCCAAGTATCAAACGGGCCTGGGGGTAACTCTGGCCCTGAAGTCGTACCAGTCAAAATATCTACCACTAAGCTAGTAGCATCATTGCTAGAATCAACAATCATATCGCGCAAAGCCCTCTCCAACTCTTTAGCAGGTTGAGTCATACCCTTCTCTAACCATTCGTGGGCGGCTACTAAGTAAAATAACTTAACTACACTCGCCGGATAAATTCGTTCCTCGCCACGATAACTAAAACCCCGCACTGAATGGTTCCAAAAAGCATCAGGAGTTAACGCCCCACCAGTATTTACGGGTACTGGCGGATCGTAAACTACCCAAGTTAAAGCAATTTGATTACGGGCTAAAGTGGGGAATGCTGTCCAAGTAGCTTCTAAAATGCCATTACCAAGATTTTCTAATTGTTCGTCTTTTTGAAAAAAAACCATTGCAGAATGCTCTCTAATATAGAATCACAAATCCAAAATCCCCAATTGGGAGAATATGAGTGTTTAGCTAATCTGAACTTATATGATTCCCCTGAATGCACCAGCTTGGCAACTCAGGCGGCCGTCGGGCGACATTTGCAGGTAACATCAAATCAGCAAGATTCAGCAGTTGAGGTGTATTTATGTGAGGATGACTACCCAGGGTGGCTAGCAAGGGAAGATTTGAGTTTATTAAAATCTGCTACTGTACTTTATCAGGCTAAATCATTTTCGGAATCGGAAATTAAAAAACTGCTCCCAGAGGTGATTGCTTTTACTCACAAAGCTATGCAACAGTCAAATTATTATCTTTGGGGCGGTACAGTCGGGCCGAATTATGATTGTTCTGGGTTGATGCAGGCGGCGTTTGTCTCTGTGGGAATTTGGCTACCCAGAGACGCTTATCAACAAGAAGCTTTTACGCAAGCAATTAATATTGACGAATTAACAACAGGTGATTTGGTATTTTTTGGCACTCCCCAAAAAGCTACTCATGTAGGGCTGTATTTAGGAGATGGTCATTATATCCATAGTTCTGGCAAAGCACAAGGACGCAACGGTATTGGTATTGACATCCTCTCGGAACAGGGAGATGTGGTAAGTCGGTCATATTATCAGCAGCTACGCGGTGCAGGTAGAGTTGTTGAGAGTTACCAGCCACGGGGATGAGGGAGATGAGGGGAAAAGGTGAAAGGGGAAAGGGGAAAGGGAAGAATTTGAATCCTTTACCCCTTACCCTTTTCCCTTTCCCCTATCTTCCCCCAGTCCCCAACTTCAAAACAAGCGTTAATTACAATCTAAATATTTATGAGGAATGGACTAGTTTCGGCAAAGGTGAGCGAAGATAATCAAGGCATTTCCGCGATTATTCCTGATGTTTCTGTGGTAGTGCCGGTACATGATGAAGTGGAAAGTCTACCTTTGTTGTTGGAGGCGATCGCATCTTCTTTATCTGAAAATAATTTGAGTTATGAAATCATCTGTGTTGATGATGGTTCAACTGATGGTTCAGATCAGTTTCTCAAAGAACAGGCGCAAACCCGCACTGACTTAAAAGCGGTGATTTTACGGCGTAATTACGGGCAAACTGCGGCAATGGCTGCTGGATTTAATTATGCTTTAGGTGAGGCGATCGTGACTTTAGATGCTGATTTGCAAAACGACCCAGCCGATATTCCTATGTTACTAGCAAAGTTAGCGGAAGGCTACGACCTCGTGAGTGGTTGGCGACACAAACGCCAAGATGCTGTCGTCTCCCGGTTACTTCCTTCTAAAATTGCTAACTGGTTGATTGGCAAAATCACCGGGGTAAAATTGCACGACTACGGCTGTTCTCTCAAAGCCTACCGTTCAGAAGTGGTAGCAGATATGAACTTATATGGCGAACTGCACCGCTTTTTGCCAGCTTTAGCTTACATCGAAGGCGCGAGAATTACCGAAATTCCTGTACGACATCATTCCCGCCGCTTTGGACGCAGTAAATACGGCATTTGGCGGACATTCCGCGTCCTGATGGATTTGTTAACCATCTCTTTCATGAAAAAGTTCCTCACACGTCCAATGCACGTTTTTGGACTGTTGGGTTTGGCATCAATAATTTCGGGTACAGGTATAGGAATTTACTTAACCTTCATCAAATTGGTATTGGGTCAAATGATTGGTAATCGCCCTCTGCTAATTTTGGCGGTATTATTGCTAGTCACAGGTGTACAGTTATTTTGCTTTGGTCTGTTGGCAGAGTTACTCATGCGTACCTACCACGAATCCCAAGGGCGACCGATTTATCGGGTGAGGGAAGTAGTAGCAAAAAATGGGAACTAAAGTAAGAATATTAATAAGGAAGAGTTGGGAACTCAGCATTCATGATTTTGACTGTTGATTCCTGATTTCTTTGTCAACCCAACATTTAGCATGAAATTGCATCTGCCTTGAAAGCTTTTCATACCTTTGACACAAGTCTGCGGCTTAACCTGCTGATTCTGTTTACGGCTGGTTTATTGTTCTGGTCGAGTACTGCTACTTTCTTGCCTACTCTACCGTTATATATCGAGGATGTAGGCGGAAGTAAGCAAGAAATTGGTGTTGTGATGGGTGGGTTTGCGATCGGGTTATTGCTATTTCGCCCGGTGCTAGGACGACTAGCAGATCAACATGGTCGGAAATTACTGTTATTAATTGGTACATTTGTAGCAACAACAGCCCCATTTGGTTATTTGGCATTTAAAGCAATTCCTATATTAATGCTGGTGCGAATATTTCATGGCATTAGCATTGCTGCTTTTACTACTGGTTACAGTGCTTTAGTAGCAGATTTAGCCCCAATGGCTATTCGTGGGGAAATTATCAGTTATATGAGTTTAACAGCTCCCATTGGTTTGGCTATTGGCCCGGCTTTGGGAGGATATTTACAAGTTGCTACGGGTTATCCTTTGTTATTTTTGTTAACTGCGGAATTAGCTTTTATCGGACTTTTGGGTGCATTGCAAGTCAATAATCCCCCAGCCCAGAAACAGCAAGCAATCCAGAATAATAGTAATTTTTGGCAAATTCTCAGCAGTCCAAGGGTAAGAATACCGAGTTTGGTGATGTTGCTAGTTGGTATTGGGGTGGGTGCTGTTCATACTTTTGCCCCACTGTTTATTAAATCAACAGGAGCGGAACTTAATGCCGGGTTGTTTTTTACTATCACTGCTATCAGCAGTTTTATGATCCGAATTGTTGCTGGGAAAGCTAGCGATCGCCTCGGTCGGGGTTTGTTTATCACGTTTGGTATCGTGGCTTATATCATCGCATCTTTGCTGTTATTTTTTGCCAACAGTAGGATTACTTTTATCCTCGCCGCACTGGCTGAAGGTTGTGGTGGTGGGACGATGATTTCCATGATCACGACGTTAATGGCAGACCGTTCGCTACCGCAAGAACGGGGACGGATTTTTGCTATTTGTATCGCTGGATTTGACTTAGGGATTGCGATCGCTGCTCCCATTTTAGGTTTTATTGCTCAACAAATGGGATATCGGAGTATATTTTTCTATACTAGTGCTTTAATGTTCTTAGCACTGCTGATTTTCCTTACCCTATCAAATAAGAACTTGACTCATTCCCTAAAGTTTGCTTTAGGTCGTGGTCAAGATGTCTATTCCTTGAATAATAGTCAGTAAATTAGTAAAAAAACAGGCAGTAGCTATGTTAGCTCTGCCTGTTTAGTTTTGAGACGGGCGAGAAGGGATTCGAACCCCTGACACCGTGGTCCGTAGCCACGTGCTCTAGTCCACTGAGCTACACGCCCTTACAAGAAATATATATTAGCACCTTCTTTTGAGATTATGCAAGACCCTATTTTAAAAAATTCTGCTTCCCTCACTCATCTAGATGCCAAAGGACAAGCACAGATGGTTGATGTGTCTGCTAAGGCTGCAACTGTAAGGGAAGCAGTAGCTGCTGGTCAGGTGCGGATGCTTCCAGAAACCTTAGCCGCTATCCAAGCTGGGAACACACCCAAAGGCGATGTTTTAGCTACCGCTAGGCTAGCCGGGATTATGGCGGCTAAACAGACAGCCAATTTGATTCCTCTATGTCATCCCCTACCATTGCAAAAAGTTGCTGTCGAGATTACAGCAGATCCCCAACTTCCCGGTTATCAAATCCAAGCCACTGTTAAAACTAAAGCCGAAACCGGTGTGGAAATGGAAGCTTTAACTGCTGTTTCTGTTGCGGCTTTAACTTTATACGATATGGCAAAAGCTTTAGAGAAATCGATGCAAATTGAATCGATTCGGTTAGTTAGTAAAACTGGTGGCAAATCTGGAGATTATTTGCTACCAGATTCATAAACATCGAAAATAGGATATCTGCCAACCTGAATTCTGTCTTATGCCACATATTCAGGACTTACGCAACTGGCACTTGGGGTAGGGTGCATCAGATGTGGAAAATCCTTGAATCTGTAAGAAATTATTGGTGCTGACGCACCCTACAGTTAGTTTAATTATGACACTTGTGCCACATATTAATTAAATAACTTTATATATCAGTATTCCTGGTGTTTATTGGCATTAATTCTTTCGATTTCACGTTAAGATTAGATAAGATTTATAATCTTCTACCAGCAAAAAGATTATAAATTTTCACAACGCAGATGTGCCAAGAAAAATTGTTTAAATTTTAATTAAATTAGCAGTATGATCACTGAGTCTTCCCTATTATTTAGTAAGCAAATAAACTTGCAGACTTTCCCCGCACTATCCATAGGTTGTATCCCTAAATTTTTGATATTCTATTTGTGGTTAATTGGGTGAATCTTGCCGTATATTCGCGCAAGTCTGTAAGGTAGATGCGATAGCCATTTCCTCAAAATAAGGAGACTTTCATTGTCAGATGTATTAACACTGACCTATTTCTTATTGTGTTTATCAAGTCCATCATCCTTATATCTAAGAGGATGATGAGAACCAAATAGTTAGTCCAATGGGGGACAAGCTATTGCCAAACTCAGACATCGTTGCCGAGAGCTTGCTATGATTCGTGACCTCAGTCAAACTTTGGAGGCTATTTTAACCCAGTCAGGTCTACCCCCAGAACTGGCAGCAGCAAGGATTATATTTGATCGTCCCGTGGACAAATCTATTCCCCAGCAGCCGACAATTAATTTATTTCTTTACGATATACGTGAGAATTTAGAACTCCGAAGTAATGAGCCAAACATAGAGCGTAACAATGGGCAGGCGGTGATTGTACGTCCGCCATTGCGGATGGACTGTACTTATTTAATTACAGCTTGGCCTACTGGTGGCACAGAATTAGCTTTACAAGAACACCGACTTTTAAGCCAAGTACTAAGAGTTCTGTCCCGATATCACAGCATTCCTGAACAATTCTTACAAGGTAGTTTTTCACAAACAAAGCCAATATTACCGTTGACTATTTCTTCTATTGATAGACTCAAAAATCCGTCAGAGTTCTGGACAGCTTTAGGTATACAATTACGAGCTGCTCTTGCCGCCACCATTACCATCAGTATAGAACCTCTACCGGAAAACCCTATTACAATAAAAACCTACAAACTAGTACGAGAAACTGGACTAAGACTAGAACAAGACCGCTTTGCGATCGAGGGCGAAGTAGAAGATATCAACTATCAGCCTGTAGCATCAGCTACAGTGCAGCTAGTCGAACTGGCACAGACAGCAACCACTCAATCGGATGGTTACTACAGTTTCCGATTCATTCCGGCTGGTGTTTACACCTTGCGAGTTCAGCCACCTAGTGGAACTGTGCAGAATTTCCCCATTACCGTCCCGCCTTTGGGTACAGGTAAGTACAAAATTCGCTTGACTTGAAACAAGAGACGAGGAGCAATTTTCATTGGATGAATGTCTCATGTGAGTCAAGAATAATTCCCTAATTAAAAATTCCCAAACAGGAGAAAAATTAGTATGCCTCCATACCTTTCACCAGGTGTTTATGTAGAAGAAGTTCCCGCAGGCGCTAGTCCAATTGCTGGAGTGGGGACTAGCACCGCAGGGTTTATTGCCATTATTACCCAAGGGACAATTCCCATTCCGGCTGAACGCATGATCAAAAAGGAATCCTCAACCGAAGGGGGAGCCGCTCTGGATGTTGCTTATTTGAAATTTCAATCAATCAACTTACCTCCATCAGAAGAGGTAAATTTATTTACAAACTGGGGAGCTTTTACCAGTAAATTTGGTGACTTTTTGGGAGATAAAACAGCTAATGGACTGCAAGAGATCAAACAATCCAGCTTTGATGCTGCGTCTCTGAATGCTTGGCGACCCTTGGCTCATGCAGTTTATGGTTTCTTCTTGAATGGTGGTACTCGTTGCTACGTGATCCGTATTGATAAAGCAGCTTCTCTTCCAGCAGCACTGAATAAATTCGCCGGTATTGATGAAATTGCTATTGTAGCTGTGCCTGGGAATACCACAAAAGCAGCTCAGGAAGCTGTACTAGATCACTGTGATAGGCTCAAAGACAGGTTTGCGGTGTTGGATGGTCAGCAGAGACCAGGATCATTCATTAAAGCAGAGATTCAAGGTACGACAAAAGACAGTAACTTTGGTGCTATTTACTTTCCTTGGATTAAAGTTACCGATCCTACTAGGCAAATGATGGAGCCAAACAGCGATGGTAGCTTGATTATGCCACCTAGCGGACATATTGCGGGTGTTTATGCCCGTGTAGATGCGGACAGAGGAGTATTTAAAGCGCCTGGTAATGAAGGAATTCGGGGCGCACTGGATGTAGAATACCAGCTAACTAAAAGCGATCAAGACGGCTTAAATCCTGGTGGTGTCAATATTATTCGTTCATTCAATAGCAACGTCAAAATCTGGGGCGCACGCACAATGGGAGGCGATGCTAATGGTGAATTTAAATACATTAGTACCCGTCGCTTATTTAATTTCCTCCGGGAATCAATAGATGAAGGTACTCAATTTGCCGTGTTTGAGCCTAACAGTCCCGCTTTATGGCAGAGGATTAAGCGCAATGTAGGCGACTTTTTATTAGGACAATGGCGGGATGGAGCGTTATTGGGTGAAACTCCTGAAAAGGCCTTTTTTGTCAAATGTGATGAAGAAACAAACCCAAGAACTGTCCGAGAACAAGGACAGGTAATTACACAAGTAGGCGTGGCGATTGTCAAACCAGCTGAGTTTGTGATTTTCCGTATCCAACAAAGAACAGGTGGCTAACAAAGCATGAAGTTAAACATCTCTAGGCTGAAACAAACTGGCGACTGCATTTTATTTGGCAATAGGAGAATAATACATGGCAAGGATAGACCCTTATAAGAACTATCGTTTCTTGGTAGAGATTGATGGTATTACCCAGGCTGGTTTTTCTGAGTGTAGCGGCTTTGGTTCCGAAATACAGGTGGTTGAATATCGAGAAGGCGGAGACTCAACCACAGCTCGTAAACTACCTGGGATGGCGAAATATCCAGATATTACCTTCAAATGGGGTATTACTGACTCTAGCGAATTGTATGACTGGCACTTAGCCGCGATAAATGGTCAATTACAACGCAAGAACGGTTCGATCATCATTTTGGACGATACGGGACAGGAAAAGGTACGTTGGAATTTCTTTAATGCTTGGCCTAGCAAGTATGCAGGCCCTGGTTTTAATGCGAAGGGAAATGATATTGCTATTGATACCCTGACTGTTACCTGCGAGCGTATGGAACGAGCGAAGAAATAAATTTTGATAGCTCCCTATGCGTAATTTTGATATCTAGTCCGGTTAATTAGTTAAGGCTGTGCAGAAATTCAGAAAAACTTCTTTGCCTATGCTTCCTGCGGTTTGAATGATCAGTCTTTAACCGAACAAGATATGACTTGTTAGCAAATCATGAATTAGCGGAAATTTTGATTATTTATGCTGCACACAGAGTATGAATTTACCTTACCAACAGGATATGTAGATGCTGAGGGGAATTTACACCGTGAAGGGGTCATGCGATTAGCCACTGCTGCTGATGAAATTCTGCCTCTCAAAGACCCTCGTGTGCAGAATAATCCAGCCTATTTGATTATCATCTTGCTATCGCGGGTAGTGACTCGTTTAGGTGCGAAGGAAGTAATTAATCCAAAAGTGATTGAGGGATTGTTTGCTGCTGATTTAGCTTATTTGCAGGATTTTTATAACCGCATCAATGGTAATGGAGCGCGTACCCTGAAGCTGCTGTGTCCTCATTGTCAGCAGGGGTTGGAAGTGGAGCTAGACCAACCGGGGGAATCATAGGCTACCCCCTCAGTCGGCTCTATGAGGAGGTAGCCTATCTTGCCTATCACTTTCATTGGTCTTACGAACAACTGATAGTGATGGAACATAGCGATCGCCTACAGTGGGTAGCAGAAGTTGCCAAAATTAATCAGCGATTCAATGAACCAGCCGGAAGGTTTGAACTAGAGTAGAGGAGTAAGATGACCACCAGGGAAGATGTACCAAGCACAGCCAATAAGTTGTTATCAAAGTTACAAACTAAGTTAGTAGTATTGCCCAGTGTGATCAATACCCAACAATTGCACAGACACTACACCAGCCAAAATACAACAGCGAATCGTCTGCTGCAAAGACTCGCGATACCAGAACAACTGACGGCACGCTACAAGGCTGGGGTATTGCAGCCAGAAGCGGAACGATGGCAATATAAAAGGTTCCAGCGTACAGAATCTGTTGCTGGGGGTGAACCATTAACAAATATATCTCTGGTGCAACGTTTGCCTGAGTCTGGATGGCAGGAGCAAGGAACCAGGGAACTTGAGAAAAGTTCTTCCCCAAATATATCTGCGTCATCACCAATCATCAATCACGCCCATGCTGCCACACCGCAAGAGACATACCGAATTAGTCGCCATACCAACTTGAGTAATTCAGTAAATGCGATCGCTGAAGGCAGTTTCCCCATCGCTGATTCTACAACTACCCAGACGCGAGAACAATCTAGTCTATTGCGAGTTACCCGCATCGAGTCAAATGCCACTGCTATTTCTTCTACATCAACGACTTCAACCAGTGACATTCCCATCCACAGAAAATATCCGCGTTCAGAGTTGTTGTGGCGTGACGATAGTGATGGAGTAATCAGTGAAGCAAACAGTTCTCACACTGTCACACCAACGTATCATTCTGCGGTAGCACAGACAAACAATTCCCTCACTCCCCAAACTGGAGTGACCTTACAACGTAAATATCACCAGTCACAGTTGCAGGTGCGTCGGAGTCAGGATGCCACAGGAGTATTGCCAACAGCCCATCTCCAGGCTAATTCAGATGTCATCAGGATGGCTCTCAGCACACAAGCAACAACAGATTTGGTTGACAACCGAAGCAATTTTCTGATACAACGGTCAGACTTGCCACTAGCTATTAGTCCCAATCAAAATAATCTGCTGGTAAGTCGTCAAACTACAGATGCTGGTGCATCTGTACCTAGCGAAACCATCAGTGCAATACCTACCCCGACAGCACCAACCACCTCATCAGCCACAAATACTGATGTTGACCTGGGGGAAATTGCGGAACAAGTGAGCCGTATTATACTACGGCGTTTGGTAGTTGAGCGTGAACGTGGAGGGATGGGCAGATGATCAGCAAGCTAGAGAAACTGACGATTACTCCCTTTGCGAAAAAGGGCGATCGCTTTGAAAAGCTGCTACCGATTTTCGTATTATTTAATCCAGAATCTTATACCATCTCTAAGTCAGTAACTTGGAGTCCCCCTCAGACCTCTGGAGGTAGTGCGAATACTCACAGTAAGAGCAATGCGCCAGTAATTTCTTTTGGTGGTGGTGACAGTCGCCAACTGACCCTAGAACTATTTTTTGATGTTACTTCCCCAATCAACCGTGTGAGTAAAACAATCATCATTAAGGATGTAAGGGAAGAAACTAATAAAATTGCCACACTCACCCTGATCGAACCCAATGAAGACCAACCAAGGGTATGTGAAATATCTTGGGGACAGGCTCCGGCTAATTCTGATTTTCCTTTTCTGGGTGTGATTACCAGCCTGACACAACGGTTTACCCAATTTAGTAGAGATGGTAGACCAGTCCGGGCTAATTTATCAGTCACCTTTAAAGAGTTTCTTGACCCCAAATTAGATAAACTGCGAACAAATCCACAATTAATCATCCGTGTGCTTAAAGGTGGCGATAGTCTCAGCAGTATAGCTGCCGAAGTCTACCGTAACCCCAAAAACTGGCGCATCATTGCCCAAGCCAATAATATTGATGACCCTCGTCGTCTATCGGTTGGTCGGTCTCTCACCATTCCCAAATTGCGCTGATCCGTATTTTGGCAGGACTTACGCAACTGGCACTTCGGGTAGCCTGCGTCAGATGTGGAAAATCCTTGAATCTATACGAAATTATTGGGGCTGACGCACCCTACAGTTAGTTTGATAACACTTGCGTAAGTCCTATTTAGATTGAAAGAACTAGGAAATCAGCAAACACTTCACTCTTCCCCATCCTCATCAATATGCCTGTCCCTCAACCTAGCAGTCCGCTAGTAGCAGATTTTGACATTTTGATTAATCAAAAGCTCCTTTCTGTAGAACAGGATGCTCATGTAATTAATGTGACTGTGGAACAAGACTTACACCTACCAAGTATGTTGACTTTGGAAATTACAGGTTCAGTTAGTCGTGCAACACAAGTTACTTGGATGGATGATCAACTGTGGGCAATTGGCAACCAAATAGAAATTAGGATGGGCTATGCCAATGACTTAGCAACAGTCATGAGCGGTGAAATCATGAGTTTAGAACCGGAATTTGTGGCTAACCGCGCTCCTAGTTTAACTATCCGGGGTTATGATTTGCGGCATCGTTTGCTGCGCGATCGCCAAACTCGCACCTTTATTCAACAAAAAGATAGCGATATTGCCGTTCAAATAGCCCAAGCCGCAGGATTAACTCCCCAAGTCAAAGACTCTCTGGTAGTGCATGACTACATTGTCCAGGCTAATCAAACTGACCTAGAGTTTTTGACCCAACGCGCCAGATTAATTGAATATGACCTGTATGTGGAAGATAAAACCTTATTTTTTCAACCAGTAGCCAATGCTAACAGCAAAATTATGACCCTGAGTTTAGAACAAGACCTACTGGAATTTTATCCGCGTCTTTCGCCAATGCACCAAATAAGTCAAGTCACCCTGCAAGGCTGGAATCCCAAAGATAAACAAACTGTGGTGGGACAAGCAAGAATTGGTCATGAAATTTCCTTAATGGGAGGAGAACAAAGCGGTGCAAGCTTAGTAACAACCACCTTTGGAGAGGCGATCGCTTTGATTATAGATCACCCAATCATGACCCAAGCCGAAGCAGACCAGCTAGCCAAAGCCAAGTTGAATCAACAAGTATTAGAACTAATTGTGGGGGAAGGAATGTCCAGGGGACGGACAGATTTACAACCAGGTAAAGTCATCGAATTAACAGGATTAGGAAAGCGGTTTAGTGGTTTGTATTACCTCACTGCTGTGACTCACCGTTACAAATCTAATAGGGGTTACTACAGCCATTTTCAGGTAAGGAGAAATGCTATTTGAAGGGGATGAGGCAGATCCGGGAGTCAAGAAAAATAACTGTGGATTGTTGATTAACTCCTAAAGAAACACAGATTACAGGTTACAGGTGACAGGTTACAGAAACAAGAAAATAGGGAATAGTTGTGTTTCTTTCATATTTTGCAAGAGCGTTCATCGCGCCCGTGGGAGGCTTATATCTTGCACCAGCTTCTTATTGGCAAAATAACGGACTGAAAAGCTAATTATATCGTAGTAGTTATTGAGATGGTGCAAGATTTCAGTTAATCAGGACTTACGCAACTGGCACTTGGGGTAGGGTGCATCAGATGTGGAAAATCCTTGAATCTGTACGAAATTATTGGGGCTGACGCACCCTACAGTTACTAATAACTAAAAACTAAAAACTATGAACTTTTGGAACTTACTGGTTGATGCGCCCGAAAAAACAGCTAATTTACAAAAAATTTACGGGGTAGTAATTGGAATTGTGACTAACAATCAAGACCCTGATAATTTGGCACGGGTAAAAGTTAAGTTTCCTTGGCTGAGTGATCAAGATGAAAGCTTCTGGGCAAGAATTGCTAGTCCGATGGCGGGTAAGGATAGGGGTATATATTTTCTCCCAGAAGTAGATGATGAAGTCCTAGTAGTATTTGAACATGGTGATATGAGATTTCCCTATGTCATCGGTGCTTTATGGAATGGCAAAGACTCACCCCCCACCAACAACGACGATGGTAAAAATAATCTGCGGATGATTAAATCTCGTAGCGGTCATCTTATTTGCTTGAATGACGAAAATGGTCAAGAAAAAATTGAAATTATCGACAATAGTGGCAAAAATAGCTTAATTGTTGATACAGCTAATAATGCTATTACTATCACCAGCGATAAAGATATTAACCTGAAAGCTAGCCAAGGCACTATTAAATTAGAAGCGCAAAAAATAGAAATTAAGTCATCTGCTGATACTAAAATTGCCGCCGATGCAGGTGTAGAAATACAAGCGAAATCCACGATGGATATCAAAGCAAATGGCACAATGAACATTAAAGGAGCAACGATAAATCTTAATTAATTTCCTGGCATCATTGTCATCAGCAGATGGTAAGCAATGTCCACCCTACTAAGAAATAATCAGCTTTTTAGTCTTAAATTGAAACTCGACATGGGACAACCAGCAGCAAAAAAAAGCGACCAAATTATCGCCATTGATACCCACATTGTGATGGTGCCATCGCCAACGGGTACAGTTCCTACACCTCTACCTCATCCCTTTACAGGTGTAATTAACAGCAATCTTAGTAACAATGTCAACATTATGGGAAGGCCAGCCGCTACGGTGGATAGTAAAGCAGACAATACACCAGCCCACAGCCCTACACCACCCGGTACTTCTTTCCAGAAGCCGCCAACTAATCAGGCCACTATTAAAATGGGCAGTCCGACGGTGAAAATTAACGGCAAAATGGCCGCCCGTAATGGAGATATTGCACAAACTTGTAACGACCCAGCAGATTTACCTGTGGGGAAGGTTGTGGCTGTGGGTACGGTGTTTATTGGGTGAATAGGAGGGTAGGATGTCGAGACTTTTCTTAGGTTGTGGTGTAGGGTTTCCGGTCAGCCTCAATGCTGGGGGAAATTTGCAAGCTGCTGAGTATGAAGAAAGCGTTCGCCAATCAATTTTGATTATTTTGGGTACAGCACAGGGTGAAAGAGTCATGCGTCCTGACTTTGGCTGTGGGATCTATGACTTGGTATTTGATATTAATTCGGCTGGGACTGCGGGAAAAATCTCCCAAGCTGTGCAAGAAGCTTTGCTGAAGCTAGAACCACGAATTGATGTGTTGGCTGTGGAAGTTACTAGTGGCAATTTTGCGAATACTGCTGATGGAAAGCAAGAATTCCAACCTGTATCCAATGGCTATGTATTGATGATTAATATTAAATATCAAGTTAGGGCAACTAATAATATTTTTAATTTGGTCTATCCCTTTTATTTAGAAAGGAGTCCAGGGTAATGATGGAACCGGCTCCCAAAATTGATGAACGCACAGCCGCAGATATTGCCCAACAAGTGCAATTATTACTGAAAACATATTTAAAGGATTATACAACTAGCATCTCTGGGTCGGAAACAGGGATGAATAAGGCTCTGATTAGTATTTTCGCCCGTTATGCGGAAATTATCATTCAACGCTTGAACAAGGCTCCTGAAAAAAACTTGCTGGCCTTTCTTAAGTTGTTGGGTGCTTCGCAGTTACCACCCCAACCTGCAAGAGTGCCTTTGACTTTCTTTTTAACCAAGGGTAGTTTGACTGATGCGATAGTCCAGGCGGGAACTCAGGTCGCTAAACCACCGAACAAAGGAGAGCAAGACCCAGTAATTTTTGAGACTGAGCGGGAATTAGTGGTGACAGCAGGGGAGTTAGCATCATTGTTTGTGGTTGCTCCGCAACAGGATACCTGGAGCGATCGCCGTAATTGGTTAACTCCGAATCATGCCACAATAGGGTTTGTGTTTCGTGGCGATCGCCCTATTGAACATAGTTTTTATCTAGCTTGTGAGGATTTGTTTACCCTCCCAGTCACCAAAAAAGTCACCTTAACTATTCAATCCCCTGAAATTGCCAAGTTAGCCGCACTTCGCCTGATTTGGTCTTATGGGAATGGTCAAGATTGGGCGAAGATTGAGAACAACATGATTAGCTCATCACTGATTTCTTCCCCAACTGGGCAGGTGTGGCAAGTCACTATTGGGGATTTTCCTCTACCCAGCAAGCGATCGCTCAATGGTATCACATCTGCTTGGCTGAAGGTACAGCTAGACCAAGCTTTGCCATCAGGCTCAACCTTACCATCTATTACCGATATCAAAGCTAATGTTCAGGTGCGGCGGGAAAATTTATTGCCTGACCTAGCTTTTAGCAACAGCCTACCCCTCGACCTCACCAAAGATTTCTCTGCCTTTGGGGAAAACCCCCGCCTCAATGATACTCTCTACCTCGCTAGTCAGGAAGTTTTTTCTCAAGCAGGAGCTAGAGTTACCATGCACATCACCTTGAATGAAACTGTTCCTGTCAATGGCAGTAATGTTACTTTGGCTTGGGAAGCTTGGAATGGTACTCTGTGGCAACCATTAGAGGTGAGCGCCGATATACTCATAGCTAAATTTAGCCAAAGTGGCACAGTAACTTTCAACTTGCCTAACAAAATGGGTTTACGGGAAGAAAATGGCAAAAGCAATTATTGGCTACGTATCAGAATTATTCGGGGTAACTATGGGGCGTTAGGAACTGGGTCTAATCAAACTGTTACCTTTACCAGCCTTAGCCAAACCAGCCAGAATACTAATGACAATCGAGGAAGACTGACAGTTAACAGTGTCAGAGGATTTATGCCAGGCGATTCTATTCAAATTGCTTCAGGCGGTAACAATCCAGACAACAGAATCATCCAATCTGTTGATATAGCTAGCAATAGTCTAACCCTAACAACAGCCCTGCAAAATCCTTATCCTGCGGGAACAGGAGTATGGCTTGTCAATAATACTGCTGTATTACCACCCTTGGTCAAGTCTTTAAAGCTGAGTTATACCTATGATGTTGCTAACCAACCGTTGTCTGCCTGTCAAACATACAACAACTTCACCTGGAAAAATTGCTTAAATGTAGCTTTCTCTCCCTTCCAAGCCCCAAAACAGACAAAACCCACGCTCTATTTTGGTTTTAACCTACCCCAAAATAGTAATAATTCTGCCAACCGCCGTTTCAGCCTTTTTGTCCGCTTGGCAGATTTGCAGTATGGGGAAAAATTCCTACCTCTCGACCCTATTTATAGTCGTCAGGTTGGGACAACTGGGCAAATTGCTAAACATCAAATATGGGTGACGAATAATACTCCAGATTCAGTCACTTGGCGAGTGCAGGTGGTGGGTAACAGTTGGGTAACAAATGTACCTAACTTAATTGTGATAAATGGTTACGAAACGAGCCGTTTAGAAGTGGGAGTTACCATTCCCACGATTGTCACTCAGCAGAGCGAGGGTGGAACGACCAGCGTCGGCGATCGCGCTTATTTGCATCTAGCTAGTCCTCAAAATCCCAATCTGATTTACAGCACCATTGTAGAGACTTTTGTCGGGCAACAACTGCCAGCACCGAAACAAGTTCAATTGTCTTGGGAATATTGGAACGGTCAAGATTGGGCAAAATTTAACGTTGAGGATGGCACAGAAAACTTCACTCGTTCTGGATTGATACAATTTTTAATGCCAATGGATTGGCAACCCAAAGCAGAGTTTGAGCAGCCGACTAGTTACTGGCTAAGGGTGCAAGTAGTAGGTGACTTCCTCCGGGAACCGCGAATCCAATGGGTAGCACTCAATACTACCTGGGCAACTCAAAGTGTGACAATCATCAACGAAGTTTTCGGTTCGAGTAATGGTAGCGAAACTCAAATTTTCCGCACTGCTCGATTCCCCATTCTCGCCAATCAGCAATTAGAGGTGAGAGAACCAGAAAAACCTTCCACCCAAGAACAAGCGCAACTAGTAGAAGAAGACGCAATCACCGAAATTGCCAAGAGTAGCGAAATTTGGGTAAATTGGCAACAAGTCAGGGATTTTTATGCTTCCAAACCCAGGGACAGACATTATATCCTCAACCATCTCACCGGGGAAATTACTTTTGGCAATGGTATCAACGGACTCATTCCCCCAGTAGGACAAGGTAACTTGCGGATGGCTCGTTATCAAATTGGCGGTGGGGCGACAGGTAATTGTCAACCGCAGACTATTATCCAACTCAAGACCACCGTTCCCTATATTGATCGTGTTACCAACTATGATGTAGCCAAGGGAGGGGCTGAAGCCGAGAGCATCGATAACCTCAAAGAACGCCTACCCCGCAGCATTCGTCATGGCGATCGCGCTGTGACCTTGGAAGACTACGAAGACCTAGCGATGTTGGCTTCGCCAGAAGTAGCAAGGGCGAAATGCGTTCCCTTGCGAAATTTGGTTGATGACCCATTGGATCTCAAACCGATTGTCCGGGGAGCAGTTAGCATCATTATCGTACCCCGTAGCACCGATATTAAACCATCGCCTAGTATAGAACTGCTCAATCGGGTACAAGAATACCTGAAGAACTATGCGATCGCTACTGCCAATATTGCCGTAGTTGGGCCTTTGTATGTGAGAGTCAGTATCACTGTAGACATTGCCTTGGTTTCTTTAGCAGAAGTAAGCAAGGTGAAGGGTGTGATCAATCAAACCTTGACCCGTTTCCTACATCCCCTTACAGGTGGGTTAGATGAAAAGGGTTGGGACTTTGGACGCGAACCGCATAAATCAGATTTTTACACTTTATTGGCAGCTATCCCTGGTGTTGACTACATCCGCCGTCTAGAGGTAGAGGTCAAGGATAGTGAAGATTTACCTGGAACTAGAAATACAGGTCGCTTCCTGGTTTATTCCGGCAAGCATAACATCAATTTGGTATTTGAATCTTGAGGAGGCCAGCAGATGCCTATAGAATTACCTAACCTAGACGATCGCACTTACGACGATTTGGTGCAAGAGGCTCTGAGCTTAATTCCTAGCTATGCACCGGATTGGACAAATTATAACCCCTCTGACCCAGGTATCACCCTGATTGAACTTTTTGCCTACCTGAGCGAAATGCTAATTTATCGGCTCAATCGGGTGACAGATACTAATCAATACGCCTTTTTGAAACTGCTGAATGGGCCAGATTGGCAACCTTCACCCCAGAAAACTCTGAATGAAGAAATCCGCGAAACTGTTCTCAAGCTGCGGAAATCAGAACGTGCTGTAACTTGCCAAGACTTTGAAAATCTGACTTTGGCAGCATCTCCCCAAATCGCTCGTGTTCGCTGCATTCCCCGACGCAACTTAGTCTCAGAAAATCCATTACAGCCAGAAGAAAGACCAGGGCAGATCAGTATTGTGATTGTTCCTCACCCCCCTGGAGAAACTTTAAAACCTGTGTCAATGGAAGACCTCATTAAGACAGTAATTAAATATCTCGAACCCCGAAGGTTGTTAACTACAAAAGTCAACGTAGTTGCTCCCCGTTACGTCGAAGTCGGAGTGCGGATGACACTGCATCTCAAGCGTGATGTTAAGGAAGCCGATGTGAGAGATAAAGCGATCGCTACCGCGCGGAAATTTCTTCATCCCCTGACTGGTGGTGCAGAAAGCCTTGGCTGGCCTTTCGGTCGCCATGTCTATGTTTCAGAAATTTACGAACTACTTGACAAATTAAAGGGAATAGATTTCGTCACTCCCACTAATGACCAAGAAGAACTGACAGTCAGTAACTCTAACCGGATATTGCGAGACAAGGGAAAATTAGTAGCCATCAAAATTCAGCCAGAAGAACTCGTTACCCCAGGTAATATCGAACTAAAATTTGAGTCCCCCATCAAGCCAAAATAATTTTTCATATTAACTGTTAAATTCCTATGCCTCCCAATACCAGCAAACTTTTAGAATACCTCCCAGCTATTTATCAAACAGACCCATTTCTGGGTCAGTTTCTCCTAGCATTTGAAAAAATACTGTTGGGGGCAAATGATAATGTTTCCTTCCCGCAACTCAATAATAAACATAAGTTTCCTGACAAGGGAATAGAAGAAATTATTGCCGAAATAGCAATTTATTTTGTTCCCTATGCCCAAAAAACATCACCTAATACCCCTCCCCCCCACACACCTGATGAATTTCTCTCTTGGTTAGCAGGTTGGACTGCTCTTAGCTTGCGAGCAGACCTTGAACCCGATATCCAGCGCAAGTTTATTGCCAATATCATCAAACATTATCAATTACGAGGAACAAAGGCAAACCTAGAAGAACTGTTGCAGATTTTTGTCCAAGCTAAACCTAACGTTACCGAAACTGCACAGCCAGAATTGCCAGACCACTTTTTCACCGTCACCATTGCTTTAAACAAAGAATTACAAGGAAAACCTCAAGATTTAGCAAGACAGTTAGAAATTGCCAATGCCCTAATTCAACTAGAAAAACCAGCCCATACAGATTACGAACTTATACCTGTTTATCCCGGAACCATCCAAATCGAAGATAGAAATTCTAGCGTTTTGGGTGTGAACACCATCTTGGGAACAATGCCTTCACCCACCCAACCCAAACAGTAACTAGTCACAAATATTAGGAGAAATATATTATGCCAGAAATTAAGCGCCCCAACTATTTCACATCCGAGTTTTTGGTAGCCAAAGATTTTCAAGATGAGCAGGCATACCATCGCGATATGCGCCATTGTCACAATAGATTACTGCATACTCCGGGAGTAGTTAATGGGTTAGAGGTCAAAACAGATGATAACAAACTATTTATCGTCAAAGCCGGCATGGCAATTGATCAAAATGGTAAAGAAATTATCCTTGCCTCTGATACACTACCACAACCCCTCAACCTAACTGCGACTGGTGGTATATATGTGACCATAGAGTATAAAGATGTCACAGATGAACAAGATAAAGACGTAACTAGCGGTCTCCTCAATCAATACAGACGTATTACTGAACGTCCTCTGATTAAAACCACAACATCCCAACCAACCAGTAACGATGTAGTAATTCTGCTGGCAAAGGTGAACCTAGCTATTAATGGCAATATTATTAATATTGAAGATATGCGGACATTCGCCAGTGCCAAAATTAATAATGCGACCTTAAACAGCATTGTGAAAAAAGCAGGGGACACGATGACAGGCCCCCTAACGGTGAATGCGAATTTGCAAGTAACTAAGGGAGCGATTATTCCCAGTGTCGGCAATACAGAAGCATCCGGCATTATGTTTCCTAAAGATCCGGGTGGGGGAACTGGCGATGCAGCTTGGCTGCGATATTATTCCAGGACAGGCGAAAACACGACCTTCGAGATTGGCACAAGTAACAACAGTGACGACCACATTGCTTTGATGGCTTCGGGGAATGTTGGTATTGGTACAACAGATCCTAAGTATAAATTGGAGGTTGTAGGGGATATTAAGGCTAGCTCAATTGACTCGGTGAAGTTAAATGTTTTTGGAGACCTATATGTAGATGGAAATATACAAGTCAAGGATGATACTCTAGCTGCCATGATTTTACGCAAGCGCCAATATCATGGCATTGTAGATATAGACCCGAATATGCCACTCATTATCCATCTTTGCTTCGAGAGTAGATTGCATATTCCAAAAACCATTAAACTTTTTTTAAGAGGCTCACTATTCAGCCGAGCGTTTTACACTGAACTGGGAAGTCACACTCATCAGGCTGCTGCACAAAGCATAAGCCTTAATCACAGTCATGGGCATAATTTTTCTATTAGTAGCATTAGTGATCACACTCATGCCATTAATGTCGGCAACACAGGAGGAGCAGGAAAACCATCAGATCACAACTATGGGGGGTCTTTTCCTTCCAGTCTAGGAGGTTGGAAAAGCGGTTGGATTTCTTTACTCACCTGTTTAACTGGAGAGACGGCTGCTTACTGGGTGAGCAGTTCTGGTTCTCACAATCATAGTCTATCTGGTGGAATTGTATCAAATCTGGGAGACCATCAACACTCAATAACCGTTAGTTCAACGGGAGCATCAATACAGGCTGGGACACAGAGCAAGGAGTATTTCAGCAGTTTACAATTGCTTGTCAATGGACAGCCAAGAACTGATAGTTTACTTCAACTACTCAACGGTTGGAGAGAAATTGGTAATGGATCTGCTACACACCCGCTCATTACAAGTGGAACAGGTGTGTTGGATATTACAAGCTTAGTGCCGCAAGAAATTGGCAACCATGAGCTACGCTTCGTGGTGACTCAGGGTGGGGGTAAGCTTCAATATAATATATTCTGTGAATAATTCAGAAATTTCGGCAAGAGCAGTATCTGGATAACAAGTTTGTCACAATTAAGAATTGAGAAACATTCACAGCCAAAATTTGGCTCAAAAATTTCCCTCAAAGTTCCAAGCTATCTAAATTGAATTTATCAGAAAAAGGGCGGTGAGTTGTATGGGAGAGCAGAAAGCAACGAAAGTTCAAAATACTACAGCGACTAGTCAATTTGCTAGTGCGATCGCATCTCATAAATCCTCACTTCCCACTACTCACCCTCTGTGGCAATTACAACGAAAAATCGGCAATCAAGCAGTCTCTCAACTTATCCAGGCAAAGCTGAAAGTAGGTAAACCTAATGATGTTTACGAAATGGAAGCTGATCATGTTGCCTACAATGTCATGCGAATGTCTGAACCCTTGACACAGGGACAACCACAAGAACCGGAGGAAGAAACCGCTCAAGCTAAATCCACAGTTGGCACAATACAGCGACAACCAGAAGAACAGCAAGAAGAAACGGCTCAGACTAAACCAATAGTACCGATTACTCCCTTGGTTCAACGTCAAGCACAAGACAAAGAAGAAGAAACCGCTCAGATGTTGCAGCGACAAGCAACCGAAGACAAAGATGAAACTGCCCAAATGTTGCAACGTCAAGCAACCGAAGATAAAGATGAAACTGCTCAAACGAAAGGAACGGCAGATACAACCCCTGAAGTGACTCCTCACGTAGAAAAGCGCATTCAAACCATGCGAGGGGGAGGACAACCCCTGGCAGAATCTACTCGCAGTTTCTTCGAGTCCCGTTTTGGTTATAACTTTGGGGGCGTACTTGTTCATACCGACTCCCAAGCGGCAGAAATAGCAGGACAACTCAACGCTCAGGCATTTACCATTGGGCGGGATATCTTCTTTGGGGCTGGACGCTACGAACCTCACACAAGTTCAGGACAATTCCTACTGGCGCACGAATTAACCCACACCCTCCAGCAAAATCCCACCCCGCCCTTGACGGTAAAGCGCAAAATCCAGCAACCGCAGTCAGACAGAGGAGGTGGAAATCCTTCCTTGGGGTGGCAGAAAAAAAATGCGATCGCCATTTCTCCAAATTCCCACCCCACAATTCAGCGAAAAGTCAGTGGCAACAAAGCCCCCGCTTCCCCTGCCCAAGATCCAGCATTTCAGGCAGTAGTGAAAAAAGCTCAAGCTGCTGCTAGCCAACAAAAGCAACATCCGCCAGCCAAAAGTAAAACGGCCGAAGCCCAGGCTGCCGCCTTGCCACCTGCCAACGATATCACCAGTAAAGCAGCAGGCAAGCAAGTGCAGCAGATGGATCAGCAGCAAGCGAAAGCCTTTAACCGGGATGCTTTCAAGACAGCATTACTAGCAAAAATTGAGGCTGCCGCCCCGAAAAATTTAGAACAAGTCGATAAATTTAAAGAAAGTGGCAAATTAGGTGCAGTTAAAGCTGCGCTGGCGGGACAGGTGGATGCGACTAAGCAACAGTCACAAGGAGGGATTGAAGCTAAAGTCAAAGGCACTCCCGATCCAAGTGGCATCGCACCTAAATCTGTCACTCCTTTGCCAGCAAATCCAGCAGGTGCGCCTCCCGCAGGAATCGATGCGGCGCAAGCAGCACCCAAGCCGAAAACAAATGCCGAGATTTCGCTTCAGGAAGGCAGTCAGTCTCTAGACAAACAAATGGCTGATGCCGATGTTACGGAAGACCAACTGAAAAAATCAAACGAGCCAGATTTCCTCGCCGCCGCAGATGCCAAACAACAGGCACAAAAAGATGCAGTCATAGCTCCCCAGGAATACCGCCAGAGCGAACAAGCACTGTTGACTCAAGCCCAGTCTCAAGCAGTGACAACGGCGCAAACCCAGCTTGCTGAGATGCACGTAATTCGGGGGCAAACACAAAATAAAACCACCGTTACGCAAAAGCAAGCAAAGAACCAGGATGAGCAGAAACGCCATGAAGTAGCCAACGAGCTACAGACAATTTACACACAAACGAAGAAAGCGGCTGAAGACCGTCTGACCCGTTTAGACACCGAAGTTAACCAGGCATTTGACAAAGGCGCTAATGCTGCTCAACAAGCCTTTGAGGATGGTGTCAAAAGGGACATGGATGATTACAAGGCTAAACAAGGATGGGCAGGTGAGGCTTGGCAATGGTTGAAGGAGCGTTTGGGATTTCCTTCTGAGGTGGATAAATTTTATCACAAGCATCGATCGCTATACATCGAAAATATGGATCAGGTTCTCAATGGGATTGCCATCCTGGTTGAGAAGGGGCTGAATGAAGCAAAAAACGAAATTGCTAAGGGTAGACGAGCGATAGAAGCTAAACTGGAGCAGCAACCAGCAAATCTGCGTAAAGCATTACAGGAAGATGCCCAAAAGATTCAAAGCGATTTTGATAAGTTAGAGCAAAGTGTTGAGGATAAGCAAGAGCAACTGATTGATTCTTTAACTCAAAAATACAACGAGAAATTACAAGCGATCGATGCCCGCATTGAAGAAATGAAAGCCCAAAATAAAAGTTGGGTGGATGCGGCCAAAGAAGCTTTGGGTGGAGCCATTAAAACCATCCAAGAGTTGAAAACTATGCTGCTGGGCTTGTTAGGCAACGCTGCGGCTATTAAGAAAATTATCAAGAACCCCATCGGCTTTTTGGGGAACTTGGTTGCAGGTGTGAAGCAGGGCTTCATGAACTTTGTGGGGAATATTGCTGCACACTTACAACAAGGGTTGATGGGCTGGCTGTTCGGTGCTTTGGCGCAAGCCGGTATTCAGCTTCCAGACAGCTTTGACTTGAAGGGTATCCTCAGTCTGATTATGCAAGTGCTGGGGGCAACCTGGGCATTCATTCGCGCCCGTGCGGTGAAAATCTTGGGTGAAAAAGTGGTGAAAGCGATGGAAACCACTGCTGGGATATTCCAGATCCTGATATCTCAGGGCATTATGGGGGTATGGGACTATATTCAGGAGCAACTGAGTAATTTGGCAGATGTGGTGCTTGCAGGCATCAAATCCTTCGTCACCGATAGCATTATCAAAGCTGGAGTCACCTGGATTGTTGGGTTATTAAATCCTGCCGGAGCCTTTATCAAAGCTTGCAAGGCCATCTATGATATTATCATGTTTTTTGTAGAACGTGGTAGTCAGATTGCTGCTCTGGTGAATGCGGTGGTTGGTTCCGTGAGTGCGATCGCCGATGGTGCGATCGGTGCTGCTGCCAGTGCAGTGGAAAATGCCCTGGGCAAAGCTGTTCCTGTGGCCATCAGTTTCCTAGCTGCCCTGTTGGGTATAACTGGGATTAGCAAGAAAATTCGCGAAGTAATTGAGAAAGTGCAAGCACCAGTTGGGAAGGCGATCGACTGGTTGATTCAGAAGGCATATGACTTGGTAAAAGCGGCTGGTAAGCTTTTGGGGTTTGGTAAAGATAAGAAGGATGAAAGGGAAGCAGACGAAGGTGCCGGAGAATATATTTACGAAAAGTCTGTTGGTGGTGGACACAAGATTAAAATTCGTAAGGATTTAAAAGTATTTCGTTTCTCCACTCCAACCATGCTCTCAGGTAGTGATGCACAAAAACAACAGCAGGACGCACTCGAAAGTGTGATTACACCAGTTCCGCCAACTTATCCTACTGACAGCTTAGGGCGTGCATCTGGGCCTTCAGGATATGTGAAAGGTGTCAAAGATGGAGAAGAACGAGAAAATCTCCCAGGACTTAAGAGTCTTCCTGGTGGAATTCCAGCTTACCAGCCTGGAGATCACCGAGGTCATTTGATTGGTGATCGTTTCTATGGCTCTTCGGGGGCAGGAAACTTGGTACCTATGCACGCAACATTAAACCTTTCAACGTTTAAGTCCTATGAGAATACATTAGCCGAGAGCTACAAAGCACTTTTAAAAGCAGAAAAAGGAGTGTTGCTATTTATGCAAATTACTCCAAATTATCCTGGAAGTGATGCTAGCAAACCTGCTAGCTATCGTCCAACTACAATCACCGCAAACAGCAAAATTATTACCTTGAAGGAAGGAGCACCAAGCTTAACCATAGAAGAGCAAGTCTATCCCAATACATTTATTAACCCAAATGCTGTAGTGAGTAGTGTCAATCTCAACACGGATACAGAAGAAACTTTACAAGCAGCGCTTTCAATACCTCTAGCTAAATTTATTTTCCAAGAGCGAACGCGGGGTGGAAAATTTGCAGATTTAATGGATTTACAGCTTAGGTTGGCACTTTTACCAGAAGCCCAAGCTGTCAACCTCAACGAAATCTTGATTGCTCGAGCAAACTTGATAACTCTTTGATAATGAAATGTTTAGCTTGTATCATGTTCGGTTAATTAGTTATGATGTCCACAATTTTTAAACAATCGCAGTTCATAGTTCCACATCCACACCTTTAACCTATCAAAGTCCGTGCATCTGCCACGTCCTCCCCAGCTTTTGATGCTCCCGCGCCGCCGCCTTAATTAAATGCGACATCTGAATCGCATCCCCATCGCTGGCTGCATAAAATGCCGCCGCCAAACCAATATTTTTGATATTCCCTCCGGCTAATTTAATTTCCTTAGCTAACACACCAAAGTCTACATCTTCACCAAGGGGTGCTTCTGGGGGAAATATCACTTGCCAAATGCGCTGGCGGTCTTCTTCATTTGGGAAGGGAAACTCGACAATTATCTGGATGCGGCGGACAAAGGCATCATCCATATTATCGCGTAAATTTGTTGCTAAAATTGCTACGCCTTCGTATTCCTCCATCTTTTGCAACAAGTAACCGACCTCAATATTGGCGTAACGGTCATGGGCATCTTTAACTTGCGATCGCTTACCAAACAAAGCATCGGCTTCATCGAAAAACAGGATAGCATTAGCACTCTGAGCCGCCGTGAAAATACGGTCAAGATTCTTTTCTGTCTCGCCAATATATTTACTGACAACTTGGGATAGGTCAATCTTATACAAGTCAATTTGCAACTCATTGGCAATGACTTCCGCCGCCATTGTCTTACCCGTACCTGGAGAACCAGAAAACAGCACATTTAACCCTTTACCAAGCGATAACTTGCGCCCAAACCCCCACTGACCATAAACTACAGACCGATACTTAGCTTGATGGCAGATTTCCCGCAGTTGGTCAATTTGGTCGGCAGCGAGAATAATATCATTCCAGGTGTATTTAGGGTGAATTTTCCGCGCTAACGCCGCCAAATCTTCTCCAGACTGCATCCGCGCTGCGGCAAATAAATCACTGATGCTTGGTAAAACAGGTGGGAGAGAGTCTTCTTTGACTTTTGACCTTTGAAAGCTATTTGCTTCCACTGTAGATAAGTCCCCAATATTTTGGTTCCTTTTGGCTTCCTGCCACAGGGCTTGGTTACAAGCTGTAATCACAGACTTGCTGATTTGTGCTGGTGTCAACCGAAATCGACTTACCAAAGACTCTAACTCATCTTCAGGTAACTGAATCCCCGCTTGTGCTAAGTTACTTTGCCAGAAAGCTCGACGCTGCGCCAAGTCTGGTAAAGTAAAATTAATAGCAATAATATTGAGATTATGAGCGATCTTGTTTTGCCAAGCTTTCTTACCCGCTAAAATAGCTATTCCCTGATAATTAACAAGGATATTTAACAAATTTTGAGTGATGACTTTACCATCCTCAGCCAATAACTCATCAAATCGAGGTAAATAAATAATCGCATTGTGATGTTGCGCTTCCCGAAACAGCAGTTGCAGTAGATATTCCCAATCAACTTTTAAATCTAGGGCTAAAAGCAAGTCTGCCGTGATGAGGGGAACTCCTAAATAGTTTGCTAACGCCTCAGCCGTTTTTTCTTTACCCAAACCAGGGAAACCATGAAAATACAAATGTAATGATGATCGAGTTTGCCATGCTTGTACTGTTAATGCTTTCAGACCCTGTTTGATGTCAGCAGTTAATGGCAAATCGTCCAGCAAATATTTTGAGTGACGCAAATAGCAAAATCTGACCAAACGCTGGTCTAGTCCTGGTTCACCCAGCAAGATGCGAGTAATTTGCTCATCTAACTTGAGGTAATGGGCTAGTAGTGAGGGTTGGATTTGATTTGGGTCTGGTATGACATGGAGTAAGCCTTGGTGAATCAAAGGTGCATCAGCCGCAAAATGAATTCGCTTTGCTAGTTTTTCTTGTGCAGAATTGCATAGCAGATTTAGAGCTAAATCGACCGTGGGACGCTTACGAGTCACATCATCCTGCAAATAAGCGTATATACGTTCGTAACGCAGGTCAATGTCTGGTGCTAGAACGATGAGAATTAGAGCAATATCGAAATCAGATAAACCAAAAGTTTGTTGTAGCCATTTGAAACTAGAATAGCTGCTGATATTTGCCAAAAATTTGCCTAAATCGACAGTGGGGGAACGCAAGGGAGACGTAACTGGTTCACGCTGTAAAATACGTTCCACATCGTTCTGATTAATATAAAGCCCTCGGTAAGAATCAACTACTGACTCTGCACCATAGGCAGTTTCGGCTGCTATACCCGCTTGTTCCAGCAGTTTGTCTAGTTCCTGTAATGCTTGTAGGAGGTCACTTAAACATGGTTTGAGTGATCCGATGTTACCAATCATATCGTTTCCATCTGTGTACTATTATAGGAATCCTATTTGATTTTTGACAGTCCACGGCCCTATGAGGACCGTGGACTGTCAAAAATTTTCGATGAAAAAGTCAGCTGGTGAACTACACCCAAAGTCACAGAAAAAAGCTAATAATTGTAAATTGGTATACATGAATTCACAGATTTAGTTGATAGGATTTTGAGGGTAAATCCTGGGAATGCCTTTAAATAAAGCTTTTTCAAAAGCGGGCGATGGGACTCGAACCCACGACGTTCACCTTGGGAAGGTGACATTCTACCACTGAATTACGCCCGCGCATAGTATAACTGGTATTATAACATTATTTTTGCAGTGTATATAATATCTGCATCCTCATCATAAGTTAGTATTCTCATCAGTAGAGGCGTTGGTGTACTCACCTGCCATAAACCATCGCTCATACTTGAGTCACATAGCTTTTGTATTCAGATCACCGCCATACAGTGAAAAAATATGGAAAATGGATAGTAGTGATTACATACTTTACTAAGTACACAAAATAGCCAATCGGCTAGCACACACCCTGACACCTGAGTTAAAAAGGATGAATCTAAATTGCGTTAGATCCTAATCAGGTCTGCCCTGATTATGTATTTTTGCAAACCTACTAGCAATAATTGCTACCTAAATTGAGTAATTGATATGTTTAACGCTACAGAAATTTTAATTGATGCTTTTGTCAAACAAATCCGGGAAGGTTACACCAGGACTTATGGCTGTTTAAAGAATGATTACCAAGACATCATCGCTTGGGCTGGTAACATGGCTTTAGAGAACATTGCTAATAGCGATGCTCTCTATCACAATGTGGAACACTCAATTTTGGTTACGCTTGTAGGGCAAGAAATTTTGCGCGGTAAACACATCCGCGAAGGTGGGGTTTCTAGCGAAGACTGGCTACATTTTATTATTTCTTTGGTATGTCATGATATTGGCTACGTCAAAGGAGTCTGCCGACAAGACCAAGAACAAACCAATTTATACGCTACTGGCAAAAATGGCAACATGATTTCTCTACATCCTGGTGCTTCCGATGCTAGTTTGACACCATATCACGTGGATAGAGCTAAACTGTTTATTGACGAACGTTTTGGCGGTCATAAGCTGATAGATGCTGAGGTGATTAAAAGTAATATTGAGTGGACTCGTTTTCCTGTACCCGCAGCAGAAGACCAGCAAAATACACTTTGTTATCCAGGGCTAGTGCGTGCTGCCGATTTGATTGGACAATTAAGTGACCCGCGTTACTTGAAAAAAATCACATCTTTGTACTACGAGTTTGAAGAAACTGGTGTGACTAAAGTGTTAGGTTACGAAACACCAGCCGATTTACGCAAGAATTACGCTAAATTTTACTGGAATAGTGTTCATCCATATATTAAGGATGGATTGCGCTATTTATCTTTGACACAGCAAGGTAAACAAATTTTAGCCAATCTTTATTCCAATGTGTTTGTAGTGGAACATGAAAGAAATCAAGAGGAAGGTCTGCACCTAGTGGAAAAACTTCATGCTTAGATAGTCATTAGTCATTGGTCATTGGTCATTGGTCATTAGTCCATAGTCAACTGACCCTTCCCTACGGGACGCTAACGCGAACGGGTTCGGCAGTTGCTCCAAGTCGGGGAACCCGCCCACCGCACTGCCTCACGACTGACAACTAACAACTGACAAAAGGCAGATAAATTATGAATTGGTGGCAAAGACTTCAGAAAAACCCTTTGGCGCGATTTGGGGCAATTTTACTGATAATTTTCTATGTGGCGGTGATTGCTGCTGATTTTCTTGCCCCTTATGATCCTTATGTGGCGCAGCCAAACGGTTCACTATTACCACCAACGAAAATTTATTGGGTTTCTAAAACATCTGGTCAGTTTATCGGCCCTCACGTTTATCCGACAACTCAAGGAAACACGGATTTAGAAACAGGCGATCGCCAAGTCATTGTAGACTTCAAAAAGCCCTCACCTGTACGTTTGTTTGTCTCTGGCCCTGAGTATCGACTGTTACGGGTGAGTTTACCCCTACCGCCTAATTGGGAAGAAACTACTGTTATCCCTGGTATCCCTTTAAATTGGCATTTATTTGGTGCGGATAACGGGGCAAAAATTAACATCTTAGGTACTGACGAACAAGGACGCGACCAATTTAGCCGTCTCTTACATGGTGGGCGTATTAGTATGTTTATCGGCATTATTGGGGTGGTAATTACTTTCCCCCTCGGTTTGCTGATAGGTGGTATCTCTGGCTATTTCGGCGGTTGGACGGACAGCATTATCATGCGTATTGCCGAGGTGCTAATGACCTTCCCTAGTATTTATCTACTAGTCACCTTGGGGTCGGTTTTACCTGCGGGTTTAACTAGCAGTCAGCGATTTTTACTCATTGTGTTGATTACTTCTGTGATTAGTTGGGCGGGTTTAGCTAGGGTAATTCGCGGACAAGTGCTGTCAATTAAGGAACGTGAGTTTGTCCAAGCCGCCCAGGCTATGGGTGGTCATCCACTATATATTATTCGCCGTCACGTTTTGCCGCAAACTGCTACTTATGTGATTATCTCGGCTACTTTGGCGGTTCCCAGTTTTATCGGTTCGGAAGCGATACTCAGTCTTATCGGTTTGGGTATTCAACAGCCTGACCCATCTTGGGGTAATATGCTATCCCTAGCTAGTAATGCTTCGATTATTGTGTTGCAGCCTTGGTTAATTTGGCCGCCAGCGATATTGATTATTTTGACGGTTTTAGCTTTTAATTTACTCGGTGATGGGTTAAGAGATGCCCTTGACCCTCGGAGTATACGCCGTTAGTTTCATGGTTAAGGGTATAGGGGTGTACATATTGAAAACCCTTACACCCCTATACCCTTACCCCCTTACACCCCTGCTAGCTGTTGATTTCGATATCATACAACTGGCAGAGGGTGAGGAGTTTTTGTTTAAAGCGATCGCGCACATTCTCTGGCGCTATAACTATACAATCTGGTGCATATTGCATGACTTCGCGGCTAAACCAAAAGGTACTCGCTACACGCCTCATAACTCGTCGAACTTTTGGTTTATCTGGTAGCCATTCGATAGTCTCGTCCTCTGGTTTGGCTTGATAGGCAAATACTAAACCTGCAAATAGGTGCATTTCTACTGTGATTTCATCTAATTTATTACGCCATTCCCCACTAATTGAAGTCACGGCTGCATCGGTAATTCGGTCTAACCGTAAACTCCAGTTGTGCATTAGTTCAGGTATGTCAAAGTTTCCTTCTGTCTCTTCACACCAGCAATCTAGGTATTGTCGTTTTTCATGGGGTGCAATTTTGGCATAGCGGACTGTGAAATTAAGTAAGCGTCCGGCTGCATCTTGATAGGTTAGCTGAAACGGCTGCTGGCGAAGGATGAAATTATCTATTTGTAAACGCCAAGGTGGGGGCAAATTTTCTAGGAAACGTTCAATTTCGTTTCTCAGTGGGATTGATAATTCACTGCGTTCTAGTAGTAACTTAGCAATCACTTGGGCTTGTTCAATCTGCCCAATGTCAGTTAATGCACCAATACACCGATGTAAGGCCCTGATGCGGCTTTCTGACCAGTTTTGATTGTTGCCGATGAGTAACTTACGTTGGGCGATCGCTTCTACTAATTTGGATATGTTCGGGCGATCGCCCCATGTTATGCCAAACTCTAGGGCGATCGCTTCTAGTTCGGCTTTATCTCGTTCTTTTAATGAGAGAGTTATCGACTGACCTTTACGACTCATTTATACGGACACTTTTATACTTACACTTCTTGCCAATCTCCATTTTGCGTGGCAATATAGATTTTAACAACCAGTTACGGACACTATTTAAGTGTATGTCCGAAGATTACAAAATTACTCTCAAACCTGTTTATTCGCAAACAGTCCCCACACCTGATGGGGTGCAAATACCGAAAAATTGGTCTTTATCTTGGCATCAAGTCGCTACTTTAGAAGCACTACGTAATCCGAATATTGATGTGGTGTTTAACACTGCGATGACAGGAGATGGTAAAAGTTTAGCTGCATATTTAGAAGTTTTACAAGGTGAATTGTCTGCTATTGGACTTTACCCTACTAATGAATTAGCCCGTGACCAAGAAACGCAAACTCAAGGGTATGTAGAAAAATTTCAACCAAAAAATCAACCGCGTATAGTTAGATTGAGTGGGGCTGATTTAGAAGTTTATGCAGAGAATGAAGGGTTGAAAAAAAGTTCTGCGATCGCAACTCTCACTAGCCAAAGAGAAGCGTTACTAACTAACCCCGATATCTTTCATTATCTGCATCGCGGCGCTTATATAATTCCTGGTGATAGTCCTGATAAACTGTGGGCAAAAATTGACAAGGATTTTGACTTATTTATCTTTGATGAGTTTCATGTTTTCGCTGCGCCACAAATAGCTAGTGTCATTAACACTATGTTGTTAATTCGCTGCACAAATCGCCGGAAGAAATTTCTGTTTCTTTCTGCTACACCAGATAAAAATCTAATTGACAGGTTAAAACTAGCAGGATTTCGTTGCCAAGAAATTAACCCTATTGAACAAAATAAATATCAATTTCCTGACACGCCAGCACAAGAGGAAGAACTTAGAAATCAAGGATGGCGACAAGTTGCGCGGGCAATTTCACTAAATTTTATTCCTTTGGAACCGAGTTTTAAAGCATCGGAAACTTGGCTGAAAGAAAATAGTAATTTAATTTTAGCGCAGTTTCAGCAATATCCAGGGAGTAAAGGAGCAATTATTCTTAACTCCATCGCCGCAGTTAAACGCTTGACTCCATTTTTTCAAGAAATTTTGCAGCCTAATGGTTTAAAAGTTGGAGAAAATACAGGCTTATCAGGAAAGGCGGAAAAAGAAGGTAGTTTGGCGGCTGATTTGGTGCTGGGAACTAGCACAATTGATGTCGGGGTTGATTTTAAAATTAATTTCTTGATTTTTGAATCCTCTGATGCGGGTAACTTTATTCAACGTTTGGGACGCTTAGGTAGACATGATGGTTATGAAAAGGATGGGGAAGAAATTAAGTTTCAAAACTTTACGGCATTTGCGTTAGTACCTAACTTTTTGGTTGAACGTTTATTTCAGGGTGATACACCACCTTTAGAAGTAGATAGGATTTGCGATCGCCCATCTTTTCATAATATTCTTGCTGAGAAATATCGCCAGATAAATGATTTTCGCGGCTATTATAAAAGTTGGGGTGCAGTGCAGTCATTTTACTTGTTCTTTAAGTTAGGCGATCGCACGATTAAAGAACAGTATGCCCAAAGCCGACAAGAGTTTCAAAAACTCTGTGAGGAAGTATTTAGCACTAGCTTAAAATCTGTGGCTGGGCGTGTTTCAGGATGGGCAAAAGATTGGCAAGCACTGTCTGGTAATAAATCGGGAAATCCCATTGCAGATGATGCTGCTAGTTTCCGGGGTGTGAGTTCTCTGCAATGTGGTTTGTATGATTTAACCGAAGAAAATGAAGTAGACAGATTTAAAACCTATGATTTACCGGGTATTTTAGGTAACTTAGAGATTGAAGTTTGGACAGAGGCGGCATTTATACGGACACTTAAGGAAACCGCAGAACGTACAGGAGTGGCGATCGCAAAAGGTAGATTTACTCACTGTATGGCATTTATGAAGTTGCGTTCCTACCGGGAGGAAAGGCTGAACTGGAAGTTTACCTACGCTGGGGATTTGCAGGCGATCGCCGATGCTTGGAAGGTGCAGGTATTAAAGGGTGTGGAAGTTTGGCAACCGGAAAACTACTGGATTGGGGAAATTAACAAACGACTGAAAAAAGAGGGTTTAGTTTGTTATGTAATTCGCCGTCCTGTGGCGGAAGTGCGGATGCGGCTAAGGCTACCGATGCACTTTCAGATTTACCCAATTAGCGATCGGTTCAGTTTCCATGATGCGACAGCGCCCTATTCCATAGCTTTCGGTCACTCTGCGCTGTTGCTTGATACTTTGGCGTACACGTTTAAAAGCAAAGGGGATGAAATATGGATTGGTTGAAGTTTCAATCCCTGATAGGGATTTTGGTTATACAATGTCTAAAGGCAGAAGAACGAACAGTAGTACGTTCACAGGGTATTGTTTCAATCCCTGATAGGGATTTTATAAATTTTCGTGCCTTAGACTTATACTATAACTATAGTACACAAGTGTTATACAGGGTAAAAGAGTTTCCCTGGTTAATAAACTGTGAACTCTATATACTGTTTGTTATTCTATGCAAGACAAATGCGAAAACAGAATGCCGACCCCCACCTGACGAGCCTTATACTTGATGCTGATTTTGATCATCTCGATCAAGCATTGACTTTAAGACTATTTAGAGAAGTTCGTGAAAATCGCTGTCGCATCAGTGCTTTAGAGAGAAAACTAGATGCAATCAATGAAGAATTAAAAAAATTCAGCAATCGGGATGAGCAGATTGAGGAGTGTAAGAATTTAATCCTGAATCGTCTTAGGTATCTAGATGCTGAAATTGAAGAGTTGCAAGGTTTAGTAAATATATATTGCCCACCAGAGTAGGATGCTGTTTACAAGTACATCCGACTTGTAATCGGAAAGTCGTTGTTTCAAGTTCCTGCTTACCAGATTTATAGGGTGTTTGCAGCGTACACAGCATAAAGCAATCTACCCTAGTTCTACTGTTTTTATACAGATATTCTATGAACGAACAAAAACTATTAGAACGAATTACAGTCAACCCGCAAATCTTTGGCGGTAAACCTATTATTCGCGATCGCCGCCTAGCGGTTGAACATATTTTAGGAATGTTAGCGGCGGGAGATACTATCGAAACCTTGTTAGCGGGTTATCCCTGGTTAGAACAAGAAGATGTACAAGCCTGTTTAATCTATGCGTCTCGGTTAGTTAATCATGACTCAATTGAAAGTCCACAGCTATGAGTAAACCAATTCCAGACGAGTATGGAGATTTGCTAGTGGAAGTGAAACAACGCATTCGTTCTGCACAGTATGAAGCGCTGAAGGCTGTTAATAAAGAACTCATTGCCCTGTACTGGGATATTGGGCAGATGATTGTTACCCGACAGCAGCAAGCCGGCTGGGGTAAATCAGTAGTGGAACAGCTAGCAAAAGACTTGCGGAGAGAATTTGCAGGAATTAGCGGTTTTTCGGCTGCTAACCTCTGGCGAATGAGGCTGTTTTATGAAACTTACGCCGCGAATGAAAAACTCGCACCAATGGTGCGAGAAATTGGATGGACACACAATCTAGTCATTTTAGAGAAATGCAAGGATGACCTAGAACGTGAATTTTACATCAGAATGACTCGTAAATTTGGTTGGACAAAGAATGTTTTAATTCATCAAATTGAAAATCAAACCTATGAAAAAACTTTACTCAACCAAACAAATTTTAACCAAACCGTTCCGGTAGAAATCCGTAATCAACTACAACTAGCTGTTAAAGATGAATATACTTTTGATTTTTTGGAATTAGCAGATGAACACAGCGAAAGACAATTAGAACAAGCAATTTTAACGAGAGTTCAACCATTCCTACAAGAAATGGGTGGCAGGTTTACCTTTGTGGGTAGTCAGTATCGCTTAGAAATTGGAGAGCAGGAATTTTTTATTGATTTACTGCTTTATCACCGTCAATTGAAATGTTTAGTTGCTGTTGAGTTAAAAACAGGAGAGTTTTTACCTGAATATGTAGGAAAAATGCAGTTTTATTTAGCTGTCTTAGATGACAAGGTAAGGCTACCGGATGAAAACCTATCAATTGGCATTATTCTTTGTAAATCTAAGAACAAAACTATTGTTGAATATGCACTTAGAGAATCAAATAAACCGATTGGTATAGCAACTTATAAAGTATTTTCAACCTTGCCTCAAGAATTAAAAAATCAGCTTCCAGCACCAGAACAAGTTGCCAAATTACTCGAAGGTATTGAATAAAATTGTAGAGTAATACCAATTTTATATGAGTTGCCAATTATAAAATCAATTGATTTATCTGCGTTTATCTGCGTGCATCTGCGTTCAATTATTCCCGACCTCTAATTATACACAGCTTCATATTAATTTGCCCTAAGCCAATAAATGTTAATCCTTACGGAGAATAATTAAATGCAAATCAATAATCCGACAATAGCCGAGTTACAAGAACTTTCCCTACAAATACAGGAAAAAATTCCTTACTTAAAAATGTTAGTTCTGTTTGGTTCTAGGGCTACTGGTAACACCAACGCCAAGAGTGACTGGGATTTTGCTGTTCTGTATGACAAAGAACAACGTGAGACTTATGTAAAAGATAATAGTTTCCGTTTGTTTGAATTACCAATAGTTATTGGCGAATTATTCAAATTAAATTCAGATCATATTGACGTTGTAGAAGTTAATCATTGTTCAGAATTAATATCACATTTTATAGCTCGTGATGGGATTATGTTATTTGAAAAAGATGATGGGGAATTTCAGAAGTTTAAATTAAAGTCACTTAAATCTGAATCTGAGTTAAAACATTTCCGTAAAGAACAACATAAAATTATTGAAATGGAATTGAAAAAGTGGGGTGCATGAGTAACATAGATTCAGAAATAGTTTTAGTTAGGCTGAGGTTAATTACTAAGTATTACAATACTTTAGAGAAGTTTCGCTCTATTAGCCTAGATGAATTTCTCAATGATTTTGAAAAACAACTGGTTGTAGAAAGACTGCTGCAATTAATGACTCAAGCAGCAATAGATATCAATGAACACATATTATCTAAATTAAATCCTGGCAATTGCGTTACTAACTTTGAAGGTTTCATAGAACTTAGCAAATATCAAGTAATCACGCCAGAACTAGCAAGACAAATAGCACCATCATCAGGATTAAGGAATCGTCTTGTGCATGAGTATGACGAGATAGATCCGCAACAAGTTTTCAAAGCTATCAGTTTTGCATTACAACAATATCCGCTTTACGTGCGCCAAGTGAACTCTTATTTAATTTCTTTGAATCAAAAAAATGGCTAAAAAAAGTAAAAATTCAGATGAATATCAACAATTATCACTTTTAGAAACTGAAGCTGATGATTGGTTATCGGGGGATTTTGGCTTTGATAGTGATGGCGATCGCACTATCGAAACCCCAGATGAATTACTCAGTCTTAAACTACTGCGCGAAGCAATTCAGGCACAAAATCCTGATGACCAAGTAATGACAGATTTCGCTGAGTATGTTTTACCAAATCTCTTACGTATAGCTATTGGTGTAACTGCTAAAGGGGGTAAGTATTTCGATACAATTGACCAGCAGCGAGAAGCAGAAGGGAAAAGCAAAGTTAGGCGAGATAATGCGGCTGATCAATCATTGAATACACATTTATTAAATGGCTTATTTCCAGCTAATTTAATTGAGAGACGGTTACAGCAACTCGATACTACAGTCCAGCGTGTGGTGAAGGAAAGAGAACGACGTTTGGTAATTGCTGGGTTTATTTTACATGACTTTGAAAAGTTCCCTGATGTGCCGAATGATTGCCGGAAGTTACCGTTAGCAGAACATCGCCCAATTATTGATGTGAAAGTTCGGCAATTGGGACTGGATAAGTTTATTAATCCAGAAAATTCAGAGGCTTATCAAGAATATATTGATGATTTATTGTGCATGGCTTATAATGCACAAAGTAGGTGGGATACTAACTGGAATTTTTCGGAATTTGGGTTGAATCCAGTATTGCGCGATCGCACCCTACGTCAACTATCAGCTTTAACTTGTTTAGCTGACTCCCTCGCCTCCATCGTCAAGCATCCCCAAGACGCAGAACACCCCAAACTTAAGGAAATTCTCCACTTATTAAGTGATGGACAATTAAAACTTACCTATCACAGCATTGCTGAAAATAGAGGCGTTTTAACTAATGTCGTCAACAATGCTTTAATTCAAGCTCACACCAGTTTGAATACAGATGAGCATACCTACTATGAACCTTTGTTATATCTGCCCACAGGAGTAATTTATTTAGCTGCGCGTAATGCACCAGCTATTGACATCAAAGATTTACCAGACCTTGTAGTTGAGAATATCAAATCTCTTTGTGCAGGACAACTACGCCTGAGACAAACAGGTTTTGGTAGAGATGGGAAAGGCATGAAATATGCCGAATACTACAACTTATTTTTTGATTCTCCAGGCTTAATGCAGGTGGCTTTGGATGCAACCTTACGCATCTTAAACCCGAATAAAGATTCAGTAGCGAAAAGTCGCAGTGATAATTTAATTAAGTTTCAGCAACAAAGGGTTTTATCGGCTGACTATGACTTTAAATTTGCTGATGATATTCGTATTGATCAAATTGCTGAGTTTGGTGATTTAGTTAGTCGGAAAATTTGGGATGAAACAGTAAATCGCATTGAGGATATTCGCAAGAAAGACAAAAAGCTACCAGAAGTACCAGCTTTAGATTTAACCCATAAGGTTGCACAATTCTGGAATCTTACGTCATACTTACCGCAAATTCGAGAAATTCAACGCATCAATGAAAGCCTGAAAGAAAATAAGTTGAAAGGGAATACGGGAGGCGTACCTTATGAATGGTATTATCTCGCAGCTAAATATTTAGAACATCATCCAGGGATTGAAAATGTCCGCGAAACTTGTCAGCAAGTTATTCAATATCTGACAGGCTTAATTTCACCCATCATTGCACAGTATCAACTACCTGATGGTTGGGATGATTTGCGGCTGTGGGTAGCAAGAGTTGTCATGTTACCAAATACCAATCAAGACGCATCAGTGAAAACTCAAGTAGATACATTTGTAGATGAGTTAAATAACTATAATGCTGCTAAAAAACCAGGACGAGGAAGACAATTAATCTGTTCGATTTCCCATTCTGCCTATACAGTGACAGAACAGATGGAATCGGCAGTTTTATTTACTCCCCAAGTTTATACAAATAAGCAAATGTTAGGAGGTTCTAACGCTAAACGCAACATCTCAAGTATTGCGGGTGTAGAGATGATGCTGAGGCAAATCTTGATGAATCAAACTCAAGCGGTGGGTAAAAGATTTGAAGATGGGAAATATCGCTATCTCTACTTTTATCCGACTTATTATTTCACACCGGAAACCAATAAGTTTTTACAGAAAGCATACAATGGGATTGCACAAACTCGGTTCGATACCAGCGTCCGTAATCACTTTATCAGTAAGGATTTACAGGCAAACTTAGAACGAGAAAATTATCAAAGTGTGGATGCTTTTTTAATTGATGAAAACTTAGAACGAGACAAAGACCGGACATTTAAACTGTCTTATCCTGATGACCAACCTTTAACATTTTACTTCATGGCGCTACCACCTGGTAGAGATAGCACAGATACCGAATCTTGGATTATGCCAAGTTGGTTGGCGTTTGCTTTCCCAATGATTTTAGATGTGAAAACTGTGGTTTCTGAGTCACCAATTCCGCCTTTTAATGATGGTGCAGAATTTGAAGAAAGCGTTTTTCTCGATAGTGCGCCTCATGCTTTCCGTGCATTAGTCAGACGCGATCGCTTCCGTCTAGACTACATCCTTGAGGGTTGGCTTGACAACGGTATTCAATACCCCGCACCTCTCAACGTGCTTACCGCCGCCTATGCAATTCACCTTGATGTCAATGCTAGACAAGGTAAATCTGGTTACGATGCTAACTGGGGGAGATTTACGGAACTTGCAAAGGATTTTGAAACTAGTCCTCTGTACGTTTTTTCTTACCTCAATCGTTGGGTGCGTAACCAAGGAATAGAAACAGCACGCATCGAGAAAATTCGGCTTTATGCCTATCATTTTTACCCTTGTTTTGACCCTTATGTGCAGTATAATATGGATACGAAAACATTGATTGTGCAACCAGAATCGAGTTTAAATCATCCCCAGAATTTAACAGAACTTTATCGCCGTTTTTATCGGGCGAATAAGCGTTATAATCCTAAGTCTAATGCTGTCCTCAAACCTATCGATATTGCAGCAGAAACTATCCTGAAAGCTGAATCAACTGTGTTTCAAGGAGACACTTTAGTTGCAGCCGTCGCCGCAGAAGTTTTTAAACTCATGGATCGGGTTCATGCTTCCACTGCTGAGGGACGTTGGATATTAAGTAAACGGGAAGAAGAAAGACAAGCCGTTTTAGACTTTGCAAAGTATTTTGTCATCGAAGTATTTGAGAAAGCATTTGCAGGCGATCGCGCACGTTTAGCAGGTCGTCAACTCAACTTAATTCGTGACACTTGTGAGTTTCTTTATCGTTTAGCAGATGACAAAGAAAACGCAGGTAAAGATGATAAATCGCCTGAATCTGATGATGATTAATTTGTGATTTTAAGTAAACCGTCGAAAATCAATCAAACTATGTTAACTATTGTCAAGTTATCACGATTGAGTTCGTAGTGAGGACTTCAGTCCTCAAAAAAAGGACTAAAGTCCTTACTACAAACCTTGATTTATTTAGTCCGTTCTACTCACCTCAACCATTACTAAATTATTTGGAGATGAATTATGACATTACTGAAAACTGTTGAATCTAAGTTATTTCAAGCAGAAATTCCCTACAAACCAATGGGTAAATACGCCCATTTTCTCACAATTCGCATCACCGAATCTTACCCCTTATTTCAAACAGATGGAGAATTAAATAAAGCCAGAGTTAGAGCCGGAGTTAAAGATAAGACTACAATTAGTAGGTTATCAATGTTCAAACGTAAACAATCTACCCCAGAACGTTTAGTAGGTAGGGAATTACTACGAAACTATGGTTTAATGACGGATAAAGAATGCGAATATAACGTTAATTTTGCAATGGATAATCCTGATTGCATTATTTATGGTTTTGCAATTGGTGATTCTGGTTCCGAAAAATCTAAGGTTGTAGTCGATACAGCATTTTCAATTACTGCATTTGATGAATCTCACGAAACCTTTACCTTGAATGCTCCCTTTGAAAATGGGACAATGGCTTCTAAAGGTGAAAATGGTTCCAAACCCGGCGAAGTTACTAGCCGAATTAATCAACAAGACCACATTAGACCACAAGTTTTCTTTCCTAGTATTGTTACTCTGAAAGACCCCACAGAAGCCAGCTTCCTTTACGTCTTTAATAACATTTTACGCACACGCCATTATGGAGCGCAAACCACCCGCACAGGTAGAGTAAGAAATGAATTGATTGGAGTTGTATTTGCTGATGGTGAAGTTACTAGTAATCTACGCTGGACTCAAGCAATATATGACCAGATGAAAGCGAATAATTCCTTAAATTCTCCTGACCCTCTAGATGAAGATGAGGTCATGACGGCTGCTAAAAATGCGATTGAAACTTTAATGACTGAAGAATTTATTGTTCACACCGATTTTATTGGTGATGCTTTTGCACCTCTATTACAAGAAGTGAAAAATCTCACTGCAAATGAAGCAGGAATTAAAAGCATTTTACAAAAAGCTGATGCAGAAGCAAAAGCTTACGCCAATAAGCACATTAGTAAAAAGAAAACTGCTGCGAAAGCGGGGAAAGAGTAATGGTATTAATTTACCGTTGTCAATTAGAATTACACGACAGCCTTTATTTTGCTACTCGTGAAATTGGCAGACTATACGAAACAGAGCCAGTAATTCATAATTACGCACTCTGTTATGCACTGGGTTTAGTTGATAGCGCCATCTATTCTACCACCGTAGCTGAGGAACATTCCTATCGCTACTTCTGTCCCGAACAAGTGCCAAAATATGAGGAGCATTTAACACCCCTGAATGAACAGGGAATTTATGTCACTCCCGCACATTCCATCGGACATTCTACTATTCTCAACACTTGGAAGTATGCTAATAATAACTATCATGTGGAGATGGAGAAGACGCAGAAAAATATTCCGAGTTTTGGGAGAGCGAAGGAAGTTGCACCAGAAAGTCAATTTGAGTTTTTTGTCATCACCAAAAACGAAATCAAATTACCAAAATGGATTCGTTTAGGTAAATGGATGAGTAAGGCTGAGGTGACAGTTGAGAAATTACCCCAACCTCAAACTTATGAAGGCATATTTACTTGCAAATTTCCTTTAAATCCCTTGGATGTGATGTTTACTAATCAAGTGATGAGCTACGATGTGGTGAATATGCCTCCAGTTAGTCTAATTCAAAATGTGCAAATGCGGGGGCAATATTACCAATTCAAAGATATTCAAAACCTGCAAATTCCGGCTAGGATAGCATATCATTTTCGTAGTTAATTATTACTGTGCGATCGCCTCCCGTGAAACAATACCAACAACAGCCAAACGCCTTCCCTAGCGACTACCTCAACCACTTGTGGGGAGAAATTCACGCCTGTCCTTATTTTGCAGTCAACAACCTCAACCGTGATTTTGTCGGGACTAAAGGATTTTCTGTGGTATTCAGGCGATCGCACATTCCCACAGTAGAACAAAAGTTTCCCTACTTCAAACCCTACCTAGATTTGGCTCTCCGTCCCAATTGTAACGCCTTTTACCTCAATCCCTTACTCCTGAAAGAAGGCTCCCGCGTCGATCCACATATAGATCGTTCTCTGCGTTCCTACTGCAAAACCATTGAACCGCCGATGTATGTCAGCGTCTTATATGTGCGCGTACCGGAAAATATGCAGGGGGGAGAATTGGTTCTCAAAGCAAACAAACGCCAACTGGGACAAATTAAACCGCAGATGAACAGCTTAGTTTACTTTCAAGGTGATTTAACTCACTCTGTTAATGCTGTGAAAACACCAGGAAATCGTTTGAGTTTGGTATGTGAACAGTATAGTTTAGGCGACGATGAACTAGGGGAAATTCCAGAGTTTACTATTGAGTCTAGAGTTGTTCAAGCTACTGCTAAAAAACGTAAGTAGGTTTTTTTCTCACGCAAAGACGCAAAGGCACAAAGGAAGAAAGAAAAATCAAGGTATTTTCTAAATTTTGAATTGTTATTATGCCTCATAGTTTAGTTCTTAATTTACTACCGCAATCGCCTATTCCTCCACAATATCTTACAGGCAGACATCTACATGCGCTATTTCTCACCCTGGTTAGTTCTGTTGATAGCACATTAGGCGATCGCTTGCACGACTCCACCGCCGATAAAGCTTTCACCCTGTCGCCTTTGCAAACTAGGGGACAGGGGACAGGGGACAGGGGACAGGGTAGATATAAGCCGAAAGTTCCTCATGGTGACTCATTGCAATACTTCCATCAGCAAGCCATCCCCGCCGGAACGCCTTGTTGGTGGCGTATATCTCTACTGGATGACACCCTATTTAGCCAACTAACGCAACTATGGCTCAATCTTAATCCCAGTCATCCTTGGCATCTCGGCCCGGCTAACTTGTATATTACCAGCATTCAAGGCACACCCCAATCTACTCAACCTTGGGCAAATGCTACCACCTACGCGCAATTGTATGAGCAAGCCAGCGATAGCATTCGTACTTTTAACTTTAGCTTCGCCACGCCTACCGCCTTCCGTCAAGGACAATTTGACACGACTCTCCCCACTAGAGAATGTGTGTTTAATTCCCTACTTTCGCGTTGGCATAAATACAGTGGGATAGAATTTACTCAAATTCCCATCGAGTCAATATTTCCTTCGTTTCTTAACATTCATACAGAAATATTAGCTGATTCTCGAAGTAAATTCATCGGCATTTTGGGACAAGTTAATTATCGCATATTAGGTGATGTAGAACCAATACAAATTAAGCAAATCAACACCTTAGCAGACTTTGCTTTATACGCAGGTGTGGGACGGAAAACAACTATGGGTATGGGGATGCTGCGGCGACTTTCTTCTGTGTGAGAGGTTGTTTGGAGAGGTGCAAAGTATATTAGAAACCCCTCTCCAAACCTCTCCCCTACAAGGAGAGAGGCTTTAACTCCCCCATTCCCTTGTAGGGAAGGGGGGTTGGCTTTCAAGGGCAGGTTTTTTACACTTCGACCCAAAAACACTGATTTTAGGGTGTAGGGGTATAAGGGTGTAGGGGTGTAGGGGTAGATGAAAGTCTGATAATTTACTGAATCTTATAGTCCTCACTGATTACTTTATGAAAAACCTGCCCTTAAGAGAGGGGGGTTGGGGGGGTTAGGTTTGACAGATGAAATAGAACAACTAATAAGCAATAACTATGAACACTGAATACATTCCAATTGCGGCATTAAACCAATATGCCTATTGTTCGCATCGCTGTTGGCGGATGTTTTGTGCAGGCGAATTTACTGATAATCAGTATACCATAGAAGGCACAAGTTTACACGATCGCGTCCACACAATTAGCGAAAATATGCGGGATGAAACTTGGCAAGTTCGGGCAATTTGGCTGAAGTCTGAGCAGTATAAACTCATTGGTAAATCTGATTTAATTGAAGCAGCAAATGGTCAATTTTATCCTGTGGAATATAAGCGCGGTAGTAAGGGCGAATGGGATAATGATGAGTTGCAAGTTTGCGCTCAAGCTTTATGTTTGGAGGAGATGACAGGGCAAACTATTACTACTGGATATATCTATTATGCCCAATCTCATCACAGACAATTGGTAGAGATAAATCAAGAGTTACGCGAAACTGCGATCGCTACAATTCATGCAGTCACAAATTTACTGGCTACGGGTATTATGCCTTCACCAGTTTATAGCAAACGTTGTCAAGGATGTAGTCTGAATTTGCAATGTTTACCTAAAGCTTCTGAGAGGGTGAGGAGTTATCAAGAGGTGGGTTAGGTGAGGAATTTTTAAACGCGGAAAGGGATTTTGAGGTTTGCATACTGGCTAAAAATCAACATATCTATTTGAGGTGAATTTATGGGAACAGTTTACATTACACAGGATGATTCTTTTATTAGCAAAGTTGATGAACGTCTTCATGTCAAGTTTGAAAAGAAGACGATTTTAGATGTACCTTTGATAAAAATTGATGGGTTAGTGGTGATGGGGAGGGCTAGTATTTCTCCGGCTGCTATTTCTGAACTCATCGATAAGAAAATTCCTCTGACTTTTCTCACCAATAATGGTAAATATCTCGCGAGTTTGGAACCGGAAATGGGTAAGAATATTTTCGTCCGTTCTGCACAATGGAAAGCGGCTGGTGAGTCAGCACAAGCGATTCATGTTACCCAAGGTTTTGTCAGGGGTAAACTGAAAAATTATCGCTATAGTTTATCGGAAGCACAGCGTAGATATGATGTTGATTTAGGTAATAATATCACTCAATTAACTCAGGCGATCGCCTCCGTAGATAAAGCTGATAAAATTGATAGTATTCGCGGTTTAGAAGGTGCTGGTAGTGCTGCTTATTTTGGTTGTTTTAATCATCTAATTCGTGTAGATAATTTCACTTTCAATACTCGCAACCGTCGCCCACCAATAGACCCAGTAAACTCGCTTTTAAGTTTAGGATATTCTTTACTCCGTCACGATATCCAAGGAGCCTTAAATATTGTCGGCTTCGACCCCTATTTAGGATATCTACATACAGAGCGATATGGTAGACCTTCTTTAGCATTAGATTTAATGGAAGAGTTTCGCCCCTTAATTGTTGATGCTGTGGTTTTGAGTGCAATTAACCGCAAAATGCTAACACCAAAAGACTTTGTAACTGAACCTGTTAGCAATGCAGTTTCACTAACTAAAGAAGGGTTGCACATTTTCTTGAGATTATATCAAGAAAAGAAACAAACTCAATTTAAGCATCCAGTCATGCAGAGGAAATATAGTTATCAAGAAACCTTTGAAATTCAAGCCCGACTCCTCGCTAAATACCTCATGGGTGAAATTGAGAAATACCCACCTTTAGTTATGAGATAAAAATAATTTTCATAAATCCTGTAGAGATGTTACATACAACGTCTCTACAAAACTTTTCATGGTATCTGGAAAACCCCTCTCCAAACCTCTCCCCTAAAAGGAGAGAGGCTTTGATTTCTCCCCCTTCCCTAGTAGGGAAGGGGGCTGGGGGGTTAGGTCTAGCGTTAGCTTTTCCACATAACCTGAAAAGTCAGCTCTACAAAAACAAACCTCCCCTACTCTCTGTCACCATGTATTTAGTCATTTCCTACGACATACCCGAAGATAAGCGGCGGACTAAAATTCACAAAGTTCTCAAATCTTATGGACAATGGATGCAGTATTCAGTTTTTGAGTGTGACTTAACCCAGACTCAATATGCTAAACTGCGATCGCGCCTAGCTAAACTCATCAACCCAGACCAAGACAGCATCCGCTTTTACTACCTCTGTGCTTGCTGTCAGGGAAAAGTTGAGCGCATCGGCGGCGAAATGCCAATGGACACCACCGTATTTTTTGCCTAACTTTGCGTCAACCTATAGGTGTTTGAAATACTCAACCAAATTTTCCGGCTCAAACCCTTACTGCTTCTGCTTTTGAGCCATTTAACACCAAAATGAGGTTGACGCAAACTCCCAAACCCTTACCAGCACTACTTTTGAGCCGTTTTTCTTGGAGCCACTCTTGACAACTCAGCGCCTGAAAAGCTACTTTAATATCAGGTTGACGAAACAGCACCTTGAAAACCAAATACAGCAAGCCTTTCAGATCCGGGCAGTAGCTATTAACATTAATCCCTATTAGGGATTGAAACTTAATGTTTATTGATCTTCAGGAAGCACACTAAGTAGCTATTAACATTAATCCCTATTAGGGATTGAAACTTTCTTCATAATATTCAGCTACTTGAGGCATCCAAGTAGCTATTAACATTAATCCCTATTAGGGATTGAAACTCAAATTTGTAGGAGGGGCGATCTGGTAGTTATATGTAGCTATTAACATTAATCCCTATTAGGGATTGAAACCTCACGCTTGCCATCGTGATGAATCACCACAATGGCGCAACTGGTAGCTATTAACATTAATCCCTATTAGGGATTGAAACTCTGCGACCACACATTGTATATTGGAAATCCGAACAAGTAGCTATTAACATTAATCCCTATTAGGGATTGAAACTTGTGTACAACGACTTTGGTAAAGTAATATCTGATATAAAGTAGCTATTAACATTAATCCCTATTAGGGATTGAAACTCCTAACGTCCCCCCCAGCATTCCTGCTAAAGGTAGCTATTAACATTAATCCCTATTAGGGATTGAAACGCCTCCAGAGAAATATTTGAATCTTCGGCGTAGGGTAGCTATTAACATTAATCCCTATTAGGGATTGAAACTCTCAATCCACCATGCGGGCATAACGCTGATAACAGCATCGTAGCTATTAACATTAATCCCTATTAGGGATTGAAACAACATCAGTGAAGCCGATACTAATATCATCATAGAGTAGCTATTAACATTAATCCCTATTAGGGATTGAAACCTAACTCCCTTAAAAATTGGGCAGTTGCTTTCAGTCTTTCACTGTAGCTATTAACATTAATCCCTATTAGGGATTGAAACCCTGGTGATTCCGGGGGGAAATTAGTTGAAGAAAAGTAGCTATTAACATTAATCCCTATTAGGGATTGAAACCAGATCGGAGTATGATAAACAAAAAGAACTAGAAGTAGCTATTAACATTAATCCCTATTAGGGATTGAAACTAGTCGTGCGAACTCCGGCGACTAAGCCGGCTTGTAGCTATTAACATTAATCCCTATTAGGGATTGAAACAAGATAAAGATTTGATTTTCCCAAACCTAAGCCGAGTAGCTATTAACATTAATCCCTATTAGGGATTGAAACTACTGACAGAGGTTAAGCTGTCGATTAAAACAATGGTAGCTATTAACATTAATCCCTATTAGGGATTGAAACACTTCTCTATTTTGGTTAAAGAAATTAGGCAAACTCCGTAGCTATTAACATTAATCCCTATTAGGGATTGAAACTTTGATTGGCTACTATCCACCTATTAAACTCTTAGCGTAGCTATTAACATTAATCCCTATTAACCCAAGTTGCTAGTTACTCTCTTGGGAAAGATGACATCGGGGTACAGAAAAAAGAAAATCCCTCCAGATAGACAATTAGGAGGGATATATGTTAAATGAAATAGTTACTATCTATTCTGTCATAGATGACCTGTTAAAGGCGATCGCACATGAAGAGGATGTTCGTTGTGAAATGAGTGATGCAGAAATTATCACAACGGCAATCATAGCGGCTATGTACTTTGGTGGTAATCACAGTCAGGCTTGCAGCTATATGAAAGACCATAAATTGATGCCGCGAATGTTAGAAAAATCACGATTTAATCGGCGATTACACAAAGTCTCGATGTTAATCAACGATTTATTTCATCAAGTAGGAATGGGACTCAAAGAGATTAGTGAAGATACGGAATATCTTTTAGACTCGTTTCCTGTACCGATATGTGATAACATTCGCATCTTTAATGCCCATCTCATCCAATCACCAGAATATCGGGGTTATATCGCATCTAAGAAACGTTATTTTTATGGAGTAAGAGTACAGTTATTAACTACCAAAACAGGTATTCCCGTTGAATTTGTGTTCATGCCAGCAAGTGCGACCGATATCCGGGGATTGAGTGCTTTACCCTTGAATTTACCCCCAGGAAGTCAAGTTTATGCTGATTGTGCCTATCTTGATTACACTGTGGAAGATGTCTTGCTCGAAACTGAGCAAATCTCAATGCAAGTCATGCGAAAAAGTAACTCTAAACGCCAAGATGCACCGTGGATTCAATACATTAAACAGTCTATTCGTCATTACATTGAAACCGTGTTTAGCGGCATTACAGGTTATTTCCAAAAATCAATTCATGCGGTAACTTATGAAGGGTTTTTACTGAAACTACAAGCTTTTATTTTTGCCTATACTCTGAAACAAGCTTTTATTGACTAAGTTGTTAATGCTTCTTTCTTTTCAAATATACTGAACATTCCAGCGTGGCATTTTCATGGTGGTTGGAGTTCGCACAACCCCTCATTTACCATGCTTACACTAACCCTATCCTCTTTTATCTTCTATTACCCGCAACTTGGGTTATTAGGGATTGAAACACATTACAGCGTGTCTCCCTGCTAAAATAAATATGAGTAGCTATTAACATTAATCCCTATTTAGGTTTCTTGCCCAGTCAACGAACAAAAACGGGAGACTCTCCTATGACAGCACTTACATTAAACCTCAATTCTGTAATTAAACTGACAAGAGAGCAGTTTTATCAATTGTGTGAAGAAAACCCTGATTTAAAATTAGAACGTAATGCCCAAGGGGAGTTAATTATAATGCCACCGACGGGAGGAGAAACAGGAAAAAGTAATTCCACTACTAACGCTCAAATATGGTTCTGGAACGACCAAAATCAATTGGGCGAAGTTTTTGATTCATCAACTGGATTTACTTTACCAAATGGTGCTGACCGTTCTCCAGATGTTTCGTGGGTAGAAAAATCTCGTTGGGATGCTTTAACTAAAGAACAAAAAGAAAAATTTATTCCTCTATGCCCTGATTTTGTCATTGAGATACTTTGTCTGCGACACGCTGCGCGAACACCTAATGACAGCTTGAAAAAAGCTCAGTTGAAGATGCAAGAGTATATCGAAAATGGGTGTCGTTTGGGTTGGTTGATCAACAGAAAAAAACAGGAAGTAGAAATTTATCGTCCAGAACAGGATGTAGAAGTTTTAAAATTCCCTCAAACTCTTGACGGTGAAAATGTTTTACCTGGTTTGGTACTTAATATGCAACGAATTTGGTAAAATATAATTTTAATAACATCTTAATTATAGCGTATTGCAAGGGAATAGAACACAGATTCATCTGCGTTCATCTGCGTACCCTGCGGGAAGGCTGCGCCAACATCTGCGTTCAATCTTTCTCACCCAGTCCCCAAATAAAAAACCTCCTGAAAAACCAACCAGGAGGCTTATAAAACTACTGCCCATTAATAATAGTAGAAGGCACAACTTGCTCAGACTCAGGCTGAGGCTGAGGCGCAGGATTAAGTAACTGCTGCCACATTCTAATTTGCTCTTGCGCCGTACTATAAGCAGAACTATTGCGAGGAACCAACCGCGCAATTTCAATCGCCCTAGACAAATCACCACCACCCTGAGAACGGGCAATATCTAAGATTTGCTGACCCCATTGGTCAATAGCGATATTTGCATCCATCCGCAACAGACTTTTGTCAGATACCTGATCAGCCAACCGTATCGCCTCCGCCAAAGCTTGCGGAGTCCCAGCCGCCGCCACTTCCCTAGCACGGTTCCAATTATCTGTAGCCCGAAGTTGCGATCGCCAGTCATCAATAGCCGCTTGTGCTTCCCCAGACAGCGCCCTTCCCGAAGACGCTATTGGTTGCGCTACACTAATAGCCGTAGGCAAATCACCCCTTGTAGCCAACTCCCGCGCCTGATCCAAATAAGGTTGGTCTTGGATGCGCTGTACCTTACCTACCCAAGTCCTAATTCTGCGGCGTGCTTCTGGATACAACGCCCGACCTCGGCGAATTTGACTAGCTTCCGCGATCGCCGCTTGCAAAGAGTTAACATCATCTAACAAGGCGATTTGATCAGCCCGTTCCAAATAAGGTCTATCTTCAATCGTCTCAATTTGCGCCTGCCAACGATTAATATTCTCTCTCGCCTCGGAACCACGCGGATTATTCCCCGGAATCATCTGTGCTTCGGCGATCGCAGCTGTTAAATCATTCACCGTTCCTTGACCAGCTAATAGCTGCGCCTTTTCTAAACGGGAAACATCCTCAATTTCCAACTGCCAACGGCTAATTAACTGTTGAGCCTGATCATAGTTTGGTCGAGACGGATCAATTTGTTGCGCCTGGGTAATTGCTGCTTGTAAACCAGCCACATTACCTTGCCAAGCATTTCTTTGGGCATCAGCCAAAGCCATAAAATCTTCAACTTCCGTCCGCAACCCCGTACTTTCAGGAATTTGTCTGGCAATTTCTAAAGCCCCATCTGCATCTCGCGCATCCATTTTCGCCTTTGCCAACTCCAACATTTTGCGCCCAAATGCCGGAATTGATTCTTGCGCCTTGCCATACAGGTAACTCTTCTCCCCAACAGACTCCGCCAGTTTAATAGCTTCTAGTAAATTATCTACCACCTTACTATCAGCCAATCTTTGGGCTTTGTCCAACTTATCTACATCTTCTCTAGATGCAGTAATAATATCATTGAGTTCATCATATTTAGCACTAGCCCAGTATTTATTATCTACCCGCAACAACTTAGAAGCCACCATAAACGCCGATTGCCAACGCTGTTGGCGCAATTCCTCTTCCGCATCTGCGTATATGCCTTGGGCTTGATCCCAAATCGTCTGCCACTTGCCGATTTGCTCATCTACCAACTTATAAGCCGCCAAATCTTGAGGGATTTTTTTGGCTGTAGCGATCGCCACCTCCAAATTCCCCGCCTGAAAACTTTGGTCAGCCAATTTTAACACATCCCGCGACCACTCTTCCAAAAACCTGTCAGCCTCGCCCCGTAGTGGGTGGTCTTTTGGCAATTGCTTGACCAAAGCGATCGCCACCAACAAATCATCAACCGTTTGTTTAGAAGCCGCCAACTGAGCGCAATGTATTCGCACCGAAGCACTCGCCAGGGGCCAGAAAATCGCCGGACAATTGGGTGCAGCCGGCAACTTCAGCAGCATCGCCATCGCCACAAATCCAACACTGCCAGGGATGAGCGTTAATAATAACGCCCAACCCAGCCAACCCCGCATCCAGCGCGGCAACTTCACAAAACTTTTTTTCGTAGTATGAGTTACTTTATCTTGCGGATTTATAGGTAATCCTTCGGAATCAGTAATTACTTGCTGATTTACCGAATTAGCCGCACCAGGAGCCGGCACACCAAATGCTTGGGTATCACCGACTTGTGGCGATCGGTATACACCATCCATCTCATCTGGTTTTCTTCCTCTGGTTGGATGCCAACTTTCTGGGATATCCCGCTCTGTCATCTCTCACACCAAAATAGTTGAATAGCCATCTGTTTTAGAATGATAATGCTATTTTTGCCATAGTAACTTTCTCATAATTAAAAAGCCACTTGTTACATTACCTTTCCCACAAATACCATTAATAATTAACAGAATCAGCGCCCATTTATACCTTAACCCGATACAGAAGACTCAGCCTGCAAATCTACAATCAATTGAGCCAACTGCTCACTACTTGCTTGATAGACCCTGCCACAAAAATCGCAAGTCGCCTCAGCCCCATCATCTTTCACAATCATATCCTGTAATTCCGCTTCTCCCAACATCTTTAATGCTCCCAAAACCCGGTCAAACGAGCAACCGCAATAGAAACGCAGAATTTGGCTTTCCGGGAAAACAGTCAACCCCATATCACCCAACAAATCCTGAAAAATTTCCGGTAGACTCTTCCCAGCTTGCAACAAAGGCGTAAACCCAGATAAAGCCGCCACCCTAGATTCCAACTTCGCCACCAAAGCCTCATCCCTAGCCGCCTTCGGCAACACCTGCACCAGCAACCCACCAGCCGCCGTCACCCCAGTAGCCCCCACAAACACACCCAAAACCAAAGCCGAAGGAGTTTGTTCCGAACTCACCAAATAATGAGCCACATCATCGCCGATTTCCCCCGAAACCAACTCCACCGTACTAGAGTAAGGGTAGCCATAACCAATATCTCTCACAACATAGAGAAAGCCATTACCTACCGCGCCGCCCACATCTAGCTTACCCTTAGCATTAGGAGGCAGTTCCACATGAGGATTGCCCACATAACCGCGTACAGTCCCATCCAAACCAGCATCTACCAGAATGCCAGCCAAAGGCCCATCGCCCTTCACCCGGACATTCACCCTAGAACCAGCACGTTTCATGCTAGAAGCCATCAACAAGCCAGCCGCCATCGTCCGTCCCAGAGCCGCCGTTGCTACATAAGATAGCTGATGACGCTGCCGTGCTTCCTCGGTCAAGCGAGTGGTGATCACACCCACCGCACGAATTCCGCCATCAGCAGCTGTGGCGCGAATTAATTGATCAGCCATGAAGAACCTTACCAAATAATAATGTCTTGACAAATGCCCCGGCTGTAAGCTAGAAGCAAAAAATATTATTATAGTATAACAAAACTTAACTTATACAGAACCTACGCAAGTGTCATATGCCTGTAGTTATCTTTTATCTCTGTGTCTTTGTGCCTCTGTGGTTAAATAATGCAACATTTTCGGCTTGACAATGTTATTACAATAGTATTACTCCTCCAAGGTGGGTAAATTCTTCTATGCAGGTACAAAAAATTCGCAAGATTGGTAACTCTCTCGGAATTACCATCCCCAAAGAAGTTCTCCAAAAGCTGAGAGTAAAAGAAGGGGACAGTGTGTATATTACAAAAACCCCTACTGGCGTTCATATAACTGCTCACGATCCTGATTTTGAAAAAGCAATGGAAGCTTATAGAAAAGTCAGCACAAAATACAGGAACGCATTACGTGAGTTGGCAAAATAGTATTTAAAATTGCAAGACTAGCTAATAAAAAACCTAGCTTTTTAATAACTTTGTTAAAAATAATTTACAAATTGAGTTCTTTTCAAGAGCTATGGAAAGGATGATCAAATATTCTAGGCAAGATTGGTCGCAATGCGAATGTGGCGATCGAGAAGAGCTTCTCAGCATTTTCCTCTATGACCTGCCGAATTTAACTAGTTGTAATGTTTTACCACCGCTACATATTCTTAATATTTTTCTTCTCAGAGGCTGGGTTGGTGGCGGTATGAGTCCCAAATTTATGTGGCAACCCTTTGAGCTATCTGAGCAAGAGTATCAAGAGATTTTGCCCAAACTTCTCAACCCTAATTGGGCAGTACTATGTAACAAGCTGTGGCGCATCAGGCTACCTATGAAACTTGATAAAGAATTTGATACTATTGGCGATCGCTATACATGGATGGCATTGATTAGTGAAAAACACAGGGTTAATTCACTCACAGAAATAAAAAAAGAAATAGAGCAGCTTGGAAAAGAGAATTTTGCCATAATTACAGAATTTCAGTTGAGCCAGTCGCAGCATAATAATTCACAGAGAATTGACTAAATAAACTCCTTATCTTATTGCCAAAGTTGTTTATAATCACTCAACAAAAAGCAGAAAAATATAGACGTAGTAAGTCGTAGGTATAGCTAAAATTTTGATTTATTCCCTAAAATCGCATTAGGATTATTGTATTTATCTAAACAAAAGCCTGTCTTATCCTTTATCAGTGATCTAGTATGGCTATAGAAACTTATATTCCCCCAACTTCTACCAATGCTAGGTAATTTTCAACAAAGCCAACTGCGAATCGAAATTGCAGCATCAGCCAACGCCATTCATGATAGCTTGCTGCGTCCCGCACAACTAGAAAAATGGTTGATAGGACAACGCTTTGCGCCAGGAACACCAGATGAACTACACACAGGCTCACAGTTTACAACCTGGACAGGCCCCGTAGCCGTGCATCATCAGGTAGATGTAGCCAAACCCAACTGTCTGCGCTTACTACTTAATGGCGGTATCGATGGTTTTCATGAATGGTACTGGGGAGACGGTTGGGTGCAGTCTCGCTTAGAAGGGATTTCTCTGTTACCCTTAAACCTGGGACAAACCCTAAGTTTATTAAGTTTGCGCCAATATTTAACAACTCAAGCCAAATAACAACATTTAATCTTCAGCAGATAAAACTTGCTCAACAGTTAATCTCAACTCTGGAAAGGTCGCAGATTGAATAAATTCTGTACCGACAAACTCCACTGGTTCATATAATTCTTCAATCAAGGTGAAAACAGTCACCTTGTTACTTAATATATCAACAATCCAATACTCGGAAATATTGAGAACATTATATTCAACTCGCTTGGCTCGATAATCTACAGTTTTTGTTGATTCGCTGACAACTTCCACCACCAACAAAGGAGGTGCTTCGCTTAGTTCAATTACCGCTTCTCTATTCCGCAAATCTCGCCATTGAGCTAAAGGAATCACAACTACATCGGGGATTCTCAATGTATCCCATTTTCCTGCACGGGGAGAGCGAACACCAACAACCATTTGTTGAGAAGTCCAATCTAAATTTTGGCGACGAATTTCAGCCCGAAAAGAGTTATTGAGAAAACTCACTACAGCCCCATGTTGTCCAGTTCCTAAACTCACAGGAATTAATTCACCATTGACCAGCTCATAACAAATATCAGTCCCATCATCATAAGCAAGATACTCTGCAAGAGTCAGCCTTTTAGTCAATGCTGGTGTTGTAGTCATGGCATTAGTTCACTTTTAACTCTACTTTAACGTGAGTTCGACCAGCGTTGTTTTGACCTCACCCCCAACCCCTCTCCTACCAGGCTATTCATTACCCACATCTTTCTTTACAATCTTAAAACCCTTGCTTAGTAAGCATCTTGTCAACTCAGTTTTTCATGGGGCTTGACAAATTTGCACCTTATCTTCTCGCTAAAACCATGTTTTTATTGAGAATCAACAACGAACAAATCAGGGTTAGAAAAAACGTGAGTGAATACTCTCACAAATGTTGAGATAGATCCGGGTAATGGATAGCCTACCAGGAGAGGGGTTGGGGGTGAGGTATTTTTTCGTTTCTCCTCCCTCTCCTCGTAGGAGAGGGAGGTTGGGAGGGTGAGGTTCATCGAACTCACGTTACTTTAACAGTGAACAGTAACTGTAGGGTGCGTCAGATCCAATCATTTCGTCCACATTCTGTGGATTTTCCGCATCTGACGCACCCTACCCCAAGTGCTGATAACTGATAACTGTTTTAAACTCAATTCGACTTGACTACCAAAACTGAACAATTAGCTTCTTCCACTACTTGATTACTAACCGAACCTAAGACAATTCGCTTGACTCCGGTTAAACCACGGCTACCAATAATAATTAAGTCGGTTTGATAAATATTAGCAAGACGAATAATTTCTTGGGCAGGGTCGCCTGTCACTAGTTCCAATTCCGTTTTAACTGATAAATTTTCTTGGTAAGCTTGCAATTGTTTTTCCACCTGAAAATAAGCAACTGCTGTAGATTCTGGGTGGGGGCGATCGCTTGGTAATTCTATCTCTAAATCGCCTGTAGGGAACACATGACAAAAAACTACTGTGCTATCTGGTGATAATATCAACTCATCCAAAGTGGCAACTACTTTTGAAGCAATTTCCGAAGTATCAAGAGCTACCAAAATATTTTTTATCATTGCTGTTGACTCCTCCAGAGTAGACCACCCAATAATTCGTAATTAACAAAAGCTTAAAGATGATTTATAAAGTAAACCTTAAATTATAGTGGCGTGGCAAGCCTAAACTTGTGCATTAGCGAAAAATCGCTCATCTTAATCATCTGCGTACCCTGCCTTAAGGCTGTGCCAACATCTGCGTTTATCTGCGTTCATCTGCGTTCGATTTTTTTCAAATCTATTGTCACATTTTAGTCAGTAGGGTGCGTTAAAGCAGCGCTTAACCCACCGTATTTGCTGGTGCGTTACGGCTAATTTCTCATTTTGCCAACGCTCAAATCCTGACATAGCCGTAACACACCCTACTTAATATTTACTACAGTTAATTTGATTATGACACTTGCGTAAGTCCTACTAAAGTTTTAGTTTGCAACTGTTAAAAAAATTTTTACCAAAAGTATGGGAAAAATTTAAACATTGCTCATCATTCATCTTGCTGGACTCGTCGTCGCACTGAGTCAGCATGAGAAGGTAAGCCTTCGGCTGTGGCTAAAGCGTCAATTGCGCCAGCTACCTTATTTAGCGCAGTTTGGGAATATTGAATAATGCTGGAATGTTTGAGGAAAGTTTCTACACCCAAGGCAGAAGCATAACGAGCAGCACCCGATGTAGGTAAGGTATGGCTAGGGCCTGCTAGATAATCCCCTACAGCTTCTGGTGTGGAATAACCAAGGAAGATGGCCCCCGCATGGCGAATGTTGGGCAACACCGCCCAAGGGTCTTTAACCTCTAATTCTAAGTGTTCTGGTGCAAATTCATTTGCCAATTCTGCGGCTGCTTCTAAAGACTCCACCAGGACAATTAAACCGTAATGGGCCAGGGCTTTTTCTGTATCTATCCGCCGTGGGTGGTCTACTAACTGTCTTTCTACCGCTAGCTGCACATTCTTAGCCAAAGCTGGGTCTGTAGTTAACAAAATTGCCGCCGCCATTGGGTCATGTTCTGCCTGTGCCAACATATCACTAGCCACATGGACAGGATTAGCCCCTTCATCACCGATAATCAGCACTTCGCTAGGCCCGGCTAAAGCATCGATCCCCACAGTGCCGTAAACTAACTTTTTCGCCAGAGTCACATAGATATTACCAGGCCCCACAATTACATCTACCTTGGGAATCGTCTCTGTACCATAAGCCAAAGCTGCGATCGCCTGCGCCCCCCCTACGCGATAAATCTCTTCCACACCCACTTCTTGGGCTGCTACTAACACCGCCGGATGAATCGCTTTTTTGGCTCCTGGTGGTGTCGCTATCACTACACGCGGTACACCCGCCACCCTCGCCGGAATTGCGTTCATCAGCACTGTGCTGGGATAAGCCGCACGACCGCCTGGAACATACAAACCCGCTCGATCTACAGGATTGTATCGTTTGCCCAGCACAATATCATCATCGCCAAAGTGTACCCAGCTTTTAGGCACACGCTGACGATGAAACGCTTCAATTTGCCGAGAAGCTAGCCTAATTGCCCCCAACAGTTCCTTAGAAACCTGTTGATAGGCTGCGTCCAGTTCCGAGCCTGTAACGCGCAATTCTTCAGCCTTGAGAATCTGATTGTCAAATTCATCTGTGTAGTGCAGAACAGCTTTATCGCCTTGGCGCTTCACTGCTTGCAACACTTCCCGCACCGTTGCTTCCTTGTGAAGCACCTGTTCGTCAAGAGTGCGATCGCAGATCCTTTGCAGTTCTGCTATAACATCTGCCTGCTGAGTAATGATTCGCAGCATGGAGTAAGGACATTGCCAAAATTTAGAATATACCCGCCTGAGAATTATTTCCTCTCTTTACCCCAAAGGATGCCAAGCCTCATCTAATTCTCTTCTCTAGCTTAACCTGGATTTTTTTGATACTCCCAAGCCATCCAGCACCTGAGTTATACCAATTCAAAATTTGCTCATTAACGAAGCCATCCATAACATAGAGTTTAGGTATATGTATCTTTGGCATTCTTGTGGCAAATTGGTATCACTTGTTGGTGTAACATGGGAGAGCGGTAAATTTCTCAGTCCGCGCCTTGACGAGCTACGGCAGGGAGTAGGAGCGCCAATACCTAATTCCCTTAAACCCCTCTTCTGAATTTACTAGGAATACTAGGTTCTGAATATAAGTTTTAATTATGTTTTTGTCTTGGTAACTAGCCTTTGTTGTATATCTACGGTGAATCAGGTTTATAACTTTACTCCAGCCGCTTAACTCTCACTGTATAAAACGAAAGTCAATTCATTTTTGTAAAGAACTAAACAACTGGTACTCTTAGTTTCTGACCTAATTCGGCAGAAGTTAGAGCATAGATATTTTTTGATTAGAGTACCTTATTCTAAACTGTTTTCTTCGGTTTAGCACACACTGATTATCTGATGGTGCTATTGAGAACTGGGGGATGGGGGAAGGGGGAAGGGGGAAGGGGGAAGGGGACTGGGGAAAAGGGGAAAGAGGACTGGGGAAAAGGGGACTGGGGATTGGGATTGGGATTGGGATTGGGAAAATCTGTGCCTTTTCCCCTTTCCCTTTCCCCTTTCCCCAATAAAATTTTTTCCCAAATGCTGATATTGGCAATCTAAATGCTATATTAGTAAGTCTAGTAGTGTGTGTACATATATTTTTCTTTTTGGAATCGACTGTGGCCAATAACAAGTCTGCTCTTAAACGCGCCCAAATCGCAGAACGTAACAGGCTGCGTAACAAAGCCTATAAATCAGCAGTAAAGACGCTGATGAAAAATTACTTGAGTGCTGTACAAACATATGCAGCTAATCCTAGCCCAGAATCAAAACAGGAAGTGCAAACTCGCCTAGCTGCGGCTTACAGCAAAATCGACAAAGCAGTCAAACGGGGCGTACTCCATCCCAACAACGGGGCCAGGAAAAAGTCCAGACTCGCCAGCAAACTCAAGCCCATCGAGCAAACAGCTTAATAGTCCAAGAGTCAATAGTCCACAGTCAACAGTTGCATCAGCAACTATGGACTATGGACTAATGACTAATGACTAATAACTAAAAATGCAGCTAATCGACACCCACGTACACCTAAATTTTGACAGCTTCCAGCCAGATTTGGCAGCCGTGCGATCGCGCTGGCAAGAAGCAGGAGTAGTACGCTTAGTACATTCCTGTGTTGAACCATCAGAATTTACCACCATTCAAGCCATAGCCCACCAATTTCCCGAAGTCAGCTTTGCTGTGGGGCTGCATCCTCTAGATGCAGATAAATGGGAAAGTGATACAGCCGAGCAAATATTATCCTTGGCTCGTTCCGACTCGAAGGTAGTAGCAATTGGGGAAATGGGGCTAGATTTTTATAAAGCCGATAACTATGAGCAGCAGCGCATGGTATTTGAGGCACAATTAGAAATTGCCGCCCAGTTGAATTTACCCGTAATTATCCACTGTCGGGATGCTGCATCTGCGGTGAGAGAGATATTGGAGAAATGGCAACAGCGTGAGCCAATTCGGGGTGTGATGCACTGTTGGGGAGGTACGCCAGAAGAAACCCAATGGTTTGTTGATTTAGGCTTTTATATTAGCTTTAGCGGTACGGTAACATTTAAAAGTGCCAAGGCAATTCAAGCCTCAGCCGCAATGGTAAGTAGCGATCGCCTACTCATTGAAACAGACTGCCCTTTCTTAGCGCCAGTTCCCAAACGGGGCGAAAAGCGGAACGAACCCGCTTATGTCCGCCACGTAGCCGAACAAGTAGCGACTCTGCGGGGAGAAACATTAGAGGCGATTTGTGAGCAAACAACCAAAAATGCCTGCGAATTATTTGGTCTGGTATTATAATTTAGTTCATCTTTGGGGTCACAGGAAAATAAATAAACCGTTAGGAGGACAAAAATATGTTAAGATTAACCCCTCCAAAACATTTTGTGTGCGTCATAATGATAAAGGAAGGAACTAAAAACTCCTAAGCTTGATTTGGGAAAGTGATCAAATTGACCATCCTCACAGCTCTACAAACGGATGATCTCTAATGGTTGACTAAATCTAGTAACCACATAGAGATAGACCTTGACCACGCATCGCCTGTTTCTACTTGAACCTATAGAAAATTCTTAAAAGAAATTGCCTTGTGATTAAAACCCAACAAAATCAGGCCATTTTCACTCAAAACCTCCATAATGCGGCTCATTTCCTCTATGGCGAGATGCCGCCGCGAGTATAAAAGGCTGCGAAAAGCAAGTTAAAGCGCTTTTGGGAGGGGAAGTGAGGAAAGCAAAGAAAATTCAGATATTTATCAAACAGTTGCTGCTGGGGAATTGGCTGTATGGCTGGGTAGGGAAATCCTTGACTGGCTACAAGGGGTTATTGCCCTCTTGTCAAAATTACCCTTTCCAGCTTCAATTGCTCCGTTTGCCCTTGCCTGTAATTGATCAGGCCAGATAGAGGAGAAGTTTCCCAACGGCTAAGGACACTAGCTGTAGTGTCATCTAAAAAATTTAACCAGGTTGACAAAGGTAGAGGCATGATTAGCGAAAATTATATTGAACCAGCCTTTCTGTTGCCCGACTTGATTGAAATCCAGCGAGCAAGCTTTCGCTGGTTTTTAGAAGAAGGGCTGATAGAAGAGCTGAACTCCTTTAGTCCTATTACAGACTATACAGGCAAATTAGAACTGCATTTTTTAGGACATAATTACAAACTTAAGGAACCGAAGTACAGCGTTGAGGAAGCGAAACGTCGTGATAGTACCTATGCTGTACAGATGTATGTTCCCACCCGCCTGTTGAACAAAGAAACTGGGGATATCAAAGAACAAGAAGTATTTATCGGGGATCTGCCTTTGATGACCGATCGCGGTACGTTTATTATTAACGGAGCCGAGCGGGTAATTGTCAACCAGATTGTGCGATCGCCTGGAGTTTACTACAAATCAGAAATCGATAAAAACGGTCGCCGCACCTATTCAGCCAGCCTCATCCCTAACCGGGGTGCATGGTTGAAATTTGAAACAGACCGGAATGATTTGGTGTGGGTACGGATCGACAAAACCCGCAAACTCTCAGCCCAGGTACTGTTGAAGGCTTTAGGCTTATCAGATAACGAAATTTTTGATGCCCTCCGTCACCCTGAGTACTTCCAAAAAACTATTGAGAAAGAAGGGCAATTTTCCGAAGAAGAAGCCCTGATGGAGTTGTACAGAAAACTTCGTCCAGGTGAACCTCCAACCGTATTAGGTGGACAACAGTTACTAGACTCCCGTTTCTTTGACCCCAAACGTTACGACTTGGGTAGAGTTGGGAGATACAAACTCAACAAAAAACTCCGCCTATCTGTCCCTGATACCGTCCGCGTCCTTACCCCTGGCGATATCTTGGCAGCAGTCGATTACTTAATCAACCTGGAATACGATATCGGTAGCGTTGACGACATCGACCACTTAGGCAACCGTCGGGTGCGAAGTGTTGGTGAATTGCTGCAAAACCAAGTTAGAGTTGGGTTAAACCGCCTTGAGCGAATTATTCGAGAACGGATGACCGTATCGGATGCAGAAGTATTGACACCAGCATCCTTGGTCAACCCTAAACCCTTGGTCGCAGCCATCAAGGAATTTTTCGGTTCCAGCCAATTGAGTCAGTTCATGGATCAAACAAATCCCTTAGCAGAACTGACCCACAAACGCCGTCTGTCAGCCCTTGGCCCTGGTGGTTTGACCAGAGAACGGGCAGGTTTTGCCGTGCGCGATATTCACCCCTCCCACTACGGTCGGATCTGTCCCATCGAGACACCAGAAGGCCCCAACGCTGGTTTGATTGGTTCCTTGGCAACCCACGCCCGCGTTAACCAGTACGGCTTCCTCGAAACTCCATTTAGACCTGTGGAAAATGGCAAGGTGTTATTTGACCAACCTGCCGTGTACATGACCGCCGACGAAGAAGACGACCTGCGGGTAGCACCTGGGGATATTCCTGTAGATGAAAACGGACATATCATTGGCCCCCAAGTACCAGTCCGTTACCGCCAAGAGTTCTCCACCACCACACCAGAACAAGTAGACTACGTAGCCGTATCTCCAGTACAAATCGTATCTGTAGCTACAAGTATGATTCCCTTCTTGGAACATGACGACGCGAACCGCGCCCTCATGGGTTCCAATATGCAACGGCAAGCAGTACCCCTACTCAAACCAGAGCGTCCTTTGGTGGGAACAGGCTTAGAAGCCCAAGGTGCGAGAGACTCCGGGATGGTAATTGTCTCCCGTACTGATGGGGATGTTGTCTACGTGGATGCGACAGAAATCCGTGTGCGCGTAAGTGGGCAATTGCCAACCGCCAGTGGTAAATCCACTGACAACGGACAAATGACATCTAGCAAAGGGCAGGAAATTCGTTACACCCTTTCCAAGTACCAACGTTCTAACCAAGATACCTGTCTCAACCAAAAACCCCTGGTGCGAATTGGTGAGCGGGTAGTTGCTGGTCAGGTATTAGCTGATGGTTCCTCTACCGAAGGTGGGGAATTGGCGCTTGGTCAAAATATCGTCGTCGCTTATATGCCTTGGGAAGGCTATAACTACGAAGACGCGATTTTGATTTCGGAAAGATTGGTACAGGATGACATTTATACCTCAATTCACATCGAGAAATATGAAATTGAGGCACGCCAAACCAAACTCGGCCCAGAAGAAATCACTAGAGAAATTCCCAACGTCGGGGAAGATGCTTTGCGTCAACTAGATGAGCAAGGGATTATTCGCATTGGGGCTTGGGTAGAAGCTGGCGATATCTTGGTAGGTAAAGTGACACCCAAAGGTGAATCTGACCAACCACCAGAAGAAAAACTATTACGGGCGATTTTCGGTGAGAAGGCGCGGGATGTGCGCGACAACTCCCTGCGTGTACCCAACGGTGAAAAAGGGCGTGTGGTAGACGTGCGCTTATTTACCCGCGAACAAGGGGATGAATTACCACCAGGGGCGAATATGGTCGTCCGGGTGTACGTAGCCCAGAAGCGGAAAATCCAAGTCGGCGACAAAATGGCGGGTCGTCACGGTAATAAAGGGATTATCTCCCGCATATTACCGATAGAAGATATGCCTTATTTACCAGATGGTTCCCCTGTGGATATTGTACTTAACCCCTTGGGTGTACCCAGCCGGATGAACGTCGGACAGGTATTTGAATGTCTGTTGGGTTGGGCTGGTCATACCTTGGGTGTACGGTTCAAGATTACTCCTTTCGATGAAATGTACGGGGAAGAGTCATCACGCCGTATTGTGCATGGCAAATTGCAAGAAGCCAGGGATGAGACAGGGAAAAATTGGGTGTACAACCCAGATGATCCTGGGAAAATCATGGTGTTCGATGGTCGGACAGGCGAAGCCTTTGACCGTCCGGTAACTATCGGCGTGGCTTATATGCTGAAGCTGGTACACCTAGTAGACGACAAGATTCACGCCCGTTCTACAGGCCCTTACTCTTTGGTAACACAGCAACCCCTGGGTGGAAAAGCCCAACAAGGTGGTCAGCGCTTCGGAGAAATGGAAGTGTGGGCGCTGGAAGCCTTCGGTGCTGCTTATACCTTGCAGGAATTGCTAACGGTGAAATCCGACGATATGCAGGGACGGAACGAAGCATTAAATGCGATCGTCAAAGGTAAGGCTATTCCCCGTCCGGGAACACCAGAATCCTTTAAGGTATTGATGCGAGAACTACAATCCTTGGGCTTAGATATCGCTGTACATAAGGTAGAAACCCAAGCTGATGGTAGTTCCTTGGATGTCGAAGTCGATTTAATGGCAGACCAAGCATCCCGTCGCACGCCACCCAGACCAACCTACGAGTCGCTTTCCCGCGAATCTTTGGATGATGATGAGTAGGGAATAGGGAGTAGGGACTGGGGACTGGGAAAATTCCCAATACCCAATACCCAGTCCCCAATACCCAATCCCCCATAAAATTACGCATTACGAATTACGAATAAAAAAAGATGAGACCCGCCCAAACTAATCAGTTTGACTACGTTAAAATCGGCTTGGCATCACCAGAACGTATTCGCCAATGGGGTGAGCGTACATTACCCAATGGTCAGGTCGTAGGTGAAGTTACCAAACCAGAAACGATAAATTACCGGACTCTCAAGCCAGAAATGGATGGCTTGTTTTGTGAGCGCATCTTTGGCCCGGCGAAAGATTGGGAATGCCACTGTGGTAAGTATAAGAGAGTCCGCCATAGAGGTATTGTCTGTGAGCGTTGCGGCGTGGAAGTTACCGAGTCACGGGTACGCCGTCACCGCATGGGATACATCAAACTGGCTGCACCTGTAGCCCACGTCTGGTATCTCAAAGGGATTCCTAGCTACATCTCCATTCTCTTGGATATGCCTTTGCGGGATGTAGAACAAATTGTCTATTTCAACTCTTACGTTGTTCTCAGCCCCGGTAATGCGGAAACCTTGACCTACAAGCAACTACTGAGCGAAGACCAGTGGCTAGAAATTGAAGACCAAATCTACAGCGAAGATTCTCAATTGCAAGGTGTAGAAGTTGGTATTGGTGCGGAAGCACTGTTGCGCTTACTAGCTGATATTAATTTAGAGGAAGAAGCAGAAAAGCTCCGGGAAGAAATTGGCAGTGCGAAGGGACAAAAACGCGCCAAACTGATCAAGCGCCTGCGGGTAATTGACAACTTCATCGCTACTGGTTCCAAGCCAGAGTGGATGGTGATGTCCGTTATTCCTGTAATTCCTCCAGACTTGCGCCCAATGGTGCAGTTGGACGGTGGACGGTTTGCTACCAGCGACTTGAATGATTTGTATCGCCGGGTAATTAACCGGAATAACCGTTTAGCCAGATTGCAAGAAATTCTCGCACCAGAAATTATTGTGCGGAACGAAAAGCGGATGCTGCAAGAAGCTGTAGACGCTTTAATTGATAACGGTCGTCGGGGACGCACCGTGGTGGGGGCAAATAACCGACCCCTGAAATCTTTGTCCGACATTATTGAAGGTAAGCAAGGACGTTTCCGGCAAAACCTGTTAGGTAAACGGGTTGACTACTCTGGACGTTCGGTAATTGTGGTCGGGCCGAAATTGCAGATTCACCAGTGCGGTTTGCCCAGAGAAATGGCGATCGAGTTATTCCAGCCATTTGTAATTAACCGCCTCATTCGTAGTGGGATGGTGAATAACATCAAGGCTGCGAAAAAGTTAATTTCTCGCAATGACCCTAGTGTTTGGGATGTGTTGGAAGAGGTGATTGAAGGACACCCAGTCATGCTAAACCGTGCGCCTACCCTACACCGTTTGGGTATTCAGGCGTTTGAACCAATTTTGGTGGAAGGTCGCGCCATTCAACTCCATCCTTTGGTCTGTCCAGCTTTTAACGCTGACTTTGACGGCGACCAAATGGCGGTACACGTTCCCCTATCTCTGGAAAGTCAGGCGGAAGCGCGGTTGTTAATGCTGGCTTCTAACAATATTCTCTCACCCGCTACAGGTAGACCAATTATCACACCTAGCCAAGACATGGTATTGGGTGCTTATTACCTGACGGCGGAAAACCCAGGCGCTACCAAAGGTGCAGGTAAATATTTTGCTTCTTTGGACGACGTAATTATGGCATTCCAGCAAGAGCAAATTGACTTGCACGCCTATATTTACGTGCGGTTCGACGGGGAAATGGAATCTGACCAACCAGACACGGAACCTTTGGAAGTTACAAATAACGAAGATGGTAGCCGGACTCTACTCTATAAGTACCGCCGAGTCAGAGAAGACGCTCAGGGAAATTTGATTTCTCAGTATATTCGCACTACTCCAGGTCGCGTTATTTACAATAAAGCGATTCAAGAAGCACTTGCAAGTTAGTCAATAGTCCATAGTCAATAGTCCATAGTTAGCGTGAGTTCGATGAACCTCTCCCTCCCAACCTCCCTCTCCTAAAAGGCGTTCGCGTAGCGTCTCCGTCAGGAGAGGGAGGAGAAACGAAAAAATCACCGTCTTACTCCCCTCTCCTCGAAGGAGAGGGGTTGGGGGAGAGGTCAAAACAACGCTTGTCGAACTCACGTATAGTTAACAGCTACAACTAAGGACTAATGACTAATGACTAATGACTAATGACTAATGACTAAGGACTAATGACTAATGACTAACGAAAAGATGATTTTTCGCAATCGCGTCGTTGATAAAGGTCAACTGAGAAATTTGATTTCTTGGGCGTTCACTCATTATGGAACGGCGCGTACCGCAGTGATGGCGGATAAGTTGAAGGATTTGGGCTTCCGCTATGCTACTAGAGCTGGGGTTTCTATCAGTGTTGATGACTTGATGGTTCCACCCAGTAAGCGGAGTCTTCTGGAAGCAGCCGAGGAGGAAATTCGCGCGACTGAAGCTCGTTACCAACGGGGTGAAATTACGGAAGTTGAACGTTTCCAAAAGGTAATTGATACTTGGAACGGTACTAGTGAAGCCCTGAAGGATGAGGTTGTTACCCACTTTAGACAAACTAACCCCCTCAATTCTGTATACATGATGGCGTTCTCTGGGGCGCGGGGTAATATCTCTCAGGTGCGTCAGTTGGTGGGGATGCGGGGTCTGATGGCAGATCCGCAAGGGGAAATTATCGACTTACCCATCAAAACTAACTTCCGTGAAGGTCTGACTGTAACAGAATACATTATTTCGTCTTACGGTGCGAGAAAAGGTCTGGTGGATACGGCGTTACGTACAGCCGACTCTGGTTATCTGACCCGCCGTCTTGTAGACGTATCCCAGGATGTAATCATTCGGGAAATTGATTGCGGTACTACTAGAGGGATTCCTATCCGGGCGATGACCGAAGGGAATAAAACCCTGATCAAGTTGTCTACACGCTTGTTGGGTCGGGTAATAGGCGAGGATGTCATTCATCCTACTACAAAAGAAGTGATTGCTCCACGCAATACCCCAATTTCTGATGACTTGGCTAAGGACATTGAGAAGGCTGGGGTGAAGGAAGTTGTGGTGCGATCGCCTCTCACCTGTGAAGCCGCCCGTTCTGTGTGTCAGCACTGCTACGGTTGGAGTTTGGCTCACGCTAAGATGGTAGACTTAGGGGAAGCCGTGGGTATTATCGCTGCTCAAAGTATCGGTGAACCTGGAACCCAGCTGACCATGCGGACATTCCACACCGGGGGTGTGTTCACTGGGGAAGTAGCGCAACAAGTACGTTCCAAAGTTGATGGAACTATCAAGTTACCTAAGAAGTTACGCACCAGACCCTACCGGACTCGTCACGGGGAAGATGCTTTATTCGTAGAAAGCAATGGGATCATGATTCTGGAACCTCGTAAGGAAGGTTCGGAAACCCCAGCACCCCAGGAAATTCAAGTTACCCAAGGTTCCACCATCTATATTACTGATGGACAACAGGTAAAACAAGGTCAATTGCTGGCGGAGGTAGCCCTTGGTGGTCGGACTACCCGGACTAATACAGAAAAAGCCGTGAAAGATGTGGCTTCTGACTTAGCTGGGGAAGTGAAGTTTGCTGAGGTCGTCCCGGAACAAAAGACAGACCGTCAAGGTAACACCACAACCACAGCCGCCAGGGGTGGTTTGATTTGGATTCTCTCTGGTGAGGTGTATAACTTGCCACCAGGGGCGGAATTGGTGGTGAAAAATGGCGATCGCGTCGAAACTAACGGTGTCTTAGCAGAAACTAAGTTAACAACTATACATGGTGGGGTAGTACGTTTACCAGAAGCAACTCCTGGTAAGAGTACTAGAGAAATCGAAATCATCACCGCTTCCGTAGTTTTAGACCAAGCAACCGTCACCGTTCAAAGTTCCCAAGGTCGTAACAGCTACTTGGTAACTACTGGCAATAACCAAGTATTTAACCTGCGGGCAACCCCAGGCACAAAAGTACAAAATGGTCAAGTAGTTGCTGAATTAATTGATGACCGCTATCGCACAACCACAGGTGGTTTCCTCAAATTCTCTGGCGTAGAAGTTCAGAAGAAAGGTAAAGCCAAGCTGGGTTATGAAGTGGTACAGGGCGGTACATTGTTATGGATTCCTGAAGAAACCCACGAAGTTAACAAAGACATCTCCCTGCTGTTGGTTGAAGATGGTCAGTTTGTGGAAGCTGGTACAGAAGTCGTCAAAGACATCTTCTGTCAAAACAGTGGTGTGGTAGAAGTCACCCAGAAAAACGACATTCTCCGGGAAGTCGTGATTAAGCCGGGTGAACTGCTGATGGTAGACGACCCAGAAGCCGTTATCGGTAGAGACAACACCTTGCTACAACCAGGCGAAGAACTGTTAGGGCAAGTTGCTACAGAACTGCGTTACATCCAGTATGTAGAATCACCAGAAGGCCCTGCACTGTTAAGCCGTCCAGTTGTAGAGTTTGCTGTTCCCACAACCCCAGATGTACCATCTACTACATCGGTTAGTCAGCAAACCGGACGTTCAATTCAACTACGGGCAGTACAAAGACTTCCCTACAAGGATACAGAACGGGTGAAGTCTGTAGAAGGCGTAGAACTGCTACGTACTCAATTGGTATTAGAAATTGAGCAGGAAGGGGAACAAGAACATAATGCTTCTCCTCTCGCAGCAGACATTGAGTTAATCCCTGACTCTGAGGATGCAGAAGTTCAACGCTTGCAACTGGTAATTCTGGAATCCTTGGTACTACGTCGTGACATTGCGGCTGATGCTACCCAAGGTAGTACACAGACAAGCCTGGAAGTACAAGATGGGCAAACCATCGTTCCTGGTGCTGTCGTCGCCCGTACCCAAATCTTATCGAAAGAAGGTGGGATTGTGCGGGGCGTACAGAAGGGAACCGAAGCGGTACGCCGTTGTTTAGTGCTACGTCACAGTGACATGGCGACAGTGAATACCACCGCCCAACCCAAAGTTAAAGCGGGTGATTTAATCGTCGAGGGTGCAGAAATTGCTCCTGGTGTTTACGCCGAAGAATCTGGACAAGTTGTTTCAGTCAAAAATGCGACTGAAAGTTCTGCCAATCAAGAAGCCGCACTTAGCACTAAGAACTACGCCGTGACTATCCGTGCTGGTCGTCCCTACCGAGTCAGCCCTGGTGCAGTATTGCAGATAGAAGATGGTGATTTGGTACAACGGGGCGATAACTTGGTGTTGCTGGTGTTTGAACGGGCGAAAACTGGAGACATCATCCAAGGTTTGCCTCGGATCGAAGAACTACTAGAAGCCCGGAAGCCCAAGGAAGCTTGTATTCTCGGCAAACGGGGCGGGGAAGTTAAGGTAGTATATGGTGATGGTGATGAAGCGATCGCTATCAAAGTTATAGAATCCAATGGTGTCGTCACCGATTACCCCCTTGGCCCTGGACAAAACCTAGCTGTATTAGATGGTTCTCATGTATCAGCAGGTCAACCATTGAGTGACGGGCCTTCCAACCCCCACGAAATTCTGGAAGTCTTCTTCAGCTTGGGTTCGGAAGATGGCGTTTATGCTTGCGCCAGCCACGCTTTACAGAAGGTGCAAACCTTCCTCGTGAATGAAGTGCAGATGGTGTACCAATCGCAAGGTATTGACATCGCCGACAAACACATCGAAGTGATTGTGCGCCAGATGACCAACAAAGTACGGATAGATGATGGTGGTGATACTACCATGCTTCCCGGTGAGTTGGTAGAACTGCGCCAAGTCGAGCAGGTGAATGAAGCTATGGCGATTACTGGCGGTGCAAGAGCGCAATACACACCAGTATTATTAGGGATTACCAAAGCATCCTTGAATACCGACAGCTTCATTTCTGCCGCATCCTTCCAAGAAACTACCAGGGTTCTCACCGAAGCAGCGATTGAAGGTAAATCTGACTGGTTGCGTGGTTTGAAAGAAAACGTGATTATCGGACGATTGATTCCTGCGGGAACTGGTTACAACACCTATGATGAACCAGGAATGATTGAAGATTATTCCACCCTGGAAACTACCAGTGTGTTGGATGAAACCGATGATCCACTGGATATGGTGTTGGATGACCGCACAGCTCGCGCCTACAATTTAGATGCTCCCACTCTTGGGGATGGTGCATTTAATAGTCGTCGTTCAATTCTCGATGATGAGTTGATTGCTGATGATATGCAGGATCTACAGGATCTAGTAGAGGATGAAGCCGATGATGATTATGAAGATGCTGACGATGACGAAGAAGATGATGATGATTTTTAATAAGTTCTAACGTCAACATCTAAATTGAAAAGGCAAAAGAAGTAATTCTTTTGCCTTTTTCGTTGAGGAAAAATACATTCCATTAACCTATAGCGGTCTTCAAGTCAGCGAGGTACAGAAAGAATAATTAAACGCAGATGAACGCAGATGAACGCAGATGAATGCAGATGAATTTGTATTTTATTCGATTGCAATCCGCTATATTAGCTGTTAATTTCTAATAAATCAAACTATGTAATGTGTTAAAGAAAAAAGGAATATGATTATTTATATTGCCATCTTGCTCAGAGTAAAATTTACCTATTTCTAACATCAACATTTCTCTATATCTATGTTTTGGAAGCTGGAAATCACTTGGAGGATGTATTTTATTCCAATATTTTTTTGCTTTAATAATTGTCAATAAAGCTAGGATTAATTGTTTTTTCTCAACATCATTTTGGCTTTGATTATACTTAGATTTCCAGAGACTTGGAAAGTTAATTATATCATCGCAATTTACACCTAAACAGTAGATTATACGCTTAAATCCTGTTTGCCAGTTGCTTTTTAAATCAGCATCTTGGCAAAGTTCATCAACCATATCTAAATATATTTTTTCTATTTCGATTGCATTACCGTTATAGTTTGGTGTAGTTGCATAATCCTGATACACTGATTGGGTATCAGGATTAAGAAAATATGCCTCTTTATGAATTAAGCCTGTGACCCATATACGATGAACTTTTGAATTGCTTTCATTTATTTTACCTTGCTCATAAAGATGGTAGAAAATGCTTTCAGTGTTATCGAAACGGTAATTATTAATATCTGCTTTTTGAATATCCAAATCAACAAGAGCGAAAAGTTTATTTGGTTCTAAATAAGATTGCTCAGGGCTTTCATTATGTAATTCTGTAAGTTGAAAAAATGTATTCAAAACATCTTGACGACTACCACAATTAATGAATTGTGGTCTATATTCTTTCCACCATTTAGGAATGCAAGCATTGTAAAAATTTGCATCAGGCATTTGTTCCATACGGTGATATGTTTGAGGTGATAATGTACCCTCTATTTTCGGAATAGCACCTTCACAAAGTACAACAATTTTATTTTTTATTCTTCTCGATTTAAGAATATGTTCACAATGCTGCTTTAGCTCTATTTCATTAAGGCTCATTCTGAATATTACTTATTTATTTCGGATTTTTTCTCAGTTTTGGTTCTAGTTCTTTAACATGAGCAGGCGTAACTGCTTGGCAGAGTTCGTAAGAGTGAGTAGCAAGGATATACTGATTAGTAGGCGACCATTCTTCAATATCTCTAACTATCTGATATTGCCAGTCTGGATGAAATGCAATTTCAATTTCGTCCATTAAAACGATTGAATTTTCTATTTGATGATGTTTAATCCACATATAAAGGCATAATCTTTTTAGCTCACCATGACTTAAGTCTTCGGGATATAGTTCTGTATCATCTGTATCTATTTTGAATGTAACTCCAGATAAATCCTTGTTGATATTGATTTTTTTATTGTTTAGAACATGATTCAAATCTTCTAATAACTTTTTGTAATTTTCTCCATATTCTCCTGTTTCTATAGCTTTTAGAAAATCCAGGTCACGAGCTTTTTTAAAAGAATCGATGAGAATATCTACAGCCATGAAATCATATGTAAAAAAACCTGGAAGTTTAGGTTTTTCTTTCCTAAGCTGTGCATAATAGTCATTATCATTCAACTCTTCTTTGTTTTGAGTTTTAAATAATGATTTTCTAGAATCTGGAGGCAGAAATAGAAAAACTTGAGATACGTGTGCTGCTAGGAATGTTTTTTCTGATATTTTTTCTAAAAATAATGTTGCTTCATTTATATCTATGTTCTTAATTTGGCAAATTAATATTTCTCTCTCTTCTAGCTCTTGAATAGCAGGCAAAATTTCACATATATATATCATATTATTTCTTTTTAAAATATTTGAAAAATTTTCCTTATAAAGTTCAATTTCTTTAATTTTTTCATTTGTACTTTCCAGACTTGAGTCAATAATATCTAATATTTCTGTAGTTAAATTTGTTAGTTTACGAATATCCTCATTTGATATATTAACCCAATCTTTCATAGTTCTTATATAAGATGAAAAAATTATCAACTTATCTCCATAACTAGCAACATTCAAGGAAATATATTCTTCTTCTAATTGATTGTTTATACTTCGCAAAATATTGTTCTTTTCTTTATAGTTATCACTTCTATTTAGAGTTCTTAACTGAGAATCTATCTTTCCTATTCTGTTCTCCTCTCTTTTTAAAGAAAAAATTTGTGTATTCAGTTCTTCTAAACGCCTAGATGCAGACACATAAGTTACATAATTTTCTTTATCGAAATTACCATCATTAAATAAATCTTGAAAAAAAGATTCTTTACAAACCAAGAAACTGAGTTGTATTGTTTTATTGTTTTCCCATATATCAATAGTGGCTAATATTCTTCTGTTTGATTTTTGATAAGTTTTGAAACCATTAAGCAAGTTTTTCAAAAAAACTATTCTGTCTGGATGGATAGAACAATGTAGTAATACGAAAATCAGTTGTAAAAGTGTACTTTTTCCACCACCGTTCAGACTTCCTAGCGGAAAAATACTAGGTTTCAATTCTCTTTCAAAACAAATCTCTACGTTTTTTAAAGCACGAAAATCAGGGACACAAACTTTTTCTAAGTACATAAAATACCTTAAATGTAGAGTAAGGTTAACAATTTAAACAACTTGCAAAAATTTATAATACCTTTCTAGTTTTTAATTTATTATGGCTCATGATGAAATTTATTGTCTATTAAATAATTTAGTTATCTTTATCACTTGAAGTTTTGATGAGCCTGACTTCCTGTGCTGGATAATAGCTGACGGTGTTGGTAAAAAGCCCTTATAAAGTCTTTAATCGAACATGAGATGAAATTAGAGAAAATTAATTAAACGCAGATGAACGCCGATGAGTCACGATGTTTAATCTAACTTATCGGCGTTCATCCTCTTCTGTTGGCGGTTAACGCTATAGCAGTTGTTGTATAGATTAGGGTAGCGATTAATTATCTGATATTTTGCCTCATTTCAATAGACCTCTTGCAAGAATAATTAAACAGGCAAAATATATAACTTTAAGACTTATTATTTTGCGTTCTTATTTGCGTCTTAGCGCCTTTGCGTGAGCCTTAAAATAATATTGTCAGCAACGCCAAATTATTTATGCAAGAGGTCTAATAAGCAGGTGGTGGTGGGCAATGCCCACCCTACTGTAGCCTGTCCCCTACTGTACCTTATTGTAGGAAGTGTAATATACTTTCCCGCCTGTATCTGGGACGAAATGGCAAGCTAAAGAAGAACGCCATAAGGCTTTCCAAATTGGTTCTTCAGACTTGCGGTAATACTCACCCATTACTGGTTTAATCGCCTCAGTCGCCTTGAGCAAGTTGTAGTGAGGGATATTCAGGAAAATGTGGTGCGCTACGTGAGTACCGATATCGTGATGGATATGATTTACTAAACCGTAATTGCGATCGATGCTGGAAATTGCACCTTTAAGAAAAGTCCAATCTTCGCCACGATACCAAGGTACATTAGGTTCAGTATGGTGGAGAAATGTTACTAAATCGAGCCAAATTACAAACACTATGTAGGGTGCGGCGTAATATTTCAACAACCACATCCAACCCCATTGATAGGTGAGGAATGCTAACAAACCAACCATGCAAGTCCAGAGAACTGTGCTGGTGATGACATCCCATTTTTCGCTAGGCTTGAAGAGGGAACTGCTAGGTGAAAAATGAGAGCCTTCTTTATTGGGAGAACGCTTGAATAAATATACTGGATATGCCAACAAAAAGGCGTAGTAGCGCCCTATCTTTTGTACCAAAGGCATTTCCTTATATTGGGATTCTGTCACAGGATACCAGCTTTCGTCGTTATCGATATTGCCAGTGTTTTTGTGATGTGTCCTATGACTGATGCGCCAACCGTGATAGGGAACTAATATTGGTGTGTGTGATAGATGCCCAACTAAATCATTCAACCATTTGTGTTTAGAAAATGATTGATGTCCGCAGTCATGTCCAACTACAAACAATGCCCAAAACATAGTTCCTTGCATCAGCCAGAAAATCGGCCAGAAATACCAGGAATCTAGGTAATGGGCAACTGCATACAATGAACCGATGATTAGTACATCACGAAAAAAGTAATATAGTGATTTGCTGACATTGGGTTGAAAACATTCAGCAGGAATAGCGGCTTTTAAATCCTGAAGAGTAAATGGCAGTGTACTATTCTCTGACTGTTCCAAGTTCGGAGAATTATCGGAAGATATGTTTGTTAATTGCACTTGATTCTGTTTTGGAAGATAAATCGGAGTTTTTTGCAGTAGAAAGAATTCACTTCGGCGATATCTGCGAAGTTATTTATTCGGATATCCAGGTATATAATTTCTGGCAATTCATATAATCATAATTAATCAATAATGAATTACCAGAACCTGTTGAATTTACGGAAGATTTAATTTCTCTTAGCAATTTAGTAGCTAGTTAATAGTACTAGCCAAGAGACTTATCGTCCTGCGTAATATTCATTAAAAGTTTTATAGCCAACATCAGTTTTGTAAAGCTGGCATTGGTCTGTAATTTGCTTCATTAAAGACCATGAAAACTTAAATTCATCATGCAGGTAATCTCCCCAATTTTCTTTAATGCTGCTATAAGCTAACCGCAAATTATAGGAAGGAATAGCAGTGGAAAGGTGATGAGGAACATGAACGTTAATATCGTGGCAAAGCACTTCTACCCATTTGGGGTAGTCGCAATGAATAGTGCCATATAACTGTGCCATTGCTTCATGCCATTTGTTCTTTGCTTCAAAGGGAACATCGGCGAATGTATGGTGAACAATGGTGAAGGTACTCATCCAGAAATGATACACCAGCCAAGGCACGAACCAAAACTTGACAAATCCCCAAATTCCTGTTGTAGCGATGAGAGTGGGGAAAACGACTGCGGCAAATAATACAACTACAGCCACAGAAAGCTTGACATCAGCTCGGTCTTTAGCTTTGAAATTATTTGCATCAAAGTGTACTACAGCCCAATGTCCAATGGAACCTACCCACCAGAGGCGCTGACGCATAAACAACTTAAAGGCAGACTGGCGAGTTTTACCCCAACTAGAAAACACTTCTGGTCTAATGGGATGCCAAGCATTATCTTCATCTAATTTGTTTGTATGTTTGTGATGATGATTATGCTTAATTCGCCAACTGTGAAAGGGATAAATTAAGGGCATCATATATAAATGCCCTACTAAATCATTTACCCAACGACGTTTGGCAAATGAACGGTGTCCGCAGTCATGACCAATGACGAAAAAACCTGTTAAAGCAGTACCTGTAAAAATCCAGGCTATGGGTAAGAGAAACCAAGGGCTAACTGCTATAGTCCAATAACCTAAACCTGCCATGACCACACTCAGCAAGGCTTGTGTCCAGGCTTTTCTCTGGTTCTTTTGGAAACATTCCTTGGGCAAAGTTTTGATAATATCTTTCAGCCTTAGTTCGGGATTATTAAGGCGATTATTTATTTCTTGATTTCTAATTATCGATGTAGTCATGAAAACCTAAAGAACGACAAACTCCTCTATCAAGCTACCGCAAAGGTAACTCGCCACAAGTTCCGTATCATAGCAATTCCAGCTACCCAAGCGCACCCGTGTGTAGCTTTTTAAGGCTATTTGAGAAATGACGAGTGGATATTTGGTTGCAAAAAAATTACTAAGTCATTAGTCATTTTTCGGACAAATAACTAATGACACATAATATACTAATTACTGCTTTTTGTCTGCAAGTTTTATGTTAGTTGCTAGACCAAATGTTTGCAGTAATTGAATGGTCATCCAAGTCATATCAATTTCCCACCATTGCAACCCATGACGGGCTGAATATTGAAAGGCATGATGGTTGTTGTGCCAGCCTTCGCCAAACACAAGTACAGCTACCCACCAGCAGTTTGTTGATTTGTCTCCAGATTCGTAGGTGCGATAGCCGAATTTATGGGTAGCACTGTTGACTAACCAGGTGCAGTGGTAAACCCAGACGATGCGAGCGAAAATTCCCCAGACGACAAAAGACCAGCCGCCCAAATATAACAGCAATAAACCCAGTGCAATCTGAATGAAAATGAAATATTTCTGCAAAAACTGATAAACTGGGTCTTCGGCGATATCTTTGGTAAAACGAGGAATATCAGCGTGGGCGGGAGAGTGATAAATCAGCCAGCCAATATGACTCCACCAGAAACCTTTGTTGGAATCATGGGGATCGGGGTCAGTATCGGAATGTAAATGATGAATGCGATGTGTACCAACCCACTCGATTGGTCCTCCTTGACAGGCAAGAGTTCCACAGAACACTAAGATATATTCCAACCACTTGGGGGTCTGGAAACTGCGGTGGGTAACAAGGCGATGAAAGCCTAATGTAATACCCAAGCCACCGGTGATCCAGTAAAGCAGTAAAGCCACACCAACAGCTGCCCAGCTGAAGTTGCCAGGAACAAAGGCGAATAAAGCGCCTATGTGTAGCCCAAGGAAAAATAGGGTATTCACCCAGTTGATTTGAGGTTTAGTTGAAGTAGCAATTGTCATGCAGTAATCCGAAATTAAATTGTCAGCCTAGTTTGTCCGATCGCCTACGGTGAGGCAGAGCATCGTCGCTCCCATTCGCATTTATATAATTTTTTGTTAACGAGGAAGTAATGAACAGCTTGGAACATCTGCGGCAAGCTCAACAGGCTCTGATAGAGATTTTTTCTGGAATTGACGCTCAGGTCAAGCAAAATCTTCAAAGAGTGCTGTCAGCTTTCCGCCATCAGCGCGTAGGGGCGCACCACTTTGCCGGTGTAAGTGGTTACGGTCACGATGATTTAGGTCGAGAAACTTTGGACAAAGTTTTTGCCGAAGTAATGGGGGCTGAAGCTGCGGCGGTGCGAGTGCAGTTTGTTTCAGGAACTCATGCGATCGCTTGCGCCTTATTTGGTGTCCTTCGTCCTGGTGATGAAATGTTAGCAGTGGCTGGTTCCCCCTACGATACGCTCGAAGAAGTTATTGGTTTGCGTGGTCAAGGTCAAGGCTCCCTTATAGAGTTTGGCATAAAATACCGCCAATTAGAGCTAACTTCCGAAGGATATATAAATTGGTCAGATTTAAGCTCTAGCATTACTGATAGCACTCGTTTAGTGCTAATTCAACGCTCTCGCGGCTATTCTTGGCGACCTAGCCTATCAATTGCCGATATTGAAAAAATTGTCACTTTAGTCAAACAGCAAAATCCTCACACTGTTTGCTTTGTTGATAACTGCTACGGCGAATTTATTGAAACCAGAGAACCCACCCATGTGGGTGCGGATTTAATGGCGGGTTCCTTAATTAAAAATCCTGGTGGGACTATTGTAACAGCTGGCGGTTATGTCGCCGGACGCGCTGATTTAGTAGAGGCTGCTGCTTGCCGTCTCACTGCTCCTGGTATTGGTAGTTATGGTGGGGCGACCTTTGACCAAAATCGCCTGTTATATCAGGGTTTATTTTTGTCGCCGCAGATGGTAGGGGAGGCGATGAAGGGGACTCACCTCACTGGTTATGTATTTGACAAACTAGGCTATCCGGTAAATCCAGAACCTTTTGCGCCCCGTGGAGATGTGATTCAAGCGATTAAACTGGGTTCGGCGCAGAAATTGATTGCCTTCTGTAAAGCCATACAACAAAATTCTCCGGTGGGTTCCTACCTAGACCCCGTTCCTGATGCGATGCCGGGGTATGAGAGTCAGGTAGTGATGGCTGGGGGGACGTTTATTGAGGGGAGTACGTTGGAATTTTCGGCGGATGGGCCTTTGCGTGAACCTTATGTGGTGTATTGCCAAGGGGGAACTCATTGGACTCATGTGGCGATCGCATTAGAAGCGGCGATCGCAGCTGTGGGGAGCGGGGACTAGGGACTGGGTAAGAGTAACAACCTTACTCAGCACTTAGCACTTTGCTAGTTATATAGGATTCATACTTGATTTTTGAATGATACGTAGGCCGATGCACTGCTCAGCAAGACCATAATATGGTGGGCAGTGCATCGGCCTACGGGTACTATATCGAGTTCGGCTAATTACTTATAATATCGTCGGCTTTAGTGGTAATAGGTAATTTTTTCCATTACCAATTATCAATTACCAATTACCAATTACCAACCCCATAGATATGATAAGTATTCAAACCAATTTAATATTAATTTCGCTCAATTGCATCTCTTGTGGTTTTATAAGCTTCAATAAAGGTACGGAATGATTCTTCGGATATCTCGTCTGCGATTAATTTTTGGGCAACTTCTCTAAGAGTTGCATCGATTTTTTGTTGCAGTAAATCTTTGTCTTCCATATCATAATTGAGCAATTCGACAACTTCCTTGATAGATTTAGCTGCCAGTTCTCTATTTTTTTGTTCTATTTTCTCTTGCTCAAATTTAGCTTCACGCTCTAAAGTTTCTCTGGTAGTTTTATAAGCTTCATTAAAAGTTCTAAAAGACTCTTGAGAAATTCTCTCGTGAATTAAAGCTTTAGCGGCTGCGTTGAAAGCTTCATCAAGTAGCTGTTGCCTAAAATCTACATCACCTAAACTTTTATTCATCAATTTAATTGTTGATTCAATATATTCATCAGCTTCATTCTTTTTGCGGCTTTCTATCCAGATTTTGATTTGCCGCAGCCAAGAAAATATAAGTAAAGCCAATGTCAACAGCAAAGCTAGATAGTCAGCGTTCTCTTGAATAAAAGAAGGTTCGTTTTGCTGGTAGAAAGCGATCGCGCCTGGATGAAGAGGAGGAAAACCCGGACTAATGGTGGTGTTGGGCTGACTAATGGTAGATACTAAAGGTTTTACTTCTGGATTATTGGGGGAAATAGCGTTAGCTATTTCTCGACGATTTTCAAATATAATTTGCGTAATTTCTCGAATAACATCTATATCTACTTTGTCACTAGCTAATAATAGTCTTGATACTGCCACCGTAGATATATTGGTTTCTGGTATTGGTAGATTACCTCTATATGAGCCTTTAGGAATTGTGGCACTTTCTAGGGCTGGATACAGAATTTTCATCGCTTCTGCTTGTTCAATTGCTACCAATCTGCCACTAGACTTTTGTACAAGTTTCGATATACTTTTATTGCCTAAAGCGCGGACACGAAATAGAGCATCTGCTTTATTGTTTAAAAAATCTTTATCTGCTGACTCATCTGTGTAAGCTGCATTAGGTTTACCATTACTGTCCAAACCTGTAATTTTTAAATCCTTCGCATTCAAACCAAAATGTCTAGCTACTTGTTCAAAAGACTCATATTGTCCGCCTTTAGCTGGTAGAGCAATTGTTTTGCCTTTGAGTTGAACAAATGTCTGAATTTTGGGATCTCTAACAACTAACTGAAATAAGTCTTTATATAATACGACTACACTGCGTTCTGCTACTTGTAAGCGCGGTTCAGATAATTGAGGATTACGGTTTCTGATTGTATTTATTTCCTCTGTAATCACATCAGCTTGAGCTGTTGCTAAATCAGCTTCGCCTTTTTGTAATTTTTCTAGATTTTCTGTTGTCCCACCAGTGGCTATTACTTCAATTTGAATGTTGGATTTGCGTTCAACTACTTCTTCAATCGCTTTACTAATGATGTAGCTTTCCCCTTGTTTGTCACCTGCTACAAGGATGAGTTTAGTTCCGGTAAATCGATTTAATAAGTTAGCTGTAACAAATACTAATAGAGTGGTACTCGCCAGTGCTAAGGAGAGAATACCAAACTTGGATACGGAATCAACATCGCCAAAGAAGCGTGAAGGAAGTTTGAACGCTGCCATATTTGCAAATTAGGTTGCTTTATTAAGGCGTTTTACGGTCAACACTCCATATTTATTAAAAATTTACTAATTTAAGTTTAAGTATAAGTTATTAATGAGTTAATTTTTAATTTTCGGGTAATGTGTTGAAATATACATAAGGCAGGCTTGCCTACGATGATCTAGGAAAAGCTCACGCAAAGGCGCTAAGGCGCGAAGAAGGAAGATAAGATGACGGAGAATGAGATCGCTAAGGAAATTGTTGATGCGGCATACAAGATTCACACAACTTTAGGGCCTGGTTTGTTTGAATCTGTGTATGAAGCGGTACTGGCTTATGAGTTGGAAAGGCGAGGGTTACAGGTGGCGAGGCAGCAAGCTATTCCAGTAGTCTATGAAGCTGTACATTTAGAAGAAGGGTTTCGAGCAGATTTGATTGTTGAAAATAAGGTGATTGTTGAACTTAAGTCAGTCGAAACCGTACACCCCGTACACAAAAAGCAACTGCTAACATACCTTCGCCTTGCTAATAAACGCCTTGGCTTACTCATAAACTTTGGCTCCCTCTTAATCAAAGATGGAATTTCCAGAGTCGCCAATAACTTGTAAACCTTAAAAAATTCTTTTGCGTCTTCGCGCCTTTGCGTGAGGCATTACTCTGGTAATTTATACTGCCCAACGATGCGTTTAGCAAATTCCGGTACATGAGCCTCTAACTTCTCGCCATGATTCCGCTTTACATATAAATAATTGCGCGTAAAGTGGGAATCAATGGAAAACCGTGCATACTCCAAGCCTTTAGGGCCGATTTTGTCAATCACCACACCCATAAGTTTCGCTACCCACATGGGCAGAGTCACACCTTTATCATAGGCGGGTATTCCCTGTTGTACTGCTTCTTGGCGATTTCCTTGGGACATTACAGGCTGGGTATCTAACTGGTCTTTCACCAAGTCTAGCATCTCTTTTCCTGTATCATTTCTGACAACAATCCACTGCCAGCCGAAGGGTGCGCCCATGTAACCCACTACTAAATCGGCTAGGGAGTTGACATAATCAAAGCAACTCATGCAGGAAGGGGCGAAAACATCTTTAAGTTGGTTAGTTTTTAAGCCAAAGAAGGGGACTTTCTCAATTGAGCCATCCTCATGCTTGAAGTGAATGCGGAAGTCCTGCATGAACTCATAGTGTACGACTGTATCAGGCGATCGGCTGGTGGTTTCTAGGAATTTTTGCAGTCCAGCACGACTGACGTTATCTACACAAGGTGTACCCAAAACGTACAATTTTTCTAAGCCTAGTTTCTTCTCGACAGCGCGTAACGCCTGAATTTGACAACCGACTCCAATTACTAACAGTCGCTTCATCCCGGATTTTTCCACTTGTTCGAGTATGGAAAGGTTCGGGGAAAGTGTTGGTTTATTTACACGCGCTGCTAGTATTTCTTCGGGAGTACGCGCAATTACAGGCAGGGGTTGGAAGCGGTCTTCTTTGCTGTTCTGGACGCAGACCACGCCCTCAACTAAGCCACGATTGAGCATTTCTATGGCAATGGTGCTGACTATACCAGTCCATTGTGCGCCTGCGATGGGTTGCTGTTTCTTGGCTGCCATCATGTCTTGATGGACACCAAAGTAAAGCTCATCGGGGTTATCGAGGTCGCGCGATCGCCTGTGGGTTTGTTCTTCCAGTGTGTCTATTTGCTGGGTGATAAAAGCGCAAGCTTCCTTGACATAGTGAATGTAGTATGTATCGCACAGTCCACATTCGCTGCATAGTTCTTTGGCTGGGCGACGGCTACCGGGTTTTAAGGCTTTAGCTTTTTGGTGAGGAGTAAGCGAGGTCATATTAAGCGTAATTTGTTATCTCAAAACTTAAGATAGCTGAAGCCTGCACCTAATACAAAATTGAGAGATAAAAATCTAGATTTTATTGGTTTTGGCTGGGCATTATCTATGTATAGCAGGGGACAGGTGACAGGGGACAGGTGACAGGGCTGAAAGCCTTTGAAATTAAAGGTTTTCAATTTGTATGATGTCCTAACCTATGCTTCGACTGCTATAACAAGAATAAAATTTAAGTATTTTAAAATATCAGTGTTAATTATCAATGGCTGGAAATTATCAAACAGGCGCAGTATTCATTGCTGGGGGAAGTCTAGCCGGTGCAGGTGTTGCGGCTACAGTGGGCGGAATGGGATTAGCGGGAGGATTCGGTGCAGTTGGTGTAGGAACAACTCCTGTAGTTGCGGCTGGTGCTGTAGCTGGTGTGGCTGCTTATGGTCTGTGGAAAGCAGTCACAGAGGTAGATGCTGTAGCTGTTAGTGCAATGGGAATTGGTGCTGTTGGCGGTGCTGCTTGTTCTGGCGTATTCGGTGGTATGGGGTTGGTAGCACCAAAAATTGGGCTGGCGTTTGGGATTGGTACTATACCAATGGCGGGTATTGGTGCAGTGGTGGGGCTTGCATCTTATGGTATCGCTAAACTTTTAGACGAATCTGAAGTTAAAGAAACTCCTGCTCAAGTTTTTGAGCGTATGGAAGAAAAAGTCTTGCAGATGGATTACTATAGTGCCACAGTCAGAGAGTTAGAGCTATTTTTGTCGGGGGAGGATCTCAACCGCAAGTTTGCAGCATTAGAAGTTGAGGATGAGTTAGAAGCGCTTAAGGCTCAAGTTAGTAATAATTCATCTACCAAAACTGAACCAGAAGTAATTTCTCTAAAAACGCAGTCTTCAGGAAGATGGAAATGTATACAAACACTCAAAGGTCATTTAGCCGGAGTGAATGCGATCGCTATTACCCCTGATGGTGAAACTTTAGTCAGTGGTAGTAATGATAGACAAGTTCATCTTTGGCATTTAAAAACAGGAAAATGGCTTTACACTTTTACTGGACAAGCTGAGGCAGTTTTATCGGTTGCTATCAGTCCTGATGGGCAGCAGGTTGTTAGTGGCAGTGTAGATCGAAAAATTAGTTGTTGGCAACTAAATACAAGAAAATTTTTACGGACATTCTTTTACTCAAACTCTCCTTATAGCCATGATGGGTTTGTTAACTCGGTTGCTTTTAGCCCTGATGGAAAATATATTGCTAGTGGAAGCACTGATGGTAGCATCAGAATTTGGGGACGCTATAGTGGGAATTTAAAACAAACTTTAAATGGACACAAAAACTCGGTTTTATCGGTTGCTTTCAGTCCTGACGGTAAAACGCTTGTAAGTTGTGGTGCTGATAAAGTTATCAGAATTTGGGATTTGAATACTTGGAAACAGCGCTACATGATGACTGAACATTTAGGAGTCGTGACTACAGTTGTTATCAGTCAGGATAACCAAACTTTGATTAGTGGTAGTACAGACAATACAATCAAGTTGTGGAATCTTGATACAGGAAAATTGCTTTCTATATTAACAGAACACTCAGCAGCTATATCATGTCTTGCTATCAGCAATGACGAAAGAATCTTAGCTAGTAGTAGCCGAGATGGCATTATTAAACTGTGGGATTTACATAATAAACAAATAATACAGACTCTTGATGGCTTGAGTCCCGTTGCTTTTAGCCCTGATAGTAAAACGTTAGTTAGTGGAGGTAAAAACGGTACTATAAATATTTGGATGCAAACGCAAAATAACGCTAACTTCTCTGGAGAATGGTGGGAAGTTTTGGGCGTAGATCAAAGCGCAAATTCTCAGGAAGTAAGGTTTGCCTACCTGGAATTAGCCAGAAAATATCATCCTGATATTAAAAATTGTGCAACTTCAGAATCTGTCATGCAAGCAATTAATCAGGCTTACGCCGCTTACAATGAGCAAATAAATGCAAGAATATTTGATGTGTAAATTCTGATTTCTATTTTTTATTACGATTTATTCCAAATTCATGAGAGGTTCTTTATACAGTATAGATAAAATTAATTTAGACTTTGTTAGAGGATGTTTGGAAAGTCGAAATATAGCAGAGGACAGGTGACAGGGCTGAAAGCCTTTGAAATTGAAGGTTTTAAAATTGTATGATGTCCTAATACCAATTCAAAAAATATTTGCAACACATCGATTATCTGTAGGGGCGCACAGCTGTGCGCCCCTACCCTCATCTGCGTTTATCTGCGTCCATCTGCGTTCAATTTTCCCCAAACCTATTGCCACATTTTAGTCTAGACACGCCACTACTGGACTGGCAAGCTTAAAATGTTGCATTAATTAACCACAGAGGCACAGAGACACAGAGGTTAGAGAGGAAACTTATTGCACTATTTTAGCCTTGCCACGCTACTACCTTAATATTTACTGTTGGCTTTTATCCCTCTTCTGTCACTTTCCGAGTATTCTGAATAAAAGGATGAAAAGAAAAAACTCTGGAAGGTAAGCAGGGCAATGGATGTAGAATTACAAATCCTCAAACATTTGGCAAGAG
>NZ_JACJSG010000004.1 GCF_014697625.1 Anabaena azotica FACHB-119 | reverse complement strand
TGTTGACTATGGACTGTTGACTATGGACTGTTGACTATGGACTGTTGACTATGGACTGTTGACTATGGACTGTTGACTATGGACTGTTGACTATGGACTGTTGACTATGGACTATGGACTGTTGACTAATGACTAATGATTATTATTCTTTGCCCTGGAATTCATGACTTGGAACTAACTGAAAGCTTTATATCAGAGTTGTTAAGTACAGTCTCTGATAGCGCAATCGGTTACAATCAGCTAAATATACTTGTGGTTCCCACTCAAGGGGTATTGCCATTATCAGCAACTTATGTATTGCAGTTTATGCGCGATCGCCTGAGTAATAAACGAGCATCGCCAGTTATATTTATTAGCTTTAGTGCAGGCGTAGTAGGAGCGATCGCAGCTGCATGGCAATGGCAACATGAGGGAGGTCAAGTCAAAGCATTTGTTGCTATAGATGGGTGGGGAGTACCACTATGGGGGAACTTTCCTATCCATCGGCTGAGTCATGACTTTTTCACGCACTGGAGTTCATTATTACTAGGAAGTGGGCAAAATAACTTTTACGCACAACCACCAGTTGAACATTTAACTATGTGGCGATCGCCCCAAACAGTACAAGGGTGGCAAGTTGATTCATCTGTAGAAAACACTACCTCAAATATTCGTCTAACTGCGGCTGAGTTTTTACACTTATTGTTAAGACACTATGAAGCAAAATAGTCCGGAAAACGGTCACAGTAAACAGGAGTGAATTATTGAGTGATGAGAAAATTAAAGAGATGAGGGAGTTGACAGTTGACAGTTGTCAGTTGTCAGTGATTATACTCCTCTGCTCCTTTCCCCTCCTGGGAGGGGTTAGGGGTGGGTTGCTCTTCTGCTCCGGTTGGTGAATCTCGACTCCGCTCGATTACCGCGTAGCCGAACCACTGCTCCCCTGCTCCCCTGCTCCTCTGCTCCCCACTCCCCCCACTCCCACCGCCCATCTACCCTAGTTACTAACTGAAGATCCCATGTTTCCCACTGAACCTGCTGCTGTTAATAATGGGTTTGGCGCACTGCTAAAAAATCGCGGTTTCATGCTTCTGTGGATTGGGCAATTAGTATCCCAATTAGCAGACAAGGTTTTCTTCGTGTTGATGATTGCCTTGTTAGAGGTGTATCCACCCCCGCCGGGAGTGGCACAAAACTCAATGTACTCAACATTAATGGTGGTATTCACCATTCCGGCGATTTTATTCGGCTCGGCGGGAGGCATATTTGTAGACCGCTTGCCGAAAAAATTGATTATGGTTGGGTCAGATATTGTGCGCGGGTTGTTGACGCTGTGTCTGCCCCTTTTGCCAAGAGAGTTTGTCATATTGCTCATCCTGGCCTTTGCCATTTCCTCTGTGACGCAATTTTTTGCCCCAGCCGAACAAGCCGCGATTCCCTTATTAGTCAAGCGAGAGAATTTATTAGCGGCAAATGCCTTGTTTAGCAGCACCATGATGGGAGCGTTAATAGTTGGTTTTGCTATTGGCGAACCAATTTTAAGCTGGGCGAAAAGCTTGATGGGAGAAACATACGGTCAAGAACTAGTAGTAGGCGGACTGTACATTTTATCGGCGCTCATCATGCAACCGATTAAATTTACGGAACAAGAAAACCAGAAAGAACAATGGTCAAATGCTCACCCTTGGGCTGAATTTACAGAGAGTATTCGTTATCTGAAAAAGAATCGTTTGGTGTTGAATGCTATGCTGCAATTAACTACTTTATATTGTGTGTTTGCAGCACTAACAGTATTAACAATTCAGCTAGCGGAAGAATTTGGTTTAAAAGAAAAACAATTCGGGTTTTTCTTAGCAGCAGCCGGCGTAGGGATGGTATTAGGAGCAGGGATTTTAGGGCATTGGGGTGAAAATTTTCATGGCAAACCTCTACCCTTAATTGGTTTCTTATTAATAGCGTTAGTTTTAGGCGTATTCACCTTTACTCACAATCTGGCTTTAGCGCTAGGTTTATGTGCGGTATTAGGTATAGGTGCTGCCTTAATTGGTGTACCTATGCAAACTGTAATTCAGCAACAAACACCACCAAATATGCACGGTAAAGTATTTGGTTTTCAAAATCATGCTGTTAATATTGCTTTGTCTGCACCCTTGGCAATTACTGGCCCTTTGACGGATGCTTTGGGATTACGAACTGTGTTAACGACGATGAGTGTAGTTGTAGTGGTAGTTGGTGTCTGGGCGTGGAAAAATACCCGCAGAGTATTGCAAGATGTAATTTAGTTATTAGTCAATAGTCATTAGTCAATAGTCATTAGTTATTAGAAAAGAAACAGGGGAAAGGGAACAAATTATTCCCTTTCCCCTTTTCCCTTTAACCTTTCCCCCTTCCCCTTTCCCCTCTTCACCCTGTTTGCATTTCATGATCTCCATTGCGGATAGCCCAGGCTATGTCTAACAGTTCAGTCCAGCGTTTTTGTAATTGTTTGGGGGTGCATTTTAGGGTTTTAGCGATCGCCTGATCGTTATGTCCAGCTAGCTTTAATTTGAGGAGTTGCTGCTGTTGCGGGGTGATTGAACCCATCAAGGTTTCCCACTGCTGGGCAGATAAGCCTAATTTCTGGTCTAAACCTGCACCCAACCATTGATGGACTAATTGCCATTGATGCTGTTTAGCGAACTTCTGCACATGATATTTGAAACGCTGTTGTAGATAGTCGCGTTGACGGCTGTTAAGACCAAGAATTTGGTCAATTTCCGGGGCGGAAAGGTCTTGTAACTTCAGGGTAAGATAGTCGATACAGTCAGATTGTCCTTGAGATTCCAGGTATTTAACTAATTCGGCAATGATGCGATCGCGCTCTGATTCTTCTGAGGGGTCAAAACTAGCTTGGGCAATCATCTGCGATCGGATTTGTTGTACAGCCGAGTTACGCTGGTAAGATTCTGCTTCCTCACTTTTGGCAGATTCCACCGCCATTTCAATATCTACAGTTGTCTCTTGCGGCTGACGACGGGCGAAACCTTGAGCGCGTAAGATAATTAATTGTTGATTACTTCCACCCGGTAAATTAATCCGCCGCTTGGCATACTGTTCAGTAAACGCCATATACTCTGCTAGTTGTAACTGAGTGCGTGGCGTATAATCTTCAGCTAATTCGTTTTCCCGACGAAAAGCTTTAATAGCTTCGATATAAAATGCTTGTAAAAAATCTTCAATTAAAATGTAGCGACCGTCAAAACCTAAATCTGAACCTGCTACTGTTACATGGCGGTAAACCATAGCGCCCAAACTACTATGTAACTCTATCCTTCCCTGGCGAGAACCTAATTTATAGTAATGTAGGCACTTTTGCAAACGATGGCGACATAGATTCAAGTGCCAAGAGTGAACTTCACCAGATGTTTGAATGCGAGAACTTTTGTCGCATATGCGATTTACTTCCTTGGTAATGCGATAAGCTACAGCTTGTATACATTTGGGCGATGCTTTGACTTGAGCTTGCATTTCCTTATATAAAAATTGTATCGCCGCATCTGTAGTTGGTGATTCCGAAGAAACAACATTGCTCAAAAAAGCAGATGTAGAGATTGGTAGATTTGCAAGGTTTACTTTCATGTATTTTCCTGGGTTTGGTCTTGCACCTTAAATACAATGCACTAACAGCACTTGCCACCAGGCTTCACCGGAGAGTTAACCAATCCACCAAGACCTAATACAAGCACTGCTTATATATAAGACTGTAAACAATCAAAAAAAGTTACAGATAAGCTATTGTGTCGCTTTTTCTATCCGCAACCAGATCGAGGTTAACACACACATATTCGCTTTGCCTGCCAAAATGCTAAAAAGCTTAGTGTTTTAAGAAATACAAGCATTTCCTCAAATCCACCAGCAGCATACTTACGTATGACGTTCAGGAAAGTGGTGTTATTTGGCGACAAACTTGCGAAATTGGCGAGGAAAGCTGTGAAGCTTGTTTCTTATACCCACGCTGTTACCGCTTCCCAGCCTAAACCTCGCCTAGTAATCATTGGTTCATCTCCCGTCAAATCGACGATTGTAGACACTTCATAAGTCGGTTCTTGCTCTGTGTCTACAATAACATCAACAAATTTATCCACGCGGTCAAACAATTCAGCCCTTGAAGTTATCGATTCGGAAACTATCCCCACTTTCCCATTATCTGCCTCATCTGGTGGCAGGTGGGCGGAAGTGGAGATAATGGGATTGCCTAAAGCTTCTAGTAGCGCTAAACATACGGTATGGTCTGGTACGCGAATACCAGTAGTTTTACGTTTGGGGTTTTGGACTAATTTCGGTACTAACTTTGTTGCTGGTAGCAAAAATGTGTAAGTTCCTGGTATTAGTCGCTTCATGATGCGGTAAGCCGGATCGCTGACAAAGGCATAAGTAGCTACATTTGACAGGGAAGGACATAAAAACGTCAGTGGTTTATCGTTGGCTAACTGCTTGATTTTTCGTACTTTTTCCACCGCAGACTTGACATTTAAATCACAACCGATCGCATAAACTGTATCAGTCGGATAAAGCATCACCGCGCCACTAGAAAGCGCTGACTTTATTTCTTCTATTCTGCGACTCTGGGGATTATCAGGATGAATGGAAATAATTTTTGCCATAGAAGTTTGGGTTACTGAATGTCAGTTATCAGTTATCAGTTATCAGTGAACATAACCTGATAACTGATTGAGTCTATCGACTTGATGTACAATTAAGCGTTGCATATATTTACATAAAGAAGCAATTGTTTAAACTGTAGATACATATATTTAAGAACAAGCGACGATAATCCGTACTTAATCATGGTTAATTACGAATTACGTAGGCTTGTGCCTAGCGGCAGGGTATTTCAAATTACAAATTATGAACAAAATTGCTTACCTTCAATGTCCCACGGGTATTTCGGGTGATATGTGCCTGGGAGCCTTGGCTAGTCTGGGTGTGCCGATGGCATACCTCACAGAAAAACTTAACAATTTGGGGATAGCTAAGGAATATAGATTAAGAGCGGAACTGGTACAAAAGAATGGTCAAGAGGCGACTAAGGTTCATGTAGATTTGTTAGACCATCATCACCACCATGACCATGAACATGATCATCACCACGGGCGACATTTGCCAGAAATTGAGGAGATGATTTTGCCAGCTGGTTTACCGCCCAGGGCTGAGGCTTGGAGTTTGGCTGTATTTCGCCAATTAGCAGTGGCTGAAGGGGCTGTACATGGGATTGCACCTGAAAAGGTTCATTTTCATGAAGTGGGTGCTGTAGATGCGATTGTAGACATCGTTGGCACTTGCTTAGGTTTGGATTGGCTGGGTATTGATAGTGATGACGCAGGATTTCCTCTGCTATATTGTTCGCCTTTTCCCACTGGTGGGGGAACGGTGCGGGCGGCGCATGGACAAATGCCAGTACCAGTACCAGCCGTTTTAAAATTGTGGGAAATGCGGGGTTGTCCAGTTTATAGCAACGGTATTGATCGGGAATTGGTGACACCGACGGGAGCTGCGATCGCCACTACCCTAGCCAGAGATTTTGGCAGCCCACCACCCATGACAATCAAACAAGTAGGATTGGGTGCAGGTACTATCAATTTACCTATCCCTAATATACTACGCCTCTGGCTGGGCGAAACTGCCACTACCAGCGCTAATATTCAGGATGATGCGGCAAATCACCAAAATTTGGAGACAATCTCTGTATTAGAAACGCAAATTGATGACTTAAATCCGCAGGCGATCGGATATGTGTTTGAAGCCTTGTTTGCTGTCGGTGCGTTGGATGTGTTCACCCAGCCTATAGGTATGAAAAAATCCCGTCCAGGGATTCTACTAACTGTTATTTGTCATCCAGAAAACTTACTCGATTGCGAAGCTGTCTTATTTAGCGAAACTACTACCTTGGGAGTTCGCCGAACCACTCAACAACGCGCCATCCTGCAACGGGAATTTCAACAAGTAGAAACCAAATATGGCACAGTACGAATTAAAGTAGCATGGCAAGGACAGTCATCTGATAAAGTCATTGCTAACGCGCAGCCAGAATACGAAGATTGTGCAGAACTAGCCCGCAAACACAAAATTCCCTGGCGGGAAGTTCAACAACTGGCGTTACAGCGATGGTATGAAAATCATTCGTAGCATATTAGCGGCATGATTTTGTTAGTTTTGTGGGATGGGCATCTTGCCCGTCCACCATACATTTATAGGGCAGGCAAGATGCCCACCCTACAAGAATCATCTGTTAATTTAGCAACACCCGATTATTTATTAGGGTATGCGTTTTGAGTGGTTTCCTTGCCTTTTCTAGCCAAGTCATCACCAGCGTTGCTGACATTCTCTTTGATATTGTCAACACCGCGTTGAGTTCCTTTGACTACACCTGTTGTTAATTCTTCCGCAGAGCCACCGATATCTTCGCCTAAGTTCTTAACTCTTTCTGGAAAAGGTGTGCCTCCGCGATAATTGCGGGCATACTGTTCTGTGCTGTCGATGCCTTTTTCATCAATATTTCTCTGAGAATTGTCGCGCAGACCTTTAGCTCTGGTTTCGGCTGTTTTTTCACCAGCTTCACCTCTGGGGTCTACATCGCTAAAGTTATTCATCCCGCCTCTGGGACTGTTGAGGGGATATTCTTTAGTGGGGTCGTTTCTTTGAATATATGCTGATTCACCTTTTTGTGGTGATGGCTGGGCAGCAGTTGCATTAGAACAAGCTTGGGTGAACAATAGGACGAATCCTAATACAAAAACTGTGACAATTCTCAGAGGACGAAGATTTTTTAACCAGTTAATGGCTTTTTTCATATTGCTACTCCTTGTTTTTTTGTTACTCAATTAAACTGTGAATGAAGCTAGAAGAATACTATCTACCAACAGCAGGATTCTTTTGTAATTCAGGTCTAGCGCTTGCTTCATCTGCTTTTTCTGGGATGAACTTAGAAGCTTCTTGAACGTTTTCTTTCACTGTTTCTAACCGTTCTTTAATCCGAGTTCCTACATTGGGTTCGCGTTGGATTAAACCACCTGGTTCAGGTTTTTGGAAGTCTTCTTCTCTGATGAGTGGTAGTTCGTTTTCTTTTTGGATTCTACCTGCTGGGGTTTCTGCTCCAGGGTAAAGGATTTCTGCATCTCTATTATTGGCGATCAATACTTGTGAATTGCTGAGTAAGTTAGCTTGATCGCGGTTTTTTCTACTTTCAGGGTTAGTGATTTTGGGGTCGGTAGAAAACTGTGAGTTAACGTATCCGTCTCCACCGTTCTTATAAGGATTATTAGCTCCACCAGCTTGTACAGCAGGATTTTTAGGATTAGCTCCTTGAGGATTTGCCTGAGTACAAGCGGTACTAACTATTAACAATACACCAGCCAAAAATACAGTTAAAATCTGGCGCAGTCTTAGTCTTTTCCATACATTAATAAAGTTCACTAGTTCCTCCTTGTTCTTTATCACAAATTTTTTCGCTGAATATTTTTAAGACAAGCGAAAGTCCAGTGTTTCTTGTGTTGGCTAATTATGCACCCAACAGGTTTTAATATTAGAGAGTTAAAAAAGGCTTTGCATCTAGCGTAAGTCACATCAATTTGCGCGACAATGTGCCATAGTTATCTAACTACAGAGAGAGAAAGCTTAATATATCTCAACATTATTTGGATGATGAATATTCGCATGGGAATTACTAAGTTACTGAAATATTAAGGATATTTATCTCTGTCTTGAGAAAGATAGTAATTTTTTAGGCTTACTGTATTTACTTGAGCATAAATCCAGAAAAATATACTTAATTTAAGTATTCTGTAAGAATAGATATCTAATATTAATATTCAGAGAAAAATCAATATTTTTACTCTGCAAGAAAATTTTATATGAAATTATGGCTTGTAGCTGATGTAGCATAAGATTTGAGATAATCAGCCTTGAGTGTATTAGCTGTTGAATGAATATAAAATTGAAACAAATTTTACGTTGGGTAATTTTGGGTGTAACGCTGATTTTTTTAGCTAACGCGCTCAAGGATAACTGGTTGGGAGTGACGGCTATCCGCATTGATAAAGTCGGATGGGCAATTTTAGCGATCGCCACAGGTGTCACTTTATTCGCTCATACTTGGGCTGGTTGGATTTGGACTTGGATTTTACGAGATTTAAATCAACCAATCCCCGCTTCTCAGTTTATTCAGGTGTATCTCAAAACTAACATTGCTAAGTATTTACCTGGGAATGTTTGGCATCATTATCGGCGAGTTGTGGCGTTAAAAGATGCCAATGTCGCTACTGGTGCGGCTACTCTGAGTGTGTTGTTAGAAGCATTACTCATGGCGGCGGCGGCTTTAATTATAGTGGTGATTTTTGGTAGGCGATTTGCAGTTAATACCAATAGTTTGACAGTACGTATCTTACAATTACTCAGTTTAGTAATTATCTTGGCTGGGATACATCCCCGATTTTTGAATCCAGTTATTAGCTTTCTGCATAAATTGAAAGCTAAAAAAACCGATACTCAATTAACCGGGGCTTTTAGTATTGGACGCTATCCTCTACGACCATTATTAGGTGAGTTGGGATTTTTGCTGATACGCGGGATAGGATTTATTTTGACTCTGTTTGCTTTGATGCCTTTAAATATGAGTCAAGTTCCTATATTGTTAGGGGCTTTTAGTTTTGCTTGGTTGTTAGGGTTTGTGGTTCCGGGTGCGCCTGGAGGTTTGGGTGTGTTTGAAGCAACAGCGATCGCACTTTTGCAACACCGCTTCCCCTCGGCGGCTGTAATTAGTGCGATCGCCTTATATCGTCTCATCAGTATTATTGCTGAAGCTGCTGGTGCTGGTTTAGCTACGTTGGATGAACGTCTCGCTAAATCATGAACTTGACTACGCTGCGCGTGACGATTTTCCCAGCATGATGCGTTTGACTAGCGATCGCCATACTCGATCAGGTAAAAGCGCGTGCAGTAGTAGAAATGCTTCGCCATGCGGTGAATAACGTAGGCGATCGCTACCGTCAGTAGCAGCTTGATAAATGGCTTTTGCAACTCCGTCCGGTTCCGGCAGCATATTGTCAATTTTATACATAAATTCCTTCACCTGTTGGATCATTTGGCTGTATTCGGGATGAATTGCCCACATTGCGCCCCGATTAATAAAATTAGTTTTAATACCACCTGGTTCAATAATCTTGACTCGGATACCAAAAGGTTGCAATTCATAGCGCATTGCCTCAGAAATTCCCTCGACTGCCCACTTTGTCCCGTGGTAAGATGCAGTCATAGGAAAACCGATGCGACCGCCAATTGATGCTACGTTGATAATCGTCCCCTGTCTCTGTTCTCGAAATAACGGTATAACCGCCTGCATCGTCGAAACAAGACCAAACACATTAATCTGAAACTGGTGATGCAATTGCTCAGGTGTTACTGCTTCCATTGGCCCCATCAATGCGTATCCAGCATTATTTACCAACACATCAATTCGCCCAAACTCGTCAAGCGTCTCATCGATCGCCAACTTAATCGTTTCTGGTACTGTCAAGTCTAACTGAGGACAAATGATATTTGGGGCTTTTACCGAAAAACTGGGTTTAAAGCCCCGCCCTTCTAGGGCGGCTTTTGTGGTAGTATAACTGATAGCGGTAAAGCGCACAAATAAAAAACGAAGTAGGTCAAGCGGACTGCTCCTGATCCGGAACCCTGGTAGTATAAATCCGCGCATCTTGTACCGCCACTTGCTTTATGCCGGGGAACCCGTCCAACGCAGTGGCTGACAAATGTGGGAGTAAACACAGAAATTAAAAACCTTTTCAAACGCGGTCGGGCAGTCCGTGTGAGCTTGTGGACGTATCCAAACGGAGAAATTTGAATACTAGTATTCAGATTTCTAGAGAGGACGGATGAAGCAAGAATCCTCCCTCCGGGACGCTAACGCGAACGTCTCTTTAGAGCGAGGAGTGTCAACCAATCACCTGCTTTATCTGGCGCTCGCATCGTCGCCGCCACATTCCAACCTTTTTTGTGAAAATATTCAGCACTCGCCTTACCAATACCACTGGAAGCGCCTGTAATTAAAACTGTTTTGCTCTTGCTGCGTATCATTGCCATTAATCCTCGTTTTAACAGTGAATAGTGAACAGTTATCAGTTAAATACGTTGGTGAAACATCACAGCAATTGGTGGAAGGCGTAGCCCCAACCATAAGCCTTGGCTGACTGATAACTGATTTAATATCAAGCAGCTTAAACTATGGACTATACTCCACAGTCAAGAGGATTTTTCAAGATTTAGGATACTGCCATGCTGATTGGAGAATTAGCTAAAAAAACAGGTTTATCAAAGGATACAATTCGTTTTTACCAAAAAATGGGATTAATTGAGGCGCAAGAACGCCAAGCAGGCTCAAGAACTTATATGGATTTTCCTCCAGAAATGGTGGAAAGGCTTGCCATGATTACATTAGGTAAATCCTTGGGATTCACTCTCAACGAGATAAAGCATCTGATGGAAACTTGGGCAAATGGTTCTATACCCACCGCCCAAAAGTTACAAATTATTGACTACAAACTTGCACAAATTACTGAAAAAATGCGGCAACTTGAAGAGATTCAATCTTACCTCACCGCCAAGCGCCACAAAATCACCCAGGAATCAGAAAATTCAATATCTGCTATTTCCTCATAATACCGATTCAAAAAATCTTGGCAACACAGCGATTATCTGTAGGGGCGCACATCTGTTCGCCCCTACTCATCTGCGTTTATCTGCGTTTATCTGCGTTCAATTTTTCCAAATCCATTACCACGCCACTAATAAATATTTTACTGTCTAGCATCACAACAAGGTAAAAGCGGCTGATTTGTCACTTCATCCAAACCTACTGAGTTAAGTAAATCTGTCCAATATTTATTAACTTCCGGGTCATTGGGTTTTTGACGGCGTAAATTAGCCAGGGTACTGAGAGCATTTTCCCAAAATCCCGCCGTTGCATAAATAACCGCCTGATCTAATGGCTGTTTTGCCTCCTGTATCTGTTCGGACAGGTTTTCATCTTGCACACGTTCAATCTTACCTCTCAGGAATAAATCTTGGTCACGATTACGAGGATCGCAAATCATCGAGAAAGTCCAAGTATAGGCTTTACCTGTTTTTAATGATGCTTGCTGTGTAGGTATAGCAACGCTGACGATACCTGCTTGTTTTACAGGTTGAAATGTGGTTCTATATAAAGGTGCAACACTGTCATTATCCCGCAATATAAATTCCAAACTGTGTATTGGTTTAGCAGTTTGCGGAAGGTAGAAATAGAAGGTGGGATTTGCAGCTGTGGTTAATTGTGCTTCTTTATTGGTGGGGATGAGGGGAATAGCTGGCTTTTCATTGATAAAGCAACTTCCTCTTGATGCCGCAGCTCTTAATCTACCAGGTCTGCCGGGGACAAAGGAAATCAAACTTGTGCGGCGCTGCATATAGCCGGTGACATTTCTAATTGCGCTTGTGGCATACTGATCGTTAGGGCGTAGTTGCAATGCTTGCTGGAAGTATGACAACGCCAGGCGATAGTTTCTACGTCTGGTTGCTGTATAACCAAGTCGCATAGCTTGGTTGTAAGCCGAACTGCTTTGTGCAATCTCAACAACCTGACTCGCTGCTAATACCTGAGTCTGATTGACAAAATTTAAGGGTAGACAAGCCAAACTAGCAAGCAAACAGCCTGTCCAAAGGTGAAGTTTCATAAGATACATATTTACTGTTATTAATTAAGTGTTGTGGATAACACAAATATTGCTGCTTGCGGCCTCTGCACTTTTGTCATTCCCCCACTAAGTATAATACGTAATTCTTGGGGTTTATGTTCCAGGGTTTTTAGTGGCGATCGCCTCCGGCGGGCGGGTACGCCATCGCACTCCTAACAGTTATTTACATGACATACACCGTAAAACGTACCAAGTTTTCCTGACCAAACTGCAATAAATCACCATTCATCAGTCGATACTGCACACCTGGACTCAAAGCAGTTCCATTCAAATAAATACCATTGGTACTCATGTCAACGATCATGTAACTATTTTGCGACCAATCCCAAGATAATCGCCCATGACGGCGTGATATTATACCTTCATTTGGTATACCTGTCAAGTCAATCTCTGGAGGAATATTCATATTTTTACTGCGACGACCAATAAAACCTGCTTCCCCAGACCATTGATATTCCCTCCCTGAAGTGTGGATCAATTTGAGCAGTGGTAATCTAGGAGGCTGGGGGTTATAGGTTGGTTGTACTGGTTGTACTGGTGGACGTGGCTGATAGTTGGTGCGATCCTCAACGGGGGTTTGATAAGTAGGCTGGGGTGTAACGGATGGTGGTTGTACTGGTTGTTGTGGAGTATATTGTTGGGGAATAGGTTGTGGTGGTTGTACTGGTTGTTGTGGGGTATATTGTTGGGGAATAGGTTGTGGGGGGTTAGGTACACTGGGTGCGGGGGTAGGCGTAGGTGCGACTACATTACCTAAAGGAGTAGAACACCAAGGACAAACTTTAGCACTGTTGGGTAGGGTGCGGTTAAAATATTCACAACTAGGATTAGGGCAGCGATTGGCAGGCATAATTATTTATAGCATTAGGTATAGGTTGTAAAGGGACAAGACCTACTTTATTAAGTAAACACTGACCCTGACGAGTAGTTAGTATCTGAGAAAATGTCAAGCCGGCTGGTGGCAGGCTGTTGTTTCTGGGATAAACTACAAATATAGGGTATCCCAAAGGGTACGTTTTAAAAGTATCTACATCAAAAAAGTAGTCATCATGCTGGCATAGGTCATCTGAGGTGTTGATAGGACGGCGATCGCGCTTTTGAAACAAGGGTTGAATAGCTGTGCTGTTACCATTAGCGATGGCTAAGGGATAACCAGTGCATTGACCTTTAGTTTTACTCAGAATACCAAAAGCAATAATGCCACTTTTTTTGGTGTTGAGAATTTGCTCACGAATTTGGTTTTGCGTGCTGGTAGTATCCAGGGAAGGTACGTTGGTAAATAAGGCTATATCTTGCGGGTCATTTTTGAGAACGATTTCTTGAAATTTATTGATTGCTTCCGGTTCAGTCGGCTTATAAGGTATAATGTTTACATTTGGTAACTTACTGTTGATTTGTTGCCAATTTGTAATTTTTCCTGTATAAATTTGACGTAACTGCTCAAGAGTAATCTTCCCATCTAACGCACTTGCTAAATTGACATCTCTTTTACTAAATTCAACATAGACTAGTAATCCATCATAAGCAACAGGTTTCTGATCTAATTCATCGGAAATATTATTAGTCAAACTTGTAATTCCAAAGTTTGTCGCACCTGTTTTCACTTCTGCTATCGGTCTAACTGGATTTGGTAAATTTGATGTGACCGGGGTATATTGAAAAATTGATTGGGCGTTAGGGACTGGGTTAGTTAAGATATTTTCTAAAACAGCGTTATCAACTTGCTGTTTAATAATCACCGTCCATGTGCCGACAGTTTCTCCTGTATAATTAAATCTACCCGGTGGGACATTCGGCACATCTGAAAATCTCCCCAAGAGACTGTTCCATTTTATATATCTATTATTATCATCTCCTGTATTGCGGAAAAAATAATAAGCAATTCCCCCAGCTAATAATAAGAAGACGAGAATTAATAACCAAATTAAACGTTGCTTAAATTTCTGGTTAGTTGATTCATCTTCAGCCGATTGTGATAAATTATTTCCCTGACCCTCTTTAGGTAATTGGATGAGTGCTTGACGAGCCGCTTCTGCACTGGTAAAAGGTGTAGCTAAACCCATCAATCTCTGAATGAACTGTTTTAAATGGCTATCTGTAGTAGACCATTGTTGACTGTCTCTGGGGTCTAGAGGCTGATTAGAATAGTCTACAGTACGTCCTGCTAGTAGATAAAAAGCTACTAAGCCTAATGCTTCTAAATCTTTTTCTCTTTGAGCAGGTGCTGGTTGAGTAATAGCTGGGGGAATAAATAGGTTTTCCCAAACTGCTAAATCACTAAGATATATATAAAACTGTTGATTAGTAGCAAGTTTAATTAAAATACTATTAAGATGAAGATTACCATGAGCGATTCCTTCCTGCACTTGGTTGGAGGGAAAACGCAATTTTTGACTGTGGAGAAATTCTAAGGTTTGTAGAGTTTGATTTAAGACCTCTCTGACTTGAGAGGCTGTCATTTTACCCTTTTCTGTCAGATACTGGCTGAGTGTTTGGGACGCTTCTATTTTTTGACTAATTAAATAACAGCGATCAGCTTTTTCATCGGCGATCGCTTCTATAATATTCACCAACCGAAAATTCTGGACTCTGCTATCTGCTAACTTGATTCCGCCTACACGTTGAAAAACTTGTTTACGCTGCGAACTCTCTTGTTCGTTAAAACAACGGTTGGGGAGGAGATATTCTTTAATCTCTACAGGCTGTTTATCCTTAATTTGCACACCTGCATATAAGCGTCCATAACCCCGCACTCCTAAATAATTATTTACCTGATAAGTCCCCCAGTTACCTTTAATCTCGGCTTGTTCGGGTAAGGTGGCGGGAAAGCCGCATTCTAAACAGAATTTAGCACCTTTGAGTTCTTGTGCCGTTTCTAATGGGCGATCGCAACTTAAAGGATTATTATAAGCACAGGAATATTCTCGATAAAATGCACCAAATGAGGTCATAAATTAAGTATTCTGCCAAATTATATTGATCATAACGTCGTGCTTAAGCTTTCACGAGTCCTAGCTTTAAAGCAGTCACAATAGCTTGACTCCGACTATTAACTTTTAATTTATCAAAAATACTGGTAAGATGAGCCTTAACAGTCGCAGCCGTCACATATAAATGCTTGGCTATTTCTTCATTAGAAGCACCTTGAGTTAACCAGTATAAAACCTCTTGCTCTCTGTCTGTTAAGTTCCGCTCATAACAAGCACGCAAACAAGAGTCTGAATATGCTTGAAAAAACCGGAAAAAGCGACTAGCAACTTCTGAAGGTAGATAAATTTCTGAATTAGTTACAGTGTTGATGGCTTCACACAGTTGAGTCCCCAAATGGTTTTTAAAGACGTAACCAGATGCTCCCGCCTGCATAGCGCGAAAAATCCATTCGTCTTCTTGATGAGCAGATAAAACTAACACTTTACCAGCATAGTTAATTTGTTTGAGAGAAACTAAAACTGTAATCCCATCAGTACCAACTAGTTGCAAATCCAATAAAATTAAATCTGGTGATTTGTCTTTTGTCAACTTTAATACTTGGTCTAAACAGTTAGCCTCACCCACTACTTCTAAAACTGATGAACCATTACCGTTATAAAAACTTAACAGAGTCCGCAAGCCTTGGCGAAAGCGTTCGTTATCTTCTACCAACAAAACCGTCAAAGAATTGTCATTAGCCATCTTTGACACTCCTAGATATTGGGGGTGCGAGGCAAAATTATACAAAATTGCGCTCCACCTTCTGCTACACTTTGCGCCCACAAGTTTCCGTGATGGTCTAGAATAATTTTTTTGGCAATGGTTAAACCTAGTCCTGTACCTCCAGGTCGGCGGGTGTAAAAAGGTGTAAATATTTTCTGCATATCTTCTGGAGAGAGTCCTTGACCTTGATCGGAAATTTTAATTAGCACTTCTGTTTGGAAAATCTGCCAGCTACAGGTAATTGTGCCAGATTGGGGGCTAAAATAAACAGCATTACTCAGTATATTGTTAAAGACTTGTTTGAGTTGTAAATAATCAATTAACAAAGTCGTAGAAGTTTCGGGAATTGATATCTTCGCCTGCTTTTCATTAAGTAATGGCTGTAGGGTGTTAATAGTTTCTACCACTAAGTTTCTTAAATCTTGTGGTGTGACTTTTAATTTCTCACCTTGACCACAATTGATCAGTTGGGTAAGATTATTATCTATATCTTCAATGCTGTCACGAATGATAGTTGCTTGTTCATATTCAGGGCTTTGTTTTAAGCTGAAACATAAATTATGAGCATACAACCCTACCAAGGCTAAATAGCTCCGCAGTTGATGTCCCACTCTATGTAGTACTTGTTCTAAAAGTTGGATTTCTGATTTCTGCCTACCATAGTTTAAATATATGTCGGCGTAATTGCTGAGGAGAATGGCGGATTTTTGGACGTACTCTCGTACATTTTGAGAAATAGGTTGGTCTGCAATTATCTGGATATATTCTGGTTTTTGTTGCCTATAACCTGTGGGACAAATATATGCAAAACCAGGATACTGCATGGGGAACTCATATATTTCCCCTACTGGAGGAAAATCTACTAACCATGATTCTGAGCGCAAGTATGAGAGAGTGTGGCGGGATAATGGTGCTTGGTTTGCTGCATATTTAATTACTTCTTGGTGTTTTTTAGCGAAACAATCATAATAGACAATCCGAGCGAATAAGATAGGACATTGATTTGTTAATTGTTCAGACTGTAATTGACAATATGTTTGAATGTTTGATGGGTTTAAATCATGAATTCTCATTCCTTTTTGTTGTAAAATATGCTCTCTGCTCATAGCCCTGCAACCTCTGATTACTAAGGAATTCTTGACTTCTACTGCTCAATACTATGAACCAACGCTGCCAAATATGCTCAATAAGTTGTCATCATCAAAATTGATTATGTAGGACGGACTAAATAAATCAAGGTTTGTAGTCAGGACTTTAGTCCTGACTACAAACCCAATTGTGATAACTTTACATGAATTAACATAGTTTGATTTATTTTCGACCGTTTACTTATGTAAAGAAAGATAACTGACAGCCAATTCTATCTGCTGGTTGCTAAAGCATCGCCACTACAAACATGGGCGCTAATTCAGCGATCGCTGTGATTAGTTTTGACGTAACTAAAAATTATTGTCACTGAGATTCACGGCGGCTGTTAGCGAAAATTTCACGATATTGCTCAATTTCCAGCAAAAAAACTAAATTGTTCTTTTGCTAATTGGTAATTAATTTTACTCAGTTGAAAAGGGAACCACAATTGGTATTGCCAGTATAATTATGATAAGTTACAAAGACAACAGTATTTGCTGCTAGAAACCGAATATATTCAAAAAAATATATAAAAATATACAGTACCTAATTATAAAAATTGTAAATATCATCAAGTCATATGTATAACATCAAATAGGATGATAAATACTTAAATTTTATTAAATAAAATACTAGAGAAATGTTGGAGAATTTTCAGAAAATATTCAAGCAGCCAGTGATTATTTCTAGCGCGATCGCCACAATTTTCATGCTAGGACTGCAAAAGCTGCAAGTACTAGAGCCTCTAGAATTGAGGGTCTATGACCAGATGATGCAAATACGCGGCGATGAGGGGACAGATCCGCGTCTATTAATTGTCGCTGTCACCGAAGAGGATTTGCAAAAATGGACTTGGCCTATACCTGGAGAAGTGTTAGACCGACTGTTAGGTAAACTAGAAGAATCAGAACCCCGCGCTATTGGGTTAGATATTTACCGCGACTTACCCGTACAACCCGGTCACGAAAAACTGCTACAACACATTCAACAAAGTGATTTGATTATACCTGTGTGTAAACACGCAGATGCTAAAAATGCTGGTGTTGCACCTCCCAAGGGAGTAGAACCAGAACGAGTAGGATTTAGTGATATTGTTGAAGACACTGATGGTTCGATCCGCCGTAATCTGATATCAGTTAATGTATCTGAGTCGGAAATTTGCCAAAGTCCCTATTCCCTGAGTTGGCAATTAGCTCTGAAATATTTAGAAGTAGGCGGTATTCAACCGCAATTAACCGCCAAAAAGGAACTGCAAATACGCAATGTGGTCTTTAAACCTCTGCAAAGTCACTCTGGTGGTTATGAAAATGCCGATACTCAAGGCTACCAAATTTTATTAAATTATCGTTCTCCGCGTCAGATTGCCCAACAAGTTACGGTCACAGATGTACTCTCAGGTAAGGTAAAACCCGATTTAATTAAAGACCGTGTAGTTCTCATTGGTTCTACAGCACCAAGCTTAAAAGATATTTTTAACACACCTTTTACTACTGGTAAAGCTGATGATACTGGTAGGATGGCAGGAGTAGAAATTCATGCCCAAATCATCAGCCAAATTCTCGGTATAGTATTGAATAACCAGCGTCTGTTTTGGTTTCTACCTGCGTGGGGTGAAGTGCTTTGGATAGGCGGGTGGTGTGTAGTTGGCGGGTTTTTAGCATGGCGTATCCGCCATCCATTAGGTTTAGGACTAGCAGAAGCTGGATCTTTAGCAGCCTTATTTGGCAGTAATTATCTTATTTTCACCCAAGCTGGATGGTTTCCAGTCATTTCTCCCGCACTGGGTTTAGTAGTTGCTGCTGGTAGTGTCCTAGCTTATAGCGCCTATGCGAGTCAGCAAGAAAAAGAGAAAATCCTGCAAAGAGTGCAAGAGCAAAAAGATTTAATTGCACAGTTGCAAGCATACGCATCACAAAACCCGATCATGCAAACTCAGGGAATCACCATTGCTCCCACAGTTTATCCTATGGGGCAAAAGCTTCAGGTAAATACAATACTTAAAAAACGTTACAAGATTACTGAAAATTTGGGTAGTGGCGGATTTAGTGATACTTACATAGCTGAAGATATTCAACGACCGGGAAGTCCTGTATGCGTTGTTAAACAGATGCGACCAGCCAGCCAAGACGCTCAATATCTGAGCGTGTTGAGACGCTTATTTAATAATGAAGCATATATTCTGGAAACTTTAGGTAAACACCCACAAGTACCATACTTACTAGCGTTTTTTGAAGAAGATCAGCTATTTTATTTAGTGCAAGAATATATTGCTGGTCATCCTTTATCTGACGAATTAACTCCCGGAGTACCTCGTTCACGGGGTGAAGTGATGAGTATACTGAAGGAAGTCTTACAAGTTTTGGTTTTTGTTCACAGTTATGGTGTAATTCACCGAGATGTTAAACCTAACAACTTGATGAGACGTAAAGCAGATGGACACCTGGTGTTAATTGACTTTGGTGCGGTGAAACAAGTCCAACCACAAACGCAGTCCCCGGAACAAGAAAGCCAGACAATTGCTGTGGGAACTCCTGCTTATGCACCTGGTGAACAAATGAGTGGTGTACCCAGACTCAACAGTGATATTTATGCTTTGGGAATAGTTGTGATACAAGCTTTTACTGGAGTTAATCCTAAAATTTTCCGCAGAGATGTAGATACAGGTGTGGTAATTATTCCTATCACTGCGGATGGGGAACAGATTTGGAAATATTGGTGGGAACTAGCAGATACTACGGAGGCTTTAACCAAAGTGGTAAATAAGATGGTGCATCTTGACTTTACACAAAGATATCAGTCGGCGGCGGAGGTGTTGAATATTGTGGAGAGTTTATAGGGACTGGGGAGTGGGGGGAGATGAGGGAGATGAGGGAGTGGGGGGAGATGAGGGAGTCTCACAAGTGTAGGTTTTTAATCAGGACTTACGCAACTGGCACTTGGGGTAGGGTGCGTCAGATGAGAAAAATCCTTAAATGTGTACGAAATTATTGGGGCTGACGCACCCTACAGTTAATTTGATTATGACACTTGCGTAAGTCCTATTAATTTAGCAGTGAGTAAAGACTCTAAAACTAACGAGAAAATCGTTGTTTTATTCACCCCTACACCCCTATACCCTTACACCCCTACACCCCTACACCTGTCAGCTACTAAAAGCCCACACTGTACCTTCAGGTCAGTGTGGGTAGTTTACATAATGGTTGTTGTGAAACCCTAATTACCAGTGGTTGGAGTTTTTACACCACCAGAACTGCTATCAGGGGAAGTCATATTGCTGCTACCTGGCGCGGGTGTGGTGGTTGCTGGTTGTTCGGTAGGCGCGGTGAGGTTGTTGCTACCTGGTGTAGGGGTTGTGGTTGCTGGTTGTTCTGTAGGTGCAGTAAGGTTGTTGCTACCTGGTGCAGGGGTTGTGGTTGCTGGTTGTTCGGTAGGTGCGGTGAGGTTGTTGCTACCTGGTGCAGGGGTTGTGGTTTCTGGGCTGTCCCCAGGTGTGGGTGCAGTGGTGCTACCCGGTGTTGGCGTTGTTTCTTGAGTATTTTCAGGTGCAGGTAGAGTAGTGCTACCGGGTGCAGGGGTTGTGGTTTCTGGACTGTTACTTGGTGTAGGGGTTGTGGTTTCTGGAGTACCCGTTGTGGATGGGGTAGTGCTTTCAGTAGGCTGAGTTTCTACAGTGGTGTTGCCGGAACCACTTGGTGTAGTTGCACTATTGCTATTGCCTGGACAACGGGAATTGAGGGGGAAACGCTCACACAGAATTTTAAATGCTTCTGGTGATAGCTTGATTTCCGTTGGTGAACTGCTGGATGAGTCGTTTGCTTGAGCAATTTGGGATTTACTAGATTGAGCAACAGCGATATTACTTGTGAGGGCTAAAGTTAAAGCTGTACCAATCAAACTCAGAGATTTTCCCTTCATTCTGAACTTAACCTCAACGGAAACGGAACACTTCGCACCATTAAACCAAATTATCTCCTTTAAGAAAATATTCATTTAGGAAGATGTTGAGTTGTGTTATTTGTGGGGTAGATATGCACAAGCTGTAAAATTTAAATGAGTAATTTATGGCAGGAAGTTGTTAAAAATACCAAAGTAAATTTGTTAAATATGTAGGCAATTTTTTAACATCATATAAGATAAGCTTTACCAATTAACTATCAAGTATTTTTTCTGGAGATATAAAGTTATTAAGTCAACCAAGTGAATGTACGGTCAAGATATAATATTGAGATAAGATTGAATCGTGCATCATACCGTATAGCTCAATTACTTTTGGCTTAAGAGTAAAATAGTGATGACATACCAATGTTGAGATTGGTATACGTCAGCATCTTAAAATATCATTTCCCAAAATGTTTGTCACAGATGAATCGGCTGTACACCTGTAGCCACGTATCTGGAAAAACGTTCTCTGAAATGGTAGTAGCTAATAAAAAACTCTACCCAGCAAGGGATAGAGTTTGTGTCAGTGGTCATTGGTCAGTAGTTAGTGGCAGAGATATGTAAAAATCACTCATGAATTAAAATTAACCGGGACTAAAAACAACTGCCCCTCCGGGTTAGTTGCTACAAGTTGGCATTCGCCCTTGGCGTTGCCGGAGGCTAGCCGCCTAATACACTGCCTCACAACTAACAACTGACACGCACTCGCGTAATAAATCTTGATGTAAATAGCCGATGAACTCCCCCCAACCTCCCCAAAAGCCACAAACGTTACTTGGTCAACTGACTCAAGCAGTTAATACTATTCAAGCTAGGGTTGATTTTTCCAAGCTAGCGCTCAAACCTAACGCCAAAGTGCCAGAACTCTGGGTGCAGGATGCGGGGGCGGATAAAGCTGAGGTGTATCCGCTACTGGGCGATCGCTATGTTCTCGGTCGCAGCTCCAAATCCAGTGATATAGTTGTACGTAACCCGGTAGTTAGCCAAATTCACCTGTCACTATCACGGGATTCTAGTCAGCGTACCCCAGTTTTCATTATTAAAGATGAAAACTCTACCAATGGCATCTATCGCGGTAAACGGCGTGTTAATACCTTAGAACTGCGTCACGGCGATATCCTCACCTTGGGGCCGCCAGAATTGGCTGCTTCTGTGCGCCTACAATATGTCGATCCGCCAGCTTGGTATGTCAAAGGGGCAACTTGGGCAGGCTATGGTATCGGCGGTGTCAGCGCCTTATTAGCATTAGTTATCGGTGTGGAATGGCTGAAATTTACTGTCAGACCTTTACCTACAGCTAGTCGCGCTCCGGTAGTAGTTTATGCCCGTGATGGTAGCACACCCTTACGTGAGCCTCGGACTATCTCTCACGTAGACATGAAGCGCTTAGAAGACTTTGGGCCTTATCTACCAAAGGCTGTGGTAGCTTCGGAAGATAGCCGCTATAACTGGCACTTTGGGGTAGACCCTCTAGGTATCTTGCGGGCTGTGTTAATTAATACTCGCAGTGGTGATGTCCAACAGGGAGCCAGTACCATTACTCAACAAGTTTCCCGGAGTTTGTTCCGTGAGTATGTGGGTAGACAAGACTCCTTGGGGCGGAAATTACGAGAAGCGATTGTTTCTTTGAAGTTAGAAACCTTTTACAGCAAAGATGATATTTTGCTGATGTACCTGAATCGGGTATTTTTAGGTGGCGATACCTCTGGCTTTGAAGATGCTGCCAAGTATTATTTTGATAAGCCAGCCAAAGACTTAACTCTGTCGGAAGCTGCTACTCTAGTGGGGATTTTACCAGCTCCTAACGCTTTTGATTTTTGTGGAAGCGGGCCGAATAAACTAGAAGCCGCCGACTACCGCAACCGCGTGATTAAGCGGATGTTGGAGATGGGGAAAATTACGCCAGAAGAAGCGAACCGAGCCAGAAGATCCACTGTGCAAGTTAGCCCCAAGGTTTGTGAACAACAAGCTAAGACAATTGCACCCTATTTTTATAATTACGTTTTTCAAGAACTGGAATCCATTTTAGGTGAAGGGGCGGCGAGAGAGGGTAATTACATCATTGAAACCCAACTTGACCCAGCCATTCAGGCACAAGCAGAAACCTCCTTACGCAATTCAGTCAGGACGGCTGGTTCAACCTTTGGGTTTTCGCAAGGGTCAATGGTAACTTTGGATACCAGAACAGGGGCGATTTTGGCAATGGTAGGTGGGACTGATTATAAAAGCAGTCAGTTTAATCGGGCTGTGCAAGCCCAAAGACAACCAGGTTCTACTTTTAAAATTTTTGCCTATACCCAGGCTATATTACAAGGAATACCAGCATCAAGAACATATTCTTGCGCTCCTTTAACTTGGCAGGGATTTACTTACAGACCTTGCCGTGCTGGTGGGGATGGGAGTATGGATATTGCCACAGGACTGGCTTTGTCGGAAAACCCTATTGCTTTAAGAGTAGCTAGGGAAGTTGGGCTGAATAACGTAGTCTCAATGGCGCAACGCTTGGGAGTAAAGTCGCAACTTGACCCAGTACCCGGTTTAGTATTGGGTCAAAGTGTGGTCAATGTGCTGGAAATGACAGGGGCTTTTGCAGCAATTGGTAATCGTGGTGTGTGGAATCCTCCCCATGCCATTAATAGGATTTTAGATAGTAGTGACTGTAGCGATCGCAACGATTTAAAAACCTGTCGTGTCATCTATTCTTTTGACAATAACCGCGAAGCCAACAAGCGAGTGTTACCGCAGCCTGTAGCTGACGAAATGACTGATTTAATGCAGGGAGTAATTACCAGAGGTACAGGACGCAGTGCAGCTATTGGTTTAGGGGAAGCGGGAAAAACTGGTACAACCGATAAAAACGTCGATTTGTGGTTTATTGGTTTTATTCCCAATCGTAGGTTAGCCACAGGTATTTGGCTAGGAAACGATAACAACTCCCCCACATCTGGTAGCAGCGCCCAAGCCGCACAGTTGTGGGGAAATTATATGGGGAGAATTACGAGGTAATCAGTTATCAGTTATCAGTTATCAGTTATCAGTTATCAGTTATTAGTTATCAGTTATCAGTTATCAGTTATCAGTTATCAGTTATCAGTTATCAGGTTGTGTCCACTGTTCACTGATAACTGTCCACTGTTCACTGATAACTGAATTACCTGTATCCCTGCCAAGGAGTCACTTCTATTTGTCCACTGGGTTGAAAGACTACTTGGAAGTGGGCTAGGGGTTCTTTGTTGTTGGGTGCGGCTGAGTTGTTACCGTAAACTGCTTGAAACATCTTAGGTAATGGTGTTTCACGGAAGTTATCAAAGGCTACTTGATTGAGTGGTTCATAGTCAGCAATTGTACCGTCTTTATTGACGGCGACGCGGTACTGCAAATCTTTATTAAAGGTGGGAGTACTAGTCCAATTTTGCTTGACTGTATCGTAAAGCTTTTGGTTTAAACCTTTGATTGTGTTAGTATTCGTGATTTTTGCACCAACTACTTGTGGTGTTTTGGCATATCCACGCCAAGGGCTGACTTCTAATACACCATTGCTAGTAAAGACTACTCTAAATTGAGCGATCGGTTCCTTACCATTTGAACCACGGTCAGTAATATTATACAGAAGCTTGGGTAGAGGTGTTAATTCAATGCCTTCGTTGGCTCCTTGATTCACGGCTTTGTAACCGACAATTGAGCCATCCGCCGCTACACCGAGACGATAAATCAAATTCTCTTTGATTGCTGAACGATTACTCCACGCTGGCTCGATTTGGTTCCAAACTTGCCGATTTAAAGCCCGTAACTGGGAAGGATCTGTGATTTCCGGCACTGTATTTAACAGCGCTTCTAAATCTTTAACAGTAGGCTGGGTTGTGGCTGCGGGTGTGGCGGTGGGAGTAGCAGAGGCTACGGGTGTCGCTATGGCGTTGGTGGAAATAGGTTCTGCAATAGGCGTTGTAGTAGCGGCGGGAGTAGGCTGTGCTGTGGCTGTGACTCCGGCGGTTGTTGATTTCGGGGTAGAATTGGGCGTGGGAGCGGCGGAATTACTTTGCTCCTGTGGCTTTGGTTCTGGGACACGTATCTGTGGCACAGGAACGAAGCTAAAAGCGATCGCCGCTACTGCTAAACTGGAAACACCAATAGTTGCTGGTACTGCCTGTTTGAGGATAGCTTGACTAGCGCCACCGTATCGTCTGGTAACTGGCTGTAATTCTAGTGATAATTCCGGTAAAGTTTGTGTGTCAGCAAAAAACTGATCTACAGCTTCTACTAAATCAAACAACTGTACTGTATTTAAGTCTATTGCTATCGGCTGATTATTATAATGAGCGTTTGTATTAAATTCTTCTGGCGCATTCTCGGAATGTACAATTAATTTATGGCGGTTACTGTCAATTTTTTGAATTTCTACGATTTCTGAATCTTGATTATGTGCTTGGGGATTTGGTACATTACTCAAAAATTCTTGTGCATAGCCACTAACTGCTCTAACTAGACTTTCAAAAAACTCTCGTCCCCCAGCCAAAGGTTGATTGTGTCCAGATATATAGCATTCGGCATTTACCAAGATGGACAATTCAGGGCGCAGTTCTCGAAAATTTGCGCCCTTGGTAGCATCACTTAAACCTTCTAAAAGTAACGTACAATTAGGTAGACTATACTTTCGTTGAATGTTCATTCCACTTCACCGTCAAATAGACTGATCCAAAATCGCTGCATTCCAGCAGTACCAGTGCAAAATAGTAATTGTCCTAACAGATTTATTGCTAATTCGTCTAGTTTTTCATCTGAATTTAATGCTAATGCACCAAAACGACGGGCATTCATTCTACTCTTAAAATGCGCTCTAAATCTTTCTAGATAATTAGATAGGCGTAAATTCTGTTCTAGGGGAATTTGCTTATCATTGAGTTGTTGACATATCATCAGCATCTGGCGAATAACTACCGTCAAACGCCGCGCAATGTGACAAGCAATAACTACTAAAGCCTTGGCTTCCATAATCGTTAAAGGGCGGCGAATATGCGCTCGGCGTATTGGGTTAGATGAGCGCATCCGCCACAAATTCACCCGGTCTTTGACAATTCCCTTCAATTCCAATTCTGCCGCAAAAGTCAATATCGCTTCAGAACCACCCAGTTCTAATGCTTCAATTGCCAGTAGAATTAAATCAATTTGTAACCTGGTTCTGGGGGGACAACCCTGTCCAGCGATCGCAGGATCTGGTAAAGTGTCCAAAATCATCGGCAGTGATGGAGGTGTCGGACTATTAAACGGCGTTAAGCTAGCAGAAGCATTCATTACTCTAAAATACCTTGTGCAGTTCCAATAAACTAGTACCGCTTTGCGGAGTGTAAAATTATCAATTTCAAATTCAAAAAGCTTGCTTTGTGAAGTCTCGAAGGCTTTTGTCTGGTTGCTAATTCTAAAATAAACAGCCAAACAACAAGATTAAACTTGCAGCAGTAGCCTAGCTCTTTGATATATACATTACTTAACTTGTTTTATGCGGAAGTTGACCTGTTAAGTATAGACCTGTTTTTAAAGCATAATTTTATTCTCCTAGCTTACGAGTATAAATCCACCTTTAAGCTTGATGTAGATTCTGCGTATCGTCAATGGATAACGAGATAGTAGCCTTAATTCCAAGCGTATGACATTATAGTGTACGATTTTTCAGATGTAAGTTAGGGATTGGGGAATTGGAGAGATGGGGGAGTAGGGGAAGTAGGGGGAGTAGGGGAAGCAAAGTCTAGTAACCAAAAAATTATTATTCCCCCTCATCTCCCTCATCCCCCTCATCCCCCTCATCCCCCTCATCTTCCCAATCCCCAGTACCCACTACCCAACCTATGGATCTAAAATCTCTCATTCGCGACATCCCTGATTTTCCTAAGCCCGGAATTTTATTTCGAGATATCACTACTCTACTGCGCGATCGCCAAGGATTGCGATATACTATTGACTTATTTGCCGAAAAATGCTTAGAAGCCAATTTTCAGATAGATTATGTTCTAGGTATGGAGTCACGAGGATTTATTTTTGGCACTCCTCTGGCTTATAAATTAGATGCTGGTTTTATTCCTGTCCGCAAAAAAGGCAAGTTACCCGCCGCAGTTCATGCGATTGAATATGAATTAGAGTATGGCACTGACTGTTTAGAACTGCATCAAGACGCTTTAAATCAAGACAGTCGAGTTTTAATTGTAGATGATTTAATTGCCACAGGTGGCACAGCCAGCGCTACAGCCAAGTTAGTACAACAGATTGGCTGTGAATTAGTGGGATTTGGGTTTATCATCGAGCTACGGGATTTACAAGGGCGAAAACTTCTCCCCGATGTACCCATTATTTCCTTAGTAGAGTATTAAGTAATGTGGCAAAACGGTTGACAGTTGACTAATGACTAAAGTCGCAAAACGGTTGACAGTTGACAGTTGACTAATGACTAATGACTAATGACTAACAACTATGACATCTACAAAAATTTCTCTGGAAAATAGTTGGGATTGGCTGATTCGGCTTGTCACTAGCGAGACATTTATTTACATAGTGAAGCGGGTATTACAGGCGCTGTTGACGTTGTTCTTAGCTTCGGCGTTGTCGTTTTTCATTATGAAATTGTCTCCTGGGGATTATGTAGATACATTGCGGCAAAATCCGAAAATTTCGCCAGAACGTATTGAGGAAATTAAGAGACAGTTTGGTTTAGATAAAACTTGGGTAGAACAGTATTGGTTTTGGCTGGTGAATATTCTCACTAAAGGAGATTTTGGCACAAGTTTTGTGTATCAGCGTTCAGTAGCATCCTTGTTGTGGGAAAGAATTCCAGCGACATTGCTATTAGCGATCGCTTCTTTAATTATGACATGGGCGATCGCTATTCCTTTGGGTATCGTTGCCGCCGTCAAACAAAATCGAGCTACCGACAGAATATTACAGGTAATTAGCTACACAGGACAGGGTTTCCCCAGCTTTATCACCGTACTGATTTTACTAGTATTTGCTCAAATCACCTCACCTCTATTTCCAGTCGGGGGAATGACAAGCATTGACCACGCTGATTTATCCTGGTTCGGTAAAATTGTTGATATCGGCTGGCACATGATTTTACCAACCATCGCCTTGAGCATCACCAGCTTTGCCGGCTTACAACGCATCACTCGCGGCGAATTATTAGACGTACTGCGACAAGACTACATTCAAACAGCACGCGCCAAAGGACTACCAGAAAATAAAGTCATTTACGTTCATGCACTGCGTAACGCCATCAACCCCCTAATTACTCTGTTAGGGTTTGAATTAGCGGGTTTATTAGGTGGTGCATTTATCGCCGAACAATTCTTCAACTGGCCAGGCTTAGGTAGATTAACCTTACAAGCCGTCATCGCTAAAGACCAGTACTTAGTCATGGCGAGTTTAGTCATGAGTGCCGTTTTACTCAACGTTGGTAACTTAATAGCTGACCTATTACTCAAAGTAGCCGACCCACGGATCAAATTGGAATAAAGTCAATAGTCAATAGTCAATAGTCAATAGTCAATTGGCCACTTGCTCAGTGCTTAAATGGAAATGATATCAAATCAGATTTTGATATAAAGAAAAAGGTTAGGGAAAAATTCAACCCTAGCCTTTTCTTCTATCTAAGCCTGTGACTAGAAGTAGGAGGTTTTTGAAAAGAGGCAATTAGCAGGCAAGCAATACCAATACTAATAAATGAATCGGCCACATTAAAAACAGCAAAGTTAATCAATCGAAAATCCAGAAAATCAACTACATATCCTAAAGCAAACCGATCAATGCCGTTGCCCATAGCACCACCGAGAATAAAACCATATCCCAGTTGATCCCAGCGATGTAAAACCGGGCCAAATAATGCCACAGCTACTAATAATAAACTCACTCCTAAAGATAACCAGCGCAGCCATTCTACTTTCCCACTAAACAAACTAAAGGCTGCACCTGTATTTGTAACATAGGTAAAGTGAAATATTCCCGGTAATAGTGGTAGAGTTTCCCCCAAACTAAAAGTTTGCACTACCCAGTATTTGGTAATTTGGTCTAAGAAAAAAGCAACAAAAGCAGCTATCCAGAAAAGGCGATTTTTGAAACGCATGGTAAGTTTTGTCAATAGTCAACAGTCAACAGTCAACAGTCAACAGTCAGAAATCAAACAATAAATTTTGACTAATGACTAATGACTAATGACTAATGACTAATAAAACATTAAGTGTCGCAACACATATGCTACTACAGACACAGCACAGACTACAGCTAATTGCCCTGGAATTGCCCACCAAGAGTATATGAGTATGGCTTGCATTAAGTTTATGCTGTCTGTACCTTGCCAAGGAAATAAAGACCTGAGCAGCAGATAGATGATGCCGCACAGGTGGACACAGACTAAACCACAAATACAACTAAATGTGAGAGTTTCTATTTTAGGTCTAGCTTTAAAGGCCAACAAACCGCAAATCCAAGCGCCTGGAATGAAGCCTAGCAAATAGCCAAACTGTGATGCTTTCACATATCCAATATTGCCGCCACCGTCAGAAAAAACAGGGTGCAAGGTCAAACCCATGACTAGGTAGGCAATTTGTGAGAGTGCGCCAGCATTTTTGCCCCCTAAACAACCTACTAACAGCACTGCACCAATCTGATAGCTGACTCCTAAAGAAAAAGTTCTAATTCCGTTCTGACTCCAATTCCAAGGTAAGGTAATGCCATAGGCTTCTAAGAAAGTACCACCTATTGTTAGGAGTAAGCCAATCATAGACCAAAGTAGTTGATTCGAGGCGGCAATCATTTATCAGCAGGGGAAAGCAACAGCAACCAGTATAGGCATTAATTATAGTCATCCGTTTTAATTATTTGAGTGATGGGCAGTTGACAGTTGTCAGTTGTCAGTTGTCGGTTGTCAGTTATTATTCTCTGCTCCCCCACTCCCTCATCTCCCTCATCTCCCCCATCTCCCCCACTCCCCCCGCTTGGTTACTCGGTTGTCATCGGTTGTGTATGGCAGCAATTTGCAATCTGCGATCGCCATCATCTGCACTACACAACAATTACTTGTCAAGTTGTTACACTTCTTAATGTATAAAAACATTCATAGCAATATAGGTAAAACTTTAGCAACATATCTAAAGAATATATAATTTTTTGTCTATCTTAACTCTATGTTAACCTTAGTACCTATCTATAAGAGGTAGCTTATAAACGCCCCTCTGAAATTTCCGAAAACAGATAGCGATGCTCTCACATTTAAAAAGAATTAAAAATAACCGCATCCCAGTAGCAATTACAGTATTATCACTGGCAATGAGTTTAGCTGCTTGTGGCGGACAGCAAGGCTCAGACAATGCTACAAATCCCGATGCCTCATCTGGTACTGCTAAAGATGCTACAGCTTCCAGTCCAGCAAAATTAGATTTGGGTGGCAATGTAACTTTGACTGGGGCTGGTGCATCTTTTCCTGCACCTTTGTATCAAAGTTGGTTCACAGAATTAAACAAAAAATATCCCAATCTACAAGTCAACTATCAGTCTGTTGGTAGCGGTGCTGGAGTTGAACAATTTATTCAAGGTACTGTAGATTTTGGGGCCAGTGACGTGGCTATGAAGGATGAGGAAATTAAAAAAGTACCAGCAAACAAAGGTGTCATATTACTACCAATGACTGCGGGTAGCATTGTACTTGCTTACAACTTGCCTGATGTTGCCGAATTGAAGTTACCAAGAGCAGTTTACACTGACATTTTGCTAGGCAATATTAAAACCTGGAACGACAAAAGAATTGCTGACGCAAACCCAGGTATTAACCTTCCCAACCAGCCAATTACAGTTGTACATCGTTCAGATGGTAGCGGGACTACAGGTGTATTTACAAAACATCTCAGTGCTGTTAGCCCAGCTTGGAAAAGCAAAGTAGGTGAAGGTAAAACTGTTAACTGGCCCGTGGGTGTTGGTGCTAAAGGAAATGAAGGCGTAACAGCGCAAATTCAACAAACTCAAGGTTCAATTGGTTATGTAGAATACGGTTACGCAAAACAAAACGGACTCAAGTTTGCTGCATTAGAAAATAAAGGTGGTCAGTTTGTCACACCTACAGAAGAATCAGCATCGAAAACCTTAGAAGCTGTTACCCTACCAGCAGACTTACGCGCTTTTATCTCTGACCCAGACGGTGCAGATTCTTATCCCATTGTCACTTACACTTGGATTCTGGCTTATAAAAAATACGATAATCCAGCAAAAGCAAAAGCAGTTGAAGCTGCGATTGAGTATGGCTTGACAGAAGGTCAAAAAATCGCCGCCGAACTAGGATATGTACCTTTACCCCAGAACGTGGTAACTAAGGTGGCTGCGGCCGCAGATCAAATTAGTCCAGACTATAAAATTGCGGTAGGTAGTAGTACAAGTGCTAGTAAGTAATAGTGCGGAGTGCTGGTGCAAGGTGGCAGGGCTTTGAGCCTTGTGCCACTTTCAGAAAGTACCTGTAAGATGGGATATTGACATCCAATGATTCATTTTCGTTTTCAGGGCATTAACGTTTTCCAGATTGATGTGGCTGGTTTTTAGATTAAAGTGAAGCCACAATGTAATAGATTTAGCTTGCTTCTCACATTTTTCTCTGATTTAATATTGAAAGTCAGTATTCATGGCTACAAACTCTCAAAATTTGTCAACAGCTATTAAAAGTCGCTCGGAAGCAGAAAAATCACTAGACCGAGGCTTTATTTGGTTGACTCGGATTTTTGCTTTGGCGATCGCTGGCACTCTATTATGGATAGCAGTACAAGTGACAATTGCTGCTTGGCCAGCCATACAGCAATTCGGTGCTGGCTTTCTCGCTAAAAGTACTTGGAATCCGGTTAATGATGAGTATGGGGTATTAGCTCCAGTTTACGGAACTATCATTAGTTCCTTCATCGGCTTATTGCTAGCAATACCCATCGGGGTGGGGACGGCGGTTTTATTGAGTGAAGATTTTCTCCCCGTCAAGGTACGCACTGTATTGGTGTTTTTAGTAGAATTGCTGGCAGCTATTCCTAGTGTTGTTTATGGAGTCTGGGGTATCTTTGTATTAGTGCCAATCTTAAGTAATTTAGGCAGATGGCTCAATAGTTCCTTGGGTTGGTTGCCAATTTTTAGCACTTCTCCCACAGGGCCTGGTATGTTACCGGCTGGAGTCATCTTGGCAATTATGACCTTGCCAATTATTACTGCTATCTCCCGTGATGCTTTGATTTCCGTACCACCAAGTTTGCGTCAAGCATCTTTAGGACTGGGGGCGACACGCTGGGAAACTATTTTTCAAGTCCTCATTCCATCTGCATTTTCTGGAATTGTGAGTGCTGTGATGCTAGCACTGGGTCGAGCAATGGGAGAAACGATGGCTGTAACAATGTTGATTGGTAACTCCAACAATATCAGCCCTTCGCTCTTAGCACCAGCTAATACAATCTCTTCCCTACTTGCAAACCAATTTTCCGAAGCCAGTGGTTTACAAGTTGCGGCTTTAATGTATGCAGCTTTGGTTTTGTTTATTTTGACTTTGATTGTCAATGTTTTGGCTGAATTTATAGTTATCCGGGTCAAGCGCATTTAGTGTGGTGAGTTGAGTTTATGAATACTGATTTTCCGCAAAGAAATTTAACTCGCGACCCCATGTCGGGACGGACGCTGTTTAATACGGGGATGACGGGAGTGGCATTTTTGTGCGGGGCATTGGCACTTTTGCCCCTTTTGGCAGTATTATCTTATGTAATTATTCAAGGTTTTAGCAGCTTAAATCTGAGCATATTTACTGAACTACCGCCAGCCCCCTTACGAAAAGGAGGCGGCTTTGGTAATGCTATATTAGGTACATTACTAATGGTAGGGATTGGTGCATTAATTAGCATTCCATTAGGTGTGATAGCAGCAATTTATCTGACAGAATTTAGTTCGGGTAAACTAGCTAGGTGGATCAGATTTGCTACTAATGTCCTGAGCGGCGTTCCCTCAATTATTGCCGGGGTATTTGCTTATGGGATTGTGGTTTTGACATTAGTAAAACTGAATTTAGGATCATATTCAGCTTTGGGTGGAGGATTTGCATTGGCAATATTAATGTTGCCGATTATTGTCAGAACTACAGACGAAGCTTTACAGCTAGTTTCCCAAGATTTACGACAAGCATCTGTAGGATTAGGAGCGACAAATTTTCAGACAGTAACACAAGTTGTCTTGCCAGCTGCATTACCGGCAATTGTCACAGGCTCAACATTAGCGATCGCCCGTGCGGCTGGGGAAACTGCACCTCTATTGTTTACTGCTTTATTTTCACCATTCTGGCCTGATGGCTTATTCAAACCAACAGCTTCTCTAGCTGTGTTGGTTTATAACTTTGCAATTTCTCCGTTTAAAAATTGGCAGTCATTGGCTTGGGCGGCATCTTTGATTTTGGTGTTGATGGTTCTCATCACCAGTATTATTGCTCGTTGGGCGACTCGTCAAAAAGTTTAAAACTTAATTAAAGTCGTCTGTTATCCTTAACACTTAACACTAGACCATTTATGGCTACAAATACTAGCACTCTCAATAGCACAGAAACCGTTCTCAAAGCTGAAAATCTTAACATCTATTACGGTAAATTTCTGGCTTTACAAAATATTTGGTTAGATATTCCCAAAAATAAAGTGACAGCCTTTATCGGCCCTTCTGGTTGCGGTAAAAGTACTTTATTGCGGTGCTATAACCGTCTCAACGACTTAATTGAATCATTCCGGGCTGAAGGTAAAATTTACTACTACGATAAAAACTTGTATGCGCCAGATATTGATCCTGTAGAAGTCCGTCGTCGGATTGGGATGGTATTTCAAAGACCAAATCCCTTTCCTAAATCAATTTACGACAATATTACCTATGGGGCCAAGATTAACGGTTTCAAAGGCAATATGGATGAATTGGTAGAACGCAGTTTGCGCCAGGCGGCGTTGTGGGATGAAGTTAAGGATAAACTGCGGCAAAGTGGCTTGTCTTTATCTGGTGGACAACAACAACGTTTGTGTATTGCGCGAGCGATCGCAGTGCAACCTGAGATTATACTTATGGATGAACCTTGCTCTGCCTTAGACCCCATCTCTACCTTACGTGTAGAAGAACTAATTCACGAACTCAAAGAGCAATATACCATCGTTATCGTCACCCACAATATGCAGCAAGCCGCGCGGGTGTCTGACATGACAGCATTTTTTAACGTCAAGTCAACAGATGGAGGCGGTCGTAGTGGCTATTTAGTAGAGTACAATGCCACAGAATCGATTTTTAATAATCCCCAGCAAGAAGACACCAGGGATTACGTTAGTGGCAGATTCGGTTAAATATTTTTAAGGATTGATAACCTAATTTACGCCTAATGTAAATAGGAATGTAAATACTCCTATAAAAATCAAAAAAGAGGTAAAAAATTTACCTCTCTTTTGATTATCTAAACCAAATCAGCTTTTAGTATCTGCTGGGTTTGTGAACGATGAAGCTGAGGATTTGGCACTGCTTGATGTTGTCAAATCCTACTACACGAATGTAGTGGCTGGGATATTGAGAACGGCAAGATTGTACTTCTGCCAATACTTCGCGGGTGGTTTTAGCGTTGAACAGGGGTAGCTTCCACAGTGTCCAGTAATATTCGGTGGGTTCAGATTGTTCGTTGAACTCAATAGCTGGGAAGTAGCCTTGGTTTAGAATGTACTGAACTTGCTTTTCAATTTGAGCGTCGGTGAGGGGAGGTAAGTAAGAAAGGGTTTCGTAACGACGCTCTTTTGGTAAGGTTTGCATGGCTGATAATAAGAGATTGCTATATTGTGACGACTTGGAAAATCCTAACTGGCTAAGTTATCCCAATCAGGATCGGATAATGTCTGCTGGTCTATTTCAGAACTTGGGTTAGATAAACTCAACTGCGTTATACGTTCTAGATGCTGGCGACGTTGTTCCATGTTGGCTTGCTGAATGCCACTTTTGACCATTTCTGGTAAGAAATCAACGACTTCTTCAGCAATATGTTCTCTCACTGTCATAATTCGCAATGCCAAATCTGGCTTTTCTCGGAAAAGTTCTTCAATGAAGGTTTCCCCATTTTGAACTTTGCCAGCAGAAAAATTGTGCAGCCAAATCGCCAACGGTGGATTCGTTTCGCCTATCTGCGCCAGTACAGTCCTCAGTGCCTGATAAGTCAGGTAGCTTTGGAGAGTTTTGGCTGTATCTTTCGCAATTTGCTTGAGATTCATGCTTGACCCAGCCTAAAATTTAAGTCAAAAGTAAAAAGTAAAAAGAAGGATTGAAAATTAATTTCTTTTTCCTTTTAACTTTTTACCTTTTACTCAATTATCAGACGGTATCAACTGCCTCAAACTCGAACTTAATTTCTTTCCACAGTTCGCAAGCAGCAGCCAATTCAGGAGACCACTTAGCAGCTTCGCGGATAACGTCGTTACCTTCACGAGCCAAGTTGCGGCCTTCGTTACGAGCTTGGACTACTGCTTCTAAGGCTACGCGGTTAGCAGTAGCACCAGGAGCGTTACCCCAAGGGTGTCCCAATGTACCACCACCGAATTGTAGTACGGAGTCATCACCGAAGATTTCCACTAGTGCGGGCATGTGCCATACGTGGATACCACCGGAAGCAACTGCCATTACACCAGGTAGAGAAGCCCAATCTTGGGTAAAGTAGATACCGCGAGACTTATCTTGCTCAACGTAGTTTTCACGCAATAGGTCAACGAAGCCCATTGTGATACCACGTTCACCTTCCAACTTACCTACAACTGTACCGGTGTGAATGTGGTCGCCACCAGAGAGACGTAGTGCTTTAGCCAATACACGGAAGTGGATACCGTGGTTCTTTTGACGGTCGATGACTGCGTGCATCGCGCGGTGGATGTGCAGTAGTACGCCGTTATCACGACACCAACGAGCTAAGGTGGTGTTAGCAGTGAAACCTGCTGTTAGGTAGTCGTGCATGATGATAGGCTGGTCGAGTTCTTTAGCGTACTCAGCCCGCTTCAACATTTCTTCGCAGGTAGGAGCGGTGACGTTGAGGTAGTGACCTTTAATTTCGCCTGTTTCAGCTTGAGCTTTGGTGATCGCATCAGCTACAAACAAGAAGCGATCGCGCCATCTTTGGAATGGTGCAGAGTTGATGTTTTCGTCGTCTTTGGTGAAGTCCAAACCACCGCGCAAACACTCATACACAGCGCGTCCGTAGTTCTTAGCAGATAGACCTAATTTTGGTTTGATGGTACAACCCAACAAAGGACGACCATATTTATTTAATTTGTCACGCTCAACTTGGATACCGTGAGGAGGGCCTTGGAAGGTCTTAATGTAAGCAACAGGGAAGCGGAGGTCTTCCAAACGCAATGCCCGCAAAGCTTTAAAACCAAATACGTTACCTACAATTGAGGTTAAAACGTTGGTGATGGAGCCTTCTTCAAAGAGATCCAGAGGATAGGCAATGTAGGCAATAAACTGGTTGTCTTCGCCAGGAACTGGTTCGATATCGTAGCAACGACCTTTGTAACGATCTAGGTCAGTTAACAAGTCTGTCCATACGGTTGTCCAAGTACCAGTAGAAGACTCAGCCGCTACAGCCGCAGCTGCTTCTTCAAAGGGAACTCCAGGCTGGGGTGTAACACGGAACGCCGCCAGAAGGTCTGTATCTTTAGGTGTGTAATCAGGTGTGTAATAAGTTAGTCTGTAATCTTGAACCCCGGCTTTATACCCAGCTTTTGACTGAGTCTTCGTTTGAGCGTAAGACATATCTATCCTTCCAAGATGTCACTCTTTATTACTTATCAAATCACGTTTGGGTACATTTTTCTCGGCAAAATTACTCTACTCCCATCAGTTAGGAGAAAAACAGGAACAATCTTTTGTTAGAGTTGGTTTTTAGGTAGAGGCAAGCTATTTTCTGCAAATAACTGCTGGTTTTGGTGGTAATCATCCTTACCAGTGTTTTTCCCATCTAGGGTTACATAATTCGCGCTTTTGCTTTTCCCTCGTTCCATCATGAAAATTTCTCTTTTATCTGTTTTTCTCACCCACTAAATTGCTTTTATCCCATCACGACCTTCGCGATTTACGGAAAGTATGAGATTACTTACCCATATTTCAGGGTTTTTCGGGAATTGGGCTGCTTTTCACACATTTCCGTGTTTTTACTCTTGCTATTTTCCTTTTGTAATAGGAGGCAAGACAGGAGTCAAATTGCTTGACGGATATTTAGTAGAGTGATGAGCGCAAGATAAAAACTGCACACCATGTAATTTGTAACTTGTCTCACAATATATCAAGAAATGGCATAAGTTATTCTTTGAAACTTTTTAACTTATTTATTTAATTTTCTTATTAAAGAAAGTTTTAAACATTTTGTTAAGAATGGTTTACAAATTGTATCGGTGATTGTAATGGGGTAATTGGTAATTGGTAATTGGTAATTGGTGAGAGAAAATCATCCATAACCTTTCGCCTGTAATCTGTCGCCTATCACCTGTAACCTCTAATCTGTCGCCTATAACCTGTAACCTATCCCCTACGTGATTAAAAAATCTCCAGTCAGGGAAAACTGAGATCAATCTTTTAGTCAGTTTCGCTAACGGCTAGAGGTGTTGTTTCTCAAGGAAATACGGTCGTGGGATTATTTCGCAAGCGTACTAATCTACTTATTACTTCTGCATTGCTGGGGTTAATCAGTTTACCAAGCATGGGCGTTATTGGTATAAACAATCTTGCCAGGGCTGAACAAGCTGATACTAATGCAGCGACACAAAAAACCCCTGATGTTAAACCGGCAGAATTGATACCGTCTTATCCTGCATCTGCGCCACCCCGAAGGATAGACCCTTTACCTGATGAACGGGATATACAAGAACGTACAATAGAAACTGATTATCGGGTGAGTAACTTACTGGGGGATTTTGCTGGTAATCTCTGGGTGGGTTCTTGGCGGGGGTTATCGCGGATTGACCCGAAAACAGGTAAGATTTTAGCTCGTGTTAGTTTACCTAATTTAGCCATTGGTGCGTTAGCGCAAGATAAAGTTGGGCGGTTGTGGGTAGGAACTTATGAAGGACTGATGCGCGTGGAACCGCGTACTAATGAGATTACAGCACAGAATTTATTTTTGCCTTCCAAACGGGTGCTATCACTGTTAACGGATAAGCGGGGTTATTTGTGGGTGGGAACTGACAATGGTTTAGCTTTGGTTAGTCCCGACCAAGGTTTAATTATGACTACAGTGAAAAATTTACCTGGTGTTAGTGCCAATACTTTGACTTTGGATGCTGATGGTCAACTTTGGGTAGGGACTTTGGATGGCGTGGTACGCATCAATACTGCTAGTGCTTTAGTGATGAAGCGAATTAATGATTTACCCGGTTCAACTGTACAGGCTTTAGCTATCAGTCCCGAAGGTTTAATTTGGGCGGGAATGCCGAATAATCTGCTCGTGATTAATCCGAAAAATGGTATAGTGTTGCGGTCTGTGGCTCGTTTACGGGGTAGGAATGTCACAGCAGTACGCTTTGCTAAAGATGGTAGTGTTTGGGTAGGAACTAACAATGGTTTGTTACGATTAAACCCCAATACTGGGGCTGTATTAGATGAAGTCGCTGGGCTTCCTTCTAGCCGAGTGTTGTCTATTGTGCCTGATGTCGCTGGTAAATTATGGATTGGTACTAGTGAGGGTCTGGCTTGGTTGATGCCTAAAATGGATAAAGCAAGACCTCATTTAGCTTTTAGTCGTGCTGTGAAGTGAGGGAACAGGTGATAGGTGACAGGTTACAGTAAAAAAGTGTCACTAATTACCTGTTCCCTGTAACCTATAACCTATAACCTCTATGCCAGTCACTACCCAACAATTAATTCAATGGAAACAACAAGGACGCGCAATTGTGGCGTTGACGGCTTGGGATTATGCGATCGCTCAAATTCTCGATGCGGCTGGTGTAGACTTAATTCTTGTGGGTGACTCGATGGCGGTGATGTTGGGGTACAAAACAACTCTGCCAATTACTTTGGCAGAAATGTTACACCACGCTAAAGCTGTTTGTCGTGGTGTACAACGGGCTTTAGTGGTTGTAGATTTACCATTTCTGACTTATCAAGAAAGTATTTCCCAGGCTATTCACTCGGCTGGACGTGTATTGAAGGAAACTGGCGCTCAAGCTGTAAAATTGGAAGGTGGCTATCCGGCAATGGTGGAGACTATTACTCGTTTGGTGCAAGCGGGTATCCCAGTGATGGGTCATGTAGGTTTGACTCCCCAATCAGTTCATCAGTTGGGGTTGCGACAACAGGGGAAGACTCAGGAAACAGCTGAGAGAATTTTTAATGAAGCGATCGCCTTAGAACAAGCTGGTGTATTTTCTCTGGTATTAGAGCATATACCCGCAGATTTGGCAATGCAGATTACACAAAAAGTTAGCATTCCCACAATTGGTATTGGTGCGGGTTCCCATTGTGACGGTCAGGTTTTAGTTACTTCTGATGTACTTGGTTTATCGGAAAGACAACCGCCCTTTGCCAAAGTTTACACAAATTTACGCGCTACGATTACCAAAGCTGTACAAGATTATGCTACGGAAGTACGCGATCGCCAGTTTCCAGAATAATGTCTTTGATCTGTCGAATACGGTAGTGTTTTTGAGTTTATAGCGATTTTCAAGTCAGTGAGGTACAGAAAAAATAATTGAACGCAGATGAACGCAGATGAACGCAGATGAATTTGTATTCTATTCGGTTGCAATCCGCTATAATTCCTAAAGACTGCAACCAGGGCCGATAAAGGTTTCAGGAAAACTGATTAATTCGATGTGATTTGGATTAGCTAAAAACTGCTTTGCTACCATTAATCCAGCAATAGTCCAAGTTTGATAAATTCGGGCTTCTTTGCCGATGAGACGACCGTTATTGCCATCATAATATTCGGGGAATTTATCTGCGGTTAAACGACTTTCGGCAATAGCGATCGCTTCATGAGCAAGTTCTACTCTACCTGTTTTCAGGCAAGCAGCAGTAAATAACCACAGTAAAACCGGCCAGTTTCCGCCATTGTGATACGACCAAGGTGTATTTTTCGGGTCACATCCTGTAACTATCTGCCACTCTGAACCCTGCAAAGCAGGATAACAGATTTTCACAGGCATATATCCAATTAAGTCTTCCCAGCGATGAACAAATAAATTCATGATACATTGAGCTTCTGCTTCGCCGGCTAAACCTGCCAAAATTGCCATTAGGTTTCCCAAGGCAAAAAAGCGAAAATCCATGCGTCCCGGCCCTAAATTTCCGGCTAAATATCCACCTTTTTCAGGCAACCATTCAATCAGCCAATCGGGAATAGATTGAGAGAAAATGTTAAATTTGTTGGCTACCTCTTTGCCAAATTCATTACCCTTGTAACGATATATTTCTCTTAACCGCTTTAAATCTATCCAGTAATAATTACGGATGTGATATTGCAAAGCACCTAATCTTCCATTAACTTGATCAAGATACTTTTCTCCATCTCCATCGGGTAAAAGTAACTCACGTGCTGCCCTCAATGCGGCATAAAATAATACTTGAATCTCTAGAGGATGTTCGTAGACTCCCATCCGGCGGTCAATCATAAACGCCCCATCGGGAACTAACATAGTCGGGTACATGGAAAATCGATGTACCAAGCACAAATCTAAAATTAACTTGATTCCCTGTTGAAATTTTGGTTGACGCACTAAAGACAAATCACCTGTAGCATTTACATAGGCGCGTAGTAGGAGTATCCACCACATACAAGAATCAACTGGTGGAACTCTGGCGATCGCTTGCTCACCAAAATCAGCAACTAAATATTCTTGACTACCATTACATTCTACTTTAAAACTCGCAGGCATTAAACCTGCTCCTGGTTGAAAACAGTCCATCTGCTTTTCATGACTTTGTAATGTCAATGTTTCTATTAAGAAGTTACGGACAATATCTGTTTGTCCATTCATCAGAAACACAAAAGCGGAAGGAACAAAATCACGCAGAAAACACTGGTCATAGTTGAGTGCGGCTAATTCTGGATCTTGAGCAGCTACAGTACCAATCGGTTTTCCACCATAATAAATAATGGAATTTTCTAGGAGTTGCCAATTTGCTGTTTCTTGAAGAGACTTTTGATTGATTAGACGAGGTTCCATAGTGATATAATTTGACTACTAATCTCGGCTCAATACTAGAAAAAATACTAGCTTAACTTTCCGCATTACCAAGATTCCCCAAAATAGCGTCAATACCAATTCCACCGCCTATAAACATTACCCGATTAAAATATGCGGTGGTCACATCGTCAAATTGACTATTCTATTTAATTTTGACATGATTAACTAGAATATCTCCACTGTCTAACAGCGTATTGATGGGGATATTGTAGCTTTCGTTGACAAGTCTGATAGCGATCGCTTAATTAATCCTTGAATTTGCACCTGTATGCAAGGCGTTGTTTCTTCTTCACCTTATCATAAATTTTTTAATATGTGGTTTTGGACAGTGGGGACTGAGTATTTATGATATCCCCCATGTCCTTTACCTACAGCATATTTTGGGTAAATGAGGTACAAGCGTAAAACCCAAAACCATGCAGAGACGTTACATGTAACGTCTCTACAGTATTTCACGAATAGCGACACTACTGTATGTCTACTGACGTAAATTAGCTGGTACTTCTTTAGGAACAACCCAATAGTAAACAGTTCTACCATCTACTTGCAGAGTCTTTTCTGGTTTCCAGTCGCCCATATCAAAAGCGTGGGAAACAATGCGAGTACCGGGTTTAAGTTGACGTAAGAGGATGGGACGTAATTTGAGATTGATATCAGGTAAAAGGTAGAGAGTAACTACGGTAGCATCACTAAAGTCGGTTTTGAATAAGTCTTGCTGAACAAATTTTACGCGATCGCTTACTCCCGCCTTCTGAGCATTTGCATTAGCTTCTTGAATACGTTCTGGATCAATATCTATACCTGTACCTCTTGTACCAAACTTTTGCGCGGCTGTGATGACAATACGCCCATCACCACTACCTAAGTCGTAAAGGGTATCATTTTTATTTACCTTTGCTACATTCAACATCGCATCTACCACTTCCTGTGGTGTTGGTACATAGGGAACATCCCCTGGACGTTCTTGTGGTTGGGTTGCTGGAGCTTGTGCTTGAGTTTCAGTTGCTATGTTGGATGGAGATGGTTCTACTTGTGCTTGTAAATTGTTTTGTTGTGGTGTACATCCAGCTAATCCCAAGCCAACAACGCTAGCACCTGCAACCACCGATAGTAAGATTTTTTGCAACTTCATAATTATTATCCTTGTGAGTCAGTTATCAGTTATCAGTTGTCAGTTATCAGTTATTAGGTGATGTTCACTGTTAACTGTTCATAATCAAGCCCTACGTTGGTAATTATTCCAGAACAAGATGGGGATACCGGCGGCTACTACTAAAACACCGACGAATGAGCCTACATTGGCATAAGCTATGCTGGAGTACAGTAAGTAACCGCAAACAGCACAAAAGAGTAGGGGTGTAATGGGATAAAAAGGCACACGGAACGGGCGGGGTATATTTGGTTCTTGCTGGCGCAATACTAGTAGTGATACGCCTGAGAGTAGGAAAAAGAACCAAAAAGCAGGTGCGGTGTAATCCACCATTGTTTCAAACCCTTTGCGGGTGAATGTGCCTAATACAACCAAGGCTAGAGCGATCGCTGCTTGCACAACTAGGGCAGAGGCTGGGGTACTGGGGAGTTGCTGCCAGCGTCCCATGAAGCCAAACAAGGCGAAATCTTGCCCCAAGGCGTAATTAGTCCGCGCACCAGTGAAAATTGTGGCGTTGATTGTTCCTAGAGTACAAATTCCAATCAGGAAGCTGATAAATATAGCACCTGGTGTACCCCAAACAGCAAGCATCAAGTCGGCGGCAACTGCTGATGAGTTGGACATATTAGCTAATCCTAAGCCTCGGAGAAAAGCCAGATTGATCAGCAGGTAAATTGCGGTGATAATACCGATACTCCAAAGTAGCGATCGCACTATATTCCGTTGTCTATTTTTTATTTCCGCCGAAATATACGCTGCTTCGTTCCAGCCACCGTAAGACAGCAGCACAAACACCATTGCTAATCCCCAATTTCCTGAAGAAGTAGATGGTGGCGGTACAGTAGTAGTATCAGCAGCAGTAGTAGTTAAACCTACAATTACTACTAGTAACAAACCCAACACTTGGGCAGCCGTCAGTAAATTTTGTGTCCACTTTCCCTGCTTTAAACCCTGTATATTTAAGAGAGTTAATAGAGTAATTACTACTGCGGCATATATAGATGATGAGAATGTCCCCAGACGAAAAATCTCAGACGCATAGTCACCAAAGACAAATGCAGCCAAGGCAATAGAACCAGTTTGAATCACTGTCAGCCTTGCCCAAGCAAATAAAAAGGCAATGTTTTTGCCAAATGCTCGTTTTAAGTAATAATAGGTTCCACCAACATTCGGATAAGTTGTGGCTAACTCTGCATAGCACAATGCACCAATAATAGATACTACCCCACCTGCTAACCATAAGAATAGGACAGTAATCTCACTTCCTGCTTGGCTAGCTACTTGTGGCGGTGTTTTAAAAATACCTGTGCCAATGACAATGCCAACAATGAGTGCAACTGCATCTGATAACGTTAACAGTGGCTTAGGTGCTGCCTTGCCATTAGTGTCTACTTCCTCTAGTAAGCTGTAGTCTGTATCTCTACTCACATTGCTTCCTCATTAGTTGTTGTCACCGAGTCAAAAGTGTTGATATTAGGACTATATAAGAGTCAGCCAATTTATTTAGACATGACAAATTGGCAATAAATAACACTGGTTGGTTACTTATGGCTCAGAAAAAAAGTATTTAAATATTTGCTTATTTATATTTTCATAAATAATTGTGACGCAAGAGTGACAAATTTCAATCTAATTTTGGTGGAAATAATCTACCCAGATATAAATTATGGATTCCTTGCCGTATTTATACCATCTGCTGCGAACATCGTCCTTAGTCCCGCTTGATAAATCTACCTTGAGAGATACATTATTGGCGATCGCTTACTACCAAAAGTAGATCATTCATTAAACTAAATCCAAAGCGTCTTTACTTTTGTCACAATCATCTGCTACTATCCCGCACTAATTATGTAATTGAAAAACTGTTCGTAGTAAGGACTTTAGTCCTTAATCTTTCAGCACCAAACTACTGACTACCAATCACTAAATATTAACTTATAACCAGATTCATCACCGATATTTACATAAATATCTACTTGGCTCATAGAGTATTTAAACCTAGAATAAAAACAAAAAAATAATAAATTTATTGAAAATAATCTGCATTAATCCGGTTGTTTACAAAGGCTTGCATAGCTTATCAGATAAGGCTTATAACTCTAATTGAACATCATTGTAAACAAAATATTAAAAAAATGTAAATTACATTTTTCCTTGAAAAAAAATGATATGTTGGATACAGAATTGAATTTCGCACGTATCTGGAGTAGTACAACGTAATCTACTCCAGTTTTTCCCCCAAAATCCCTTATAAATGTTGACTTCTAGCGATATTGCAAGAGGGGTTGAGTACAAAATTGTATAGTTAACAATGAGCATCAACTGCCCTCAAATTGTTGCTGTGATTGGGTTATAGATGAGTACAACTAGATCCTGAACCCCATTCCATAAATACTCGTACCCCAACTAAAAAATACTAGAACCCCTACCCGGAAAAAAATTTAAAATTCTTAAAACATCCTCAAAATCATCATTTTGAATTTTGAGTACATTTCTAATAAATCCAATAAATTCTATTCCAGCGATACAAAATTTAATAGTCCAAACCAACTGCTATAAATCTTATATCGCCAATCACTTAAAGCTTCTACACAAAACGCAAGCCAAAAGTGAGTGGAGGGATGAGATAGCACTATGCCTTCGTGAATGGAAGTCTCGGCTGCACACATTGTACTTAGAACCCAAATTGACTCACCAGCCAAAAGCCCAGGACTTCATAGCCTGCCCTACTCAGCGAAGCCGCACAGGCAATGTGGCAGTCGCGACTTCAATTCTTAGGGCAAAGATTATAGCAACGGCATCTCCCACAGTGGCAGCTAGTCCACCGACATTTGCGAAATTCAATGACACCACCAGTTACAGGACTTTCCGATTCTTTGGTTACTGAATCAACACCTACCATAGCAAAATCGGGTGGTTGCGGATGCGACAGCAGCACCACCGTGGAAGTAGACGAAAAGCTCAAAGAACGCATTGCTAAACATCCCTGCTACAGCGAAGAAGCTCACCATCATTATGCCAGAATGCACGTTGCAGTTGCACCAGCTTGCAACATCCAATGCAACTACTGCAACCGTAAATATGACTGCGCTAATGAAAGCCGTCCGGGGGTAGTTAGTGAATTACTCACACCAGAAGAAGCAGCACACAAAGTTTTAGTAATTGCTGGCAAAATTCCCCAAATGACCGTTTTGGGAATTGCTGGCCCTGGCGATCCTTTAGCGAACCCAGAAAAGACCTTCCGCACCTTTGAGTTGATTGCAGATAAAGCACCAGATATTAAACTGTGCTTATCAACCAATGGTTTGATGTTACCTGAATATATCGATCGCATTAAGCAATTAAATATAGATCACGTTACAATTACTCTCAACACAGTTGACCCAGAAATCGGCGCACAGATTTATTCTTGGGTTCACTACAACCGTAGACGTTATAGAGGCGTAGAAGGCGCAAAGATTCTGCTAGAGAAGCAACTAGAAGGCTTGCAAGCTCTCAGAGAAGCTGATATACTTTGCAAAGTGAACTCCGTCATGATTCCCGGCATTAACGACCAGCACTTAGTAGAAGTTAACAAGGTGATTCGGGAAAACGGGGCATTCTTGCACAACATCATGCCTCTGATTTCTGCACCAGAACATGGTACACACTTCGGGTTAACTGGTCAACGCGGCCCCACACAGATAGAACTGAAGTCAGTGCAAGACCAATGTGCGGGTAACATGAAAATGATGCGCCATTGCCGCCAGTGCCGTGCCGATGCTGTAGGCTTGTTAGGAGAAGACCGCAGCCAAGAATTTACCAAAGATAAATTCTTAGAAATGGCTCCCGAATATGACTTCGACAAGCGCCAAGAAGTTCACGAAGGAATTGAGAAATTTAGAGAAGAACTGCAAGCAGCTAGAGAAAAGGTAGTAGCTGGTAAAACACAAACAGCTAGTAATCCTAAAATTTTAGTGGCGATCGCCACCAAAGGCGGCGGCTTAGTGAACCAACATTTTGGTCACGCCAAAGAATTTCAAGTTTACGAAGTAGATGGTAGAGAAGTACGCTTTATCAGTCACCGCAAAGTAGACCATTATTGTCAAGGTGGATACGGCGAAGCAGCCACATTTGATAATATTGTGAAGACTATCGCAGATTGCAAAGCAGTTTTAGTTTCCAAAATTGGCGAATCCCCCAAAGAAAAACTGCTCCAAGCTGGAATACAGGCTGTTGAAGCTTACGACGTGATTGAGAAAGTTGCTTTAGAGTTTTACGAGCAATGGAATAAGGGGTAATGGGTAATGGGTAATGGGTAATAGGTAATGGATAAAAAACAATTCCCAATTACCAATTACCAATTACCAATTACCAATCCCCACTCACCCAATCAAAAAGGAGCATAAATCATGGCCTATCAAATTACCAGCCAATGTATTTCCTGCAAACTTTGTCTGTCTGTCTGTCCTAACAATGCAATCTTGGTTGTGGAAGACGGTAAGCGTTGGATTGACCCCGACTTATGTACAAACTGCGCTGGTACTATCCACACCGTCCCCCAATGCCAAGCTGTATGTCCTACCCGTGATGGTTGCGTCAAAGAACCTAGCGATTATTGGGAGCGTTGGTTTGCTTATTACAACCAAGTTAAGGCGAAATTAACAAAAAAACAAGACTATTGGGAGCGTTGGTTTACCTGCTATTCACAAATATATGCAGAACAGTTACAAAAAACATCAGGGTGAAATCTTAGGGATATAAAGATGAGTGTTATTTATTTAGATAACAATGCTACCACTAAGGTAGACCCAGCAGTTGTAGAGGCTATCATGCCCTACCTGACCGATTATTACGGTAATCCTTCGAGTATGCACACCTTCGGCGGGCAACTTGGCAAGGCAGTGAGAACAGCCAGAGAACAAGTTGCAGCCCTGTTGGGTGCGGATGAATCAGAAATTGTCTTTACCAGTTGTGGAACAGAAGGTGATAATGCAGCTATCCGCGCCGCATTGTTAGCCCAGCCGGAAAAGCGTCACATCATTACCACACAGGTAGAACACCCCGCAGTCTTAAATGTCTGCAAACAATTAGAAACCCAAGGCTATACTGTTACTTATCTTTCAGTCAATCGTCACGGACAATTGGATCTAGATGAACTAGAAGCCGCGTTGACTGGTAACACCGCCCTGGTGACGATTATGTACGCCAATAACGAAACTGGGACTATATTCCCGATTGAAGAAATTGGCAAACGTGTGAAGGAACGCGGCGCAATCTTCCATGTAGATGCGGTGCAAGCAGTAGGTAAGATACCTCTGAATATGAAGACCAGCACCATAGATATGTTAACTATGTCTGGTCACAAAATCCACGCCCCCAAAGGTATCGGCGCTTTATATGTGCGTCGTGGTGTGCGGTTCCGCCCCTTACTAATTGGGGGACATCAAGAACGCGGTCGCCGTGCAGGTACAGAGAATGTACCGGGAATTATCGGTCTAGGTAAAGCCGCAGAGTTGGAACTACAGCACCTAGAAACAGCGATTAAGAGAGAAACAAGGCTGCGCGATCGCCTAGAACAAACCTTACTCGCCAAAATCCCCGACTGCGAAGTTAACGGTGACATTACGCAGAGATTGCCCAACACCACCAATATCGGCTTCAAATACATAGAAGGCGAAGCTATTCTGCTCTCCTTAAACAAATATGGCATCTGTGCGTCGTCTGGTTCGGCTTGTACCTCTGGGTCGCTGGAACCATCCCACGTCCTCCGGGCTATGGGTTTACCCTACACCACCCTGCACGGTTCGATTCGCTTCAGTCTTTGTCGCTACACTACAGAAGCTCAAATCGATCGCGTCATCGAAGTCATGCCCGAAATTGTCGAACGTCTCCGCGCCCTTTCCCCCTTCAAGAATGACGAAGCGGGTTGGCTGCAAGCCCAAGAACAGACATTGGCACATCGTTAATTAGGGAATAGGTTACAGGGTACAGGTTACAGGTTATAGGTAACAGATAATTTTCTCTCACCTATTACCTATTACCCATTACCTATTACCAGCCACTAGTCACCAGTCATCTCTCAGCACTAATAACTTAAAATATGTGGGACTACACAGATAAAGTATTGGAACTGTTTTACGATCCCAAGAATCAGGGAGTTATTGAAGATAATGGCGAACCTGGCGTGAAGGTCGCTACGGGCGAAGTAGGAAGTATTGCTTGCGGTGATGCGCTGAGATTGCACATCAAGGTACAAGTGGAGTCGGATAAGATTGTTGATGCACGTTTCCAAACCTTTGGCTGTACAAGTGCGATCGCTTCTTCTAGCGCCTTGACAGAAATGATTAAAGGTCTTAGCTTGGATGAAGCCCTGAAAGTTTCCAATAAAGACATTGCTGATTACCTTGGTGGCTTGCCAGAAGCCAAAATGCACTGCTCTGTGATGGGGCAAGAAGCTCTGGAAGCTGCTATCTATAATTATCGTGGCATTCCTCGCGCTGCTCATGATGACGATGACGAAGGTGCATTAGTTTGTACTTGCTTCGGTGTCAGCGAAAATAAGGTGCGTCGCGTAGTTATCGAAAATAACCTTACCACTGCGGAACAGGTAACAAATTACATCAAAGCTGGTGGCGGTTGCGGTTCCTGTTTAGCTAAAATTGATGATATCATTAAAGATGTAAAGGAAAAGAACGCCGTAACGAATCTCAACACAAATGGCGTAAACCCTGCTAAAGAAACCGCTATTTCTGGGCAGAAACGAGCATTAACCAATGTGCAGAAGATTGCCCTCATCCAAAAAGTATTAGATGAAGAAGTAAGACCTGTATTAATAGCCGACGGTGGAGATGTAGAACTCTACGATGTAGACGGCGATATTGTCAAAGTAGTATTGCAAGGCGCTTGTGGCTCTTGTCCCAGCAGTACCGCAACATTAAAGATAGCGATTGAATCAAGATTACGCGATCGCATCAACCCAAGCCTAGTAGTAGAAGCAGTTTAGTCATTAGTCAACAGTCAATGGTCATTAGTCAACAGAGAAAAATCAATACTTTGGACTATGGACTATTGACTCTGGACTCCATTAAGAACTTTCACAACCACATAACTAACCATCATGAGTACCAATTGTAATGTGTTTTTTGTAGAGCGTTCACCTCCGGTGGGGCGTAGCCCATCGCCCCCATTCGGCGACGTTCTATAAAACCCTCACAGCCATAGCTCAACAGGCGTGAGATCCAAACGAAAGACCCACCAACTAACCAACCACTAGCAGGAAGAGAAAAATGACTGACGAAAACATTAGACAGATAGCTTTCTACGGTAAAGGCGGTATCGGTAAGTCTACCACCTCCCAAAACACCCTCGCAGCTATGGCAGAAATGGGTCAACGCATTCTCATCGTAGGTTGCGACCCCAAAGCTGACTCTAGTGGATTTTACGATATGGACAGTGAAGACGTTGCAAAGTATCTGCTTGTTCCGTTTAAATTATATGTGCAGTCGCAAGAAGCTTTCACACAGTACATAAATAGCGATCGCTGAATTGAAAATTCTATATCAAAGCATAATAAGTGGAGTCAACAGGTTTTTATGGCGTTGTAATCGGGTAAAAGATAGAATGGATTTTTATCTATTGAGAATTATGAATACTTTTGAAATAGACTTAATGCCAGGATTCATATCTATTATTGATTTAGATATGAAGTATGTAGCCATCAATAAAAACCTAGCAGATTTATTTAATCTAGAACAAGAATCTATTAGTGGGATGAGCTTTGGCACAAAATGTAGTATTCAGAGGGAAATAATAAACAGCCTTGTAGATTCTCCTGTAGGAACAAACATAACTTGGGAATGCTATTATAATTCTACTTTTTTGTTTGTGTGTTCCTTGAGACAAGAAAACTTTATTATCAGTCAGGGGATTGACATAACCAACCAAAAACTTTTAGAAGAAGATTTAATACGTAAGAACGAACGCAATACTACTTTATTAAAATCCATTCCCGAAGCTATTGGTTTCGCGGAAACTAGACGTAGTGCCGAACAGCTTAAGCTTTTGGTTAATGCTCTTTTGGAAAATCCTATAGTAGACCAACGTGGAAGTATTGAATCTTTGGTAACATTAGAAGTTGAATTGCGAGAGGCAACTTTAAAGGTAAGAGAAATTGAGAGAATACTTTATATTGATAATAATTCTTTATTGAGCCGCTTGAAATCTATAGAAGTTATTCAAACTGCTGATAATGAAAAATGGAAAGAGGTAAATAATATTAAAGAGTTGTCTAATGATTTATCTAAATTAGTTAATTTTTTTACTGGCATTCCAGGCGGAATTAAAACTTGGCTTATTATTTTTGTTGTAATTCAACTGCTAGGAATCTTTGCTATTGATATAGGAATTAGAGTATTTAATCTTGAGCAAGTGATACCAATTGACAGAAAACGTTAGATTGTTAATTTTTTGAAATCATAAGGTAGCATCATACTTTCAGACCAAAATCCAGACTTTAGCTTGTAGGCGATCGCACAGTTTTTGACGATACCCAGATAAAGATTAAGTTCTCTGTTGGTAGGAAATTCGTAGAATTGGAATGGCAAGTAATAAGCGCACATTCCAGACAAGCACATTTGCAGTTGAATATTATTGGTTGCTGCAACGGTGTTTACATACCAATCACATAACCAACGGTTATACTGATCAAGCTCGTAGGGTATGACTATCAGAGTTTTTCCTATGATTAAATCAGTCAAAAATCCTTTAGACTTTACAGCCCATTGCCAATGTTTCAGCACTTTTGGGTCATTGCTGGATTGTCCCTGTTTTTTGGTTTCTGGTGCGTCGATCCATCTGGCGCGGCTATAGAAGTCCTGACCACTGTAGTTAAGCAATAGGGTATCGCCATCAACTACCGATTTAATTGCAGGCTTGATTTTTTTATTAGGTGCGATCGCTATGGTATTCATGAAAAAATTTGCTGTTGGCGTTACGTGTTTATTTGGCTTAGTATTCTTAGTGTTAATGATATTGTTCCCAAAAGAGAAACCTAATAGCCAACTTTGTGAAGTTACACAAGTGACAAGCGGGGATTCTCTAACTCTCAATTGCGACAATCAAACTCGACAGCTGAGATTGTGCGGTGTGGTCATATCGGGAAACCAAGCAGAAGCTAAAAGGGTAATTGCTTCCCTAGCAGAGAATAAATCTGTATCAGCCGTATTTTCTGGTAACACAGCAGAAATCTTTGTCCCTGGTTCTGAAGAAGAAAAAATGCTTTCAGAAGAATTATTAGTGAAAGGGCTTGCTAAGTTCAACGTCCAGGATAATTGTCCTAATAGCGATACTCTAAAAATTGCTGAACAAATGGCTAAAGAAAAACTTCTTGGAGTTTGGAAATAAAAAAACCACTCCAAAGGAGTAGTTTATAGTTATTAACCATTGACTAAAACAGGCTCAATCCAGATAAGTTGTGATTGTTTCCAGGGTTTACCCGGCGTTGGCTCCAACAGCCTCCAGTGACCTTTACGCCAGTGGGTATGAGGTGATAAGTGAGTTGATTCACCAACACCCTTATGTTTGCGTTGGTAGTTTTTACCCAACCATCTTGGACGGCGAATGTTGGAGCGATCGCTTGCTACATTCCCAAATCCCTTTGGTTGGACTACTTCATTATCTAGAACTTCTCCGGTAAATTCTGGACAAAATTCCAGTGACAACAAAATATTGATAACTAAGTTTCTAACTCTTTCAATAAAGTCCCTATCCCTATTTTTGATTTGATTCTTTCCTAGATTAGTTAGAAATTGTTTGTCGTAAATTAAATCTCCCTGTGGCGTAACAACTGTACCAGAAAACCACACTGTTTCGCCTTTATCAACCGCAGCCCATTCAAAACTAACCTCTTTTCTAGTTAAATTCGGAATATTAACATTTTTCCATCTAGAAAAATTCCACTCAGGATGACTAGGTTCAGAGCAATAAATAACTATGTAGTCAATCTCACCAGTTGGCGATAATAAAACTCCCTTTGGTATTGCAACTACTAGAGAAGGTAAAGAAGGCTTCCAACCAGCAAATACCTCTGGTTTATCGAGAGCGTTGGTATTATCTAATGCTTCAAATAGTGAATTTGAAAGGCAATAAAGTGGCGCATCCTGGGCAAACCAAAGGGCTAATCGATAACTGTGATAAAAAGCAGATATGTCAACTTTTACATAATCAACTTCACAGGTTGAAAGTGCTAGTCCAGTGATGGCACTCAATTGTTGCCAAGAAATGTATCCTTTGGGAATTTGATAATCTCTTTCTGTACGAATTTCTTTGAGAAGTTGCTTGTTATATTTCTCAAAGAGTTTGAGCGTTTCTGCACGACAAGAATGTGCATTGAGAAAAACTGTTTTACTCATGACAATTTATTCCAGACTGTTGCCAGCCTGGAGTATCCGGTTTATTGGTTAAATGTTGGGAATTGTCTGATTTGCAAGTCTGGGGGAAACTCTTCTAGGATTCCACCCTTGCGATCGCTAATCCTGTGCATGGTTAGAATTTCATTCTCTTTATCCCAATGAGCTACGGGTTTAGCGCCAACTTGTTTGACAAGTACTTTAATATTTGCTTCTTGGCATTGATGAACAACCGATCGCAGATGGTCTATATAGGTATTCCTAGCATTTGAACCAGATTCACCGCCAACAATTACCCAATTGATTTCTCTGGTGATAGTGCCTGAGTCATCTTCCTTTGACCATAAATGGGGTGTATCAGGATTAAGTATTTTAGCTGAGAGCGTTAATTTTATCCATTCAAGTAGCGGTTCACAACTCAGAAACCGAACTGCTGCGGGGGTTTCTAGCAAATATGGAATGCGTTCATCGTTTGATTTCTGATCTTCGACGCTAACTCCTATCCAAATATTATGGCGTGGCCAGAACTCATTAATGTTTGTGATAATGCAGCGCTTATTCACATAGTCTTGACGTTCTTTTCCGGCTACTCCATCTTTAAGTAGCTGATGAGCAAGCCTAGAAACCCGTGATGCTGATTCCAGCGTAAAGTATTTAGGCAATCTATCAGCGCGTTTAGTCAATATCTGATAGGTATGCCAGTGAGCAATGCACATATAAGCAAAAATCCTATCAAGCCATTCATCACTAACCCACTCCGCAAACATATCTGTCATTGAGCAGACAAATATTTTCTGAGGCTGTTTAATTTTCAGCCATTCTTGAAGAACTTTTTCATCTAGAATCAAATTCTCTGGAGCATTACCCGTGTATGGTAGCCCTGATGCAAAGCTAAAAAACTTATTATTGTTCTGTGCCTCAGCATAACAATTGGCGCAACCCGGTGAAATCTTTTTACACCAATGCCCTCCATGAGAACCGTCAGGTCTGACTAAATGAATTGGGTTGGATGTGATATCTGTCCATTGTATATTACTCATTTTTTTCCTTAGTCGCTACAATTGCAAAATTCAAAAGTCAAAATAAGCTGGAATTGCTTCCAGCACTACAAAAATCTGAATGGTGTTGAATGCGATCGCAAAAGTTATTCTGCTTGATATTCTTCGACTACTACCCAACAACCGTTTTCACATTTTTCAACAGTTACCTTATTGTTGAATGGTTCACCATCTTCTACAGTGCAACGAGACAGCCATACTCTTACTCCATTTTTTTCTATTTTCAAATCATCAGCTTGTGAAGTGCATATCGTGGGTAATCTATTTAATTCGTGCAATGTGTATTTCATTACATTAATATCTAAGAATCATTACTCACAAGCGACAGCATTAAAAAATTAGGTTGGGATTGCTCCCAGCCTATTAACTATTACTTTTTCCAATTTCTAGGGTTTTCAGGTGATCCTATAGTTTCATCATGTTCACAATTGATAAAGGCTAAATCAAACTGTTCTTTAGCTAGTTCCAAACCTAAAGCTTCAAACTTAAGGTATGCCTCCTCATCCCATAATGATGATAGTGCGATCGCTTCAATCAAACGTGCGTTGTACTCTGTTAGTTCACCATGAGTATCTAACATCTTTATTACATCTAGTAAACGCTGTTTGGGTCTTCGATCCGGTAACAATGCTTTTGCCCAATCAATTGCATCCTGTGGAACTTTCCAATTTTTCCAAGGTTCTTCCATAAACAATCTCTCTAAACAATCATTACCGATAAGCGACAGCATTAAAAAAGACCCAGAGTTTCCCCTGAGTCCCTCATTCCCTGATTACTATGAATCAGCTAATAATTTCTGATTACTTTTTGGCAATGCTAACTTAGTTGGTGCTTCTAACAATGCCTTAACGGAATCGTCAAATCCTAAACTAAGTTCATACTGTTCCAACACCGCCGCCATTTTGGTTTTTGTTCCCATAAATAAAGCTGGGAAGTTTTCTATGTCAGGTTGGACATAACTGTCAACTTTGCAGCAGAATGATTTATTCTTCCCTTCACCTTCCTTAACACCTTTAAACTGCAAATCAACAATACATAGCGATCGCCATCTATCATCTTTTGCACTAGGTTTAAGATTCAGCATTCTAGCGAAGGTTAATTCTGCTTGAGAGTAATATTGTTCTAGGACTTCTCGCAGACTCCACAAAGCTACATTCTTGAATCTGATTCTGATTGGTATTTCATGCAAAAAGTTGTTTGCAGTGTCTAGAAACATCACTAAATGCTCCGAAACTGCATCCATCGTTTTCTTGTCAATTTCTCCAGCATACTTATCATACCAATCAATCATCGTACCCTGTAGTTCTTTATTATCCTCAAGGTCTGTTTTATACCGCAAGTATGTCCGCACATTACCCAGAATAATCATTCTGGCATTGGTGATGAAGTGTCCCTTTTCAACACCTCCTGATAATTCCTTTTCAACTATTTCAGGAGTTTCATACCAACCAGCTTTTACTAGATTCTTTTCGGGAATGAATAAGCCGGATGTTTCAGCATTTATTACAACACCGTAGGGAAATCGCTTTTGTCTTCTACAGTTAAATTTCTCCCCTAGTAATGACGGGTCGATTTCAAATTCAGCACTAATGTCATTGGTTACATCAACTGGATTAACATGGTCAACATTCATTTCATTAACTCCAAGATTCTCAGTCATTTCATTAACTTCATTGTTAGAAAGTGTTTTTTTAGGCATAGCAATCCTTGAAAATCATCAAAATCAATAAGCGACAGCATTGAGACAAGGTTATCTAACCAAATTCAACGACGTATCTACCAATAAATCAGAATTGTTCTGAATTAATTGTTTCATGCGTTCTTCGAGTCCTGGTTTACCTTTAACTCCCGAAAATGAATAATCAAAATATTCATTCTCGCATTCAATCTTGGTTAAGCTCATGGTTGTAATCAGTCCGCATAATTGTAATGCGTTTGATTCAACTTGATGTTTATATTCAAACCAAGGAACAAGAGCATCAGTAGCACCACTATTTAGCAGTCCATAACACCAATTACCTTGTATATCCAGAAAGGTTAATTGCACCCAATACTGTATAGGTAAATGAGCAAATGGTTTAGCAAATACTGGTGTGGATGCCCATAAGATAATCATCTTCAAGCTTGAACCAACATCATTTAATTCATTGCCAACTAGGTAAATTTTACCTGTTTTTCGATTAAATCTGTATTGTTTTGTTTCCATTTTTTTGCATTGAAATCACTGAATAGCACTAGTTTTTAATCACTGGTAATATTTCAGCGATCGCTTCTTTATCAGAATCCCAACCAAAACCGGGATTATTAGTATTAGCTGTCTCACAAACTTTGACCATTTCAGTCAGCACTTCATGAATGCTGTAATGATTGATAAGTGCTGTAACTAAATCATTGAGTTTTGTTGTTTCCATATCTAGTAATCAAAGCATCAAAATCAAAAAGCGACAGCATTAATGCAATTGTAGAGGTTATTCCTCTACAATCCGCTTATGTTTTAATTCAAGTAAATCGACAAGTTTGGAGATAAATAGACTGAATCTTGCCGATATTTTTCGTACTCATTTTTAAGACGAGTAACATAACTACTGGATAACAAGCTTTGCTTTTTGTTTTCCAACTGGGCGATCGCTTCTTTCAATTCTGATATTGAGGAATCAATCTGTTGAATTTCAATTGAATGCTTTTCATGCAGCTTGGCGATCGCTCCCATAATGTCAGATTCCAACCGACTTAATTTCAAGTCATCCTTGGGAGTAGGAAACTGTTTCTTAAATACCAAGACAATCTTGCCGTTATTCTCCTCTCGATACACTGTTTGATTCTTGTTATTGTTGGCAACTTGTAGTGCTTCGTCAATTGCATTTGGCATTAATGAGTCAATCTCATTTTGAATTGACTTAATCTTTGAACGCAGAGTGAATAGATATTGTAGGGTTTGCATGGTAGAATGGTATGGTAAGAAGAAAAAGATAATTCAGAATTAGACTGCTTCGGCGGTCTTTTTTGTCTTTGAAAGGAGACATTCCAAGGTTTCTGCATCAAACTGAACTAATCCCTTAGCGCTTTGCTGAAACAATTGGAATTTGTCAAGCGAGTATTGACTATCAACAAACCCAGTAATTTCAAGGAATTTGTGATAGTCAAGTTCCCAGTAGGCAGAAGATAGAGCTTTTAGAAAGTCTTGAGTTGTCATAATGTTTGAAGTGTATAAGTAACAGGTGTTGGAGTAAGCTAAATTAATTTGGCTTTAGCTATCCAATGTTCAGGCTGTAAACGTCCATATCTCGCCTATGACTAGAGCCATAGCTTAAGTGAATTGGTCGGTTGAGAGCGTAGTAGTAAATCGCATCAAAGGGGAGTTTACTGTCAAGAATCCATTCCACTAGTTGATTGCTTGGAAAGTCTTTAATCAAGAAATCACAAGCAGCACCGGGATGTTTGCAGATGTAATTTCCTTTGCGATCGCGCTCAAATGCTGTATGCTGATCAACTGCTGGACAAATCCGACCATTTTTTAGTTTTGTCGCTGGGTCTTTTTTGTTCAGATACTTTATTAACGACACTGAACAGAAGCCGTAAGTTAAATTAAATTTATCCTCACCGAAATGTGCTGTAATTGCATTTAGCAATTGCACATATAGTTCTTCAATTGCACTGATACTTTCGGGGTTTTGCGGAAACGGATAAATGAGATTCTTGTACTTGTTGTACGTCTGAGTACAAGTATAGAAACTTTCGTGCATCATCATGCAAATCACTCTAAAAATCAACACCAAAAAGCGACAGCATCAATAACAAGCAATTTGTTCTGATACTGTCGCTGCAAGTAACGTTACAACAAGCTAAGTTGAGTGGCTGGCTCGATAGTTGATATTTGGAGTGTTACCGGATGAAGCTGGATAATTGGTAATCCCTTGGCGATCGCCATCTTCACTGTCCCCGCCGTTCCCCCAGTTAGCCGCCCATCATAGACAGCTAAACAAATATTGGAGTTATTAGCCATATACTTGTTTCTTGCCTGCATACAGCCCGGATAATAGTCAGTAGCTAGGGTTATTTTCTCTGGGGCATGGAGTAATATTTTCTCGTATCTGGCTTTTTGCTCAAGACTCCAAAATCTACCCTGATTAACGCACGGTATGACAGCCGTCCAGTCTAATTTGCGTTGAATTAAAACTTCTGCGAACTCTTGATCCGTTCCTATCGCCATGCCATTGAAGAAGTGATTTGCACCGTGTTCAATTGCGATGTCAATCAACCTATCAAGTTGAGCGATCGCAGATTTAGATATCACGCGATGCCCTGTAATAAATGCTTTCATTTGCTTAATGCCTTAATCGCGTTATCAATAAATCTCTTAGTTAGCTCTATTCGCTGTTCTTTAGAAAAAGAACTATTTTCATTCAGATTATCTAACTGATATTTTGCTGAATGCAGACAGTTCAAAGCCATAGCTTTTTCTGTATCTGGGAAGTCATCATCATAGAGTTCGGGATATTCAGGTTCATATCTAAGTTCTGTGGTTGGCGCTCCGTGAGCATCAATTATTTGGCGGCTGTAAGTCACTTTTCTTTCCAAACTTATCAAATTCCCAAAGCGACAGCATTAATGTAAATATCCAAACCCAACTTATGGATTTGGATACTATTTATTAAACTATAGGTTTATAACCTTTATTTTCATTCAATTTCCAAAGATTGATACTAAATCTTTCTGGAGTTATGATTTTCGTTACACCATGAATTTTCTTACAATTAAACTCAATGATTTCACCATCATTAAGCTGATAGTCTTTACCATCATAGTGAAAGATGCAAGTTCCAACATTTACAGTTCTAGCGATCGCTTCACTGTAGCTATGATCTCGATGTGGTTGAATTAATCCTGTACTAGTGATATTACCAACTTTACCGCCGAAAGTTAATAATCCAATATTACAGCCAGGATAAACTCTCTGACAGAAATTCCATAGGCGATCGTCATAATAACCTTTGGTAATTTCGCTAGTTCTGAGATTACACTCATGAAACAACCAAAGCCGATATCTACCTTTAGCATATGTAGAAACATCACGAGTCATTAAGTTAACAGAACTTCTACAAAAGCTTTTCAAGTCAGCCAAAGTTTCAGATTTTACTTTGCCAACTAACTTGATAGAACTCATAAAACCTCACAAAATTTAAATCAATTTCCTTTCCCGACAGGGACATTAACTTTAAGCTTCAAATAAAAAAAAGTCCTAATTCCCACACGGGGAACTAGAGACTGTATTTACTACAAATTAGCTAAGATTTTTCCAATTTCATCATAATCAGAATCTCTATTGTCGCTGTAGATTCCGTAGCCAGAACCTACACACTTGCCACTGATAAATATTGCACAATAATGATGATAAAGAGCAAATAAATCTCCGAGAACTGGCTTAATCTGTTCTTTTTCTAGCTTACGCTTTTGGAGTAAATTAGCGAAATTAACACCGCCAGATCCAGAATCTTCAGGAGGTAATTTAGAGCCAAATTTTGCTGGTATTTTGATTGACATAAATCCTCAATAAATGCGATTGAAACAAAAAGCCCTAATTCCCACATGGGGAACTAGAACTTCAAATCAAACTAATAAATCAGATATTAGTATGGAGGATAATTATCATCATTATCCATTTCAATATCTTGAGGAGTTGCAGGAACGCTAGCAGTACCATTAATTTGATTACGGTTTTGATAATATCTGCTTCTTTCTGCAACTAAATCAGCTTCGGTATATCCTAAATCCTTAATGAAGTTATTAAACTCATTTTGATCCATATTATGAATCTCGTGATCTTTCCATTCTTCATTAAATAATTCATAACCTTCTAAGCCCTTAGCTTTTTTGTTATCAATTTTGTACTGTTCCCAAGCAAGGATACGAATAGCATCTTTGAGTTGAGAAAGTTTTTTATCGGATTTAGAAACAATTCTGATAGGCATAATGAAAATCTCCAGAAAAAGAAAAGAAAAAAACCACTTTCCCTGCGCGACAGCGCCCTTAACGAAAAAACTCTAGGTATATATTATTTGGGCGATAAAAACAAAAAGCTCCAACCTCACAGGAAGTTGAAGCTATTAAATCAGGCAATTACAGTAATTACCTTAGTGCGCTTGACTTTAGCAATATTATTACGAGTTCCCTTACTGCGTCCGTCCCATATTGCTAAACCGTAATTAGCGATCGTACAAAGTCTACTATCTCTATCAACATAATTACCAACAACACCAACAGTCGGATAATCATTACTGTTTCTGGGACATCCCAAGCCGTTGAACATTGCATAATAAACCGTTACTTTTTCGTAACCTTTGAGCCTGAGATATTGCTGAATTAAAGCATCAACACCTGGGGCATCACCGATAATTATTTCATAGCCAAGTTCCATGATTTTGTCGAGAGAGGCGATCGCTTCTTGGGGCAACCGCTTAATTGACCGACTGCCAGAAATCATTACAGTCATGATTACACCATAAATCAAATCCTTCTAGCGACAGCTAATTACACTAAACCTTGCTGTATAATCCAGTTTACACACCTGATAATTCCATCGCCGTGACACTTCCAAGGGTGGCAATGACAAGTTAGTTCAATATCTTCAACATCTTGACCATTGTTTTTCTTGTCACGACGTTCTTTAACCTGATAAGCAATGTCTTTAATTTCCATTACAGTATCGTCACATTCGCCAGTTTCAGACCAAAGTTTAACTTTTTTCCAAAGGTATAAATCAAACTTTTTGCAAACCTCGGCGCGATTACCATCTCTGCCAATTACATAGGGATTATGTAATGGGCTTTGAGGTAATGAATACTGTTGGTTTTCTCTACCAATGTAGATTTTATCTTTGCCGATAAAACCGTGAATTTTACCATTTACAACTTTGATAGCCATTTTAATTACTCCTATTAAAAATGCTACTGGACAAAGCCAGCAGCATTACATTCACCACAAATTTTGCAAATTAACTTGGTTAATAAGTTCAGAAATACATACAAGCTCTTTGTCAATCATATACAGACACGCCGCATATAGTATCTGTGTATGACAAACTTCTTGACCCTTGATTGGTACATAGTCTTGTATTTCAGTACACCAACACACTAAGCCATCGATTTCGTTATTCATAATTGCGATCGCTAAGAGGTTCATTAATTGCCAATATCGAAATTCCCAAGGTTGAAGCTCATCTAATTTTCTGTCTCTATAACAACAGATTAATTTCCAAGTAAACTTTCGATATTTTGTCAAAGATTCATCTAAGTTCTTAACCTGAAACTTAGCCTTTTTATTTCTTTTCCATGAATATGGATTTCCTAAACCAATCAACAACTGACCAACATAATATTCATCCTTTTTAGGTCTACCACAATATACAAGCCTGTTGTTGCCAACATAACCATTTTTGAACTTTAGAATATTCATTAGTATTCTGAATAATCTTTAACTACATTACCTTTCGGCGACAGCCGCTTAATGGCGTTACTGAATTACCAGCAACGCCACGTTACAGCACAGAATTATTTAGTTACTGATTTCTCTAAACAAACACAAACTTCAAAATGTAAAGCATCAGCAACTAACTTAATTTGTTTCCAAGTTTCTGGATTGTCTGCTGCAATTAATTCCTTGATATATAGCCTGGGATTTTGTTCTGGTAGAGTCAACATTCTAATTCCCATCTTTTGGCTATCCTCGAAAACAGTTCTAACAGCACTTAGCAAATTATCACTGTATTTGTTTTGTAATGTTCCTTGAACACCTCTTAACTGTGCATGACTCTCATCTTCATAATTAATAGTCGCAATCCATTTATTCTCATTGCCAGGATATTGCTGCTTGATAGCGACTCCAGTAGTGAATAGTTGTCCAATCATTTCGTACCTCTTAAATTGAATTAAAGAATCAAAATCATAAAGCGACAGCATTACTGAATAATCAATAATGCTATTGCGTTTTTGTTATCCTAATTTCACTAACTCAACAACTGATTCTGGCAGCAAACCACGTACTTTAATTTCAAGTGGAAATTCTATGACTCGCTTTGCTTTTCTGGGACTACCATCATCCCTGTCAAAATAGCCATTGTGAGCGATCGCCAAATCTCTAAATCTTGGAAACTCTAACTCATTCCTTAATCCAATATAAGTGATAAAGCTAGTAAATCCAGAATCTAAATCTGGTGATTCGTCCCAGTTAAATTGATTGCTGTAAGTCCCACAGATAACGATGCGTTTACTCAATTTAACCACAATGTAATTACCATGTGGAGAAGATTGCAAAACTTGACATTCAATTCCTGCAAAATTAATTTTATTCATGTTAAAATTGAAACAATTGCATGGTTAAAGTGGGAAGTTCGTCATCCTCCCCACTTATTTTTTAATTAGTTGGCGCTAATTAATTGTTGTTTTGTTTTGATTTAAGGAACAAGTAGTTTTGAATTGATAGACTAGCGTCGGACAGGATTAAAGAAAGATTTTCATCCTGTTCTAAATCTGCAAGTGAGTTAATCTTAGCTACTAGTTCCGACAAATCAGAATCAGTCAAATCAGACTTAATCAATGTTTGCTGAGTTTGCATGGTAATAAACCTCTAAATGATAGAAATCACTCCCCCAAAGCGACAGCGTTTATTATCTTGCATTGACTTTTTTGCGGGAATTGGAGCTTGGGAATTAGCCAGTGAAATAATTAACCAGAACTATGAAATTAAATTCAAAACAATTCAGTTTATCGAGATTGATATAAATGCTCAAAAAGTATTGCGATCGCACTATCCAAATATCCCAATTCACCCAGACGTAAAAACTTATCAACCAACTCCAGAAAAAGCTGATGTCTACTTCATTTCATTTCCCTGTACCGGAACAAGCAACGCCGGAAAGCGGACAGGACTTGAACACCCAGAATCAAGCCTGTGGTATGAATCTCTGCGGTGCATCTGCTTCGGGCGGCCAAAGTTTGTGGTTGTGGAACAGCCTGAAGGGTTTGTCCACAGAGGACTCCGAGCGGCTATTGCCGGACTGCGAATGGCAGGCTATCAAACAGAAATTGAGCTTATCTCGGCGGCGGAGTTTGGAGCGCCCCATCAAAGAAACAGAGTATTCATTATTGCCCACGCCAACCACTTATCCTTGCAGCAACGGCAAGGGTGGGGATGCTGGAACGAACAAATTAGAGAACACATTGCGATCGCAAGGTCGTTTACTAACTACCCTCAAACTCAACCCTTATCTGTGCCTATGGATGATGGCATTCCCGGCTACTTGGCTGGATTGTCTTATTCAGGATGGTGGAAACGCAACCCAGCGCCAGTTGACTCTGGAGTTCAACCGAGAAGCCCTGGCAGAAGGGAAGCAATAAATTTAATTGGACGGTCAATAGTGCCGTTACAGGCTGCGATCACATTGATGAGAGTAAAGTTTTTAGCAGAGTTATTAGCTTAAGTGCTGTCGCTTTCAGGTGATGTTATCTAGATTTATAGAGAAATGACGCTTCTTAGATTTGATATTTATTATGAAAACCGTGAGTATGCGCGGATGATGGGAGATCCACTGTTAGGTGTTGTTTATGCTGAATCTAAAAATGAGGCTGAAACAATAGCTATAAAGAATGGATTGGGTGGAACAGGTGGTTGTTGGGCTGTTTGTAGGAATGAGAAAAGCGAATAACGCTGTCGCTTGTAGGTGGTGTTGTTATTCCTGAAGCAAATGAAAATCACTATTTACTGTGACGGTGCTTGTGCGGGTAATCCTGGCGTTGGTGGATATGCAGCTATTCTTACCTCAAAGAAATACCCACCTAAAACTGTTAGTGGTCGTGTTGAGGAAACTACTAACAACCGTATGGAGATAATGGCGGCTTTAGCTGCACTCCGCGCTCTCAAATACCCTTGTGATGTCGAGATAATTTCTGATTCCCAGTACTTGGTCAACACCATGTCTAAAGGCTGGAAACGGAAAGTCAATTTCGACCTATGGCAAGAACTTGATGTAGCCGCCGACATTCATAACATAACTTGGACTTGGGTTAAGCGAAATTCGTTACTTGAGCTTGAAGAGTGCGACGCGATCGCTAAATCTCATACGAACTAGTAGTCCACCAAGGCAACTTTGCAGCCTTGATAGCACAAAAAAATCTTTTTCTCCCTCTGCTCCTACTTTCTACTCCCTGCCTGCCTCCACCTAGCAATTTTGGGTTGGTCGAGTACTAGTCAAGGTTAGTTACAGCCACCCTAGTGGTGGTTTTTTTATATTAATGTTTTTCTATTTATCAGTCACCAGTTTATACTCAGATCTTGCACCTCTCCGTACAATCCCAGGAAAAGTAAAAAAGTATCCAATAAAGCTACCTGATTTTAATTGGATTTGAACGCTAAATCAGAGATTTTGGCTGTTTACTGAGTAATAAAATTACATCAATATTTTTTGGTGCAAGATGAGAGTTAGCCAGTATCAATAGATTAACGCTTGCCATTAGGCTTTAAGCTGTTTACTATTAGGTCGATATGCCATAAACTTAGGGCAGATGACAAGTAAAATAATCAATGCAGGAATGAACAAATGGCAGGAGATTTATTAATCGTCTCAATCGAAAGTGAAGATTTAACACTTTTACGTGAAGCATTAAAAGGGGATTTTCAACAAGAAATTCATCATTCAAATCGTGATACACAAGATGCTTGGAATTTATTAAATGATAGATTAAAACAAACTCAAGGACCGGCGAATCGTAAAGGATTACCTCCTCACATGTATATTAGTTTCATACAAATTGATAGCAAGGTTATTACCGATATCCAGAAAGGTAAGCTGAGTAATCTGATGATGAAAATAACAAGACCTTTAGGGGTAATTAGTGTTAAGCAAGACCTAGATGCGTGGGAAACAACCCAACAAGGAAGAGACAGACTAGACTTATTAATCAAAGCAACGCAAAAACAGAAGATAATCATAGAATTTTATAAGGTAGGAGGTGTTCACGTTCTCCAGAAATATCCTAATGCTACGAAAATTCCTGAAAGAATATAACTTTTAGTACTTAAAAAGTACGATAGCGATATCAGATTAGAGGCTACTTGGGAGGTAGCTTTTTTTTATTTGTAGGATAAAATATTAGTGCGTTTGTACTAAATAGCGGTTATGGGTAATGAGCAGAGATATTTTAGGTCAAATATCCGGCGAGGACTGGATTAAAAAAGGTGGGTTGGATGTCCCAGATGACATTTTCAATGCCTTGGACAGTCCATTTGATTGGTTTGATAGTTTAAAACCTATCAATTTTTCCAGAGGAAATTTACCCACTCTAGAAAATATTCTCGACTCCTTTCCTGAGACTGAGATAGGTGATATCGTCAAAGCTTCGTCGCTAGAAATGCTGCGTACTTCCTACGGTATCAATAAGTGCTTTAATTCCAAAGCGCACATTAATTTGACTGGAAAAGGCAACCAAATTGCAACGAGCTTAAAACTAAAAACTCGTGACCGTCAAATTTATTACGCTGCTGTTCAAGCAAATAATTTCTTCTTAAATATGAACTTGTTGAATAAGCAACTTAGTTCTAGCAGTTATAACGGGCAAATGGGAGAAGTTTCAATTTATCAAAAAGTTAAAGAATCAGAGATTAAAAATAAAGATTGGTTGCAGAGTCTAGTAGAAAAAATTCAAGATGAAGCTGTCAAAATTTTAGAGCCTCTTCTTGAACAGTTACAAGAAAAAAAAGATTATATTCCAGAACAAGTAATTTCAGGAATTAAGTTTGTTAGAGAAAAAGTTTTAGAGGAATCTGCTAAATTTTATATTGATGTAGAACAAACTTTACAGCAAATTAAGAATGATTTTGCAGAAGGTATTAAAGCATTGAAGGAAAAAGCCTTAGATGCCTTTATTGCTGATATGAGAGAGTTAAGGAAAAAAATCTTTAATCCAGCAATTAAAGACTTTCGTACTTTTATAAGAAAAGCTAATAAATTATTATCTTTCATAAAAAATGAAAAGTACAAAAATGATTCTGTTGGTGATTATACAGTTTCCTCAAGTTTCTCAACAGCTATTGTTCCTGTTGCTTCACCAAATGTTATTGATGTGATTAATGTGGTGAACGCGATCGCTTCCGGGATACTCCAAACATTTATCCTCAAAGGGGTGGCTATCCCTACGCAACTGGCAGAAGCACTTACCAAAACTGTGACGAGCATCGTTTTGAAAGGATTAAATGCTTCTGGTTCTGAAGCTGTTCGTTACATTGCTGGAGATGTTTTAAGAGGTGCAAAGGATTTACTCCCCGCAGTTTTTAATAACACTGGAATGTTTGCAGGTGTTTGGGGTTTTTTGACTTCATGCGCTCCCTACATAATTGCCGCAGCAGTCATTATTATTATTGCAATTAAGTTGAGTCAGAAGTCCGATATCGGTAACTGGATAACATTATTGGCAATAGGAGATAACAAGAATCAAGAACCTGATACGGTATTTGCTAGATTATTTGGTGATGTTCAAGAAAAGCTGAAAGACTTGGGTAAATTAAAGGAAGATTTACTTCAGGAGACTGGGAAGATTTATGAGAATGTGTACGCATTTTCATTTGATGGTGATGCGAGAAAATTATGTGTTGATATGAGTTTAGCTGTACCTGTCCCTATGAAAGATGAAATAGCTACTCAATTGTGGACTGAGTTTTCTACAAAGTTTGATTTCTTAATTCAACAGTAAGAATATGACTATTCAATTTAAAAACACAAGATATTTACCAGATGGTTCTCAGGGTAGAATTGAAACTGTTTCTGAATGGCAGGTGTGGAGTTGCAAAAATAAAAACTGGTCAGAAGCGCCGCCAGTAGTTAGTCGGAATATATTACTTGCTGGATTGCACCCCAGAACAGAGTTTTGTATTGGGGAAATAGATAAAACTGAAACTAACCCGCGATCGCTAGATCCATTCAAGCCAAAAGGATATGAAGCGGCATTTTTCTTAGACATGGCTAGCGGCTCCCGTAATCATGGAAGATTCACGCTTGCCAATAAAACAACTGTAGGAAAGAAATACTACGGCGAGGCTGCTAAAGACCAGTGGAAACGCATTATCTATGGGTCAATTCTGCATACTGGCTGTAAGAAACTTGTTTACTTGCAGATGAAATATATTGTTGTAGACGACGAAGCCAGAGACGCAGATGCTAATTTCTTGGATGACCAAGTAAACAATATTCACTGGGAAAGTGGTGATTCCCACGCCAAGGCGAGTAAACGTCTTATGCAACTGTTGGGACTGCCTGCTGACCCAGATGGTGATAACAATTATGTAGATGAAGGTAGACCCTTGCAGTTTCGCGCTGCACTTTGGGGTCAGTGGATTGGTAAAGGCACAATCGCTTACAACCCCAAGCTTGATAGTTTTGGCGCTGATTTAGTAATTCCACTATCCTCACTAAAAGGTAACAAGCCAGCGCTTGGCAACCACGAAGGAAAGATTCTTATGGGTTTGGTGTTTGAAGCTGAGGAACGTAGAGCCAAACCAGGATGGATGTTGTTTCAGTGGTTTGATTTTGAAACTTTACAAAAAGACAAAATTATTAGTCGTCTTGAAGAAAAGTGCGATCGCCTATCCAAAGCCTATAACTCCATCACTGACCTAGCCGAAATCCTAAGAATCGACCAGTCGGAAGCAGAAGCAGAACTTGAGGAAGGGTCAGACAAACTTCAGAGTGAAGCTGAATATGAAAACACGATGATTCGCATTATCCAGGCAGACAAAGCAGGAATTTTGCTGCTGCACCCCTATGTTGTGCGGCGGGTGAAAGAGCGAATGCAAGCTGTCTGGCTAAATTTGGCTAAAGCTGCGGGGGTGCGGTTCTACAGTTTGATGGCACAACCTGACGAGTCACTTGCTCACTACCACATTGTTTTACCTGATGGACGAATCAAAGGTAGGAAAGTATTTTGCGCTCCTGACCTTGAAGAAGGTGATTACATTGTGTTTTGTAACCCCATGCGGCACTGGGGAGATTGCCAGTTGTGGGAAAACATTCACGAAGGAACCTACATCAACAGCACGGGCATCATGTCCGCACCACGATTACTACTGCTAAACCTGGGGCGGGATACTGACGGGGATTTTATTCAACTTATTAAGAGCAGTGCGTACCCCAACATGAGGGAAGCGATCGCTAACTTCGACGAACCCCCAGCCACAAAGAAATTCCCCAAAATGGCACTGACTGGTAACTTACAAGAAATTGCAATCAACTCAATGAACGATTTAACCGGGGTTGTTGCCTCGCTTTTGGCACGGGCGCGTTCTGGGGGTTGTGAGCAAGTTGTACTGAATATTCCTGCTGGCGGTGAACAGAAACAAGATGAGGAAATGCGGATTATTGACTTCCTCTCCCAGCAGGTGCAAATTGCCGTTGACTCATTGAAATCTGCCTATCCCAATAACACCAATGGGTTAGATGCTGTCAAGAAGTTCTTAGATGAACAAGGTGCTGAATCTCCCTGGCTCAAGGATTTTAAAGACCCAGCTTGTTACCGCGATCGCCCATGTGCAGTTAAACCAGATGCCCTTGATACTATATCTCGCATAGTGCAAACAGTTAATTCCAAATGGAAAGCACCAGACCTCCGGCTTGATTCTTCACCAAGAACCTATGAAAAGGTGTTGTTCAATGATGTGGGTTATGCACCGGAACAATTGCAGATAGCGATCGCTCATCGGGATACCTACCGGGCTGCAATGCGAAAGGCTATTGAATGGAAAGAAGCTAATGATGGTTCTACTAGATTGATTCGTGAAGTAGCGGAGGCAACGAAGGCCAGTAAACCAAACATTCTGGAAACTCCCAAATCTGACGGTACTTTTTATGAGCCGATGTCTTGGGTCAGTGCTTATTGGGCAGTTGCACATCAAGCAGAAACAGGGGATGCTGGATTAGTATTTATGATCTTCGCTGACGAAATTGTGGAAAAACTGAAAAATTCTAAGCCAGAGGAAGCTAAGGTTATTGTTTGTTATGCTGTTCAACACGGTTCTTGGTCTGCACCACAAAAAACCCCTTGGAAAGGGCAAGAGGTGATGGTTCGCGCCTACATTCGTGAAGTTTCTGGCAAGCAATATTTAGCCCTTGAAATGAAATGGGAAGCTGCAAAAACCCAAATAGGTTGGTTCCATTTGGGTAATATCGGTGAAAATCACAGACCTTATATGCTCCCAGGAACTACTAAGACGATGAAAATTTATTCAACCAGATTCAAGGATTCTAAAACAACTGAAGTTACACTTTTTGATTTGAGCATGACTGATGAAGAAATTAAAGAATATCTTTTCTTTAAATAACTATAATTAGCTATAATCATGTGAAGCTTGATTGTCTTTCATCTACACCTATGAATACCCAACTATCTGAATATATTCAAAATGCAACTGGCTACAGCAAAGCAAATATTGATGGTGTTCTCGAATCATTCATTAATTTTGTGCAACTCTCACTCCGCAAGGGTGAATCTGTTCGCATAGAAAAATTTGGTGTTTTCTCTCACAAAGATTTACCCGAACGTGACGGCAGAAATCCCAAAACTGGAGAAGTGATTAGAATCGCTGCTAGACGGAAAGCAGTGTTTAAATTTGCAAATACATTCTCAATTGAACCTGAACCTTCTACTTTGCAATCTCAAAATCAATCTGAAGCAGGTAACACTAAATCACCTCCGCCAATCCCTCCTGAACTACTAGCAAGTAGCTCCGAAAATTTATGGCATATGCAAATTGACGGCAAGCCAGTTCAACTCAAAGAGTCTGAACTTCTCAGTAAAGGCTTAACTGAAACAACTCCTTTGTGGAGCGATCGCACTAACTGGAAGCTAGCTAAAGATATTCCTGAACTCAGCTATTTGTTTTCAAAAGCAGCATAGTTTCAGACAATCGTTACAAATTAAAAATCCCCTATAGTTGTCTGTAGGGGATTTAATTTATACTTTGTTAACGATAAATTACATACCGTAAATACTTGGGTTAGAAGCTCTCATTACTTTTCTGTACTTTAATGAGTAAGTAAAGTCTATTTTTGGGATTTCGCCTATTCTATTGAATTGTAAGTCTAATGTTTCACCTTTTTCTAGTTTCCAAGCATTCAACTCACCTGTACTATATTGAAAACTAAAGTTAGTAAATTCAACATTCTGGTTGGCGTTGTTAAGGATAACATTTGATGTAGTATCCAAAAAGTTTACAAATGTCGTGCCATTTTTTAAAACCTTCGCCACCCATTTCGTACCTGCTGGTGCAGTGCCATCATAAATCCGCAGATTATAGGATAATGTATCAACAAAAATTTCTTGCGGATTACCTCCATCAACTATATCAATGAAAGACACAAAAGGAATGATTTTATCAGCATTAATATCTCTCAATTGATTACTGAAAAAGTATGGATCAGACAACCAATAATTCCATTCATCCCTAAAATGCCAGTTTTCTATAGGATTTCCCTGATTATTAAGCTGTGTCCATCTATAACCATTGATAGGATTGATCGGTGGCTGTTGCGATGGAGGATATATTTTTAAAACATCTGTTACCGCATATTGTTTTTCATCAATAATTACCAATTGGCAAGTTTTGACACTGGCATATTTGGCTTTTTTAATACTGCCCAGCGTCAAACTTAAAAATTCTTCACCCTCTTCATATTTATCAAGGACTGGTTTAATATCTACTAATTTTGGTTCAGTATCACCATCAGCCCATGTTAGGACTTGGCTAATTTTCTCAACATCTTTACCAACTGTGGCGCTTTCAGTTTTGCCAGTTACTTTAACACTCACTTCACCTTCCGAGCCGTCTGTGCGTATAACAGTGACGGCATCGCCTACCCATTTACCAGACTCAGTAATAGTGTAAATTGGTTTGCTAAATTGTAAAATCCCTGACATAATCCCCTTTTAATAAACAATCCCCGAACTATCAATAGTCCGGGGGTGAACCAAATCACTCAAATAGGTTTAGGTAGTAACTCTCAGAGTTTGCCCTATTACTAATCCATCAGAGGCTTTTGCGATAATCAAAGTCCCGGTGTACGGGTCGTTGGGTGCGCTAACGTTATAGACTTTCACTTCGTCCAGCTTGGTGAATATTGCTTGCACATCAATACTGAAATCTGCGGCTTTCACCTCATTAGCTAAATCGGTAAATTTCCCCGTTGGCTGTGTATTTAAACCAAATGTATTTAAACCCAAAATACTGGGATAAATCGTCTTGAGTTTTTCAACGATCGCTTCAGCTTTGAGGCGATCGCCAGTGTTAAATGCCTCAGCTAAAGTTTGTTGCTGAACAATCCGATTTTCAGGGATTTGATAGTTCGCGGGCAACATACCATCATCATCGGGAGTAGACTTAATCTCAGACTTACGCAAAGACGCATCAAGAGATAGAATCCGTTTCTCATCCAAAGTTGTGGTTGAAGAAGATTTGAAAGTCAGAGGCGCACCATCTGAAGATTCAGTTCCACCAAAATCATTTAAATCATCACGAAGGATTTTAGCTTTCAGTTCATTAAGCGCATCTTTTCTGGTTAAAGTAGTAGGCATAAAGCTATTCTTTGTGAACAGAATGAATACTTATAGAGTAATGTACTATATCTGTACTGGTCAATAGAAAAGCTTAATTTATTTCAAGAATTTAGAAAATACTGGATGTCTTAAACTCCTTTGCGTTCCGTTGGTGACACCCATATAAATTATCTCAATCTTATTTCCAATATATTTAGATTGATTATTCCAAATCTCTGATCTTTCTGTATCTGTAAATCCAGTTCCAACTTTGGATTTTACGGTAACTTCACCAACTACACCTTCAATAGAAAGTTTACCCAGGTTATTAGAATACTTGCCAGTACCTTTATGAAAGTCTGTGATAATAAACTCACCTTTCTCAAAGTTTTTCACTTTCAGTAGATGTTGCGATCGCCCCTGATAATAGGCTACGTCTGGATGTCTTAACATCGTTCCTTCCAGAGAAGCACCGAAATCTTTATTAAGTTGGTTTTGGGCTTGCACAATCACCGGATCACTTTCGATAACTGTGTACGGCACTGCTACGACTGCTAATTGATTGCCGGGAATTATTTCTTGAATTTTACTAACCATTGCTTCTGTATTTGTCCATGTGCTGTTGTCTTTCCATAGAGCAAATACATGGAACTGGACGCGCTGTTTTTGGGCGATGTCGTATTTGCGATCGCGGACTATTCCTGATATAACATCAAACTTTTCATTGGGTATGTAAAGCTCTCCATCAATAACATAACCAGCTTGTGCTATCTGGGCGCAAACATTCTCAATATGTTTAAGTCCGACATATTTTGTTTTTAATGTACGGCTTATTAATCCCTGACCAGAAATATACAACCCCCGAATACCGTCCAATTTCGGAGTTGAAAACCAATTGCTAATGCCGTAGTTTTTAGTCGGGCTATAAATATTTGCGAGTTGGCATTTCATAAGTACATTTGCACCATAATTACTCCAAATACTACCATAAAAAATAATCCCCTACTGATTGCTCAATAGGGGAATAATTTTACTTCTAGCTGTTAATCTACGTATGGCACATCAGTCCATGCACCATTTTTATGTTGATATTGGATAGTATTTTTCTGATTGTTGAATCTTACATTTAATGTTCCATCAACAAGTTGTACCCACGTAAGAATATCAAGTTCAGTCATCAATTGGATAAAGAAGTTTTGAACTTGTTGTGACTGGTTTCCTTGCCAAAAATCTATTCTTCCTAAACACGCTCTCAAATTAACTGCATTTCTCATAATATTGTTCACTTGACCCAAGACGTTAGACGCTGGGTCAAAAACAGGCGTTTCATCATTGCTAAATATCGATAGATGTATACCTGTAACTCGGTTAACACTTGGTCTTTGACCAATTATTGCAATACAGCTTGTCATTGCTCCAAAATTAATGATTTCAGCCTCTCCCCAGTATCGTTCGTTTACTGCTAGAGGACTATTGCCTATGGCTTGTTGAATTTGATATGGCATAGCTTTGTTGTACATAGCAATTATCAGGCTATTCTCTCTAGGGAAAATCTAAGTCTTTAGATAAACACGTGTCAACGAAAATTAACTTTAATACATTAAGTTTCGTCAACACGCTTCTAAGTTAATTGAGGCGATCGCGTTATATTCAAATAGACAACTTAGTATCTAATTCCATTTACCAGCTTTAATTTTGACCTCGCCGTTTTCCTCATGAATAGATTCAATATCAAATCCTTGGGCAACTAAACTAGCGATCGCATTCTCCCTCGCATACCAAGGGGTTAAAGCTTCCATGAACTTATGAGCATCCCACTTTGAACCATCACGGGTTAAAAACTCAAACTCTTCAGAATCACTAAGCTTAAATCCAAAATCGTAGCCTCCCTGAAAGCTTTGTAATCGTCTAATAACAAGTTCTGCTACTTTGCTATTCCCGAAAGGATCATGAATTTCGGTGTTATGCTCTAGTTTTGCTCCTGCGAGAATGCCGTTAAGTCCATCTTCAATCATTTGGCTCAAGGTTTTCTCTAGAACTTGTTGGTTTTTGATAGTCGTTCTGATATGGGTTAAATGAGACATATTCTGCTCCTAAATTGATGAGATTGAACGGTAAGATACTGTAATTTCAAAGGAAAGCACGAAAAGCTTAAAAAGGAATAAACTCTTCATCACTCCAGTCTACAAAGTGATAATTGTTCTCCCATGCAATCAAAAATTTCAAATTCCAGAAAGGCAGATTCTTGTAAAACCAAAAGTCGCATTTGTGAATGATACCTTTAGGTGGGTATTTGCCAATTTTTACAGTCAACTTGTAGGGGAAGGTAAACATAGTTATTCGTCATTAGTGATTAGTTGTCCACATTCGCGTTGATGCGATCGCTTTGGTGCGATCGCAAATTCAACTACTTCAGAAAAACTTCATCACCTTTGACTAAAGCATCACGAACTGAACAATATGTTATTCCTCTATCAATTAGGATAGAGCGTATTGCATCAACTACAAATTCAGCGCTATCTAGCTCTTTATCAGTGCGATTACTGGGCTTATTATGCAAGTATTTATCTCGCCATTGTTGTTTAAGATTATTAGCTTCTCTAATCAAAGCTAGTAAAGCAATGTTTGATAAATACTTAAGATTTTCTTCCAATTCATTTTGACGCTGATCCTCCAATTTTGCAATTTCGTCCTGATACTTTTTAGATGTATCTGCCAATTCTCCCCAAAATTTGCTTCTAGGTTGCTTTGTTAGTAGTTTCATGAATTTTCCTCAAAATCAAACTCAAAAAGCGACAGCATTAATAAATTTCATTTTCCTCATCTTCATAAGGAATTCCACAACAAGGACAACAAATAGGCAAGTTTCCAGGGTTTATCTCTGGAGAAATCAGCGCCGCAGTTATAGCAGTAGTAATTATTCATCCACAGCGATCGCTAATTTTGAACACGCAGAAATGGCAGAAATGTTTTAACTGCTTTGCCATAGGGTTTCATCCTCTTGAGTTTGCAGTTCAATGGATTGTTGATAGTATTCAGGTAACAGTTCCTGTGATTCAACTTTACCCAACTCATTTTCTAACCCGGCAGTGAGTTCTGTACAACTATTACCAACACCATTAATAACCTGCTCGGTGATAGTTCCGTCTTTAGCGATTGTTATTTGAACTTGTCGATATTGCATATTTCCTCTATTTCAAATCCTTAATGTAAATTGGGAAAATTCCTTGACTCAAATCTAACGGTTGAATTTCTGTTTGTTGGCAAATTTCTTCAAGATATGTTGGGTCTAAAGTGAAGATATTGGAGATTGCCAAAATTAACTTGTCGTAGGAGCGATTGCGGACATCAATTCTGTCATTTTCAATCTTAGAAAGTTGGTGGTAATCAATTTGTATGCCGTGCTTGGATAATTCCTTACATAGTTCACTTTGACTCAAACCAATACTTTTTCTTCCATTCCGAATTAACCAACCTAAAGTTAGTTGACTAGTCATTGCCTAAATCCTTTTGATTTATGCTGAAGGTGGGAGCGACCCACCAGAGCGCTAATTACTTTGTTGTTTCTTCACCTTTCCCAATATTTTGTAGGGCTTGCTTCGCAATTTGGCTCAATTTCTTGCTTTCATCAAAGAATGTATTGGCTGTAGCAATTTCTACTAAGGCTTGGTACATAATCTCAAAAGTGTTTTGTTCCATTAGCTGTTCATCCTTTAAAATCTATTGCTGTTTGAACCATTATTTTGACTCACTACATTCTTGTTCATATTCAAGATGAATTATCGCCTCATAAATCTCATCTAATGCTAAAATCGCGTCACCCAATACTAAATCGTTAGACGTTGTAAACTTTTCACTTTCTTCTAAATGCTGATACTCCGGTGTGGCTGCCAGCATTTTTAGGTTTTCGGCATTTCCCTTGATAATTGCTTTGATTTGTTCAATAGACATGATGCTACCTGTATAAAATCAAAATCCACAAGCGACAGCATTAGTTACAAATAGTCTGTGAAATAATCATCCTCTTCGTAATCGTCTAAATCTTCCCTAAGTTCTGCCTCGCAGTTTTCACAGACTCCCCCCATCCCGTCATGCAATATAGCAAATTCAAAATATTCGACACCAGTCCAAAACTGACCACACAACCGACAAAAACCATGCAAAGGAGTGTGGTCAGTACAGTAATATGCTTTTTCTTCTCTGCCTGATTCAGTTGGGTAAAAGCATTCTGTAACATTTGTGCTTTTACAATCTGGATGCTGGCATTTTATAACTGGATTATTCATCAACTTCTAAAGGGTTTTCTTTCTTCACTCTAGAACTGGCGTTTTTTGCATTACTGCATTCTGCCCATTTAATTAGTGAATAAATTTGTGCTGATGCAACTTGAGCTAAAGGAACTGAGTTAGCGATCGCACCTAACAAATCCTCTTGAGTAAATTCCTCACTTCTAGAAAAAGCTTCTTGCATTGCATCATAAATAGTTTGCTCAATCTCTGCACCTGAAAAATCCCTAGCACGATAGGCAAGCAAATCAAAATCAAACTCGTTATCAATAACTCGCTGCGGCCTGAGTCTAGAAAGATGAACTTTGAAGATTTGCGATCGCTCCGATTGGTTAGGCAAATCTAGCCAAAATATTTCGTCCAACCTTCCCTTGCGTAACATTTCTGCGGGAATTAACTCGACGTTATTGGCGGTGGCAATGATAAATACTGGGCTAGTTTTCTCCTGCATCCAAGTTAGGAGTGTTCCAAACACACGGCGAGATGTGCCAGAATCGCCGTCTCCGCCACTGTTGATGTTGCCAAAGGCCTTATCCAACTCATCAATCATCAAGCAACAGGGAGCGATCGCTTCAGCCAGTCTGATTACTTGCCGCACCCGTGATTCGCTTTCCCCGACGATTCCCCCAAACAACCGCCCAATATCTAGCCTGAGTAAAGGCAATTTCCATTCAGCAGCGATTGTCTTAGCTGACAAACTCTTACCCGTTCCCTGAATCCCCGCCAGTAACATACCCTTGGGTGACGGTAAGCCATACCTACGGGCTGCATCGCTGAAACTATTCGCTCTGACCCTGACCCACTGCTTGAGATTCTCCAACCCGCCAACCGACTCTAACCCAGCTTCTACAGGGATAAATTCTAAAATGCCTGTCTCTCTGATAGTTTGGCGCTTCTCATCTATGACGGCGGCGATCGCATTTTCATCAACTTTCCCATACTTGGCCAAACACTTCGCCAACACGCGACTGATACGGCAACGACTCAAACCTTGACAGGCTTTAATAAGTTGTTCTCGTTCTGGTTCAGCCAAACTAGTCTTCTTGCCAACCAAGTCATTAATGAGGATGGAAATTTCTGTGGCAGTAGGTAATGAGAAATCTATAATTGTTGTTTCTTCCCGCAGTTCTAGGGGTAATCTCAACTGATCAGACAGTAAAACTAAAGTCCGCCTATCCCGCGCCATGTCCCGCGCCAGATTCTTAATTTCACGGACAAGTGCCAACTGTGCGGGGATAATTTGACCGTTACTGCCTGGGGCAATCAAAGTGCAAATGTCTTTCATGACAAACAATACAGAGTGAGTTCCTCCAGCCTTCGCCACACGCGCCAATGCACTCATTGGGTTGCTTTTATCCTGATTGTTGTCATACCAACCACGGGCATAGTCCCAGAAAAATATTTGACCTTTGCGAGACTCGGCGATCGCAATTAATTCTTTCTCTGCTATCTCTTCTTCTGGGCTAACAATATAAATCAGAGGAAACCGAGCAGCTAACATCAATTCAAGCTCTGATTTTTCTGATTTCTTAGGAGCATAACTTGCTTTATTTTCCATGTTACGCAGATTTAATTAAATACTTAAGTCCGTTACCATTAGCTAATTGTTTTAGCCATAATTCGGCTTGTTCTTTGTTTAACTGTTTGGCAAATTGCTTTGATTTAGTCCACCCGCATTTGCCGTTAGGTAGTTGCGTTAAATAAACACAACAGTCCAAATTTAAAATTACTAGGTTGTTCATTTCACATCCAATGGTTATCAAGATATTTAACCCGTAACAAACGCTTTTCTGTTACGGGAAAATCATTAACTGTTACCCGTTAACACCTGCGGGTTGCTTATTTTTGTTTCTCTTACCAACCTGAGACTCTAGTTCTTTTACCTTCAGTTCTAAAGAGTCTCTTTCAGCAACAAGAGCATCAACATCAATATCTACTTGTAGTTCAGATGTAGACTTTTCTTGTAGTTGAACTTGTAGCAATGTGATAGTTTCGTTGGCTTGTTTTAATTGTTCCTGAACAGTTGTTAACTGGGATTCAAGTACAAGTTTTTGACCAGATTCAGTCTGTAAATTTTGAATCTGTTCACGCATTTCCATAACTTCACGCTCACGGGCTTCTAGCTGACCATTTAATTTTGCAATTTCGCCGTCACGCTCTACAGCCTTACCTTGAATCTCAGCCATTTCAGCAATTTGTTTGCCAAGTTCATTATTCTTTAAAATCAAATCATTGCGCTCATTTTGTAAACCCTCTAGTTGTGCGCGGAAAGTCTCGGAATCAGCTAATTGTTGTTTATTAATGTTTAAGTAAGCTTCGCGTAACTCAATCCTTTGACGTTCAGCTTCAGCTTTATAAAATTCAAGCTCCATCCGAAGCTGTGGAAAGTCTTTAAGTTGAGTTTTCAGCAAGTCATTTTCGTTGACTAAAGTCTGAATGCGATCGCCAGCCACCGATGTATCAGCTTTTTGATAAGCCAACCGATATCCAGCGATCGCCATCTGTCGCTGTGCTTGTAGGTATTCTTCAGGAATATCCGAGTCATCCAATAACCCATCATCAGAAGCCTCTACAATCGCTGTAATTAGGTCTTTTTCACCCTTTCCAGACTTGAGTGCAGCCAAGTTCTCAGAGCGCCATTCTTTAAGTAACTGACAAACTGTCTCGGCACTGCCACCTAAGCCATAAATATGCTTGAGTGCGGCTTGTACGCTGCGAACCACGATCCCGATGCGGTTCTTTTGTAAAACACTACAAGCAACATCAACCATTTCTCGCGTGATTGCGTTGTGTCGCTGGTTTTTGTCTTCAAAGCCTGTTAAGTCCAAGGACTGGAATGTTGTTGGTAGTTTGGGCATAATTACCATTTTGGTTAGTATACTTACCAGTATACACATTAATGCTTACTTACCAAAATGGTAAGACAAAAAAATATTAATTTTTTTTAAAGGGCTTCTAAACGATCAGCGATCGCTCGAACAAGAACAGCAAGTTGTTCTTTTGATGCCCCCCTGATGGCAGAGAGAAGCCTATCTTGACCTGACACTTGCTGCTTACCATCTATATATTCAAGCAGCACCTCCAGACTTTCGCCTCTTAGTTCAGCTATTCTCTCTAGGTTTTGTCGTTTGGGTTCACTTTGGCAGTTTTCCCAGGCGATAACCGTAGGATGACTTACCCCTAAAGTACGAGCAAATTGTCTCAGATCCCTTTCTCCTCTAAGATTCTTGACAATTTCCGCAAAGCGTTGCCGTGATTCTTGATCCACAGGTTTTTCCGTATACATGGTAGATGCGATTCCATTTTTATAAAATTTCTGGTACTTATGCTGACCATTTTGGTAAGTAAGTTGATATAGTAAAGAGTGTCTACCAATCTGGTAATTACAAAAAACATGAAGTACGTAAGCGATAACAGGATTCAACAAACCATAACCTTAGATAAAGACTTAAATAAATCAATCAAGAAAGAAGCATCAAGACAAAACATGAAAATAAGTCACTTCATAGAAAAAATCTTGTCTGAATATTTGAAATCTAAAGTCAATGAAACAGATGCCCTCTAAAAGAGGAATACAATCATAGCACTGACATAAAGCAATAAATCTATCTAACTTTTAGGATTTTCAATAATCTAGAAGGAAAATACAGTGATTAATAAACTTCCAGTATTCTCAATATTTGACCACCTGGATAAATTGAATGTGTTGAAGCAAACGAGAAGCGAAATCATAGCATATTGTCCAGTGTGTGGTGACAATAATCTGAAAATTACTCTGAACGGAAAACACGCTGGGCGTTACGCTTGTTACTCTGGTGGATGTACATCGGAACAAATTAGAGAAGCGATCGCCCCCCTATCAGAAGCCCTTGAAAACGCTGGCATCAAATCATATAGAGGTTCAGGTAAACGCGGAAACCTCCGGGTTATTAATTCACCAGTCAAGGTCTACAAGCCAGCACCGTTGCCAGAGGGTGAAATAGTTCTTGCTGAGTTACCAGAAGTTCCAGAAACTTTACCAGCAATTCAAAAAGGACTCAACACGGAAATCACATATCAATATAGTTGTGACCAGTGGATTATCAGAACTGACTACTATAAAGAGACTGGTGAACGCGCCCGAAAAACTACAAAACCCTGGCACGTCAACGCAGACGGCAAAAATGTAAATTCCAAAGGGGATAATCCCTGGCCCATTTACCGTCTCTCGGAAGTTGAAGAATTTGCCTCTGGTAAATGGGTGCTGGGAGTTGAGGGAGAAAAATCAGTAGAAGCCGCAAGATTCCTCCAACTATGCGCTATCACCTGGATGGGGTCAGCGTGGGCAGAAGTTGATTTAGTTGGTGGGTTAATGGCGCTCAAGAAAGCAGGGGTTGTTGGGCTAGTTTATCTACCTGACAACGACGCACCAGGAGAAAAGAAAGCTCAAGCGATCGCTAACGCCGCCGCCAAAACACAATTCCCTTGCCTCATCCTCAACCCTCTAGAACTCTATGCAGATATGCCCGAAAAGGGCGACATTGCCGACTGGGTGTCAGCCAATGGAGATTGGACACGTGAGCAGTTTATTGAAAGAATGAATTGGCTCATTGGCGCTACATCTGAAAGACTTCCCTCAACTATTGAAGACCGCGAGGATTTAGGGGGTGGCGACGGTAGCAAGCCATTCGTTGAATCCTGGTGTGAGTCTCAATTCTCCGACTTGATAGCCGAGAAATACCGTGATCAACTCGCGTGGAATGTACAGGAAGAACAATGGTACAGATATTCTGAAAGTATTGATGGCATTTGGGGGAATGAAACCTCTGACGCTGTAGAACTGATTTGTGAAACTGAAATCAAGCCATATAAATATCAGTTTGCAGATTCCCACGGTAGGCCACACCCCATCTCACAAAAATTCACCTCTGGGGTTGAGCGTAAACTAAGAGCGAAATTAGCGGTCAAAGAATGGAACGAAATTAAGGGTTTGATTCCTCTAACCAACGGTGTTTTGAATCCTCAAACTTTTGAACTCGCTGAACACTGCCCAGGAAATAGGCTGACTTGGTGCTTACCTTATAACTACATAGCGATCGCCACCTGCCAACCGATTCTAGATTGGTTTAACTCCCAGGTTGGAGACCCCGGAACGATTCAAGTTTTACGGGCTTATCTTTACGCGATCGCCACTGGCAAGTACGAGTGGCAGCAATATCTAGAAGTAATTGGAAAGGGGGGGACAGGCAAGGGGACGTTTACCCGAATGGCTCAAGCTTTGATTGGGTTCCATAACACCCATTCAACAAAGCTGCAAAAGCTTGAAGGATCTAACTTTGAATCATCCTCACTCAAGGGAAAAAGGCTGTGTGTAATCACAGACTCAGAGCGATTTGCTGGTGAGGTTAGCATTCTCAAAGCGGCAACCGGGTCAGATTTGCTTCCTTATGAAAGGAAGTTTAAACAGTCCACCTCTGGATTTATTTATGAAGGAATGATTTTGGTCGCCGCCAATGAGCCAATATCGTCTGCGGATTATACATCCGGGCTTGAGCGACGCCGCATCACCGTGAGGTTTGACAACCAAGTTGAGCGCAAAAATCAGCGGACTTTGCTAGATTTTCGTGGCACTGGTGAAATGTTCGGAGAGTTCAGCGAGTACATTCCGGGCTTGCTTAATTGGGTATTGGGGATTGGTGAGTCTTGTGCCAGAGAACTTCTTAGAAACCACTGTGAAGCTTCGGACGCTCTCAACCAAGAAAAAGCAATTATGCTCACAGAAACCAACCCGTTGGCTGCTTGGGCTGATGATTGTTTGATAGCGGATGAGAGCGCGAAAACTTATGTAGGAATTGTGCAGAAAATCCGCCGCACAATTTCAGATACTGGGTCATCAGAATCTTGGGAAGAATATCGCAACGTCGATAGTTGGTTGTACGCCAATTATGCAAAATTTTCAGACCAAACAGGAACAAAATCGCTTTCACAGAAGCGTTTCACTAATCTGCTATTTGATTTGCTTTCGGCACAGTTGAAACTTCCTGCGATCGCCAAAAGCAGAGACAGAAACGGCTCATTCTTTGTCGGTGTCCGACTAAGAAATGACTGTGACAATGAATTATTACCGCTTGTAACGGGAATGTGCGACTTTACACAGAAAACCAGCGATTCTAGCACGGATGTGAGCGAGTGTGATGGGTCGTGTGATGGGTCGGTGATGGGTCACGTGACGGCTGAAGCGATTGCACAGCAAGCTTGTGACGGGTGTGATGGCAAAAATCAAAACTGTTTAGTTACTAACGAAAACATGAATAATTATCTAAGTACAAATTGCGATAGTACGGAAATACTAAGGGAACTATTTGACCCATCACAACCCATCACAGGGGACGAGGGAAAAACGAGTGAAACCTCCACTGTGCAAAGCTGTGACGGGTTGGTGACGGCAGAAAATGACCCATCACAAGTTGTAGAAGATAAATTTGCTGAAATGGTTCAAAATTTCCCGCTAGGACATTGGGTGACTTATACCGACAACAAGCTGGGTTTTGAACAGAACTATATTGCACAAATCACGAAGCATCTTCAATTAGGCTTTAATAAAGAGCCAAAATTAATTCTAGATGGCAGGAATAAGTCTAGCTTTTATGGATCTGTGAATCCTGATTATTGCCAACTTATGAGCCGAATAGAAATGCTTGAGTTGGGATTATCAATTATTTTGCCAAAGGATAAATAATATGGCTGAAACATTTCCTCAGCTTTTGAATCGGCTGGCAACAACTCATTTAAATAACAAAACAACCCAATACATCAAGCAATTAGAAATGATTGCCGAAGCTGCAAAATATGCTGCTAATCAAGATAGTGATTTTGTTGGAAAAGATGCGCTTTTAGAAACTCTAAAAAATTTACCAGAGGTAGCATGACAAATCCACATATTGACGAGAATGCGCTATATGAAAAACGGCAACAATTAAGGCAAGAATGCCATCAATTAATTGAACGTATTTTTTACCATAGAAACGGCTTAAAACTACTCGAAGGTGCGGCATCATATTTGAGAACTTTTGCCGAATATAAAGCTAATAGAAACGCAAGTTATCGCAGAAAACCAGAGAACAATAATCAGAATTAATGCTATCGCTTTTGATTTTTGATGATTTAAATGTGCAATAACAATGCTAAACCTACAATTAAGTTTGTTGGAAGAAACGCGATCGCCTATTGAAGTTCTGCTAAATGAACCAGCCCCCGATCCAAAATCACCGATAGTGGTTAGTTACGGAGGTGGTCGAAATTCCACAGCTTTGCTGATTCTATGTTGGAAGTTGGGCATTAAGCCCGATTTGATACTATTTGCCGACACAGGCGCAGAGAAAGCCGAAACCTACCAATACATTGAGATGTTTAGTAAATGGCTGGTTGAACGTGGAATGCCCCCGATAACTGTTGTCATCAGGACACCTTCTAAAGTATCAAGTAGACGCAAAGCATTAGTAGCCGCAATATCAAATTTGCAAATTCTGATACGATTGCAGATATTGTTACCTGATTCTAGGAATAACAAAACAATATTTGTTATCCAATGGTTGATTCATTGGTTTAATGTAGCGGGGTCGCAGTATACAACGTTAGAAGAGGAATGCCTAGTTAATCAAGCTTTGCCCAGTGTGGCCTATGGACACAAGAAATGCTCGATTGAGTGGAAGGTGAAGCCACAGAATGAATTTGTGGAGAATTGGGTTATAGAAAATGAATTTACTAGAGTTCCAGTTAGAAAATTCATTGGATTTCATGCTGCTGAAGTTCACAGGCTGATTGATAGAAAAACAAGACAGATTCGATCACTGACAGATGGCATTTACAGGATGGAATATCCATTGATGTTACATGGACTAGACAACTTAGCTTGCCAAGTTCTGATAATTTCTGTTGGTCTACCAATACCACCCAAGAGTAGTTGTGTGTTTTGCCCCAACGCCAAGCTTGAGGAAATCAGAACCATGAAACCTGAAGATAGAGCTAAGGCGCATTTGATTGAACAAGTTTGGCAAGATGGATGTCAAAAGCAAGACAGTTCTATCAAGGGTTTAGGACGTAGATTTAGCTGGAGAGATGTTGATAGTTTGTCAGGACTTGAGGAAGTAGCGATCGGATCTGTACAAGAATCTCGCCAATGTCATTGTATAGATTAACGTCAGTTGACTAGGGACTAGGGATTGGGGACTGGGATCTGAGAACTATCGACTATCGACTAATGACTGATACCCAATCCTCAATACCCAATCGTCAATACCCAATCCTCAATACCCAATCCTCAATACCCAATCCTCAATACCAGTTATGGAAAACATTGAACCAAAGTTACGGTTAATTTCCTGTAATTTAGATAACGAGTAGCACAGAAGTGTTATCCCAGATTGAATATTAAAAGACAAAATCCCAAAAATCCATCAACTAAAATATAAACTAATCAAAACAGGCTAAAAAAAATGACAGAAACAGCAACACAAGTTTTAATACGTACTTCTCAAAGGTGGTACAAAATTAGGCATTTAGATTCAAATACAAGAAGGCGGTTGATGTTACTGTCACAGGAGGACTTTGAAATAGAGCTTGAGATTCTCAAACCCGCAGCTTAATTTCTAAGATTTCGCCATTTAAAACTGTTACGTAATCAACTAATTCTGTGTATATCAGTCGTTTATCTTTCCAGGGTGTTTCATCCCAAAAGCTAGGATTAGCGGTAACAAATGAAAGAACCTCAAACAATTCATTGTTGACTTGGTTAATTGTGATTGCTTTTTGTTTTATTAGCTGTATTTCTAAAATGGTATCGTCAATTGCATTTTGAATTATTGGAGTTAGAGGCATTAACTTAAGTGCTTTTAGTTGCTCTTGTCTCGCAATTAATTCAGGGCTGTCCTGCTGATCAATATTTGAATTAGTAACTGCATATTCTTTAATCTCTGCGTGTCTTTTTACTAAAGATTTATCAACCGCCGCAATAATATCTGGCAGATAGGTACTAATTCTGTTCTTGCAGAAGTCGCCACCCATATTTTCATGCTTTTTGCAGCGTATTCTGTAAGTAGAATAACTTTTTTTACAAAAGCATTTGTAACCGCAGCTTCCACAAATTATTTGTCCTGCCAGAGGGAGAATTTCAGTTTCTTTTTTGTTACCGTAGCTATACTTAAATTTGTTTTCTTGAAGTTTTCTGACTATTTTTCTAAATGTATTTTCAGTAATTAAAGGCTGGTGTGTATTTTCTTGTATTTCCCATTCATCAGGACGGGAAAGATTTGCTTTAATGCCATATGCAGTATGCCCACGCAGCACGGGATTCGTTAACCAATATTTTAAACCTGCGGCTGTCCAGGTTAAGCCGTAGGTAGCAAGAAGATATTGGGCTGTGCTTCTGAGTGTACCTTTTTCGCTAAGGAAATAATCAACAATATCAGAAGCGATCGCCCATTTACTTTTCCCTTGAATCTCAGAGAAATCAGGAGCATATTTTTCATCAACCCGACAATAACCGAATGGCGGACGGGGGGATGCTTTTTTCTGCTCCCTGAAAAATTCCATACCGTTCTTGATTCGATTAGCAAGTAGTCTGGATTCAAATTCAGCGAGTCCAGCCATTTGGTTAACAGAAAACCAGCCGAAGGGCGAGGAAGGGTCAACGGGGGCATCTAAAACCGTGAGCTTAATCCCGTATTCTTCAAAGATAGCGATCGCCTTGTGAATCCCAACTACACTGCGTCCTAATCGGTCTATTCTAGTGCAGATTACCTCGCTAACTTTACCCTGCTTGCAAAGTGTCAGCATTTTGTTAAATTCCTTGCGTTTGTCCGAGCGTCCTGACTCGACATCTGAGAAAATCATGACAGCACCAGCCTTTTCTACTCGTGCTGTTTGCTGATCTAAAGCATTGCCTTCGTCTTGCTCACGGGTCGAAACCCTCACATAGCCTATTTTCATTGTCAATCCTCATGTCCATATTGTAAAGATAGCACTACCCGTTTGATGCTCCACTCCAAAGCTCAAACCACCGTATTACACTTGGCTGCTGAACGCGGTGCAGTAGAAGACTTAGAACTCGAAGAAGTAATGCTCACCGGTTTCCGTGGTGTTAAGTGCGTAGAGTCTGGTGGTCCTGAACCCGGTGTAGGTTGCGCTGGTCGTGGTATCATCACCGCTATTAACTTCTTGGAAGAAAACGGTGCTTACACAGACCTAGACTTCGTTTCCTACGACGTATTGGGTGACGTTGTGTGCGGTGGTTTCGCTATGCCTATCCGTGAAGATTAAGCCCTGTTTGCCAGAGTTTTTATTATGCAATTAAGTTAGGATTTTGTTTTTATATTGCCCTGTTTTTGCCCTGGGGAAAAGTAGAAAAATTAGTAATTTCTTGTGTTTATATCCTTTTGTTTACCCTATATTATCCCTATTGTCAAGTTCAATACAAAAATTTTGATAAATGGGTTACTGATGAATAGTTTACTATTTATCTTTACCTATGACAGTCTTTATAAAGCAGAATAGTTGGCTTTAATGTATATTACTGTTTATGATAAAATTAAAGGCTGAGATAAAAAATATTCTAGTAAAATTAAAGATATATGGTTAAACTAAAAATTCCCGATATTATGCCAGACATAACAGACGAAGATGCCATTAATCATATTTTTCGCTACTTAAAAAAGAATCGGCAAGTACAAGATTTTTTAATAAATAAATTAATAGAGTCTGTTTTAGAAGAAAATAAGCCTCCTAACTTGGAGATTCAATCAGGATATCTTCAGCCGATAAGTTATGATACTGTAACTGGTTCTGAAGCATTCTATGATGCTGCTTGGCATCTTTGTTCTAGAAATATACTAAGACCATATCCAGTCAATGAGCATGATGAGCTTAAATACCCTGTAAATTTTAGTGGCAAGTTTGTAGTAACACAATATGGTCGAACCTGGTTGGAAAAATTTGATCAGAATAACTGTACTCCCTCAGAATACGGACGATTTTCTCAACTTTTTAATGATCGAGTTCACTTGTTTGGTGCAGGTTACAATTCTCGAAGTCAGGAAGCAATCAAATGCTATCGTTCGCAAAGCTACCTTGCATGTTGTGTAATGTGTGGTTCTGCCTATGAATCAATTCTGTTAGCTCTTGCAATCAAGAAAAAAGGAAATGAAGATGAAATTTTAAGGATGTACAATGCTAGCAAAGGTCGTAGTAGAGTTGAAAACGATCTTATAGGGCAAAAAAATCAATTTATTCAGAAAGAGTTTACTAGATATACGGATTTATTGAAGTATTGGCGAGATGATGCTTCTCATGGAGCAGTCTCTAGCATACAAGAAGAAGAAGCATATACTTCTCTAATTCTCTTGCTACGTTTTGTTCTGTTTGCTGAGAAAAATTGGACTGAATTAACAAGCCCTTAGTTACTGGCGTTATCACTATATATTGAAGGAATGGCATTCCTGTTATTGTATTTGATAAGGATGCGATCGGTTGTTGGGTATGTGGGTTATGGGTGCGATCGCTTTTGTAATGTTATGAGTTATGAGAGCGATACTTGGGGAAAAGTGATCGCACTTCTACTGCTTGGTTTGCGGAAGGCGATCGCCAAGCTAGAATGGTTGAGCATTCATCTGAGTATGAACATTGTTATGAGTAAAAAAACGGGGTTGATATAATGCACAGTTCAATATCTACTCACTTAACTATCGAAATCGAACAAGAAGATGATGGTAGTTGGATTGCAGAAGTTTTAGAAATACCGGGTGTTTTGGCGTATGGTGAGACTCAACAACAAGCAATATCCCATGTCCAGGCGTTAGCTCTACGAGTCATTGCGGACAAACGAGAACATCGAGAAATGAGGGTTGCTGAATCAGAGTATGAAATATGAAATTAGCTTTTATTTTTCTTTGTAACTTTGCGTCTTTGCGTGATGCAAATTCATATTTTCAATCAGCAACGCCGAGAAATAGGCAGGCGATCGCTTCTCCATTAAATAGTTTATAAAAAATATTATTTGTGAGAACCCACGCTAACACAATTCAACTTGCTATTATCGTAGGAAAGGCATCAAATCTTTAATCAGTTGCAATATGTCTCTCAATCACTTGATACCTGCTGTCAGCCAGCTATCCCACCAAGACAAACTACGTCTCATCCATTTTCTCTTGTTAGAGGTGGCAAAAGAAGAAGGATGCAATTTAGAACCAACTGAGAATCAAACATCGGAAAACCTGCTGCTAGAGCAATTAGCATCAACCGAAGCTGTTGTCTGGTCTCCTTATGATGCTCATGAAGCTGCCCAAACATTATCTGATATGCTTACCGCACACAAGGAAGAAAACAATGCTTGAGGGTAGAAGATTTCCCTTCATTGAGCGAAGTAATATTCCTGGCGTTTCTAGTACGATGCCTTATTTACCATTGACATTGACTTACAAAAACCGTTCACTGGAAGCTATGGCTTTGTTAGACACAGGTGCAAGTGTTAATGTTTTGCCTTACGAATTAGGTCTACAACTAGGAGCAGTTTGGGAAGAGCAAACAGTCCCAATCAAGTTAACCGGAAATCTAGCTAATTTTCCAGCACAGGGATTAATTCTATCAGCTACAGTTGCTGAATTTCCTTCTGTTTTGCTAGCATTTGCTTGGACAGAATCTAGAGAAGCACCTATGATACTCGGACACATGAACTTTTTTGCAGAGTTTGATGTCTGTTTTTACCGTGCAGATTTAACATTCGAGGTACGCCCAAGAGTAAAACCATAAAGCGATATCTGCAATAAGTTAGGCGAGCAAACTATTCACAACCCATCTTCTAGTCACGCCCTAACTCCTCGGCTAATTCTTCAGGAGTGACTTGAAACGGCGAAACTTGATAGCGATGCAGTGCTTCTAAAAACTGGTGACGGCTAACTCCAGCAATTTCCGCCGCTTTCGATTGGGAAACCATACCCACCTCATACCATTTAACAGCCGCCGCTAAACGCATTTCCTGAACAAAAGTTTCTGGGTTACTGCGAAGTGCAGAAAACACATCATTAGGCAGTTCAATACTAACTTGTATACTCATAGGTTAATTTATGATTACAGATTTTTCTTACACTAACATTACTCCTACTCAATACACAGGATTTTTTATAAGAAATTCGCCATTTCTAAATTAAATCACCAAATTTAAAAACTAACTGTCTTATTCTCTGTGCCTCTGCGTCTCTGTGTTAAATAAATCCATCCTCTAATCACCAACACCAACAATTTAACCCTAAAATCCATCATCCATTTTGCAACATCCAAACCAACATCCCCAAAATTTCCTCCACAGGAGGTAAAGGATAATCTAACAAATCAATAGTTACAAGACTATCTTCAAGCTTCAGAAATCGCCACTGTGTACCACTGCTAATCGAACCATAAACAGTCGAAATTGGACGATTTTTCTCTGCATTAAACCTTTGTGCAGCAATCATCTCTGCAATACATTGTCCAAATCCAGTTCTTGAGTCAGCCTTTTTCGCCTCAACGATTACAAGTACAGGCGCTTCAATTTCCAAGACTTCAGTAGAACGAGTTAATAAAAAACCACACATTCCATCGAGTCCAATTGACTCATCAACTGTAAAATCCTCGCCGGAAAATAAACTAACTTGCCGATTTAATATCCTTCTTACTTCTAATAATACGGGGTAAATAATCCCCTGCGATCGCGCTTTTTCACTTGCCGAAGAAGCAAGGGGAAGACTTTCCTCCAGGTAAGCTTTAAGTGTCGCAGATGGTTCAATTGCTTCAACAGCCGGAATAAATCGTCCACCCTCCTGTGTTTTCAACCCAAAAGCCTCTTTAACCTTACTAATATTCGTAAACTGACTGTAAGGCATAGCTGATCAATTCCTTATCTCAAATTTTTACCTTTGCCCATTTGCCAGAAAAAATTTACCTCCTATCTTAGCCATTATATCCTTTGCTAGCAATATTAAATATCTTAAATCATCTGCGTTTATCTGCGTTTATCTGCGTTTAATTATTATTATCTGTACCTTCCAGGCACAGATACATCTTCAATTCATCATCCGTATCAAATCTTGATTTTCTACCAACAACCGCAACCTTTCATTTTCCAACCGCAACTGCTCATTTTCCTGCTGAAGCTGAATAGCGATATCTTGCAACTCTTGCACCCTAGACTTTTTCTTAATAGCTTCCTCAATAGCTACCTTGCGATTTTCCAAACTAAACCACTTTTGATAAATTGATGTGTGCATATTCACCGAATGACCCAAATTATCAGCAGCAGCTTTGATAGGTATCCCCATTAAATGCGCCCTAATTGCCCAAGCATGGCGTAAATCATAAGGTTGAAAAGGAATACCCACAAATCTAAACCATCGGTCTGTGCCATGTCGAGCCGAATTAATTTGTTTACTGGAAACTTTATCTTTTATCTTCGCTTCTAATAACTCAATTGCTTCTATATCCGTTTTTAAATTAAAAGTCTCCACCCAACGCGGGTATAATGGCAAAGCTTCCCTTTCGCCTGTTTTGCATTCTTCATTCACCCGCCAAGTATTCATATTATTATCTGCTGATAACCACCAATCTAAATCAGGATTGAGAAAAATTTCTCTAGGTCTTAAACCATAGGTAGCTAACATTCCATATACCCAACGCCACAGTTGCCAATTATTTCTATCTTCCCTTGTCAGCAATTTACTGGGACGGTTCAGCGCGTAAGTTTCAAATTTGAGATATTCCTGCTCTATCTCTGCATCACTGGGTATATCACGCTTACGTGTAGCACTAGGTTTAATTTTTAAATTACTTAATTCTGGAACTTCTAACCCAGAACATTTACACAATACCCGAATAACTTTAATTAACTCATTTTTTACACTATCCGATGAAGTACAACATTGCACAGCCTCAATAAAATTAACATTGGTCGCTGGTTTATCCTTCGGTAAGTGCGTTTGAGCAATATAGTGATAACTACTAAATGTATTCTCACTCTTCAAAGTCCGTTTTCTAGTTTGAAAATAATTTTGCTCGAAATCTGCAATCAAATCACCAATGATTTTTGCCTTAACTTTGTTCCGAGTTTTGCCTAAATATTTATCAGTCCATTGAAACTGTTTTCTGGCAATTAATTTCCCTAACTCATAAGCTTCTTCTTCCGCCGTATTTAAACCATCAAAATTAAACGGAATACCCAAGGAAATATCATATTGTTTTGTTCCTATACCTTTTTTATCAATATCCCCTGGTTTAATAGGTAAAGTGCTTCTGAGTTGCAGTGAATATCCAGATTTCCTGACAGAAACATTCACCCTCGCCCCCTTCAGTCTAGCATTTACCGCCTTTAATTCCGCCTCTAATTTTGCCGCTAAATGATTTTCTTGCTCAATTACTGCCTGCATTCTGCCTATATATCCTCCATCCGTGATGGCTGTTTGTTGAAAATCGGCAAATGCTTCCTGTGTTCTGTCCATACCCTAGATTTACCCTAATAAAAAAACTGTCCACCATTGACAATGATGACAGCAAACATTGTTAAAAATGAACATTTTAGGCTATAATGATAATATTGTCGCTCTTACTCGTGAAGGTAAAGCACAAGAAATCTACATCGTTACCTCTGGTGAAATGATGGCGATGTACGCTGCAAACAACATCGCTCGCGGTATTTTGAAATATGCTCACTCCGGCGGTGTACGCTTGGGTGGTTTGATCTGTAACAGCCGTAAAGTTGACCGTGAAGCTGAGTTGATCGAAAACTTGGCTGAACGTTTGAACACCCAAATGATTCACTTCGTACCTCGTGACAACATCGTTCAACACGCTGAATTGCGTCGTATGACCGTTAACGAGTACGCTCCTGAAAGCAACCAATCTAACGAATACCGCGCATTAGCTAAGAAGATCATCAACAACGAAAAACTGACAATTCCTACTCCAATGGAAATGGATGAGTTGGAAGCTCTGTTGATCGAATACGGTATCCTTGACGATGATACCAAGCACGCAGAAATCATCGGTAAGCCCGCTAACGCTAAATAGGTAATACCGTAACTTGGAGATACGGAGACAGGAAGATTAGGGAGCAATTCCTCTTCCACTCTCCCTTCCCCACTCTCCTTCTCCATCTCCGCAAATATCCTTCTATTTCCCATTCATAAAGAGTCACTGAGGCAGACTATGACACCTCCAGAAAACAAGAACCTAGTAGAAGAAAATAAGGAACTTATCCAAGAAGTTCTCAAAGCTTATCCAGAAAAATCTCGCAAAAAACGCGAGAAGCACCTCAACGTTCACGAAGAAAACAAGTCTGACTGCGGCGTTAAGTCTAACATCAAATCTGTTCCTGGTGTAATGACCGCGCGTGGTTGTGCTTATGCAGGTTCCAAGGGTGTGGTTTGGGGGCCTATTAAGGACATGATCCACATCAGCCACGGGCCTGTAGGTTGCGGTTACTGGTCATGGTCTGGTCGTCGTAATTACTACGTTGGTGTAACTGGTATCAACTCTTTTGGTACTATGCACTTCACCTCAGACTTCCAAGAACGCGACATCGTGTTCGGTGGTGACAAAAAACTAACTAAACTCATCGAAGAACTCGAAGTTCTATTCCCACTAAACCGTGGTGTTTCCATTCAATCTGAATGTCCCATCGGTCTAATTGGGGATGACATCGAAGCTGTTGCTAAGAAAGCTTCTAAACAAATTGGTAAGCCTGTAGTACCCCTACGTTGCGAAGGTTTCCGTGGTGTATCTCAGTCTTTAGGACACCACATCGCTAACGACGCTATCCGTGACTGGATCTTCCCTCAATTTGACAAGGCTAAGAAGGAAAACAAAATTGACTTCGAGCCAAGCCCATACGACGTAGCTTTAATCGGTGACTACAACATCGGTGGTGACGCTTGGGCAAGCCGGATGTTGTTGGAAGAAATGGGTTTACGTGTAGTAGCTCAATGGTCTGGTGATGGTACTCTTAACGAGTTGATCCAAGGGCCTGCTGCTAAGTTAGTCCTCATCCACTGCTACCGTTCTATGAACTACATCTGCCGTAGTTTGGAAGAACAATACGGTATGCCTTGGATGGAGTTCAATTTCTTCGGCCCCACCAAGATTGCTGCTTCTTTACGTGAAATTGCAGCTAAGTTTGATTCCAAGATTCAAGAAAACGCCGAGAAGGTAATTGCTAAGTACACTCCAATCATGAATGCTGTGGTTGAGAAGTACCGCCCCCGCTTGGAAGGTAACACCGTAATGCTGTACGTAGGTGGTCTACGTCCTCGTCACGTTGTTCCCGCTTTTGAAGACTTGGGTATCAAGGTTATCGGTACAGGTTACGAGTTCGCTCACAACGACGACTACAAACGTACCACTCACTACATCGATAACGCTACCATCATTTACGATGACGTTACCGCTTACGAGTTCGAGGAGTTCGTAAAAGCTAAGAAGCCTGATTTAATCGCTTCTGGTATTAAAGAGAAGTACGTCTTCCAAAAGATGGGTCTTCCCTTCCGTCAAATGCACTCTTGGGATTACTCCGAACCTAGCGATAGGGTGCAGATGTCAGGGAAGATAAGGTTTTTTAGTGGTGGGAGAAAAATGAGTCTATTTTTAGCCTAAATGCAGGTTTTAGGGTTGGCTAAGGACAATATATTTTGGCAGCTTTAGACAATATAACTCTTGTGGGGTTTGGTTTTTAGGTTTTGTTAGGTTTTGGTGATATTGAAATTGTAAAGTGAAAAACTATTTTAACAGAGGTTTTTTAGATTAACTTGGGGCGATCGCACTTGCTTAATGAGATAATTAGGGTGCGATCGCTCCAAAATTTCACCCATTGGATAGTGATGACTGTTTCTACTTAATAGAACGAAAATGCTCACTTTCTATCCAATTATTTATTATGTCGTTTCTTATCAGTTCTAAGAGTAAGACTGCCAAGAACAAGTCGGGCTAAATCGTCAGCTTTTTTAGATTGTTCTGCTGCTAAAGTTCGCAGCGTAAACTCTTGCTCAACAGCATCACCAATTTGATTTTGAAGCTCCTGTGGTGGAACAATTATTTTTAGTTCTAGTAATCTTGATGGATTTATTCTTTGAAGACCTGTTGCACCTGTAACATTTGCTATCGCTTGGCGCGTGAAGTGATCAGAACGCAAGGCTCGAAACAGATAATAGAGGTTTATCTCAACTTCTGGTTTTTTCCTTAAGACAATTAATTCAGTTGATGCTACTGCGTTGGTTACATCTTCCGTTACCAACGCAATTTTTTTGTTTGCTAAAGTAGGCATGACTTTTGCAAACAAAATATCATGCTTTTGAAATCTATTTTTTGTACTTCCAATTTCACCTCCTGAATTAATTTTAAATCTTAATATATATCCATAAATTTCATCTATTTCTGCACAATCTATGTACTCAAATATTTCTCGCGCATATTTACTAGAACGTGGATTGATGCTTTTTGATACTACTTCTACAAAGTTCCCTAATGGCTGTTGTTCAAAATCTCCTACCTGATCGTGTAAATACTGTGTATATGCAGCACCAGCATCAATAGTGTCAATATTATTGGCTGAATCTTCTGTGATTGTTAAAATTAGAGGCTCTGTTTGAATTAACTGTATACTCATTGTAATTTGTTATCCACATTATAATAGGCTTCAGAAATGATAGGTAAATCATTAAAATCTACCTCTCTATAATACTTTGATGTAATATCATAACCCACATTTTCTGCTTGTGCCAAAAAACGTTTCCTATTGTCTTTCGGAGTTTTCTTCAAATATAAAACACAAGTCCGAGCGTTAGAACCTCCAAAGGGTTTAAATGCTCCGACAGGCAAACTTATACACGCATGAATATGAGCGTTAGTTTTGATAAAATTTCGGATTTCTGTTTCCGAAACTCCACTTGCAACACCATGAGGTAAAATTACAAGCAATCGACCAGTTTGAGGTTTTAATAGTCGGATAGCTCTCTCTAAAATGAGATAATCTGAACCTTGAGAGGCTTGGCCACGTCCTAGCTCATACCTGTTAAGAGTTGCAGCATCTTGATAGGGCCTATTGAATGGAGGATTGATAAGAATTAAATCAAATTTTGCTGAATTGTTTTGTTCAATGGCTGAAAAATTAGTTCTTCGTCCATCTGTATTTTCAAAAAAGTCTTCCCGAATTGAGTCACCTGTATAAATATGTTCATAACCATCTCCATGCAAAATCATATTGATTCTGCACAACGTAGCTAGACGTGGATTTATCTCAATGCCCCATAAATGATTTGTTACAAGGTCATTTATTAATTGCTCCTTTTCATTTTGCGCTATATTAAGTGAGCGAACTTTCTTACGAACATTCATGAAGGTTCTAATTAAAAAACCACCACTACCACATGATAAATCGAGGACTTTTTCACCTATTTTTATATCGGCTATTTCAACCATAAACTCAACTAATTGTCTAGGAGTCAGATATTGGCCTAAGTCACCACGAAGTGTACCTGTAAGAAAAGCCTCGTAAACAGAACCAACCACATCGCCACCAGCTCCTGCTAAACCAAGAGGTGTCTTAAATCCATACAGCCCAAATGGTTCTAACTCACGGACAATTTTCTCAACAGTTTCATTAGCTCTAATTTGAATTTGTGTACCAGTAGGAAAAACATTAAAAGTTTGCTTTGCGTCAGCAAACATTTGTTGCAAAGCAACAAGTGGACTACTACCTAAGAGCCACTGAGAAGTAAAGCGATTTGTCGCAAGACCTTCAGCTGCCCTTTTCTCCTCATTAAATTTGCAGGTAAGGATCTTAGTTAGTTCATCAAATGCAGACTCGGCAATAAGTCCTTCCTTAGCCAACTCGTTGCGGCATTCTCTAAATGCCGTTTCTAAATCACTTTTATTTTCAATGGTTACAAGAAGTCTTTCAGCAGCTTGTCGCTTTTGTAATTGAATTGGAGTGCTTGGAATTGCAACTACTACACTCTCAAGTTCTTGTGGCTCCGGTATTGATTCTAAACTACCAATATCATCTCTATCTAAATAGTAAACTTCCCAATCACGTCCATTAGTTAAAACAGCAATTGGTGTGGGTGGTTCAAGGAGTTGGGCATAGGAAAGCACCTGATTAACATCCTCTTCTTTCAAGCGATGTTGAATTCGCTTAGTTTCAATGACAAAAGCTGGATGCTCATTAATGTATATAACAATATCAGCTTGTTTTCTAAAGCGATGTCCTGAAGTTCCAGTAATTGAGACTTTGCGACGTATTTGATTTTTTTCATAGCCCAGTCTTTGCAGAAAAGGGATCACAATATTTTCGGCACAATCGTCTTCTGAATTTAAAGGCGGTGCGCTGCGAAATATATCTTCAAGAATAGCTTTTTTATTTAGTGGCATATCATCTACTTGTACTTCCTTCGCAATGGACATGAGAATTAAGATTACTGCAATATAAGCCAGTATGCAAATCTAAGATTAGTATTTCATGGAAAATAGGGATAACTCCTGCGAGTGGTATTGACTTAATGATCACACTTACCACTAAAAAATCTAATTAAACTGTTCAATCTTTGATTAACAATAAAGGTATAGCTGGCTGGTTGCTAAGGTTTCCTGCTAATTGAATAATAGCGGGAGCGATCGCTCTGGGCAATGCTGACGTTCACACTTTGTAGCTAGAGGAGGCGAGATGATATGAATTAGGCGATCGCTTTGATATGCTCCGCCAAAGTACCAAGCTACTATTGTAAGCTTAATTACTGCTAAAAAATTATATATATCTTCATTCCATGAAATCTTTCCTTTGGCAAGCCAATAAACAAAAGGATGTGCTTTAACACCGTAAGAACTAACGCCTAACTTATCAGCAGCAATACAAACAGTACCAGAGCCTGCAAATGGATCAAGAATAATTTGAGGCTCTAAATCTTTGATTAACTCTTCAACCCAAGCGGCGGAAAAACCAGCAGAATAACGAAACCACCTATGGACAGGTAGTTTCATATTGTCGATAAAACTACCTGTTCTTTCTCTAACAATTTTTGGACAATCATCAGAACTGGGGTTAAACAGTTGAAGTTGAAAAGGATTAGTCATTAAAAAATGATACGATTTGTTTTTGTGGCTCAGTCTGGGAAAGCAAAGCCAGTCCTTGGGTCACGAATGTACAAACCTAGTGTAAGCGATCGCATTACCTCATCCCAAACAGGTATCAACTGCTCTGCTTGATCTGCCCAATAATCGAACGTAATCAAGCATTGCACATTTGACCCCAAACCAATGCAAATCCGGGAAAAAGCTTCCCTTGGTTCTTCTTGAGTGTCGATAAACTTAATCTCCGTCCAGACAACTCTGGCGGTTTGGCGCTTGAGGCTAATGATTTCGCCTTTCTCAATCACATCACGACTGTCATCTTCTACCACTTTTTTTAAGGTAGCTTTCAGGGGAAACAGACTCCAGTCGTTGGGGGGGAGTTGATTAAAAGATACTTCCAGACAGCAATCATCGTGAGGCGGTTTTTTATCGCTGAATTTGAAGGATTTTTCTTGCGGCTCAAAATGCCAATCTTCGGGGACATTGAAGCGAACAGCACCCCGATTAGCGACAAATATTTTGTAACCTGATGGTGATTCCCAGCGATGGTCAGGTTTTAGGTCTAGCGTTTCTTTAATCCACTGGAGATTGCTTTTTTTCCGCTTTGCCATAGTGTTTTTGCCAATCTGCTATTCTTGCGATGGAATCTGACCAGAGGTTATCGCCTAGTTTGTAGGCAATTCCCAACTTTGTTTCATAGTAGCAAATTGTCTATTTAGCGATGGCTAAGTTTTTTGACTTGTCTGCAACAGCCAGTAGATGAAGGCGATCACCTACGGTGGAGCGTAGCCCATCGCATAAAATAAATCAATGCACCCAGACAATGCAAAGGTCAAACCCAGTTCACCAAGCAACCAAAATGTGAAGAAGAGAATGGCGATCGCAATTTTGGCGGCGGCGACGACTGCAATGAACAACGGTTCAGGCTTGGCTGCAAAAGCTAGCCACAAGTACCCTACACCAAATATCAGAATCCAAGATGATATAGTTCCCAGATACAGAAGATGAGCATTTTGAGGCAGTCCAGAGAGTTTTTGTTGACCGAATCAGGGTAATGCAAATATAACTGCTCCCAGTAAATTGAAGATTGCAGTCGATATCAACAAGTAGCAGAACCATGTTTCCATAATGTTTTGATGATGTGTGCAGTGTAGGATTGCTGAAGGATGGAGCGAAACAGCAACAGGCGATCGCTCTTTGACCAAAGTTATTATAATTTTAGTTAACAATTAGGAGTTTTAGCACAAGGAATCCGAGATTAAAAGCAAGTGATCGCCACAATTTGCCTTGGGGTTATTTTTGAGTAAAATAGTTTTGGCTGCTAGTAGGGAACGCAATTCAACTCAAACACATCATCATCTTCACTTTCACTTAAATCTGTGACAAAATATTATTGTTATCCTAGAGCCAATGCGATCAGTTAAGACTTATGGTTTCTACTATCAAACATCGCTACACTTTGGATGAATATCGTGCGCTTGAGGAAAAAGCAGAAGGACGCAATGAGTATCGAGATGGAGAAATAGTACCCATACCCGGAGGAACTCTCAAACACAGCCGCATAGGCGGGAACATATTGACTTATTTTACATCCATTTTACGTGATACTCAATTTGAACCAATCAATAGCGATTTGCGGCTGTGGATACCTGAATATAGACGCGGAGTATATCCAGATGTGATGATTTTTGATGGCGAACCACAACTTAATGAAAATCGCTCAGATGAAGTCTTAAACCCTATTTTAATTGTTGAAGTTCTATGTCCATCTACCGCAGATTACGACAGACAAAGTAAGTTTCGGATGTATCGTTCAATTACAAGCTTTACAGAATATTTATTAGTAGAACAGGATGAGCCTTTTATTGAACGTTACAGCAAGCAAACCCAAGGCTGGTTATTGAGTGAATTTAACGGTTTGGATGGTTCTATTTCTTTAGATTCAGTTGGTAAGGAGTTGGCGATCGCCGAAATTTACCGTGGTGTTGTTTTTGAATAAAATTCGCCTATGGATATGCTTTTTATTTCGGTATCTATTGAGGCGATCGCTCTTTTAGCAGTAATATTCTGTAGGGTGCGTCAGCGTTAACTGATATTCATGATGAAATAGTATACTCAAGCTGACGCACCCCATATTATAGTAGTCATAGCTTGTATCCGTTGCAGTCAAAATTTTTGCGCTTAAAATTAAATAATATTGAATTACTACACTGAACTATGTCAAATTATCGCAGAGCGATCGCCTCTGGAAGTACATTCTTTTTTACACAGGTAACTTACCAAAGAATCCCCTGGCTATGTAGCGATATAGCGCGAGAAAATTTACGCAAATCCATGCGGCGAGTTCAGCAACTTTATCCTTTTTCAATTGAGGCGATCGCTCTCTTGCCTGAACATATTCATTGTATCTGGACTTTACCGGAAAATGATAGTAATTATGCCATCCGTTGGCGGTTAATTAAAAGTTTTGTTACCCAAAGTTGTGCAGAACAGTTAAACATAACAGCCGAGATGAGTGAATCTCGCCAAAAACGCCAAGAAGGTAATTTATGGCAAAGACGATATTGGGAACATTTAATTAGAGATGAAAAAGATTTTGCCAATCATTGCGATTATATCCATTATAATCCTGTCAAACATGGTTTATGCCAATCTCCCAAAGAGTGGCAATATTCAAGTTTTCACCGTTTTGTTAAACAAGGAATTTATCCAGCAGATTGGGGAAGTATTCAAATACCAAATATACCTGACAATATTGGGAGCGAATAACCCATATTCTGTAGGGTGCGTCAGCATAAATTCATTTTCGTGATGAAATATTCTACCCAAGCTGACGCACCCTACTGGCTTCCTGAAATAGTATACCCAAGCTGACGCACCCTACTTACTGTAGTAATGTGATACACTCATGGAGTAAAACTTATCTTCACACATAAATGTATGGGTTGGGATTTAAGAGATTTTCAACGAATCAGCCTCTCCAAAGGTTTGCCAGATTCAAGTGTGTATTGCAAAGCTCTGTCTTATAAATACAGTAAGGCTTTAATACTGACTGATAAATATCAGGAGACATGGACAAATTTTTGGGCTTCACATTCGCAAATAAGTAATGAACAACCTTATCTTAACGCTTTCATACAAGCTCAACTTGAATCTGAAACTTATATAGAAGCTGCTTTGCAGAACTTGCATTCTATAGCAGACATTGTATGTCAAATTATTAATGTAGTGCTTTTGGAATCTGTATTAGACGAAGCTGAAGTAAATGTAAATAAAACTATTCAGGAACTTAATGATAGAAATCTAAATAAGGTCAAGATTACTCTTGAGAATCTTTGTAACTCATATGAGTTTAAATACATTGCTGCTTTTGTGAATACTATTAAACATCGTCGTCTTTTAGATACCGAATATCATGCAGAATTTGGTCTGGGTAAGGAAAACACTATGGGTATCCGTTTTCAAGCTTTCACGTATAATCGCCCAAAAAAGCCTATCGATAACTATCCTGTTATTTTAGCCAGCACTATAATTGAAGCCTATATGCCGAAAATAAAAGCTCTTATTGAGTCTTTAGGTATGGCGATAGAGGAAAGTATTTGAGTTAATAATGTTTATCTAATAACTTTTGAAGCAAACTATCAGATGCCCAAAAAGATGTATTTTTAAGGCTTTGAATAGCGACGGGTAAATCGATGAGCTTCATTGTTGCTGCTTGGTCTAAAATTCCTAAGATACCTGTGATAGCTAAACCTCTATCTTTAGCAATGCGTCTTGCTTTCATGTCGTCTAGGATAAGTAAGTCTGCATTAAGTTCTTGGGCTAGTAAGATAGCCTCAGTTTCACCAGGATCAAGCAAATTTGCAATCGCATCCGCAGTTTGGCTAACAGGTTGAATTTTTAGCCAACTTGGTGGGTTTCTAATCCAGGCTTGAACAGGTGGTGGAGCAAATTTATCAGATAGCTCGGTGTAAACTGCTTGCGGAATGATAATTTCCTGAAATAGTTCAGCTAGGAGATTGATTTGCTCAATCAAAATTAGGTAGTTGATTGGAGAAGTGTTAGAGACAATAATCATTCAGCACCTAGTATGTTACGAATTGCTTGAACATCTTGTTCTAGGTCTTCTTCAGTATAAGGTAAATAGGCTTGTTCACGTTTAAGAAATTCGTAAGTTTCCCATCGGGAGGAAAAGTTCAGTATTCGGTGGACTTCGGCTGCTCCAATGCGATCGCGGCGATAATTATCAGCTACAATGAGTTCCAAAACCCGGCGAGAAATATTAGCGGGTTGCACTTGTAATTGATTGGCTATATCATCTGGGAGTTCAATGATAATTTGCATGATTGATGTTCCTTTATTAACTTAGACTTTATGCACACATTTTAACTACGCTTATATACTAACTCCATCTTTAACTTCTCAATCTCCATTCTCAACCTTTCATTGTCCATCCTCAATTTAGCATTTTCCTCTTTAATCAACTCAAACTCATTCCGTTTAGTCAACGCCTGATTAATTGCCAGTTTCCGCATATCTAACGAGAACCAACGCTGATAGGTTTGCGTATGCACTTGCACGCTATGACCTAAATTATCCGCCGCCGCTTTGATTGGTATGCCTAGAATATGGGCGCGAATTGCCCAGGCGTGACGTAAATCGTAAGGTTTAAAATCTAAGCCGATTTTGCGAAACCACCAACTTACTCGTTGGGTTAATGCTGTTATTTCTGCATGGTTATTATTATCTTTTTTACTAATTGCTGTTGCCAGCATTTTTAAATATTTCGGGTTTCTTAAATCAAACTCATCAATCCATTCTTTATGTAAGGGTAATGCTTGCCTTTCCCCCGTCTTACAATCTTTATGCACCTTCCATGTCAAGTCTAAATTTTCCTTGCTTAACCACCAATCAATATCAGGGTTAATAAAAATTTCTCTCGGACGTAAACCAAATACAGCTAACATTCCATACGTCCAGCGCCACAGTTGCCAGCTATCTTTCACATCTTGGTTAACTTGATTGCCTCTAGTAGTTAAATATTCTTCAAATTTGCTAATTCCTGATAGTATTTCTGCGTCTGTGGGAATGTTGCGCGAATTGCGATCGGGCATTTTCGCATATTTGGATAAATCAATTTCTATATTGAAGGTTTGGCAAAAGGAAGATATAGCTCTGGCTGCATTATACCTAGCCCATTCTTTATCAATTTGCTCAATTGAATTGATGAGATTTTCCGCAGTTGCTAAATCTTGGGGATTTGTGTAGCGTTGAGTGCGGGAAAAATAATAGAAAAATGTATGTTCGCTTTTTGTGGTGCGTTTATGGGTTTTAAAATATTCTTCCTCGAATTTTTCCAGTAACTCACCTATGGTTCTTACATCTTTTTTAGTCGCTTCTTTGCCTAAATATTTATCATTCCATTCAAAGGTTTTACGAGCGATTAACTTACCTAATTCGTAAGCTTCTTCCTCTGCCGTTTTCAACCCATCTAAGTTTGCAGGGATATTCAAACTGAGATTGTATTGCTTTCTCCCAGTTCCCTTTGTGTCTTTATCTCCGGGTTTAATTGGTAACGTTGCTCTCAATTGCAGACTTCCGTTAGATTCCCGGATTGATACTTTGGTCTTTGCAGACTTCAAACGCAGATTTACTTTTTCTAATTCTTCTAGGACTTTTGCTCTCATGTGTTCTCTTTGCTGCTGTGCTTGCAGACTTGAGCCGAGAAAACTGCCGTCGGTAGATGAAAGTGGCTCTAAGTCTGCAAAGGCTTGTTGATATTTGTCTTGACCCTGATTTTCCATCGCTGTGGTATTAGCCTATATTTAGCCTAAAAATTAATTTGTTCTCGGCAAACAATGTTTATGACTAACAATGCCCAATATAAACATTAAGCCGCGTAAAGCTATTAAACCACAAAAAGGATTACTCCGGCCCTTATCACGGTTACGACGGATTCGCTATCTTCGCCCGTGACATGGATTTAGCGCTCAACAGCCCCACTTGGGACTTAATCGGCGCTCCTTGGAAGAAAGCTGCTACAAAAGCTAAGGCTGCTGCCTAATTCCTTGAAATAGAGGGATAGCCTGGGGTTATAGCCCCAGGAACCCAGGGGAGAATGGTGAATGCTGAATGCTGGATGAAGATTTTTATTCAATATTCATGATTCATCTCTCGTTACTACCTTGAGGAAGGAGTTAACCCCCCAGGCTATCCTCACTCATCACTTACACACCAACCAGCAAGCGTAGAGAGATACTAAAATGCCTCAGAATCCAGAAAGAATTGTAGACCACGTTGATCTATTCAAACAGCCAGAATACACCGAGCTATTTGAAAACAAGAGAAAGAACTTTGAAGGCGCTCACCCTCCTGAAGAAGTTGAAAGAGTGTCTGAATGGACAAAATCTTGGGACTACCGGGAAAAGAACTTCGCTCGTGAAGCTCTAACCGTTAACCCCGCTAAAGGTTGTCAACCAGTAGGCGCTATGTTCGCGGCTCTGGGTTTTGAAGGTACTCTACCTTTCGTACAAGGTTCTCAAGGTTGTGTAGCTTACTTCCGTACACACCTCAGCCGTCACTACAAAGAGCCTTGCTCCGCAGTATCTTCTTCCATGACAGAAGACGCAGCAGTATTCGGTGGCTTGAACAACATGATTGAAGGTATGCAAGTTGCGTACCAATTGTACAAGCCCAAGATGATTGCTGTTTGCACCACCTGTATGGCTGAGGTTATTGGTGACGACTTAGGCGCGTTCATCACCAACTCTAAGAATGCTGGTTCTATTCCTCAAGACTTCCCCGTTCCCTTCGCTCACACACCTAGCTTCGTTGGTTCTCATACCACTGGTTATGACAACATGATGAAGGGTATTCTGTCTAACTTGACAGAAGGTAAGAAGAAAGCTACCAGCAATGGCAAAATCAACATCATCCCTGGTTTTGATACCTATGTAGGTAACAACCGCGAAGTTAAGCGGATGCTGGGTGCAATGGGTGTTGACTACACCATTCTTTCTGATAGCAGTGACTACTTCGATTCACCCAACACTGGTGAGTACGAAATGTACCCAGGTGGTACTAAGCTGGAAGATGCTGCTGATTCTATCAACGCTAAGGCAACAGTTGCTCTCCAAGCTTACACCACACCCAAGACCCGCGAATACATCGAAACCAAGTGGAACCAAAAGACTCAAGTATTGCGTCCCTTCGGTGTTAAGGGTACTGACGAGTTCTTGACTGCTATCTCTGAATTGACTGGTAAGGCTATTCCTGAAGAGTTGGAAATCGAACGCGGTCGTTTAGTTGATGCTATCACTGACTCCTACGCTTGGATTCATGGTAAGAAGTTCGCTATCTACGGCGACCCCGACTTGATTATCTCCATCACCAGCTTCTTGTTAGAGATGGGTGCTGAACCTGTACACATTCTCTGCAACAATGGCGATGAAGCTTTCAAGAAAGAAATGGAAGCTATCCTCGCTGCTAGCCCCTTCGGTAAGGAAGCTAAAGTTTGGATTCAAAAAGACTTGTGGCACTTCCGTAGCTTGTTGTTCACCGAGCCTGTAGACTTCTTCATCGGTAACTCCTACGGTAAGTACCTGTGGCGCGATACTAAGATCCCAATGGTACGCATTGGTTATCCTATCTTCGATCGCCACCACTTACACCGCTACTCTACCCTCGGCTACCAAGGTGGTCTAAACATCCTCAACTGGGTTGTTAACACTCTTCTGGATGAAATGGATCGCAATACCAACATCACTGGTAAGACCGATATCTCCTTCGACTTGATTCGCTAGAAATTGCTTACAGCTTGCCATTGACAGGTAGAACTTAGGGACTGGGGACTGGGATTTATACCCAATCCCCAGTACCCAATATCTAATACTCTATTCACTTGAAATTCCTTAAGTATGCCATCAACTCAAATTCATCACCATCATCCTAATTTACATCCACCAAACTATAAGAAGCCTAGCCCATTTGATGTTGTGCTTCGCCCTTTGCGTGGTTGGATTGATAATTTTCCGGTTAAAAATGTTCGTTTCGCTCATCTTGTCTGTCAAGTAATTCCTTGTTGTTGCCCTTTTGAGCGAGACATTAATTTATTTGGAAGAACTATCCACATTCCAGCTTTGTGTAAATTCAATCCTCTCTATGACGAGTTTGTGGGATTGCGTTTCCGCGCTTTATCTTATTTGGCTGATGAATGTGGAGTGGATGTGACAAAGTACATTTGCTAGAGGCTAGAGGTTAGGTAATAGGGGGGGAAAGTTTTCTCTTACTTTTTGTGTTTCCTAATTAGCCGTATTTCTTGCAAAAGTCGAGTTTATTTTTAGAAAAATGAAACCATTGATACATAATAATTAATCATAGCAAATCGTAAGGAAAATTACAAATTTTTTATTTACGATTTGGATGTGTATCTGGTTTAAATAAGATTTTTGCAAGAAGTTTATTAAGAACGGTCATCAGTGAATTGATTGATAATTTATCACTGTTTACTGATGACTGATAACTGATATCAAGTCCGCTTGAATACTTATCATATTTTGGGGGTTGGTAACTGGTAATAGGTAATAGGTAATAGGTAATAGGTAATAGTAGAAAGCAATTACCTATTACCTATTACCCATTACCGACAAAACCAACGATATCGTAAGTTTTTAGCCGGACTTGATATGACAATCAACAATAGCGATCGCCTACGAGAAGAGAGATGAAGAATACCCAAGGCAAAATCAACGAGCTACTGAATGAATCAGGATGCGAACACAACCAGCACAAAAACGGCGAAAAGAAAAATAAGTCTTGTACACAACAAGCACAACCAGGGGCGGCTCAAGGGGGCTGTGCTTTTGATGGGGCGATGATTGCGCTTGTACCCATCGCCGATGCTGCTCATTTAGTGCATGGGCCGATCGCCTGCGCTGGTAATTCCTGGGGTAGTCGCGGTAGTCTCTCTTCCGGCCCCCAGCTTTACAAAATGGGCTTCACTACCGATATGTCAGAGAATGATGTCATTTTCGGCGGTGAAAAGAAACTCTACAAGGCAATTCTGGAAATCAATAAACGCTACAAACCATCGGCGGTATTTGTCTACGCGACTTGTGTGACGGCTTTGATTGGTGATGATATGGAAGCTGTCTGCAAAACTGCGGCAGAAAAAATTGGCACTCCTGTTATCCCTGTAATTGCTCCAGGGTTCATTGGCAGTAAGAACTTGGGCAACCGCTTTGGTGGTGAATCTTTATTAGATTATGTTGTGGGAACAGCAGAACCAGAGTACACTACTCCCTATGATATAAACTTAATCGGCGAATATAACATCGCCGGGGAAATGTGGGGAGTCCTGCCGTTACTCGAAAAATTGGGTATTCGCGTCCTGTCGAAAATTACAGGCGATGCTCGATTTGAGGAAATCCGCTATGCACACCGCGCCAAGCTGAATGTGATGATCTGTTCACGGGCGCTGCTCAATATGGCGAGAAAAATGGAGGAAAATTACGGCATCCCCTACATTGAAGAGTCTTTCTATGGCATCGATGATATGAATCGGTGTCTGCGGAATATCGCCGCTAAATTGGGCGACCCTGATTTACAAGAGCGTACAGAAAAGCTAATTGCCGAAGAAACAGCAGCTTTGGATTTGGCGCTGGCTCCCTATCGCGCTCGTCTCAAGGGTAAGCGAGTCGTACTCTATACAGGCGGTGTCAAGAGTTGGTCTATTATCTCGGCGGCTAAGGATTTGGGTATAGAGGTTGTGGCTACCAGCACCAGAAAGAGTACAGAAGAAGATAAAGCTAAGATTAAACGGTTGTTGGGTACTGATGGCATCATGCTAGAAAAAGGCAATGCCAAGGAACTTCTACAACTGGTAAAAGATACGCAAGCTGATATGTTAATTGCTGGTGGTCGTAACCAATACACCGCCCTAAAAGCTCGGATTCCTTTCTTGGATATCAACCAAGAACGCCATCATCCCTACGCTGGTTATGTGGGAATGATTGAGATGGCGCGGGAATTGTACGAGGCTCTGTATAGTCCTATTTGGGAACAAATCCGTAAGCCTGCGCCTTGGGATGAAGATATGGGGACACTAGCTCACGAATACACAACAAATCAACATCCTATTTTGGCATCTATCGAGGAGTTAATTTGATGGCGATCGTTACCCTCCCCAATAAATCAGTTGCAGTCAATCCCCTCAAACAGAGTCAAGCTTTAGGCGCTTCTCTCGCCTTCTTGGGATTGAAGGGGATGATTCCTCTATTCCACGGTTCCCAAGGTTGTACAGCCTTCGCCAAGGTGGTGTTAGTCCGCCATTTTCGGGAAGCCATTCCCCTGGCGACTACGGCGATGACGGAAGTAACTACCATTTTGGGTGGTGAGGATAATATCGAGCAGGCGATTTTGACTTTGGTGGAGAAGTCCAACCCGGAAATTATCGGTTTGTGTAGCACTGGACTAACTGAAACCAGAGGCGATGATATTGAAAAATTCTTGAAGGAAATCCGCGATCGCCATCCTGAAATATCCCACCTCCCAATTGTATTCGCGCCTACACCAGATTTTAAAGGGGCGTTGCAAGATGGATTTGCGGCGGCTGTGGAAAGCATCGTCAAGGAAATTCCCCAACCCGGTACAACCAGAAGCGAACAAGTCACAATTTTGGCTGGTTCCGCCTTCACCCCCGGAGATTTGCAAGAAATCAAAGAGATTGTCACCTCTTTTGGACTTGTACCGATATTCGTACCTGATATTGGTGCTTCTTTGGACGGACACCTAGAAGACGAATATACGGCGATAACAGCCAGTGGGACAACGGTAAAACAACTCCAAGAAGTTGGTTGTTCTGCTTTTACTATCGCCTTGGGTGAGAGTATGCGCGGTGCGGCGAGGATTTTGGAAGATAGATTCAATATTCCCTACGAAGTCTTTACCGAACTGAGTGGCTTAGAACCTGTAGACGAATTTATCCAAGCCTTAGCAATTCTCAGCAGCAACCCAGTACCAGAAAAGTATTGCCGTCAACGTCGCCAGTTGCAAGACGCGATGTTAGACACACACTTTTACTTTGGTGCAAAACGCATATCCTTAGCGTTAGAACCGGACTTGCTGTGGTCGATGGTAAGATTTCTACAATCGATGGGGACACAAATTCACGCAGCCGTTACTACCACACGCTCACCCCTATTAGAACAACTACCTATCAAGAGCGTGACTATTGGGGATTTAGAAGACTTTGAAGAACTGGCTGTGGGATCAGACCTGCTCATTGGTAATTCTAACGTAACAGCGATCGCCAAACGTCTTTCCATCCCCCACTATCGTCTCGGTATCCCCATTTATGACCGTTTAGGTAATGGTCATTTCACCAAAGTCGGCTATCGCGGCTCAATGGAAGTCTTATTTGGCATCGGTAACTTATTTATAGATGCAGAAGAAGCGAGAGTTAAGAACTTTCACGAGAATTTTGTAAGTGGTAATGGGTAATAGGTAATGGGTAATAGCCAATTACCTATTACCTATTACCAATCACCAATTACCAATTACCAATCCCCAAGGAGTAATCAGAATGAAAATAGCCTTTACAACTAGTGACCGAGTTCATATTAACTCGCACTTCGGTTCTGCAAAAGAAATTGATGTCTACGAAATTGACGAAAACGGATATCAATTCTTAGAAACCTTGAACTTTGAAGGCGACCTCAAAGAAGATGGTAACGAGGATAAAGTTGCACCAAAACTTGCTGCATTAGCTGATTGTGCGATTGTTTATGTAGTTGCTATTGGTGGAACTGCTGCTGCTAAATTAATCAAAAAAGGTGTCACTCCTGTAAAGGCGCGTTCCGAAGAAGAAAAAATCAGCGAACTCCTGAATAAATTAGTGGAAACTCTCAAAGGTAATCCTCCACCTTGGTTGCGGAAAGCATTGCAACCAAAAACCAGAAATTTTGCTGATGAACTTGAAGATGAAGCAACAGTATGACAACCGAAAATAATTTAAACGGCACTGCTGCTAGTGTTGTTTCTACCTCTCCATTTCTGAAAACATTAGTCCTACAAATTCGTGGACAAGATGCTTACGGAGTATATCGTAGTTGGTCTGATGATTTACTCCTCAAAGCGTTTGTAGTTTCCAAACAGAAGAAACGGGAAATTTCGATTGAAGGCGAAGTTGACCCCGTAACTCAAGCGCGAATTATGTCCTTCTTTCGTGCTGTAGCCGCCAGAATTGAACAAGAAACAGGCTTAATTTCTCAAGTTGTCATTGACTTAAGCCACGAAGGTTTCGGTTGGGCGTTAGTCTTTTCTGGTCGTTTATTACTCACCGTCAAAACCTTAAGAGATGCACATCGCTTTGGCTTCGACTCCTTAGAAAAACTAGCGGAAGAAGGCGAAAAGTTTGTTGAAAAAGGACTCGACTTAGCCAAACGCTATCGAGAAGTGAGCAAGTTGTAAGAGGTTTTTAAACGCAGAGGGGCGCGGAGGTTTTCGCAGAGGAAAGTGGAGAGTTCCTTCTTTCCTTTTGCGCCTTTGCGCCTTTGCGTGAGGCATTTATAAACCATTTCACACCATGCAAATAGAACAAACAACCATAGAGGAAATCAAAACCAAAATCAAACGCCTCAACAGCAAAGCCGGACAAATGAAAATGGATTTGCACGACTTAGCAGAAGGTTTGCCCACAGATTACACAAAAATCATGGAAGTTGCAGCCGCAACTTATGAGATATATCGTCAGCTAGATGAACTCAAACAAGAGTTAAAGCAATTGGAGAATGCGAAATGACTAAGAGTTTAGAAGAATTTAAAAAACTCGTAGATGCAGAAGAATTTTTAAAATTCTTTGAACTTCCCTACGATGTAAAAATTGTCAATGTTAATCGTTTGCATATTTTGAAAAAGTTCTCGCAACTTATCAGCGAAATTGATACTAATCATCCAGAGTTAAGTGATCAAGAAAAGTTAAACCAATATTCATTAGCTTTGCAATCAGCTTATCAAGTATTTGTAGAGTCATCACCGCAAGAACAAAAGCTGTTCAAGGTGTTTAAGGATAAGCCAAAAAATGTAATCACGCTAACAGAACTCTCGTCTGATTAGGAGGTATAAAGTGATCAACCTAACGCCTACCGAGTTAGAACGTTATAGCCGCCAAATGATGCTCCCTAATTTTGGCGAAGCAGCACAAAAACGTCTGAAGTCAGCAACGGTTTTGGTGACAGGTGTGGGGGGATTAGGCGGTACGGCGGCGCTTTACCTAGCAGTAGCGGGCGTTGGGCGACTAATCCTCGTCCGGGGCGGTGATTTGCGTCTGGATGATATGAATCGTCAGATTTTGATGACTGATGATTGGGTAGGTAAGCCAAGGGTATTCAAGGCGAAAGAAACCCTACAAGCTATCAATCCTGATATCCAGATAGAAACAATTCATGACTATGTGACCCCGGAAAATGTAGATTCATTGGTACAATCTGCGGATATGGCGCTAGATTGCGCTCACAATTTTACTGAGCGTGATTTGCTCAATGCAGCTTGTGTGCGCTGGCGGAAACCAATGGTGGAAGCGGCGATGGATGGGATGGAGGCTTACCTGACAACGATTATTCCTGGTGTGACTCCTTGTTTGTCTTGTATCTTCCCGGAAAAACCGGAGTGGGATAGACGCGGCTTTTCTGTTCTCGGCGCTGTCTCTGGGACGTTAGCTTGTCTGACGGCGTTGGAAGCAATTAAGTTGATCACTGGCTTTAGTCAACCGCTATTGTCGCAATTACTCACCATTGACTTGAATCGGATGGAGTTTGCCAAGCGTAAATCATACCGCGATCGCGCTTGTCCAGTCTGCGGTAATAATGCACCTTGGAGATATGGACAATCCAATTCAATGGAAACCAGCAGCAATTGCACACATAGCTAATACAAATACAATCTAGCAGGTGATGGCTTTATCAATTCGTAATTCGTAATTCGTAATTAAGAAGATTTTATTTCATCCTCTTAATTTTGAATTTTGAATTTTGAATTGTTACTACTTGTATTCGCTCAACCAATCAAATTACTGATTGTGTAGATGCAAGGTAGCGTGTCAGGAGACATGGCTTTGCTCATCACTACAAATACCCACACCTGAAAACACAACAACTATTCGCTACTAATCAGGAGATTTGATGACCGTTACTTTAACAGAAAAGGCTGAATTTCGTCTAAGAGCCTTCCTTCGAGGTTCGGCTAAAGATGGCGAAGAAACTACTAAAGGTATTCGCGTATCTGTCAAAGATGGTGGTTGCAGTGGCTATGAGTATACAATGGATGTCACCAGCCAGCCGCAACCAGATGATTTGGTAATTCAACAAGGTAGTGTATTGGTTTACGTCGATGCGAAAAGCGCTCCTTTGTTGGAAGGAATTGTCATCGATTTTGTAGAAGGGGTTGTAGAAAGTGGCTTTAAGTTCTCTAACCCCAATGCAACCAGCACTTGCGGTTGTGGAAAGTCTTTCAAAGCAGGTGACTGTTCTCCCGAAGGTGTACCTTGTAGCTAAATAATATCAAGTCTGGTTAATTACTGACGATATGCTTCGTCTAAGGTGGTAATGGGTAATAGGTAATAGGTAATTGTTTTTTATATTACCCATTACCCATTACCTATTACCAACTCCACAGAGAATATCGGTGTTTAACCAGACATGATAAAAAGTCTTCCTGTAAACAAAATGGATACTTGCTTCTCATCAATTGCAATGTCCACTTTTGCATCGCTTCTCGAATATTTCAGGGAGTAACTTCGAGAAATCAATCGCATCCTATAAATTGAGGAGAATCGGAAAATGGCTACTTATCAAGTTAGATTAATCAACAAGAAAGAAGACCTCGACACTACAATTGAAATTGATGAAGATACTACAATTGTAGACGGTGCAGAAGAACAAGGTATTGAGTTACCTTTTTCTTGCCATTCTGGTTCTTGCTCTAGCTGTGTAGGCAAAGTTGTTGAAGGTGAAATCGACCAATCTGAGCAAATCTTTTTAGATGATGAACAGATTGCTAAAGGCTTCGCTTTACTTTGCGTCACCTACCCCCGCTCCAACTGCACAATTAAGACTCACCAAGAACCATATCTCGCTTAATCAATTGCTGTAGTCGCTACTATTTACAGCTTTTGAAAAGTAAAGCTTACATCAGGATGAATAATATATATCATCCTGATTTTTTATAGTTTTGCGTTGGAACTGGACATTACAAATGTATTCTCCCTTCACTGTAACTAGCAGTTCTTTGGAGTTGCTGAAAGTTGGCGATCGCGCTCTAGTCAAGTTCTGCAATATTCAAGACAAAAATATTCTCAAAAAACTTAATTCACTCGGTTTAACAACAGGAGTAATGATTTCTGTACAACAAGATTTTCCTTCTTTAATCATTACAGTAGGTACTATCTTATTAGAAATAGATAAAGCACTAGCTCGCTCTATCTACGTTCGTCTGCTTTAAGAGATGATTTATAAAGTAAACCTTAAATTGCCGGGTGCATTAAGCGCTGATTTAACGCACTGTATTTGCTGGTGCGTTACGGCTAATTCTTAATTTCGCCAACGCTCAAATCCTGAAATAGCTGTAACACACCCTACTTAATATTTACTTTATAAATAACCTTTAAACTTGATTTTTAATTTGCTTTTCTATTATACAGCAAATAACAATTATTAATCCTTAATAAATAGAGACATTATCTGAAAATGTCTCTATTTATCAAATCAAGCTAATTTACTTCTTCAGTGTTTTTTAATCAATAGCAATTATCACATCTGAAGACTTAATTAAAGCGTAAGCTTGCTTACCCTCAGAAAGTTCTAACTTGTCTGCTGATGATTTTGTGATAATCGAAACTATCTCTACCCCTGGGGCTAGTTCTAAAGTTACCTCTGTATTAATTGCACCAGGAACTACTTTTTTAACAGTGGTTTTTAAGAAATTACGAGCGCTAACTTCCATATCTTAAGGTATCTAGCTATTTACACCTGATAGAATACCAATCTTTACAGTAAATCAAATCACCCCTTTAGATTGTTTTAATTATTTCGCTAGATATAAATTAAACATTCAAACATATGGTTACTTAATTTCTCTAAGTAGTCAGGTAGCTATTGAAACGCTATATTATAATTTTATAATTGACATCTATAAGGAAAGATGTTAGATAATCACAGCCTGATTTTCTAGTAAAAACAGTGAATCATCATACAATAAAATTGTCAAAATAATTGCTTTTGTAGTAATTTTTAAGTGCTTTTAATCAATGTATATGGTGATTGTTATAAACATTCATGTTCCCAAGCGCTCAGAGTGATAATATATAAGTAAGCTAAATTGTTGCTAGTGAACCTCAACTCAACAAAAAGCGACTACAGGGTTATCTCAGACATTCCTACCTTAATAATGGTCAAACTCAAAAATTGGGTAGAAGGTCACATATCTTCAAGATGATACTCTCGGAATGCTGCGTAAATATTCAGACAAAAATCACCAGATTTATTAAGGCGTGTAATAAGTTTAATACTTATTAATAGGTGTGTTTAATTACCTTAAACGTTTTTTAGTTGGCGTATTTTGAGATAAATACGCAAGCTATGCAAAAGCTGTTTGGGAAGAATTACAGCAGTTTAGAAATAATTTCCTTGCAAACATAAGGAGCAGTAATTATGAGAGCCAAACAAATTATGACTCAAGATGTAGCTACAATTCGCGGCTCCGCTAGTGTAGCTGAAGCGGTCAGACTAATGAGGCTCAAAGGACTGCGTGCTTTGATTGTCGAACCTCGTCATAGTGCTGATGCTTATGGTATTGTCACTGTGGCTGATATCGCAGGCAAAGTTATTGCTTATGGAAAAGATTCAGACAATGTACGTGTCTATGAAATTATGAGCAAACCCTGCATCACCGTCGATCCTGACCTTGATGTAGAGTATGTAGCTCGTTTATTGTCAAACAATAATTTGTGGTGTGCGCCTGTAATTCGCGGTGAATTAATGGGTGTAATCTCTATTACTGATATTGTTAGCAAAGGTGACTTTATTGCTAAACCAAAACTAACCTTTTTACGGAAAGAATTGCACAAAGCTATCTCCGATGCGCGGGCAATTTCTGCTAACTTTGGCGCAGATTCTAAAAGAGCGGTTGAGGCTTGGGATTTAGTAGATGAACTAGAAACGGAAGCCTGCTTTTATGGCTTACCAAAACCAGATAAATCTGCTAGAGAGCTATTTGCTGATAAGCCAGAGTTAGTAGCAGTTGGTTAGGAAAAGGTAAGGGATGATAGTAATTTCTGTCATCCTGTAATCTTGGTGCTATTTAGACTAGGGTTTTACAACTCTAACCAATAGACTTATATAGCCTTGTTTTTATTAATGGTGGGACAAACCCACCATTATATTTGCTTTGCAATATTGTTGCAGAGTAACAGTTTTGCATTATTAATTAAGTTCGTAGTAAGAACTTTAGTTCTTATTTAAGGACTAAAGTCCTTACTACAAGCCTTATCAAGAGTTAATTATGAAAGAGAACAGTAAATCGGATTTGAGTGTTACCACTAGAGAATGGTTGCTACAAAAAGGATACAATCCTGATGACTTAAATCAGCTTGGGGAAAATGGCGATACTGCTTTGATGAAAGCTACAAGAGAAGGTGTGAATGATGTCGTCAAGGAATTGATTAATTTAGGTGCGGATGTTAACGCTAGAAACAACGACAATAACAACGCTTTGTGGTTTGCTTGTTTTGGGAACCACTACGATTTAATTCATCTACTACTAGCAGCAAAAATTGATATTAACAACCAAAATGATAACGGTGCGACTGTTTTAATGTATGCCGCATCGGCAGGAAAAACAGAAGTAGTAAAGTTACTTCTACAATATCATCCTAACCTATATTTAAAAAATTTGGATGATTTTCAGGCTATAGATTTCGCTAGTAATGTAGAAGTTTTAAAGTTGCTGAAAAATGCCACAAAGTGATGTTTTCGGTAAAGCCTATCATAATGCCACTAAGCATTCATACTTGTCGGTGCAGGTTGAGCCAAATTATGTAGATGCGTCAACTCAACCATCGGCATTTAAAGTTTATCCCAAGTTCTATCGCCGAGTGAAATTAAATCTCAATAATCCCATTCACTCTTTTATCTGGTTAACCAGTGCTGTTACTTTTGAGAAGGTATATAACAGTGATTCCTACAAACTCAGGGTAAATCCTTCAGCAGGCGCACTGTACCCTACTGAGATATATGTACAGATTCGCGGAATGTCGGAAATAGTAGATGGGATATATCATTTAGAAGTTGAGAATAATTGTCTAACTCTCATTTATGAATTAATTGATGATGGTTTAGAGAGTTATATTATACCAGGAAAAAGTATAAATGGATTCATTTTTTTAGTTAGTTCTGTTTATTATAGGTCTAGCTGGAAATATAAACAAAGGAGCTTGAGATATTGCTTGCTAGATAGCGGACACCATTTAGGTGCTGTTGCTGCTTCAGCATATCTGCATGAGCGAAATATTCAGCTAATTTTTGATTTTGATAAACTCACTCTCAATACAGATTTAGGTTTTGAGAATAAAGAGTTTATTACTGGTTGTGCGATATCTGGTGAACTTCAGGAAAAGCAAGTTAGAAAATTAAGACTGAAAGTTCCTTTTGTTTGCGGCACAGATTATTTTGAAGCTAATCAATTTATAGAGGATAGCTATCAAGCGACGGCTGTGCAACCAAGTCGCCAGCAAAAATTAAAACAGCCTAAGTTTAATTTTGAGCAGGATAAATTCTACCAAACTATCTGGAACAGACGCTCGATTAGGTGTTTCCGGAAAGAGTTGATTTCGCAAGAACATTATTTATATGTCTTGCAACTACTACAACAGCCAATCCCAACAAAACAGTATGAGGAGATAGAACTCTACTCGGTGGTACATCGAGTTGAGGGAATGATATCAGGGTTATATAAAGGCGTGAATTTGATTAAAACAGGTAACTTTTGTGAACAAACTGGTTACTTGTGTGTGAATCAAGCACTAGCAAGAGATTGTGCTGTGGTTTTCTTTTTTGTGTCCGAATACACCAGTTATCAAACTGCAATGCAGTTGGCTGGTTTTTTAGGGCAAAGAATTTATTTGGTTAGTAATTATATAGGCATTCAATGTAGTGGCATTGGTGCTTTTTATGATGATGAAACCCAACAATTCTTACAAACAACTAAAGATGTGCTTTATGCAATGGCAATTGGAATCTAAGTAGGATTGTAACAGATGAGTCGGCAAAGATTTTCTTTTAGTGGTGATGATTCCCATCCTATGCAGCCAACTTCGGCTGATATTATGTTGAGACAGCAATTAGAGTATTCTTTGAGTAAATACTTTTATGAAGGGTGCGATCGCACTTTACAAAATCTCCTCTCTAATTGCAGATGGTATGTGACAACCCAAGCCAACGCCATGACTTTGGTAATCGAATGTCCAGATCAAGTCACCAACTGGCGGGTATTGCAAAAACTCGTACCAATGGGTAAATTAATCAATCAAATCGTCAGCAGCGCCAAAATTCGCGTCTGTCCCCCAGAAAGCGAAGGTGTACCTTTTGAGATGAGGGTAGATGAACTTTCTGTGTATCGAGATATGGCTTGACTGGGAGATGGGGGAGATGGGGGAGATGAGGGAGATGAGGGAGAAGAAATTTACCCAGTCCCCAGTCCCCAGTCCCCAGTCCCTAATTACAAATTATTTCTACAGCTTTCTCAAACACTAAATCAGCAGCTTGTTGAACAACAGGACTTAATTCTAGTCCAAAATCAAGATTAGCTGCTTCAATTAAATAAACTGTCACATCTTGCGGAAAATCATCTTGAAAGATTTTCTTCCCGGCGGCTAACGCATGATCCCAACGAAAATCATGTAAGTTATAACTAGGTTCCGGTAAAGCTGCTAATTCTTCACCAGGAACCTGAAAAACTGCGCCAGGTTCCGCACCAGTGGAACTTGCATCAATAATCACTAATTTTGTACTACCTCTAGCTTGAAACATTACCTCCATCCCTGCGGTTCCGCAGTCGTAGACTTGCACATTTGGGTGGGGATTTTCGGCTAGATATTTTTGTAGGCGTTGTACGATAATTACACCTACAGCATCGTCACTGCGATTAAGATTTCCACAACCGATAATAGTGAGCATTTTTATTTATGATAAACCCGCATCTCGACGTTTCCAAAAATCATCTCTTGCTGCTTGTTCTGCTAAAAGTTTACTTCGCTTTACTTCATCTAAATTAGCTTGTAGATTAGTAATGATAGCTTTTTCTATCTCCAAATATTTAATACTACGAACAGTATGAACAGGCTGTACAAGAGATACTAAAGCTGCACCAAATTTAGTGATCCTTATTTCCTCTGTCTGACCAGAGTACCGCTTACCAGTTTTAACATACCAAGCAAACATTTCACAGTTATTAAAGTGAATATTGTAAACTCCAAATTTATCAGTATATTCGTTGACACGCTTCAGTTCTTCTTCTGTTAAGTCAACTTTTCCCTTCCACTCGACTCCGGCTGGCCCCCAACCCACAGAATTATTAAAATTACCGTCTTCACTTAGATAATAATGGCGTGCAATGCCCAATGTAGAGTTAATGGGTATACTGTAAATACTAAGCATAAGTAATGTAATATTTTTAGAGTTATTAATTATATACCGCTTTAATCACTTTGGGTAGATAAAAATAGTTGTATGTTGGGTTGAATGAGACCCAACCTAGCCCTGAGTTGAAAAACTATACATTGTGTTAGATTTATCGAGTAAGTATATCAATTACAATGAGCTATGAGCTTTAGTGATGTAGTCGAAGCTATCAAAACGCTTTCGTTTTAAGAAAAAGAAGAAATTCAATTGTTACTACAGCAGTATGTTATGGAAGAACGCCGAGAGGAAATATATAATAACTACAAAGAAACCAAGCAAGAAGAAAAGAATGGCGAATTAAAGTTTACTACTAATATTGAAGCAATGAAACAAATAATGGAAGAGGGATGATAGAGTGCGATCGCCTAAATAATCCCCGCCTGTTGAAAGATTTGCTCAGGTGTAATTTGTAGTCCTAAAAATAGAGAATCTTCTAACCTATCTTGACCACGTTTGGTTTGCGGCGTAGCATCTGGATAAAAAATAGTCACAGTTTTTGCTCTAGAGTCAATAACCCAAACTCTCTTAACTTGAGCCTTGAGATAATCAGTAGCTTTTTCTATCATCTCCCCAAAAGTTTGCCCAGGAGAAATAATTTCAATCACTAATTCAGGGGGAACAGGACAAGCCTCATCTTTTAACCAATCAGCAGAAAGATTGTCATAAGAAATATAAACTAAATCTGCTACAGCAACCCAATCTTGTTGATGTCTTGTGAGTTTAATACCCCACTCAATGACAACTCGCCCCTTACCTTGCGCCCAAGCAGACAATAGTATAAATAATGCACCTGTGATGGAACTATGAAAAAATTTTGGCGACATTTCACTGTTTTTAAATTTGGCAACAGCTTCTGCGTTAATTAGTTCGTAGATCACTTCTCCTTCGGGGAGCGCAAAAAATTCTTCTAAGGTGAGTTGATTTTTAAGTTGAGTCATAGTTACTTATGAGGATAGGATGACTCTATTGTGATGTAGTTGTCTATATTAGTATACACCAATCTTTGATGATACGTAACTCCCCGCCTTCTTTCAGAAGTTAGGGAGTTTTAATAATTAGAACTTTACGTTATATTTGTCAGCAAGTTCAGAAAGCTTTTCATACTGCTGAAGCCCTGCTTCAATAATTAACTGTTTGGCTTCTTCTGGTGTATTGCCATTTTCGGGAATTAAATACTTCACATAAAGGGCGACAAAATCCACCATGACTGCTGAACCAATCAAACCATGACTATCAGCTTCCTGTCCCGCCATTGCTGATACTAACCCTGCTTTGATTGGATCTGGTTTGACTTTCATGAACTGGTCTATAATTTGCCAGATATATTCATTAGGAATTAACTTTTCTAACTTAGTTCTGTCGGGTACAAATTCTATACCTGCGGCTCTTGATTGCTCTATAACACACCATTCTGTAAATTCTTGTAGTGCTTCTTCGGGAAGTTTGGGCAGATATTTGTGTAGTTCTAAATCAGACACAGGCTTACCTAATATATTTCAGTTTTGTTGAAGTGCATTAAGCCAAGCCTAGCTTACAGTTTCTAGTAGTTTTAGTGTGTTACACTACGACTTTTAGGTAAATAGTTAAACAGTTATAGCAGTAGCCACATAGGTTAGGACATAGGTAAATTATAAAAAACCCTTATATTAAGCAGCTTTTGAAGCTGTCACCTGTCACCTGTCACCTGTCCCCTGCTATATATTTACATAGAGTTTGATGAGAGGAATTAAGATATTTGATTTTACGAGATTTTGTAACATGAGTAGGAAGGAAGGGGTGAACTAAAAGATAAGTGATCCTAAAGTTAGTTAAATACTATTAAGTCGGAGATGCAAAAATTTACATCTCCAACTTAATAATAATTAAAGTAAACTTTGCAGATGTTGGACTAACTGCGGTGCTTGTACTACGCCTTCGATGCGCTCAACTGGCTGACCTTGTTTGAACAATACCAGTGTTGGTAAAGCGGCAATTTGATACTGGGTGGCTAATTCTGTGTATTTCTCAGTGTCGATTTTGACGATGCGGATGCGGTCTTTAAGTTGAGTATTTACTTGCTGTAAAATTGTCGCCATCATCTGACAAGGGCCACACCAATCAGCATAAAAGTCTACTAAAACAGGCAAATCAGAACCAGACAGCATTTCTTCAAAGCTGTTGAATTGTTTTTTAGTAGTCATGTGACACACACCATTTTTTATTGTTTGAATTTAATATTAATGTCTGATTTCTGAAAACGGTGTAACATTATTTTATTTTTATTGTTGCTAAGGGCAGTGAACAGTTGACAGTGAATAGTTCACATAACTTGACAACTAACAACTGACAACTGACTAATGACTGTTTTAGGTACAAATCGCCATAAGATAATTAGCGCGGGAATTTAAAAGCTTGAGGAATGTTTTATGGCTGTGTTAACTGAAAATTTACGAGGACAAGTAGCCGTTGTTACAGGTGCTTCACGAGGAATTGGACGAGCGATCGCCTTAGAATTAGCTAATTATGGCGCTACCGTCGTCGTCAATTATGCTAGTTCTAGCACTGCTGCTGATAACGTAGTAGCAGAAATTACCAATGCTGGTGGTGAAGCGATCGCCCTACAAGCCGACGTGTCCAAAGCAGATCAAGTGGACAATTTCATCAACACTGTTGTTGATAAATTCAAACGCATCGATATTTTAGTGAATAATGCCGGGATTACCCGCGACAACCTTCTATTGAGGATGAAGCCAGAAGACTGGCAGGCTGTAATTGACCTAAATTTAACTGGTGTATTTTTATGTACTCGCCTCGTCAGTAAGCTGATGCTCAAGCAGCGTTCTGGTCGAATTATCAATATTGCCTCCGTCGCCGGACAAATGGGTAATCCTGGTCAAGCAAATTACAGTGCTGCTAAAGCTGGCGTAATTGGCTTTACCAAGACAGTTGCCAAAGAACTATCCTCTCGTGGCATTACCGTTAACGCCGTGGCCCCTGGTTTCATTGCCACAGACATGACCAGCAACCTGAAAGCCGACGATATTTTGCAATTCATTCCATTAGGTCGCTACGGACAACCAGAGGAAATCGCGGGAATGGTGCGCTTCCTCGCCGCCGACCCAGCCGCCGCCTATATTACCGGACAAGTCTTTAATGTCGATGGCGGCATGGTGATGTAAGGGGGCAGTTGACAGTTGACAGTTGTCAGTTATCAGTTATCAGTTATCGGGTTATCTCCACTGTTCACTGTTCACTGTCCACTGTCCCCTGTCCCCTGTACCCTATTCCCTGTCCCCTGTACCCTGTACCCTATTCCCTGTTCTAATTCTTTGCCAAACTGTAAAGCCGAGCAGAAGAATGATACTAGTGGCTGTGGTAACTATCACCATCAAGCTCATGCCTTGGACTCTCATCGCTAGTACATTGCAACCTAAAGTGATTGACCACAAGGTAAATGCGGCACGGCGTTGAGAAAATCCCCAAGCGAGTAAACGGTGGTGTAAATGGTCTTTTCCAGGGGTACTTAAGGGATTTTTACCTGCCAGTAGCCGTTTGATAAACACTTGGGTAGTATCTAGCACTGGCAACAACAGAAACAAAACCGTGGGGCTAAGAGCATATATAGTATTGCGTTGTAGACTACCGAGAATACTGGTTGCCGCTAATACATAACCAAAAAAGTATGCTCCAGCATCACCCATAATAATCCTTGAGGGGTGGAAGTTATGACGCAAAAAGCCTAAAGCTGCACCTCCCAAGGCTGCCAAAACTAGAGTAGCAGCCGCCCGATTGGGAAATTGGGCGGATACTCCTAACAAACTCATGGCAGTGATGAAACTAATTCCTCCTGCTAATCCATCCATCCCATCCATTAAGTTGACGGCGTTGGTGATACCTACCACCCACAGCACAGTTAGCAACATTGAGAGGATGGAATCGATTGGTGTGCCAAATTTTACATCAACACTGATGCCATTAGCTACTAGTAATAGTGCCGTGACAATTTGCGCGCACAATCTTACAGAGGGGGGTAATCCGAACTGATCATCAATAAACCCGACCAAGACTAGGATTGAACCCCCTAGTAAAATAGTCAATACTTGAGCTAAAACGCTTTGCAGTTCGATGGGTCGCAAAAGGCTAGCTAACACCAATGCGGCGATTACTCCCGCGTAAATGGCTAAACCCCCTGCATTTGGCAACGGTTCAGGGTTGAGCCGTCGGGCGTTCGGTTGGTCAGCCCAACCCACCCGCAAGGCGAATTGACGTACCGTGGGAATTAAACGCCACGTTACTAGCCAAGCCAACATAAACGTAAATACTACTGCCAACCAGCCGGAGCCGCTAGGGTCAGCAATGCCTATATATTTAAGGGAGTTGTAGATATTCATCTCCCGATTTCACCATCACTGCTACTGTTCCACATGAGCATCAAGTGTATATTAATCAATTTTTTTTCTTTCCACATCCGGTTTGAGTTTTTAATGTGTTTAGCACTCTGCGCCTGTGAGTGCTAAATTGTCTAATGGAAGCGCAAGAGAAAAGAAACATGGCAAAAATTATTTCATTTGATGAAGATTCACGGCGTGCTTTAGAGCGGGGTGTCAACGCCCTGGCTGATGCAGTGAAAATCACTTTGGGGCCAAAGGGTCGTAACGTGCTTTTAGAAAAAAAATACGGCACACCCCAAATTGTTAATGATGGTATCACTGTCGCTAAAGAAATTGAATTAGAAGATCCTTTAGAAAATACTGGTGCTAGATTAATTCAAGAAGTAGCATCAAAAACCAAAGATGTTGCTGGTGATGGTACAACCACTGCGACTGTTTTGGTACAAGCTTTAATTAAAGAAGGTTTGAAGAACGTCGCGGCTGGTAGTAACCCCGTGAGCTTGAAGCGTGGTATTGATAAAACTACTGAGGCTTTGGTAGAAGAAATTGCCAAGGTAGCCAAACCAGTAGAAGGCAGTGCGTTGGCATCGCCCGCCGCAGGCATCGCTCAAGTTGCCACTGTTTCAGCTGGTAACGATGAAGAAGTTGGTAACATGATTGCTCAAGCGGTGGAAAGAGTCACCAAAGACGGTGTAATCACCGTCGAAGAATCCAAATCCCTCACCACCGAACTAGACGTGGTAGAAGGGATGCAGATCGACCGAGGCTACATTTCCCCCTACTTCATCACCAACAACGAACGTCAAACGGTGGAATTGGAAAATGCCCGGATTCTCATTACCGACAAAAAAATTAACAGCATCCAAGAATTAGTACCCGTTCTGGAAAAAGTAGCTCGTTTGGGTCAACCCCTACTCATAGTTGCTGAAGATGTAGAAGGTGATGCCTTAGCAACCTTAGTGGTGAACAAAGCCAGGGGTGTACTTTCCGTAGCGGCAATTAAAGCCCCTGGATTTGGCGAACGCCGCAAAGCGTTATTACAAGATATCGCCATTCTGACAGATGGTCAGCTAATTTCTGAAGAAATCGGCTTAAGCCTAGATACAGCTTCCATCGAAGCTTTAGGTACGGCGCGGACAATCACAATTGATAAGGAAAACACCACAATTGTTGCAGGTACTACCACCAAGCCCGAAATTCAAAAACGCATTGGTCAAATTCGCAAACAATTGGAAGAAACTGATTCCGAATACGACAAAGAAAAATTACAAGAACGCATTGCCAAGTTAGCTGGCGGTGTAGCAGTAATTAAAGTCGGTGCGGCTACCGAAACCGAACTCAAAGACCGCAAACTGCGAATTGAAGACGCACTCAACGCGACCAAAGCTGCTGTAGCTGAAGGTATCGTTCCCGGCGGTGGCAAAACCTTAATTTACTTAGCTAGCAAAGTAGACGCGATTAAGGCTAATTTTGATGAAGAAGAAAAAATCGGCGCTGATATCGTTAAACGGGCTTTAGAAGCACCCTTACGCCAAATTGCCGATAATGCTGGTGCAGAAGGTTCCGTTATCGTCTCTAGAGTGAAAGACAGCGATTTTAACGTAGGTTACAACGCTGCTACCGGAGAATTTGAAGACCTTATTGCAGCTGGTATTATCGACCCCGCTAAGGTTGTCCGTTCTGCATTGCAAAACGCCGCTTCCATCGCTGGTTTAGTTCTCACCACCGAAGCGATCGTTGTGGAAAAACCAGAGAAAAAACCTGCTGTTCCTGCTGATCCTGGCATGGGCGGCATGGGCGGTATGGGCGGCATGGGCGGTATGGGCGGCATGGGTATGTTCTAAATAGGGAACAGGTGACAGGGGACAGACCCACCCCTAGCCCCTAGCCCCTCCCAAGAGGGGATTGGGAGATGTGCTTCTCTGCGTTCCCTACGGGACGCTTCTCCTTTGGAGTACGCGATAGCGTGTCGTAAACAGACGCTCCGCTAGCTACCGCTTCCACGGAGTGGTACGACTGCGCTCAGCAACCGGGAGTAGGGGAAGCATTTTCTACCCAATCCCCAATCCCCAATCCCCAAAACGTTAGGGGCATCCTCTCCGCGATCGCCTGCTGCTTTGCAGGTGAACCCAAAGAGGCTGCCCCTTTCTAATTATCCAAAATCCCTTAATTTTTGAATTTTGAATTTTGAATTTTGAATTGATACTACTCAGCAGTAACTAGTTCTGTGCTGCCGCGTGTGCGTTTGCGGGTCAAGGTGTTATACAGCATCATTCCGATCGCCTTGATTAAGTTGCCTTCTAGTTCTTGGAACATTTTCATGTTCATACCAAAAGCGGCGTTGGCTTCCTCAACAATGCGATCGCCTGTAGCATCGTCAATTGGCAATTCATCCAAAGTTTGACGGTATTTAGCTTTAAAAGCTTTCTCATCGGTAATATCTGCGAACTCATAAAAGGCGGTTCCTTCCCCTTCATTCAAATTCATTGCTGTCACAGCAATATTTTTGAGGATTTGTCCCCCGGATAAATCACCTAAGTAACGGGTGTAAGAGTGAGCAATCAACAATTCTGGTTCGGTAGCTGATATTTCGCGGATGCGTTGTACGTAAGCTTCTCCTGCTGGTGACAGTTTGATTTGGTCGCGCCAGTTAGCGCCATAATAATAACTCAGGTCTTGTTCTAAGCTATGCTTGCGGTTCAGTTGGGAAAAGTTGATTTTAGAAACGATGGGATGCTGGCTATGTTTTTCCATCTCTTCTTCCATCGCTGAATATACGTAGTAGAAGTTAGCCACTAGCTTCCGGTAAGAGCTTTTTTCTACTACCCCTTTTAAAAAGCATTTGACAAAACCTACATTTTCTGCCATTGTGTGGGCTTTTTTTGTACCAACACGCAGTTTGCTTGCTAAATTGCTGCTCATACTAAATATCTCAACTTTAAAAGGTCAACTACCGGAGTTTTAAATTACGGACGGCTAAAAAATGCCACTAAAACGTAACATTAGAACTATTTGATGAGAATTTATATTAATATTTTTTAAGTAACCGCAATCTATACTTTTGTTAAGTTACAAAGTATGCCAAGTCTTAATCGCAATTAGCGGTAATCATCAACTGCGTCAACTGCTCAACCATGAAATATTTCTTAACTTTTTCCTGCTTCAATAATACAAAAACCTTGATTTTTATGAGGCTTTAATGAATTTTCTTAATTGCCACTGGCGACTATGAAAGTCAAGGGTTAAACTGAAGGGCATCAAAATCCAGTCATAAAATCTTTATGAAATGTTGACAACATCATAGTTTCTCCTCCGTAAAAATACTGAATTAAGTTAATTTAAATTTCTTTAATAAAAGAAAAAAATATCATTAAACTAAATCGAAAAGTATTTACCCATAGTTTGTGAATAAAGTGTAAAGTGGCGTGAGTTCATCGATAGAGGTAAAGGCTACTTCTTTCTTAAGTGACTTGCTTGGCTGTGTCATTCGAGGTAGGAGTATAAAGAAGGCTGATATCTGAGGATTGAGGCTAGCGTTCTCTTAATCAGTAATCAGCACTGGCAATTTATCGAACTGACGTTAAATTAAAAATTTTTAGTGTGAAGTGTGGAGTGTGGAAAATTATGGTTTCATCTATAACAAGAACTCAAAGCTATATCCGAGAAGTTGCAACTGAATCTAAAGGTTTAGGAAAGGTATTTGAGGGCTGTTTCGCGCCCAGTACAATCTCTTTACCTGCCACGCCTTTATTTGGTACAGATGGTATTCGCGGCAAGGTAGGGGAATTACTGACTGCGCCTTTAGCTTTACAAATTGGTTATTGGGCTGGCGTAGTTTTACGTAGCCATGCTAGTCAATTAGGCCCTGTCATCCTGGGACAAGATTCCCGCAACTCTAGCGATATGTTGGCGATGGCTTTGAGTGCGGGGTTGACGGCGGCTGGTTTAGAAGTTTGGTATTTGGGGTTATGTCCTACTCCTTGCGTGGCTTATCTCACCAGCGTTAGTGAAGCCATCGGTGGCGTGATGATTTCTGCTAGCCATAACCCCCCAGAAGATAACGGGATTAAAATTTTCGGGGCTACTGGTGGCAAGTTGGCGCAGGCGTTACAGACAGAAATTGAAGCTGGTTTGCGGGGAAATCTTTCTGTTGCTGGTAATGTGGGTAATTGCGGAAGGCATTACTCACGACTGGAGTTGGTGAGAGATTATGGCGAGGCTTTGAAACAACCCCTGCAAGGTGGTGTGAATCTCCAGGGGATGAAGATTGTGCTGGATTTAGCTTGGGGTGCAGCCGTGGGGTTAGCACCAGCAATATTTCAGGAAATGGGGGCGGAAGTTATTTGCCTGCATAATGCCGCAGATGGCGATCGCATCAACGTCAACTGCGGTTCTACCCACCTAGAAATGCTGGAAGCTGCTGTCAGGGAACATCACGCCGATGTAGGTTTTGCCTTTGATGGCGATGCCGATCGCGTTTTGGCTGTAGACTCCACTGGTCGTCCTGTAAATGGCGACTACATCCTCTACCTCTGGGGACAGCATCTCAAACAACAAAACCAACTGCCAGATAACTTGATTGTTTCTACAGTCATGGCAAACTTAGGTTTTGAGAGGGCTTGGCAACAACAGGGTGGTAAATTAATTCGCACCGCCGTGGGTGATCAATACGTGCAAGCAGAGATGGTGAAAACTGGGGGAATGCTGGGGGGTGAACAATCAGGTCACATTCTCTGCCGTTACTATGGTATGACTGGCGATGGTTTGTTAACAGCATTGCATTTGGCAAGTCTGGTCAAACAGACTGGAGTTTCCCTAGCCCAACTGGTAGACCAAAGCTTCCAGACCTATCCCCAATTGTTGCGGAACGTGCGCGTGGTAGACCGCGATCGCCGTTTGAACTGGCAAAATTGCCAACCAGTACAACAAGCGATCGCCCTTGCCCAAACAGCAATGGGTGATGCTGGTAGAATCTTAGTCCGGGCTTCTGGTACAGAACCAGTTATTAGAGTCATGGTAGAAGCGGCTAACGCTGAACTAGCTAACCACTGGACAAATGAATTAGTCGCCCAAGTACAGCAACACCTAGCTGCTTAAATCAGTTATCAGTTATCAGTTATCAGTCAGCCAGGGCGTATCGTGGGGATAAACAAGCGTCACTTTACGCCTTCCCCCAATTCGTGTTTCACCAATGTATTTAACTGATAACTGTTCACTGTTAACGTAAGTTCGATGAACCTCTCCCTCCCAACCTCCCTCTCTCTAGAAAAGTTCTGAACGGAGGAAGCCTCGCCAGAGACTTTTCGCTCCTACGAGGAGAGGGAGGAGAAACGAAAAAATCACCCTCTTACTCCCCTCTCCTCGTAGGAGAGGGGTTGGGGGTGAGGTCAAAACAACGCTGGTCGAACTCAGGTACTGTTAAGTCTTAATTTTGACAAATTCATCAATTTATTGCAATTCTTTCGTAAAAACCCTAGTCAAACACTAGGGTTTTTACTAACGTGATAATATTTACTTGTTAACTTTATAGGAATAAATAAACCCAACTATTATATATAGCGAGAAATCAAAAAGGTTAGAAACGTCTGATCTCAAAGCTTCCGCGTAGTAAATATTAATTAATATATGAGCAGAAATAAAAAAGTATATGTTGGTTAGGCATCACCCACCCTAAATCTATTGCTAAATATTGATCCATATCTAAATCTGAAAAAAAGAATCAAATAACCGCCGATCTAGAAGATGAACGCAGATAAATTAAAATGCACCTATGGCAGTAACAAAATCTAAATCCAAACGCTCTAAAAAATCAGCAAAGCAGTCACAGGTCGAAACCCCTAGCCTGAGTATCAAAGAACAGCTAGCCCAAAAACGTAAAGCTACTAAAGCACGTAAAGAACTCATCAGCACACTGACTACTGTCACCGTTGTTAGCCTCTTTGCGGGGCTTTTAGCGTTTTTGGTAGTTGGTATTAAAACCGCAGTTCCCGTTGTTTTAGGGATTATTGTCATGTCCCTTTCTTACAAATATCCCCTTATGGGATTGATAGCGTTTTTAGTATATGTACCTTTTGGCGGAACCATCACTTACTACATTGGTAACAGCCCAATTTTACAATTAGCAAAAGATGCTTTTTACATTCCAGCGCTAATTGCCATTTGGCAAGCTTGTCGTCGGCAAAAACTACCTTTAATTTTTCCCCCAGCTATTAGAACACCATTCTTTATCTTATTAGGTGTGTGTCTTTTGACCTTGTTATTTGTGAATGGCGCACAACAATTCAGCCCTCCTGATCTTGGCCCATTTAAACAAGCACCTAATGAAATACCTTTAGGGATGGGAATTTTGGGATTAAAAGTACTTATAGGTTATTTGCCTTTGATAGCTTGTGTCTATTACCTCATGAAGGATAAAAAAGACTTTCTCTTCATATCGCGCCTACAAGTAGTCCTCATACTCGTATGTTGTGCATTAGGTATTGTGCAGTTTCTTTTACTGCGAATTGGGATATGTGAAGGTACTAGAAATGCTACAGGAGATGCCTTATTTAAGGCAACATTGGAAGCAAGATGTTACTTTGGTGGTGCTTTAGTTTACAGCCCTGATGAGGGAATGATTAGATTACCAGGAACCTTTGTTGCCCCTTGGCAGTGGGCATGGTTTTTAATTTCTAGCACTTTTTTGGCTTTTGCTACAGGTTTCTCTGATCCTTCAATAATTTGGCGGTTGATCAGTCTAGGTTCTATGGCTGGCATATTTATTAATGCAGTTATATCTGGACAAAGAATTGCTTTAGCATTAGTACCCGTTTGCTTTGTGATTTTACTTGTACTCACAGGTCAAATCGGTAACTTAAAACGTTTCATTCCTATCGGTGTGGGGTTAGCTTTCTTATTAGGAATTGCTATGGCTAGTAACCCTGCGGTTGTTCAGGAACGGATAAATAGTTTTTCTAGTCGTTGGGAAGCTTCGCCACCCCAAGACTTTATTGTTCAGCAATTTGAAGACTCCTTGGGAAGTTCAAATAACATTTTAGGCAATGGCTTGGGTCGGGCGACTAACTCTGCCCGGACTTTGGGTTCCACAAGGTTGATAGAAACTTATTACCCCAAACTTTTGTATGAAGTGGGCATAGTTGGCACACTGGGTTTTCTCGCCTTGGTGACTACAATTACAGTGGCGGCTTTTAAAACGTATCGCTCCATCAAGAACCGTAATTTCCGTACTTATGCGGCTGCTTTATGGGTGTTTATATTGTTCATTAGTTATAACACTTATTACTATCCTCTAGATGTTGACCCGGTAGCCGTGTACTACTGGTTTTTTGCGGGGATATTGTTTAAATTACCAGACATAGATAAACAAGAGAGAGAAAATGCTGATAGTCCACAAAAAAATCAGAAAAAAGGACTACAACTAAAATTTTTATAAACTACACTCTCAGTAGGTGCAAGATAAATATGGCAATCTGAGCAAGCTAATTTTAACTAGGTAGTAAATTTATATGAGTAATTTGCCTTTGATTACCGTAGTGATACCAACCTACGGAAGAGAAGAACCCCTAAAGGATAGCATTGTAGATGTTTTGAATCAGGATTATCCCAACTATGAAGTTTTGGTGGTAGACCAGTCGCCAACACACAAGCCAGAAATTCAAGCTTACTTAGAAGAAGTCGCAACCGCCGGGAAGATTAAATGGTTTCGCTTAAATTGGGCGAGTTTACCAGGCGCACGTAACTATGCTATCAGGCGTTCATCTGGGGAAATAATTTTATTTATTGATGATGATGTCAAGTTAAAACCTGGTTTTTTAGCAGCCCATGCTAAAAATTACATCCAAAATCCAGAGGTGGGGGCTGTTGCAGGTCGCGTATTTGACAGAATGAAATTAGGTGATTCTGGGGGAAATTTAGAGATTGAATATTTACCGCCAGAAGCAATGGATCCGGGAATTGCTTGGTATCATATCGACTTAGTACATACGATTAAACCCCAGCAAGTGTTGACTGCTAGGGGTTGTAATATGTCTTTTCGGCGAGAGATTTTTACCAAACACGGACTGAGGTTTGATGAAAGATTTGGTGGAAGTGCAGTGCGTGAAGAATCAGATTTTTGTCTGAGGTTTCGGCGGACAGGGTATAAAATTTGGTATGACCCAGAGGCAGATTTAATTCACTTAGGTGAAGAAACAGGGGGTTGTCATGATATTAGTACGCGATCGCTCCAATATCAATTCACCTTCTACCACAATCATTTCCTCCTGGGATTGAAAAACCTCAACGTTAGCCAAGCCCTACGCTTATACGCCCGCTTATTTGATTGTCATGTCCTGGGTCGTCCCCCTTGTCACAAAAGCGGTTCTCCTGCCAAAATTCTCAGCCGTGCAGTATTCTATACATTAGGTTTTCTCAAAGCTTTAGGAACCGTCATCCAGTCACCTTGGAATGATGGTCAAATTTACACTCATCTCGATCAAGAGTCATTAGTCAAGAGTCATTAGTCATTAGCCATTGACAACTGACAACTGACCCTACGGGTTCGGCAGTTGCTTTAAGTCGGGAGACCCGCCCAACGCACTGCCTTACAACTAACAACTAAACAAATATTTATGAGAATTTTAGTTGCCAGTCATACTTATATCGTAGACCTGAACTGCGAAAAACTCCGTGCTTTATCTCAACTAGAACCAGGGATTGAAGTTACAGTTGTAGTCCCTAAAACTTGGAAACCTGGGGGTGTGCAGAATAAAATTATTGCAACCCAGTATCGGGATGAAGGTGCATTTAAAATAGTTCCAGTTACCAATTTTAGTCAAAACCACCAAGGTCTACTCACATTTGGGGCTGATTTAATCTCATTATTACGTGAGTTTCGCCCCGAAGTAATACAAGTAGAACAAGGGTCTAGAGGACTTGCATATACCCAGTTAATTGTTTTAAATCAACTATTAGGGCTTAAGGCAAAAAATGTCTTTTTTACTTGGTGGAATTTACCTTACGAGTTAAAATTACCAATTGCTCTATTAGAAAAGTTTAACCTTAGTAACAGCCACGGTATTATTTCCGGTAATCAAGATGGGGCAGAAATTTTAAAACAACGGGGATATAAAGGCCCAATTAAAGTTATGCCACAGTTGGGTGTGGATGAAACTTTATTTACACCTCAACCACAACCGGAATTAGCTGCTAAGTTGGGTATTCAACCGGGTGAATTTGTTATTGGCTTCGTTGGGCGATTTGTGCCAGAAAAAGGTTTACTGACACTTTTGCAGGCATTAACTAAATTACCACTTGATAAACCCTGGAAACTATTATTATTAGGTCGAGGTTCATTACAAGAGGAAATAGTTAAAGTTGCCTCAGAAAATAATATCCAAGATAGGGTGATTTTGGTAGAAAGTGTACCACATAACGAAGTCGCTAATTACATTAATGTAATGACTACTTTGTTATTACCTTCAGAAACAACTTATAAATTTAAAACTTTAACTTCTGTAGGTTGGAAAGAACAATTTGGTCATGTATTAATCGAGGCTATGGCTTGCAGAGTACCAGTAATTGGTTCTAATTCTGGCGAAATACCTCATGTAATTGGGGATGCTGGTTTAGTCTTTCCTGAAGGTGATGTGCAAGCATTAGCAAATTGCTTATTCCAACTAATGGAAAAACCAAATCTAACTCAAGAACTGGGTGCAAAGGGTTATCAAAAAGCTATGGTTAAATATACAAATAAAGCTGTAGCCAAGCAACAATATGATTTTTATCAAGAATTAGTGAATACTTAGATTAAGTTTCCTCTGTGCCTCTGTGTCTCTGTGGTGAAATAATTAAACACAGAGACACAGAGTTTTAATATTTTTAAGTAGGTAGACATAATTAAATGTAATACCATTTCTCCATAATGCTGCACTTAATACTGTAGATTATTAACCTCACGCAGAGGCGCAAAGGAGCAAAGGAAGAACATTTTATTAAGTGCATCGTTACAGAGAATTGGTATAAGATGAGTTGTTGTTCGTAGTGTTCGCGTAAGCGTCTCGTAGAGAACCCAGAGAGCGAATTATCGCTCTGTTGCTGAGTTTTAAAGGACTAAAGTCCTTACTACAAACTTATATTTTATTAAGTCTCTCTATTTAGAAAAATGAAAATTTTACAAATTGTTCCCTCAATTTCTCTGGTTTATGGCGGCCCTAGTCAAATGGTTTTAGGGTTAGCGCCTGCGTTAGCTAAAGCAGGTGCAGAAGTGACAGTGATTACAACTGATAGTAATGGTGATAGTGGTCAAAAACCTTTAGATGTACCGTTGAATGTTCCTATTAAACAAGATGGTTATGAAATAATTTATTTTCGCTGTTCGCCATTCCGGCGTTATAAGTTTTCTTTAGATTTACTCAAATGGTTAAATATTCACGCTCACGAGTATGATATAGCTCATATTCATGCTTTATTTTCGCCTGTAAGTAGTGCGGCTGCTACTGTATGTCGGCAAAAAAAATTGCCTTATATTTTACGACCCTTGGGTACTCTTGACCCGGCTGATTTACAGAAGAAAAAGCAATTAAAAAAACTGTATGTAGAAATTATTGAACGGCGTAATTTAGCTGGTGCAACAGCTATTCATTTTACTAGCGAACAAGAAGCTAAAATATCAGCAAGATTTGGCGTAACTACAAGGGATTTAGTGATACCTTTGGGTGTAATTCCTCAGCAAAAAAAAGTAGAGAATACAGTGCTGAGTCAGTTGGGAATACCTCAAGGTGTACCATTGATATTATTTATGTCGCGAATTGAGCCGAAAAAGGGGTTAAACTTATTAATACCTGCTTTAGAAAAACTATTAGTATCTGGTAATAACTTTCATTTTGTCTTAGCGGGAACCAACCCCCAAGACCCAGATTTTGAACAAAAAATAAAAGACCAGATGGCTAATTCATCACTGCGATCGCACAGTACCATTACAGGCTTTGTCACAGGGGAATTAAAAGTTAGTTTACTCCAAGCTGCTGATTTATTCGTCCTACCTTCATATTACGAAAACTTCGGGATTGCGGTAGCCGAAGCAATGGTTGCGGGTGTACCTGTAGTTATTTCCGACCAAGTACATATCTGGGAACAAGTGCGTGATAGTGAGTCTGGCTGGGTGGGGACAACAGAGGTGGAGTCACTAGTGGAATTATTACAACAAGCATTGCAAAACCCCCAAGAATGCAAGCGTCGGGGGTTAAATGCCCAAAATTACGCCTTAGAAAATTTTAGCTGGGATGCGATCGCCGGGCAAATGCTCCAAGCCTACCAAACAATCTAACTTTTCACGTTATGTGGAAAAGTCAACGTCAGACCTAACCCCCCAGCCCCCTTCCCTCGTAGGGAAGGGGGAGAAATCAAAGCCTCTCTCCTTGTAGGAGAGAGGAATGGAAGTGAGGTCTTCTAGATGCCGTGAAAAGTCAGACCAAACAATTAGGGTGATTTCTTAGAAAATCAGCGATTGGTTATTACGTTGAGTTCAGAGGTCATTTATAAAGTAAATATAATTAAACTACTTTTTACTTTCCTCCCATGTCTTCAAACCCCCAGCACCTTAGCGGTCACGAAATTCGTTCTCTATTCCTCAACTTCTACGCTCAAAGGGGACACCAGATTTTACCAAGTGCTTCCCTAGTACCAGAAGATCCCACCGTGCTGCTGACGATCGCGGGGATGCTACCATTTAAGCCTATCTTCCTGGGACAGCGCACACCAGAATTTAAACGGGCGACAACTTCGCAAAAGTGTATCCGTACCAACGATATCGAAAATGTCGGACGCACCAAACGCCACCAAACTTTCTTTGAAATGCTGGGTAATTTCAGCTTTGGTGATTATTTTAAAGAACAAGCGATCGCCTGGGGTTGGGAAATTTCCACAGAAGTGTTTGGTTTACCCAAGGAACGCTTAGTCGTCAGCGTCTTTGAAGATGATGATGAAGCCTACGCCATTTGGCGCGACCAAATTGGTGTCTCAGAAGCGAGAATCAAGCGCATGGGTGCAGATGATAACTTTTGGGTATCTGGCCCCACTGGCCCCTGTGGCCCTTGTTCGGAAATTTATTATGATTTTCACCCAGAACGGGGTGATGAGAATATAGATTTAGAAGACGATACCCGGTTTATCGAGTTCTATAACTTGGTATTCATGCAGTACAATCGGGATGCGTCGGGTAACTTAACACCACTGCAAAACAAAAACATCGATACGGGGATGGGCTTGGAGAGAATCACCCAAATTCTGCAACAAGTACCGAATAATTACGAAACAGACCTAATTTTCCCCATTATCGAAACAGCAGCAAAAATCGCAGGGATTGACTACCACAGCAGCGACGAAAATACCAAAGTTTCCCTAAAAGTTATCGGTGATCATGTCCGTTCCGTGGTTCACATGATTGCTGATGAGATCCGCGCTTCCAACGTGGGGCGGGGTTACGTGTTGCGGCGATTAATTCGGCGGGTGGTGCGTCATGGACGCTTGATTGGGATTACTGGGGAGTTTATTAACCAAGTTGCGGAAACTGCGATCGCTCTTTCTGAATCAGCATACCCCAACGTCCGCCAACGAGAAGCCGCAATCAAGGCGGAACTCGCCAGGGAAGAAGCAAATTTCCTCAAAACCCTGGATAGGGGTGAAAAACTCCTAGCTGCTATCATTAACAGCAAAAAAGTAGATGTGCCAAAATCTTCATCTTCAATGGTTTCGCCAATAGATGCTGAAGCTAATGCTCTATTAATGGAAATCAAAAATAAGAAACCTTCTGGTATGTCTCCTATTAATGCTGAAGACGCATATCGGATTAGTGGATATGAAGCGTTTACCCTGTATGATACCTATGGCTTTCCCTTAGAACTAACCCAAGAAATTGCAGAAGAAAATGGTTTAACCATTGATGTTAAGGGTTTCAATGAGGCAATGGAAGAACAGCGAAAACGTTCTCAATCTGCCCACGAAACCATCGACTTAACTGTGCAAGGTTCCCTCGACAAACTCGCCGAACATATCCACGCTACTGAGTTTATCGGTTATAAACAATCGGCGGCGACAGCGAAGGTGGAAGTGTTGTTAGTGGGTGGTGTTTCCCAAGAGGAAGCCGAAGCGGGAACAGATGTACAAGTGGTACTTGACAAAACGCCATTTTATGCTGAGTCTGGTGGACAAATAGGCGATCGCGGTTATATCTCCGGCGATGGTCTTGTCTTGCGGGTGGAAGATGTCAAGAAAGAATCAGATTTCTTTGTCCACTTCGGACGCATTGAACGGGGAACTCTGCGCGTAGGCGATAATGTCAGCGCCCAAATTGACCGCTCATGTCGTCGTCGCGCCCAAGCCAACCACACCGCCACCCACCTATTACAAGCAGCGTTGAAGAAATTCGTTGATGAGGGGATATCACAAGCTGGTTCTTTGGTATCCTTCGATAGATTGCGCTTTGACTTCAACTGTCCCCGCGCCTTGACAACAGAGGAAATTCAACAAGTCGAAGAACAAATTAACACCTGGATTGCGGAAGCCCATTCTGCTAATATTAAAATATTACCCTTAGCTGAGGCTAAAGCTAGAGGTGCAGTAGCCATGTTTGGCGAAAAATATGGTGATGAAGTGCGGGTGATAGATTTCCCTGGTGTGTCGATGGAACTGTGCGGTGGTACACACGTCAGCAATACGGCGGAAATTGGCGTATTCAAGATTATTTCTGAAGCTGGCGTTGCTTCTGGTGTGCGGCGAATTGAGGCGGTTTCCGGCCCGGCTGTGTTGGATTATTTGAATGTGCGGGATAAAGTAGTTAAGGATTTAAGCGATCGCTTTAAAGTCAAACCCGAAGAACTACCAGAGAGAATCACCACACTGCAAAACGAACTGAGAACAGCAGAGAAGCAACTGGAAAATCTGAAATCGCAACTAGCGATCGCCAAATCTGACAGCCTACTGCAAACAGCCGCAACTGTAGGCGACCATAAGATAATAGTCGCCCAGTTAGAAGGCGTTGACCCGGAATCATTGAAAAGTGCAGCCGAACGCCTATTACAGAAAATTGGTAACGGTGCGGTGGTACTGGGTTCCGTTCCCGAAGCCGACAAAGTGAGCTTAGTAGCAGCTTTTAGCCCAGAAGTCAACAAGAAAGGCTTACAGGCGGGGAAATTTATTGGTGCGATCGCCAAAATTTGCGGTGGTGGCGGCGGCGGTAGACCAAACCTCGCCCAAGCCGGTGGACGCGATGCGAGTCAATTACCAGCAGCCTTGGAACAAGCACAGAGCGAGTTAAACTCCGCTTTGGGTTAAGTTTTGTTTTTTTAGGGGGCAGGTATGTTTCCTGCCCTACTATTAATTGCTTAGGCGTATATACTTTTTGCTATGCTCTTCTTTTAACCACCTTTTAAGTGCATGGACACAATATTTTGAGCAATAGTTTATGAGTATTAACGCTTTTGTTGATCAAGGGTTTTCTCCGGGTAGGGAATTTTGTGAGAAATTTTTATCTAGTAGTGAGTTTACTGTTGAAACCCTCCAACTTATTTCATCTGGAGCAAGTCGAGCTAAAAAAGGTGAATTAGCATTAAATATAGTCAATGCACTTGAAGCAGGTAAGCTTACTGCAGATGAAATATTACTAGCATATGTGAAACAGTCGAGAACATGGTTAAGCTTGAAAAAAGGTGCTTGCACTGTTACACCACAACTAAATTCTGCTGCATCTTTGTTACAAGAATTTGGTAATGAAGGTTGGTATGGGCCAATTCACGAACCGAATCAACCTAATAAGAAATGGTATATCAGAACTCGTAGAATTGTTGATTATGTGCGTCGAGGTTCGGGAGATGCTAGTCAAACCGATGAGCGTTATATTCGCTGGTCTGTTATTGCTGAGTTAGCACAAGATTATGTAGCTTTATCTTGGAATGGTTTTACCTTTAGTTCAATAACAAGTGAACGTATAGAACCCTCTCAATTTCCTTTCTGGCATCATATTCCTGTGTTTTTTGACGAATTGGCTGAACATTGCCGAGTGCAATGGAGTTATCCCAACCTTCATAAGCTTGTTTTGCATGATATGTGGGATAAATATCTCAATCATTCTCCGTATAAATGGCGACATTTACGTATTAGAGCGGAAGCATCTGGACTAGCTATCAATGCTCATAGTGCAGGAGTTCAGGAGATTGATGTTAAAGGATTACAAGCTCTTTCAGAGAAATTAGCTAATTCGGTTTTAGATAAACTTGGTTTAGTAGGTGATCCAGAAAAAATTCATGATGCTGAAGAAGCTATTTTATTAACTTTGGTTCAGAAATGGGGAACTAAATCTTATGAGTTTCAACTGGATCAGGAATTATCGCAGGCTGAAATGGAGATAGACGAGTTAAAAAAAGTTAAAATTAAGCGTCTTCTTAAGGCACACTGCTATTTTGGACTAAAACCTAACTCTACAACACAAGATTCTCTTCAGCATCTCAAGTGCTATTCAGGGTATTATGGTGGTAGTACGTCCGTTCTTGAATTTCTGCTGAGAGAACTTGGACTTTAAGGCTAAGGTCATGACTAGCTTCATCCACAAGAGTCATTTGGGCTTCTTATCTGAAAATCAAAAAGCGGAACTGAGCAAGTATTTTATGAAGGCATCGACCAACGTAATGCCGCATCAACTTGCTGTGCAATTAGGTATAGAATACTCTGATGCTCTGGCACTCTTAGCAGACCTGGAATCTAAAGGCATCTGTGAAATGAAGCTGCTCATATATCATAATTGTGAGCCAGATGTACCTATAGATGCAATACCTTATGGTATAGGGTTTCCTAATTTACCTTGGACTTGTCCCAATTGCGAGAGCGTTGTCGAAACTTATGATGAGTTATCGTTTGATCTTATGGCTATATCTAAACAACCAATTAAATTTGTTTGATTGATTCATGCAAAGTCAGGACGATCTTGTGGAATTGATTATTAATGCGATGGATTCCTTGGAATCAGGAAATCCAGCATTAAATAAATTAGCTTCTTACCTGCATAAAGCAGATGCACAACTTTGTCAATATTTAAACGAACTTAATATATATATACAATCAGACAAGCCAACACCCAAACAAACCCAGGATGCAGGCAAACTCTTGGAACAGATTGTACTTTTATCCTTTAAAGGACTAAAAGGTGTTCAAACTATCAAGAGTTTTCAGTCCGCAGGGCCTCAATATGATTTGTTAGTAAGTGGAGATGATCTTTACTGGAAGGGGGTCTGTAAAACTTTATATCTTGACTGGGAGCAGAGAGATATAGTAATTGAAGCAAAGGCGACAAACTCACCCTTACCAGATAAGCAATTTGCTAGATTATGCAGTATAATGGAGCATAATTTAAGAGGTGCAGGTCTTGGAATTTTTGTTACATTAAATGGGGCATCAGGATTTCCTAAACGAGGTAGTACCAGACAAAGAGCAGTTAGTGATTGTAGACTGCGCCAGATAATTTTCCATGCCAGAACAAATAAAATTGTAGTTGTCTTAGACAAGGAAGATTTATCTGAATTAACTAAGAATGGAAGTTTAATTGAAATATTAATTAGAAAAATTAGAGATTTATCAGAATTAAGCGGACTTCCTACTACTCCTGCGGAACAGTTTCAAGAAATAGATTTACCTGCTCATTTAAAAACTTTATATGAAACTGATACTTAATATGTTGAAATAGCAATAAATCAGTGGATGAATGCAAATAAATAATTAATTTTATCGAGTCATATAACATTATATTTGCAATTTATCCAGAAGACGTAAAATATAACTTGATAGAAATGGCAGAAGCACAAACAGCTAGTAATTCGCAAATGAATTTAAATACTTATCGCGTATTTCCTCAGATAAAAGCAGATATAAAAAGACCTGATACTAATTGGTAATTTATAATCGAATACTTAAAATATCTGTAGTATGGTGGGCAATGCCCACCAAAAAGAGCAATAAGCTGAAAAACATCTAATTTGCATATTGAAATTAAATTAAATTCTTGTGGGGTGGGCATCTTGCCCGCCCTACTTATACAAATTAATAGCCACCCTGGGGAACTTCTTGAGAACTAGGTGTTTCATTCGCAGATGGTTCCTCTGTATTTGGAGTTTCCTGTTGGGTATGATTTTCCCCTTGATTTTCCGTTTTGGGGATGGCTTGTTTAGCTACATTTTCGGCGGCTTCTTTAAATACAGGTTCTAACTTATCTCGCCAGTATTTAATATTAGGTAACTTTTCGGGATGGTCTCTGTATTCTAAAACTTTGTCCCATTGACCATCATCCAAAGCTTTATTTATATCATTAAATAAAGCGTCGGCTTTTTGCCAATCTTGCTGCCATTGGTTAATCATGGCGGCTGTTTCTTTAATGCCAGCAGAAGCATTTGCTGGGATTGATCTTAGCATAGCGATCGCACCCACCAAATCCCCTGATTCATACCTCTTCCTGGCTTGTTCGATAATTTTGCTACTATCTACTGGCGGTTGCGCTTGTTTGGTGGGCTGCGAGTCAGGCGAACTTTCCGCTTCTGGCGCTGGCTGAATAATAGTTTCTGACCTTGGTTGGGGTTTGGGTTCGGGTCTAGCAGCAATTAGGCTACTATCATCTACTGTTTTTATAGCAATGCCGCGATCGCGCAAGCAAGCAGTCCACTGTGAATTATTAGTAATTACACCTGAGTGCGCCCAAGCTAAACGACCAGAGTTAAGTTTGAGTTCTACCCAACCGCGTTTCGTCCGTCTACCCGTTACCTCATAGCTAGTATTTACACCAAGGGTTTGCAAAACCGTATCAGTATTAATTGAACTAGGTTCAGAACGGATATTAGAATTACCAGATACCACAGCCAAGCATTTATTGCTGTTGGTATTATTACTTAAAACATTAGCAGCAAAATTTCGCACATTGGGGTAGAAATTAGCTACCAAAGCTGCCGCACCGCCTGCTAGGACGATGCCAATTAATAGGGGTAATGGGTCAGATTTGCTAGAGTCTTTACGTGCTGGTGGGTTAACAACTGGGTTGGCTGGTGCAACGGCTACAGTTTGTTGGCGAGATACAGGCGATGATGGTTTAGCCGGTTGATAGGTGGAATGGTTGAGAGATTTTGCCGATGGGGATGAGACAGCTACCGGCACAGGATTAATCGCTGCTTGTAAGGCTTGTAATGCTTCTGTGGCGGTTTGGTAGCGGTCTTTAAAGTGATAGCGCACCATTTTATTTAAGACTACCGCCAGCCTTTCACTGACATTCACCAAATGCCGCCAAATCAATTCCCCGGTTTGGGGGTCTTCTTGTAACTCTGTGGGTGATAAACCAGTCAAAGCTTGAATAGCGATAATTCCCAAAGCATAAATATCGCTGTTAGGACGGGGTTTACCTTGCCCTTGTTCGGTAGACATATAGCCTGGAGTGCCAATAACTACTGTAGCAGTAGGTTGACCAACAACTGTCACCATTTGGGTACGTAATTGTTTTACCGCCCCAAAATCTACCAACACTAATTTATTATCAGCCTGGCGGCGGATGAGGTTATCTGGCTTGATATCCCGGTGAATTACACCTTGGTTATGGACAAACTCTAAAATACCCAAAACTTCTTGTAATAATTGAATGACTTGGCTTTCACTCCAACGATTACCAGGGATGAGTTCTTCTGTCAGCGTATGTCCGTCAATAAACTCTTGTACTAGATAAAATTCTTGATTTTCGTCGAAATACGCCAATAGTCTGGGTATTTGGTCATGATGCCCCAAATTTTCTAAAGTCTCGGCTTCACTGTTAAATAAGCGTTTGGCTGTCTCAAAAACTCTGGGGTCAGAAGTGGCTGGCTGGAGGTGCTTGACAACACAAGTAGGGTTGCCGGGCCGTCGAGTATCTTGGGCAATGTAGGTTTGACCGAATCCTCCCGTAGCCAGGACTCTAATTACTTGGTATCTGTGATCTAGTAGTTTGCCAATCATATTCCTTCCCCAGAATTATTACCGAAAATCTCCCGATAGTAATAAATATCTCCAATTTTTTTTCCGAGAAATCCGCTATCTTGATAAAAGATTTGAACTAAATAAGCATTCTTTTTAATATACACAGACTGTAAATTTTTCTTTTAGTGCCTTTTTACCAATGCCACCCAAAATAACCAACCAAGTTACATGGCAGCAGGCTGAACTCCTCATGCAGCCTGCTTTTATTCGCGTTATTGATAATCTCCGCAAGCAGTTGGATGAGTCTGCTTGGAAAGGAACTTACCAAGATGTACTGATTTGGCCGCCTAACACCACTGATGAGACAAAAGCTTTGGTGACGCAGTTATTGCAAGAAATGGAGTCTGCGACCTTTGAACAGGCTGAGGCTATCAGAGACAGGTTGGCACAATTGCCAATGCCCCACCCAGGATATCATTTATGCTTGCAACGTCAAGAGCAAACTGTGAGTGTTGATCTGTGGGAACTCTGTTATCAAGTATGTTTTCTTGATTACAACTCTGATCGTGATGCTGTTGATATCGATACTAGCTTAATTGATGACGCAGGTGAGGTTGATTGGCAGCGATTGGAAGATAAGACGAAGGAATTAGTTGAGCAAGTGTTTGCCAGTTTACCAGAAGGTTAAAAAATTGCGATCAGGGGGGAAGGGGAAAGGGGGAAAGGGGAAGCTTTCAAGGGCAGGTTTTTTACACTTCGACCCAAAAACACTGATTTTAGGGTGTAGGGGTAGATGAAAGTCTGATAATTTACTGAATCTTATAGTCCTCACTGATTACTTTATGAAAAACCTGCCCTTAAGAGGAAAGGGGAAGGGGGAAGCAGGGTTATTACCTACGATTATGTCACGGATGCAGATATTCGTCAGGCGATCGCCCAAGCTCCCCAATACGCTCTGACAATAATGCTATGAATTAGCAAACATCATAAACAATTAAAGAACTCATCATGAAAAAATTAGACGGAAAAGTTGCTCTGATCACTGGTGGTACTAGCGGCATCGGTCTTGCTACTGCCAAGCGCTTTGTTGCAGAAGGTGCTTATGTATACATTACAGGTCGTCGCCTAGCGGAACTGGATGCCGCAGTGAACGCGATCGCTGAAAATATCACAGGTATTCAGAGCGATGTTTCTAATTTGGCAGACCTTGATCGCCTGTTTGCTACCATCAAGCAAGAGCAAGGACACCTGGATGTGCTATTCGCCAATGCTGGCGGTGCAGAAGTTGTCCCACTCGGCTCAATTACCGAAGAACATTTTGACAAAATGTTCAACATTAACGTCAAAGGTCTGCTGTTCACCGTACAGAAGGCATTGCCTTTGTTGCCAGAGGGCGCTTCTATCATTCTGAACGCCTCAACTAGTTCTATCAAAGCCACGCCAGCCTTCAGCGTTTACAGTGCTACCAAAGCTGCCGTGCGATCGTTTGCCCGTAATTGGACAATCGACCTCAAAGAGCGCAAAATCCGTGTTAATGTTATCAGCCCTGGTGTTGTGCCTACTCCTGCTTACAATCTCTTGGGACTGAATGATGAGCAACTGCAAGAGTTTGTGGATACTCAAGCCAGAAAAATTCCTATGGGAAGAGTAGGTACACCCGATGAAATTGCCAAAGCCGTTGTCTTTTTGGCTTCAGATGACAGTAGCTTTGTGAATGGCATTGAGCTGTTTGTCGATGGTGGTATGGCACAGATTTAACAGTGAACAGTCAACAGTTGTAGGGGCGGGTTCATTGAGTAATTCACGCCCTAGCTGACTGATATTCGATTTCCCCCAAAGTTTTACTTATCTTAAAAACAATGACCTCAATACTGAAAAAATCCGCATTGCTCCTTGGTCTAGTAACCAGTGTTTTAGCTAACCCCTTAAGCGCCTCTGCTGATTCTACTGCGGGAATCGTCCTCAGCATGAAATGTCAAAATGGCTACAATGTCAATATTTGGCGGAATTATAGATCCAATGAACTGCTCTATCGCTCGACCAGTCGCAATGGTAATTTAAGTTTGGGTAAAGGAACTAGTCAAGCAACAGAAGGTGTTCGAGTGTATAAGTTCCGCAATGGAATCTATGAATATTGGGTGTGGGATGGCACTTTGGATAACAGGCAGTCTGGAACTTTGGAGGTGTATAAAAATAACCGGATTTTAATGCAGCAAGCTTGTCAGAAAAATTGAAAAGGGAACAGACAACACCTACAGCACATTTCATCTGAGTGGGTTAAATAAGGGCAGGCTGTTCGTCCCATCCCACAAGAGTTTTACTATTCATAGCATATTTTGGGTACTGACATCTTGCACCTCCCTTGTGGAAGCTAGTGGGGATGCACTCCCCACCCTACGAAATCATAAGCAGGGTGGTTTCATACAGAAAAAGAAAAATTTATAAGTTCTGATTTCTAGTGTTGTAGCAGAGATTTTGACCGAAGTTGAAAAGGATACAAGCCCCTAAATTTATTTATGGACAATGTAGAAACAATTTTGCCGAGATGCGTAAGCACAAGGCAAAAAAATCCTTGTCTTGAGCCGCCTAAATTTATTTATGGGGATTGCAATGCGTGAATTTTGAATTGGAGCGTTCGCGTAGCGTCTCGTAGAGAAGCGACTTGACATCTGTGCGCCCCCACCCATCTGCGTTTATCTGCGTTTATCGTAATTCCGAGGGTTAAAGACCCCTACGTCTGTACGTAGCAAATTTTCAGTTGGGGATTTAAACCCCAACTGTTCGCGTAGCGTGCCGTAGGCAAAATGTCTTTAATGCGCGAATTTTGAATGCGCGAATTTTGAATTGTTAACTGCGTTCAATCTTTTCTCAATCTATTGCCACATTTTAGCCTTGCCAAGCTACTCTAGAAATTAGTTTGATAATATTCTTCAATTGCGCCCACAACTTTTAATAAGGGCGAATCTAGAGGTTCAACCCAATCAGCGACTTCACGCGCTAACCCAAAAGTTGAGGTTCCTACTGATGGTTCAAGTTGACCAATTAAGGTCTTAGTTCTGATTGATTGCAGGACTCTAACCACATTATTTAAACGCTCTGGGTTTGCTAGTTCAGGACGCATCTGTTCTGCTATGTTCAGCGCTTGTTCTATGAGCTTGAGCAATGTTTCGGTCTTGGTTTCCATGAATTTTATTGACAGGTGAAATCTTCGACAATAAGATTTTCTCCCTCAACCCATTTGATATTGGGATCTCTTGTATCCTGAATGAAGGTTTGTTGACCTCCCCCTGGGTAACATTGTGAGGGATTTTGAGGGGCAACAATGCCTTGATAAACTACTGTGCCAGCTGGTAATGTCACTTTTAGCATGGTAGTAGCTTTGTTGCCCCAGGATTGATTGAGAGCTAGATTCCTAATTACTTCTACGTTTGTTTTATATTGGTTTGTAGTTAAATATCTACCGTATTTATTTGTACTGCTACTATAGTAGCGATAAAAAGTCTGAGGTTGTTCTAGTGTGACTGCCTGACATTTAGAATCAAGGAAAGTAATAGCAATTTCTGTTGGCAAAGGACAGGAAGCTGCAACTTCTTGAGCTAGAACTCGCGGTGAACTAAATAAAGGGGTTGATAGACTGAGAACGCTTAAACCAATAGTTACTGATACTGACTGAAATTTCATACAGACCCTTTCTCACGAACTTTTGAGTAAAAGATTTTATTAGTAAAAAAGTTTACCATCTATTCATCTAATTAAACTGTCTGGCAAATTGCAGAAGTTTTGTACAATTGTGTGCCTGTGCGATGGGCTACGCCCCGCACAGGAATAATCTCTCAATTCCACAGCTTTCATGCAAGGATAATTCACAAATTTTAAAACCAAATTTTTCAGATAAAATGGCAGCATTTATACTGAAAAATTAAATAACAATAAACATTTTATGTATAGTATTACTTCTATGCTAAAAGGCAAGATTGTTAAACTTGATTGCCCAAAAAAAATTAAGTGAGGACTTACAACCTTAAGCCCTCACTCGTACAATGAAGAAAAATATTATTAAGGCAAAAGAAACCCGTATTTGCGTAGCACAGCCTTAACTTGACTGTTAGTAGCTAAGTATTGGGCAAAGTCCTTAGCCGCCTCAACATTTCTGCTACTTTTGACTACGGCTAAAGGATAAGTAATGGCAGAGTGGTATTTTTCATCAGCAGCAACTACAGTTTTTACTTTGTCAGAAATCTTTGCGTCAGTGGCGTAAACCAAGCCTGCGTCAGCATTACCACTTTCTACCGCAGCTAAAACTTGACGCACATTGTTAGCATAGACTAGTTTTGGCTTTATTTGAGGTAACAGCTTTAACTTCTGTAATACTTGTTCTGCGTATTGTCCAGCAGGAACGCTTCTAGGTTCACCAATGGCAATTCGCTTAATGCTTTCATCTTTTAAGTTGAAGAAGCTGGTAATCCCAGTTGTATTCCTTGGCACAATTAATACTAGACGGTTCTTTGCTATGATACTTCTTGTACCAGATACAAGCAGCCTCTTCTGTTCTAAAGCGTCTACTTGTCTTTTGGCTGCAGATATAAAAATATCTGTTGGCGCACCTTGTTCAATTTGCTGCTGCAAAGCACCGGATGCACCAAAGTTAAAATTAATGTTGACATTCGGCTTACTCTGTTGATAGAGAGGCTTAATTTCTTCTAGTGCATCTTTCAAACTAGCAGCCGCAGACACCAGTAGGCTAACGTTTGATTGTGCTACTACAGGAGAAGGTGGGAAAAATGGTAAGCCCACTACTAAAAACAAACTAGCAAGTGCTGTACCAATAAAGGCGAGAATGTTTCTTCGTTTCATAGAGAATCGTGTTTAGATAGACTCTTCTTCAGAGGATGGCGGCTTGGTAGGATCGTACTTAGACAATTCCGATATGTACCAACCTAATTGGTAACATTATGCCAAGAAAAGAACAAGGATGGATCACTTTTCAAACATCAGAAGAGGAGCGCAAGATTCTAGAAGAGTTTTGTCAGCAGTCTCAGCGCACCAAAACTGAGATTTTGCGGGAACTTGTGCGCGGACTAAATCAACCCCCACCGCCGCCAAAATCAATACCAACCAAACAGGCGCAGAAGGTGGAAAAAGAAGCGACTGAAACTGTTGAGCTGGAAGTTACCAGTTCCAAAAGACCATTAAAAGTTAGTTCTCGTAACATTCTCAAAGGAGTTGTCAAAAAAGTTGTCACTGGAGCTGTTAACAGCGAGGTGACATTAGAAATTGTTCACAAAGTTGAATTAACCTCGATTATTACGAGAATGTCAGCCGAGGAGTTAGAACTGACTGAGGGTGCAGAAGCCTATGCGGTAATTAAGTCTAACGATATTGTGATAGGCTGTGAGGATGTCCACTAGTTCAATACATCAGCTATTGAACATCCACATTTGAGCATTGATTGAGCATTATGGTGAACAGCGCAAAAACACCCACAGGTAAGGCTAAGAAGGGTCAGGTAACTGTACGTCCAGACTCAGGGGGAATTAAGGCTTGTTTCCCCCGCAGTTACTTTGCAGATGGTAAACAAATCAAGCTAGGAACAGGTATCAACCCTGACGATTGGGAAGCTACAGCCGCAAAATTGCAGCGTAGGTTACAGCTTGAGTTGGAGGAAGGGAAGCTATCTACTGATGAGGGCATATTCAATTTAGGCAGATACCAAGAAATACTCGAAGAATACGGTTTAAGGGCAAAGCTCAGATTAGTAAGAGATGCTGCTATAAGTACCACTGATGAAATACCACCTAAACCCCAGTTATCGCTGATGGAGGTTTGGGATATGTACTGTGAATACAGAAAGTCAGGGTTAAGGGAGAGCGTGTATTGCAGAGTGTATCAAGGACAATATAAGAACTATCTTGAATCAGCAATTGAGGCTACTAAATCAGAAGATGCCTTAAAAATCAGGAATTGGTTGATAGAAAATAGACATTTAAAATTGGTTAAACAAGTTTTATCTAATCTCTCAAAAGCTCATCAATTAGGGATAAAAAACAAACTATTAACTCATAACCCCTACGATGGTTTAAGTGATGAGATAACAACCAAAGGTGCTAAAGGTAAAACACAAAATGAAGTAGAAACTGATAATGATGTACTAGACCAATCAAAAGCTTACACTTGGAATGAAGTACAGGTAATACTTGATTTTGTTAAAGATAAATACCCTTTATGGCATGGGTTTTTCAAATTCAAGTTCTTGACGGGTTGTAGGACTGGGGAAGCTATAGCATTTATGTGGTCTGATGTTGAATGGAATAAAGAGAGAATTTTAATTAGACGAACTTACGACTATGCCACAAAAAAATTCTACCCACTAAAAAATGACAAAAGTTATAAGGGTGAGCTAATCCGTAAATTTCCAATGCCTAAAGATGGTGAGTTATGGAATTTATTGAAATCAATTCCTCAAGGTGAAGATAACGAAGTGGTGTTTAAAAGTAAAGGGGGGAAAATAATAAATCACGCAGTATTTAGAAATAGATATAGCGGAAATGAATCTTCAAGGATAAAAGGGATAATTCCTCAGTTAATAGAACAAGGGAAACTCACTAAATACCTATCACCTTACAACACTAGACATTCATTTATTACTCATGCTGTTTTTGACTTAGGAATTGATGAAAAGATTGTAAGTAAGTGGTGCGGTCATAATATCGATGTGAGCAACAAACATTATCAAGATGTAGCCGTATTTGCTGAAAGAGTTAACCCAGAAGTGCCACAACAAACAGAGTTGGACATACTGAAGGAACAGTTAAGGCAACAACAGGAACAAATGCAAAAGCAGCAAGAACTAATTAACAAGTTGCTAGCTGAAAGAGAGACTAAATAACCTACCTTATACCCTTCTAACGATATTGTGATAGCTAGGGAGTAGGGACTGGGGACTGGGTATTGGGAACTGGGAACGCAGAGGAAGAAATTTTACCACGGGCTGAACGCCCCGCTACCGCTAACAGCACTCATGACTCAGTACTCAGATTTCGTAGGGTGGGGAGTGCATAGTCAGCTGCTTCCACAAGGGAAGTGCAAGATGTCAGCGCCCAATGGGCGCGATGAACGCCAGAGCAAAATATAGAATCAACACTTTTTTCTTCATCTACACCCCTACACCCCTACACTCCCTGCTCACCAAAGTGATTGTATATTTTTTTAGTTGGAAGTCCCTTAGTAGGATACCTGTCTTTAAAAGTTCGGTTATGCGAACTCAGAGATATAAATTCAATTGCTAAATTAATTGATAGTTGTGCAATATTTGAGATAGTTACCATGAGTAATGATTCCCATCGTCATCCAGAATATTTTGCTAGTGAAGCACTTAACAATAATGGGCTGTGGGAATATGTGCAAGCGATGAGTCCGCAAACGGTTAAACAGTTATCTAAACCTTGTTCAGTAGAGGTTTTGCAATTAATTCAACGTGCTGTTGTGGCAACTTTGGGTAATTTGCCTCATGAGGGATTTAACACAAATATTACTACCAGTCGTGAGGAGTTGGGTAAGCTTTTAGGTTCGGCAATGGTGGATGGGTATTTCTTGCGTAATGTAGAACAGCGCTTGGAGTTGGAAAAATCATTTTTACCTCCCAGTAATGAAGCCTCAACTCACCTTCATTTAACAGGTGAAACTCCGGTAAATGGAGATTTGGACTACTAAATCGGAGAAAAACAATAGGGGAGTCTGTTTATTACACTGCTGGTGTCATTTGTTAGTTGTCAGTTGGTAGTTGTTTTGGATCTGTAGGACTTACGCAAGTGTCATAATCAAACTAACTGTAGGGTGCGTCAGACCCAATAATTTCGTACAAATGAAGGGATTTTCCACATCTGACGCATCCTAACTATATGTGCCAGTTGCGTAAGTCCTGATCTGGTTTAATACCCCATACACAGGTGGGTGGCTTTTATATGTCTTTGCAACTGACCACTGACCACTGACAAAACTCCACCCATAAAGGGATGGAGTTTTTATTTTCAGTATGGTTGTTAAGACTGCTGGAAAATAATCAGGCTCTATTTATTTTGAGCGATCGCCATTAATTCATCTTATTACAGCGTATAAATTTAAATTTAAAGTTTTATTACTTTTTGTCTGAAAATTAGCAAGTGTTCACTCCTAAGTAAAAACCCAATTCCCAGCGATGCACTCAAGCTCAAGAAGTGTCCCCAATCCCCAACCCCCTCGATAAAGCGTAATCCCAGAATGATAAGCTAAACATTGACATAAAAAAGTGACTTAGGATGAAGTGTTAAATGGGTCTTACTTCAACGGCTCCTCACCTTTTACGGGCTGCTCGTGGTGAAATTGTAGATCGTCCTCCCGTGTGGATGATGCGGCAAGCGGGACGATATATGAAAGCATATCGGGATTTAAGGGAAAAGTACCCTTCGTTTCGCGATCGCTCGGAAATTCCAGACGTGGCGATTGAAGTTTCCCTGCAACCTTGGAAAGCTTTCCAGCCAGACGGAGTAATTTTATTTTCCGATATTGTCACCCCCTTGCCAGCCTTGGGCATTGAAATGGACATTGCGGAAGGTAAAGGCCCCATCATTCACGCCCCCATTCGCACTCAAGCACAAGTTGATGCACTGCGTCCTCTAGAACCAGAAGCGGCAATGCCCTTCATTAAAACCATATTGCAGGCGTTACGCCAAGAAGTAGGGGATAAATCAACGGTATTGGGCTTTGTTGGTGCGCCTTGGACTCTAGCCGCCTATGCAGTGGAAGGTAAAGGTTCTAAAACCTATTCCATCATCAAAAATCTGGCATTCTCAGACCCGACAATTCTGCATCAACTGCTAGCTAAATTAGCAGATGCGATCGCTGTTTATGCCCGTTACCAAATCGACTCCGGCGCTCAAGTAGTACAATTGTTCGATTCTTGGGCAGGACAACTCAGCCCCCAAGATTATGACACCTTTGCCCTACCCTATCAGCGACGAGTATTTCAGCAAATCAAGCAAACCCATCCTGACACACCCTTGATTTTGCTAGTTAGTGGTAGCGCAGGCGTATTAGAACGCATGGGACAATCCGGTGCTGATATCGTCACTGTAGACTGGACAGTAGACATGGCTGATGCTAGAGCCAGATTAGGTAAACAGATGAAAGTACAAGGTAATCTTGACCCTGGTGTACTTTACGGCTCTAAAGATTTTATCCGCGATCGCATCATCGATACCGTCAAGAAAGCTGGAAACTGGGGTCACATTCTCAACCTTGGACATGGTGTACTACCAGACACCCCAGAAGAAAACGTCGCCTTTTTCTTTGAAACAGCCAAGCAACTTAATGCGCTTGTGTAGTCAATAGTCAATAGTCAATAGTCAATAGTCAATAGTTATTAGTCATTGGTATTTTGGCTGGGAACTATTGGCTGAGGATTAGAGACTATTGACTTTTAACTGAATCGCGCCCTCGTCCCCCACGCTCCCCAGTGTACTCCGCGCTCAGTGGTGGGATATAAGGCGGGCTGCGACGATTGTATCTCCGACCAATGCCGTAAGGCGAGAGAGGAGATATATGTTCGCGTAGCGGCACGTAGTGCGGAGTAGCCAAATATTTCTTGAACGTTGTTACTGCAATATGTATATAATAGTAATAGGTCGAGAATTGGAGAAATCTAGATGAGACGACAAGCCGTAAAAGTCAGGTTGTATCCCACAGATGAGCAAATTCAGGTGTTAGCTCAACACTTTGGTTGTGCGCGTTGGTGGTGGAATTATGGGTTGAATCAATGTATTGAAACCTATAAAGCAACTGGCAAGGGTTTGTCTCAGTCTGGGTTAAATTCTTTGTTGCCAAAGCTCAAAAAAGAAAAGGAAACAGAATGGCTAGGAGAATGTTATTCACAAGTTTTACAATCTGTGAGTCTCAACCTTAGCCGTGCATATCAGAACTTTTTTGAAGGTAGAGCAAAATACCCAAGGTTCAAATCAAAACACCACCGTCAATCAATTCAATATCCACAAAAAGTCAAACAGGTTGATGAGTCCTTGAAATTCCCTGGTAAGCTAGGGACTGTTAAAGCAAAAATTCATCGTCCTCTTGATGGGATGATCAAAACTGTAACTGTTAGTAAATGCCCATCTGGTAAATACTACGCTTCTGTTCTGATGGAATACGTTCGCGTAGCGTCTCCGACAGGAGAAGTTGATTATCCTACAACAGGTAATGACGGTAAAGTTATTGGAATTGATTTAGGAATCAAGGATTTTGCAATCACTTATGATGGCGAGAAAGTTTCCAAATATCCCAACCCAAGGCATCTATCTAAATATGAAAAGAAATTAGCCGTAAAACAACGCATTGCTGCAAGAAAAAATAAAGGTAGTAATCGTCGCAAAAAGGCTAACAAGATCGTCGCTAGGGTATACGAACAGGTTAGTAATGTCCGCCAAGACTATCTACACAAACTATCAAGAAAGATAGTAGACAATAATCAAGTGGTAGTAGTCGAAAATCTCAACGTCAAGGGCATGGTTCGTAACCATAAACTAGCAAAAGCAATATCTGATACGGGATGGGGAAGCTTCGTCAACTTTCTCAGCTACAAATTAGAGCGTAGTGGTGGAAATTTGGTAGAGATAAATCGATGGTTCCCCAGTTCCAAACTTTGCTCTAATTGTCATTACCAGATTTCGGAGTTGCTACTAGATGCAAGAACTTGGATTTGTCCTAGTTGCGGCACTCATCACGACAGGGACGGTAATGCTGCGATAAATATTAGAGCGGAAGGTATCAGAATGCTGTCCTCCTCTGGGACAGGGGAGGATAACGCCAATGGAGAGGATGTAAGACCAATTCGCGGACGCAAATCCAAGATGAGGCAATCTTCCGTGAAGTTGGAAGCCCACACTGTAACGTCTCTTCAGTGTGGGTAGTTCACGTAAAGATTTAATCAGGCAAGTAAAATATATCTTTCTGCCTCCTTCTATGACAAAACGAATTTTAGTAACAGGTGCTAGTGGCTGTATTGGTCACTATATTAGTGAAAGCTTAATTCAAGAAACAGATTACGAACTATATTTATTAGTAAGAAATACCCATAAATTACAAGTTGATACGCAATTTCGTCCAGGTATCACCGTCTTACAGGGTGATATGCAAAATATTAGTCAACTGGCTGATTTACTACCAACAATTGATGTAGCTGTACTGACAGCAACAGCTTGGGGTGGTGAGCAAACATTTGATATTAATGTATCTAAAACTATAGAGTTACTAAATTTATTAGATCCAGTCCGTTGTGAACAAGTCATTTATTTTTCTACAGCCAGTGTTTTAGATAGCAACAATCAACCACTCAAAGAAGCGGGGGAGATTGGTACAGATTATATTCGCTCGAAATATGAGTGTTTACAGAAGATACCACAACTAGCGATCGCACCCAAAATCACCACTGTTTTTCCCACTTTAGTTTTAGGTGGCGATGCCAAAAAGCCATACTCTCATCTCACATCTGGCATTCCCGAAGTTACCAAATATATTAATTTAATTCGCTTCTTACAAGCCGATGGCAGTTTCCACTTCATCCACGGCAAAGATATTGCCAGTGTAGTTAACTATTTAATAGTTAATCCCCCTCAAGAAGCTGCACAGCGTAAATTTGTATTAGGACAAAAACGTTTAACAGCTAACCAAGCAATAGAACAAGTTTGCGCTTATCTTAGCAAAAAGATTTATTTCCGCATCCCCCTATCCATATCATTAGCAAATATAATTATTGCTGTATTTCGCATCCAAATGGCAGATTGGGATAGATTCTGTATGAACTATCGGCATTTCACCTATGACACAGTGATTAATCCTAAGAGTTTCGGCTTGCCAAATTATTGTGCAACCATGAGCGATGTTTTAAAAATTAGCGGTGTTGAGCGTCATAAAAGTTGAGTTAAAATTATTTCTATACCCCCTACCAAGGATAATAGCGATATTTAAAGGAAAATTTAGGTAGCTTGAAGATTTTTTATCCCAAACAAAAGCATTTGCGGTAAACTTAAAGCAAATTTAACAAAAAGTCAATAAGTAATTATTTTTGTTAGCGTGGGAATACAATCACAGCGTGAGGAATGAGACGAGATGCGAATCCTATTAGTGTATCCAATATTTCCCAAAACCTTTTGGTCATACGAAAAGATTTTAGCTTTGGTCGATCGCAAGGTGTTGTTACCACCCTTGGGTTTAGTAACAGTAGCGGCAATATTGCCCCAAGAATGGGAGTTTAAGCTAGTAGATCGCAATATTCGCCCAGTCACCGAAGAAGAATGGGCTTGGGCTGATATCGTCATCTTCTCTGCGATGATTGTCCAGAAACAAGACTTACTGGAACAAATTCAAGAAGCAAAACGCCGTGGTAAGTTAGTCGCCGTCGGTGGCCCTTATCCCACCTCCACACCCAGCGATGTGCAGAATGTCGGTGCAGATTTTCTCATTCTTGATGAAGGGGAAATCACCCTACCCCTGTTTGTGGAAGCAGTGCAACGAGGAGAAACTTCGGGTATTTTCCGCACCGCCGAAAAGCCGGATGTGACGACTACACCCATACCCCGGTTTGATTTACTAGAATTAGATGCCTATGACATGATGTCAGTACAGTTCTCGCGAGGTTGTCCTTTCCAGTGCGAATTTTGTGACATCATCGTTCTCTACGGACGCAAACCACGTACCAAAACCCCAGCGCAGTTATTAGCAGAGTTAGATTACCTCTACGAGTTAGGCTGGCGGCGTGGTGTGTTCATGGTGGATGACAACTTTATCGGTAACAAGCGCAATGTGAAATTGTTGCTGAAAGAGTTAAAAGTTTGGATGGTTGAACATCAATATCCCTTCAAATTTGATACTGAAGCTTCCGTTGACTTAGCGCAAGACCAGGAATTACTAGATTTAATGGTAGAGTCTGGTTTTTCTGCCGTTTTCTTGGGAATTGAAACACCCGATGAAGATAGCTTGCAACTGACGAAGAAGTTTCAAAATACCCGCAACTCCTTAATAGATGCAGTGCAAACCATCATTAAGGCTGGGTTACGCCCAATGGCTGGGTTTATTATTGGGTTCGATGGTGAAAAAGCAGGTGCAGGCGATCGCATCGTCCGTTTTGCCGAACAAGCCGGTATCCCCTCCACCACCTTCGCCATGTTACAAGCCTTACCCAACACAGCATTATGGCATCGCTTGAAGAAGGAAGGCAGACTACGGGAAAATATAGAAAGTAACATCAACCAAACAACGTTGATGAACTTTATTGCCACTCGTCCTTTAGAAGATATTGCCAGGGAATATGTTGAAGCGTTCTGTAGTTTATATGACCCTGTAAAATACTTAGACCGCACCTATCGTTGTTTCCTCATGTTGGGTGCGCCACGTTACAAAACACCATTCAAAATGCCAGAATGGGTAGTAATTAAAGCCTTATTAATCGTTATCTGGCGGCAAGGTATCAAACGCGAAACCCGTTGGAAATTCTGGCATCACTTGTTTAGCATCCTTAAGCATAACCCTGGAGTTGTGGAACATTACATTGCTGTCTGCGCCCACAACGAACATTTTCTAGAATATCGCCAAATTGTCCGCGACGAAATTGAAAAACAACTAGCTAAATATTTAGCACAAGGTGCAGAAAAACCTTATGTACCAGTAGAAGCGAAAGCCGAAGCTGTAGCTAGTTAAGTAGCCGGTGAGGTAAATTGGTAATGGTAAAAACCAATTACCAATTACCAATTACCAATTACCCAATCTTAAGCAGGCTCAAACTTTAACGAGACACCATTCATACAATAGCGCTTACCAGTGGGTGCAGGGCCGTCATCAAAAACATGACCCAAATGTCCACCACAACGGCTGCAATGTACTTCAATTCTCGTCATGAAAAATGACCTATCTACAGTAGTAGCAATTGCGCCTTCAATGGGTTGGAAAAAACTCGGCCAGCCAGTACCACTATTGAATTTAGTATCAGATGTAAACAAAGCCTGTCCACAACCAGCGCAAACATAAGTCCCTTCGCTGTATTCTTTATCAAGGGGACTAGTAAAAGCCCGTTCAGTTTCATGCTTCCGCAATACACGATACTGTTCCGGCGTTAAAATCGATTGCCATTCTTGTTCAGATTTAGTAATTTCAAACTGAGTATTAGAAGTTGTCATTATGCTTGACCTTGGGAAAATATAGGGTGATAACAAAGCTGTACTAGCTTGGAAAAATCACGTTTCTTCATATATCTATTATTTTCTATTTTTGACTCAGCCATCACAGTCACTATGTCGGGATTCCTCTACCTTGACATGTTGGTAAAATCTTCCAAAGAAATCTGAATAGCTCCGATATGCTTCTCAGGATAGGATTGCAGGCTGCAAATGGATCGCAATATCCTCTTTTCTGATACCTTTAGCGATGAGTAACTGGGTTAAGCTTTCTTCAAAGTTATCTTCTTCAATGATGATTTGATGTTCTACTAAACGAGCATGAAATAAAATGCTATCAATCCAACGCTGTTTATCCCAACCTGTAGCTAGAACCAGAAAATGACCTGACTCGGTATCGCAAACAGCATAAAGTTTAAGCGCCTGTAAACGGGGTTGATTAATTATTGCTTCTTGCACCGTTGTCTTGAGAATGTCTGCATAATTCAATGTTTGATCCATTTAATAATTACCTCTCGGCTTAGTTCATAAACTAATAAGTTAATTTTATTGCGCTGGACAACCAACTGAAAAATTGGTTTTTGAAAATGCTTAATGTATATCTCTTGACTCACTGCTAAATATAACTGACGCTCAGGCTCTTGCTCTTCCAATGCCCATTGATAAAGCTGAAGTTGTCCCATTGTTTTTTCAAGTTCACTGATAACAGAGATAGCATCAAAATCTTTAACTTCTACAGCAATTTTACGACCATCTTTCTCTGCTGTGAAAAATTTCTCGGCTCCCAAATCAGCTTTCAACAGGGTCTGCTCTAATACCAAAATCAAAGGATCGTCTGTAATTGTCCAGCCATCTTTTTCAAGAGTGCGACGCACAGAGAAATGTAAATTATCTCGTCTAGACATTTGCCGCCGACATTAATAATTTAATCATTTTGTGTAAGAGTTAATTAATGTGTACGCATATACTTATTATATCAGAATACGGAAGTTTGATTGTTGGCAAGTCTACATAGAGACATACAAACCACACATATACAGAGAAACCAGTGCGTTCGGTTGTTAGACTTTCCCACTGGTGCGTTACAGACCAAATGAAAATTTTGGAGGTTTATTGTGTTCACAATCCCATAAATTTAGCGCGAAGTCAGAGCGCTGGCTTCCGGCAATGCCTACAGCAACCTCTCCGACGAACTGAACTTTGCTTGTAGAGGGGCTTGTATCTTTTTATCGCTCAATATCTTATTTACAGTGGGTTTATAATCTTACATTAAATTAATTTTCACAAAAAGTTATCTTAAAATAAATTTATATATCAAGTTTCTCTTAAGCATTTCCCTATTTCCCAGGTCAAGTGTCTTTAAAGCTTTATTTTTATATTTGTAGGAATACAGTAGTTTTTTAAAAACCTCTTGCTTGCTCAAGAGGAATATGCAATACTTGTAAACATAAATTACGGTAAATCGATAGAGTTGCCGATATTTTAAGGATAAGACTCATGCAGCTACTATGGTTCATCCCCACCCACGGCGATGGACGCTACCTCGGTACGGCCACAGGCGGAAGGGCAGTTAGTTTTCAGTACTTCCGGCAAATTGCCCAAGCAGTGGATGACCTGGGTTACACAGGGGCATTACTTCCCACAGGACGTTCTTGTGAAGATGCTTGGATTGTGGCATCTTCTCTACTACCACTAACTCGCCAGATGCGTTTTTTAGTAGCAATTCGTCCAGGGTTAACTTCTGTTGGGGTAGCAGCAAGGATGGCGGCAACTTTTGACCGTTTATCTGGTGGAAGGTTGTTGATTAACGTAGTCACAGGTGGCGATCCGGTAGAGTTAGCCGGGGATGGCTTACACCTGAGTCACGATCGCCGTTATCAACTGACAGATGAATTTCTCACAGTGTGGCGATCGCTTGTAAGTGGTGAAGTAACAAACTTTCAAGGCGACTATCTCGACATCCGAGAAGGAAAGTTGTTATTTCCCCCAGTCCAAAAACCCCATCCACCCCTATGGTTTGGCGGTTCCTCCCCCATCGCCCAAGAAATCGCTGCTAAACAAGTAGATGTTTACCTTACTTGGGGTGAACCACCCGCACAAGTAGCCGAGAAAATAGCCACAGTCCGCCGACTAGCTGAAACACAAGGTAGAAAATTACGGTTTGGCATTCGCTTACACGTGATTGTACGCGAAACCGAAACCGAAGCTTGGGACGCAGCCAATAAGTTAATTAAGTATGTGGATGATGAGGCAATTACCAAAGCCCAAAATGCTTACGCCCGCATGGACTCAGAAGGACAACGCCGCATGAGTCAACTACACAAAGGTAGTCGCCAAGCATTAGAAATTAGCCCTAACCTATGGGCGGGAGTCGGCTTAGTCCGAGGCGGTGCAGGTACAGCCCTAGTCGGTGATCCTGATACCGTAGCCGCCAGGATGTTGGAATATACAGAATTGGGAATTGAAACCTTTATTCTTTCCGGCTATCCCCATTTAGAAGAAGCGTATCGCGTTGCCGAGTTACTATTTCCTCGCCTGCCTTTAAATATACCTATAGTCGAGCAACAACACATCCTCAGCCCATTTGGTGAGATTGTTGCCAACGAAGATTTTCCTAAGCAGCACAAACAAAAAGCTACGTTTGTGTCTTAAGAGCGCAGAACTATAAAATACTATTGGAGTTGAATTAAATGGCACGTATTTTAGCGATCGCTGGTAGTCCTTCACATCCATCCAGAACCTACGGAATTTTAGAACATAGCGCCAAACTACTACAACAAGAAGGCTTGCACGTAGATATTCTTTCTGTACGTGATTTACCCGCCGAAGATTTAGTATTCGGCAAATATGACAGCCCCGCATTAGAACAACCAAAAGAACTACTAGCAAAAGCAGATGGTGTCATCATTGCCACCCCCATCTATAAAGCTGCTTACACAGGCGTATTAAAAGCATTTTTAGACTTGTTACCACAAAAATCCTTAACAGGAAAAGTAGTTTTACCAATCGCTACTGGTGGAACCATTGCTCATTTACTATCAGTAGAATATGCCTTAAAACCCATCTTAGGCGAATTAGGAGCGCGGCATATTTTAGCGACTGTTTACGCCGTAGATAAACAAATTGAACGTCAAGCCGATGGTAGCGTCCAACTCGATGCCGAGATTGACCAAAGACTTAACGACGTTCTCAAAGATTTAGTCAAAGCTGTCAAAGCTGATGCAACAGCTACTCAAGAATTGGTTAATGCCAATTAATTTATTGAGTCAACAGTCCATAGTCCATAGTAAAAAACCAATGACTAATGACCAATGACTAATTAAGTTTATACCTCCGTATGCTGTTAGCAGATGGTAAAATAAAACTCATCTGCTACCTTTCTTAAAACAGAGAAAAATTGTTATTTTAACACCTAAATATATAAATTAATTACATATACAAATCCCATTATTTATTAAAAAAATTAAGTATTTGTAGCCCACCAAAACCTTGATATCGTGGACAATACCCATCCGAGTAATATCGTGTCCGGTAAAAGACTTATCATTAAGACTGCAAGGGGGCAGGGGGAGAAAGAGTTTTCACCTTTTTGCACAGATGCACCGAATTACAACTAATTAGGCGGACATGATATAAAGCATTTATCGGCGTTTCTTCCTTCGGTTCCCAACGGGTACGGCGTTTATCGGCGGTTAATTTTATCCAAATCGATTCCCGCATTTGAATGACCAACCCCTACGATATGATAAGTATTGAAACATACATGATATAAATCATGAGTATTATCGTCTTCGGCAGCATCAATATAGATTTAGTTGCCACAGCACCCCGCTTACCTATTGCCGGAGAAACATTGCTGGGAGATACTTTCTTAAAAGTTCCAGGGGGTAAAGGCGCGAACCAAGCCGTAGCCCTAGCAAAGTTAGGAGTTCCTACCCAAATGGGAGGACGAGTTGGTGGAGACAGTTTCGGCGCAGAACTGGTACAAAATTTACAAGATGCTGGCGTACAAACTGACAATATTTTTGTTGATGAAACTATCAGTTCTGGAGTAGCTATAATCACTGTAGCTCATAATGGTGATAATGAAATAATAGTTATTCCTGGTGCTAATGGAAAGGTTAATCAGGAAGATGTAGAGAGATTATCACGCATATTACCAAACGCTAAAACATTGTTATTGCAACTAGAAATTCCTATAAATACCGTAGTTGCGGCTGCACAAGCAGCAAGAAATGCTAATATCATCGTAATTTTAGATCCTGCACCAGCACAAGTAGATTTACCAGCAGAACTATATCCCTTAGTTGATATTATTACCCCCAATGAAGTGGAAGCAGGGCAATTAGTTGGTTTTCCTGTGGATGGGGAAGATGCAGCAGCAAAGGCGGCTGGGGTGTTATTGCAGAGAGGCGTGAAAAGTGCGATCGTTAAATTAGGCGCTAAGGGTGTTGTTTGCGCCACTGAGAAAGAAGTATTTTTTGTCCCTGCATTCTCTGTAGAAACTGTGGATACTGTAGCTGCTGGTGACGCTTTTAATGGTGGTTTAGCAGCAGCACTTTACACAGGTCTTTCTTTACATCAAGCAGTTGTTTGGGGTGCGGCTGCGGGTGCTTTAGCAGCCACTAAATTAGGCGCACAAACTTCGTTACCTGATAGATTTACATTTGATACTTTTCTTGAAGAACGTGGTCGATAAAACACGCTGTGGAAAAGCGTAAGTCCTAAATTATTCACCAAGGCAATAATTTCTCATATCATTTTGTATTGAACGTTCTTCAACACTACTCTTTTGTAATGCAGCTAAAAGGCGATTTGTTTGTTGAATATCCTTTTTATTTATGGCTGTTGCTGTATCATTTAAACCTTTACTAATATCTTGATAAAGTTTGATCAAACGTATTTGATAACTTTTTAATTCGTCATCTTGAATTTTTAAGCCTTTCATGTCTGTATTTAGTTTGTCTATTTTACTAGCAATTTCAGTTAAGCCTTGAGTAGCTTGAGCATCGTTATTATTACGGTATTGCCGACCGAAGAAAGCTGCTTCATTAACAATTTTTATCAATTTGTTACATTGAGCATATTTACTTTCACCACAGCTTGTAAATAATAATGCGATCGCCGCCACAGATGAAAGTTTAATAGTCGATTTATATATACGTAGCATATTATTAAAACCCCTGAATATATGAAGTAAAAATAGGACTAATGGAATTATTCCTGATACTTTATAATTCATTTTTTTGTAAACGTCTATGTAATTACACGGAGGCTAAAAAATTTAATATTTGTTGTTAACTGTTGACCCTTGCGGGTTCGATAGTTGCTTTCCGACGCAAGGCGACACGCCACTCCCTTCAACGGGGGGAACCCCCGCACAGGGGTGGCTCAGGAACGCACTATCTCACTGTTGACTATGGACTATTGACTCTTTAACAAACTATCAGTAGCCTTGACAACAATCTGTGCTGCACCAGCGAAAAACGATCGCTCGATATTTTTGGGTACATCACTAGGTTGGTGATAGTATGGTGTGCGGAGATTGGCAGTATCTGTAACTAACACTGCACCTATTCCTTGATACCAGAATGGTGCATGATCACTACGCAATGTGTCAGGTGTGAGTAAACCTTTTAAGGGAATTGGCAGAGTGAGGACGTTGGGGAGGTTGGTTGTATCAGTATTGTTAAAAGTGTTGAGTAGAGACAGATTTTCAGTATCACCAACGGCTACCAAAAAATCACCCTTGTCGCTGGGTGGCGTAACAGGTAATCCCACAGGATATTCTTGACAGCCACTAGTGTAACAAGCATAACCAACCATATCCATAACTATCACGCCCCGGAGTTTTTCCAAGCGTTGAGTATTAGTAACAAAAGCTTTACTACCAAGCAACCCAGCTTCCTCTAAATCAAAAAAAGCTAATTGCAAAGTCCGGGGTGTGGGATGGGAAGCAAACAACCTGGCAATTTCCAGTAAGACAGCGACACCACTAGCGTTATCATCAGCGCCTGGAGAAGCGGCTACAGTGTCATAATGAGCGCCTATCAAAATTGCCTTGGTTGTGCTGTCAGTGCCTTGACGTTCAGCAAAGACATTTATACCATTAGGGAACTTTTCTAATTTGGGTGTCCAGCCAAATTTCCGCAGTTCACTCATGATATATGTGCGAGTGCGCGATCGCTCTGCTGTTGTGTAACGTTGAAAATTTAACTTTTGGATATGTCCTAATAATCTATCAATAGATACTTGCAATTCATTTTTCACTTCCTGAGACTCTGGTTGTGGCTGAGGCGTTGTTAGCGGCACAGTCTCAACAATTTCCGGGGAAGAACGCTGCTCAAAAAAAGCGCTCCCCCTACTACCCACTATCACAACCACTACCAATACTAACAACGTCAGCCAAATTCGTTTTTTCATTATAAATACCTATAAGTTCGACAACTTGTCTTTTGACAAAGTGACTAATATGACTTAAAGTTTTGCCCTAGAACTTTGTAACAGACAGTTGACAGTTGTTCCTTTTGCCCTTTCCCTTTTGCCCTTTCCCCCTCATCTCCCCCCACTCCCCCAATCCCTCCATATGCTAGATTTATCACTCATCACCATCCTGGGGTTCTTCGGTAGTTTTGGGCATTGCTTCGGGATGTGCGGGCCGCTAACTGTAGCGTTTTCACTGTCTCATCAACACAGCATTCCTGATAAAAATTCTCAGAAAAACACATCACCCTCAAAAACTCATCCGACTTGGCAACAGCAATTAAAGTTTCATTTTCTGCTCAATTTGGGACGGATGTTGAGTTATGCTCTTGTCGGTGCTGCACTGGGGGGAGTGGGTTCAGTGCTAGTGCAAAGCGGACAGTTAGCGGGTATTGGTAGCGACTTACGCCGTGTGATGGCAATTATTACTGGTGTGATGTTGATTTGGTTTGGTTTAGGACAGTTAGCACCAAATTTTTTACCCCACATTCCCATATTGCACCCCCTATTAAGAGGCAATTTACACAACCGCCTGAGTACAGGTATGATGAAACTTTCCCTACAACAGCGATGGTGGACACCTGCACTGTTGGGTATGACTTGGGGTTTGATGCCCTGTGGCTTCCTCTACGCTGCTCAAATTAAAGCGGCGGAAACGGGGAATTTATGGATGGGTGGGGCGACTATGTTGGCTTTTGGTTTGGGAACCCTACCCACCATGTTAGGTGTAGGCGTATCTACTTCCCTGGTGAGTCAAGATAAACGTAGTCAGTTATTTCGTTTAGGTGGTGTGATTACCCTAAGTATGGGGGTAATTACCTTGCTGCGGACTGGTGACACAATGGTAGATTATACTGGACACGCAGCCTTACTCTGCTTAATTTTGGCGCTAATTGCTCGTCCTGTAAGTAAATTGTGGGCATCGCCTTTACGTTATCGCCGCGCTTTGGGAGTAGGGGCATTTGTTTTATCTGTGGCACACACTAGCCACATGATTGAACATTTATTTGAGTGGAAATTAACTAGGTTTTTCTTTTTAGTACCACAATTTCAATTAGCGATCGCGGCGGGTGCTGTAGCATTATTATTAATGACCCCCGCAGCTTTCACAAGTTGGGAATCATTGCAAAAATCTTTAGGCAAGCACTGGCGAAAAATTCATTTATTGAGTGTACCAGCTTTGCTTTTGAGTGCGATTCATACAGTGTTGATTGGTTCTCATTATTTGGGTTCTATCCCAAGTTGGGGGAATAAGTTAGCAACAGTGCTGTTAGGAATTGTCACTCTTGGCGTGTTGCTTGTAAGAACAAAGTTTTTTTGGTCAAAGTTAGCCTTAGAAAAATTTTATGTCCCCCCTAACAAATCACGCTAAAACAACCAAAGAAAAACAGCAGGTGTATTCTTACTCAGTCCCCGCATCAAAGTATTTAATATTACTACTAGGATGTGTTGCTCTCTCTACCACTGATATTTACCCAGCTACCGCCCATAAGGTGGAGACAACACCAGATGTTGGCGCTACACTGCACATCGAACCAAATGATAATCCCCGTGCTGGAGAATCGACAATAACTTGGTTTGCCCTCACCCGTAAAGGTGGTAAAGTCATTCCTCTGGTGCAATGTAATTGTCAGTTAGCAGTTTACGCCCAACCCCACACACCCGGCGAACCTGCACTTTTGGAACCATCCTTAAAACCTGTGAATGCTGAAATTTATCAGGGAATACCAGGTGCAGATATTACCTTTCCCAAACCAGGAATTTATCAGCTACAGCTAAGTGGTAAACCCACAAGTGGGGCGAACTTCAAACCATTTGAATTTAAATTTGAAGTCACTGTAGCCGCCGGAAATAGAGTTGATACACAAAATAATCAAAATGTCAACAATAATCAATCAGTTGCCGTAGAGACTGAATCTAACTCGATACCATTGTGGGCGATCGCAATTCCCATTGTCGCCATCTTGGGTACAGTATTCGCAATTTGGCAAAACAAAAAGAGATAATTAATGTCGTTTGATAACCTGTGTAAACTCCTATCAGAAAAGCACCCTGAAACTTTTGCCAGTTGGGTATTAGGGACTCCCCAAAGGAGCGCCAAAGTCCTCAAAACCGAATTGAGCATTGAACCAATACGTGCAGATTATGTGACATTCCTACAGCTAGAACAACGTATTCTCCACCTGGAATTTCAAACCAAACTCGAATCCACACCACCCTTACCCCTACGGATGCTTGATTATTGGGTGAGGTTGTATCGTTTGTATCGTCTACCAATAACGCAAGTCGTAGTATTATTACTTCCCCCCGCACCAGGGACAGTTATTGAAACAGTTTTTCATGTGGAAAACACCCGTCACGAATATCGGGTAATTTGTATGTGGGAGGAAAACCCCGAAATCTTCCTCAATAACGAGGCGTTGTTGCCATTAGCACCATTAGCAGCAACAACCCAACCCCAAGCCTTATTGCAACAAGTAGTAGAGCGAGTCAATCAACTTGATCCAGAACAAAGACCGGATATTTCCACATACACCCAAATCTTGGCGGGGTTAAAATACGATAAAGACTTGATTCGACAGATATTTCGGGAGGGTATGATGCGCGAATCGGTGATTTATCAAGAAATTTTAGCTGAAGGTGAACAGCGCGGTGAACAGCGCGGTGAACAGCGCGGTGAACAGCGAGAGCGATCGCTCATTCTTCGTCAACTTACCCGTCGCGTTGGAGAATTACCCCAAGCAACGCTGTTACAAATCGAAACTCTACCTTTAGAACAATTAGAAAATCTGGGTGAAGCGTTGTTAGATTTTCAGAATTTAGCCGATTTAGAAAATTGGTTCACCGTATTAGATGAGGGACGGGTTGATTAATTATTTAATCTACCACAGATTTCACTCGTTAAACCCGTCCCCTACCTACTTATCCATCTATTGATGCCGCTTCTGATGCCACTGCCAGGCATGAGAAACGATATCTTTGATTGATGTGTATTGCGGTTGCCAGCCAAGGATGTTTCTGGCTTTCTCACCACTACCAATCAGGCTGGGAGGATCTCCGGGACGGCGATCGCTTTCTTCCACAGCTACGGGTAATCCTGTCACTTGTTCGGCAGCTGCAATCACTTCCCTCACAGAGAAACCTTGCCCATTACCCAAGTTAAAGACTTCGCTATCTCCCCCCTTCAATAAATATTCCAGCCCTAAAATATGGGCATCAGCTAAGTCATTAACGTGGATATAATCCCGAATACAAGTGCCATCTGCTGTCGGGTAATCAGTACCAAAAATAGAAATTGATTTGCGTTTACCCAAGGCTGTTAATAAAACGAGGGGTATTAAATGAGTTTCAGGGTTGTGATCCTCACCTAATAAACCATCGGGATTAGCACCAGCCGCATTAAAATAACGGAAACGTACAGATTTCAAACCGTAAGCCACATCAAAATCCGACAGAATCCGCTCCACCATCAACTTAGTCGCACCATAAGGATTAATGGGGTTTTGGGGATGATCTTCGGGAATGGGGACAACTGTCGGTACTCCATAGGTGGCACAAGTGGAAGAAAAGACAAACTTATTAATTGAAGCAGCTAGCATCGCTTCTAAGAGTGTTAATGTCCCTAAAACATTATTGCGGTAGTATTTAGCAGGGTCACTTACAGATTCGCCTACATAAGCATAGGCGGAAAAGTGCATCACTGCATCAAAATGACGGGACTGAAATAAATCATCTAACAAAGGGCGATCGCCTGTATCCCCTACTATCAGTTCTACTTGCAAAACCTTTTCTACTAGATCACGGTGTCCGTAAACCAAATTATCTAGTATCACCACGTCATAACCTGCTTGCTTGAGAGCCAGTACAGTGTGTGAACCGATATATCCTGCTCCCCCCGTTACCAAAATGCTGGGCTTTCCAGGCGACATAGTTTTTCCTTTTGAGTAACAACTACTCAATTAATTTAATTTAATGGTGTACCCCATTACTAATCTCGAAAATTATAAATATTGAGCGCAGTGACGAAAATTTGCACTAAAATCACTACGACGGTGGTCTTTTGTGTGAGGGTTGAAGTATTTTATGTCAAATGCTGCAATTACAGTTGACGCTAAAATAAATCCACTTCGCAAAACCTCTAGGCTCACTGCAAAAGGAGATTTGAGGTAAATCTATGTTTTTACTGTTAAGCCGAGTACTGCTGTGGTTACTGATTGGTACTATCGTATTTGCTCTGTTTCAGCGATTCTATCCTTCCGGTAGTTTTGTCGGCAGATTAATTCTAGTGATTGTGTTGATAGTCATAGCTTTATCGTTCATTAATCCCAACGAACCAGCTGTGGCATCTTTATGGCGATTAATCTCTTTCCCACTCAAACCTTTAGGGGCGGCGGTATTGATGATGATTTTTGCGGCCCAAAGAATTAAAGGTGGTGGCATAGATAAACCCGGAGGATATCTAGTAGGTTGGGCATTGACAATTTTACTATTGTCAAGTACGCCAGCGATCGCCTACTTCTTAATCAGAGCGCCATTGGCTACAGGCGCGGTTATTCCCAGTTATCAATTATTGTCAGCAGCCCCATCGACAACAACAATAGCTTTGGCACAAACTACCAACCAAACACCAGTTGCCGATATTGTTGGCGATACTATACTACCAACCCCAGAACTAGGACGGACAACCATAGCATTCAACCCTTTGAATAGCATTCCACCCTATCTGTTACAAAATCCTCAACAAATTCAAGAGCGAGGGCTACGTCTAGAAGACTTTGTGCCTAGTGCCACAACACTACAACTGACAACCCAAGTCTGGGAAAGTTACCTCAATCAAGTTTACTTTTTCTTACGTGGTCGTCAGGCATAAGTGTAAAATACAGCAGGGAACAGGGAACTCTTAACAGGGAACAGGCGGGAAAGTCTGTTGGTACATAACTTTTGGGTAAGTTGTACCTCATTCACCTGCAATCTGCTGTAAGTATCTTAAAACAGGAATAGGGGCTAGGGGCTAGAAAAAGGCAGTTGACAGTTGACAGTTGACAGTTTTTCTCCCCTGCTCCCCTGCTCCCCCAACCCCCAGTCCCCAGTCCCCAGTCCCCAACCCCCCATCATGGCAAAAACTCAACGAATTGCTAAACTTGCTGCTTATTTGCGCCCCCATTGGCGCGATGCGACATTGGGCATCCTAGCTTTGTTGTCTGTCAATGGGCTGGGTGTTTATATTCCTTGGTTGATCCGGTCTTGTGTTGATAAACTTTCTACTCAGTTTAGTTGGAATCAAGTACTACATTATGTAGTTGTGATTATTTTGCTGAGTTCGGCTATGTTACTCATCCGCATGGCTTCGCGGATTTGGTTATTTGGTGTAGGTAGACAAGTAGAATTTGACCTGAAGCAACGTATTTTTGAACATTTACTTAAGCTAGAGCCTGCTTATTTTGCTAGCAATAGTATAGGCGATTTAATCAGCAGAGCTACCAGCGATGTAGATAATGTCAGACGATTGTTAGGTTTTGCAGTATTAAGTTTAGCAAATACTTTATTTGCCTATACTCTCACACTGCCAGTCATGCTGAGAATTAGTGTGGATTTGACAATAGCAGCTTTGGCTGTCTATCCTTTTATGTTCGTTTTAGTAAATTTATTTAGTAATCATTTACGGCGACAACAGGCGTTGGTACAAGAACAACTGTCTGATATTAGTGAACTAATTCAGGAAGATATTAGTGGTATTGCTTTAATTAAAATTTACGCCCAAGAAGAAAACGAGCGTCGGGCTTTTGACGTGCAGAATCAAAAGTTATTAACAGCTAACTTGGAACTAGCCAGAACTCGTAATACTCTGTTTCCTTTAATTGGTGGTTTAGCCAGTTTGAGTTCACTGGTGATTATCTGGTTGGGAACATCACGAATTGCTGAGGGAACCTTGCTTGTTGGGGATTTTTTGGCACTTTTATTATATATAGAACGTTTAGCATTTCCTACGGCGCTTTTGGGCTTTACTATTTCCACTTACCAACGAGGTGAGGTGAGTGTGGATCGTTTAGAATCTATCCTCAGCGTTAAAGCTAAAATTCAAGATGCAGAAGAAGCCATCAATCTACCCTTGGCAGAAGTCAAAGGGGAATTAACAGCTAAAAATCTCAGTTACACTTATCCAGGGGCGGAAACTCCAGCTTTAGACAAAGTGAACTTTACCATTAACCCTGGTGAAACCGTGGCTATTGTCGGGGCTATCGGTTCGGGTAAGTCCACTTTAGCCAATGCTTTGCCTAGATTATTGGAAATTGAACCAGGACAGTTATTTTTAGATGGGTTGGATATTACTAAGGTAGCCATAGCAGATTTACGTAGCGCGATCGCCTACGTTCCTCAAGAAAGCTTCTTATTTAGTACCACCATTAAAAATAACATTCGTTATGGCGATCCAGTCAGCCCAATGGAAAATGTCGAGTACGTGGCTAAAGTTGCCCAAATTCATCCAGAAATCATTAACTTTCCTCAACAATATGAAACCATTGTGGGCGAACGTGGTATTACCCTCTCTGGTGGGCAAAGGCAACGCACCGCATTAGCTAGAGCAATGTTAGTCAATGCTCCGGTCTTAATCTTAGATGATGCCCTCTCAAGTGTAGACAATCAAACAGCTACCCAAATCCTCAATAATCTTTCTCATGGCACTGAACGTAAAACAGTAGTTTTCATCACTCACCAACTTTCGGCTGCGGCGGTAGCTGACCGGATTTTTGTCATGGATAAAGGCAAAATTGTCCAGATGGGTAATCACTTAGAACTAGTGCAGAAAGAAGGTCTTTACAGAAAATTGTGGAGTCAGCATCAAGTAGAAGAATTACTAAATTAGTATTTTCCATCTAGGCATATTTCCGCTCTTATGAGTATACTTTTTGGTAAACACCAACTCGAAAATATTCATACTTTTAGAAATTAATGCTTGAATTCATACAACAATTTTTTACAGACGGCTTATTCATTCCGTATGGGCATTGTTACCTTTGGAAACCTAGTTTATTGTGGTTAAACATCCTCTCAGACTCTTTGATTGCTCTTGCTTATTATTCAATCCCCATCAGTCTGATTTATTTTGCCCACAAACGCAAGGATTTACCTTTCAAAAACATACTGCTGTTATTTGGAGCTTTTATTGTCTCCTGCGGTACAACCCACATAATGGAAATCTGGACAATTTGGCATCCAACTTACTGGTTATCTGGCAGTATCAAAGCTATTACAGCTTTATTATCGGTTTATACAGCTATGGTTTTAGTACCGATAATTCCCCAAGCACTAGCTTTACCCAGTCCTGCTCAATTGGCGGCTAGTAATGCTGAACTCAAAGCAACTTTAGAAAATCTAGAAAATACACAAGCGCAACTCATTCAAACTGAGAAAATTTCCTCTCTGGTTAAGTTAGTTTCCGGTATCGCCTACGAAATTAATAATCCAACTAACTTCATCTATGGCAATATTCATTTTGCTCAGGAATATGTGCAAAATTTATTAGGGTTAATTGCGCTTTACAAGGAACAATATCCCCAACCAACATCAGCGATTCAAACTTATATTCAAGAATTTGATATCGATTTTATTCAAGAAGATATACAAAAGATATTATCTTCAATCGCAATTGGAGCAACAAGGATTCGAGAGGTAATTATATATTTACGAAAATTTTCTCGATTAGATGAAGCTGAAATAAAAAAAGTAGATATTCACCAAAGTATTGATTCTACATTATTACTATTGCAAAATCGCTTAAAAGGTCAAGGTAAATACCCAGCGATTGAGATAATTAAGGAATACGGCAATTTACCAAAAATTAGTTGTTATTCTAAACAACTCATAGAAATCTGGACAATTTTCTTTAGATATGTGGGTGTTTCTACGGCGTTTTGCCTAATCAAGCAGATTTATTTGCAGTGTTAGTTTGCCTAACTACTAGGGAAGTATAAATTACAGCAGTTGTGTGATAGGTTAGGACATCATACAATCTTAAAACCTTTGGTTTCAAAGGCTTTCAGCCCTGTAAAGAGTCACCTATCACCTGTCCCCTGCTCTAACTTTTCACGTTATGTGGAAAAGCCAACGTCAGACCTAACCCCCCAGCCCCCTTCCCTACGAGGGAAGGGGGAGAAATCAAAGCCTCTCTCGTTGTAGGAGAGAGGTTTGGAGAGAGGTCTTCTAGATGCCGTGAAAAGTCAGGTCCCCTGCTATATATGATGTCCGCTTAAACACTTATCATATCTTGGTGGCTGGTAATGGGTAATGGTAGAAAACAATTACCCATTAGTAATTCAACCAACCATATTGTAAGTAATTAGTCGGATTTGATATTACCTCAAAAACTAATGGTGCATAATAATGTCTTCTACTTCTAAGCCTGCTACGTTGGGGAAATTACAGCATCGTCATGTTGGAGCGATCGCATCTGTGATAGTAATTAGTCTGTTAAGCTCTTTGAGTGGATTACCACTCCAGCATACTATCTCTAATGTCTGGGATGGCTGTTTATGGGGAGTTGCCGACCCGGTACTGCACTGGAATAGTTTGGTTAATCTCTTGGCTATTGGTTTGTTCTCTGCTGGTCTTGTACATGGTGCTATCGTCACTAACACCTTTGTATTAGCATCGGTTTTAGGCTTAATTACTCATTTACTACAGTTCCACTTACCCAGTGCAGAGATAGCGATCGCTGTTTCTATTCTCGCTGTTGGTATTATGTTAATCACGCCCAATCGCTCAAACTTGTTGATTGTGGTTATTTTAGGTGCGATCGCTGGTTTGTTTCAAGGCCACCTTACAGGTCACACAATAACTGGGACTGACCTAACATCGTCGCTTATCTACACATCAGGTATGGCTTTCACTCACTACACAGTGGCGACCACCGCCAGAAAAATCAACTCTCACAGTTTACCTCTTGCCCATTTTGTTGGCTTTGCTCTAGCTAGTATTGGTATCGTATTTTTAGCAACTTGATTAAGACTGGCATAAAACACCACCCTATGACAGCCTTTGCCAAGATAGGGTGGTGTTAAATCGATGATTTAACAGCTAACAGTAAATAGTTACAGCAATTTGTAGGTAAATGAGGTACAGATATAAATGGTAAAAGTCTTGTGGGGTGGGCATCTTGCCCGCCCTTGTGTACCGATGAAATATGCTGTATCAGTTAAAGCAATGTCGCTATTTGTGAAATACTGTAGAGACGTTATATGTAACGTCTCTACATGGTTTTGGGTATTACGCTTATACCTAATTTACCCAAAATATGCTGTAAAAACGAAAGTGAAACACCACAGTAATTGGTGGAAAGCGTAGGTAGGAGCTTGTTTATCCCCCACCATACGCCCTGGCTGACTGATAACTGATAACTGTTTTAAAATGCTCCAACTCTGCCAAGGATCACGTAAATCGTTTTAAAAATCAGTTGTAAATCGTATAGTGGATGCCAATTATTTTGATATTGCAAATCTAAATCTACTATTTTTTCAAAATCTTTCACATGAGAACGACCGTTAACTTGCCACTCTCCGGTTAAACCAGGCTTGACATTCAAACGTTGCCAATGACGCTTGTTATATTTAGCTACTTCATCAGCCGTGGGTGGACGTGTTCCGACCAAACTCATATCACCCATAAACACATTCCAGAATTGGGGCAGTTCATCTAAGCTGGTACTACGCAAGATGCGTCCTACTCTGGTAACACGGAAATCATTTTTGTTTTTAAAGATCAGTCCGTCAGCTTCATTATCTACTAAGCTTTTCAGTTTTTCCGCATCATTCACCATTGAGCGAAACTTCCAGATGTGGAAGGGACGACCCCGAAGACCATAACGTTCTTGAGAAAAGAAGATTGGGCCTGGACTATCCAATTTTATGGCGATCGCAATTGGTACGAAGGCGATCGCCAAAATCAATAACCCCACCAAGCTACCTACAATATCCAAACAACGCTTGAACTTGGATTGTGCAGAGGGATGGGGCATAAGTGCAAATTCCCAATCCTTGTAACTCGTACCTTGCAAGACGCTTTCTATTTGTGTTTGATACATGGTACATTTTCTAGCCGATTGCCTAACAACAAGGGTAAAAACACGGAGTTTCACTCAAAATATAAACTCCTCTTTATGAAAAAAATTCGCTTTTTACGGTATATTTACGTAATCTTCATCAATATTCTAGGGATCATGAAGTTTTTTAAACTTAGAATAAAGAAAGATAAATATTCCGTAAGGAGGATGATAAATAGACCATAATATGTAACAAAAAAGCTTACTCCTACTAATTGTGATCCTCTGTTGAAGAGGGCAAAAGGCAGAATAAAAAAGTTTTTAGCTATAGCAGTAATCACATAGGTGAGGAGATGGCTAAATCATCAACTCTTGATAGCAAGCATCTGTCACCTGCTATATATTGACTTTGATTTATAGCAGGGGACAGGTCACAGGGTACAAGGTATAGGCAAGGGAAGCTTGTTAATATAAGGGTTTTATGATTTACCTATGTCCTAACCTATGTGGCTACTGCTATATATAGTTAAGTTTATTTTTGTCTTCCTACTAAGGAAATTGCCAATTAAATCATTCATCTACCGACTTACCATTGATATGGCAAAAAAGCTTCTATCATTTGCTAGAAGCAACGAGCAACAAAATCATCAATAGTAGGAAAAAACATTTATAGAAATCTAAGTTTGTTGAATTTAATTACTTAATTATTTACGTCACAAGATTCTAAAATGCTCTCTTATAATCGGGGTGGTCAAGAAATGATTGCATCTGGGGTCGAAGTAAAAATTAGCCGTTTGGAATCAATTGTTGAACAGATTGGGGAAGCAGTACTATCTACTACTGAAGCTATAGAAAGACTTGCCGAAAGAGTAGAAAATATCAGTAACCAAGTTGAAGCACAAGGCAAGCAATTACAGCAACAGGGATATCAAGTTTTTGCCTTGTGTGATGCAGTACAAAGCCTGGCTGAATCTCAAAATGAATCATTACGAAAACTCACACAGCTCACACAAACTTTAGATAGGCTGACTTCTTTAATTGAAGCAGTAGAGGAATAAATTGGGAGAATATCCAGATTTTTCTCCCACTCCCTACTCCCTATGATTCAGACCGCTTCATTTTGTTAATTTGTTGTTGTAATTCTGCAATTTGACGACGTAGCTTTTCGGCTTCGGCTTCTGGTGTGGCGACTGGTACTTCTACGGAACCGGAGGCAGGCGATCGCTGATAATTACCTTGGCGAATTTGTTGATATTCTGATGACACTGCCCACTGTTTTAAATACTGCACTCTTTCTACAGGGAAAGGATGAGTTAACATCATCCCTTGAGCGCCGTTATACATTAAGAATTTATAAACTTGATTAAGTCCATCTTGGTCTAGAGCTTGATAATTTTCGGACTGCTTGATAAATTCCGGCAAACTGCATTCATGGGCATATTTACCACTACCGCCAGCAAGCTTCATCATTGACGATAAAACCGTATTCAAGTCATCTACAACCAACAGAGCCGCCCGATCTGCCGTTAACTCAGCCTTACGCCGCCATTCAAAAAAAGCATAAATTAAGGCTCCAGAGACGAAATTGCCGATGCCAAAGGTGAATTCCCCCAAGGCAGAAGCCGTACTCATTGCCCACATCGCCATTTGAATTAGAATAGTATGACCACATTTAATATGCCCCAATTCGTGGGCTAACACCGCCCGAATTTCGGATTCGTCCAGTAAGTCCAGTATCCCTGTGTCTATGACTATATAAGGATTCTCTTGACCTAATGCGTAGCTATTTGCCTGTGGATTTTGTGCAACAAACAGTGTAGGTTCTGGATAAATATCCAAATCCCGCACACACTCCCGAAATATCTGGTAAATAGTGGAATATTGCCTTGGCCCGACTTGGATGGTGTTGCCCATGAGATAAACTAGCTGAGGGCGTTCGTAGACAAATTCCACAAATTTACGAGCAGTTAAATCAAATCCTGGTAAATTCCGTAAAGCTTGCTCGGCTTGACGATCTAGTGGATGCCTGAAGGCTTCGCTGGAAATTCCTGTGTAAGTTGGCATAATTTGGGGTGATAGGTAATTAGTCCATAGTCAATAGTCAATAGTCCAATGTCAAAAATCTATAATTCTTAATTGGTCAAAATACGACCTAGTAACTGTTGACCCTTCCCTACGGGACGCTAACGCGAACGGGTATGCCAACGGCACGCCAAGGGCGAACGCCAGTTAAGAGGGCGCGGGAAACCCTCCTACAGGACTGGACTCACTGTTGACTGTTGACTATGGACTTCTGACAACATAATAGAAATGGGGCTATTGGCAATTAAAGTCATTTTGTATGGGATGGAAAGCGTGTGATTGAGGCAGAAGTTCATTTGTCATTACATAACTTTTTGCGATCGCAGGCGGGTTTCCCTTCCTGGCCCCATCATTTAACGATGGCACGGTTGGTAGCACGCGCCTTGCGTCTGGGACGTAGCGCCTTAATTCAAGTAGGGGCTGTTTGTGGCTATCAAGGACGGTATCGCACTAGCTTTGTTGCCTCCGCTTTGATGTGGCATGGCCCTGTAATTATTGTGGCTACCCAAACAGTACAACAACTGCTGCTGCGAGTGGAAATTCCTCGTCTACAGCAGTGGTTACAAGTTAACAAATCAATCAGAACAGGTGACGCTTGGCCCAACCCTGAGTTCCAAGGAATACTTCTGATTTCTCCCGAAGCTTGGTTACAAGGACAGATCACATCTGCCGATAGTTTTCCCCAAGGCATCCCCACAATTATCGATGGCGTAGATGATTTAGAAGATTGGGTACGTCATCAGCTTACTCAAAATATCCAGCCCCAAGACTGGGAGCAGCTAATTCTCGCTTGTCCTGAACAAGCCGAAGCAATTCGCGCCGCCAGGATTCAACTGACAAGTGAACTTTATAAACATCCAGCTAATCCCTACGAGTGTTATTTAATTTCCCAATCAGAAACCGATATTTTAAACCAACTCCAAGCAACTTTAGCATCAGTATCAGGTGTACCAGAAGTTTGGCAGAAACTCTGGCAGCAATTACCAACCAATGAAACTTCCTCATCCCCCTCATCTCCCCCATCTCCCCTACCCCTCCTCTGGGCAACTATCGCCCGTCGCCAAGGTTTATTCTCGCTACACTACGCACCATTGGAATTAGGCGAAATTCTTGCCCCCATTTGGCAACGACAGCCAGTCGTCCTAATTGGCAGCGCTTTAGAGCCAGAAACCGAAGCTCCTCTGTTCCGTCAGCGTTTGGGTTTAGATGATTTAACCTGCCTAAAATTCGCTTCTGATAGCCAATCAGAGGCAATTCAACTGTACATACCATATCAGTTACCTCTGCCCAATACGCCAGAGTTCCAAGCAGCATTTATTCATAAGGTGCGGACTTTAGTCTGTTTGAGCGCTACGGCAAAGGGATTGACAGTTTTACTAGTGGGAGATGTGCCATTAAAGGCGCAGGTGGGTGCAATTTTAGCCTCTGAGTTTGGTTCGCGGGTGCAGGTAGAAAAAACTTGTTTAGATGAGAATGGCATTTTAGTGAGCGGTTGGGAGTTTTGGCGAGAACATCAAGCCGTCTTACCCGCGCCTCAATTGTTAGTGATTGCGACTTTACCCTTACCATCTTTAGAGCATCCCCTTGTGGCGGGTAGAGTAGCTCACTATAAGCGATCGCATCAAGACTGGTTCCGTTTATTCTTATTACCAACCGCTTTAAATGAACTACAACGGGCAGTAGCCCCGGTACGCGAAAATCAAGGTATCGTCGCCCTACTCGATAGCCGTGTAGTCAACCGCAGCTACGGCTCCCAAATCCTCAACTCCCTCAGCCCCCTCGCCCGTCTCAACTATCTCGACCCCAGTGTATTTGCTCCTAGCGGTGAGGAAAATTCAGCCTAACGTGAGACGGGAGTGGGGGAGATGGGGGAGATGAGGGAGATGAGGGAGTGGGGGGAGATGAGGGAGATGAGGGAGATGAGGGAGTGGGGGGAGATGGGGGAGATGAGGGAGTGGGGGGAGATGGGGGAGATGAGGGAGGGGGGAGACTCTTAAGGGCAGGTTTTTCATAAAGTAATCAGTGAGGACTATAAGATTCAGTAAATTATCAGACTTTCATCTACCCCTACACCCCTACACCCTTATACCCCTACACCCTAAAATCAGTGTTTTTGGGTCGAAGTGTAAAAAACCTGCCCTTGAAAGGTGGGGGGAGATGAGGGAGATGAGGGAGTGGGGGGAGATGGGGGAGATGAGGAGAAAAAATGATAACTGATAACTGATAACTGATAACTGATAACTGATAACTGATAACTGACAACTGACAACTAACTAATAGGGTGATTACATTCCTAGCAACTAATGCTAGAGTTGCTAAAAAATTCATCTGCGCTGTTTGGCGAGTATCCATGCTGAAGAAAATCCAGAAAAAGCAAATTCCCATAATTGCAGGTGCGGCGCTGTTTGCCTTTTCAGCAGGGGCGATGGTAGCAGCACCTCAAATTGGTCAGTCTTTAGGGCGATGGCTTAATTTTAAGGATCAGCCAGAACAGTTATCTGAGGGTAAGAAGACTAGATCAGATGTATTTCCCCTCATATCACAACCCCCAGCAGAACGAGCCGCTAAACTAGAGGAACTTGCACAAAACGGGCGATCGCCAGACCGAGAACGGGCGCGTTATTTGTTGGCGAGTGATTATATTGACAGAAAACAAGGTGAAAAAGCCTTAGAATTACTGACGGGTTTAGAGAAGAATTATCCTGCTCTTGCACCCTACATCTTACTGAAACAAGCACAAGCACAGGATTTACTGGGTGAAGATGGCAAAGCTTCTGACCTCAGACAAAAGGTGTTAAAAGAGTACCCGAAGGAAGCGGCGGCTGTAAAGGCTATGTATCTAATTGCCCAACCAAAGCTTCAAGATACAGCGATCGCGCAATTTCCCTCTCATCCCCTCACTTGGGAAATTATCAGGAAGCGCTTGTCAGAAAATCCTAATCAGCCGCAGTTACAGTTAATCTTGGCGCAATATGCCTATAATCAGCCTGGAACAGTAGGTGTGTTAGACCAGTTAGTGCAACAGCCTAACCTTAAACCCCAAGATTGGGATATCATCGGTACAGCCTACTGGGAGAACAATCAATTCCTCAAAGCGGCGAATGCTTACGCTAAAGCACCCAAGACAGCGCGTAACCTCTACCGGACTGCACGAGGGTTACAGGTAGGCGGGAAAAATCGAGAACAAGCGATCGCCACCTATAATCAATTAATCCAACAATTTCCTACTGCTAGGGAAACAGGCACAGGTTTGTTACGTATGGCAGAAATGGCGCGAACTAGTAAAGATGCCATACCCTATCTCAACCAAGTAATTGCTAAGTTCCCGGAACAAGCAAGTCAAGCATTGCAAAGAAAAGCGGAAATTCTCACAGCCCTCAACGATCAAAAATCAGCCCAAGAAACTTGGCAACAACTGATCACCAAGTATCCCAAGTCTGATGAAGCAGCAGAGTATCGTTGGAAAACTGCTCTCAACAAAGCCAAAGCTAGGGATTATACCAGTGCTTGGAAGTGGGCGCAACCGATTGTGATCAACAATCCTAATAGTATTTTGGCTCCCAGAGCAGGTTTTTGGATGGGTAAATGGGCAACCGCCATCGGCAGAGAACAGGAAGCTAAAGATGCTTATGAGTATGTGATTAGCCAATTTCCCTACTCTTACTATGCCTGGCGATCGGCGAACCTGTTAGGGTTGAATGTCGGCAACTTTAATAACGTCCGTCAACTTAAGCCGGAAGTTATTCCCTACCAACGTCCCGTACCCCCAGCCGGTTCCCAAACTTTTCAAGAATTGTATCTACTTGGTCAAGACCGTGATGCTTGGCTGCAATGGGAAACAGAATATCTCAATAAACAGCAACCCACGGTAGCCGAACAATTCACTGAAGGACTGATGCTGTTAGCTAGAGGAGAATATCTCTCAGGAATTAACCTCATTTCCAAATTAGAAGACAGGGAAACACCAGAAGAACAAACCCAATATCAAGCATTGAGTCAGCAAATCACCTACTGGCAAGCTCGTTACCCATTCCCTTACCTGAGAGAAATTGAAAAATGGTCATCACAGAGACAACTTAATCCCCTGTTAGTAACTGCCTTGATGCGTCAAGAATCACGGTTTGAAGCGAAAATTAAATCTGTTGCTGGCGCTACTGGCTTAATGCAGGTAATGCCAGATACTGGAAAATGGATAGCTGAAAAAATTAAAGTTGATAATAAGACTCTTGATTTAGAAAACCCCAACGACAACATTATGTTGGGAACATGGTATTTAGACCATACTCATGAACAGTATGGCAATAATTCCATGCTAGCGATCGCCAGTTACAATGCAGGCCCCGGTAACGTCGCTAAATGGTTACAAACTATACCCAACCAAGACCCAGATGAGTTTGTTGAAGCCATCCCTTTCAATGAAACTAGAGACTACGTGCGGCAAGTATTCGGTAATTACTGGAATTATCTACGACTTTATAACCCGGAGATTTCCAACGTCGTAGCTAAATATTCAGCCCAGCACCCAAAACTCCCAGCCGAGGGGAATTAGGGACAGTTGACAGTGAACAGTTATCAGTGAACAGTTATCAGTGAACAGTTATCAGTGAACAGTTATCAGTGAACAGTTATCAGTGAACAGTTATCAGTGAACAGTTATCAGTGAACAGTTATCAGTGAACAGTTATCAGTGAACAGTTATCAGTGAACAGTTATCAGTGAACAGTTATCAGTGAACAGCCGAAATAACCTGACAACTGACAACTGACAACTGATAACTGATAACTGTCAACTGATTAACTTAATCTTCCAATTGTTGTGATGGTACTTCAATGGCGGTAACATCAATTGTTCCTTCTGGTGCGAAGCGTTGAAAACGCCCCTTTTGGATCATGACGTTTTCTCCGCAGTTAGGACATTGCAGTTGACTATTATTTAAACCCGTAAATTGATAATTACAGACGGGACATTGATCAGTGACTAAATTGCGTTCTAGCCACCAGCGAAACCCGAAAAATGCCACAACGGGCGCTAGCAATAGCAATCCAAAAATGATCAATAATGAATTTACTAACCAGCCTAAACCCAAAGAAGCGAGTAGCCAAGCGATCGCTAAAGCGGTTAGCCAGGGGCGGAAGTTTAAAAGATTCAATTGAGAGTTGTTAAAGCTCATTTTAAATACTGTCTTGCTCTCCTTCTAGGATAGCGTTTGGTCAGTTATCAGTTATCAGTTATCAGTTATCAGTTATCAGTTATCAGTTATCAGTTATCAGTTGTCAGTTATCAGTTATCAGTTGTTATTACTATGGACTCTGGACTCTGGACTATGGACTATGGACTATGGACTCTGGACTATGGACTATGGACTATGGACTATGGACTCTGGACTATTGACTCTGGACTAAAGACAAAAGCTGCTTTTGCAAAGCTTCTATACCAAAAAGTGCGATCGCCTGTTCGCGTAACCATTCTCCGTCACAGCGTTTATCGTTTCCTTGCAGAATTTCTAAACAAGCTGCGGCTACGGCTTCTGGGTTGCGATGGGGAACGCGCCACCCTAGCTTACCATCTTGTAAGGGGTCTGCTGAACCATCGTCATCACCAGACAGCACGGGGACACCACAAGCCATTGCTTCTAGATAGACAATACCAAAACCTTCTTGTGAGGGCATAATATAAGCATCCGCTAGGCGATAATGTGCCATTAACTGTTCAGTAGGCACAAAACCTGCAAAAATAACGCGATCGCTTACACCTAAATCTTGGGCTAATTGTGCTAGTCGCGGTTGGTCATCACCCCGACCAATGACTAAATATTTTACTTCTGGGAACGCCTGGACAATCTTCGGTAATGCCCGAATTGTCACATCCACACCTTTATATATATCGCCTGACCATAGTCTGGCTACAGTCATTAACACTTTAGCATCCTGTAAGCCATACTTTTCTACTAATTCTGGCTGCTTGGGGCCTGGTGTGAATTTATCCCCATCAATTGCACAAGGCAACATTCTCACCTTTTGTGGATTTATACCATTAACTGCACAGGCGCGATCGCGACTATAACGACTAATTGTCCAAATTTCTTTTGCGCCAGCCAAAGCGCGGCGTTCTTTATCGCTCAAAGGTTCCCAAAACTCCTTACCATAAGTCAAGATAGTGTAAGGAATACCCAAAGGTTGGCAGAGGGTTTGTATTAATACTGCTAGCTTAATATGTCCGCAAAAAACCTGTTGTGGTCGTCTCTGCAATAATAACTTCACTAGCACCCCAGCCATTTTAATTCTGCCTAATTGGGGCTTGCGGCTTTTAAAATAATGAAATCTCAAAATATCTGATGTAAAAGGATTTGAGTCTTCAGGGCTATCTCGCAGTATCAAAACCTCTGCTTGATAACCTTGACCTAATCCTGAATATGCCCGAAAAATATCCTTGACATAAGATTGAATTCCGCCTTCTTGGCAAAAAACTTCTAAAAAGAGGAATATATGCTGAGTTTTTCCACCAGAAGTATGATTTAGACTTATGTTTTCACCCACTGTATCAATTGACATTGAAGTTATTTTATTAGGCTAGTATCGGTAGGGTGAGCAATGCCCACCATTGAGATCGTAGGGTAAGCATTGCTAACTCTGTCAAGGTATAATCTCTTAACTCCGTGCCTCTGTGACTCTGTGGTAAAAAATAATTTATTAAACCACAGAGGCACAAAAAACACAGAAAGCAAAATTAAGAGTTTTATTAGCTACCTTAACAGCACTACGCCATATTTTAAAAATCAAAGATATTAATCTACCAGTAATTTCCCTTCTGTTGCTTGGCTAATTGAGCCATTTTGTAATCGTTCTATATCGGTTTGCACCATTTTCTCTAAAAGTGCTTCAAAGCTCACTTCCGGTTCCCAGCCCAGATTTTTTTTCGCCTTACTAGGGTTAGCTACCAGTTGGAAGTGTTCGTCTTGCCTGAGTAAGTTTGTATTAATTACTATATGATTTTCCCAGTTTAAGCCCACAGAATCGAAAGCTATAGACACTAATTCTTTCACACTGCGTAGTTTACCTGTACCAATTACATACTCTTCTGGCTCATTAGCTTGCAACATCAACCACATTGCCCTTACGTAATCACCCGCAAATCCCCAGTCGCGTTTAGCATCTAGATTACCCATTTCTAAAGTCTCAGCTAAACCCAATTTAATCGATGCAGCCGCTAATGATACTTTGCGTGTAACAAATTGAGGCGGGCGCAAAGGAGATTCATGGTTGTATAAAATCCCACTACAAGCAAACAGACCATAGCGTTGTCGGTGATGCACCATTGTCCAATGGGCGTGTAGCTTTGCTGCTGCATAGGGATTTTTGGGACGAAAGGTAGTTTCTTCGTCTTGAGGGGAAGATAACACATCCCCGAACATTTCGGAACTGCTAGCTTGATAAAATCGGGTAGATAAACCAACTTGTCGGACTGCATCCAATAATCTAGTAGCCGTCCCAGTAATTAAATCAAGAGTTCCTAGTGGGTCTTTCCATGAGTCAGGAACAAAACTAGGTGCAGCCAAATTATAAATTTCTTGGGGACGCAGTTGTTCTACTGCATTTAGTAGTGCTAGAGGATCTCTCAAATCAACATTATATATTTCTACCTGAGTTGCCAAATTCCCCAACTTTGCCAAATTCGGTTGGCGGTGCGGTGAAACCAGTCCTACAACTCGATAACCTTGATTGAGAAGCAAATGGCTGAGATAATAGCCATCTTGACCAGTAATACCTGTAACTAGGGCTGTCTTAGTCATATCCTTTTCGCTATCCCCTCTTTTACTACATAAGAGCTAAAGCAGCATTAGGAAAAGTTACTCAGCGTTTACCATTTGCACCGATAAACACTTTAGTGAAATTTCCCGCCGAAAATAATTTTGCCTAATTGTAACAAAGTCCTAAAAGTAACTCGTATGCTAACTACACTACTGTGAGTATTATTTTTTATACAGATTTCCCTTTGACTTTCTCCACTGTCACAGGTTTGAGGGGGATGAGGGGAAAAGTTTAAAGGGGAAAGGGGAAAGGGAAAAATGGGCATCCTTTACCCCAGTCCCCAGTACCTAATGCTGCCCTTCTTTGAGATATTTAACGATTACTAGACAATTTCTTCCATCCTCACTGCGCTCGTAAACCACACGGTCAGCCAAGCGTCGCAGGAGGAACCAGCCATAACCACCCACCTGTAAAGTACCTGGTTCTGGTTCGGCGATCGCATCTGGATCAAAAGGATTACCATGATCCCAAATTCTCAATTCTATTTTGTTAATCCATAGATTGACCTCAATTTCTATGGTTGTTTCCGGTGGTAAAGTACGATGAGCATGGCGGACTGCATTTGTAAAACCTTCCGCTAACGCTAAGTTGAGGCGATAAAGTTGTGTTTCTGTCCAGCCAAGTTGAAACAGGTATTTTAGGGAAAAATCCTCAAACCATTGTTGTACTTGGTTGAGGAGCTTCAGTTCGCTCTTAGTTGTGAGTTGGTCGTGCTGCATTATGCCAAGCATTGACCGTGAGTTTAATGTAACTTTGACACTCCCCCGACTTTTTGTGAAAATTTCGCTATCGCTCATTTTCACAAAAAGTCGGGGGATTCTTGAAAAGGAGATACCACCAAGGCATTGCTCGAACCACAACTCCCAAGACCGTTTACTCGTATCCCGGTGTCGTGCGACAGGGGGCATCAATTCCCACTACTCCCTCCGAAACAGTGCGTAAGGGCAGGTTCACATACATTATCCCTGATCAGCGATGATCTATATAAACCCGCCTCTACCATTGGGTCTACGTTTTGTATATTGTTTGCTTCACTCTCTTAAAAGTCTTTGCTTGCGGGGGCTAGAAACAGACTACACTTAGTAGCAAGTCACCATTTCGGTGAACCGTCTTTTAACTGTATGTCCCACCACTGGGAGTCTCACCCACCATTTAAGGTCTTAGTGGCTGTATCGATTTTACCATGTTTGACGGCGACTAAAGTTGCCTTGTCCGTTTTCCTCCCAGAGCTAAAGCTACTGGGTTTCCCACGTCCCGTGAGGTCTTATGATCTTCAGTCTATTTTAGATTTTGGAGAATTTTTTGTATCTAAAATTAATTAGTCCATAGTCCATAGTCCATAGTCAAACTCTTTAACTGTTGACTATTGACTGTTGACTGTTGACTATTGACTATTGACTAATCATTATCACTAAAATTGACACCTGTTTTGTGTTTTCAAGAGCGCATATCCTTGATATGAATGACATCATAACTTTCAGATATACGCTCCTGAAACCTACAGGTGTCAAGGAGCTTCTAGGTGACTAGCTTACTATCTTAGAACAAGCCCAAGGTTAAAGATTTGTCTAATGGTAATGCAGCACCGATACCTAACCAGAGAGTTACCAAAGTGCCAAACAAGAACACTGTGGTTGCAACTGGACGGCGGAAGGGGTTTTGGAATTTGTTGACGTTCTCAATGAAGGGAACGAGAATTAATCCCAGGGGTACGGAAGCCATTGCTAATACTCCCAACAATTTGTTAGGGAGCGATCGCAAAATTTGGAATACTGGGTACAAATACCACTCTGGTAAAATTTCCAGTGGTGTAGCGAAAGGATTTGCTGGTTCGCCTGTCATTGCTGGGTCTAATACAGCTAGAGCCACGATACAAGCAAATGAACCCATGATGACCACTGGGAATACATACAGCAAATCGTTAGGCCAAGCTGGTTCACCATAGTAGTTGTGACCCATGCCTTTGGCGAGTTTAGCTCTTAAATTAGGATCGCTCAGATCGGGTTTCTTCAGTGTAGCCATGTTTAAATGCGCTCTCCTGCTTAAAATTCAATTAAAGGCCTTGTATTGAACCTAAATCATTACTAGATTTTCACTAGCCTTCTTTAGGCTGTTTACAACTTTCAGTTTCAGATACTAGGGAATTATAGTGCTGAGTCTTGAGTCCTGAGTTGTGAGTAAGTTCCTCTCACTCCCTGGCTGATCTGCTGCCTTTTGTGTTTGGTTTTTCACTCAACACTCACCACTCACTACTCAGCAATCTTAATTTAAAACAAACTACTAGCTCTGAAAACTCATTGCTCGATTACAAGGGGCCAGAAATACCTTGTTTGCGGATCATCAAGAAGTGGAATAGCATGAATACCGCAATTAACCAAGGTAGAACGAAGGTGTGGGCGCTGTAGTAGCGGGTCAAGGTTGCTTGACCTACGCTAGAACCACCGCGCAACAAGTCGGAGATGAGTACGCCGACTACGGGAATTGCTTCTGGTACACCGCTCACGATTTTCACAGCCCAGTAGCCGACTTGATCCCAAGGTAGAGAATAACCTGTAACACCGAAGGAAACGGTGATGACAGCGAGGATCACACCACTAACCCAGGTCAATTCGCGGGGCTTTTTGAAACCACCAGTCAAGTAAACGCGGAAGACGTGCAGAATCATCATCAGCACCATCATGCTGGCAGACCAGCGATGGATGGAGCGAATGAGCCAACCGAAGTTCACCTCGTTCATGATGTACTCTACCGAGGAGTATGCTTCAGCAACTGTTGGCTTGTAGTAGAACGTCATAGCGAATCCAGTGGCGAACTGGATCAGAAAACAAACTAGGGTAATGCCACCCAAGCAGTAGAAGATGTTGACGTGGGGAGGGACGTATTTGCTTGTCACATCTTCGGCAATTGCCTGGATTTCCAAGCGTTCCTCAAACCAGTCGTAAACGTTGGCCATACAATCTCAAGTTCCTAAAATCGGTTGCGGTTGATTCAATCTCCCAATTGGCAATTTTGGGATTTTCTTTTAAGAGGAGGTTTTTTTGTTTGTTTTTCACTCTTGCAGAATGCTAAGAGTTTTCACAAACTTAACACTCTGTTAAATATGGAATATATTGCGTTCTCTTTGCAAGCCGACCCGATTGGGGGGTACAAAGTAGATCATAAACCTTTTGGTAGAGGGGATGCACTAACACCAGCTGCCTTAACGACTTGATGAGAATAATGCACCACTTCTATAAAAAAAGTAACATAGTCGAGAGATAGATTTCATCAAAAATCGGGCAACTGGCTAAATTCTAGGCAATTTGGGTTGAGGTAAAACTGAAAATGGGGTTCATGCAAAAACAGGTTTTTCGGTTGGGATTTTCGTTATTAGTGGCTTTGAGTTTGGCTTGTGGAATATTTATTCAACCAGCCGCAGCGTTGACGGATGAGCAAAAACTGGTGTCGGAAGTGTGGCGAATTGTTAATCGCACTTATCTGGATGACACTTTTAATCATCAAAACTGGGCGGCGGTAAGACAGAAGGTACTCGAAAAGCCAATCTCAGACCAGAAAGCTGCTTACGGCGCTATTCAAAATATGCTCAAAACCTTGGATGATCCTTTTACTAGGTTTTTAGACCCTGAGCAATATCGCAGTTTACAGGTGAATACTTCTGGAGAACTGACGGGAGTAGGTTTACAAATTGCCCTCAATCCCCAAAGTGGGAAGTTGGAAGTAGTTGCGCCGATCGCGGGTTCTCCAGCCGAGAAAGCGGGAATTAGACCACGCGATCGCATTGTCAAAATTGAAGGCATTTCTACTACAGACTTGACATTAGACGAAGCTGCTGCTAGAATGCGCGGCCCCATTGGTAGTTTAGTGACGCTGTTGATTGAACGCGACGGCGAAGGCGAACAGGAAATTAGAGTCGTGCGCGATCGCATCGCCCTCAACCCTGTTGTGGCAGAATTACGCTCATCCCCCCAAGGTACGCCTTACGGTTATCTGCGCTTAAATCAATTCAATGCTAACGCCTCAATGGAATTAGCACACGCTATTTCTAGTCTAGAAAAAAAAGGTGCGGCTGCCTACATCTTGGATTTGCGAAATAATCCCGGTGGCTTACTCCAAGCCGGTATTGAAATTGCCCGTCTGTGGTTAGACTCCGGTACAATTGTTTACACCGTCAATCGCCAAGGTATTCAAGGTAGCTTTGAAGCTTTCGGCCCAGCCTTGACAGACGACCCACTGGTAATTCTAGTCAATCAAGGAACCGCCAGCGCTAGCGAAATTCTCGCCGGCGCACTCCAAGATAACGGTCGCGCCGAGTTGGTAGGGGAAACCACTTTTGGCAAAGGTTTAATTCAGTCTTTATTTGAATTATCCGATGGTTCTGGTTTAGCCGTGACGATCGCTAAATATGAGACTCCTAACCACCGAGATATTAACAAGTTAGGCATCAAACCAGATACGGTTGTTACCCAACAAATACTCACCCGCGATGAAATTGGTACAGAAACAGATTTGCAATATCAAGCCGCTTTGGATGTGTTGAGTAAAAATGCTGTGGTGGCGAAGTTAGGGACTGGGGAGTAGGGTCAGTTGACAGTTATCAGTGAACAGTGAACATAACCTGATAACTGATAACTGATAACTGATAACTGATTAACTACAAAATCGCCTGTATCTGTAGCAAAGTTGACAAATCCAAGGCGGCGAGGCGGTGATAGGCTTGGTCTATGCAGCGTTTACCTCTGAGGAAGCCAGTGTTAGCACCGGGACAGATGTAATTTAAATTATCTGGGGTGAAGGTTTCTATGATGGTTTTGAGGCTGTTGATTTGTCTTGGCCAGTGAAAGGTTTTGGCTGTGCGTAGTGGGACGGGTTCACCTTGTTGGTTGGGGAGTAAATGACGACCGGAAAATAATACACCGCCTAAATTGTTATAGTACAAGCAAGAGGAACCAGGAGAATGTCCGGGTGTCCAGATAATTTTGGCTGTGGGTGTGATGGTGAGTTCTTGGGTGAAGGTGGTGAGGCTTAAGCCCGGTAGTAAATAGGCTTCTTGTTCTTGGATGAGAATGTCACAGCTGAAATTTTGTTGAATTTCCGCGCTTTTGCCAATAGCGCCGCGATGGGTGAGGAATAACCACTTTACGCCGCCATGCGATCGCAAAAAATCTAAATTTGTTTGGTCTAAGCCAGGGCAATCTATGAGGATATTGCCTTCATTTCCTACAATGAAATAAGAGGTTCCTCCTAATGTGTCCCGATTTGGTGGAAAGGCAAAAATACTGTCTAAAACATCCCGTGGTGACTTGGTTGTAGAACTAGGTTGTTGAGGTAAGGGACACATAAGAAAAACTAAACCTGATGTGTTGTAAAAATAGTTTTTGTCAGTGGTCAGTGGTCAGTAGCTGAGATTTGTGAAAACTACCCCATCAGGAATGTATTACACCAAATCCTAAAACAACTGACTTCTGACAACTAACAACTGACACATAAAATGTGATCTAAAAATCTGGGGTTGCAGGTCTGCTTGGTAGTGATGGCTACGGTGCTAGCACTACTTGCGGGACATTGTTCAAAAATACTAAAGAAAACATGACATTTTGGTTTCTCCTGTTATTGGGAATTGCTACTTATCTGATGGTGCAGCGCAGTGTGGCTAACATCACCAAAACACCCATCTGGCTGTTATGGCTGGTGTTGATGACACCGGCACTAATTTTAACTGGATGGACGCTGATTTATGGGGCGAAACAAGCTCCACCGCCAGCACTGATATTTTGGCCGTCGATTATCTGCCTTTTGTTATACTGGCTGTTGTTTCAGTGGGGACGGCAAACGCCAAGGGATACGCAAACTGCACCCCAGACCCCAGAATCACAATCGGCTATTCATCCTACCGTAGAACCAGTGCCTGTGCGTCCCATTGAACCAACGGAAGAAACCCAACTACGTAATTGTTTTCCCTGGTCTATTTACTACGTCCAGAATATTGAGTATAGACCCCAGGCGGTGATTTGCCGGGGACAGTTACGCACGACACCAACTCAAGCTTACCAGCAGATTAGAGCGAATATTGAAGCCGAATTTGGCGATCGCTTCTTACTCATCTTTCAAGAAGGTTTCAACGGTAAACCTTTCTTTGTACTAGTTCCCAACACCCAAGCTGCTAAAGCTAAAGCTAGACAATCAGAACAATTAACCCGCCCTGGATTAGCTTTATTATTATTAGCGGCAACTTTAGTAACAACTACTATAGTAGGTGTCAGAATTGCCGGAGTTGACCTGACAAGATTACAAAGCGACCCAACAATACTTTTACAAGGATTACCCTATGCCTTAGCGTTAATGACTATCTTGGGTATCCATGAAATGGGTCATTATTTAGCAGCTAGGTTTTACAAAATTCGCTCGACTCTGCCCTATTTTATTCCCATACCTTTTTTCTTGGGAACCTTTGGTGCATTCATTCAAATGCGGAGTCCTATTCCCAACCGCAAGGCTTTATTTGATGTGGGTATTGCTGGGCCTCTGGCTGGGTTTATCGCTACATTACCCTTAGTTATTTGGGGCTTGGCTCATTCGGATGTAATTCCCTTAACCGACAAAACAAGTTTACTCAATCCTGATGCTCTTAATCCTAGATATTCAATTCTTGTAGGATTACTGGCTAAATTAGCTATGGGAAGTGCATTAACTGCAAAATCAGCGATTGATTTACATCCAGTTGCAGTGGCTGGTTTTTTAGGATTAATTGTCACAGCATTAAATCTTATGCCTGTGGGGCAATTAGATGGTGGACATATTGTTCATGCCATGTTCGGACAAAGAAAAGCTATGTTTATCGGTCAAATTGCCCGGCTTTTGTTATTGTTACTTTCATTAGTTCAATCTGAATTTTTTGTCTGGGCAATTATCTTATTGTTCATTCCCTTAGTTGATGAACCTGCTTTGAATGATGTGACGGAATTGGATAGCAAGCGAGATATTTTAGGTCTGTTAGCAATAGCTTTGTTGGTAATTATTGTGTTGCCAATGCCGCAGGTGCTTGCTAATTTGCTGCAAATTTAAATATAGCAGGGAGATAGGTAACAGGTGTCAGGTTACAGGTTACAGCTAAAGAGGTGATTCGTAACTATATCTGCTGATGAGATTGGTTGTAATCTGTGTGGCGATCGCTTTACCTCCAGCCTAGCTGCTTGCTATATTAATATATGAAAATTATTGTCTAGTTTAATTATTTTAAATTTTGCAAATTTTATATTACAGCATTTCCTAATCTGCTCAGTAACTGAAAGTAGAGAGACTTAATTAAATATAAGTTTGTAGTAAGGACTTTAGTCCTTTCAAACCCAGCAATAGAGCGATAAATCGCTAACTACGAACAACAACTCATTTTATATTTAATTATGTCTACCTACTTATACCATTTCTCTATGAAGTTGAGCTTAATATTGCTTTCTATAACTCACGCAAAGGCGCAAAGACGCAAAAGTTGCTGTAATTGTATTAAGCTCATTGTTACAGAGATTTGGTATTCTAAAAAAGAAAGAAGGCGTTAACTAAGCATCTGTAGATGAGAAATTGCCCAGCTAATCATAATCTACGGAGATGTCAAAAATCTATTTACGTCTGATGTGAATTAGGAAAACCTTCTATATCCAAAAAATAGCCTATGCTTGGAGCCTATGAGACTCGGTAGGGGCGGGTTAATCAAATATCATCAACAATTAACGATGATCCCGGTGAACCCGCCCCTACAAATGTCTACCCAATTACAAGATTTTTATTCACATTAGACGTTATTTATAAAGGAAATATAAAGAAGAAAACAGAGATTGAACAAGAAGGATAATATACTCATCAAAGAGGATATCCACTAAGTAAGTATGCCTGACAAGCCGTAGCTGACAGAACTGTGTGATGCTAAGTGGGAAATATTAGCTTCTTTAATACCACAAATAACAAAATTCCCTGAGTTCAATGATGGTAACAGTGGTTGTAGCGATTAACATTCTCATCTCATTCATGCTACTCTTCGTAGCTTGGCAAGTTTGGCAACTGAAAAAGCGGATAGCTTTATTGAGCGATCGCCTACTGCAATACGAGCAATGTAGTCACAATTTACTACACAACGCACCGGAAAACATTTATCTTGGTCAGCAGAATATTCTAAATTTACGGCAGAGTAACCAAGGTTTACAGACAAAAATTCAACAAATACGGCAAATCGTCAGTTTACTATTACTTGGGCAAAGAAGCTGGGGGCGTTACGTTCGCAGACCAAGTTCTCTATCTGGGAAACAACAGTCTGTAAAATCAGTTAAGGCATAAAAGCAACTTTTTTAGTTGATATATTGTCAACAGAAGCTAACTGCGGAAAATTATTGGCGTTTTGCCATCAGTGAAAAGCACCTAAAATAGGTGTAAGGAGAGAAACAGTATAAGATGTCTAATAACCGTTCTGGAGTATTTATTGGCGGTTTGATGCTGGGAGCTACCATTGGTGCTTTAGCAGGGTTACTTGCAGCTCCACGCACAGGGCGCGAAACTCGTAAACTTTTGAAAAAATCTGCTGATGCAATTCCCGAATTGGCAGAGGATTTATCAACAAGCGTACAAATTCAAGCAGACAGACTTTCTGCTAACGCTTTGCGAAACTGGGATGAAACTTTGGATAGATTACGGGATGCGATCGCAGCTGGTATAGATGCTAGTCAGCGTGAAAGTCAAGTCTTGAAACGCCAACAAGCTACCCCAGCATCAGATACGCTAGCCGAAGAATTAGAACGTCCATAAGTTGTCAAACAGGTAACAATATCAAAATTGATTACAGTAAATGAGTATTTGCTGATTTTGTAACTTAGCCAAAAGCATTTTGAATTGTAAAATTTTATTACCGTGACTGAACCCCTGTTTTGGTTGGGACTTTCCATTGTCTTAGTTGCTGCTAGCTTAACTGCTGTTTTGGTAGCAGCAATACCCGCTTTGCAGGAACTAGCACGGGCTGCTCGTAGCGCAGAAAAGTTATTTGATACACTCTCAAGAGAACTCCCACCTACCTTAGAAGCCATCCGCACCACAGGCTTAGAAATCACAGATTTGACCGAAGATGTGAGCGAAGGTGTCAAAAGTGCTGGTCAAGTTGTCAAGCAAGTTGATCAGAGTTTAGACGGAGCCAGAAAACAAGCTCAAAATATCCAAACAGGTACACGTAGCGTATTTGTTGGTGTTAAAGCAGCCTGGAAGACCTTCACTAGGCAAAAACCAACAAGGCGAACAGTCGAACGTCTACCTATTACAGAACAATCTTCCCTGACTGTGCGAGAACGAGAAGCACTAAAACCAGAAAACCGTCTCCCCAAAGCAGAAGCATACCGTATTAGTGATGGTTATCAAGAAGCTTCTAACTGGGACAATGAAATTGATGAGTGATTGGTCAATAGTCAATAGTCCATAGTCCATAGTCAATAGTCCATAGTTATTAGTTTTTCTTCTTAGGACTTACGCAACTGGCATATTTTTTCTGTAGGGTGTGTGACGCTGCGAAATTATTTGAACGTAGTCATGAGACTTGTAGCGTCACGCACCAACCACCAATTGTGAAACTTGCGTAAGTCCTGTAAAGTAATCTGACTTTTCACGTTATGTGGAAAAGCGCTCCGTCAGACCTAACCCCCCAGCCCCCTTCCCTACAAGGGAAGGGGGAGAAATCAAAGCCTCTCTCCTTGTAGGAGAGAGGTTTGGAGAGAGGTCTTCCAGATCCCGTGAAAAGTCAGGTAAAGTAATAAGGGAAGGAAGGGTTAGGTTTGGCGTTAGCTTTTCCACATGACATCAATCCACTTCAACTACTCATCGACGAGTATCTGAGATAGATGAATCCACTTCAACTACTCATCGACGAGTATCTGAGATAGATGAATCCACTTCAACTACTCATCGACGAGTATCTGAGACAGATGAATCTACTTCAACTACTCATTGACGAGTATCTGAGATAGATGAATCCACTTCAACTACTCATCGACGAGTATCTGAGATAGATGAATCCACCTCAACTACTCATCGACGAGTATTCACTTATGAAACGCTGGCAGTTTTTGCGGATTTACCTTTACCAATAGCCTTAAAACGCTCACCTAACTGTTCAGCCAGAGATTTTAAACCGGGGGTTTTCTTTGCGGCTGTTTTCACGTAGTCGTAAACGGTTAAACTGTCAGTCATCACTTCACTACCGACAGCAAGTAGAGTATCATCAACCTGTTCAGTCATTTGGTTCATGGAGATTAATAACTCGTTGAGTGCGATCGCTAACTGATAATCACGCACAAGTTCCTCAACATTAAAACTAGCTGGCAAAATTTCCGGGTTAGACTGAGCAGCCGTGATGCTATTGTTGACGAAAGCTAGACTTTTATCACCCATTTTCACCAGCTTCCGCCGTTCCTGCATAGTCAGAGTAATGAGAAAGGGTAACTTGTTTTGAATTGTCTGTAACGCTGCTTTGATTTCTTTGATATCTTCTGCTGACAGAGAGGCGTTAATATTTTGATAAGGCATCCTATATTTACCGTGCTAATTCGAGGGGTGAGTAGCAGTAATTGCTAAGTATAGGATGCCCATTGAAGAGAGCAAAAACACACAATGATTTTACTTATTTATCCGTTTTAGTGCTGATGCTGATGGATACTGACCAGACATAATGAAAACTTGGCGCTCTAGAATCCGTTCATCGATGTTAAAATCCAAAATACGAGCCGTTACCTCGCCGATATCGGTGAGAGGTTGAATCACAGCCTCATCTAAGCGAAAATGGTCGCCCCAAAAGTCCCTCCGGGGGTTAAAAAACCGCACAAGTTCCCCAGTGCGCCAATTAATTGAGCCTAAATCCGTTCCTTTTTGGAGATTGCAGAAAATACAGGCATAACAGAGATTATCGGCTGTTGTAGAACCGCCATGTTTCACGCTGATGATATGATCAACTTGAAAACTTAAGCCGTCTGTTTCAGGAATTAAACAATACTCACACAGACAATCAGCGCGATCAATCACTAAACGCCGCAGTTCTACAGTAACGTAATTACTAGACACTGGAAATACCTACTCTGCCTTGATGTACAAGTGTGCTTTTGCTTTTGCTAATCTCATAATATGTTCTAACGTGAGGAAATGATTTAATTCTTTCTTTTCCTCTGGTGTCAGTTCGCCCATTTTGTGTTGATAGACCAGATATTCTAAACGCCCTTTCGCCATCTCGGAAAGCTGAAACTTCACAACAGTTTCCGGTGTAGTACCAGCCGCAATAAAGTCGATAATTTCATCGTAGACTTTGGCTGTATTTATAGATGTAGTCATCAGTTTATCTCCCTAATTCAACTATGCTACCTTAAATGACTTTCCCAAAGTTTGCGGTTCCGGCAAAGCTTCACCATCGGCTAAAGCTGATTCAATTAGCATTTCTAAAACTTCCTGAGCATTTTTTACAGCTTCCTCATAACTATCTCCATGAGTGCAAGGCTGCATTACATTAATAAACTCAGGTAAAAAAACCACATAACATTTATCTTCCTCTGACCATTGAATAACGATTGTGTATTTCATCTTTATTTATAGGCTTTACTGTAGAGACGTTGCATGCAACGTCTCTACATTATATTTAGCGCGACTCCATAGAGAATTGATATCAGCCATTCTTTCACTGATCTAATTTTGCCAACTTTTCTCTTGCATACTCCCGCACCTTCTCATCTGGGTCATTCTCTGCTCTGTCGCGCAACAGTGGTAAAGTCTGGGGATGCTGGGGATATTGTTTGACAATTATCTCAAGTGCAACGCGCCGGGGATTTGCGTAAAAATCATCATGGCTATCGTCAAAGGGGTCGTTAATAGCACAGTCATAGTAGATTTCAAAAAGTTCAGGCTGAGATTTGTAAGCCTTGGCTAATTCATTTACTGCTGTCCATCGCATATCCGAATCATCATCAGCAGTGGCGCGTTGTTGGAGAAAGGTTTTGGTATCGGGGTCATCCTTGTAAGACTGGACTAAATGTTCCACTGCTAGCCGTCGCACTTCCCAATTATCATCAGCAGTGGCGCGTTGTTGGAGAATGTTTTTGGTTGTGGGGTCATCCTCGTAAGTCAGAGCTAAATCTTGCACTGCTGTCCATCGTACATACCAATTATTATCCTCAGTAGCAAGTTGTTGGAGAATTATTTTGATATTAGCGTCATCCTCATCAACCTGGGCTAATTCTCTGACTGCGGTCAGTCGCATACCAGAATTATCGTCTGCCGTGGCGAGTTGTAGGAGAATGCTTTTAATATTCGGGTCATCCTTGTAAGCCTGGGCTAATTGTTCTACTGCTGTCCCTCGCACATTTGAATTATCGTTTGTATTAACGAGTTCTTGGAGAAAGGTTTTGGTGGTAAGGTCATCCTTGTAAGCCTGGACTAATTGTTTGACTGCTGTCCGTCGCACATCCGAATTATCATCGGCAGTGGCGCGTTCTTGGAGAATGGTTTTAGTTGTGGGATCATCCTTGTAAGCTTGGGCTAATTGTTCCACTGCTGTCTGTCGCACATCCGAATTATTATCCCCACTGGCGCGTTGTTGGAGAATGGTTTTAGTTGTGGGGTCATCCTTGTAAACCTGGGCTAATTGTTCCACTGCTGTCCGTCGCACATTTGAATTATTATCGACAATGGCGCGTTGTTGAAGAATGGTTTTAGTTGTGGGGTCATCCTTGTAAGCCTGGGCTAATTCTCTTACTGCTGTCTGTCGCACATAAGGATTATTGTCCTTAATAACAAGTTTTTTGAGAATGGTTTTGGTATTGGGGTCATCCTTGTAAGCCTGAACTAATTCTCTTATTGCTATCTGTCGGACAATCAAATTATTATCCGCAGTGGCGAGTTGTTGGAGAAATGTTTTAGTCTTGGGGTCATCCTTGTAAGCCTGGACTAATTGATGCACTGCTGTCAGTGGCAAACTCGAATCATCATCCACAGTAGCGAGTTGTTGAAGAATGGTTTTAGTTGTGGGGTCATCCTTGTAAGTCTGGGCTAATTGTTCTACTGCTGTCCATCGCACACCCGAATTACTATCCGTAGTGGCAAGTTGTTGAAGAAAGGTTTTGGTGGTGGGGTCGTCCTTGTAAGCCTGAACTAAATATTCCACTACTATCCATTGCACATCCCAATCATCCTTCGCCGTGGCGAGTTGTTCGAGAAAGGTTTTGGTGTTGGGGTCATCTTGCCAAATTGTGATAATTGCTGTGACTGCTTCAGAGCGAATTTCTTGAATGAGATTAGCTTCTTCGTCATCAAAGTCAGGATGACGACAATACCAGAGGTCATATTCAGTTAAATCTTTTAACCGCTTCAGCAATTTATCAGCCGTTGACTCAATCACTGAGTGATTTCTCACTTCAATAAGACAATTAGCTGCCAAAAAGATATTAATAAATTTCTTCTCTTCACCATCTAGCACCATTAAATATTCAATAATCTCACCAACAAACTTGGCTTCAATCATCCCCGCAATTAACAACAATACCTCATGCCAAGTTTCATCATCCCAGTGTTTGCCAAAAACCTCTTCCTTAAGCCGTTCAATATTCAGCGTTTGCGTTTCTTTAAACTGCCATACAAACTCCCAAGCACAGAAATATTCCAAAAAAGTCCGATGCACAAAAGCATAATAATCAGCACCAAGGAAACATAACATAAAGTTACGAGTCCGTAGTTGATTAATCATCACCCTCGCCGCTTCTCTCGGTTGCTGAATTTCTATACTTCTTAAATATTCAGCCAAAATCTTTTCTAATTCACTGCTACTAATCACATTCCCAGCTAAACCTGCACCGCTAGTTTGCATCTTATAAGCAACTTGACGCAGCATTGCTTGCTTATCTTTATAATCAATAGTCTTATGATCTAGCCGCTTATCTTCAACTAAAGCCCGTTCCACATCCCACTGATGCAGCAATACCCGCGATGCTTGTTCATAAAGTGAACTTCTATCCCTTGGCAATTCCTGATTACGATTGAGAATTGCCATCATCGTCAACAATAGAGGATTTCCTGCTAATTCTGTAATCGCTTTGGAATTTTTAATTCCTCTTTCCAGCCTTTCCCGTTTTCTCAGTTTATCCGCTTCATCGCTAAAAGTTAACTCATGCCAACGGTAAATAAAATCTTGAATTTGTTCTGCGTCCAAATCTTGTAACATGAAGTGGCGAAACTCAGCATCACGCAACCGTTGCGGTTTATAGCCAATTACGCGAGAAGTAACAATCACCTGCACATTAGGATACTCATTAGTAAAGCGATGAATATCTGTAATTACATCCTCTCGCTTACCAGCTTCAAATACTTCATCTAACCCATCAAACATGACTAAAGCGTTACCAGCTTGTAGCTGTTCATGTAGTTGATGTTGATTGAGATGTTCAATTGTACCGCTACATTTATCCAAAAATTCCAGAAAACTATCACACTCCTTATCATCTCTTCGCCGCATATAAGTACGTAACTCAATTAGCAAAGGAATGGGTTGTGAGATGACATTATCTAATGGTGAATCAGCCCAATTCAAAGCTAAATACTGCAACAGTGTAGACTTACCAGAACCAGGATCACCCAAAACTACAATATATTTATAGGTCTGCTGATTATTAACAACATCTAATACTGAAAGTAGCGGCTGTTCTAAATAAACCCTTGTGAGTTGTTGCAATTCCTCGGCAGCAATTTCTGCCTCTATTTGGTCAGTTTCTCGCAGCCTTCTAAAATGTTCCTTGGGCAGTTCATGAACTCGCGGCAAAACTTGATGCACTTCCCGCACATTTTGAGCAATGAACATTCGCCATAACTTGAGTTCGTTATAAGCGTAGCCAGTTGTATCTAAACTTTCTAATTTTAAATTACCGTAACGCTCCTTAATTCCTTCCTGATAGCGTTCTAAATCAAAAGCCGGAATAATTCCCGCTTGGGCTTTTGTATATTCTTTGATTTGTTCTATATTCTGAGAATCAAGAATTGCCCTAAGTTCAGGAAATTCTCGAATAATATTTTTCACTTTTTGTAAATATTCTTTGCCTATCTTCTTCCATTTAAAATCCTCTGGTAGCGAACTAGAGGCGGTCAGTTGATACCAAATTTCTTTTAATCTCTTAGTATTGATAGCCTCACATTCATAGTAAAAAGCAGCGCCCAAAATTTCTTTAACTTCTGACTGCTTTAAAAACTGCTGTAAAGGCTGGCTATAATTTTCAATTTCCTCTTGAGAGAGTAGACTATCTTCTAAGTCTTGCTGCATGAGTTGCAAAAATTCTGCAAACGCCATCACCTCAGCTTTCTGTAGTGGTTCGCGCTGGAATGGTGCAGTCACAGCAGTATGAATAATATTTCTGAAAAAATCTTTAGCGTAATCTTTAACTAACTCTTGTAAAAATTCCTGGCTAATAATAGTCTTAACCAGAAATCCAAATGCTTTACCTGCAATCCAAGTACCAAACCATTCAATTAGCATACCCGTGTCTATTGATATCTTGACTACGAGTATATACACCAATCTCAATTAAGGCGGCGAAATTTCCAGATTATTACACAAAAGTCACGGTTAAATCTCAAATAAGATTATCAGGATCTATCCCTAAAGCACGTAATCTTTCCGCTAACTGCTGCGCCCGTTGCGCTTCCTGCTGGGCGCGTTGTGCTTCCTGCTGCGCTTGTTGTTGGGCTAATTGCGCCTGTTCTTGTGCTAATTGCGCTTGTTGTTGCGCCTGTTTAATTTGTTCTTGGGGTGTCGGGTAACGCTGTCCCTGTTCATCATACCAATACATCCACTCTCGCGTTACTCCACAATAATTTCCCCTTTCACAACCAATTCCTAAACCAATTTCTGGTAGCCAAACTGGGTTTCCTGTTTGCAATTCATATTTACCATTAACTAACTTATGTACTTCTAAACGCGGTTTACGGCGGCGTTGAGAAGAATAAATGACGTAATAAAGTACACCCAAAGCGGCATAATCATTTAATTTATCGCTGTATTCTTTGCGATATTTGGGCGAAACCACTTCTAACACAAAAATGGGGACTACCTTTTCATCCCACAGCACATAACTGGGACGTAGTTCCTCATCGTAAAATCTTTCTACCCCAAGACTTAAAAAGCCATCGGGAACGATCGCACTTTCATCAGGGTGATAATAAATACCCATATCCACCCCAAAAAACCAATCCATGCGTTCCGCCCAAAGTATCAGCAGAATAGCTTTAAGTAAGCCGGGGATGAGTTCTTGCAGTTCATTATCCACTGGCGCATCATCAGAGTCGGGTAGTTCGTCGGCTGAAGGTAAGTACCTTGGCAGGTTCAAATTTAACATGACTGGTGACACCAAATCTTCTACGCCAGTGTTTTCATCAGCATTATAACGATTTATCGGCTGATTTCTCATCAGTTGTGCGATCGCCTATGGTGAGCAGAAGGCGATCGCACTGAAATTAGTAATACCGATGCAAAAAATCTTTGCAACACATCGATATATTAGAGTAAAGTAAACAAGTGTAACGAATTATCACTTTTCCCGTATTCTTTTAAATCAACTTGTTCACTTCTACTCCTGATATTTGTATAAGAACGTCCATGCAGTCTCGTTTTTGGCGACGAATTTTAGTATCTATTACAGTATTTTTCTTAGCTGGGACGCTTTGGGGACTACATTCTCCCTCGGCGTTGGCTTATGACAATCCTGAGTTGTTACCTAAGTTTTTTACCCCAGTTGTAGACTTAGCTAAGACATTACCTGATCCGCAGGAAGACAAGCTAGTTAAAGAAATCGAACAGTTCGAGGCGGATACTGGTTGGAAACTGCGAGTATTAACTCAGTATGACCGTACTCCAGGTAGGGCTGTCATCAATTATTGGGGATTGGATGATAAAAGCATTCTTTTAGTTGCTGACTCCCGTGGCGGGAACATCCTCAGCTTTAGTGTTGGTGATGCAGTTTATGAACTTTTACCCCGGACATTTTGGATAGAACTGCAAACCCGCTTTGGGAATTTGTATTTTGTGCGAGAACAAGGCGAAGACCAAGCGATTTTACAAGCCTTAGATTCGGTTAAAGGCTGCTTACTCAAGGGTGGTTGCACGGTTGTACCTGGTTTACCCAGGGAACAGTGGATTTTAACCTTAATTACATCAATTATTGGTGGAATTATTTGTGGCTTTGCCGGACAACCGCGCCAGGAGGGACAAGTTTTCGCTTGGCAATGGGCTTTAATTTTCTCGCCTTTATGGGGAATTTTGTTTCTTGCTTTCGGTATCGGGCCTGTGGTGACACGCACTAGTGACTGGCTACCTCTGGTTCGTAACTTCTCTGGTTTCTTCATTGGTGCTTTAGTGGCTTACCTATCCCCTGTTTTTAGTCGTCCTTCCTCTAATGCTAATTCTTAGGGGAGTTGTAGAGACGTTGTATGCAACGTCTCTACAGGATTTATTTGGTGCAGGATTACCTTAAACACAGCAACCTGATAAGCTGAAAGCTGGTCTTTTGGTACTTAATAGCAATGGAATGGCACGTAACTGATGCTCAAAGTTTAGCAATCATTGATAGCGAAATTGGCGATCATGTGTTATCGCCAGCAGAATATGAGATTGTCCGCCGGGTAATTTACGCTACGGCTGATTTTGAGTATAAGTCTTTAATTCGGTTTTCTGAGCGTGCTTTACAAGCTGGGGCTGCTGCATTGGCGGCAAGAACTACAATTGTGGTGGATGTGCCGATGATGCAAACAGGGATAGCCCAAAATATTCAAAATACTTTTGCTAATCCAGTGTATTGTGGTACGGAAGCTTTGACCCGTCCCCAAACGGACAAAACTATCGCGGCTTGGGGAATGGAAACTTTAGCTAAACGCTATCCAGAGGGAATTTTTATTGTCGGTCAAGCCCAGACAGCATTGATTACGCTGGTAGATTTAATCGAAGTGGAAGAGATTAACCCAGCTTTGATTATTGCTACGCCTGCAATATTCTTAGATGAGGAAGATTATAAAAGGCGCTTGCAAGATTCCTTAATACCCAATATCACAATTGACTGTCCCAAAGGTAATGCAGTTGTAGCAGCTGCGATCGCCGTTGGTCTAATAGACTTAGCATGGCAAGCTTATGGGAAACAGTTGACAGTTGACAGTTGACAGTTGACAGTTATCAGTTGTCAGTTATCAGTTATCAGTTGTCAGTTATTCTCCCTCATCTCCCCAGTCCCCAGTCCCCAGTCCCTACTCAACTCTCCGCCTACGGCGTGGTCTGTCTTGTCGGTCTTCACGCAGGCGATCGCTAACTTCGCCAAAGAAGTCTCGCCGCAGTACAGGATAATCATTTACCCAAATGTCGCGGTTGGGTATATAAACGTCGCTAAATTCTTCGATTCTACTTAAATCAGCGCGATTTGACAGGACAATCATTTCGGCTATTTGACCACGGGCAATGGCTTTATGAAAGGGACGGAGGGGTGCTTCTAACTCAATGCTGAAGCCTGTATCATCGCCTACTTCGATGTTAATGCGCTTTTCTCGGTTTTCGACAATTACCAATTCGCCTTTGTTGTTGACGGTTTCTTGTTTACCCATCAATTTATCAGTAATCCACCAATCGAGGATTCGTCCACGGAAAAAGCCACCGTATTTGTAACGGCGCAATTTGACATTCCGTAGACTAGCCTGAAATATGGGATACCACAACCAAAACAGCGCGGCGAATACTCCTACAAGAAAGACGATAAAGCCAAAATCTAAACCAAAGACAGTCCTAATTAGTAGAATTGCGACTATCGCCACGACGGAAATTAGTAGGCGTTGCAAAAAGTTAGAAAACTTTCCCCAGTAGTACTTGAATTGCGGGCCAGTGGCGATGAGGGGAATTAGTTGTTCAAGTTTCTGGCGGGTCAGTGGTACTAACATGAGTGGAAAGTTGGTATTTTAAAGGATTTTTTCTAAACCATATACTAACGACTTTAACTGTAAGACTTTGCGAATCGCAAGCAAAACTCCAGGCATATAGCAGGCGCGATCGCTTGTATCATGGCGTAATGTATAAATTTGTCCAGCCGCACCAAATATGACTTCTTGATGGGCTATCAATCCAGGTAGGCGCACACTATGGATTCTAATCCCTTCCCCGGCTAAACTACCTCTAGCCCCGGCTATCTTTTCCGTTTCTTCCACAATTGCCGGGTTAAAAGTTTTACCCATTTCTGCTAGTAACTGCGCTGTTTGAATTGCAGTCCCGCTAGGCGCATCAGCTTTTTGGTTATGATGGAGTTCGATAATTTCTACATGGTCAAAATATTGGGATGCGGTGATGGCGGCTTGTTGGAGTAATACCATCCCGATGGAGAAGTTAGGGATAATGAGACAACCGGTGCTAGCTTTTTCCGCAAAGTCAGCCAAATCTTGAATTTGTGCGGGACTTAAACCTGTAGTCCCGACAACTGGACGAATACCGTAGGCGATCGCACTACGGACGTTATCATAAACTGAATCAGGATGAGTAAAGTCTACTATTACCCCTGGCGGCCCGTTTCTTTCACCAGCCACATAACCCAGCATTGGTTCTAGTTGGTCTGTTATGGGTACTTCTAAGGCTTCACCTAAACCCGCTAATTCTCCAGCATCTTTACCTTGATGTTCTGGGCTGCGGTCAATTGCACCTAATAAATTTAAGTCTGGTGCTTGGGCTACAGCTTTCACCACTTCACGACCCATTTTACCAGCCGCACCGTTGACAATCACCGGGATAGGAGCTTGATTAGTCATAATTGAGCAAATATTTTTCAGCTAACAAGGGAATTATACGGTCAAACCTGTTTCTAGTTCCCTACCCTAGTTTATTGAGTGCCGCGATCGCATGGAGTCGGACAAATTCATCTGGGTCTTGCTGCATCTGGTTTAATAGTTCTGTGGCTTGTGAATAACTCAACTGTCCCAAAGCTAAGGCGATCGCACTTTTAATACTGTTAATTTTTGTCGCTGGATGTCCGGCTTGCACCATCTGTAATATAATCTCTGCGGCTGCTGTCTTTAACTCAGGTTTTTGCACCCTTCCCAAAAGTGTGATAATTTCTTGCCAAAGTGTTGCTGAGGTGAGTTGATTGAGTGCTTGCTGTAAATACTCTAGTCCTATTAATGACTCTAACCAACTCAAGGCGCGGATGATTTCTAGCTGTAATGTAATTGGTGTATGGGGTGATACCAATACTGTAAATAGATGTTGGGCAGCATCATCACCCATGCGGGCAAGAGCAACGGCAGTTGCACAGCACACCTCAATGTTAAAATCATAAAGGTGCGGCTTGATTTTAGCAATCAAATCTAATTCGGTGCATAATTCTAAACGATAACTTAAACCGACAATTGCCGCACGTCTCACAGGCGCGGCTAAATCATCTAAAGCTTGCAACAATACAGGGGCTACACGCTCATCATGGAAACTACTGAGGGCTTCTAAGGCGGCGGTACGGACTGCGACTTGACTATCTTGCACCACAGTTAATAGGGGTGTGATAGTTTCTTTACTGCGGATGTAAGCTAGCGATCGCACTGCCAAAAGCCTTGTCTGTTCATCTTTTAACAGTTCCGTTAGTTGGGGAATAGCTACAGTCCCCATTTGTCCGAGAGAAGATGCAGCGATCGCTTTTAGTTCCTCATCCTGATTTGTCTGCAAAAATCCTACCAAAGGATTAATCACATCTGGATGGGGAAACTCACCCAAAATTCTTGCAGCAAACCAGCGCAATTCATCCTCTGCATCTTCATCTTGCAAAATTTCTATCAATGGGTTGATGGTAATATTTCCCAAACTGATCAACACCTTAGCAATATCCCATCTTTGCTGAAAATCGCCCATCTCTAAAGCTGAGAGTGCCAATTCCAACAGACATTCTCGATCAGCTTCATCCTTACATACCAAAATTAGCTGTTGCAGATAATTAATCAATGATGACCAATCACCTGCATGGTTTGCTGCTTTTGCCTGTGCCAAAAGTTGCCCGATATTATTCACAGTAATTTAAATTAAATGGGGACTGGGTACTGGGGATTGGGGACTGGGGATGTAATTTTTACTATTGCTGCGTAAAAACTACTAGCCTTTAGCCTCTAGCCTCTAATCCCTAAACCTTATTGCTTGACTACTACGGAATTGCCCTCAATTTTGGCGGCGTAAGTTTTGAGGGGTTTTGTAGCTGGTTCTTTCTGCACTGTACCATCAATTCCATATTCTGCGCCATGACAAGGGCAGACAAATTTTTTCGCTTGGGCTTTCCAGGCGACGGTGCAGCCTTTGTGGGTGCAGGTGGGGTTAACAGCCACAAGATTTTCTTGTGCTTTTGATGTCCCCACTACTAAAACCGGGCCGATGGGGGAATTTTCGTTGAGTAATTGACCTGATTTATCTAAGTCTGCCACCGTCCCTATAGTTTGCCAGTCTGTAGATGCTGTTTGTGCAGGACTACAAGCGGCGATCGCTACAGGTAAGCTACTTGCTAATAAACCCAAACCCACCCAATTGATAAAATCACGACGTTTCATAGTTTTTAGTCAATAGTCAATAGTCAATAGTCAATAGTCAATAGTCAATAGTCAATAGTCAATAGTTTTTCTCCTCTGCTCCTCTGCTCCTTTCCCCTCCTGGGAGGGGTTAGGGGTGGGTTTCTCCTCTGCTCCTCTGCTCCTTTCCCCTCCTGGGAGGGGTTAGGGGTGGGTTTCTCCTCTGCTCCTCTGCTCCCCTGTTCCCTGTCCCCTGTCCCCTGTCCCCTACTATCATCAATCACTTGTATGCCATGCGTAGCAATGCTTTACAAGTATTTTTGCACTACTCACTTGCTCAGTGTAATGCAGAAAACGCATATAAGCTATTCAATTTAGGGATTATTACTAAAATTTTGTAGCTGCTTATACTATTTTACCTGGAATCCCAACATAACCTTATAAGTATCGAAATTGTTACATGAACATTTACACCAACCTCTTGACAAATGGAGCCAATGTAAAAGATAACCAATCACTCCTAACTGCATTCACTGAACAATAGGCGGCGTGCCAGTCATTGAAGTAGCAGAAGAATCATCTTAAAACGCTCTTGAGTACAAGTAATCAAATCTAAATAAATATTTCATGATTAGACCGCGTAGACCAAAGAACAAACTACGGGCTGATGGATGTTGAGTAGATAGGTTTCAAGTTTCCGATGATTAGTAGTTTATGAGAACCAGCTCATGACAGATACAGCAACTACCGCAAAAGCCAGTCTGAATAAGTTTGAAAAGTTCAAAGCTGAAAAAGACGGGCTAGCTATCAAGGCAGAAATCGAGAAAATTGCCTCCCTGGGATGGGAAGCAATGGACGAAACAGACAGGGATCATCGTCTTAAGTGGGTGGGTGTATTCTTTCGTCCAGTCACTCCTGGTAAATTTATGATGCGGATGCGAATGCCTAATGGTATTCTCACCAGTGATCAAATGCGTGTTTTAGCTGAAGTGGTGCAGCGTTACGGAGATGAAGGTAACGCTGATATTACAACTAGGCAGAATATTCAGTTGCGGGGAATCAGAATTGAAGATTTGCCACATATCTTCAATAAGTTTCACGCCGTAGGTTTAACCAGTGTGCAATCAGGGATGGATAATATCCGCAACATCACAGGCGATGCTGTGGCGGGGTTGGATGCGGATGAATTGTATGATACTCGCGAGTTAGTCCAGCAAATTCAGGATATGTTGACCAATAAAGGAGAAGGAAATCCTGAATTTAGTAATCTACCTCGGAAATTTAATATTGCGATCGCTGGTGGAAGAGACAATTCAGTTCACGCAGAAATCAACGATTTAGCCTTTGTCCCAGCATTCAAAGAAGTCAATGGAGACTGGGTATTAGGCAATCCTGAAAAGCCTCCTACACCGCAAAAAGTCTTCGGATTTAACATACTGGTTGGTGGTTTCTTTTCCGCTAAACGTTGTGAGGCGGCGATCCCCTTGAATGCTTGGGTCACACCAGAAGAAGTTGTAGCGGTATGTAGGGCAGTTTTAGAGGTTTATCGGGACAACGGCCCCAGGGCTAACCGCTTGAAATCTCGTTTGATGTGGCTAATTGATGAGTGGGGGATAGAGAAGTTCCGTAGTGAAGTCGAACAGCGTTTAGGTAAAACCTTACTCCACGCCGCACCCAAAGACGAAATCGATTGGGAAAAGCGCGACCACATTGGAGTTTATAAACAAAAACAAGCGGGATTAAACTATGTAGGCTTACACATACCTGTGGGTAGATTGTATGCCGAAGATATGTTTGAACTGGCGAGATTAGCTGATGTTTACGGTAGCGGCGAAATCCGTATGACTGTGGAACAAAACGTGATTATTCCCAATATTCCCGACTCGCGGTTACAAACATTGTTAGCAGATCCCTTGCTAGAGAGATTTTCCCTTGATCCGGGAATGTTAACGCGATCGCTAGTTTCCTGCACAGGCGCACAGTTTTGCAACTTCGCCCTCATCGAAACCAAAAACCGCGCCTCAGAAATGATTAAAGCCTTAGAAAGTGAACTCACATTCACTCGTCCAGTACGCATTCATTGGACAGGCTGTCCCAACTCCTGCGGACAACCCCAAGTTGCAGATATCGGACTTATGGGAACCAAAGCCCGTAAAGATGGCAAAGCTGTAGAAGGCGTTGACATCTATATGGGAGGCAAAGTTGGCAAAGACGCACACTTGGGTAGCTGCGTCCAAAAAGGCATCCCTTGTGAAGACTTGCAGCCCATATTAAGAGACTTACTCATCCAAAACTTCGGCGCAAAACCCAAATAAGTATGTAGTAAGGACTTTAGTCCTTCTTAATTCTTCTCAGCACTAAAGTGCTTACTACCAACCACTGACGAATTAACAACTTACACAACAACAATGACACAGGTTTCCAGAAGAAAATTTATTTTCACCACAGGCGCGGCGGCTGCGGCTTCCATCTTCGCCCATGCTTGCACCTCCAACACACAATCAACTTCCACAGGCGAAGCACCTTCAGCCGCCCCAGCCGCCAACGTTACAGCCACCAACGCCCCTAAAGTAGAAACCACCAAAGCCAAGCTAGGGTTTATTCCTCTGACTGATGCTGCACCCTTAATTATTGCCAAAGAAAAGGGCATCTTTGCCAAATACGGCATGACTGATGTGGAAGTCATCAAACAGAAATCTTGGCCTGTCACTCGCGATAACTTGAAAATCGGTTCATCAGGTGATGGTATTGACGGCGCACATATTCTCAGCCCCATGCCTTATTTGATGACCATCAACGATAAAGTGCCAATGTATATTTTGGCTCGTTTAAATACTAACGGTCAAGCTATTTCTGTTGCCCAAAAGTATCAAGATTTGAAAATTAATTTAGAAAGCAAAGGTTTAAAAGAAACCGCAGCCAAAGCCAAAGCTGATAAGAAAGCGTGGAAAGCTGGGATTACCTTTCCAGGCGGAACCCATGATTTATGGATGCGCTATTGGTTAGCTGCTGGCGGTATTAACCCAGACCAAGATGTAGTTTTGGAACCTGTACCACCACCACAAATGGTTGCCAATATGAAAGTTGGTACGGTTGATGCTTTCTGTGTAGGAGAACCTTGGAACGCTCAATTAGTCAGCCAAAAATTAGGTTATTCTGCTTTAGTTACTGGCGAATTATGGAATGACCACCCAGAAAAAGCTTTTACCATGCGTCAAGATTGGGTTGATAAAAATCCCAACGCTGCACAGGCGATTTTGATGGCGATTTTAGAAGCACAACAATGGTGCGACAAGGCAGAAAATAAAGAGGAAATGTGTAAAATAATTGCTGACCGCAAATACTTAAATGTGGCTGCTGCTGATATTTTAGAAAGGTCTAAGGGTAATATTGATTATGGCGATGGTCGCACACAAAAAGACTATGCACATCGTATGAAATTCTGGGCAGATAATGCTTCATATCCTTATAAGAGTCATGATACATGGTTTTTAACTGAGGAAATTCGTTGGGGTTATTTGCCAAAAGATACCAAAGTTCAAGACCTTGTGAATCAGGTAAATAAAGAAAATTTATGGAAGCAAGCTGCGAAATCTCTTAATCTAGCTGCTGCGGAAATTCCTGCTAGCAGTTCTCGTGGTGTGGAAACCTTCTTTGATGGAGTTAAATTTGACCCAGAAAAACCTGAAGAATATTTGAATAGTTTGAAGATTAAAAAAGTTTAATTAGGGTTTGTAGTCAGGACTTTAGTCCTTAGAGGCATAAGAAAGGGCTAAAGCCCTTACTACGAGCGAATATTATCCACGGGAGACATGAGAAAATGGCAGCTACTTTAGGGAATCGCGTTAAAATAAGAAAGTCTCAAAATACTATCAATAAATTTATTTGGAAAAAAATTGTACCACCTCTGATAGCATTAGGAATTTTCCTGGTTATTTGGCAATTACTATGTTTAAATCCTAATTTTAAATTACCTGGGCCGATAGAAACTTTCTCGGAAACATTTGACCCGTTTATTATTCATCCATTTTTTGATAATGGCGAAAGTGATAAGGGTTTGGGTTGGCAGATACTTAGTAGTTTGGGAAGAGTTGGTTTAGGTTTTTCGTTAGCGGCGATCGCAGGCATTACACTAGGCATTTTAATCGGTGTTAATCCTATGGTTTATAATGCTGTAGACCCGATTTTTCAGGTGTTAAGAACTGTACCGCCTCTAGCTTGGTTGCCTATTTCTTTAGCAGCATTTCAACAAGCTAACCCTTCAGCAATTTTCGTAATCTTTATCACTTCAATTTGGCCGATTCTCATCAACACAACAGTCGGTGTACAACAAATTCCTCAAGATTATATTAATGTAGCTAAGGTATTACGGCTGAAGGGGGCGAAATACTTCTTTAAAATTGTCTTCCCTGCAACTGTTCCTTATATTTTCACGGGTTTACGTATTGGGATTGGGTTGTCTTGGTTGGCAATTGTGGCGGCAGAAATGTTAGTTGGTGGTGTGGGTATCGGTTCGTTTATTTGGGATGCTTATAATACGACGACGGAAACTAATTTAAGTGAGATTATTTTGGCACTTATTTATGTTGGTTTGGTTGGGTTATTTCTAGATAGGTTGGTTGGGTTTGTTGCTAGTAAAGTTGTGGCTGATCAGAAGTAGTTAGGAGTTAAACGCAGAGGGATTAACCCACCCCTACCCCCTCCCTGGAGGGGAATGAATGAACTTTGGACTATTGACTAAGGACTAAGGACTAATGACTACTTTTGTTGAAGTTGACCACGTTGATCGGATTTTTGAACTACCTAATGGTGGTCGATATATTGCCCTGAAAAATATTGAATTGAAAATCAAACAAGGCGAGTTTGTATCTTTAATTGGGCATTCTGGTTGTGGTAAGTCTACTTTATTAAATATCATTGCTGGGTTGGATCGGGCTAGTATTGGTGGTGTGACTTTGGAAGGGCGGGAAATTAGAGAACCTAGTCCCGATCGCATGGTGGTTTTTCAAAATTATTCCTTGCTTCCTTGGTTAACGGTGCGGGACAATATTGCTTTGGCTGTGGATGAGGTTTATCAAGGTAAACCTAAAGGTCAGCGTCGGGCAATTATTGAAGAACATATCGATATGGTGGGGCTGCGCTTGGCGGCGAATAAACGTCCGAGTGAGTTATCTGGGGGGATGAAACAACGGGTAGCGATCGCTCGTGCTTTAGCTACTCGTCCCAAGTTATTATTATTAGATGAACCCTTTGGTGCGTTGGATGCTTTAACTAGGGGGAGTTTGCAAGAACAATTGATGAAAATCTGCAATGAACATCAAATTACTTGCGTAATGGTGACACATGATGTAGATGAAGCATTGTTGTTAAGCGATCGCGTTGTCATGCTAACCAATGGCCCAGAAGCCCACATTGGACAAATTCTGGAAGTACCAATCCCTCGTCCCCGTCAGCGTTTAGAAGTCGTTAAACATCCTAGTTACTATAATCTCCGCAACGAAATAATTTATTTCCTCAACCAACAAAAGCAGGCGAAGAAACGCAAGACTCAACAAGCCTCGACAAAAGTTGCAGCAGCAAAAGCCGTCCTCGAAATTGGCTTTATGCCTTTGACTGATGCAGCCCCGCTAATTGTCGCCAAAGAAATGGGTTTCTTGGCTAAGTATGGCTTAAATCATGTCACCCTCAACCGTGCCAACGACTGGCAAGAAATATCTCAAGGTGTGATTTCTGGCAGATTTGATGCAGCCCAAATGGTGGCAGGAATGCCCCTAGCCCTAACTTTAGGTGCTGGTGATCATCAACCAGTCCCCATAGTTAACGCCTTAAATCTTTCGCGCAACGCCAACGCCATCACCTTCAGCAAAAGACTTTACAACCAAGGCGTAAGAACCTTAACCGACTTAAAAGCCGCAATTGACGCTTCCCCCGACCAAATCCTCACCTTGGGCGTAGTTCATCCCACCTCCATGCAGAACTTAATTCTGCGTTACTGGTTAGCAGCTGGTGGGATAGACCCCGATAGAGATGTGAGTTTAACAGTCATTCCGCCAACCCAAATGGTAGCCCAACTCAAAGCCGGAAATATTGATGGTTACTGTGCGGGAGAACCTTGGAACTACCAAGCAGTGCATCAAGACATAGGCTTTGTAGCCGCCACCGCCCTAGAAATTTGGTCAGGACAACCGAAAAAAGTCTTGGGAGTAAGGGAACAATGGGCGCAACAATATCCAGAAACCTACCTGAACCTAGTTAAAGCATTATTAGAAGCCTGCAAATATTGCGACGACCTCCGCAACCGCGAAGAAATCCTCGAATTACTCTGTCGTCCCGAATATCTGGATGTAAACCCTGCATACATCCGCCCAGGTTTCACCGACCCCTACGATCGCGGCGACGGTACACCACCCCAAGAACTTACAACCTACAACCAGTTTTACCTCAACAAAACCAACTATCCCAACCGTACCGAAATCCTGTGGATGGTAACACAAATGGCACGCTGGGGCTTAACACCATTCCCTAAAAACTGGGTAGAAGTCATCGAAAGAGTTTGCCGCGCAGACATATTCGGCGCAGCCGCCCGTGACCTGGGCTTACTAGACATCGGCGAAGACAACCCCATTCACCTATTCGACGGCAAAACCTTCAACCCCTCAGACCCCATAGAATACCTCAAAAACTTAGAAATCAAACGACAAATCCGTATTGAAGAAATATTTATTTAGTCCAAAGTCCATAGTCAATAGTCCATAGTATCTCCTTTTTTCCTTTGCATCTTCGCGCCTTTGCGTGAGTAAATAATCAATCTATTCGCCATATGCAAATAATCAATAAAAATAACCAAACGAACCTAAAAACCCAAAAAGAAAACTTCCTAGTCATCGAAGGCGTAAGCAAAATCTACCCCACCCCCGAAGGCCCCTACACCGTCCTCGACGGAATAGACCTCAAAATTCGTGAAGGCGAATTTGTTTGCTTAATCGGTCACTCAGGCTGTGGTAAATCAACCTTACTTAACATGATTTCCGGGTTTAACACCCCCAGCGAAGGCGTAGTTCTCCTGCAAGACCAACCCATCACCGAACCAGGCCCAGACCGGATGATGGTCTTCCAAAACTACTGCTTACTCCCTTGGCTAACTGTCTTCGATAACGTTTACCTAGCCGTAGATGCAGTATTCCCCAACAAACCCCAAGCCGAAAAACGCGCCATTGTCAGAGAACATTTAGCAATGGTGGGTTTAACAGAAGCCGCAGATAAGAAACCCAGCCAAATCTCCGGGGGGATGAAACAACGAGTTGCGATCGCCCGCGCTTTATCCATCCGTCCCCAAGTCCTCATCCTCGATGAACCCTTCGGCGCATTAGACGCAATTACTAAAGAGGAATTACAGGAAGAACTACTACAAATCTGGAGTGACCACCAAGTTACCGTATTAATGATTACCCACGACATCGATGAGGCGCTGTTCCTAGCCGACCGAGTTGTGATGATGACCAACGGCCCAGCCGCGCAAATCGGCGAAATCCTCGATATTCCCTTCAGCCGTCCCCGCAACCGCCGCCGCATCATGGAAGACACCGAATACTACAACTTACGAAACTACGCCTTAGATTTCTTATATAACCGATTTGCTCATGATGAGTAGTCAGTTATCAGTTGTCAGTTATCAGTTATCAGTTATCAGGTTGTGTTAGCTGTTCACTGACACACTCATTCTCAACAATCAGGAATAATAAAATGCTGAGAGAATTATTTTCTATCAGGGATCGCTACCGAATTTTACATCAAACTTGGTTCGCCTTCTTCCTTACTTTTGTCTGTTGGTTTAACTTTGCGCCCTTTGCAACTACTATCGGCAAACAGTTACATCTGTTACCTGAACAAATTAAAACTTTAGGTATTTGTAACCTGGCGCTGACAATTCCCGCACGCCTAATTATTGGGATGCTGCTGGACAAATTCGGCCCTCGCAAAACCTACTCTATCCTCCTGATATTTGCGGCGGTTCCTTGTTTAGCCACCGCCCTATCTCAAGACTTTCATCAGTTAGTTATCAGTCGCCTGTTGATGGGAATTGTCGGTTCTGGGTTTGTCGTGGGTATCCGCATGGTGGCGGAATGGTTCACACCCAAAGAAATGGGAATTGCCCAGGGGATTTATGGTGGTTGGGGTAATTTTGGTGCATTTGGTGCAGAATTTGCCCTACCAATGATTGCGGTGGCTACAGGCTTTTTAGCAGGTGGTGCTTCTAATTGGCGTTTAGCGATCGCTCTCACTGGTATCATTACCGCTATCTACGGCGTAGTTTATTACAATAGCGTCCAAGATACACCCCCAGGCAAAACTTACCAAAGACCTAAGAAAAACGGTGCTTTAGAAGTCACCAGCGTCAAAAGCTTCTGGGCGATGTTAATTTCCAACTTTGGTTTAATATTTGCTTTGGGTTTGTTAGCTTGGCGGTTAGCACAAAAAAATATCCACTTCCTCACAATTAACCAGATGTATTTTGTCTGGTTTTTATTAGCTGGATTGTTTACTTATCAAACATACAAAGCTTACCAAGTCAACAAAGAATTACTGCTTGGTAAGAAAAATTATCCACCATCTGGGCGCTATCAATTTGGACAAGTTGCCTTACTTGAGTTTACCTATGTCACTAACTTTGGTAGTGAATTAGCAGTTGTTTCCATGCTACCCGCATTCTTTGAAAAAACCTTTGCTTTAGAACACGTTGTCGCCGGGATGATTGCGGCGACATACCCTTTTCTCAACTTAGTTTCTCGTCCTAGCGGTGGCTTAATTTCTGATAAATCTGGCTCTCGTAAATGGACGATGACAATTATTAGCGTTGGGATTGGTGTAAGCTATTTAGCAGCACATTTTATTAATAGTAACTGGCCGATTCCTTTGGCGATCGCTATCACCATGTTCGCCGCCTACTTCTCTCAAGCAGGCTGTGGTGCAACTTATAGTATCGTCCCCCTAATTAAGAAAGAAGTCACCGGACAAATCGCTGGAAACGTAGGCGCTTACGGTAATTTTGGCGGCGTAATTTATCTAACTATTTTCAGCCTCACCGATGCACCCACCTTGTTTACCACAATGGGTATAGCTGCTTTAATTTGTGCCTTTATGTGTGCCTTCTTCCTCAAAGAACCTCAAGGTTCTTTTGCGGGTACTTCTGAAAGTGAATTAGCAAATAATACGCCGCAAAAACCTGCATTCGTAGCAGAGGACTAAAGTCCTTACTACTAACCTCTACCTTTACTCAACATTCTTTGCGACTTTGCGCCTTTGCGTGAGAAAAACATGAGTGAATTTATCAAAACCCAGTGTCCCTATTGTGGTGTCGGTTGTGGACTAGAAGTATCACCACCAGCCCAAGCCAATAAAGCCACTAATCGAGATAGTAAAGGAAATCCCATCTGGCGGGTACGTGGAGATAAAGCCCACCCATCTAGCCAGGGTATGGTGTGCGTCAAAGGTGCAACGATCGCTGAATCTTTGGATAAAAATAGATTACACTACCCAATGGTGCGCGACTCTCTAGATCAGGAGTTTCGCCGCGTCAGTTGGGATGAAGCTTTTGACCTCATCACCAACCGCATTCAAACTGTACGCTTCACCCAAGGGTCAGAAGCTATATGTATGTACGGTTCCGGTCAATTCCAAACCGAAGATTACTACCTCGCCCAAAAACTCATGAAAGGTTGTTTAGGTAGTAACAACTTCGATGCTAACTCGCGCTTATGTATGTCCAGTGCGGTATCTGGCTACATCCAAAGTTTTGGCGCTGATGGGCCTCCTTGCTGCTACGAAGATTTGGAGTTAACCGACTGTGCATTTTTAATTGGGACAAACACCGCCGAATGTCACCCCATCGTTTTTAACCGTCTGGAAAAGTACCACCGCAAAAACCGCAAGATGAAAATGATTGTGGTTGATCCTCGACGCACACCCACCGCCGAAGCAGCAGATTTACATTTAGCAATAAATCCCGGTACAGATATCGACTTGTTAAATGGGATCGCCCATTTATTGATGCGCTGGCATATGATAGACGTGGGTTTCATTGATGATTGTACCCGTGATTTTTCTGCTTATGCTGAGGTAATTCGCCACTATTCGCCCGAAGTGGTAGCCCGTCAATGTGGTATCAGCATGGAAGATTTGGAAACCGCCGCCCGTTATTGGGGCGAGTCTGGGCTTGTGTTGTCGATGTGGTCGATGGGTGTAAATCAATCGAGTGAAGGTACAGCTAAGGTTAGAACGATTATCAATTTGCACTTGATGACGGGACAAATTGGTAAACCAGGGGCGGGGCCTTTCTCCCTCACTGGACAACCCAACGCAATGGGAGGACGCGAAGCTGGCGGTTTAGCCCATTTGTTACCCGGTTATCGGTTGGTGAAAAATCCCCAACACCGCGCAGAGGTAGAACAATTTTGGGGGTTGAAGCCTGGGCAAATTTCCCCCCATCCAGGGTTAACAGCTTGGGATATGATTACAGGTTTAGAAACTGGTGATGTGGGATTGTTGTGGATTGCAGCTACTAACCCAGCTGTCAGTATGCCAGATTTGGAACGGACGAAAAAGGCATTATTGCGATCGCCTTTCACCATCTACCAAGATGCTTACTATCCCACAGAAACGGCAGCTTATGCTCATGTGCTTCTCCCTGCGGCACAATGGGGTGAGAAAACTGGTATCATGACTAACTCAGAACGCCGTGTTACCCTATGTCAAGCCTTCCGCCAACCGCCCAGGGAAGCGAAACCAGATTGGGAAATCTTCGCGGAGGTAGGACGCAGATTAGATTTTGCGGACAAGTTCGCCTTTACCAACTCCGCCCAAGTCTACGCCGAGTTTGTCCAACTGACCAGGGGTCGCCCTTGTGATATGTCTGGTATTAGTCACGAACAATTACAGGCGCAAGGTCCTACACAATGGCCGCATCCAGAGATGGGGAATGGGGATCAAGGGAAAAGACTTTATACTGATTTGCGGTTTCATACGCCTGATGGTCGCGCCCGCTTTGGGGCTTATTATTCTAAAGGATTGGCTGAACCACCAGACCCAGAATATCCTTTTGTCTTGACTACTGGGCGTTTATACGGACATTGGCACACGCTAACCCGCACAGGTCGAATAGAAAAAATTCGTGCCATGCACCCAGAACCACTTATCGAAATTCATCCTCGTGATGCGGCGAAGTTAGCAATTGAAGATCAGCAAGTGATAGAAGTGCGATCGCGTCGTGGTAGCGCTAAGTTTCCTGCTAAAGTGACAAAAGCGATCGCCCCAGGTACAGTTTTTGTCCCCATGCACTGGGGTACACTCTGGGCAGATAATGCCGAAGCTAACGCCCTAACTCATCCTGAATCTTGCCCTGACTCACTGCAACCAGAGTTGAAAGCCTGTGCAGTCCAACTAATACCCGTTTGTGTAGAAATTCCTACCCAAAATTATCGAAAATTTGGGTTGAAAACCCCGTCCTTATAGGACGGCTTTTGGTAGAATATGGTTGTGGAAGGGTAATCAACCACTGAAAAAACCCTATTGCTGCCTAATACGCAGAAGCTGAACCTTGACAAATGAATCTAGGGGGTTCTACTTCGTAGTTCTAGTATCACCTGGAAGTAGGTAAAAGATTTACAGGTACTAGACGAACAGCATTGTACAGAAGCGATTAATCGCTTCTCTACCAAACAAATATTGCACACTGTGCAACTATGGTCGGGCAGACCAAAAGTTAACGCTTGGGGAGAGAACCACCTCTGGCACAAGATACCGCAAGGAATCGGGCGCTAAGTGGACTCATTGAACCAAGAATCCCCTGCCTTTTTAAGCAAGTGAGCGAAAGCGAAACTTGGTTAGGCAGGGGAGTGTCAACAACTCCAGTCCTCTCAATGGTAAGCTTCTAGGTATAGGTTTTTAGTAATTTCATCAATAGACAATAATCAATAGTTATAATTATGGTTTCTCATGAACTAACTATACTTGTCCTGAGTTTTGGTGTTTAACTAAAACCTTTACATAACTAAACATAAAAACAAATAACGGAATAATCATAGAATCCTCTAGATTAATCTATAGGATTTTTATTTTAGGTGGTAAAGCTTACTGAGAACTGGGGTGTAGGTTATGAAAAGGTTAATGAGACAACTGTTTGGTTGGACGAAAGACGAAAACTTCATGCACGCCATTGAAAATGTAGAGGTGATAGTTTCTAAAGTCCTCTCTATTTTCATGGTGTTTGTAATTTTAGTGGCGCTCGTTGATTTAGGAACTTTTATTGTTAAAGAAGTTTTTACCGTTCCCTATGGGAAAATTAATACTACATTATTTAAAGTTTTTGGTTTATTTTTAAATATCTTAATTGCCTTAGAAATTTTAGAAAACATTACTGCTTATCTTAAGAAACACGTTTTCCAAGTTGAATTGGTAATTGTTACTTCTTTAATTGCCGTTGCTAGAAAAATTATTATTCTGGATTTGGAAAAGGTAAGAGGACTTGATATAATTGGTTTAGGAACTGCTGTTTTAGCTCTTTCAATTAGTTATTTAATTATCCGTTCCAGTAACTCTAAATAATAGAAAGTGAGTTATTTTAGGAAGTATTTTTGATAACTTTGTTTAATATTTTTATGTCAGATTTTTTTCAATTTGAATCAGACTTTGTTGATTCTCTACGCTGTATACCCATGCAGGTACGTTACAAACTTGATACCTGTGGCATTAAATTAAAGTTATCTGATTGGAACCACATGACTCAAGCTGAACGAGAAGCTTTAGTCGAATTACCTTGCACTACAGAAACAGAAATTCAAGCTTATCAAAACTATCTCCAACAGCTAATTATCAAACATACTGGCACAGCACCTGCAACATTACCAATTGAGCCTGAGCCTGCTTGGTTAAATACAAACACCATACCAGATAGTATTCAGGATAAAGCTCAAGAAATAGGTGTAACTCTCACATTGTCGCAATGGATGAATTTAACGCCATTACAGCGTTTTGCTTTGATTAAACTCAGCCGTTCAGGACATGAAAACCAGAATTTTCCCAAAGCGATCGCCGAATTTCATCTTCATTAGTCTAGTCATTAGTTATTCTCCTCTGCCTTCCCAATCCCATGTAAAAATTTACGAATTAAGCTGGTTTCTTACAGCCTAATTGAATAATATTTAGTTCAATTACCGATGTATTAAATACTGATAATTTACAACTAAAACAAGGATATAGGTATATGACTGGAAAGACAATTCTGTTTCTTGTTGGAGATTATGTAGAAGATTATGAAGTTATGGTTCCTTTCCAGGCTTTGCAAATGGTAGGACATACAGTCCATGCAGTTTGTCCAGACAAGCAAGCAGGGGATAAAATTCGCACAGCAGTTCACGATTTTGAGGGAGATCAAACTTATAGTGAAAAACCCGGTCATAACTTCACCTTAAACGCCACCTTTGCAGAAGTCGAACCGGAAAATTACGATGCTTTAGTTGTCCCTGGTGGACGCGCACCCGAATATATCCGCCTTAATCAAAGAGTGCTAGAAATAACTCGTCATTTTGCCGAAGTAAATAAGCCTATTGCTGCTATCTGTCATGGTTTACAACTATTGGCGGCTGCGGATGTATTACGCGGTAAGAGTTGTACTGCCTACCCGGCTTGTAGTCCAGATGTCCGTGCTGCTGGCGGTATCTACGTACAAATTCCTGTGGATGAAGCCATAGTTGATGGTAACTTAGTTACAGCACCAGCTTGGCCAGCCCATCCCCGTTGGTTAGCCGAGTTTCTCAAGGTCTTAGGTACTAAAATTGAACATCCTGAAGTAGCTAGGGTTTAGTCAAGCTTAAACATACAGCGTTTTTCGCTTAAGAACTGCAAACTAAAAATATACCAACACTTTGGGGAGCAGGGGGAGCAACCCACCTGACTTTTCACGTTATGTAAAGTTAACAGCAGACCTAACCCCCCAGCCCCCTTCCCTTCAAGGGAAGGGGGAGAAATCAAAGCCTCTCTCCTTGTAGGAGAGAGGTTTGGAGAGAGGTCTTTCAGATCCCGTGAAAAGTCAGAGCAACCCACCCCTAGCCCCTCCCAGGAGGGGAACACTCACAAGTGTAGGTTTTTAATATAGCAGTGAGTTGTAGGGGCGGGTTGATAAATACCTTTGATGATTGATGATGATCTTGGTAAACCCGCCCCTACTAACGAGAAAATCATTAATTGGGTATATATAAGTAGATTTTCAATAAATATTTACAACACCTATGCAGACATTGGGGAGCAAAACACTATCATCCGGGTATATCCTCGCCTTAGACTTGGGGACGACAGGGAACCGGGCATTTATCTTTAACGCCGCAGGTAAAATAGTAGCGCAAGCATATAAAGAACTGACACAATATTATCCCCAACCGGGATGGTTAGAACATGACCCCAAGGAAATTTGGCAAGATACATACTGGGTGATGCAAACAGCTATTGCAAATGCTCAAATCTCACCCAGTGAAATTGCTGCTATCGGTTTAACTGTCCAAAGGGAAACTTGCTTACTCTGGGACAAAACTACAGGGGAACCATTACATAAAGCCATAGTTTGGCAAGACCGCCGCACCGCGCCACTATGTCATGAGTTACAATCACAAGGCTACGCCCAAGAAATTTACGATCGCACCGGCTTAGTCATTGATGCTTACTTCTCCGCTACTAAACTCCGGTGGTTATTAGATCACATCTCTGGCTTAGACTTAAACAACGTCCTCGCAGGTACAATTGATACTTGGATATTGTGGAAATTAACAGGTGGTCGAGTCCACGCTACCGACCATAGTAACGCCAGTCGCACAATGTTGATGAATCTCAAAACCTGCAACTGGGATGAACAACTATTAGATATCTTCCAAATACCTGCCCATATTCTGCCGCAAATTCAACCCAGCTTAGGCAAATTTGGCATCACCGATACCAACTTATTAGGTGCAGCTATCCCCATCACAGCTATTTTAGGCGACCAGCAAGCCGCGTTGTTTGGTCATGGCTGCGATCGCCCTGGTTTAATGAAATGTACTTACGGCACTGGTAGCTTTTTAGTAGCTCACACTGGCAATAATATCATCCGTTCCCAACATCAACTCATTTCCACAATTGCCTGGACACAAGCCAATTCCCAGCAACAGCTAAATATTGGCTATGCCCTAGAAGGCAGTATGTTTACGAGTGGTGCTTGTATCCAGTGGCTGCGTGATAGCCTGAAAATCATCAAAACGGCGGCGGAAACCGAGACAATGGCAAAGCAAGTAGCAGATAACGGCGGAGTCTACTTTGTTCCTGCATTTAGTGGACTAGGCGCACCCTACTGGGATATGAACGCCAGGGGAGCCTTTTTTGGCATTACCGCCAGTGTGCAAACCCAACATTTAGTGAGGGCGGTACTAGAAGCGATCGCCTATCAAGTGTTAGAAGTAGTACAAGCCATCAACGCCTCTTGTAGTAGTCCCATGCAGCGCTTAATTGTAGATGGTGGCGCTTGCGAGAACAATTTCCTCATGCAGTTCCAAGCCGATGTCTTAGGTATACCCATAGAACGCCCCATCATGCGCGACACAACAGTTCAAGGCGCAGCCTTCGCCGCAGGTTTAGCCGTAGGCTTGTGGGATAATTATACAACATTAGTCAACCAACGGCAAATCGACCGCATATTTGAGCCAACAGAAGCCAGCAACAGCGCCAGAGCGAATTTTGCCACATGGCAAAAAGCAGTGCAACGGACTTTGGGGTGGGTGTGTCAGTGAACAGTGAACAGTTATCAGTTAACATCATCTGATAACTGATAACTGATAACTGATTAACTTCCCCTACTTCCCAGCTAACTTTAAATCCAAAGTATAAAAGCCAACTTTATTAGGTATTCTAGCGAATCTACCTGTACGATAACCCCGTGAAAGTTCATTCAAGACTTTGCTTTTCACCTCTCTAGTATCTTCCTCATCTAGTTCTCCATAAAGTCCAGAGATCACGTCACCTACACCAAAAACTTTCCCTGGATTTTTTTTGAAGAAAACACTCAAAGCATCAATTAAAAATTGCCCTTCGTAAGGTTCCAACATCGGGACAACTCTGGCTTTAGGCGCAGGTATAGGCTTCTTCTTCTTACTTCTGCCATTTTGGGAGTAGGTATGAGTGCGGTTGGATGTGACTAAACCTAAATCCAAAGTGTAACATCCGGGTTCGTCAGGAATACCATACCAAGCCTGTCTTTCTCTACCTTGAGTCAGAGATGATTGCACTCGACCTTTGACTACTCTAAAAATATAAGGCTCTAACTCTCCATAAAGCGATCGCACTATAAAATCTATGTGACATACAGAACCAAGATGTTCTTGCAATAGCCGTTTAATCGCTTCCATGCGAGTCAGAGACTCATACTCAGGTAACATCGGGATATCAGTTCCCTTGATAGTCTCTGGAGTAATTTCTATAGTCGGTGATGATCTGGAGACTGGGAACTCGTCCTCATCCTCTTCTAGAGTCTCTATATCTTCTGCTTCCAAGTCTTCGACATTGGCGGAGTCATGTCTACTAGACTCCAGCAAGTTCAGCTGAGTGTGAGAAATACCGTTAGCTGAAGAGGGTAGAGAAACTTGCGCCAGAGAAGTCTGAACTTCTTGAGTAATTTTACTGGCTGGTAGTTGCAGTTTGTTATCACCAGACCAAGTAGATAATAAAGCTTCTACATGGTCTAATTGCGATCGCGCTTGTGTAAATAGGGTTTCATACTCTTCTACAAGACGCGCATAATAGTCTCGTAATTCCAAAAGTGGCGAAACAAAGTCTTGGGGGGGAGGTTCTAATTGTAATTGAGGATTAATCATGCTTCAAATCAACCTAAATCAATGTCGCTTTTGTAAGTAGTTGGTCGAGGTTTAGCTTTGCGAGATGGCTGCTGAGATTTCTTCGGTGCTTGTGGGGGACGACATCTTTCACAATACAAAGGACGAGGGCCAAAAGTCTCGCGTTTTGTGGGTTCATCACACTGCTTACACACAAAGTTAAAAACGCGAGTGTGAATCAGTCGCTTATGCGCTCTTACAGTGTATTCTCTAACATCAATGAGCTTACTGGTCATAATCAAGAGTATGAAATTACAAGTCTCTCAATATAGCTATTCAAGCAAATAAACTGGGATCAGTGTGTGTTTAGTTGTCTGTTTTGGGCAAATTAGCAATCTTGTAGAAAGCCAAATTGGCACAGAACCAACTATAAACATTAATTGCTTGTTTTATTAGCATATAGTATCCGGTTTGATTCCTGAATTGATTTGCGTAGGTAGGGAACAGGTGACAGGTAACAGGTAACAGTTAGGAAGGAATAGATAGGTACTGAATTTGCTACAAAAATCAAATCGGACTCCTATATATTGCATTATTAACATTTAAGTACTATTTGCCATCGTATATATAGGCTATCAAATACAAAAATTAAACAAAATCAAACATATACTCTCTTGTAGTGTTAGTAAGCAGATTTTTGCTTCGTCATAGGGGATGTTGGGGTTGTATGTGCGATCGCTTAGTTCTAGACTTATCCAAAGACAAGTAGAAATACCCTTGAGCTTTGTCTGTTAGCGCCTTTGCGGTAAAAAATATCCAACTCTAGCCTTATGATAACTATGAATAATTGGTACAAAGAAGACCTCGCCTTATTCATGATGTGGGTTTTACCGTCTTGTAAAGAATTCTAGGTAATAGGGTAGAGGTTACAGGAAACAGCTAAGAAACTAGTAGGACTTACGCAACTGGCATATTTTTTCTGTAGGGTGTGTGACTGGCGATAATATTTGAACGTAGTCATGAGACTTGTAGCGTCACGCACCAACCACCAATTGTGACACTTGCGTAAGTCCTGACTAGGTAGAAATTGACTGGATCTCTCCAAAAATTAGATATGAGCCTCCTACGGGCGCGATGAACGCTCCCGCAAAATATCAAAGAAACACAACTATTCCCTATTTTCTTATTCTGTAACCTGTAACCTGTCACCTGTCGCCTGTGTTTCTTAGTAGTCTTATAAGATAGGTATAAAGCCTGAAGATGAAAACCTTTTGGGTAAAGGGTAAAGACTGAAAAACTCAATAGGATTCATACTTAGTTTTTCAAACATAAGTAGGTGGGCATTGCCCATCAAGAACATTATACTGTTGGCATTGCTCACCCCACTACTGCCTGCCCCGAAAATACAACCAGCAAGATGCCCAACCTACAAAACTACGCCAATGATTTGCATTATTTTTAGCTCTTTATATCAAAATTATCTGACCCTGACACTTTCGCAATAGATGTTCGTCTACTTGATGTACAGCATCAATTAAAGTGATAAATTTGACTAAAACTTCCCTGACCATCCCAGCATAAGAGTGAAATAGCAAATATTCATAAAAGTATCTGAGATATCATTATATGCTCTCAAAACTAATCAAAAAATTTGCCTTCATTAACCGTCGTATATATACTTATATAATTTTTACATCTTTAACTACAGTATTCAGTACAAATACTACTGCTTTCACTCAAGTTACAGAGTATTCTCAGATTCCACAAAAGTCTATCCCTCTTACCGTTCCCAAACCTATTTCTACCCCTAACCCTATTTCTAGCCCTAACTTAATTTGGCCCACAAAAGGATATATTTCCCAAGGCTTTCGTAAATACAGACATGAAGGAATTGATATTGCAGGTGCGGCGGGAACACCAATTGTCGCGGCGGCGGCGGGAAATGTAGTTAAGGCTGGATGGGATGAATGGGGACTAGGTAACGCAATAGAAATTAGACATCCCAATGGTAGCGTTACTGTTTATGGACATAATCGCCGTTTGTTGGTGAGCAAAGGTCAACAGGTGAAACAAGGACAAATAATTGCGGAGATGGGGTCTACAGGTAACAGCACCGCACCGCATTTACACTTTGAATATTATCCTAATGGAAGATTAGCTGTTAACCCTATGAGTTTCTTAGGGTCTTCAACAGCTAACAAAATTCCATCACAGCCTGTTGCTAGTAATGCGACTCAAGTTAGTCCAACCACACAAGTACGGCAATTATCCACCAAACCAGAAAATAATTACCCTACTTCCTACCCCCGTTCTCCAGGCGCTTACGGCGGTAGCCTCCTCCCCATTCCCTCCCCACTAATTACCCAACCTTCCCCAGAACAACAAGTTTCACCCTCAAAACCCATACCAATGACCGATGCACAATGCAATGGTTTGACACTTGTGCAAGGAGAGACAGCAAATGCGCTCATCAGGATTTGTGACGAGAATGGGCAGTTATTTTATATTGGTGAGTTGAAACAGAAACCCAGCCTGCCTGTCAAAATACCAGCTTGGATGATTGGTAGTAATAGATATCAAGCTGATAATGGTACTTTCTCTTACGTAGTTAGTCCGGAAGAGGTAGAAGTTTGGCGTAATGGTAATCAGATACGCACTGATAGTTTTTATACAGTGAACAATGAACAGTGAACAGTTATCAGTTATCAGTTATCAGTTATCAGTTATCAGTTATCAGTTATCAGTTATCAGTTATCAGTGAACAGTTATTCAGTTAAATACGAAAGTCTTCCACCAATTGTTTTGGTGGAAAACTTAGGGTGGCGCTTCTTTATCCCCCACCATAGGCCGTCAGGACTGATAACTGATAACTGATAACTGATGACTGATAACTGATTTAAAAAATCAAGTTTTTCTGACTTTTAGCTCAACCAGTCTCAGATGAAAACCACAATGTCATGGATTTTTATAAATTTTCTTACTTTTATTGATACTAAAAGGGAAAACCCCTTATGATCTCCAGTAATCGAAAATACACAAATATGGTAAAGGATTCATCCTGATTTGGGAAATATACGTAAGAGTAGTATCATGGTTTTGGGCAATACCCACGCTACAAATACTGAGATTACACAAAAATCAAATCGTCTTCCTATATCAATTTTCATCTTTTAGCTTGAATAGGTAAAGGTGTTCTGCAATGGAATTTATCGCTTATTCTTCTATGGTCATTGCTAATCAACAGGCAAATGGTCAGGCTGAATATCTCGAATATGAACTACCTAAGTTTGATTTTAGTTGGGGCAAATTACTCAAGTCTTCGGCTTGGTTATCTGTAGCCGGCTTAATGGTGTTATTTACCTCTCTAACTCAAGTAAATGGCGCTTTAGCCGCCTACGTTCGGACTAATGGTAGTTGCCTAAATGTACGCAGTTCTCCCAATGTCAATGCTAGAGTTATAGACTGCATCCCTAACGGTACGCGAATCACCACTAGGGGAAATGTCAATGGTTTTGCTCGTCTGTATGGTAACAGATACGTAGCTGCTAGATGGGTTACGGGTACGTCTGGCGGTAACTATGGCGGTAACTATAGCGGCGGCGTTGGTGGTACTTACACATTAGGACTTGGTTCTCGCGGTTCAGCAGTTTCGCGGGTGCAAAGAGCGCTGGGTGTAGAACCCACAGGCTATTATGGTGGGGTGACAGCTCGCCGGGTGCGCGAGTTTCAAGCTAATAATGGTTTGCGTGTTGATGGTGTAGTCGGCGCTCAAACTCGCAATGCTTTGTTTAGAGGTGGTGGTAACGGCGGGAATGGTGATAATGGCGGTACTGGCGGCCCTGTAACACTTAGCTTAGGTTCTCGTGGTTCAGCAGTTTCAGAATTGCAAAGGGCGCTGGGTGTGGAACCCACAGGCTATTATGGTGGGGTGACAGTCCGCCGTGTGCGTGAGTTCCAAGCTAATAACGGTTTACGTGTTGATGGCGTATTCGGCCCGGAAACTCGTAGCGCTTTATTTAGAAGTTAGTCACGAAGGGTGTAGGGGTGTAGGGGTGTAGGGGTGAACTCTTGCACCCTTATTGAGTGAGTGAGGAAGGGGAAGGGGGAAGGGGGAAAGGGGGAACAACTGACAACTGATAACTGATAACTGATAACTGATAACTGATAACTGATAACTGACAACTGACAAAAATAATATATAATGAGGGATTGTGTCGAATTAAAGCCAATCCATGCCTAAACTGAAAACACGCAAAGCAGCAGCGAAGCGATTTCGCGCTACAGGTAGCGGTAAAATCGTGCGCCGTAAGGCTTTCAAAAATCACCTTTTGGAACACAAGACTACTAACAAAAAGCGTGGCTTGTCCAAGATGGCAATTGTCAATGAGCGCGATGAAGAAAACGTGCGTTTGATGTTGCCTTATTTGTAAATTTGTAAGTTTTTTAGGAATAAAAGATGACTCGTGTAAAACGCGGTAATGTTGCTCGTAAACGCCGCAATAAAATTCTCAAACTGGCTAAGGGTTTTCGTGGTTCTCATTCCACTTTGTTTAGAACCGCTAACCAGCAGGTAATGAAAGCACTCCGCAGTGCGTACCGCGATCGCAAAAAGAAAAAGCGCGATTTCCGCCGTCTGTGGATCACCCGCATTAATGCTGCTGCTAGAGAACAAGGATTAAGCTACAGTCAGTTAATCGGTAACTTGAAAAAAGCTAACATCCAACTCAACCGCAAAATGTTGGCACAGTTGGCAGTTCTCGACCCCGCTAGCTTCAGCAAAGTGGCACAGTTGGCAAGTCAAGCTAAAGGTTAAAGGTGGTAACGGATGAATAACGGATGTAACAGCAGGCGAATAATTAGTCGGTTACATCTGGTATTATCCGCTACTATTATTTGCCTTTTGTTAGTAATAGGATTTGTTGCATCTGCCGCATCAACACCAGAAATTCAACGCCGAGGCTATATCACTGTGGCGGTGAAAGATAATTTACCTCTGTTGGGTTTCAAAGATGCTAACGGCAGATTACAAGGATTAGAAATTGATTTAGCACAGCGTTTAGCAACCGATTTGCTAGGTAAACCAGAGGCTGTAAGATTGCAAAGTGTCAGTAATCGCGATCGCCTATCTGTAGTATTGAACCATAAAGTTGATATGGCGATCGCTAGAGTCACAGCCACCGCATCACGTTCACGCTTGGTAGATTTTAGTGTTCCCTATTATCTGGATGGCACTTATATAGTTACCAAGGATGCGGCTATACAGCAAATAAATGATTTAGCAAAACGTAAAATAGCTGTCCTCTATAATTCCAGCACCATCGCCGAAGTGCGTTACTATATTCCCAACGCCGAGTTAGTAGGGGTTAATTCCTACCAAGAAGCACAAACAGCAATAGAAAATAATACCGTGACTGCTTTCGCCGCCGATGGTAGCGTTTTGAGTGGCTGGGTGCAGCAAAACCCCCAATATCGCCTGCTATCTACAAAATTATCAACAGCACCCTTATCTGTAGTTATGCCTAAGGGTTTGCAGTATGATGAATTCAGAAGAGAAGTTAACGAAGCGATCGCTCGTTACATCGCTCAAGGCTGGTTAAAAGAAAGGATTAAATACTGGAGATTAGTTAATAGTCCATAGTCCATAGTCCATAGTCGATTTCTTCCCTTTCCCCTTTCCCCTTCCCTTCCCCCTTCCCCTTCCCCTTTCCCCTTTCCCCTTCCCCTTTCCCCTTTCCCCTTCCCTTCCCCCTTCCCCTTTCCCCCTTCCCCTTTCCCCCTTCCCCTTTCCCCTTTCCCCTTTCCCCTTCCCTTCCCCCTTCCCCCTTTCCCCTTTCCCCAAAAGACTCATAATAGATATTGAAGCACCTATAATAATTTGATTTGAAGGCAATGGATAACAGTCTAGCGGTTGTTTATCTCTCTGTTTTGGTGGGTTTACTAGCATTCGCAGTTGTGAGTGTTTTCCGCCAGCTGTTCAAAACTCGTAAGCGTGAAAGTTCTTTATCACGATTGCGTAACAAGTTGAGTAAAGATAAAGGTACGGCTCAAGAATATTACGAGTTAGCCTGTATTTATTCAGAGAAGAAAGTGTTTACACAAGCCATACCATTGTTTCAAAAGGCTCTTAAAGCAGCCGAGGAGGAAGGAGAAGAAAATACTGCTCCTATTTACAATGGTTTGGGATACGCTTATTTTGCCCAAGAGCAATATGATTTAGCGATTCGCCAATATAAAGAAGCGCTAAAATTGAAGCCTGATTATGTAGTAGGATTGAATAATTTGGGTCATGCTTATGAGCGCAAAAAATTGAATGCTCAAGCGTTACAAATGTACGAAGAAGCACTCAAATTTGCCCCCAATAACGTCACAGCAAAACGTCGTGCTGAATCTTTAAGGCGCTTGGTTGCTGCATAATTACTCAAAATTCGGCTACAAGTAGGCTATATCAAAAAGGTGCAATTAACTACTGCACCTTTTTGTGTAGGAAAGTAGAAGAAGCTGAAAAATATCTATTTTTCATATTCAACCCAAGTTAAATTAAACTCTTGTGCGGTGGGTATCTTGTCGGCCCTAGTTATGTAACTGACATCTTGCACATCCCTTGTGGAAGCAGATGGTGGGCTACGAAATAATAAGTTTCAAGCTCAGATTGTCGTAATAATTAGGACTTACGCATTGACAGAAAGTTGATACTATGCAATCAAGCCCAACTTCTGTGTTAGGTGTTCTAAAATAAAGTCACGAGCTACTTGAAGAGATAAATTTCTTTGGATTTCATACCAATTTTCAATTAACTCTTCGGAGCGCATTAGTTCTAGTTGTGTAAAAGCTCGAATTGCACTAAAAAAGTGAGTTCTAATTGCTTCAGATGTCCTCACCATAAATCGACTAATGCCACAAACTTGTTTAATAGCTCTGTGGTAACACTCAATACCCCAATGTATTGAATGAAGTTCCCTAAATTCTGTTCTAGTGATTGAGTCAAGTGCATCTTTTTCAGGGATATACATAATGTAATATCGTGTTGTTTCGTTTTTGAAACTTCTCTGAAAGACCTTCACCTGACCAAAATTTTTCAGATATACTATTAAACCAGATTCTGGGATTTCTAGATGTTGAACTTGAGTAAAATTCTTACCATCAATCGAACACGAGCGATTTTTAGCTATTCCAGTTAAAAACCCTAACCCTTTGTTTTTAAAGAATTTCAGGTTTTTTTGACTCGAATACCAAGTGTCAGTAGTTACTATTTTTGGACTTAACCCCCAATTCAAAACCTCGGCAATCATTTCTTGTAAATAATCATTCTTCGTCTTTCCCTCCTGTTTGTTATAAATGCGATAATTGACAGGCACAGATTTACCTGCTAAGTCCGT
>NZ_JACJSG010000039.1 GCF_014697625.1 Anabaena azotica FACHB-119 | reverse complement strand
GTAGTTGAGGTGGATGAATGAGTAGTTGAGGTGGATGAATGAGTAGTTGAGGTGGATGAATGAGTAGTTGAGGTGGATGAATGAGTAGTTGAGGTGGATGAATGAGTAGTTGAAGTGGATGAATGAGTAGTTGAAGTGGATGAATGAGTAGTTGAAGTGGATGAATGAGTAGTTGAGGCGCTGCACTACTCACCATATCTTATATATTCTAGAAAAAAGAATATTAACCACCTACATAGCACAAGCTTTCCCGTAGGGTACGCTGATAAACCAAGATTTTTAATTAATTTGGTTTACTTCCATCCGATCTAGTCATAACTGAACTGTATAGAATCAAATTGCAGGCTACTCCTATCTCCTGTTATGAATAAAATCCTACAGACTTTTTAGCTATTTTCATTCCACAATGTGAGCAGGGAGAAAATTCTGCGTGCCTCTTGACTCTCCAGTGAACTGGAGCATTCAAGATAAAAACAGTCGTTAATGCCTGTTGGTAGTCGGAGGACTCAGATGGATAACGCCACCTTAAAATTGCGTGGTATGAGTTGCGCTTCCTGTGCCAAAAACGTCGAGGATGCAATTCTTTCTGTCCCTGGTGTGCAGGAATGTAACGTCAACTTTGGGGCAGAACAAGCAACTATTAAGTATGATGCCAATACCACAGATTTACAAGTAATTCAAGATGCAGTCAGTGCAGCCGGTTATGCTGCTATTCCCCTGCAAGAACAAAACTTGATGCTGGGCGAAGATGATGCAGAGAAAAGGTATCGTCTGCAAGAATCTCGGAATTTGCAGCGCAAGGTGACAGTAGGCGGTATTATTAGTGCTGTGCTATTTATCGGCTCACTACCGATGATGACAGGGTTAAATCTGCCCTTAATTCCTGCATGGTTACATAACCCTTGGTGGCAATTATTATTAACTACTCCTATACAATTTTGGTGCGGTTATTCCTTCTATACCAATAGTTGGAAAGCTTTCCAGCGTCACACCGCCACAATGGATACTTTAATTGCTTTAGGTACAAGTGCCGCATATTTTTATTCTTTGTTTGTAACTCTATTTCCAGACTTCCTCATCAGTCAGGGTTTGAGTCCAGAGGTATACTATGAAACTGCTGCAATAGTTATTACCTTAATTTTACTGGGGCGGTTATTTGAAAGCCGCGCCAAAGGACAAACCTCAGACGCTATCCGTAAGCTTATTGGTTTGCAAGCCAAAACTGCCAGGTTAATTCGTCAGGGGAAAGAGGTAGATGTACCCATTGCCGAAGTGCAAATTGGCGATGTTGTCTTGGTGCGTCCAGGGGAAAAGATACCTGTGGATGGGGAAATTATTGACGGAACATCCACCATAGATGAAGCGATGGTGACAGGGGAAAGCGTACCTACCAAGAAGCAGCCAGGGGATGAGGTAATTGGTGCAACTATTAACAAAACTGGCAGTTTTACATTCCGGGCAACAAGGGTAGGTAAGGATACCGTATTGGCGCAGATTGTGCAATTAGTGCAGCAAGCTCAAGGTTCAAAAGCACCTATACAGAGATTAGCAGACCAAGTTACAGGCTGGTTTGTGCCTGTGGTGATGGCGATCGCAATTCTTACTTTCATCATCTGGTTCAATATCATGGGTAACATCACCCTGGCATTAATCACCACCATAGAAGTATTGATTATTGCTTGCCCCTGTGCTTTGGGTTTAGCGACACCCACATCTGTCATGGTAGGCACAGGTAAAGGTGCAGAAAACGGGATTTTGATTAAAGGAGCCGAAAGCCTAGAACTAGCACATAAAATTCGAGCGATCGTCCTAGATAAAACAGGCACAATTACCGAAGGTAAACCAACTGTCACCGACTTTATCACAGTCCAAGGCACAGCTAACAGTAACGAGATTAATTTACTGAAACTAGCTGCATCTGTAGAACGTAATTCTGAACACCCATTGGCAGAAGCAGTTGTCAGATATGCTCAATCTCAAGAAGCCAAATTAGTAGATAGCAGAGATTTTGCGGCAATTCCCGGTAGTGGCGTACAAGCAATAGTTGACAACCATCTGGTACAAATCGGCACACAACGCTGGATGGCAGAGATGGGAATTGATACTACAGCTCTAGAACAAGAGAAAGAGCGCCTAGAATATTTAGGTAAAACAGCCGTTTGGCTGGCAGTTGACAGAGAAATTCAAGCCTTGATAGGTATCGCCGATGCCATAAAACCAACTTCCCCCCAAGCGATAAAAGCCTTAAAAAAACTTGGTTTAGAAGTCATCATGCTCACAGGCGACAACCGCCGCACCGCCGAAACCATCGCCCGCGAAGTTGGTATCGAGCGCGTCTTAGCCGAAGTCCGCCCAGAACAGAAGGCGGAGGTGGTTAGGCAGTTGCAAGGGGGGATGAAGAGCAGAGGAGCAGGGGAGCAGAGGAGCAGAGGAAGCAGTATTTCCCCTTTCCCCTTTCCCCTTTCCCCTTTCCCCCAGTCCCTAGTCGCAATGGTTGGTGATGGAATTAACGACGCTCCAGCTTTGGCTCAGGCTGATGTGGGAATTGCCATTGGGACTGGGACTGATGTAGCGATCGCTGCTAGTGACATTACCCTAATATCCGGTGATTTGCAAGGCATTGTTACAGCAATTCAACTCAGTCGCGCCACCATGAATAATATTCGCCAAAACCTGTTCTTCGCCTTCATTTATAACGTTGCAGGTATTCCCATCGCCGCCGGAGTTCTCTTTCCTATCTTCGGTTGGTTACTCAACCCTATTATCGCTGGTGCAGCAATGGCATTTAGTTCGGTTTCTGTCGTTACTAATGCTCTACGTCTGCGTAAGTTTCAACCAAAAGTAATTGTCTAGGAGTGCCAATGTTCAGTAAAAAGGTAATTCTCGCCAGTATGCTTTGGGGATTAATGTTTGGTTTAGGTGCGAATGCAGCCATTGCTAATATCAACCATGACTCACCAAACACTCAGTTCCAGAGAATGGAACAACCACTAACAGTCAAAGCTGCCGTCACGGCTGGAGGTTTGGCATTAGTTTGTCTTGAGATATGGTGGTTTCTCCTGAGCAAACGTCAGTCGTAGGAGATAAGGGAGATGGGAGCAACCCACCCCTAGCCCCCCCAGGAGGGGAACACAGAAAAACTAATGACTAATGTTTAAAAAACTGCCAAAATGGCAACTCAAATAAGTATGACTTGGTTATCTTTATTAAAGATAAACGACTTCCAAGGTGTTGTTATCCTGACTTTTCACGTCATGTGGAAAAGCTAACGCTAGACCTAACCCCCCAGCCCCCTTCCCTAGTAGGGAAGGGGGAGAAATCAAAGCCTCTCTCCTTGTAGGAGAGAGGTTTGGAGAGAGGTCTTCCAGATCCCGTGAAAAGTCAGGTTGTTATCAGGGGCTACTAATAGAAATTCAATATTCAAAAAATATGACATTTGCTGCAACAGGAATCTCAATTTGTCAAGGCGTTGTCACTAACCTGCACATTGCCCCCCCAAATAAGAGATAACGCCTCTACATCTTCCTGAACACTACAGTAGCAAATGTCAGAGTGGGAGATAAAAGCGCTTGATATGCTTTCTCCCACTTTTTTTTATTAGTCATTAGTCAACAGTCATTAGTCAACAGTCAACAGTCCATAGTCAACAGTCATGAGTTTTTCTCCTCTGCTCCTCTGCTCCTCTGCTCCTCATCTCCCCCCACTCCCCCATCTCCCCCCACTCACTCATCTCCCCGTTCCCCTCCAGGGAGGGGCTAGGGGGGTTACTCCCTCATCTCCCCTACTTCCCTAACTCCGATTATCAATTTGTGCGCGTTGTAAACTGCCGGAAAAGTCTACGTAAACACTCTTCCATTCGGTGAAGACATCTAAGGCTGTGGTTCCGGCTTCGCGGTGTCCGTTACCTGTTTGTTTGACACCGCCGAAAGGTAGGTGTACTTCTGCGCCAATGGTGGGGCCGTTGATGTAGGTGATGCCGGCTTCGATATCGCGCATGGCGGTGAAGGCGCGGTTGATATCGCGGGTGTAAATTGAGGAGGATAGACCGTATTTAGTATCGTTGAGGATGGCGATCGCTTCCTCAAAGCTGCTAACCTCAATCAATGCCACTACTGGCCCGAATATCTCTTCACGGGCGACTCGCATATCCGGTGTAACTTTATCTAAAATCGTTGGTTGAAAGAAGTAACCTTGTGCTAATTGTCCATCGGTAGCTATTTCCCCACCAATTAAAATTTTAGCTCCTTCCTCACGGGCAATATTCATATATTCATGCACCCGTTGCAACTGACGATTATTGATGATCGGCCCGATATCTGTGTTAGCTTCTGTACCAGCACCTAAGCGTAGTTTGCTGGTACGTTCCAGCAGCATGGCTGTAAATTTTTCTTTGATGTCACGGTGCAAAATCAAGCGGCTGGTAGCTGTACATCTTTGTCCGGTTGTGCCGAAAGCTCCCCACAATGCGCCATCCAATGCCAGTTCTAAATCTGCGTCTTCCATCACCACTTGGGCATTTTTCCCGCCCATCTCCAAACAGACGCGCTTGTGCATTCTACCACAAGTCGCACCGACATCAGCCCCTGTTTCGGATGAACCAGTAAACGATACCAAATCAATATCTGGATGTTCAACTAAAGCCTTCCCCGCTTCTTCCCCCACTCCATGCAATAGGTTAATTACTCCTGGTGGTAAACCTGCGGTGGCGAAAATCTCAATTAATTTAGTAGCACAGGCGGGGGTATCTTCGGCTGGTTTGAGGATAACTGTATTACCACAAACTAAAGCCGGCATGGCTTTCCAGCAAGGAATAGCTACGGGGAAGTTCCAAGGAGTAATTAAAGCACAGACTCCAATGGGCATTCGCACAGTCATGGCAAATTTGTTGGGCATTTCCGAGGGGGTAGTTTGCCCAAACAGCCGCCGCCCTTCACCCGCGCTGTAAAAGGCACAGTCAATACCTTCTTGCACATCACCCCTAGCTTCGGCGAGAGGTTTGCCCATTTCCCGACTGATTAATTGGGCGAGTTCTTCTTTATGCTGGAGTAATAATTCGCCCACACGAAAGATATACTCGGCTCTAGCTGGGGCGGGAACTTTGCGCCAACTCTTATAAGCTTGACGGGCGGCGGCTACAGCCCTATCTACATCGTCAAATTGGGAACGAGGAAAAGTTGCAACGACTTCGTGCTTGTTCGCAGGGTTGTGACTATTGAGGACAGTTTCGGCGGCGGCGTTCAACCATTCACCGTTGATATAATTTTGGCAGTTTAAAGAAGTCATATTAATTAAAAATCTTGGTAATTGGTAATTGGTAATTGGTAAAAAACAACTATACTGTACGTAATTAGCCGAACTTGATATTACTCAGCACTGAACTGTCAACAGTCAACAGTCAACTGATAACTGATAACTGTTACTAATTTAAGGTACTAATGCCAAAACTCCTACTGGCGAACCTGAACCACCGCGTAGTCTGAGAATAGCGATCGCTAAATTACTCCCTTTTGCTGGTAATTGATGCAGGGTTGTTAAATTTTCTAACACTATACCTTGTTGTGCCAATACTAAGCGGTTAGTGGTGAAGCTGGTATCTTGTCCTGAATCTACATTGTGGGTATCAATTCCTACACCCGCAATTCGCCGTTCATTAGATATTTTTCTCATACCATCTTTAAATATAGCAGGGGACAGGAGACACCAGCCAGAAAAGCTAGTATTATCGACACTGGGCGGAAAGCGATCGCACCTGTACAATTCAATCTACTATGCAAGGTAGAGCCGATATCATTTCTTTCTTATGAAGAAGTAGTGTTAAAGTTTCTCTACGAAAGGCACAGCTAATAACTAATTGATAATGTTGAGCAATTTTTAATTCAAAACAGACATTTTCCAACATTTTATCAACTCAATATTACGCTAACCAATAGCATAAACATTTAATTTTGCAAATAAAATAACTAGATTTATTTAGATTAAAATCAGGTTATGTTTAGGTTAATAAAATTTAGATAGAGACAGATTTTAGTGTTTTCCCTGAAGCCTGCTGAATTTTTTAGAGCTATAATTTGGATAAAAACTATGATTTTATTTAAAATAATTAAGCATGGAAAAACCACTACTTTTAATTCTATGTACAGGTAACTCTTGCCGCAGTCAAATGGCAGAAGGTTTTTTAAAAGAATTAGCAGATGATTTATTAACATCACAAAGCGCAGGTCTCAACCCATCAGCACAAGTTCATCCTTTGGCTATTAAAGTTATGGAAGAAATCGGGATAGATATTTCCCACAACTATTGTAAGCATCTCAATTTATTTATAGATAAAAAAATTGACACTGTGATTACAGTATGCGATCATGCTGATCAAAGTTGTCCTGCCTTACCTGCGGTTGTCAAACGCCATCACTTCAGCTTTCCTGATCCGGCAGAAGCAAAAGGAACTGAAGCAGAGAAGTTGCAAATATTTCGCCGGGTTCGTGATGATATTAGCAAGATAATGTTGGCATATATAGCTGGGAGACGTGATGCCCTTCAATACGCTCAATCATAGTGATAGCGAGGCAATAATTTTAGGCAACCTATGCAAAGAAAGAAAAGTCCGGCTCAATCTCTGTTTTTTAATTGCGAATTGCTATTATGGCTATGTTAATTAACTCATCCAATTTGCCATTAACGATGTTTACTGCTTTAGCGGAGCGTAAAGATTTGTTGATGGCGTTGACAGATAGAATGGGACGTATTGAATGGGTTAATCAAGCCTTTGCTGAACGAGCAGGTTTACCAGTTGATGCGCTAACAGGACAAAAGTTTTTTACGGTAATTAGTTCTAACTCTCAGTTGAATGTTCATCAGACATATATTCGTGAACAACTATTGAAGGGAGAAAGTTTTAAGTTTGAGCTTTCTTATCAAACACATGATTTAAGAGAATGTTGGTTGTTAGTAGATGGGCAGCCTATACGCAATACAGAAGGCATAACCAGTAAGTATACTATCATGTCTTCTGATATTACCTTACGCAAGCTAACAGAAAAGAATTTAGAGCAAACTCGACAACGCTTGAAACGTTTAGTAGAGAGTGTTAAATTAGTCCCTTGGGAAGCTGTTGATGTCACTCGCCAATTTACTTACGTAGGGCCACAAGCAACTGAATTATTTGGTTATGATTTAGCTGAGTGGTATGAACCGAACTTTTGGTATTCACACGTTCATCCAGAAGATTTACCTCAAGTCATAACCCATCATCATACTGTTACCCAGGAGCAAGATGATTATATAGTGGAGTATCGGTTTCTCGCGGCTGATAGTAGATGGGTATGGTTAAAAGATATTGTCAATGTTGTGAAATCATCAGATGATGATACACAATTACTTGGTTTTTTAATAGATATTACCGGACGCAAACAAACAGAATTTTTGTTACATGAAGCGCTAGATAACCTAGCACAAACAAATCAGCAATTAGAAATGCGGGTACAGCGACGTACTATTGCTTTAACTCAAGAAAAGGAAAAATTAGAACAAGCTTTAGAGCAGTTAAAAAAGGCTCAATTACAATTGGTTCATAATGAAAAAATGTCTAGTTTGGGTCAACTTGTGGCTGGCGTTGCTCATGAGATTAATAATCCTGTGAATTTTATTTATGGAAATTTGATTCCAGCTAGAGAATATATCGAAAACTTGTTGCATTTATTAAAATGTTACCAACACCAATACCCGCACCCTCATCTTCCACTAAAAGCAGAAATTGAGGCAGTAGAACTCGAATTTATCATGGAAGATTTACCTAACTTGTTATCTTCTATGAATGTTGGTGCTGAACGAATTAGAGAAATTGTTTTGTCTTTGCGTAATTTCTCCCGTGTAGATGAAGCTGAATGTAAAAAAGTAGATATTCATGCGGGTATTGATAGCACTCTCATGATTTTACGTAGTCGCCTCAAATTTAAGTCTAATTGTTCAGAAATTCAAGTCATTAAGGAATATGGTCAATTACCACTAGTGGAATGCTATGCAGGACAGTTGAACCAAGTATTTATGAACATTATTGCCAATGCAATTGATGCTTTAGAAGAGTCATTAATTGAAAATAAAGCAATTAACAATCCTAGCATTCGCATTCGTACTGAAATTACAGAGGGTCAGCAAGTTATAATTCGCATTGCGGATAATGGCCCTGGTATTCGCGAGGAGATTAGAAAGCGCCTTTTTGATCCTTTTTTTACTACTAAAGCTATTGGCAAAGGCACTGGGTTAGGATTATCTATTAGTTACCAAATTGTAGTGGAAAAACATCAAGGTCAAATTGAATGTCACTCCCAATTAGGGCAAGGCACAGAGTTTGTGATTTCCATTCCTGCCAAACAAAATTATAGTAGGGGACAGGGGACAGGTGACAGGTGACAGAAATAAGAAATACAGAAGTTTCGCTATTTGTGAAATACTGTAGAGATTGACATGTAACGTCTCTACATGGTTTTGGGTTTTACGCTTGTACCTCATGTACCCAAAATATGCTGTAGGTGTTTATTCTCTAACAGGACTTACGCAACTGGCACTTGGGGTAGGGTGCGTCAGAGGTGGAAAATCCTTGAATGTGTAGGAAATTATTGGGGCTGACGCACCCTACTGGCGTGGCTGGCTTCCCTACACCCCTACACCCTTACACCCCAAACCAATGTTTTTGGGACATGTAAAAACCTACACCTGTCAGTGGGGTTTCTTCCCCTGCTTCCTCCGTTCGCGTAGCATCTCGCACAGAAGGACGAGGTTCACCGACCTTAACCTGACATTCCCGATGACCTTTAATAGTTCAGTAAATTTATTTTATTCGTTCTGAGTTGTGCATTAATCTTTAGAATTAAAATGCTTTGGGATAGTTGCTTAAGCAATGGCGGGAGGAAACTTAAACTGTGGATATTATAGATTTGTTTTACAAGGGCGGCCCGGCAATGTGGCCTTTACTGGCGCTGTCGATTTTATCTTTAAGTGTGATTTTTGAGCGGCTTTGGTTCTGGTTGAGAATTTTCTCACAAGAAAAGGCGATCGTTGATCGTGTCTTAGATGCAGCCCATGATAATTGGGAAATTGCGGCGGATATTGCTAGACAAGCTACAGATCAACCAATTGGTAGGTTTCTCTATGCTCCCTTACATTTACAAAAAACTGACGCAGAAACTTTTCGATTAGCGCTGGAGTCCTCAGCCGAAGATGAATTAGCGGGAATGCGCCGGGGTGAAAAGCTGTTAGAAGCTGTAATTGCCCTCGCACCTCTATTAGGACTATTGGGTACAGTTTTAGGTCTAATTCAGTCTTTGCGTTCAATTCGCATCGGTGATTTAGGAACTGAGTCTGCGGCTGGGGTAACTACTGGTATTGGTGAATCCTTAATTAGTACGGCAGCCGGGCTAATAGTTGCCATTGTTAGTTTAGTATTTTACCGATTATTCCAAAGTTTTGTGGTTAATCAAGTCAAAGTTTTTCGCAAAGCGGGGAATGAAATGGAGTTGTTATATCGCCAGTCTCCGCCGGATTTGAGTAACAGCACTTCAGCTATTGTCCGTGATAGTTTACCCAGTAAGACAAGTAGAGTTAAGTTTCCGCCACCTCCTGAACCACCGAGTTTAACTTAGTCAGGATGTAGGGGTATAGGGATAAAAATTTAGTCAAGATGAGGAGTTTTAGAGGTTCCCCTGCACCCTCACATCCTTATACCCGTACACCTCTTCCTAAAATCAAGAACGCAAATCTAGTATTCAACATAAACATAAAACGATGAAAGTTAATTTACATAGCCCAGTTGAAGAAGTACAAATTCAAATTATTCCTTTAATAGATGTTGTTTTTTGTATTTTGACGTTCTTTTTGTTAGCAGCTTTACAATTTACTCGACAGCAAGCTATTAATGTTGATTTGCCAAAAGCTAGTACTAGTACAGCCGCCAGCATCAATTCAACGGGGGGCAATTTAATTGTTACTATTGATGCTGTTGGTAATACTTATGTAGAAAAAGAACAGGTGAGAAGGGACGATTTGACACAAAGATTAAGACAGTATGTGCAAGCTAACCCTAATGGTGTTTTGGTGCTTAATGCTTCACGTACAGCTACTTATAACGATGTGGTGGAGACATTAGATTTACTGCGGCAAGTGGGAGGCGATCGCGTATCTTTAGGAATTATCCCTACTTCTGCTCAACCCCAACCCATTACACCCAATTTTCCCATTAATCCAGGTGTAGCACCCATACCCAACACTGCACCAGTCCCTGGAATTAATCCCCCACCCAGCGAACTCAATCCCAACTTACCCACAGATCCTAATCAACCCCCAACCGGACAAGGTACTATTCCAGTAGTTCCCCAGGTTCCCGTCGCACCGGGTAATAACCCTGCACCGCAACGGTGAGATAGGGGAGTGGGGGGAGATGAGGCAGAGTGGGGAGAATGGGGAGAGTGGGGAGAGGGTGGAGATAAGTAAGCAACAAATTTTATTCTCCCTCATCTCCCTCATCTCCCTCATCTCCCTCATCCCCCTCATCTCCCTCATCCCCCTCATCCCCCTCATCCCCCTCATCCCCCTCATCCCCCTCATCTCCCTCATCTCCCTCATCCCTGAGCATTTACCAAACCTAAAGATATACAAAATATTTCGCCGCTAGATAAATTTTTTCTGGTAACTTATAAATAATTGGTTAAGCTTCAAATTCACATACAGTAGTTGGCAACTCAGTTAAGTACAAAATTATAGGAATCAAAGCTAGATATTCAGAGTGTTGAGCCTCTGATTGTTGAGTCCTAATTTCTGCTGTATTGCTCCATCAATAGACTAGGTAATTTATCGCCAAGCACCGTACACGTTTCAGGGGTTGAGGCAATGAACGAAATTTTGACGCTGCTAATTGTTTGGGTAGTTACATCTGTCAGCTTGTTGCTGATCAGTCAGTTACCTTTGGGTGTGGAAGTTGACAACCCACAAAAAGCATTTCTTTCGGCTGCTGTTCTGGGTATTGTGACGGCAATCATCAGACCAACTCTGCGCTTAGTATTTGCAGTTCCCGATATACTCACCTTTAATTTATTATCGGGTTTTTTCACATTTATGATTGCCGTTGTTTGCTTCAGTATTGCGGCTTGGTTAGTCGATGGCTTCCGCTTGCGCTACGGAATTTGGAGTGCTGTATTAGGGGCGTTTACCTTGACTTTAATTAACAGCTTAATCTACAAGTTGTTGGGATTGTAGTGACAGTCAACAGTCAACAGTCAACAGTCAACAGTTAAAAACTAATGACTAATGACTAATGACTAATGACTAATGACTAATGACTATTATTCATTTGGAGGCGCAACTGGGGTAGTAGCTTGTTGCTGACGCTGTTCGCGTTTTTTGCGATCAGCTGATAACATATCAGCCATTACCGCTAGTGCTTGCGTCATTTTGTCTAGGTTAGAACGATATAAGTCTAAATCCTTATTGAGTTTATCGTCGGACAGATGCAGGCCTGCGGCAATGGTTTTAAGCGCCTCAGTGCGTTGCTTTTCGTCTTTGACTAAATCTGGATTTGAAAGTTCTAACAGTGTAAATAGACCGATCGCAAACAACCGACTATATTTAAAGCTAGGATTATTTGCGATCGCTTGTAGTTGTGCTTGCAAGTCAGCATCTTGCTGTAAATGATTAGCTTGACTCAGCCACGCTATGAGGTCATTAGCTGATAAGCTTTGAGCTACAGCTTGCAATCTTTCAGCATCTTGCCTATAACGTTGTGGATCTTGCTCTACAGCTTGACAGATAGCATTAAATATAGATTCCTGATCCCGTTCTGGTTGATAGCCTTGCATGAAGCGGTCAAAGGTAGTGACAACACCCAAGGCATAAACGGGATTGTAGCTAAAATCAACATTTACTGACAGCAGGTGCATTTCCACCATCAACTCTTCTACCACCCGACGGTAAATTGTATTAATCGGTCGGGTGTGGAGAGCGTAGAAGGTTCGCTTAGTATCAGAGACGGTACGGAGGACGTTATTCACAAAGAAAATATTAAGGGCAACATTATCTTATTTTCTACCTTAATGGCAACTTTGCCAAGTTGGGGTTTCCGTATGTTGGGAATTGGGTACTGGGAGGTGAGGAGGGGCGATCGCTTTCTATCCGTGATTATTACCCAATCATAAGTTACCATAATTAGATATCTAGGCAAATGTTTACATACTCCCTTTATTTGTTTAACGCCTGATTTGAGTTATTGGCATAAATAGTTCCCTTTCTACTTTTTGTTTTATTTGCTTATTTACATAATATTTTAAACAATCAATAATTAATTTATTAGCATTAAAATACTTCTGAATTAATTTAGATTCCTGCTCATTAAATTGCCAATCATGACCAATATTTCGATATTTAATTAAAGTATTACTCAATTGATTTCGCCAATTTTTTCCATTATCTAGCCACCAGCATCTCAAATTGTCAATATTACTTTCTGTACTAGGTAGTTTCTTGCGGAGTTTTTGTAAATCTTCTTTAAATTCATCATTTTTAACTATATCAATAGCTTCGTCAAAGTTAATATTGAGAGCATGGGCATGATTGAAAGCATGAGTATCATGAAGATTTTGCTCAAAAGAAATTTCTAACTCAATAGCACAGGTTAGAGTTGTCAAAAGCAACTGATCAAGGGTAATTTCAGGATTAAAAGTTAGATTAGCCAAGAAATCCCATTCTAGAGCGTAGTTAGGACTGTGAGCTACAACATCGTTACAAATAATATAGAAAGCTCGAACCTTAGCTAATTGATGTGAGTCACAAACTTCACTAGTTTTTTGATACAGCCAAATTAGATAACTTTGAATCTTTTCCTCAGTAGCGATAAGCTGATCAACTTTTTGCTTCATTAAGAGTAGTAACTCATCAGGATTTTTCAACATACTGATTGTTAGTAAAAATATTTTATGCCAACGTTCCTCACTAATATTACTGATTAATAATTGCCAAGAATCATTTTGATAACTATCAACAATATATTTTGCTGCCAGATATTCATGAAATGCCAGATGGGAGAAAGAATATATGCTTCTTGCTCGTTCTATAAACAAACCATCCTGTGCGGCGATCGCATTAATCACTGAGGTAATATCTTGCGGCAATTGAGTTGCATTTACTGTTCTAGATAAATACTCTGATATCAATTCTTGAATTGGTAGCGTAAAAAAATAATCTCCTTTTGTCAAGGTGTTAAGCGCAATATAAGACAGAAGCTGTTTTTTAGAAATTAAATTCAAATCAGCCGAGAAATTATCTCGTTTAATACCTCTCATCTCATCCCATCTAGCAAATAAAACATTTAATGCCTGTTCATATAAAATTGCTGACCTGTAGGGAAATTGCCTTTTATTCCTAAACACCAGACACAATAGATGTAATAAGAGTGGAGTGGTAGCTAATTCCCCAATACTCTGATTTTCTGGTAAGTTTAGGTGTTGGATAAATAAATTACAAAAAGACTTACCTTCAGCAGTTGTTTGTCGAGCAACTACTACAAACCATTTTTTTACAAAAAGTTCTATTTGCTGTGCTTGAAAATCTGCAACTTCAACCTCATTAAATCCAGGTAATTTATATTTATATGCAGCAGTACGACAAGTAATCACAAATTTATTTTGATAAAAAGTATGGCAAAATCTCCGAATTTCTTGGATAATTTTCTCAAAAATAGCTAATGGCACTTCATCTAAACCATCGAGGAGAATTAATGCCTTACCTCCAGTTAGTAACGTTAAAGTTGAGGCTTCTTCAATTTCTCCATAACGGTATTCTTGAATAATGTATTTTAAGAGGTTTAATTCATTTTCATTTTGAGTATCTTCAGCAAATTCTCTTAACCTGATAAAAATCGGTACTTGGTTAGCCAAAAATTTGCGATGGTCTCCGACCGACCGTAGGTCATCGCTACATTCAATTGCTAGATACTGTAAAAATGTCGTCTTCCCAGACCCAGGCTTGCCTAAGAGCATCAACTTAGAATAGCGTGATACAGCTTCTAACGCAGGTAATGTTGTTTGATGTTGGTTATTTCCCAAACCAGAAAAGTTAAACTCAAAACTAAAATCTGCCATTAAATCAGAAATTTCCAGCCATTGCTGACTCGGTATCTCTTCTAAAACATTGACAGGAATATAAATTTCTGCTAATGGAATTGTCTGAGCAACATCCAATATTTGCACAGTACCGCACTGGTCATGAATTTTATCTTGACGCTTCTGGCGCACTACCTCTACTAACGCATCAATATCAGATCCTTTGGGTTGTAATTTAGCCTCTACCTCTGATGCTTGTTCAGATAAACTGACAACCTTTTGCCAAGATAGTCCTAGTTGTTGGCAAATTTGTACAAAACAACTACGAGATACCGGCTCACCCGCAAAAAACTTAGATACTGGTTGACGTGTAATTCCTAACGCAGCTGCTAGTTTTTGTTGAGTTAAAGTTTTATCGGTTAAGGCTGTTTTTGCAGCTCTGATACCTTCAGGGGATGCTCTGAGTCCTTGGCTGGTCATACTCTCAGCTATAACGTGCTATTAAATACTATTTACTTTGTAGCTGTACGTAGACACACTGTAGATAGGTACTCGTATCTCCCCGTAGGTAGTTTTTCCGTTGGTTAGACCAGAGTATTGTTTATGACAATTATGATGACTAGAATTGTTGTTTAGCCTTGTTATCAAGCCCATCAATTTTATTTAGAGAAGCTCGGCGAATCAGGGAACACACTTAAAAAAATCAACTTCTCTTAACTGTGAAGATTTATCATTTTACAACCCAAAGATAAAAACATACCAAAGTTATACAAAAGTTATACAGTTTGTAAGCATAATCATGGCTGAACTTTTCATAAATTTAATGGAAAATTAAATGTAGCTAAGTAATACAACGATAATGTTTAGCTGCCAGCTACTATCGGTTTACGTACTCACTGGAAGGTAGACCGATATGAACGCTATCTTCCAGAAACGCTCATAACACAGTCACCTTAACGGTTGTCTGTCGTGTTAGGGGCATTACCAATAGCAAAACGCTAGATCAACAATAGGCTATAACAATCGCTAAAACAGTATGGTGACGCTTTCCGCTACAAATCCCAAAATTTTGGTTGTAGACGACGATTTTGGAGTCCGTAACCTTATATATCGCTTTTTAAGCCGCAAATATCAAATAGAGTCTGCGGCTGATGGTAAAACAGCTTTGTCGTTGTTTGAGCAATTTAACCCAGCTTTAGTCATTCTTGACTGGAATCTTCCCGACACCAGTGGCTACAATCTTTGTCAAGAAATGCAAAGTCGCAATAACGTCTTGGTAATGATTCTCACCGGCAGAACTGAGGAAGCTGATAAGATCAAAATCTTGGCGGCTGGTGCTGATGACTTCATTACTAAACCCTTCAGCTTGGCTGAAATTGAAGTGCGGGTACAAGCTCTTTTAAGACGTGTACGCTCGATTAAGCCTTCTCCTTCACAACGTTTGATATTCAAGCAACTAGCAATTAACCCGGAAGGACGAGAAGTTACACTTAATGAAAAGCCTCTCAATCTCACCGCTTTAGAATTCAATATTCTACATTTCTTAGCCAGTCATCCTGGTCAAGCTTGGAGTCGTCCCCAGTTAATTCAAAAAATTTGGGGTTGTGACTATGTAGGAGATGGACGAGTAGTGGATGTACACATCGGTCAGCTACGTAAAAAGCTAGAAGCTGATACTAGTGTTCCTGAGTTTATTAAGACTGTTCGTGGTTACGGTTACAAGTTTGAAATACCGGAAGCTACAACTTAGAGCTTAAAAACAAGAGTTTACCATATCCATAAGTTAATTTAAGCAAGATTATCAGGGTGTAGCTAGCTATTTATAATCTGACCGTAGATTGAGATTCTCTTTTTTGATACTTGCAATCAATAATTATCTCTTTGCTATGTTGATTTCGCTCTTATAATCGGTTGTAAATCCAAGGCTTTGAGTACAGTATTCAAGTAAAACAATCTTTTTTATCTTCCTTGAAATAAAATAGCCAATTTTTAATAAAATGCCGCATTTATGGTAGAAATTAAGTCAGGCTGGTTTGATAATTTGTACTCTATACTTGCAATAAGTACAGCAGATTTCAAGTATGGCAGGGGATAGGAAGAGGCTGAAAAGTCTCATAAAATTAGGATTTTATGATTACTATCTGTCAACTGCTATATGTGAAGTACACCCTTACTATATCCTGACAGCAATACCTCTCCCAATATTGGGGGAGGTATTTTCACTGTGGTTTGCTGTTTTAATTGATGTTATGACAAGGGATAGGGAACAGGGGACAGCCTCAAAAGCTGCTTGCTATAAAGATTGTCTGATTCATCTATGTCCTAACCTATGTGACTACTGCTATAGTTTGAATTGATTCACCAAACAAAATGCAAGGTGTTTGTGTCTGCTCAAGCTTCAGATAGAAATGTTGTTAATTTGTTGTTGCTAAAGCATCGAAATTCCATTAATTTAAGCGACATTAGCAATATAGGGAAAACTTGGGAGCAACATAGAGCTAATGCCGAAAGGATTTCTAATTATTATGCTACAGCAAGTGATGATGAGTTAAATAATTACGCTTGGCGAATCAAAATATGTTCGGAGTTTTTGGAGTTTCAACTATCACCGGAACAAGCAGATGGGATTCTCAAACTCAAGTTATCGCATACTAGATTTTGCAGGGTTCGTCACTGTCCGGTTTGTCAGTGGCGGCGATCGCTCATGTGGAAAGCTAAAGCATACAAGATTATACCACAGGTTGTTACAGATTACCCCAAGTACCGTTGGCTATTCATTACCTTAACAGTCAGGAATTGTCAGATTTGGGAACTAAGAAAAACCTTGGATCAGATGAACAAGGCTTTTAAGCGGCTAACTGAATTGAAAGCATGGCCTGCTAAAGGTTGGGTAAAATCGCTAGAAGTAACTAAGGGTAGGGATGGAGTATCTGCACATCCACATTTACATATTCTGGCGATGGTACAGCCTTCATATTTCAGTCATGGCTACTTGTCTCAAGCCAAATGGACTGGATTATGGCAGCAATGCTTACGAGTTGATTACCAGCCTGTAGTTCATATTAGCGCGATCGCCAAACGACATGACCCCACAATACTCATACCCGAAATTCTTAAGTATCAGGTAAAAGAATCGGACTTAATCGCTGATAGGGAATGGTTTTTAGAGTTAACCCGCCAGTTGCATAAAACCAGAGCGATCGCTGTTGGGGGTATACTCAGGCATTATATGCGGGAGTTAGAGGAGAGTAACCAAGACCTGATTAATTGCGGTGAAGAGATAGATAAGGCGAATCAACAAACCGTGTCTTTCAGATGGGATCGCAAATCACGTAAGTACAAGATAGAGGGGTAACGAAGGTTAGTTAAGATACTCATCATCAGGCAGATATGGTGGTTTCAGACTTCTAAAGAATGTAGAAGCTGAATGGAGGAGATAATGAGTATAAGCAGAATGACGATGATGTGGGTAAGTAGAAGCAAGACGACGATACTCAGAAATAGGAGCGAAAAACCAGATGACATTTCCACTTCGACAGTAAGTTACGCGATAAATTTCGACCGAGCTATACCAGTTTAAGAAGTTCCGCTTAGTTAAATAGGAATTAGGAACAAAAATACGTCCAAGAGGAACACCAGGAACTACACGCAAATTAATCAAAAACTCAGGAGACATCATTAACCTCATTATTTTGAGAACTCAACATTCTTCAACCCGAAGAAAACAGAAAAATAAACCAACACTAAGCACGAAAAGACTTATTTAACCTCACCATCTTTAGGCGTTAGCCTCGTTTCGGGAACAAAACGCGAAATCCCAGTCAACCGAGGGGACAACTGGGACAGCGAGAGTATATGAAATGGTAATAATTCAATAAGGCTGCGCGAAGCGATCAAAAGCCGAGGTACAAAAAGCAAAATCCCAGTCAACCGAGAGGAAAACTGGGACAGCGAGGATGTTAATTACCTTCTCTTGAAGGTGAAAAATATCTTCGATATTCAACTAGTTATTAACTAAATAAGCTGTAAAAAATCTGCTCAAACAATAAAATTTATATACAATATAATAAAAATAACATTCAAATTAATATAGTATATGTCGCCAATATCTACTGATGAATCAGCCATTATTCGCACAGAACGCGGACTAACAATTGCAGGTACACGCATAACTTTGTATCAGCTAATGGACTACATCCATCAAGGTTATACACCTGATTTAATCCGCAATTATTTCTACATTACCAATGAGCAGTTTAGAGAAGCAATGTCTTATATTGAAACTCATCGCGCCGAAGTAGAAGCAGAATATCAAAGCGTATTACAACAGGCTCAAGAGATTCGTGAATATTGGGAAGAACAAAACAAAAAGCGTTTAGCTGATGTTGACAAATTAACACCAAAAGCTGAGTATAAAGCAGCTTGGGAAAAATTACAGGCACGCAAAGCTAAACGAGCCAGTTCAAATTAATGATTTTTCTCATAGACCACAATATTGAAGGACAAGCTCTTATGCTTTTTGGTAGCCTAACTACTGGAGGATGGCTGGATATTTTACCTATTCGTTTTGTGTCTTTTGATGAAGTGGAATTGCCAATAGATAGTAACGATCGCATGGTTTGGCGATTTGCTCAAGAAAAGCAGATGGTTTTATTGACAGCAAATCGTAGTATGAAGGGAGAAGATTCTCTAGAGCAGGTGATAAGAGAAGAGAATCTCCCAATCTCCTTACCTGTGGTGACGCTGGGAAATGTAGATCGTATAGTTGAGCGAGAGTATCGAGAACAGTGTGTTGATAGCCTGATAGAGATTGTGTTTTATATTGACAATTACTTAGGTGTGGGTAGACTATTTATTCCGTAGCAATAGTACAGCCATATTTAATAAGCCGACTTAATTATTTAACACCCAACCGTTGACTGACCAACTCAGCAGCTAAAACGATCGCCTCCTTCATACTAGTAGCATCAGCGACACCTTTACCCGCAATGTCAAAGGCTGTTCCGTGGTCGGGTGAGGTGCGGACAAAGGGTAAACCAATGGAAGTATTTACAGCACGGTCAAAAGCCATCAACTTGACGGGAATTAAACCTTGGTCGTGGTACAGTGCCAAGTAAGCATCAGCAGGATTCACCGCAGCATTACCATACCAAGCTTGACCAGGTTTGACCCACATTGTATCAGGAGGAATCGGCCCATCTAGCTGGAAATTAGGGCGTTTTTGCCGTTCTGCTTCCAACCAGGGAATTAACCAATTGATTTCCTCAGTTCCCAGTTGACCTTGTTCGCCACTGTGGGGATTTAAACCTGCGATCGCAATTCTCCCACTACTCAGTCCAAAATCTTTCTCTAAACATTCCACCAGCAAATCTAATTTTTTCGTCAACAATTGCGGTGTCAGCGTATCTGCTACTTCACGTAAAGGGATATGAGTAGTAGCGAGTAAAGCTCTCATTATCCAACCAGTATAGGGCGATCGCGCCACGAATAACATCCCAAAACGGTCAACACCAGCCTTTTCGGCTAACAGTTCCGTTTGTCCTGGGTAATTATAGCCTGCGGCTTTCCAAGCAGATTTAGCTATGGGGGCTGTAACAATAGCATCAAATTCCCCCGCTAGAGTTTGGGCGATCGCATATTCCATATAAGCAAAACTCGCCGCACCACTAGCCGCGTTACCAGTCCCCACAATAATCTGTCCCGTAATCTCCCTCTCAACAGGCACATCAATAACTTTTATGAAGGCAGGATTAGCCAAAGATGCTGTATCAGTCGAACTTAGTTGTTTATAAGTCTCTAGCAGCAGATTTCTATTACCTATTACAGTTATGTCGCAGTTTTGACTAAATGCTGAGTCAGCCAAAGCTTTCAAAATCACCTCCATCCCGATACCTGCCGGGTCTCCCAGTGTCAGCGCTAAACGCGGGCGATGTTTATCAAGTATATTTACTGTCTCATTTTGATTTAATTGGTACATATAATTAAGTTATTATATAGTTTATGGATTGATCCCATCTGCCAAAAATAGAGATTGGCTATCAAAACTAGTTTAAAATTATTTACACAGGTTTAATGCAGACGAAAAGTATCTTGCTCAAAACTCAGCACTCATGACTCTTTCGCTTGAATTAGACCAAAAACTAAAAATCTATTTGTCAAGGAGACTCACATCAATGAGCGCCGAACTAGTTAATGCAGCTTTGTTGTCCTTCGGCTTAATCTTCGTCGGCTGGGCCTTGGGTACTTTATTGCTAAAAATTCAGGGTTCAGAAGAGTAATTCCCTGTATCAGCCTGTTTTCACTAGATGAGAAGCTTGGCTCTCATTGAAAAGATAGCTTGTCCGGCAACCCCTGCGGGAACAGTCCACCCGGCGCTTCATCCCGCACCTGTGGCTGCACCGGACAACGCTGTTTTCAGGATTTTGCAGTCAATTCTGTTACTTAAAACCGTTGGAGCTTTAATTTACAGATATAATTCTGTTAAGATTCTTTTCATAAAAATTTAACATTTGTTACAACCCTCATGACATTATTAATAGTCGGTGCCACTGGCACCTTAGGAAGACAAGTGGCTCGTCGTGCGATCGATGAGGGATACAAGGTACGCTGTCTTGTCCGAAGTGCCAAAAGAGCAGCTTTTTTAAAAGAATGGGGAGCCGAACTCGTCAGAGGCGATTTATGTCAACCCCAAACCCTCGCAGCAGCGTTAGAAGGTGTCACAGCAGTAATTGATGCGGCAACCTCTCGCGCTACCGATTCACTCACCATTAAGCAGGTAGACTGGGAAGGGCAAGTAGCCTTAATTCAAGCGGCAAAAGCTGCGGGTGTAGAGCGTTTTATATTCTTTTCTATAATTGATGCCGATAAATATCCAGAAGTCCCCCTGATGGAAATTAAGCGGTGTACAGAGTTATTTTTAGCTGAATCTGGCATAAATTACACCGTTTTGCGCTTGGCTGGCTTCATGCAGGGGTTAATTGGTCAATATGGCATCCCCATTTTAGAAGGACAACCCGTTTGGGTAACTGGTGAGTCTTCCCCAGTGGCTTATATGGACACCTTAGACATTGCCAAGTTTGCTGTACGTGCCTTGAGCGTACCAGAAACAGAAAAACAAACTTTCCCAGTGGTAGGTACTCGTGCTTGGAGTGCGCAAGAAATTATCAGTCTGTGTGAGCGCTTGTCTGGGAAAGAAGCTAAAGTTAGGCGAATGCCGATCAATTTACTACGAGCCGTGCGCCGCGTAGCTAGATTCTTTCAGTGGGGATGGAATGTAGCCGACAGACTAGCATTTACAGAAGTGTTAGCCAGTGGTAGACCACTAGATGGGCCAATGGATGACGTGTATAAAGTATTTGGGTTAGAGAAAGAACAAACCACCACTTTAGAAAGCTATCTCCAAGAGTATTTCGGTCGTATTCTCAAGAAACTGAAAGAGTTGGATTACGAAAAAACTAAAACTAAAACTAAAAAGCAGAAAACAAAGAAAACTCCCTTTAAAAAAGTTAATACTCAATAGTCATTAGTCATCGGTCATTGGTGATCAATTTGTGCTATGGACTATGGACTATAGACTTTTGACTCTAAACTAATGACTGGTGATCCAAAATGTGTAACGATTACAGAAAACACAGCATCGCTTAAACTTGGATATTTGACTGTGCCGAAAGCAGGCATTATATATAACGACATTAAACCGATCGCCAGTCGTGTGGCGATCGAGTTAAAAGACAAGCTCACCGCAGCTGGTTGGGATGTGTGTATCACCTCTAGCGTCGGTGGTATATTGGGCTACTCTAGTCCTGAAAGCCCCGTATGTCATACCCCACTGGATGCTATGACACCCCCTGGTTTTGATTCGGAGATGAAATTCGCCATAGTTCTGGGGGGCGATGGTACTGTATTGGCAGCATCGCGTCAAGTAGCTCCTTGCGGGATTCCGATTTTGGCAATAAATACAGGACACATGGGGTTTTTGACAGAAACCTACCTGAATCAATTACCCCAAGCCATAGAACAGGCGATCGCAGGTGAGTTTGAAATTGAAGAACGAGCCATGCTCACCGTCAAAGTGCTGCGAGGAGAGTCGGTACTTTGGGAGGCGCTATGTTTAAACGAAATGGTTCTCCACCGTGAACCATTAACTTCCATGTGCCATTTTGAGATAGCTGTAGGTCGTCACGCACCAGTAGATATTGCCGCAGATGGGGTAATTGTTTCTACACCCACTGGTTCTACAGCTTACTCATTAAGTGCAGGCGGGCCAGTCATAACTCCCGGTGTACCAGTATTACAGCTAGTACCTATTTGTCCCCACTCCCTAGCTTCCAGAGCTTTGGTATTTCCTGATACAGAGCCAGTAAATATTTATCCGGTGAACATTCCCCGGTTAGTGATGGTAGTAGATGGTAATGGCGGCTGTTACGTTTTCCCAGAGGATCGAGTATATTTAGAGCGATCGCAATACAGCGTCAAATTCATCCGCCTCCAACCACCAGAATTTTTCCGTATCTTGCGAGAAAAACTCGGTTGGGGTTTACCCCACATCGCTAAACCAACTTCGGTAGAATTGCCTTAATTATCAGTTATCAGTAAACAGTTATCAGTTATTAGTGAACATCATCTGATAACTGATAACTGTTTACTGTTCACTGACACACCCAATCCCCAGTCATTGGCTATACAATTAAACATCCATATACCAAAATCTTATGATAGCTACTCATAGCCCTTGTGTTTTGGTGATCGAAACTGATGATAGCCTGGCGAATCAATTGTCTTTTGATTTACAAGAGGCTGGTTATGAACCTCTGTTAGCTAATGATGCGACTACTGGTTTACAATATTGTCGCGATCGCCAGCCTGCTTTAGTGGTGTTAGATAGAATGCTGGCGGGTGAATCAGGGTTGTCATTGTGTAAGAATTTAAGGAATACGGGAGTGCGATCGCCAGTGCTAGTATTAATGGCGAGAGATACAGTTGATGATCGGGTTGCTTGTTTAGAAGCGGGAGCCGACGATTATATACTTAAACCTTACCGTCCAGAAGACTTTTTAAGACTGATTCGTCTTTATTTAAAACCGGATGTCGATACCACAGAACAGTTACGCTTTGGTGATTTAGTTTTAGATTTAGCTAATCGCCGTGCTGTATACAGTGGACGAAACATCGACCTAACAATGAAAGAATTTGAACTCCTCAAGTACTTAATGGAACATCCCCGTGAAGTATTAACCCGCGAACAAATTCTAGAAAATGTCTGGGGTTACGATTTTATGGGTGAGTCTAACGTGATTGAAGTTTACATTCGCTATCTACGCCTAAAAATTGAAGATGAAGGTCAAAAACGCCTAATTCAGACGGTGCGAGGCGTTGGTTATGTGCTTAGGGAATCTTAAAAATTCAAATTCAACATAATGCAAATTACATATTATACTTAAACACTCCCACTCTTCAACAAGTGGGAGATTTGTTTTAAAGGTACAAATTTTCAGAACAAAGCCATATACAAAAAGCCTTCTAAACCTGTTCCCTTTTCCCTGCTCTATCTTCTTAGAGGCTATTTATAAAGTAAATATTAATACCAATTCTCCATGAAGTTGCGCCGAATAAACAATGTAGAGATTGGCATGCCCATCTCTACAGCGCAGAATAAAGTGCATCTTCATCAAGAAACGGTATAAGTAGGGGAGGCAAAAAGCGGTGTGGATATTCCTAGAGCTTTATTGCCGTTGTGTTACGGCTATGTCAGGATTTGAGCGTTGGCGAAATGAGAAATTAGCCGTAACGCACCAGCAAATACGGTGCGTTAAGCGCTGCTTTAACGCACCCGACAATTTAAGGTTTACTTTATAAATCATCTCTTAATGCTTTGATTGATTGCTAATAGTTAAGTAGGTGGACATCAATCATGGATTCAATCCCGTTAACAAAAAAATCAACAACAGTATGAAACCTTCCCCTTACCACTCAAAGTCATAAAATAATTTTAGCTGCTTATTAACAGTACATAATATATGAATCATAAAATAAAGTTTACCTCTTGGGAATAGGGAAAATTCTCTATAAAGATAGACAGGAAGCAAGAAATATAAAACATATTATTTAGAGGTAATTAATTTTAGTAATTAATTTTTAACTTGGTGTGAAAAACTAGTTTTTTGTGCAAACATGCTTAAATATAAGCACTCTTGAAACATAAAACAAACACACCGAATTCAAATCTTAGTTTGTAGGAGGTTTGTGATGCGAATTGCTCAAGTCGCTCCATTATGGGAGAGAGTACCCCCGCCAGCTTATGGTGGTATAGAGTTAGTGGTGGGGTTACTAACAGATGAGTTAGTCCGACGCGGACATGAAGTCACATTGTTTGCTACGGGGGACTCTATCAGTTTGGCAAAGCTAGTATCCGTTCATCCCCGTGCGCTAAGACTTGATTCCACTGTGAAGGAATATAATATTTATGAAATGCTGCAATTAAGTACAGTATATGAACGTGCAGACGAGTTTGATATTATTCACTCACACATGGGTTGTGCATCGTTACCCTATGCAAAGCTAGTGAAAACTCCCACAGTTCACACCTTACATGGAGTTTTTACTCCTGATAACGAAAAAATGTTTCAATATGCCAAATTTCAGCCTTATGTGAGTATTTCCGATGCACAAAGGGAAACTAAATTAGGGCTGAATTATGTCAGCACTGTTTATAACGGTATTGATGTTAGTAGCTATAAATTTTATCCCCAACCAGAGGAACCGCCATATTTAGCATTTTTGGGCAGAATGTCTCCAGAAAAAGGCCCGCATCTAGCGATAGAAATTGCGAAAAAAACAGGCTGGCGTTTGAAAATGGCGGGTAAGATAGACCTTGTTGATCAAGAATATTTTGCTAAACAAGTTAAACCTTTTATTGATGGTAAGCAAATAGAGTATTTAGGTGAAGCAAATCATCAACAAAAAAATGCCATGATGGGAGGTGCTGTCGCTACCTTGTTCCCCATCACCTGGAGGGAACCATTCGGGTTAGTCATGGTAGAGTCAATGGCATCAGGTACACCAGTAATTGCGATGAGACTGGGATCGACTCCAGAAGTGGTAGCCCAAGGTAAAACAGGTTTCCTATGCAGTAATGTAGAAGAGTGCATCAGTGCGATCGCTAAAGTTCCCGAATTAGACCGTTATGCTTGTCGGCAGTATGTGCAGAATCGTTTTAGCATGGAAGCCATGACAGAAGGCTACGAAGAAGTTTATCGGCAAATTCTCCAACAGCGCTTTGCTAAAAACGGATATCACCGCAGTACAGTTGGTTTGACTGTTAGTCGCAGATAGTCAAGTAGGGGACAGGGGACAGGTGACAGGGGATAGGGGACAGGGGATAGGTTACAGGTTACAGTCTTTTAATTCATATGTTGCACCTTCTCAATAAGTAGGTGGCTCCCTGCACTCCCCAACCTACGAAATAATAAGCTTTTGGGACTGTTGTTTTGTCAATAAGAGAGTGGTGCAAGATGTGAGTTAAGCCAGTTCTTATAGGCATTTTATGCTTAGTCGGTGTCCTAACCTATCAGGGAATTGTTATACTTTCTCTGCTGTTCCCCTTCGGGTTCGCCAGTTCCCTACGGCGGGAAACCCGCCTACAGGACTGGACTCACCTGTCCCCTGTTCCCTATCACCTATACCTAAAGTTATAAATAAATATGCTGTGGTTTTAGTAAAAAAAATATCTTTGGTTAGAAGACAAAATTAGCAGCTAATTGTTGTAATTAACTTAATGAATTATTGCTCAATTTGAGTATTTTAAAATAATTTATCGTAAATAAAAGGGTTTAAGACCCCTACGTCTATACCTAGTATCAGTTTCAGTCGGGGTTTAAATCCCCGACTGTTCGCGTAGCGTGCCGTAGGCAAAATGTCTTTAATGCGCGAATGCGCGAATTGTTAATTAGTCTTTAGCTGTTATTGGGAAAGCACAAACTATGGAAACCGCAATACTGAAACATGGCATAGGTGTATTTGCAAAATCTCAGGCAATTGAGCAAGCAATTCATGACTTGAAAGCGGCAAACTTTCCTACAGAAAAAATCTCGGTTATTGCTAAGGATGCAGAAAGAACCGAGAACTTGCAACAAGAAGTGCAAACAAGCGATCGCATCGGTAAAGAGAACGTAGATACAACAGGTGCGATCGGCGATACCCTATCCGCCACTAGCTGGGGTACACTGTTAATCGGTTTGAGCAGTTTAGCACTTCCAGGTTTAGGCACAGTATTAGCAGCAGGTTCTGTGGGTGTAGCATTGGTATCTAGCATTGGCGGTGTGGCTGTGAGTGCAGCCGCCACACAGAATCTAGTCAACGCATTAGTTGTAATTTAGCCTTGCATTTGTTGTACTGTTGGTTACATGATTTTATTGCCTTGCCACAAATTAAAATTGGTTTAAAGTCTTGAGCGTTGGAAATTATCTAGTTCTTTATAAAATTTATGAGACTTTTTAATTAAATGCTTTTCTACTAACTGCATAGCTACGACCATGATATTAACATCTATAATAGCTCATTTAGGTGCAAATTATGGCAGGAGGTAAATGGACTGTTAAGCGTATCTCGGTTGGTTTTAGTCAGTACGAAGTTGAAATATTGGAGGAGTTTTATAAAAAATATGGTAGAGAGAAAACAGACGTAATTAGAGAATTGGTTAGAAACCTTAAAGACTCCTAATTGAATTTGATTACATCTGTTTATATCTGATTATATTTTCAGTGAAGTTTTATAATACCTTGTTGGCAATCATGGGATTATTACCCTTCGCCAAAACATCTTTTGGATTAATGCCTCTGTTTGGTAACAATGTTTGGTTTAATGCCCTAGCAGCACTTGCAGCCTTCTATTATGGCTTCATAGTACCTCCTAAAGTCAAGGGTGTTAGTGTTGGCGAAGAAGTTTCTTCATAACTTAGGACTTACGCACCAAGATTGTTTGTTGGGATTGGGTGTAAGGGTGTAAGGGTGTGAGGGTATAGGGGGGTCACGGTTTTGAACACCTACACCCCTATACCCCTATACCCTTGCCCAAACCCTTGATTTTTCGTCTTCATTTTCAGAGTGAACCTTCTGCCACAACTTTTAGATGACAACGCCAAGACGCATGGTAAGTGTATTTTTTGATGTTTTCCACTTCCGCTTGCAAAACATTGTCCTGTGATAATGTGGGTGGAAAAGGTGCTGTTTCTTCGCAGACTCGAAACAAGCTGACTTCAAGATATTCTAGCTTGTCATTCACGTTATAAATAGCCTTTTTAACAGCGATCGCTCCTACTCCCCATGTTTGGCAGCCTAGCTTACCATGAGAAGAGTCTGAGTATAGTTGACGTGAGTTAATCATGAAATCTTCTACAGGTATTGCTTGGTCTTTGCCAAAGCTATAGGTTCCTGGCAACAATTTACTTCCTGAAAGTACAACTTGAATATCCGCAACATTACCTCTGGCTGGTTGAATTGCTGTTCTTGGTTGACATGAGCTAGTCGCGTCTGATGTACATTGCTGTTTAGGTATACTGGTAACTTTAAACAGATATTTGGTGGTATTACCCTCATTGATCAAAATAATATCAATAGCTCCCTGATTATCCTGGGTAATAGACTCTGCATATTTAACTGGATTTGTTTTGACTGAAGATGGAAATTCCAGATGAGATTGAAAATCAAATTCATCTGCATACAAATGAATTACCCGATTTTGATTGCTCGAAAATGGATACAACTGAGCATTATTTGGCAATTCTGATTGATTGGTCATGAGGACATCTTCGTTTAGGTACTGGGATATTTCTTGAGCTAACGGTTTAGAAACAGCTAATAAAGTAACTATACAAGCCGTAAAACAGATAATTACCAACTGATGCTTTTTAAAATATCTATTGTGTGCCATTGACCATATTAACAATTCGCGCATTCGCGCATTAAAGACATTTTGCCTACGGCACGCTACGCGAACAGTCGGGGATTTAAACCCCGAATGAAACTGATACTACGTATAGACGTAGGGGTCTTAAACCCTTTTATTTACGATAAGTAATTGTAGGATGAGGTATACCCACCCTACTTTAACTTTTAATACCGTTTCTTTATGAAGATGCAATTTGTTGTAGAGACGTTGCAGGCAACGTCTCTACAGAATTTATCTGTTGCAGCTTCTCAGAGAATTGAGTATAACGCCTATCGGCAATTAACCTCCTCTAAACAAACGTGAGTTCGATGAACCTCTCCCTCCCAACCTCCCTCTCCTCGTAGGAGAGGGGTTGGGGGTGAGGTCAAAACAACGCTGGTCGAACTCACGTTAAACAATAGAAACAGACCCCAGTGTATAATTCTGTAGGAATAGGATGGAGTCATTTACAGAATCAAAGCCAGAAACTGAGTTATTCAAAGCGATGAAAGTTCCGTTCATTCCGGTAACGGTAAATGCTTTAGCACTGTTGGCAGTAAACACACCAGTAGTTAGTACAGTAGAGATAGCTGATGCACTTAAACTAGCAGCATTACCAACAGAACTATTGAGTGTTACAGCAAAGATAGAACTAATAGCATCAATTTGCTCTCCACTCACATAGTCAGTTATGACATCATAGCTGGCTAATAAAGATTCGTTCAGGGCATTGTAGATGAATTTATCAAACCCACTGCCACCAGTTAAAGTATCTTTACCAGTGCCACCTACGAGAGAGTCATTACCATCACCACCGATTAAAGTGTCATTCCCAGCACCACCGTTAATCAAGTCATTGCCGCCATTGCCCTTGAGGAGGTTGTTACCAGAGGAACCGATAATGGTTTCACCCCCTTGGCTACCTTCAACGTTCTCAAAGTTACGAATTGTTTCAGTATTACCACCAGTAACCGCAACCGAGGTTGTACTGGTCGCCAAATTGATAGTAACTACTCCTGACCCGAAGGTAACTTGAGAGTAATCAATCGTGTCAGTACCACTGCCACCATCATGAATATCAAAGTTGACAAAATCATTGTCAATGATGCGATCGCTGCCACTGCCGCCATTAGTGGTATCAACTCCCGCACCAGCGTTAATAGTGTCATCGCCGCCATTACCATTGAGGATATTGTTAGCACTATTACCAATAATGGTCTCACCACCTTGGCTACCTTCAACGTTCTCAAAGTTGCGAATAGTTTCAGTGTTTCCACCAGTCACTGAGGTGGTACTGGTTGCCAGATTAATAGTGACTACTCCTGACGCAAAGGTAACTTTGGAATAATCAATCGTGTCCGTACCATCTCCACCATCATGAATATCAAAGCTGACAGCATCATCATCAATGATGCGATCGTTGCCAAGTCCGCCATTAGTAGTATCAACGCCAGCACCACCGTTAATAGTGTCGTTGCCAGCGCCACCGTCAATAATATCATTGCCGCCATTACCGTTGAGGACATTGTTAGCACTGTTACCAATAATGGTTTCACCACCTTGGCTACCTTCAACGTTCTCGAAGTTGCGAATTGTTTCAGTGTTTCCACCAGTAACTGAGGTGGTACTAGTTGCGAGATTGATAGTAACCACTCCTGACGCGAAGGTAATTTGAGAGTAATCAATCGTGTCAATACCATCTCCACCGTCATGAATATCAAAGCTGACAGCATCATCGTCAATGATGCGATCGTTGCCACTGCCGCCATTGGTGGTATCCGCTCCCGCACCACCGTTAATAGTGTCGTTACCACCATTGCCGTTGAGGACGTTGTTAGCAATGTTACCAATAATTGTGTCGTTACCGGAGCCACCGTTGGCGTTTTCGATCAGTGAGCGGACATCACCGTTGTACTGAAGCGCGTTGAAAACATGGCCTCTGGCATATCGGGTGATACCACCATAGCCAGCGTTAAGCATTGCTCGTTGGAAATTACCACCAACGTCGAGGTCTGTCCAACCACCGGGCGTTAGGTTGATTGATAGGTTAGTGGTGTAGTTTGAGAAGTCGTAAGTATCAATCCCGTTACCATCCCAGATGGTGCGGAAGATGCGGTTTGCACCAGGTGTACCTTGTCCAACGCCGTTGATGAACATTTCTCCGGTGGTAGTTGAAAAGGTGTAGGTTGTGTTGGTGGAGTTATACCCAAACCATGCACCATACATTTGTTGAATCGCTCTGATGTCATACATCATTAACGACTGTGCATATCCCCAAGTTTCGTTGGTGTAGTAGGGTAGAGCATTCAAATCATGACCTACGTAAGAACGGTAGGTCATAATTGAGAACTCCATTGAGTCACGGTCAGAGTTCATAGCGACATTGCGAACACCGCCAAGCTCTTGACCATGCTTGAGTCCTAGTGCATGACCAAGCTCGTGTCCGAAGGTGTGATAAGCATAGTTACCAATGACGGGATTGTTGTAACTGTTGGGATTAAACCATGCGTCGCCGCCTTCCACATAAGAGCTATTTGGGTAATAGGCAAAAGCTGTGTTCGGTACACTAGACATTGCCATGCGAATAGTAGCATCGCGATCGCTTGTACCGGTCAGTTCAAAGGGCGAGAGAAGGGAGATATTGTAAAACTCTCCTCCAGAGCCTATCCATCTTCTTGCAACAGCTTGCTGAGTTAGGTTTAACTTTTGGAAGCTAATTGCATGAGATGCACGGTCTGTATAACCCAGCTCATAGTCATTGATGCTGTCGGTGAAACTAAAGCTGATTGAGGTAGATGACCATTTAACCCCGCTCAATAAACCATCAATGTTATTGTCGTAAGTTGCGCTGACGGTTGTTGCTGGTGTAGGGATGCCAAAGCTATCTGATTTTGTCAGCAAGTTTGCGTTTCCTGACGAGATTAGCCCCGCAGATATGTTGATATCAGACGGCAATGTGACACCTGGTCGGCTGGAATTTCTTGATTGTCTCAAGGTAATGGGGACAAAAGTTTCAACATCAGCACTACCATCTGTTAACAAGGGTTTCTGCTCGTTGTAGAGGTAGTTCTCAACTCTAGAAGTTACATCGGTAAGAGTTTGCTCTTGCAGAAGTGTTTTAAGAAGTTTATAAGGCATAGTTAATTACTCCCAAATCTCAAGTTGGAATGGTCAGGCAATGAATTAGTTAAATTTCTCTTCGCCTCAGAAACGACATCAATAAAATTTTGAATGCCGAAATAGATTACCTAATCTCAGTATCCACAGAGACTTAAATAAGATAGGGTAGTGCAACAACATTTAACTAATGTTAAACATTGGTTCTTAACTTATCAAAATCAAATTTTATTTGTATTGCTGCTAGGAGAAAACAAGTTTTACCTTTCCATTGGTTAATACTCTCTTTTTTGAAGCGCTTGATTTGTTTAAAAGCTATGTATGAAGGCTGTATTACATAGCTTTGCTCTTAATTATCATCTCCCACAAATAGACACTGCTTTAAGGCATCTTCATAACTTACTAAAACTACAGCACGAGCAAACATATGTAGGGAATCTTTTGCACTATAGATGAAAAAAACTGGCTCGAAGATGCTATATCTTCGGCATTTTCACAGTTATCTCTTCACCTTATCAGATGGATTTTTGCCTATATTACACAGAATTTATATGCGAAAACTGCATTCGCATAATTGCACCAAAAATTATCTATTTGCGGTTAATGTTTAATCATTCAAGGACGATAATAAAATGTGAACCTAAATAAAATAGGCAATATCGTCCAGTGCCAAAATATTAGGTGATGTGACCTGAATCATGATTTAACCTGACGAAACAATACAAAGTAGATAATGGCATAAAAACTTTTATACCGTAGAACAAATATAATTGGATATTTGCTTTATAGATTATGAATTTAACAAAAATTCTTAAATTCGTCAATTTTATAAAAATTTGAGCAAAAAAATTAGTTAATACAGCTATTAACAATATTCTAGCTATCAGATATCCAAACAATAAGATGATGTTTTAAACATCTTGTTATTAGTAGCTAAACATTTGATAATTACCTAAATTCCACATGAAAAAAGGAAGTATAAATTGATCTTTTCCTCCTCTTAATGGGGGCTAGAAGGGATGATAAAATGTTCAATATCACAGCCAATCACTTTTCAAACAACCTCTAAGAGCTTATGCTCCAAAGGCTAGAGCTAATTTATAAAGAAAAGATAAAAAGATAAATTTGAGAGGATTTTGGTAAAAACCGCCGACGAACGCCGATAAGCAAGATGAGAGATTTTTAGCTAATGCACAAGTTTAGTCTGTTTGACTGAGGCAAGTGTCATCATCAAAGTAACTGTAGGGTGCGTCAGCCCCAATAATGTGGTACATATGCAAGGATTTTCCACATCTGACGCACCCTACCCCAAGTGCCAGTTGCGTAAGTCCTGGTCTGGTCACGCCAATACTAACTGAGAAATAATTCTCTAGGCAAAATAAAACATGGGTGATGCGATCGCTTTATGATGCGGTAAGTATTATATAGGCGATCGCTATGACGCAGATAATCTCAATCAATGACAATCAACGCTTACAACTAGAACCGCTAGAAGTTCCCTCCCGTCTGCTATTGGGGCCAGGGCCATCAAATGCCCATCCCGCAGTCCTGCAAGCGATGAATGTCTCACCAGTGGGACATCTTGACCCGGCTTTCCTCGCATTGATGGACGAAATTCAGTCCTTACTGCGCTACGTATGGCAAACAGAAAACCCCCTCACCATTGCGGTGAGTGGTACAGGGACAGCCGCAATGGAAGCTACCATCGCCAATGCTGTAGAACCCGGTGATGTGGTTTTGATTGGTGTTGCGGGTTATTTTGGTAATCGTCTGGTGGATATGGCTGGGCGATATGGTGCAGATGTCCGCACCATTAACAAACCTTGGGGACAAGTCTTTTCCCTGGAAGAACTCCGCACCGCATTAGAAACCCATCGCCCAGCAATTCTCGCCTTAGTTCACGCCGAAACTTCCACAGGTGCGCGTCAACCCTTGGAAGGTGTGGGTGAATTGTGTCGAGAATTTGATACACTGCTACTGATCGATACTGTCACCAGTTTAGGCGGTGTTCCCATCTTTTTGGATGCTTGGGGCGTTGACTTAGCCTACAGTTGCAGTCAAAAGGGTTTGGGTTGTCCTCCAGGCGCTTCACCCTTTACCATGAGTCCCCGTGCGGTTGAGAAGTTGCAACGACGACGCACCAAGGTGGCAAACTGGTATTTAGATATGAACTTGCTGGGTAAATATTGGGGTAATGAGCGCGTCTATCACCACACAGCCCCGATTAATTTATATTATGCTTTGCGGGAAGCATTGCGTTTAATTGCCCAAGAAGGACTAGCAAACTGCTGGCAACGTCATCAAAAGAATGTAGAATATCTGTGGGAAAGATTAGAAGATATAGGTTTAAGTCTGCACGTTGAGAAGGAATACAGACTACCAACCTTAACCACAGTCCGCATTCCCGACGGGGTTGATGGTAAAGCTGTAGCCCGTCAGTTACTCAATGAACATAACATTGAAGTCGGCGGAGGATTGGGTGAACTAGCTGGTAAAGTCTGGCGTGTGGGATTAATGGGTTACAATAGTCGTAAAGAAAGCGTAGACCAATTGGTTCCCGCTTTACAGCAAGTTTTAAGTTAGGCAATAGGGAGTAGTTATAGCAGGGGATAGGGGACAGGGGACAGGGGACAGGGGACAGCCTCACAAACTGCTTGCTATCAAGATTGTATGATTCATCTATGTTCTAACCTATGTCGCTACTGCTATACAGCATATTTTGGGTAAATCAGGTACAAGCGTAAAACCCAAAACCGTAGAGACGTTATATGTAACGTCTCTACAGTATTTCACGAATAGCGAAATTGCTGTATCAGTTATCAGTTATCAGTTATCAGTCAGCCAGGACGTATAGTGGGGGATAAAGAAGCACCTCTCTACTCCTTCCACCAATTGGTATGGTGTTGCACTAAAGTATTTAACTGATAACTGTTTACTGTTCACTGTTCACTGTTAAAGAGGATAATGCTGTGACAAAAACTCTTCTACCTGTGCGCGATCGCTAATCCATCCATCCAAGGTTGCCGCTAATATATCATCTAACATTTGTTTATACTGCGGCCCTGGTTTATATCCCAATTTCTTCAGGTCATTACCATTTAAAATTGGTTGAATATTAGCCCAAACTGTTAAATAATACCATATTTGCCTTCTGATGCTGCGCTGACCTAGCAAAGCAATTAAAATTAACATCTCCTGGTCGTACTTGCGTAGTAACTTGACTACTTGACTAGGACTTTGACATTGAGGTAAAAATTCCCTAACATCTGCATCAGCAGTAGCTAAGTTTTGCAAACGTCCAATACTATCCTCCTGTAATTGCAGATTTTTTGCGACTTTGGCGCGATACTTTGCTGCGAGGTGGGCAATGATAACTTCTAAGCGCATTTGCCAAGGAATCAAATTTGGCTGCGGTGCAAATCGTTGTAAACAGCGTTCTAACAAACGTAGTTGACGTTTAAGTTCACCATCTAAACTGAGGGTGGGATGGATGCACTGCAAAGCACCTAAATCATCAAGTAACTGTAAAGCCGATCGCCAATATGGCGCTTCTAAGATATGCTTTAATTCCGTCTTGAGGCGAGTTTGCAGGGCTGGGGTTTTGGTGTTAGTTTGGGCGGTGCGATCGTAAACGCCACTATTAATTGCATAGCGGATGTATTCTTCGGTACGCAGTTCAATGGTAAATCCAAAACGCACCGCAAAGCGCACACCACGATAAATCCGGGTGGGGTCTTCGATAAAGCTATTGGCGTGGAGAACTCTGATTTGCTTGGCTTTTAAATCTAATAAACCGCCGAAGAAATCGAGTAAATCACCTGCGCGGGGAGGGGTGAGGCGCAGGGCGAGGGCGTTGATGGTAAAGTCGCGACGGTATAAATCTTGACGGATGGAACTAGCTTCAACTTCGGGATTTGCGGCTGGGTAAGGGTAAAATTCTGTTCTGGCTGTGGCAATATCTACCCATAATGAATCTAACTCTGGGTCTTTGTGCCACAATAAAGCAGCAGTTTGGAAAGCCCCGTGAATTTCCAAACGGGCGGCTGGGTAAATTTCTTGCAGTGCCTTTGCTAGTTCCACACCTGCACCCACATCAGCCGATTTGTGGAAACCATCAACTACTAGGTCAATATCGGTAATCATCAGAGTCTGGGCTGCGGCTTCCGCCAACAGCAAATCTCGCACCGCACCACCCACCAAATACAAATGCCAACCCCTAGCCTCGGCGGCTTGGGAAGCATTGGTAAGTAATTGCCAAAGTTGGGGATTGAGGCGATCGCGCAATTGTCCTAAGCTAGAAAACTTCACAGTATCTTCCGTCCCTCTGCCCCTCTGCCCCTCTGCCCTGCCCTCTCCTTGATGCAGTTCCCGCAACACATCAGTTCGAGTCACGATACCTATTAACTGCCCATTTTCCAATACTGGCAAGCGCCCAATATCATAAGTCACCATCAACGACTCAATTTGTGGCAACGTCGTGTCTGGAGCAATTGTTTTGATACCAGTAGTCATGTAGCCTTTGACTGGCGCATGATTAAACCCGTGATGTAGGGCGATATCCAAATCGCGGCGAGAAATCACCCCTACTAATTGCCCTTGGGAATCAACCACAGATAAGCCAGAGTGACCGTAACGTAGTAAAATGCGCTGTGCCTCGGCAATTGTCGTTTCTGGGCGAATTGTGCGGACTGGGGAAGACATCAAATCTCTAGCTGTGGGGGGATGGGGAATAGCCGCCTTGACACCCTTGAGGAGTTGTTGCAGGATATCTTGGCTATCGACACCGCGTAAATTCAGGGATGCGGCTTGAGAATGACCGCCACCGCCAAAGGCTTGGAATAATTGGTCGAGATGCAGACCGGGAATTTGCGATCGCCCAATTACCGTAAAACGCGAATCATCCTTATTTGAGGGATGTTCGTTTGCCAACAGCAAAGCATCAATTTCTGTCAACTCTATCAGTTGCGACGCAAGACTCGATAACCCAGGGACATACCCATCCGTTTGTAAAGTTACCCAAGCAATAGTATAACCACGTAAGCAAAGATATTCCAATTTTTCCAATGCTTCTGTTAATAGCTTCTGTAACTGGGGAGATAAACCAGGGTCGCGGTAACTAGAAATTACCGATAAACTAGCCCCTTGCTGCATCAACCAAGCCAAAGCTAAAGCATCCCGTGACGTTGACTGGTCATAGGTCAAAGAACCCGTATCTACATGAATCCCCAAAGCCATCACCGTCGCTTGGGTGGAGTTGAGAGTGATTTGCTGCTGTTGTAATTCTTCCACAATTAACGTCGTAGTTGCACCCACTGGAGCAATATGAAACTCAGTCGCCGGAATATCCGATGTTTGCCCCATATGATGGTCGTAGACTGTAATTGTTTTGAGTTGGGATAAATCTAACCATTCAGCAGGTTTGCCCAGGCGATCGCGCTGTTGTGCATCCACCACCGTCAGCGAGCGAATCTTTTCGGGATTTACCGAACGCCTTTCAATCAAAGGATACTCATCCCGATGCAGCGCCAAAAAATCACGCACAGGCGGATGTGCGCCCCCAGTCAACACAATCTTACTTCCCGGCAGTAGACAAGTTAACCCTACGGCTGCGCCCAAGGTATCAAAATCTGCTGTAGTGTGGCAAAGAATTAAATCCATAGTCATTAGTCAAGAGTCATTAGTCAACAGTCATTAGTCATTAGTCAACAGTCAGGCGCTATGCAAACAAAATCCGAGACAATAGACTATGGACTATTGACTATGGACTATTTAACTTATTGTCGCAATTTCTGCTAGCTTACAATCAAAGAAAAACTGTCAGTGTCGCCAGTTAGGATATTCTATTTTTAGTGCTTCCTTTAGTATGTCGCTGTCTTGGGAGAAGTCAAAATGACCATAATATTCCAATTTGCTCTAGTATCGCTGGTTTTACTATCTTTTGTGCTGGTTATCGGTGTACCTGTTGCTTATGCTACCCCCCAAAACTGGGTGGAATCGAAAAAGCTCCTCTGGGTAGGTTCTGGTGTTTGGATCGCCCTAGTATTTTTAGTAGGGTTGTTAAACTTTTTCGTAGCTTAGGCAAGTACTTTGTCTTAAATTTAGCTAAACAATATTAAGACAATCAGGGCAGGAGAGCCACTACTACAGGTATAAGATACAAAAAAAACTTCACAGTTTTTTATTGTGCTTACCTAATTGTGTCCTCCTGCTCTTACATATTTCAAGAAGAAATGTATATTGACAGAAGTGTAGTCAATTTCAGGTAGAGACATGGCAGTTTTCGAGGGAACCTTTACTCAAACAGAACCGTTGCGTTTAGCCATAGTGATTGGTCGATTCAATGACCTTGTTACCACAAAGCTGCTGCAAGGATGCCAAGATTGCTTAAAACGCCACGGTGTAGACCCTGATCCCCAAGGCAATCAGGTAGACTATGTATGGGTTCCAGGGAGTTTTGAAGTGCCTCTGGTTGCTCGTCAACTAGCCCTTACCCATCGTTACGATGCGGTAATTTGCCTTGGCGCAGTCATTCGTGGACAGACACCCCATTTTGATTATGTATCCTCAGAAGTAGCTAAAGGAATTGCGGCTGCTAGTTTCCAGACGGGAGTACCCGTAATTTTCGGCATTTTGACAGTAGATACCATGCAGCAAGCCCTGGAAAGAGCAGGTATTAAGGCAAATCACGGTTGGGATTATGCCATGAATGCTCTAGAAATGGCTAGCCTCATGCGCCAGTTACGTTCCAACTTAGCAGAACCCTACCCCCGCCCCCAATCCCTTCCCGCCGCTTTCCCCAACGCCAACATCGGTAACTTCACCGCAGAGACTTCTGAGGGATAAGTCAATAGTCAATAGTCATTAGTCATTAGTCATTGGTCATTAGTCATTGGTCATTAGTTCATTTATTCCCTTTCCCCTTTCCCCTTTCCCCTTCCCCTTTCCCCTTCCCCAACCAGAAAAATTTACTTGTTGAAACACTTGACAAATCAAAATCAATCTGACATATTTATATATGTGAGGTTTGCGGGTATAGCTCAGTGGTAGAGCGTCACCTTGCCAAGGTGAATGTCGCGCGTTCGAATCGCGTTACCCGCTTTTGAAAAAAGCTTAAAGTTAAACTATCCAGCCTAGTGGGTATGAGTTAACCAAGGCACAGGTAAAAGAAGCACAGGTTTTTATGCTTCTCAGCTATCCTGAGAAATTAGTAGGTCATTTTCGCTTTTGGTGATAGCTCTGTAGATCCAGGTCTAACGACCAGATAAACACTTCACTCATAGGAAACAGTTTGCATGACTTATTAAATTCTTCAATAATGCTGAGATCCCCGAAACTTGTTCCTTCTTGTTTATCTGGAGCTTTATTCATGCCAGCCAGATTGGGGAATTTGTCAATCCACTCCAATATCTCTGTTGTGTTGGGAAATGCAGTAGTCCGCCAAGGAGCGTTTGGTTTAAATGCAGCTTTAACGTTCTCAACAAAACGTAGAGCAGTTACCCTTCTGATTGTGCCGTCGCCGTTCTGAGCAATGTGATTACCTGTTTCGATGATTGTTGCCATAGGTAATAGAAAAGTACAACCAGCCGCAGCATAGGTGTTAAATTCTTCAAGAACTGATGCGTGTTGTTGATTGCAATGAGGAACGTTAAGTAAGTTGAGGAATACGCTGGTATCTATCAGGCAGATACTAGTCATTGCTGTACTCCTGCAAACGAGACAACCATTCCATCGCTTGCTGTTTTCTATCTTCTGGTGTGTGCGGCGACTTGACAAACCTATCCACTATTCCAGCAGTTACTAATTGACCCAGTGGCCCTTGCAATATCAAATCGGGAAATTCGTACATATCCCCAAGTCGTACAAGGCGGCTATCTCCTTCCTCTGGATTACGGAAACAAAATACTACATCTGCAAGAGCAGCATCGGGTAAAGCATCCATGAGGGCTGGGTTGTGGGTAGAAAGCAGCACCCGCAATTCACGCCGCTCGGCAATATCTCGGATGCTGGCGAGTAGATGTTGGGCGCGGTTGGGATGAACCCCGTTGTCGATTTCCTCAATAACTACTAAACTACCCTCGGTAGCTGATAGCATCGCCGCAGCTATAGCCAAGACTCGCAAAGTGCCATCAGATAATAAAGCAGCCTCACAATAGCGTTGCTGATTACCAAAGGTTTCGGCTAATCGCACCATCACTTCATCCCTTGGGCCAATCAGGAAATCCAGTCCATTTATAGCTTGTTCTGGCAAACTGCGGATGAAATTGAGAATTTCCTCTTGATTTTCGGGTTGGTTGTGCCACAGACGATAGAGAACACTGGAAAGATTAGTGCCATCTTCTTGTAATCGCTTATCAGATTTAAAACTGTACTCGCGCATTTTTGCGGGGACAGGATCTAAAAAGAGGATGTTCTTTAAAACTCGTTGATATTCCCGGACGGTATCAGGAATTATTTTTTGGGAGATGAGGTGCTTTGCATTAAATTGAGCAGGGCTATCTAATTGCACGAATATAGCCATCTGATCGCTGCACGTTATTCTTGGCTTTCTACTCCCTTTTAAAAAATTGTTATATATCACACGAACATCAGTCCCTACGCCTTGTGAAGGCTGATCTAGGTCATATAGTGGGACTTGACTTGTCGAGCCAAAGATGCTTTCACTACTGATGTGTAGTTCTCCGTCACGCACATTAAGCGTTATCTCAAGTTGGTTCCACTCTGCTAAGTCCAAACGGCAACCGATGGTAAAACTTGATTGTCCATGATGACACAAATCATTGACTCGACCCCGCATAACGCGCTCTACACTATTGACTGCATATTGAATGCTAGATAGTCTTTGTCCTTGTGCCAACCATGACAGAAAGCGCAAACCTTCTAGGGCATTACTTTTGCCAGCAGCATTGGCTCCAATTAGCACGGTCAGCGACCCAAGAGGTAATCGGCTGGTGCTGTAACTTTTGAAGTTGGCGAGGGTAAATTCGGTGAGCATGGCATTCATGTTACAATTCTCCAGGGAATGCACGATGTTGAAAAGAAGCAAAGAGCCTGTTAAGTTCTAACAGAGAGGCGCGGTGTGCTGCTTTGAGTTTTTCTTGCTGGACTTTGCCTCCAACTTTGGCAAATCAGCAAGGACACCTTTGGGTGTGAGGTGTTCATGTCGCGCTGGCGAATCCATTTACCCAGTTTTAAAAGTAAAACTATATTAAACTAGATATTGCTTAAGGTAGATAGCAGTAATATCAGGTGCATAATTGGCAGGCAGTTTCGAGCAGTAGTCAGGGGGAGTGAGGGTTTTTTAAGTGGCGATCGCCCAAAGCAGGGTAAGTTGATCGCTAGCAAAAGACATTCAGATATTTCCACTCGAAACAAATCTTCATCTTTGAAAGGTAGCTGTCAAGATGGAGATCACAGATTCATACTGTCTATCCGGCAAAGAAATCACAGCGATCGCACTTAGCAAACAACTTAAGTAAAAGCTTGATTAAATACAGCTGTAATGGGTTGTCTTGTGAGAGTTCGCCACGTAAGCTAAAAATGTACCCTTTAAGCCTGCACCATAAATACCTAATCAATAGCAATACATTAATTTTGTGATTTATATATGAAAATACAGAAATTTTTAAACAAGCAATTAAGTTGGTTTAAATCCGCACATTCATACAGTCCAGACTAGCTTGGCAAATTGCTGTTAGCTGTAGCGGGACGTTGAGTAGCATACTCAATTATCAGAAAAGGTAAAGGGTAAAAGACAAAAGTCAATGGCTTCTCCCTTTCCCCTTTCCCCTTTCCCCTTCCTTTCTTTTTCCCCAGTACCTAAATTGAATTGCTAAAAACGCTTGTGCAATCTAAGAAACCTGAAAAAATCGACTTAAATAGCGAATATCCTTGTCCTTGCCGTCGCAAAGGAAAATTAGTACCGATTACACTGACAGAAGCCTTTGGTTGCGATCGCTGTCAGCGAATCTTTGTAGTAGAAGATAATGGTCATGTGTTAGAAGAACTTTCCACCACCTATCCCTACAAACGCGCTTGGCGCTGGAATGGTCATAGTTGGAACCTCGTCCACTCAAAATGGGGAGAAAGGTACTTGCCTATAGCCTTGGGCAGTATTTTCGTGCTAGTGATTATATGGCTACCACTAGCACTGCGAATGGGCAATGGTTCTAGTCTCATCGCTTGGGCCATGGTAGCGCTCTTGTTGGTTCTTTTGCCGGCACTCATGTTCTGGCTTACTTACAGACGATAACTCAATGACCGTTGCAGCCGTAGATGATTGTCCCGAACCGATGAAAAGCGCCAAGCGTGCTTTTCACGCTTCCCTGAAGTTAGGTACTACTAAAGGGATAGACCGGAGTCGCGCTGTTCTGGCGATGGCACAAGCGCTAGAACAGGCATTTGATGATATATTAGAAGCGAATACATTGGATTTAGAAGCTAGTCGGGAAATGGCTGTGCCAGAATTGATTCTCGACTGGTTAAAGCTAACCCCCACTAGGTTGGAGACAACAGTAGAAATTCTCCAAAGGTTGGGGGAAATATCTGATCCCTTAAGGCGGGTAAGAAACGCCGACTATCAACCAGAAGATTCCCAGAGTTATTCCCAGTTAATGCCCTTGGGTGTGATTGGATTTATATATGAAGCCTTTCCCGATTTAGGCGCGATCGCCGCAGGCTTGTGTATTAAAACTGGTAATAGTATCATCCTCAAGGGTAGTACAGAAGCGAGCCATTCCAATGCGGCGATCGCCGAAGTATTGCAAAATGCGATCGGCGAAGTTGGGCTACCCGCAGGCTGTGTGGAACTAGTCACCACAGAACATGGGGGTTCCCTGCGCGATTTAATCACCCAAGACCAATATATTAACTTAGTCATTCCCTACGGACGTTCTAGCTTGATACAGCAGGTAGTGCGTCAGGCGACTTGCCCAGTGTTAAAGTCAGCAATGGGGAACTGTTACCTGTATTGGTCATTAAATAGCAGCTTGGATATGGTACGCTGGATGATTCTCGATAGCCATGCAAGCGAACCAGATCCCGTCAACGCTATTGAAAAAGTGCTAATTCATCGCCAAGCCATGCCTTCATCTTTAGCAGTATTATGGAATAGCCTGAAAGAGAAAGGTTTTGAGATTAGAGGCGATGAGGAACTAGTACAAGCCTTTCCGCAGTTGCAACTAGCAAAAGATCACGAATGGGCAAACCCCTATTTAACTAAGATAGTAGCATTTAAACTAGTGGATAGCTTAGATAGTGCGATCGCCTGGATAAATCGATACAGTAGCGGTCATGCTGATGCGATCGCCACCGAATCCTATCAAGAAAGTCGCCAATTTGCATTAGGCGTTAACAGCGCCGCCACCTATATTAACACCTCTCCCCGCTTCTCCCGTAACCCTTCACGGGGTGATTCCGTCTTTTTAGGTATGTCTAATCAAAAAGGTCATCGCCGAGGATTTATCAGCCTAGAAACTTTAACTACCCTCAAGCATATTATTCAGGGAAATGGGAGGTTTTAGCAGTTGACAGTTATCAGTTATCAGTTATCAGTTATCAGTTATCAGTTATCAGTTGACAGTTGACAGTTGACAGTTAGCAGTTGTTCTCCCTCATCTCCCTTTTCCCCTCCTGGGAGGGGCTAGGGGTGGGTTTCTCCCCCCTCTCCCTCTCCCCCCTCTCCCTCATCTCCCCCAGTCCCCAGTCCCCAGTCCCCAATATGACTACCGATAATATTACTAATTTAGCCAATCTCGAATATATTCCTTATATTGATGAAAATGGTCAATTACCTGAAATTTATCAGGCAAAGATTGGAGTATATGCAGTTTTTGACAAAGAGAAATCTTTGCAATTTGTGGGATATTCACGTGATGTTTACCTCAGTTTGCGACAGCATTTAGTGCGTCAGCCACAACATTGCTATTGGGTGAAAGTGCAAACTATTGAACGTCCTAGCCGGACAGTTTTGGAAAATATCGAAAAGGCTTGGATAGCTGAAAATGTTGATACGCCTGCGGGGAATGGAGAAGACAAAGAGAAATGGACGCAGCCTGTAGATGTGAAAGCATTCATGACAGAAGAAGAACAGGCAAGTTATCACCAACCTACTAATGATGAACTCACACAAATTAAAATTATCAAAAATGTGGCTCGGCGAGTAGAAGCAGATATTTTAGAAACTTTGGAATTACGAGGTTTAAAAACTCAATTGCGGTTTAATCCTAAGTTAAAAGAAGAAGGTTTACTAGACTTGAAGTAATATTTAAGTAATATTTGGTGTGGAAGTTAGGGAGTAACCCACCCCTAGCCCCTCCCAGGAGGGGAACAGGAAGTTAGGGGAGAATAACTGACAACTGATAACTGATAACTGATATAGGATTCCTACTTGATTTGTGAATTGTACGTAGGCCGATGCACTGCCTACCATATCATAGTCTTGGTGGGCAGTGCATCGGCCTACTGGTACGGAGATTTTTTCAAAATTCAAATAGGATTTCTATAACTGATAACTGATAACTGATAACTGATAACTGACAACTGTCAACTGTCAACTGACAGAGGCTATATTAGATTAGCTAGTCTTTTAAGCCTGTTATGACGATACAGCTGTTAAACGATCGCTATCAAGTTATCCGTACACTGGGTGCTGGGGGGTTTGGGGAAACTTATCTAGCAGAAGATACTTATATGCCTTCTCGGCGGCGGTGTGTGGTAAAACAGCTGAGACCAATTCAAAATAACCCGCAGATATACCAGTTAGTACAGGAAAGGTTTCAACGGGAAGCAGCGATTTTAGAAGATTTAGGCGGTACAACTGACCAAATTCCCGGATTATACGCTTATTTCTTGGCGGATGGTCAATTCTATTTAGTGCAAGAATGGGTGGAAGGGGATACTCTCACGGCGAAATTCAAACAGCAGGGGTTATTGACGGAAGCTGCTGTGCAAGAGATTTTAATAAATTTGTTACCAGTGCTGGAATATGTCCATTCTCAGCGCATTGTTCACCGGGATATTAAACCAGACAATATTATTTTGCGTCATCGTGACGGGAAACCTGTATTAATTGACTTTGGTGCAGTACGGGAATCAATGGGGACAGTAGTTAATTCCCAAGGTGATGTTACCAGTTCCATTGTCATTGGTACACCCGGATATATGCCTAGTGAACAAGCAGCCGGAAGACCAGTATATTCTAGTGATTTATATAGTTTAGGTTTGACAGCCATTTATCTGTTAACTGGGAAACAGCCACAACAATTAGAGATAGACCCCCAAACTGGGGAAATGATCTGGCGAGAGTATGGCAGTCATATTAGTCCGGCTTTAGCTATTGTACTGGAGCGGGCGATCGCCTATCATCCCCGCGATCGCTACTCCACCGCTAGAGCCATGTTAGATGATTTACAAGCACTCAGCAATCCTATTCCCCCCACACAACCGTATTTTACACCCCCGCCAGTAACACCTGCATCACCAACGCTTCCCGTAGCTCCTCAAGCAACTATTTCTGGTAATAATCAAAAAGGTATCCGCTCCAAATTGATTGGAGTAGGGTTAATTGTTGCATCGTCAATTGTCCAATTGTTTTTGGTAATGCCGATATTATTCCCTGTAGACGAAAATAAGGTTACGGAACCGGTAGAATCAAAAACCACAGTTACGCCAACGCCAGTAACTACACCACCTGTTGTCCAAATTCCTATAGAAAATATTGATCCTGGTTCCTCTGTTAAGTCCGCCTCAGTAGACGTAAATACAACTGATAATTATTTATGGCTTTCTCAAAGAACTGTTACCGACGCAGATTTAGAGGGGAAAAATGGTTATACTTTAGATATTATGCGAAATACTGTCTTCGCTCGGCACGGTCGGCGTTTTGATAATCAGGATTTACAAGACTACTTTAATAATCAACCTTGGTATAATCCCCAATATTCACCTCAAGAATTTCCCGTAAAATTGCTATCAACATTAGAGCAGCGCAATGTAGATTCTATTGCCGCATATCAAACCCGTAATAACTTACGATACTTTAAGTAATTATCGCTGATCTGGAATCGGATTTGATTTGTGAAAAAATCTCAGTATCTGTAGTAGGGTAGGCAATGTCCACCTTATCATAGCTTCTGACTTTTCACGTTATGTGGAAAAGCGTTCCGTCAGACCTAACCCCCCAGCCCCCTTCCCTACAAGGGAAGGGGGAGAAATCAAAGCCTCTCTCCTTGTAGGAGAGAGGTTTGGAGAGAGGTCTTCCAGATCCCGTGAAAAGTCAGATCATAGCTTTGGTGGGCAAGTGCATCGGCCTACTTTCAGTAATCATCGCTGATAGATGTTTAGTTAAGCATGAAATAACCCTGATTTAGTTGACTGCTTAAGAAACGCTCAAACTATCTTTGAGTAACAATTATCGAGTAAAGACCGACATGATTCAGACGTAAAGTATACAATATTTATTCTCTTACTGCTCTGTGCTAACTTATGGAAACGCTGCTTGACAATCGTTATCGGGTAATTCGGACTTTAGGTAGTGGTGGCTTTGGAGAAACCTTCTTAGCAGAAGATAGCCAAATGCCTTCTCATCGTCGCTGTGTAGTAAAACAACTGAGACCGATTCAAAATAATCCGCAAATCTACCAACTAGTACAAGAGCGTTTTCAACGGGAAGCAGCTATTTTAGAAGATTTGGGTAGCCATACAGACCAAATCCCTACCTTATATGCTTATTTTCAGGCAAATACGCAATTTTATGTAGTCCAAGAATGGGTGGAAGGTGATACACTCACAGCCAAAGTCCAGCAGCAAGGTGTATTTAGTGAAAGTGCAGTTAAAGAAATTCTAGTAAATTTATTACCTGTTCTGGAATATGTCCACTCTAAGCGCATCATTCACCGGGACATCAAACCAGATAACATTATTCTGCGTCGTCGTGACGGTAAACCCGTATTAATTGATTTTGGTGCAGTGCGGGAATCGATGGGAACAGTAGTTAATTCCCAAGGTAATGCTACCAGTTCCATTGTCATTGGTACACCCGGATATATGCCCAGCGAACAAGCCGCAGGGAGACCAGTATATTCCAGTGATTTATATAGTTTAGCGATGACAGCAATTTATTTGCTGACGGGGAAACAGCCACAGGAAATTGAAACAGATCCGCATACTGGTGATATTGTTTGGCACAGATACGCCTTGAGTGTCAGTCCTACATTAGCAGGTGTGATTGATCGAGCGATCGCCTACCACCCACGAGAACGTTTCGCCACCGCTAGAGAAATGCTACAAGCCTTGCAATTAGGCGTAGTTCCCGCCACAGTTCCCTATCAACAACCGCAGTCATCCCCCACAGTTCCTTATCAACAACCACCAGTCACTACACCCGCTAATGCAACCCTACCCCATACCGTGGCTATCAGTCCCGGTACTGCACCTACACCCCAACCCGTAAGTCACAACAACAGCAATAAAGGTGTCCTCCTTGGTAGTTTAATTGCTGGTGGTGTGATTGGTGCTTCTGTCGTCATTGGTTTTGCCCTTACCAGACCAAATCAACAAGTAACACAGACAACACCTAGTGAAAATACTGTTAGCAGCAATACAAGTCCTAGTGCAGAACCATCTCTCAGTCCCTCAGCCACTACAACACCTGACACACCCATAAATCAAGATGTCAGCCAAAACCCCACAAGAAGAACAAGTACTCCTCCCATCAGTGTACAACCATCAGCCACACCTGTAGAATCCCCACCTGCAACTAACACAGAACCTGTAACATCAGTTCCCCAGGAAACTACCACACCGGAAACTCCAACCGCTACCCAACCAGAAGAAACAAGCCAACCAGAAGTAAATCGACCTTCTCCTGAAGCAGCTGTAGAGAACTATTATGCAACCATTAACCGGGGTGAATATAGTACAGCTTGGAATTTACTATCCCCCAGCTTTCAAAATAACAGAAGACTGCACCCCAAAGGTTATCTTTCTTATGTTGACTGGTGGGGTGGACAAGTGGAAAGTGTAGAGGTTGAACAAGTAACTACCCAAGATGCTAATGCAGACACAGCCACAGTTAACGCTAAGTTGCAATATTTGATGAAAAATGGCAAGCAAGCACCTAGCACTGTGCGTTTCTCCTTATTATGGGATGGAGAAAATAATCGATGGGTTGTGAGTAATGCTAACTAGTCATTAGTCTAGAGGAAGAAAGGCAGAAAATTCTGGACTTTTCCTGAATCTCCCTAGACTCACTGTTAGACGACAGGCACAAGCCCTCATGTCTAAAGCAAAGGCCGTCGCTTCGCCAACCTCTGCGTTTCCCACCCTCAACCACAGGAACATAACCTATCGCCACATCGTGATGTACATTGAGATAGGGCGGACAATTTTAAATTCGCATGAAATCAATTCTGCTGAACAATCGTTATCAAGTTATTCAGGTACTCGGTGCTGGGGGGTTTGGAGAAACCTTATTGGCGGAAGACACCCATATGCCATCGCGCCGTCGTTGCGTGATTAAGCAACTCAAACCAGTCAGCAATAACCCACAAACCTATGAAATGATTCAACAAAGGTTTGAGAGGGAAGCTGCAACTCTAGAGTTTTTGGGTGAACATAGTGACCAAATTCCCAGACTCTACGCTTATTTTTCCGAGCATGGGCAGTTTTATTTAGTGCAAGAATGGATTCATGGGCAAACCCTGAGAAATCTGGTAACAGACAATGGAATTCAAAACGAGGCTACTGTCAGGGCAATTTTATTGAGTCTGCTATCAGTTTTAGAATATGTCCACAGTAAAGGCATTATTCACCGAGATATTAAGCCCGATAACATTATTCTGCGGACTGTTGACCAAAAGCCAGTGTTAATTGATTTTGGCGCAGTCAAAGAAACCATTCGTTCAGTTGTGAGTTCCCCTGGATATGTTACGCGATCGCTCGTCATTGGTACACCCGGATATATGCCCAGCGAACAAGCCGTAGGTAGACCAGTTTACGCCAGCGATATCTACAGCTTGGGTTTGACGGCAATTTACTTGTTGACAGGTAAAAGTCCTGAAGAACTGCCAACTAATCCCCAAAATGGCGAAATTATGTGGCAAAACTTTGCGCCTCATGTGTCGCCACAACTAGTATCTGTACTCAATCAAGCTATTAAACCACAGCCAGGCGATCGCTACAGTACTGCCAGTAAAATGCTGTATGCTTTATCACCTAATCTTACAGCCCCACCTACCATAGCGCCCACCACAGCCCCCACCAAATTACACAGCCAACAAACCCGACACCTAGCTGTTCCCGCCATTAAACCTCAGCGCGACCGACAAAAGTCTGTTTGGATAATCGGAAGCTTGGTTGTAGGTGGTTTATTAGCAGGCGTAGCCATTTCCACATTGACACGCCAGTCACAATCAAATACACATATCGTTAGCAAACCTTTCCCCCCGCCAGTTTCCACACCCACCACACCATCCGTCTCGTCTCAGTCTTCGCCCACCCTCCCCCCAGCCAGCCCTCCTCAACAACCAGTAGCATCTGATACACCATCATTCACACAGAGCCGCCCAGAAAACTCTCAGCCTCCAGAAATCTTCACACCTGAACCAGAAAATACACCCACAACAGCAGATATTCCCACACCAGAAGCTACCTCAACACCACAAATAGAAAATCAGCCGGTTCCAGAACCTACACCCCAAGCTGATTTACCCAAAAAAAAAGCAAATACAACCAGCCCAAGCGTTCCCGCCTTTCCCACAGGAACAGCAAGAAGCACCGTAGAAGCCGCACTCGGAAAGCCAAATAGAGATTTAAGAGGAGTGTGGCGCAATACCCGTGCTGTAGTCTATCGCCTAGTCCCAAACCAAGTTGACTTAGGTTATTTATTTGACCGTAACACCGGAGCATTGCGCCAAACAGAAGTAGCGTTTGCTCAATCAGTAGACCCAGAAGTTATGCAAACCACCTTAAATGGAATGTTAGGCGGTCAATCTAACGCCAAAATTCAGCAAGGATTGCAACAAATCCAACAACGTCAGTCAGATAATTTTACTTTTACCGTAGGTGGAGTTAAAGGTCAAATTGTGCGTCAGAACTGCGATTTAATTTACATCAGCGTTTGGGAAGCAGACTTACACGATTTTGTCAATCCTGCTTCAGCGAAACAGTGTTGAGATGGGGAAGGGGGAAGGGGGAAAGGGGAAAACGAACAACTGATAACTAATAACTGATAACTAATAACTGATAACTGATAACTGTCAACTGATAACTGTCTATCTTCCCAGCAATTTTTGATACTCTTCTAATTGTTTAATGATTTGATTTATTAATTCTCCAAAATCATCGTTGCTATCAGTTGGGGTATTAGCGAGGCTGTTGGGTTGCGAGTCTAGATAATTGCGGTGTACAAATTCTATGTTGGGGCTGGTGGTTGTTGAACTATTAGATGTTTTAGATAAGATACGGGAATTGTTATTGAAATTATTATTTTCTGAGAAGGATTTGAGGCTATAGCTAGAGGTTTTAGTTGAGCTGTTATTTACAGATAAAGTAGATGAGTCACCAATTGTAAAGAAGCCAAAACCAAAGTCAGGGTATGTTGTATCTGGTGTCGTGCTGCTATTACTGTTGTTTGCGTTGCTGGTAATAATGTCGCGGATCTCAGCTACAGTTAAATTAGGATTAGCACTGAGCATAAGAGCTACTACACCGGAAACGTAGGGAGTAGCCATAGATGTACCACTTTTATATTCATACTGATTATCTGGTGTGGAAGAATAAATATTATCTCCAGGCGCTGTAACATAAGCCATTTGATTATTACCAGAACGGTTAGAGAAATCCGTTAATTTACCATTTTCATCTACAGCACCAACGGCGATTCCTGTTTTATCAGCATAGCGTGCCGGATAACCTGGTTTTGATCTACCATCATTACCAGATGCCATAACAACAACTACGCCTTTACTATCGGCATATTCAATGGCAGATTGAAGAGTCTGGTTGGAGTAATCACCGCCTAAGCTCAGGTTAACTACTTTAGCTCCATTATCTACAGCATAGCGGATGCCACTGGCGATCGCATCATAAGAACCTGAGCCAGAAGCATCCAACACTTTCACAGACATAATCTGGGAATTGTACGCCACACCAGTTACACCATCTCCATCATTTTCCCCAGCAATAATTCCAGAAACATGGGTTCCATGTCCATTATCATCCAGAGTGTTGTTATTGTTATCGTTAAAATTCCAACCATTAACATCATCTACATAGCCATTACCATCATCATCTATACCATTACCAGCAATTTCCTTAGTATTCGTCCACATATTGTTTTTTAAATCCTGGTGATTATAATCTACACCAGTATCTATCACAGCCACAATTACGCCCTGACCTGTGTATCCTTGATTCCAAGCTTCTGGGGCGTTAATCATATCTAATCCCCAATTATTACCACCCTGGTCAGCAACATCACTTGATGGACTTGTCCCAGCTGCTTCTGATACGGATTTGTTGGCATCAATTAAGCCATAACCGTCACTAGAATTATAAGTACTAGTAGCTGTAGCCTCATTGGATGTATAGCTACTATGATTTCCTAAATTAGATGTATAATTATTTTCTGTATTAAAAGTATCAGAAGAGGAGAGATAAGAAGAGTTGCGCCCGTCATTTTCCAGGGAATTTTGATTAGTCTGATTTGTGGGCATAGGTCTTTGCTCCTCAACTAATGTAAGTATTTTTTGCAGGTTTAATTTTTAAAGCATTTAAATCAAGACTCGCGCCAAATTAGTTTACCCTCCTAGTAAATAACTACTACGAATTAATGTCTGAAAATGGCTTTTCTATTACCAAAAATATCCAAAATATTTTAATTATTTATTTATAATTTCTCCAAAATCTAGTTATTAGGAACTTTATTCATCAAATCGACTTTCTAAATCTTGAGTTTTTTCTGACAATAGAACAAGTGGCAAATATCAAACTATAGGACTTCGAGGTTGTGGGAAAAGTGATTGGCTGTAATTTGAAACACTCATTGATATATTTGAATCTCCTTATCCCACATTCCGCACCTAAAACTGGTACACAGAGAAAGCAGTAAGCAAATCAAGAATATTGGAAAAATTGAGACAACAAAAACCCAGAAGTAAAGTTAAACGCTATGCTTGATTAAGCAGTGAGAAACAGACAAACAATACAGGAAATACAGTAAAAATTCAGTGAAATACAATCAAGTCTGGGGTAATACAGCACCTATGTATTGGCTGAAAGCATTATCGCTACCTATTCTCCCTTGGGCGAAACCAACAAGTAAGTAGTAAACAAGCTAAATTATCCAGAAGCATAACAGGGTTTAAATTGATTCGTTGCGGCAATTAAATAATTTGCAACTAGAGTCTCTTGGTTTAACTCAAAACCCAATTAAAGGATTTTCAAATGTGTTTCTTAGGAGTTGTCAGTTATCAGTTATCAGTTATCAGTTATCAGTTATCAGCCTCCCAATGGCGCAGTTAACGCTCCCGCAAAATATAAAAGAAACACAACTATTCCCTATTTTCTTGTTTCTGTAACCTGTCACCTGTCACCTGTGTTTCTTGAAAGTTATCAGTTATCAGTTATCAGTTATCAGTTATCAGCCTCCCAATGGCGCAGTTAACGCTCCCGCAAAATATAAAAGAAACACAACTATTCCCTATTTTCTTGTTTCTGTAACCTGTCACCTGTCACCTGTGTTTCTTGAAAGTTGTCAGTTATCAGTTATCAGTTATCAGTTATCAGCCTCCCACGGGCGCAGTTAAAGCTCCCGCAAAATATAAAAGAAACACAACTATTCCCTATTTTCTTGTTTCTGTAACCTGTAACCTGTAACCTGTCACCTGTCACCTGTGTTTCTTGAAAGTAAATAGCCTCTAAATGCTGATGAAACCACTGATTAATCCACCAGTTGTACAGGATTCACAATGAATTTTGACTCCTAACTGCTGACTCCTGAATTATGTTTGATAAGTAGCAAATATATCATTTGCTCCCAGCAAATAATTTTATAGTTAAAGCTCAAAGATTGGATAAAATAAATGCTGGCAAACAATAAAGGTGTAGTCATGATTACAGGCGCATCATCAGGAATTGGTGAAGCCTGCGCTTTGCTTTTAGACAAATTAGGATTTTGTGTCTTTGCTGGAGTGCGTAAAGATATTGATGCTCAAAAACTTCAAGAGAAAGCTTCTCAAAGACTCATCCCTATTTTTTTAGATGTTACTGATACTGATTCCATTGCATTTGCAGTTGAGACAGTAAAAAATACAGTTGGTGATGAAATTTTGGGTTTAGTAAATAATGCTGGAATTGCGGTTCCCGGCCCGCTAGAATTATTACCTATTGCTGAATTTCAACAACAACTACAAGTTAATGTGGTTGGACAACTAGCTGTGACACAAGCATTTCTTGGTTTGTTGCGCCAAGGTCGAGGACGAATTGTTAATATGGGTTCTATTAGTGGTAGAAGTGCTGCTCCGTTTCTTGGTGCTTACAATGCTTCAAAATTTGCACTTGAAGCGCTCACCGATGTGATGCGTATGGAATTACGACCTTGGGGAATTTCAGTTTCAATTATTGAACCTGGGTCAATTTCTACCCCTATTTGGGAAAAGTCTTTCGCTCAAGCCGATACAGCAAAGCAAAATTTGTCGCCATCTGCTGAAAAGCTCTACGGTTCTGCTATGACTGCTGTACGTAAACAAACGGGAATTATAGCATCTAAGGGCATTTCACCGGATATTGTAGCTCAGGCTGTTGTTCATGCACTCACGGCAAAAAAACCAAAGACACGCTATCTCATCGGTCAAGACGCAAAAATGGCAGTCATACTCAAGTCTCTTTTGCCTGATAAATTGTATGACCGGGTGATTTTATATTCAATGGGTTTATAGATATTGAGCAATGTTTACTAGTTTTGTTAATAGCAGCAAACAGGTGGGCATTGCCCATCAAAAGCATACTAGCGTGGCAAGGCTAAAATGTGGCATTATTTTTTTCTTGTGGGATGGGCATCTTGCCCGTCCGGTGCGGGCAGGATGCCCACACCACAAGAGTTATATTTATGCAATATTTTAGCCTTGCCATTCCAATACTACTAGCGTGTCTAGACTAAAATAGTGCATTAGCGAAAATCTGCATCGGCGTTTATCGGCGTTTATCGGCGGTTAATATGATCAAATCTATTGCCACATTTTAGCCTTGCCAGTCCACTACTAAGTAGAACTGATTAAATAAATCAAGGTTTGTAGTGAGGACTTTAGTCCGGGGAAAAGGACTAAAGTCCTTACTACGAACTCAATTGTGCGATCGCATCTTTTGAATTTGCCTCTAGTTTTTGACGCAATTCGCTACTTTTTCTTTTTTAGTAAACAATGTAGAAGTTTGGATGAATCCTTCTCCCCCAAATATAGAACTGCGTGCAAAGAAATAATCACTGAGTGGTTCATCAGCAGCAAGTAGTCTTCTAGTCCATGTAAATTCACCTTTAGAAGTCAACGCAATAAAGCGACTGGAATCAACTGTCTATCCAATTACAAGATTTTAATTCAAATTAGACGTAAAAGTATTATCCTTGCGACTTATGCAACTGGCACTTGGGGTAGGGTGCGTCAGATGTGGAAAATCCTTTAATATGTACAAAATTATTGGGTTTGACGCACCCTACTAGCGTGACCGGACTAAAATGCGGCAATAAATTTGCAAAAAATTGAACGCAGATAAACGCAGATGAATAGGATGTTAGATTGTTGGTTGATGCAAAAGTTTAGTCTTGCTACAATACTACAATTTCAGGTTTACTTTATAAAGTATCTCTAATAATAGAAAAAACTCTATAGCCTTCTCAAAATATCACCTATCTACTTGATTTATATCCTTTCACAAATTCACTAAAATCCCAAATTTTCGGGCTTTCTTTCCCAATAATTAAAGGTAGATTCCCATTCCATTTTTCTATAGCTTGTTTTTGCAGCAATTCAGATGTTAATCCATCACGTAACAACTCATAAGCTTGCGCCTCACCTTTAGCGATATTAACTTTAGCTTCAGCCTCTTTTGCTGCCTTCAAAGCAATAAATTCCGCCCGTTTCGCCTCTTGTTCCGCAATCTGTTTTGCTTCCACCGCTTCGCCAAATCTTTCGGAAAAATGCACATGAACTAAAGAAATATCATCTACAGCAATATGATAACTACCAAGCCTTGTAGATAATGCCACATCTACATTTGCTTTAACTTCGCCTCTCTTAGTAATAATTTCTTCCGCCGTATATTGAGCCATCACAGCCTTAAGCACTTCTTCCACTGCTGGGTTAATAATTCGCTCAACTACATTTGGTAAATTGCCAATTTGCTGAAAAATCAGATTCACCTCTTCGGGGATAATATGCCAATTAAGAGCTACATCAGCAAATACATCTTGTAAGTCCTTAGAAGATGCTTCCGCAGATATTTCTTGCTTTTGTACCCGCACACTTAATTTTTCCACAGTATTAACTACAGGAATAATTATGTGCAATCCTTCATCAAGAATTGGCTTTTGAACTTTGCCAAACTCCATCAATACACCCCGTTCCCCTGCATTGACAATGACAAAAGGTGTCAGAAATATAGTTATCAAACATAAAAGTGCAGTAAGTTTCCCAGCATTATTTAAAGTTTTACTTTTATTCATGGCTAGCTAGAGATTAGAGGCTAGTATTTGTAGGGCGCTACACTGCCCATCAATATGATACGGCGCTGCACTGCCCACCCTACGTAAGTATCAAAAATCAACTGTAAATTCTATATGTTTGATATAACCACGTAGGTTGTTCTGAAAATATAGGATTTCAGACATAATTTACCTTCACTAGACTCTAGCCCCTACTCCCTACCTTCCGTAATAGACCCTAGCATTACCAAATCCCATATTTCGCAGATAATTATTCCATTGTTCTGCTTGCGTCCGTTGAGCAAAAGGCCCGACTGCTACGTGTGGGCCTAGTGGTCTGCTTCTTTCCGCCACAAACCCATATCTACCGACAGCTGACCTAATTCTGTTAGCAATTACAGGAACCTCTTCTGCTTTTGCGGGAATGGTTACATAATATCTAGACCTGTCACTGCCATAATAGCCCTCACCTGGAGAATTTGGTATTCCGTCCCCATCACCAGAACCACCAATTCTGGCTCCATAAATCCCAGAGTATTCTAATTCTCTCACTCGCTGTTGGGCATTTGCCTGTCTAGAGAATACTCCTGCTTGGATGACAGAACGACCGTTATATCGCCGGATATAAGCACTAGGCTCAATACGTTTTACTGTTTGCAGCGTCTGGTAACTACTATTTTCAACATAGACAAAATAACGTTGAAAACTCTGTCCAGGTTGATAGGGTTGATAGTTCTGCTGCTCTTGGTTAAATTCTATTCCCTGTGACTGGGAGTTAGGAGGTGGTGGTAAAGTTTCAAATACTGCTTGAGTGAGTAAAACCCCCTCATTGTTCTTGATTTGTGCATACGCGGGAATAATACTAGCAACTAATGTTAACCAACTGCCAATTAACAACGGCGTTAGAGGTAGTGCAATATATTTACCAGTTATCCTATTGGGCATACTAGGAACAGAATTTATAGATGATTGAATGGAAGAAATGTTTATCTTTAGCTAGATTATCGCACCAAGGCACGAAACAAAATTTATCCTATCAATCAGCAACGCCGATAATAATTCTCTTTTAACTCTTTTGCTAGGTTGCCAATTTGATAAACTCCCAGCCAAATGCTTAACTAATAAGGCTTTGAGGAATATGTGCTACAATTGAGCAGTTAAAATTTACTAAATAGGTGGGTAGAAAGTAAAGCTGGATGAAGTTGGTGTAAATCCTGTTGGGAAATAGCCAGAATCTACAGTTTGGTTATCTGCTAAATGAAAAAAGTAAAATTATTATTTGGAAATTCCGCTTCGCGGTATCTTGTGCAAAATCCAGAACTATGAAAAAAGTTGTCGTCGGTCTCTCTGGTGGCGTTGACAGTTCCACAGCCGCCGCTATTCTCCATCATCAGGGCTATGAAGTAATTGGTTTGACTCTTTGGCTAATGAAAGGCAAAGGTCAATGTTGTTCTGAAGGGATGATCGACGCGGCTTATATTTGTGAACAGTTGGGCATTCCCCATGAAGTTGTGGATATGCGGGATGTGTTTCAAACTAATATTGTCGATTATCTAGTCACTGGTTATGGTGCGGGGATTACGCCGTTACCTTGCTCTCAGTGCAATAAAACGGTGAAGTTCGGCCCTATGGTAGAATATGCCCGTGAAAAGTTGGGGTGCGATCGCATCGCCACAGGTCATTATGCCCGCATCAGCTACGACAAAGCAACGGGACGTTACCAATTATTAAGGGCTGTTGACCGCAACAAAGACCAATCCTATTTCCTGTACGATTTGACTCAAGATTTACTTGCAGCCTCCCTATTTCCTCTAGGGGAAATGGAAAAGGCTGATACCCGTCGCATAGCCGCCGAACATGGGCTGAAAACCGCCGATAAGCCAGAAAGTCAAGACCTCTGCTTAGTTGAAAGTAACGGTTCCATGCGGGCTTTTCTGGATAAGTATATCACCCCCAAAAAAGGCGATATCGTCGATACTACAGGGAAAGTTTTGGGACAGCATGATGGTGTCCATCATTACACCATTGGTCAACGCAAAGGCTTGGGAATTGCGGCGGCTGAACCACTGTATGTGATTGCCTTGGATGCAGTTAATAATAAGGTAGTTGTAGGCGATCGCACCAAAGCAACTCAAGCAGAATGTACAGTTAGCCGCATCAATTGGGTTTCCATCGCCCAACCATCAACCCCCATTCGCGCCGCCGTGCAAATTCGCTATCGTTCTGCACCCGAACCCGTGACAGTCATTCCTCTGGAAAACTCCCGCGTCCGCTTAGTATTTGATGAACCCCAGTTCAGCATCACCCCCGGACAAGCGGCGGTCTGGTATGACGGCGATAAGGTTCTAGGCGGCGGAATTATTGACCAGTTTAGTTAAAATCAACGTAATTTTGGCTTAGTCCACCTTTTCCCCTCACGCTTGTTTTGAGGGGTATTTTTTTGACAGTTTAGACAAATATGCAGGAAAAACCAACTTCTGATCCCTTTCTGATACAACTTTTAGAAGGTTATAGCTTGGCAGAAGCGGCAGAAATTCAAAAATATATCAATGAGTGGGATGCTGGCACTTATATCAGTGTTTCTCAAAGTATTCTAGACCACGCTGCTAGAAAAAATATTGACCCATTAAAATATCTACGTAAAGCTCATAATTTTAATAAAAAAGGAGCTACTAGAGTCCCAAAAATAGGATATCGTGGAGATGTTTCGGCAGTATACCGTAAAGGCAATGAATATTTAATTGTCAGACCTGACCAATATGGTAATGAAAAGATAGTTACTTATGGAGTTAACGATGACTAAAGCAATTTTAAATGAATCAGAACTGACTCAAAAAAATATTACTCAATTACTATCACAGTTAAGTATTACTGAGCAAAATACTTACTATGAACGAGAAGAAATAATAAGTAAATTTCCTCCTAATGATGAAGAATTTTCCCTAATAGAAGAACTGGAACTATTAACAGTAAATTTTAGAGGCTATGCCCATCAAATTCAAGAAACAGGTCAAGTAGCTAATAAAAATCAGGTAATTGAGCAACTAAAATCAATGCAAGTTTTAAACATACCCCAGATTGCGAGATTTTTTTTTGATAACAATGGCAAGTATGAGCAGATGAAGAGTTATATTAGAATGCTAGATTACTTGCGGTTGCTAATGCTAGAATATTTGCAGTTTCAGAATAAGTCAAATTAGTAAGTAGTTAATAGCGTTTCCAACTCCTCCAACGCTTGCACAGTGCCAACTTGCCAAGCTCGGTCTATAGTATTGGGAATAATCTCTAGGAGTGGAATATTGGGAAATGTGGGACTATTATCTGATTTAATGTAAAATCCATCATGGAATAAATAGATAGTCAGCTTGTCATTATAAACCCAGAGTTCGGGAGTGGCGATCGCCACATAAGCATCAAGAGTTGTTTGAGATGTTACATCTATTTCAATCGCCAAATCTGGGGGAGGATCACCCGCTTGTATTCTCCGCCGACCAATCATTCTCTGATAGTTTTGGATATAAAAGCAAGCATCCGGTTCTACCCCGGCGATATTTTCTTGCTTAAATGTCGTTGAACCAAAAGGTTCGTATTTTCTGCCTGTTTTTTTGAGTAAGATTTTGACAATATCAGAAATTATATCTTTCGGCTTTTCATGTTCAGGTAAGGGAACCATGATTTCTAACGTAGAATTACTGTAAGCCACCCGTAGCGATCGCTTTTCTCCCAATTCTTGCAAAATAGACTCAAACTCATCCCAACTTACGCCCTCAATAGTTACTCTACTACCAGGCGCTAGACGCATTTGACTAATAGGTTTAACAACAGGGGATACAGCAGTCATAAATAATTTAAAATTTCCGACTGAAATTTCAGGACGCTTTAGTTTTAGCCTAACCCATGACAGAATTATCCAGCTAATCTCCAGGTTGATTAAACACCTCTAAAATGTGCCGACAAACTTGTTTAAGCTGATTACCAATTTGAGGAGAAGGTACAGACTCACCGACAAAACTCCAATTTTCCACAGTAGACAGTCGCCACACCTCACCACGATGGTCAAAACCAGCCACCTCCAAACCGATCGCTCGACGCAATTTTGTCACCGGATCTTGGTAAAATCGGATTTGAATTAACACGCTGCGACTACGCCAAGATTTGCTGACACCAGGGAAATGAAAACCAATATCAATAGAATCAGGATCAACTAACTCCCTAGTTTCTGGATCATTATTCCAAGGTTTCAAATCTGATTTAGCATCAGGAAACTCAAACTTAAATAAATTTACTGCTGTAGCAATCTTGCTGGCGAGTTCAAGGTTGGTTGCTTGTTCAGATGCGTTCACTAAAAAAACACTCCCTTATTTTGTCAGTGTAGGTGAAGGTAACAACAAAAAACCGCCAGAAGGCTTATCATATTGGTGTTTTAGCTTATCAATACTCCAGAAATTTAGCAACTCAATATCATGCTTTCCTCATAATGAGGATGAGGTATATTCAGTAACAACTGTTCGTTTTCACTGGAAACAGTATATTAAATCATATTGGGTAATTATACTCAAAAAAAGCTGTGACTGCATCCTCAGCAGGAAATACCAACTCAGCATATCTAAAAATTTTTCACAAAATCATTTCCTAGTGGGAACGATAAATTACCGTTGCGATCTAAAATTACACTGTGAATAGGCAAAACGAAACCAACCAATTTCAGTGTATGGCGCGTCAACGCTCAATTTTCTCATTAATACTGGTATTATTAGCAACTTTCCTCATTAGTTGTGGTAGCCCTACTACCGCATCTGCACCCCCAACCTACACAACTGCACAACTTGAAAGAATTCAAGGATACGCACCAGATATTCAGGCTGTGCGCGATCGCGCGGACGAACTGAAAAAACTGATCCAAACAAAAGAATGGATCAATGTAGGTAATTTTATTCATGGCCCCATTGCGGAAGCAAGGTTAACCATGACATATATCACACCCAACCTCCTACCCAAAGACCAACCCACAGCCCGGCAAATCACTAAAGATTTGCTGAACCATTTGGTAAAAATCGATCAGGCCGCTAGTGCTGGTAATTCTCAACTTGCCTTGAATAACTATCAAGCTGCATTTGCAGATATTGATAAGTTCCTACAACTGCTACCTGACACCAGCAGCCAGTCAGAAGCGGGTTAGACAGGAGAGAATAGGAGATGAGGATAAAGGGTAAAGGGTAAAGGGTAAAGGCTTTTCCCTTTCCCCCTTCACCTTTCACCTTTTACCCTCTTGTTTCCCACTCCCCCTACTCTCTTCACAAGCAACACACATGAACGTAGCGATCATCGGTTGTGGCGTAGTTGGGGCGGCGATCGCCTATGAACTGTGCCAAGTACCTGGACTCAAAATCACCGTTTTTGATAAACAACCACCCGCGCAGGCTTCCACAGGCGCAGCGCTGGGTGTTTTAGTAGGCATCATCAGCCAAAAAGTCAAGGGCAAAGCTTGGCAGATGCGGCAAACAAGCATTCAACGCTATGAAACCTTGATTCCTGAACTCGAAGCCATCACAGGACGTAAAATCCCTTTCAACCGTCAAGGCATTCTCAGTCTGTGCTTGGAGGGAGAAAACACCCAAGACTGGGAAAAATTAGCAGCCATTCGTCACTCTCAAGGTTGGCAATTAGAAATTTGGGATACCACCAAGCTTAAACATATCTGTCCCCAAGTCAATAATCCGCAAATTACAGGCGCAGTCTACTCTCCACAAGACCGGCAACTAGACCCCACCGCCTTAACATTAGCCTTAATTGAGGCTTCCCAACACAATGGGGTAACGTTTAAATTCGGCGTAACTGTGTTAGGTGTTACCACTATAGAAGGTAACAAATGTACAACCGTGGAAACGACAGAGGGAAAAATCAGCGCCGACTGGATTATCATATCGGCAGGGTTAGGTTCTACACCCATCACAGCACAACTCAACCAAACAGTAGATATTCGCCCTGTCCTGGGACAAGCTTTACAAGTGCGCTTAGGACATCCATTAGGAAATCCCGACTTTCAACCAGCAATTACAGGTAACGACGTGCATATCGTCCCAGTAGGTGCGGGAGACTATTGGATAGGTGCAACAGTAGAATTTCCCACAGACGGTAATGAAATTCCCCCTAATCAAGAATTACTAGCATCAGTCAGACAACAAGCAATTTCCTTCTGTCCAGAATTAGCCACAGCCGAAATTCTCCGTACTTGGTCAGGCTTACGCCCTCGCCCTGAAGGTCGCCCCGCACCAATAATTGAGGAATTACCAGGGTTTAGTAACGTCCTGTTAGCAACAGGACATTATCGCAACGGCGTTTTACTCGCACCCGCAACTGCTCAGGCAATTCGTGAGAAGATTTTTAAATAGGGACTGGGGAATGGGGACTGGGGACTGGGGGGAGATGGTGGAGAAAAACGAATGACTATGGACTGTGGACTGTTGACTATGGACTGTTGACTATGGACTGTTGACAAATGACCAATGACAATTAGGAAAAATCGTGTCAATAACAGAAAATAAAATAACAATAAATTCTTTAGAGTGGTTTTATCGGGAATCTGCACCCATTGGTAGGACTGACTTATTGCCTGTATTGTTACTGCATGGCATACCGTCACAAAGTTACATTTGGCGCAATATTCTACCAGCATTAGGTAGCCAGGGAACAAGAGCGATCGCACCAGATTGGATCGGTTCGGGCTTTTCAGCCAAGCCGGAAAAACAAGACTTTGCCTACACCACCCAAGCATACATCACAGCATTAGCCCAGTTTATTCAAGCTTTAGAACTTGAACGTTTTTCTCTGGTTGTACAGGGGTTTCTTGGGTCTGTCGGTCTACAATACGCCCTAAAATACCCCGAACAAATTGCCAACATAGCCATTTTAAATGCGCCCATCTCCACGGCTGCTAAATTACCGTGGAAACTGCAACAAATGGGTTTACCATTCGTTGGTGACATGATGACACAAGACCCATTATTAATCGATCGCACTTTAGAAGGTGGTAGTCGTTACCGTATCGAAGATAAAGACCTAGATATTTATCGTCAACCCTTCTTGAAAACCTCTGCTGTAGGAAGGGCGCTTTTAGCCACAATTCGCAATTTGCAACTCCCCGCAGCCATGACAGAAATTGAGTCAGGTTTTCAACAATGGCAACAACCAATTTTAATTCAATGGGGCATGATTGACCCTTGGTTGCCTGTAGAAGTAGCCCAAAAGTTTGCCGATACCGTCCCCAATGCCGAATTAATCAAACTCAATAACGTCGGTCACTACCCCCAAGAACACTACCACAAAACAATCCTAGAAGACCTTTTGCCCTTCGTGCGTCGTGCTAACAGTTGACAGTTATCAGTTATCAGTTATCAGTTATCAGTTATCAGCTTATTTCCACTGTCAACTGTCAACTGTCAACTGTCAACTGTCCTCATGATGACAACAGCGATCGCCAACTTCCGGTACAGGATCATAACCGCCTGGATGGAAGGGATGACAGCGCAAAATGCGGCGAATAGCCATCCAGCCACCACGGAAAGCGCCAAATCTTTCAATAGCTTGGATGGCGTACATTGAACAAGTGGGTTGAAAGCGACAAGTTGGGGGAAACAGTGGTGAAATAAACATTCTGTATCCCTTAATTAACCAAATAAATATTTGCTTCATGAGCGTCACCCAAATCTTATAAATTGTAAGAAAGGTCAAAACTGTCTATCTTGTATTATCTTTGTTAACTCTAGTCCCTGAATTAACCTCAAATCCGCCTTTGTGGCTGCAAATTACCATTGTTGCAGCTTGGGTATTTTTCATTCTAGCGATCGCTGGATTAGTAAATCGCTTTGCTACCAGCGACTCGGAAATCTTGCGGAAAATAGTCCATATCGGCGCAGGTCATGTTATTCTACTGGCTTGGTGGTTAGATATTCCTGCCCGCGTGGGTATTGGCGCTTCCATTATTGCCAGTATAGTCACTCTGTTATCCTATATCTTGCCTATTCTCCCCGGTATCAATAGCGTAGGACGACAAAGCTTAGGCACATTCTTTTATGCTGTCAGTGTCGGCGTTTTAGTTGCTTGGTTTTGGCACATACAACAGCCCCAGTATGCAGCGATCGGTATGATGGTAATGGCCTGGGGCGATGGATTAGCAGCCTTGATTGGACAGCGCTTTGGTAAACATAAGTATACGCTGCTAGGTTCGCAAAAAAGCTGGGAAGGCTCCTTAACGATGGCTGCGGCAAGTTATCTGGTGTGTAGTTTAATTTTACTTGGCGTAATAGGCAACGTTTGGCAAACCTGGACAGTATCCCTAGCAGTTGCTGTCGTCGCCACTAGCTTAGAAGCTGTTTCTTTCTTAGGCGTGGATAACTTGACCGTTCCTTTAGGTAGTGCTGCGATCGCCTATGCACTAATTCAGTTCTGGTTACTTTAATAGGACTTACGCATAAAAACGAAAAATCAAGGGTTTGGGCAAGGGTGTAGGGGTGTAAATCTTTAAAACCCTTACACCCTTACACCCTTACCCCCCTACACCCTGTCTCAACAGATAACCTTGGTGCGTAAGTCCTGTTTAAAAAGGGAGTGGTGAATGGAGGAAATAAGGGAGAAACCCACCCCTAGCCCCTCCCAGGAGGGGAAAAGGGAGATGAGGGAGATGAGGAAGTCACAGTAGCAGGGGGAGCAGGGGAGAACAAATGTCAACTGTCACCTGTCACCTGTCACCTGTCACCTCCCCCTCAATTCCAGAATTTTTTTTTCAAAACACTTGACATTACCCATATACAGCCTGTTATATTAATAGAGTCGAAAGCTTTGGGGCGTCGCCAAGCGGTAAGGCATCGGGTTTTGGTCCCGACATCCCTAGGTTCGAATCCTAGCGCCCCAGTTAATTACGAAATAAAATTACCCTATAATTCAAGATAATTATCATCCACTTATAGAGAAGGGATAGTGATAAGATACAAATGTTATTGTTATTATCGCCCATGAATTTCTTCAAGTGAATATAATAGGGTTTTTTGGTGAATACTAATTTCGCATTCCCAAGTAAAAACGCACAAAACTGGTCTTTGGAAGCACAGTAAATTATTTATCTGGTGATTTTAGAGCTTGATCCAATATTTGCCTAGCCTGTTCGGCTTTAGCTCGTGCTTCTTGGTAGCGGAGATTTGCTTGAGCGAAATTTTTGAGAACTTTAAACCCTTCCTTAAGACGAGTAATTTCTTCTTCTGTTACCGAGTCATCGGAAAAAAGAACATCAACAGCTTGGCGAATTTCCAAGGCTTCGGTACGTGATTCCTGTACTTTTAACTTAAGTGTAGCCAGGTTGCTGAGAACTTGGACAGCTTGTGTAATTGCATCTTCACCACTAGCAGCATCAGCAGATGGCTCTTTAACTTCAATCAATTGTTGAGGGCCGAATCCTTCTTCAAGTTCCGTAGGTAGCTTACCAGCATCAATCAGTTCCACCAACTGATCCATCGCTTTATCGCGAGCTTTGGCTGAATCTTTCCCAGGAACGGTAAGAATAATTTCTGGGCTTTGAGCTAGTGTGTACTGAACCATATACTGATTAACCAGGCCTAATAAGCATATTTTAACAGTGAACTACCCCAACTTACCGAGTACGGTTGAAGTTGGGGCTTCTGTAATCACGGGGGAGTGCCTAAACTTAGACTTTCGCCCAAGAATAGGACTTACCTCTCCTCCTACAGCAGAGACGGCTGAACCTTCCGCCTTTATCATTCTGATTCCTTCTGCTCTAATGTTCTGCGCGGCGTTCGCGTCACGATCATGATGAGTACTGCAATGAGGACAAGTCCATTCACGGACATCTAATGGCATCTCACCTATTTGATAAAAACAATTAGAACAGAGTTTAGAACTAGGGAACCACCTATCAATCTCAAGCAACTTTCCACCTCTGCGTTCTAGCTTATAGGCTAAAAAATTAGTGAATGTTCCCCACCCTACATCAGATATTGATTTCGCCAATTTGTGGTTACGAAGCATGCCTTTGACATGAAGATTCTCTACTATGACCGCTTGGCTATCGCTCGTCAACTTATAACTAAGTTTATGTAGAAAATCCTGCCGCGAATTACTAACTCGCTCGTACACCTTGGCAACAACTTTTCTATATCTATTTCTCGAATTACTCCCTTTTACTTTACGCGCTAATTTCTTTTGCTTACGTTTGAGATTTTTCTCATGTTTGGCAAGGTGTTTAGGATTATCGTATTTGGAAACCTTTTCGCCATCAGTGACGACAGCAAAGTGTTTCAAACCTAGATCAATCCCATATATTTTCCCTTCTGAAATAACCGGATTTTCACCATCTACCTCAGTCAAAATGGATGCAAGGTACTTACCTGATGGCGTTTTGCTTACAGTAACAGTTTTGATTTTCCCCTCAATAGGTCTGTGTATTTTGGCTTTGACTATCCCGATATTGCCTGGGAGTTTGACATTACCATCTACAATTTTGACGTTTTGAGGGTACTGAATTGACTGTTTGCCATGCTTGGATTTGAACTTAGGAAAAAGGGCGCGTTTCTCAAAAAAGTTCTTATACGCCGTAGTTAGATTGAGTGTTGTAGCCTGTAAAACTTGGCTGTAACAATCAGATAGCCATATTGTCTCTTCAGCTTTTTTGAGTGCAGGAAGAAATGCGTTGAGTGCAGCACGGCCAAGTCCTTTACCCGTCTCTTTATAAGTCTCGATTGACTTATCTAGGGCATAATTCCACCACCATCTAGCACACCCAAAAGTTTGCGCTAGTTGTATTTCTTGCTCAAAGGACGGATATAAACGGACTTGTACAACCTTGTGTAACACTCAGCATCACCTCCTTGAACTGCTTACTCTACCATAAATATATATTGTGGTAAAGTTATAAAATAAATTATTAACTACAGCCTCCAGCCTCTGTCAACTGACAAATAACTATACTTAAGTATAGGCGAGAAGTTTTAACAGGAGGGGAGAGCAATGACTCCCAACCCCACAATTATGCAGGCTGTGGAAAAACTGGGCTACCGCGTTACTGTTGGTGATGTGGCTACTCAGTCGGGATTAAATCTAGCAGAGGCTGGTCAAGGGTTGTTAGCTCTAGCCAGTGATGCGGGTGGACATTTGCAAGTAGCAGAAACGGGTGATATTGTTTATCTGTTTCCGCGAAATTTTCGTGATGTTTTAAGAAATAAATACCTAAAATTAAGATTACAAGAAGCTTGGCAGAAGATATGGCGGATTTTGTTTTACCTAATTCGCATCTCATTTGCAATTTTTCTGATTGCTTCCATCTTTTTGATTACTATTGCCATAATTCTCATCATCACGGCGATGAACGCAAGTAGTAATAATGACGATCGCCACAATAATTATGGTGGTAGTTGGGGCTTTTTCTACTTCCCGGATTTATTTTGGTACTTCAGCCCCAATTATGGTTATTATTCACCAGAACGACGTAGTAGAGGGGAAAGCAGTGACCTGAATTTCTTTGAAGCTGTATTTTCTTTTTTGTTTGGTGATGGTAATCCTAACGCCAATTTAGAGGAACGTCGTTGGCAAGAAATTGCTACTATAATTCGCGCTAATCGCGGTGCAGTCGTAGGAGAACAAATTGCCCCATACTTGGATGATATAGGTGAAGTTTATCAGCAAGAGTACGAAGATTATATGTTGCCTGTGCTGTTGCGCTTCAATGGGCAACCAAGCGTCAGTCCTGAAGGACAAATTGTCTATTACTTCCCAGAGTTACAGATAAGAGCAAGTAAAAAACAACAGCAACAAGTCTCAGTTTATTTAGAAGAATTTCCCTGGCGTTTTAGTGCTGCTAGTTCTGGGCAAGTTATGCTGAGTGCAGGGTTGGGGATAGCCAATTTAGTTGGTGCTGTAATCTTGGGGAATTTATTGGCGGGGGGTACAGTTGCGGCTAAGTTAGGAGGGTTTGTCGCTTTTGTACAAGGAATTTATTGGGTATTGTTGGCTTATGGAATCGGTTTTTTAGGCGTTCCTTTGGTACGTTATTTTTGGATCAAGTGGCGTAATCGGAAAATTGCAGCACGTAACCGCGATCGCCAAACTCGCGCCAGAATATTAGCCAGTCCCGATGCAGCCCTACATCAAAAAATTGTCTACGCCAGTCAATTTGCCCAAGAGAAAGTCATCAGCAATGAAGACTTAGTATATTCTACCGAAACCGACCTCCTCGACCAAGAAGTTGAGCGATCGGCACAAATTGAGGCGGAATGGCAGAGGAGGTTGGGGAGTAGGGAGTAGGGGAGATGAGGGAGATGAGGGAGATGAGGGAGATGAGGGAGCAGGGGAGATGAGGGAGCAGGGGAGATAGTCTTTTCCCTTTCCCCTTTCCCCCCTTCCCCCTTCCCCCTTCCCCCTTTCCCCCTTCCCCCTTCCCCTTTCCCCCTTCCCCTTTCCCCAATCACTTCGCCTTAATGGGTGTGAGGGAGACACCACGATAATAATGTCCTAGTATTTGCAGGTAGTTAGCGCCGCGTAAAGCTAAATTATAAGCGCCCCATTGGCTCATGCCTAAGCCATGACCAAAACCTGCGCCTTGCAGAGTAAAGCTACCATCTGCGCCTCTAGAGACGTTAAAGCGAGTGCTTCTCAGTCTCAGGGCTGTACGTACTTCTTCGCCCCGCAGGACTTTTGTACCTCTATCACCCACAACTCTTAAAGCTTTCACACTGCGGAATGGTGAGAAAGATTCGGGAACTATATCCTTGACATTACCTACACCAGAAATTCTGGCGCTGATTTCTGCTGGGGTGAAAGTTTTTTGCCAACTACATTCCTTAACATTTTGGTCGTAGTCTTGAACAGCACGGAGATAAGGCAGAGAATTACTCCAAACATCTTCTACGTTTTCCGTGTGTCCACCAGAACAAGCATGAAAGACCGAAAGAATGAGATTATTGTTATAAGTTAATACTTGCCCGGCTGTAGCATCAACGGCGGCATAAGTTTTAGAAGATTCGCTACTGACTCCTTTATAAATCTGCCAACGATCTGGGGTATCACCTAAATCGTAAACTGGGTTATTGCGCTGTTGTTCTCGCTTGTATAGGGCATAGGTACGGGCGGCGATCGCTTGCGCTTTTAGGGCTTCCTCTGGCCAGTTAGAACTCATTTCTCCACCGACTACACTGTAGAGATATTCTTCTAAATCTACCCAGTTAACCACATCTATACCACTTTGAGTGGGAACTACTAGAGTTCTGCCACGAAACCAGCGATCGCCAATATAAACATATCCTTTACCTGATGGTTCAATCCAAAATAAACCAGACTGCCATTTATCTAAAGCCACCCCCCCTGGAACAGCTTGTGCGTAAAAGGCACTCATCGCTGGCAATTGTCCCAAAGTACGCCCCGTACTATCTTTGACAATTGCCGTTGTAGAACTCCCAACTTTAGCCTGATTAACGCCCCTCTCAATTGCCACGCGCAGGATGACAGAGGCTTGAGCTGGGGCAACCAAAGCGATCCACAATAAGATACCTAGCCACCAATGACGGACTTTAATCTGGGATAATAAAGAGCCTAACAACAGTTGAAATTTCATGCTGATTATCTAGTCCTAGTATCTGTTTCCAGCTCTGGACTATTAAGTCCACAACTCAAGATAAGACACCTCTGTTAAGTTAGAGGTTGCTACTTCCTAACAATTATGCAACGTGTTTTGAGGATTGGGGAAAGGGGAAAGGGGAAAGGGGAAAGGGGAAAGGGGACTATGGACTGTTGACTATGGACTGTTGACTATGGACTGTTGACTATGGACTGTTGACTATGGACTGTTGACTATGGACTGTTGACTATGGACTGTTGACTATGGACTATGGACTAATGACTAATGACTTTGACCATAGGCAACTCGGAGACTTTGCACGAGAATAATCAAGGATGCGATCGCCATCAATCCACCCCAAAACCAATAAGGTAATAATAAATATCTTTGCATCTGGGCTGTATCCGATAATCCCAAGCCGCCAGCCGTATAACTAAATAAATAATCTAATTGATGGTAGGTACTGACGCAGGCTTGTACACCCAAAAATTGAATAGCAAATCCCTGTATCCATCGGCTAGCTTTGAGAGCAATTAAAAGGATAATTAAACCTAACAGGGGAATAGCCACCAATCCAAATAAGGAACGTACCCAAATTAATGTAGAAATTAGTAAAAAACTCCCCAAGATTTTCAGACTGAGGGAGGCGGCGGTGAAACTACGGGAGGCTAAAATCAAAGCCGCACCAGCAAGCGGCGGCCCCATCGGCCCGGCGGCGGCGACTAACCCATGTCCGATAGGGCCTAATGATGTCCTAATGGCATAACTTGCTACACCTGAACCATTACTAAAAATTTGTAATTTCTGAAATTGACCACCTAAAACCAATGCCATTAAGCCGTGACCCATTTCATGAAACCAAGTAGCAAGGATAGTAAAGGGGTATAAAATATAATCACCACCTGGAATCTGCCATAGTAGGGCTGTAGCGATCGCAGCTCCGACCAACCAAGTTAACCCCATACGCTCCACTTCTGGCGGGGCTTCCCGGTGAAGCAAGGTGTCAAAATCATTCCCTGGCTGACTCATAGTTATCAATTAAAAATTAAAAATTCCAGACATTTTGACTACAGCAGGCTATGCCGTAATTATTTCTATTTTGTACTGTATATCAAGATGTAAGGGTGTAGGATTTGGAACACTTAAACCCTTACACCCTTACAGCCCTATACCCTGAGTTAAGCGAGTTTAAACAAGAATGTGACTAAATCGCCTTTACCGAGACTGATGCGATCGCCTGGTCTGAGGCGGTGTCTGTTACCTGGTAATAGGGGCAAATTGTTAATGTAAGTACCGTTGGAACTACCTACATCTTCTATATAGTGTGCGTCGCCCTCAACGCGAATATCGGCGTGTACCCGTGAGACAATCTCGGAGTTGGCAAAGCCGGAAACATCTATATCTGGGGGGATGCGATCGTTGGGCTTACCGATATGAATCACAGACAAGCTGGGGGGTAATTCTATTTCGCGATCGCTTTGAACGTGAACTAACCGCGCTGTAATCTGCTGTAGTTGTGTTCTAGCGGGAGAGGGAGGCGGGGCTACAGGTGCGGGTGGTGGGGGTGCTACTACTTGAACAGGTGCAGGTTCTGGTTCAGGTGGTGCTGGTGGCGGGGGAGTGGGAATACTTGGGGGAGGTGCTACAAGTTCAGCCTCAACAACTGGTGGCGGTGCAGCAGGTGTAATTTCTACTACTGCTGGGGGTGGCGCTGAGGGCGCTGGTTGAGGCGGTACTGGTGGTGCAGCCACTGCTGTTGGTGGTACGAGTGAAGGCGCAGGTTGATTCTGATTAGCAACCGGGTCAAGACCCAAAGCATTGGGTTGTAATAATTCTAAAAGTGGGTCAGGAGTAACTAAAGGTGGTAATTCCACAGGGACATCAGGGGCGACTGTAGCAGCGACAGTAGCAGGTGCGGCGGTTGAGTGCAGGTTAAAGCCACACTGACCACAAAAAGCAGCATCAGATTGTACAGTTGCTCCACAGTTGGGACAGTTGCTAGTAGCAGGTAACGGCGTGTAACAAGCTTCACATTGGACAGCGCCATCTGGGTTAGGGTGATTGCAATTTGGGCAAACGATCATTGATTTAAGCCTTTGTTCAAGAGCATCCTAAAATATAGTGCTAACAAGAAAACTAACCGATTCAGGACTCATACCAGTTCAAAATTCAGAAAACCGGATTTTACATGGATGTCTGAGTTTGGGTTTGTTGTTGAATTTTGGAGTTGGTATTGTATAATGAAAGTTTTCACTTTTGAGGGTGTAAAAGTGTCAATATATTAAATACCTACATCTCTACACCCCGGTATTTCCTACTAAAACCTAGATTTTCCATCTTCATCAAGTCAGGCTTGGGTGAAACACCTAAAGGTTAGGCTTGTCTTGAGGGCTGACGCAACGAGATTTTAGGTTTTAGGAGGGCGTAAGGGGATAGGAATGTCAGGCTTGGGAACACCTACACCCCTCTGTGCAAAGTTCTGTTCGCCCCAAACCGGCGCTCAGACTTGGTACTACACCCTCATACCCTTACACCCTGGGCAAACCCGGTGATTTATCTTTTTCCAGCGTCAGTCCTATCTATGGAAAATGTAGCAAGTGGTGACTCTAGCTTCCGATTTTAACAATTACTCGTGATGGGAAAATCAAGCTGAGAGTTCCGCACCTGCGGCTGCATCTAGTAGCCACAAAAGTTCACCCTGGGGTTGAATTAAGCGGGATGGATAAGCTAAGTCATCTGCACTGGGTGCAAAAACTTGAGCTAGGGCTGGTCGCTTGTTAGCACCTGCAACCACAAACATTACACTCTTGGCGGCGTTAATGAATGGGTAGGTGAAGGTGATGCGGGGGTTCCCGTCTTTATTACCCACAGTAATTAAGCGATCGCGCACTTGTAAAGCTGCTGTGTGGGGAAATAAAGATGCAGTATGGGCATCATCACCCATTCCCAGCAATACCACATCCAAAGCGGGAAACTCTCCCGGTGCAGAGTGAAAAAATCCTTGCAGATGCTGTTCGTACTTCGCAGCCGACACAGCCGGGTCATTATCTAATGTAGGGACGGCGTGAATATTCGTATTCGGAATATCAACGCGGTCTAGCCATGCAAGCCGCGCCATCCGTTCATTACTATCGGGATGATCTGGTGGAACATAACGTTCATCTCCCCAGAAAACATGAATTTTATCCCAAGGTAATTTTTGATTAGCGATCGCTTCATACAACGGCTTAGGTGTGCTACCGCCAGATAAGGCGATCGTAAATCGCCCTTGTTGTTTAATGGCAGTATCTAACTTTGTCAGGATCAAATCAAGCGATCGCGCAATTAACGCTGTTTGATCCGGTAGGACTTCAACCGTTTTTTTCATGGCTTTATCATCACATTGCCTGCTTCCAGCAATACCATACCTAACTTCTGACAACCCTCCTTTTTAACTTTTGAAACTCTTAACATCAGCAATTGGGAGGGTATAAGTCAATTTGATCTATCCTTAACATTTTCTATGGATGCTGTCAGTAGTCAGTTGTACTAATGGGGGGAATTGGGGACTGGGGAAAGGGGAAAGGGGAAGGGGGACTAATGACTAATGACTAAAAAAATAGGGAGTGTTGAGATACTCCCTTGTTAGTATGTAGTGAGGACTTTAGTCCTCTTGTGAATGAGGGCTGAAGCCCCCACTACGAACAAATGTTTAGGCGATCGCAGCTGATAATGAATGGCTAACGGCTTGCTTCAAGAAATCCGCCTTATCGGTACGTTCCCAGGGTAAATCTAGGTCGTTCCGTCCCAAGTGACCGTAAGCCGCGATGTCCTGATAAAAACGTCCGCCTCTTTCACTTGGTAAATTGCGTAAGTTGAAGCTATGGATAATCCCGGCTGGACGCAGTTCAAAGTTGGCTTTGACTAGTTCCAACAAAATCTCATCCTCTACTTTGCCAGTACCGAAAGTATCAAGGAAAATACTTACTGGTCTTGCTACACCGATCGCATAGCTTAACTGGACTTCACATTTCTCCGCCAACCCAGCAGCAACGATATTTTTCGCTACATAACGAGCCGCATAAGCCGCAGAACGGTCTACCTTGGTGGGGTCTTTACCAGAGAAAGCGCCGCCGCCATGTCGGGAATAACCGCCATAGGTATCAACAATAATTTTCCGTCCTGTCAAACCAGAATCGCCTTGAGGCCCACCAATCACGAATTTACCCGTCGGGTTAACTAAAAAGCGTGTGTCTTCGTCTGGTTTGATTTCCAGGTCGCCAAACACAGGTTCAACTACAGCAGCCCACAAATCTTGTTTAATTTTGGCTTGTACTGCCGCTTCATCGGTAATATCATCGATGGTAGCTGTGTGCTGGGTGGAAATGAGAATTGTATCGATACCCACAGGGCGACCGTCTTCGTAAATAACGGTAACTTGAGTCTTGCCATCAGGACGCAGGTATGATAATTCGCCTGTTTTGCGGACTGCTGCCAAGCGGCGGGCGATGCGATGAGCCAAGCAAATGGGCAGGGGCATCAATTCCGGGGTTTCGTTACAAGCGAAACCGAACATGATACCTTGATCACCAGCACCAATTTTATCGAAGGCCTCATCACTATCCTGCTCGCGGGTTTCTTGAGCAGTGTTCACCCCTTGGGCAATATCTGGTGATTGTTCGTCTAAAGCGACAATCACGCTGGTGCTATTGGCAGAAAAGCCGTTATCAGCATTGATATAACCAATTTCCGCGATTTTTTTGCGGGCAATATTGGCATAGTTAACATTGGCTTTGGTGGTGATTTCACCTGTGATTAACACTAAGCCAGTATTGACGACAACTTCAGCTGCAACTCGGCTGGTAGGGTCTTGTGCCAGTAAGGTGTCCAAAATCGTATCAGAAATCTGATCGCAGATTTTATCTGGATGACCTTCTGTAACAGACTCGGAGGTGAATAGATAACGTTTAGACAAAGAGTATTCCTCCTATAGTAGTATTTTCGCTGGCTAAATATTTAACTTATTTAGGCAAGCTATTGACACTCACCGCCCTAAAAGTGCGGTGATTCTTGGGCTGATCACTGCCTCCACTAAGCAAGCTTAATATTGGTCTTACAAGATCATGTCTAGTCCGACTACACCTTGCGGCAAGCACTCTGATGGACTACTCCCCTTCGCGCTAGCGTCTCGAAGAGAAGCGTTAACTTTCCTTGTGTCCCACGGTAGTTTATTTGATTGTTGTTTTCTCCCACCTATGCCATATTTTTAGAGGGCAGTGAGGTATTGGGGCAACCCGTTTTAGGTTGGTGACATTAGCCTTTATACAGCGTGTGAGTTCGTATGCCACGACTACATCTTCGTTCCCGCTTATGTTCAACTTTATCAGAAAGCCGTCGTAGAACGACGGGTTTTTAGACCCAGTTTTTCGATAATCATCTTGACACATTCTACAGAGAGTATGTCTGTTTGTGAAAAAAATAACTTTATGTTTAAGTAATTTTGGCAAAAATTCAATTTACGGAAATTATCAATAACTAAAATATGTTTTCATCTACACAAAAAAAGGGGTACTCGAAAGTACCCCAGGAGTTTTGACACAAACACTGCTGTATTAAACCTGAACTGCTAGCTTGGCTTCCTTTGCTGTCAAGCGTTCGTAAGTAGCACGCATCTTCAAACCTGTCAATACTTGGAAAAAACCAGTTCCGTTATTAGAACCTGGATACTCACGGTGTTGGAGTAGCAACTGAGTCAACTCACCTTGGTACTTGGTGGATGTATTGCTGAGGTGGGTTTCGATGTAAATTACTTCTTCGAGGTTGTCAAATTGACCATCTACTTCGAGAACGGATACATAGCGACCGTAGTAAACATCGGAACCGTAGTACAACTGCATTCCAGGGTAAGAACAGGTGAGTTTACGTCCACAAGGAGTCCAGTTGATCGTTGAACCTTCATCGAACAAGTAAGCTGGTTCAAAACCTTCTTTACCTTCCCGTTGTAGCATCCGCACCCGTAGCACTTTGCGCTCTGTATCGTCCTTAATTAAGTTGGTGGGCAATACTTGCAGCACTACATCGGCAAATTCTCTTTGGGGTTCGATATACTTTTGGAAATCTGGCTTACGAGAATTGATCGCAGCGAGAACATCTTCGTAGCGATGACCCCTCTCTGCCATATCGCGTTGGATTTTCCAAGCAATTTTGACTTCATCACTGATGTCAAAGTAGACGCTGAAATCGAGGAGACCTCGCACCCGTTCATCATATAAAGGATGCAGACCCTCAACCACTACAATATGATTTGGCTTGACTATTTCAGGTGGGTCAATCATGCCGGTTTCGTGGTTGTAAATCGGCTTGTTAATTTCGTGACCTTCTTTGAGCGCTTTGATTTGCTCATACATCAGATCAAAATTGTTGGCCCTGGGGTCAAGTGCAGTGATTCCAGTTTCTTTACGTTGTTTGCGATCTAAGGAATGATAGTCATCTAAACAGATGACTGTCATAAACTCTTCACCAAATAAATCAATCAAACGACGCAAAAACGTAGATTTACCGCACCCGGAGTCTCCGGCTACTCCAATCAATACCACGCGTTCCGGCTTAGTTGTCATAAATCTCCTCAAATACTAAATGTGTCAATCAATAAGTTTTCACACAGCAGAATGTGAAGCCAGGAGTTACCCCATAGGTTTGTCCTGCGTTCTTGCTACTCAGCAGCATTAAAGATTTACCAGACAGGTGTAAAACCACAGTTGTCAGTTATCAGTTATCAGTTATTCAGTTAAATCCTGGGGGAAAGCCTACACCAATTGGTAGTAGGTTGAGTAGCTGGTTTAAATCTCACACTATCCGCCTGATCACTGTTTACTGTTCACTGTTCACTGATTCAATGGCTGTAACCCTCTGAATATCCTTGATTTATAGCTGGTAAGTATTTAATCCTAGTGGTATAGTTGATTTTAACAGAATGGGGTATCCCATACAATATTGATTGTCAAGAGAATCGAGTTAGTTGACCAAACATACTGATGATGTAATTAGGATTTTGGAAATTGCCCTCATCACTACCCGTAATTCGTGTAGCTAATCCGTCTATTGGTTTGTATGTTTATATATTTCAGTCTATAAGGTATAAATTCTTTTAGCAGCGAATTTAGGAAAATTTTCGCCATTTTTTTATTTATACACCCGACATAGCGGAAAATATTACCAACTGAATCTATCCCCGGAGTGAACCTGCGATGAGGACAAAAAGTTTTGGGGATCACCTCATATAGACTGATAGCTGTAAATATACAAGCGATCGCCAGATGGGAATAGAGGTTGACAGATGCTACACATCAAGTAAAACTTAAGTTATGTATCTACTTGTAACAAGTCTCCCCGAAAGTGTTAATGGCTGCTAACTGTACTTGAATTCAAGGCTCAGGACTCAGTATGTGGATAAAATTTCTGCTACTGCTAACAGCACGTATTACTCTTTCCACGCAGGAGTATAAGTTTAAGAAGAAATGATTAAATTGACTCATTATTAACATTCTCTAGGAGACTTATCTTCTAACTTAGAAGGTGAATAGGTGTGTTTCTTACCATACCTGCACGTCTTGAGGAGAGTGTTCCAAGCGAGGCATTAATTGATAATGCTAATTTCTCGGAACCCTAGTTTTGGTGACGAAAAATCCGATAAACTAAAGCTGGTTTGTGACGAGAAAAATTTTTTTGAGAAACTGTTAAGTTAAAGATCGGAGTGGTAGAAGGAATGTCTAATCAAGGTGCTTTTGAGAGTGCTGCCAACATAGAATCAGGTAGCCGCATCTTCGTTTACGAAGTGGTGGGTCTACGTCAGAACGAAGAAACTGATCAAACTAACTACCCAATTCGTAAAAGTGGCAGTGTGTTCATCAGAGTGCCTTACAAGCGCATGAATCAAGAAATGCAGCGTATCACTCGACTAGGCGGCAAAATTGTTAACATTCACCAGGCAAGCATACTAGAACAACTCAATGGTAAAGCTACCAGTGAAACGGCTAACACTGAGGCTAATGGTAAAGCCACACCTGTAAAAGCGGATAGTGAAGCTCAAAGCCTCGCTAAACCGCCAGCTGAAGAAAAGTCTAATAAAAAAGACAACAAAGGCAACACCATGACTCAAGCGAAAGCTAAACACGCTGATGTTCCTGTGAATATTTACCGTCCCAATGCTCCCTTCATTGGTAAGGTAATTTCTAACGAGCCATTGGTAAAGGAAGGCGGGATTGGTATTGTACAACATATCAAATTCGACCTGACTGGCGGAGACTTGAAATATATTGAAGGTCAAAGTATCGGTATTATTCCCCCAGGTCTAGATAAAAACGGTAAGCCGGAAAAACTGAGATTGTACTCCATCGCCTCAACTCGTCACGGCGATGATGTTGATGATAAAACCATCTCGTTATGCGTGCGTCAATTAGAGTACAAGCACCCAGAAAGCGGCGAAACAGTTTACGGTGTTTGCTCAACATACCTGACTCACATTGAACCAGGTGCGGAAGTGAAAATCACTGGGCCTGTGGGTAAAGAAATGCTATTACCCGATGACCCCGAAGCCAATGTGATTATGTTGGCAACAGGAACTGGTATTGCGCCTATGCGGACTTACCTGTGGCGGATGTTTAAGGATGCAGAAAGAGCTGCTAACCCAGAATACCAATTTAAAGGGTTCTCTTGGTTAATCTTCGGCGTTCCGACAACTCCTAATATCCTTTATAAAGAAGAATTGGAAGAAATTCAAGAGAAATATTCTGATAACTTCCGCCTCACCTACGCTATCAGCCGGGAACAAAAGAATCCCCAAGGTGGCAGAATGTACATCCAAGACCGTGTGGCAGAACATGCTGATGAATTGTGGGCGTTAATCAAGAATGAGAAAACCCACACCTACATCTGTGGTTTGCGCGGTATGGAAGATGGTATTGATGCTGCTTTAACTGCTGCTGCTGCTAAGGAAGGTGTGACTTGGAGTGATTACCAAAAAGACCTTAAGAAAGCTGGACGTTGGCACGTTGAGACATATTAATTTGGTCATTAGTCAGTGGTCATTGGTCATTAGTCTATAGTTAAAGGACTAGGGCTATTGGTGAACAACTAAACATGAATTTGTAGGGTGGGCAGTGCCGACCCTACAATTGTTTTGTATATAAATCGCTGAGGTAGGGGTGTACATCTGTACGCTCCTACTAGGACTCAGCAGTTAAAACTAAATTTGGTAGAAAGTTTGTGGGTGTAAAGCTGGGAATCTTAGGATTAGGTACGGTAGGAACGGGGACGGTGCAACTACTGCAAGATGCGGTTGGTCGTCATCCTTTGCTGCAAGAAATAGAAATATATCGGGTGGGAGTACGATCGCTTGATAAACCCCGCGAGGTACAATTACCCTCGGCAGTTATCACAACAGATTTAGAGTCAATTGTCAATGACCCAGAAGTAGATATTCTGGTGGAAGTGATGGGGGGTTTGGAACCGGCGCGATCGCTAATTCTCCAAGCCATCAAAAATGGGAAGCACGTAGTCACAGCAAATAAGGCGGCGATCGCGAGATTTGGGGCAGAAATTTTTACGGCTGCCAATGAGGCCGGGGTTTATGTGATGCTAGAAGCCGCCGTTGGTGGTGGTATTCCCGTGATTCAGCCATTGAAGCAGGCTTTGAGTGTGAATAGGATTCATACTGTCACAGGCATTGTCAACGGGACAACTAACTATATCCTCACCCGGATGCAGACGGAGGGTAGCGACTTCTCTGATGTGCTGGCTGATGCCCAACGCTTGGGTTATGCGGAAGCTGACCCTACGGCTGATGTAGACGGTTTAGATGCAGGGGATAAAATAGCGATTCTGGCATCCTTGGCTTTCGATGGACGGATTAAGCTAGAGGATGTCTATTGTGAGGGGATTCGCCAAGTTAGTCAGACGGATATCGCCTATGCTGAAAAATTGGGATATGTGATTAAATTATTGGCGATCGCTAACAATCAGGCTAACGATACCAGCAAACTATCTGTCAGGGTGCATCCGACCTTCGTACCCAAAGCCCATCCCCTAGCCAGCATTAACGGCGTATATAACGCCATTCTCGTAGAAGGCGAACCCATCGGTCAGGTAATGTTTTTTGGCCCTGGTGCGGGTGCAGGTGCAACCGCCAGCGCCGTCACCTCAGATATTTTGAGTCTGGTTGCAGCCCTAAAAAGCAATACCACAGCCCCCAATCCCCTGTTAAGCTGTAGACACGAAGAGTACAGCCAAATTGCCCCCATCAGCGAGCTTTTAACCCGATTTTACGCCCGATTTCTCACCAAAGACCAAGCCGGTGTCATTGGGCAATTAGGTACTTGTTTCGGGAATCATGGTGTGAGTATAGAGTCAATTGTCCAAACTGGTTTTCAGGGAGAACTAGCCGAGATTGTAGTTGTAACTCACGATGTCAGAGAAGGGGAATTTCGTCAAGCCCTGGCAGAAATTAAGAGTTTGTCAGCAATTGACAGTATTCCTAGCATTTTGCGGGTGTTATAGCAGGTGACAGGTGACAGGTGACAGGTGAGACAGCGCTGTAGGAGGGTTTCCCTCCGTAGGCGACTGCGAACCCAAAGGGTGACAGCTTTAAAAGTTGCTTGGTAGAAGGATTTTATTAGGACTTACGCATGAGAACGAAAAATCAAGGGTTTTAGTAAGGGTACAGGGGTATAGGGGTATAGGGGTGTAGGGGTGTAAAAGCTTTAAACCTATACTCTTACACCCAGTCTAAACAGACAATCTTAGTGCGTAAGTCCTAAACTGAACAAGCACGGCGTGGTAAAAAAATGACCAAGCAAAACCATGCTTGGTCATTTTTCTGATGAAAAAAATATTAGTCGCTGGTTAATCAGACATAGCCGTAGTTACATAAGTTAGGACAGTGCTGACTGTTCAGACCAATAAAGCAACTACTTCTCTTGATTACTCATAACTCAGCACTATATTATACTTCTGTACCATCCTGACCAACGACTTGAGATTTGAGGGTGGTGATTTCTTCGGTTAGTTCTTGTCTGGTAGAAGCTTTCAATAGGTAGCGGTAAACAAACCAAGCCGAGTAACCGATACCAATCAATTCAAAAGTTGGTGCTACTAAAGGGATATCATTCAAAGAATCTAAAACTGCCAACAGTACTTTAACTGCGACAATTGCTCCCACAATTAAACCCACGCTGACTAAGGGTTGTTTGTAGTCGTTAAAAAAGTTGCCTACGTAGTCGGGGAGAGTGGCTAAGAAGTCAGAAACTTGTTCTCCGTATTTGCGCCATTGTTCTTGGGACTGCACAGGAGGCTGGAGTTTGGTAATAGTTCCTGCTTGAGTGTTGATGTCTGGCACTGTTGCCTCTTTGGGCTGGGTTTGAGTAAATTCTGGTTCTTGCATTTTCACTTCCATAAATTTGACAGTTGAGGTTCTATATCAGGACAATGACAACCAAAAGGCTGTTGATTGGGCAATGCAGGGGTGCATCAAACAAAGGAGAGGAAATAGAATTTAATGTCCTATAACCATACTTGTCCCACAACACTTGCTGCATCAACTACAAGGTAGACAGTCAGTAGGAGGATAGAAGTCAGAAATTAGCAGAATGTACTACACTCTCCACCTTTCTAAATTCTGTTTTCGTGAATCAACTGCAATCTTCAGGTTGTTATTATCCCAAACTGTGTCACTTGCTCCTAATCGTACTGATTCAAGTACAAATTATGCAAAAATCACTCTACCTTTCATTTATATAAGCATAAACGCCGATTTTATCGGAATATTAAAGCTATCTTAAACCGCAATGGTCTACGAGCGGCAGGAGGCAGGGGGCAGACAGTGTCAACTTAAGCGTGGGCGAATATAATTCGCGGCTACACAGGCAAAGTCCGCCTACGCGGACTCAAGAAAAATTTATGTTCAGGACTTACGCAACTGGCACAGTAGTAGGGTGCGTCAGATGCAGAAAATCCTTGAATGTGTACGAAATTATTGGGGCTGAAGCAGCCTACAGTTAGTTTGATTATGACACTTGCGTAATACCGTTTCTTGATGAAGATGCACTTTATTCTGCGCTGTAGAGACGTTGCATGCAACGTCTCTACATTGTTTATTCGGCGCAACTTCATGGAGAATTGGTATAAGTCCTAATGTTTTTGAACCTGCGGAGGCAGGTTTTGTCTGTGTAGATGCGGTTTCTAACCGCCCATTTTACATTAAGTTGACTGGACATTTGGCTTTTTTTGTGGTATACACACCATTATTAAACATTGTCTGTGAAGTTGCGGGCAATTAGGTCAAGAATCGGCATACTGAAATAAGGAGAGCTAATTAAATTAGTAAATTACTAGCAGTTATTAAGATTCTCTAACATTTATAACTGGTAACTTATTACTATATAAGCAAGCTCTCTCGGCTTTTCAGGCGTGAAGGTTATAAAGCACTAATGAGACGTAAATCTACTGGTAGAACAGCTACTCCATCTAAACCTCCTAATTCCCTATCCTCAATGTTTAACTTGTTCACCATTGCGATTTTAGGGGGTGTTTTTGTACTAGGAATTGGTATTGGCATTGCTTTTAGCTCCACAACCACATTATCGCCGTCTAATGTGGCTTCCCGTGAATTTATCGATACAAAAGCACCAAACCCAGAGATTTGCGTCCAGTATGGGGCGAGTGCAATGGTGATGGACGCTAGGCTGTTTGTGACTCTCAACCCATTTAATGTCTATGTTGCTCAACCTAGTATGCGCCCTGGATGTGTTCTGCGGCAAAATAACTGGGCGTTGTTGGAGCAACGTAAACTTGTGACATCCGATCAAGTGAGAGAATGTAAAAACCGCCTCAATACTTTTGGTTTTACTGGCAACTTGGACAGTGAAAAACCTGATATTAGGTGTATTTATCAAAACGAAGCTGCACAGAATTTCTTTATGTCTCAACCAGGCGCAGTTGCACCTACTCAGGAAACGGATAGATTCTAGTAATCTTGAGTTGCTGGTGATAAATCAGGAATTGGTAATGGGTGGACTTTGCTGTTAATTGGTAATACTAGTTACCGTTAACTGACGCTCAGGGCGCAAACCCATTACCATATCTAAATGCTACGACATCTATTAAACACAATACTTTAAATAAATCAGCAAAAATAAATTATAGAATTACAGATATAAGTAACATAAAACTATAACAAACAGTATATATACGCTGGGCAATGCCCATATTACGTATAGTTGTTATTTTAAGACTAACCACCCATCAATTATTTAGCAACAACTATGTCAAATCGTCGTTATCCTTCTCCATATTGGCGCTATCTGAGAGCTAGGTTATTAAATTTAGGTAAACCTAGTTTTTGGGGGACAGCAATTTTTTTATGTGTGGTAGGGCTAGTTGTTCAGCAATACTGGAGTAATCCAGAAGTAACGAACAATCCCAATACAGCCAATACTACTGGGGAGGACTCTGATCTGACACAGGAAGATAAAGCGATCGCAGCAGATATCGATAATTTACCATCTTTGTTTGCTGATACCCAACCAATCATTACACCAGCTACAACTAAATCTTCCAAGGATAAAAATAAAACACCCTCAACAAATACAAATACCAAATCACCATCTGTTGATAGTTCTAAACCCAACTCAGACTTAGGTTTAGGTAATCAATCACCTACAACTATAGATAAAAATATTTTTATCTCAGAAGCAGAAAATTTACTGCGGTTTGGGGCGACTGATAATAATCAGTTGATGGGATACAAATCTGTAAATGGGACATCCCCAACTACAGGGGAAACGCCTAATACCTCTCTATTAAGACCAGAATTAGTTAATCAAGTAAATACAAGCCAGAATGTTAATTCTAATAACCTGTTACCCACAGGGCTTACCCCATCGACGAATCAAACACCTAGTGTAAATAATAACTCTTCATCTATTATCAACTCTACAGTGCCTACTTATGGTGGAGTGACGCAGCCTTTACCAACTAGCACCCAAACCAGTCAGGGGTTTTCACCTAGCACAGGGTTAAATACTGGTTTGGGTTACACACAACCAAGTTATACCAATAACTTAAATAACGTTCAGCCTGTACCCATAAATACTAGAGTTAATTCCTCTACGGGTTACACTCAGCCAAATTATTACAATGGCATAAATAACAATCAGCCTATTGCGCCCAATACAGGATTTAATTCAGGTGTGGGTTACAGTCAGCCAGCTATACCCAATCCTTCTAATAATTTAAATTACCCGCAAAATTTACCCAATCAAACTCAATCAACATCTACTATTACTGGAACATCGCCAATTATTGGCCCCTACACAGTCCGTAGCCCAAGAACCAATGCAGGGTTTAATGGTGGTTATAGAAATTCTATCTTGGCGCAACCAACTCAAACGCCTCAACCTATCTTCTCAAATAACAATTCTTATCAAGGGCAACCTGTCAATGGATACCCTAATAACCCTAATAATTACTCATATCCTTAAAAAATATGCAAAATCTGGGGTGTGTCAGTAGCTATACCCAGAAAATATTTATGCTGACGCACCCTACTGGCTTGTCTAGGCTAAAAGGTTGCAAAAAATTTTCTTGTGGTGTAGGCATCTTGCCTGCACTGGACGGGCAAGATGCCCATCCCACAAGAGTTTGCTAATGCACAAATTTAGTCTAGACAGTCCACTACTATTTTAGTCTAGCCAAGCCACTACAGGTACTACAGGTACTGAGATTTAATACATGAGGCCATATCACCAGATACTTATTTTGGAATGTGGTGAACCCCTAGTAGAGATTCCTCTAGAACTGTTTGCGGTGGAATCTCCCCATCCTTATGCAAAACTGGGGGCGATTTACGGAGACTATTCACCTTATTATCTACGTCAAAGTGTAGTTAATAACTTAATTCAAGCCCAAAGTTATTTAGAGTCGCTGCGTCCTCACTGGCGGATGCAAATTTTTGATGGCTATCGTCCTGTAGCTGTACAGCAGTTTATGGTAGACTACAGCTTTGCTACGGCGATACAGGAACGCGGGTGGGTTGAGGCTGAGTTAACCCCGCAGCAACGCCAAGAAATTTGGCAAGCTGTTTACGAGATTTGGGCTGTACCCAGTTTGGATAAAAAAACGCCGCCTCCTCACAGTACAGGTGCAGCCGTGGATGTGACGTTGGTTGATGATAGGGGACGAGTTGTCGATATGGGTTCGCCGATTGATGAGTTGTCAGAGCGATCGCATCCCGATTATTATGCCCATAATGAACAACCAGCCGCACAACAATATCACACTCATCGTCAACTGTTGTGTGATGTGATGTTAAAAGCTGGCTTTCAACGCAACCCCAAGGAATGGTGGCATTTTTGTTACGGTGATCAAATGTGGGCTTGGCTGAGTAACCAACCCACAGCTATGTATGGACGGGTGATATAGCTGAGGCTAATAGTCCATTTTGAATTTTGAATTTTGAATTTTGAATTGTTTAAGCGTCTTCGGGATTGAGTTGTTTTAATTCATCGGTAGTGTATGTACCGATGGGACTCCAAAGTAAATAGGGAACGATTAATAGGGCGGCAATTACGGAGATGGGTAGTACTGCGATCGCTAATACAATACCTGCTAGGAAGCCGCTTAAGCCAATAATTTCTCCCGTTTTGAGACTGCGGAATCTCAGCATTAAAGGTATGTAGGTAACGGTAATTACTTCTACTAGAAGATATAAACCCATCAACAGCCAAGTAACGATACCGCCTGGGTTACGTTCCCAAATAATGTAGGCGGAAGCTGCACCGCAAATAAAGATTGTAGTCCAAATAAAGGGTATAAGTGGCTCAAAAAATAGCCATCGGGGACGGCTTAGTTGAGCAAACCATTTAATATCACGGGGCGTAATAAAGAAACTACCAATTGCGACTAAGAAAGTAACAGCTCCGATCACCATCCAAGAGGGTATCATATTTTTTCTGTCCCTGATCTTTTGTCATGTCCTATACTGTCAGTTTGACAAGCGTGAATATGGGATTAATCAGTCGTTGGTAGTAAGTTTTATTAGGGGACAGGACACAGGGGACAGGTTACAGGAAATATTTTTCTGATTAGTTTAAGTTCTAATTTATAGCAATAGCCAAGACAGTTAGGACATCAGGAAATGAGAAAACTTAGGCAGCAAAAGGCTTTTAAGTCTGTTACCTGTTACCTGTAACCTGTCCCCTATTCCCTATTCCCTAAGCATCCTGCGGGTTAAGATGAACCATTTGCCAAGTTGTGTAAGTACCAATTGGACTCCACAGCAGGTAAGGAACTAGTAATAATGCTGCCCAACTGGAAATAGAGAGGACGACCAGGGTTAAAATGATGCTGATAATTAAACCTGCACCGCCGACAATTGTACCTACCTGAAGACTACGCAGCCTGAACATTACAGGTGTATATGCAATAGTGACAATTTCTAATAGCAAATATAAACCCATGATGACCCAGGTTGTATTGGTTCCTGGGTTCTTTTCCCACACAATATATGCTGACCAAGCACCACAAATAAAAATTACAGTCCAGATAACGGGAATTGCGGCTTCAAAGGTTAGCCATCTGGGTCTTTGTAGACGTTTGAACCATTTGCGATCGCTTGGTGTAATGAAGTTAGCAGCCAAGGCTACTAAAAACGCCACACCTCCAATCACCATCCAAGATTTAATCATTTCTCTATTACTTAAATATCGTTTATTCTAAAGGTATTTTGACAACTTAAATATTCATTTTTCATCATTCTTGAGATTGATAATTTATCTTTACATGGGAAGAATTAATAAAATTTGTATGGCGTGGCATTGCCCACCATTAAGCATAATTAACTGCCGATATATACAAATCTCACCACAAGCTACACCGATGATTTGAGATGTTTAATTAATCTCTTTCAAAAAAGAGAGCTTTTAACTGAATTTTTTTGCACCATTTGCTGGTTTTGGTGGGCAGTGCAGCGCCATACGTTAGTCTAATTAATCAATTTGTTGAACCCGTGGGCATGATTGCTAAAGTATCATGTCCAGCTAAAATTGCTTCAATAACTTCTTGTTGTTCTGGTTTTAAGGATTCGTAACCAAAAGTATTTTGAGCAATTTCTTGTATTTGTTGAATGTTCTGGCGCTGTCTAGCCATGAGTGATACCAATTTGCCGTATTGCGATTTTATGTCCCCAGAATTGTAGGGTGTTCTGTCTGGGGATGGGGGTTTATATATTAGGGGAGGAATATCTTAATGATTGGGGGATAAGTGAAGGAAAGGAATATGGAAGCGGAAACACGCACACCTACTGTAGAGCATATGCAATCACCGAAACTATACGGAATTGCAAATACAATTCGTCTTACAGGCTGGATTACCTTTTGGATACAACTAGGACTGACTGTAGTAACTAGTTTAACTTTACTATTTGCTTTCACTGGTCGCGCTTTTGCCGATCAACCAAATCCAGGTCTGGGAGTTGGTGTATTTTGGGCTGTCTGTGGTGCTATTGCTTTATTGTTTAGCGTGTATTGGGATTTTCGTTACACTCGCATCGGTAAGCATTTAGCAAATCCTAATCCGTCTTTACATCCTAGTAAAGCGGACACAACCCAAGCTATTAGGATAGGGATAATAGTCGGTTTAGTGGGGATATTATTAACCCTGCTGGGTGCGGGTGCAACCTTAAGTGTACTGATAGCCAAATCTATCTCCCAACCGCCAGGCGTTGCAATTACTGATCCCAACAAGATTATTCGGGCGTTGGATGTGTTTGTGATGGTAGCTAATATTAATGGTATTACTGCTCATTTTATTGGTGCGATCGCTTCAATTTGGTTACTTGAACGAGTCCATCAGCATTAATCTGTAATTCGTGATTCTTAATTGAAAGACTTATACCGTTTTTTGATGAAGATGCACTTTATTCTTAACTGTAGAGACGTTGCATGCAACGTCTCTACATAATTTATTTGATGCAACTTTATAGAGAATTGGTATTAGTAGGGCGCTGCACTGCCCACCAAGCCAATGATTCGGTACAATACAGTTCAGTTAAGGTTAGATTGGACTGAAATAATTCCAAGCAATTAATTAAAAATCTGAATTTATCGACGTTGAGCGGCGGTTATCGGCGGTTAATTATTCTTTTTTCAACCCTATTAGGATATGGTGGGCAGTGCAGCGCCCTACAAATACTCGTTCATCTACCTCAACTACTCGTTCATCTAGTTCAGAGATAGATTCATCCACCTCAACTACTCGTTCATCTAGTTCAGAGATAGATTCATCCACCTCAACTACTCGTTCATCCACCTCAACTACTCGTTCATCTAGTTCAGAGATAGATTCATCCACCTCAACTACTCGTTCATCCACCTCAACTACTCGTTCATCTAGTTCAGAGATAGATTCATCCACCTCAACTACTCGTTCATCTAGTTCAGAGATAGATTCATCCACCTCAACTACTCGTTCATCTAGTTCAGAGATAGATTCATCCACCTCAACTACTCGTTCATCTA